>NZ_BCQW01000005.1 GCF_001552275.1 Amphibacillus sediminis NBRC 103570
GTTTTATGGGAGTTCCGTTTTTCTATAAATATCAACATTGAACTTTAACAGAGCCTAAATAAAAAAACGAACCTCCAAACTTATATACTTTTGAAGAGATTCGCTTTTTAAATGTCGTTTCTAAAACCTTTTAGTATGTCAAAAAAAGTCTCTCTCTATGGTAAGAACAGTTAATTTCCCGATACCACTGAAGCAGGCACGTTCCATTAAGGCAAAAACAGTTTAGGGACTAGGCATAAGATAAAGTGAAACTTCGTTCAGTGGGGGATTCGACGCATAGGATGTGCTTGTGCAGACGTGCGACACGACGTCGCGAACTGAGTCAGCCTGCTCTCTCCCACACTGAACGTTAGTTGAACTAATCGGGCCGTTACTGGCTATTGGATTAGACATAACGTGTTCCCTTATTTCTTGAAGGGGAAGTCTAATAGCCAGTTACACTGTGATAAAGTGAGTCCTTAATTCGAATCATGGTTAAAATCGTATCCCCACAAAGCGTAGCAGACCAATGATTATCAGAGAATGGGAATATAGATATGACTATTCATGTCGTTTTAGGCGTGCTCTAGTTACCGTTTAATTACGCCAATAAGTGAAAAACTAGTGACATCGACTAATCCTCGATTACTTATTCTAATATCCGGAATTACAGGTAAGGCGATTAGCGAAAATGTCATAAATGGTGCATGAATCGTACACCCTATTTGCCTCCAGGCCTTTTCTAATTGACGAACTTGCTCGACAACTTTCTCGGCAGGAGCATCAGACATTAACCCTGCTACAGGCATCGGGACCAAGGCTAATAGCTGACCGTTCTCTACCACAACCATACCACCACCGACTTCGATTAGCTTATTTGCGGCTAATGCCATATCGCGATCATTAACACCCATAACAAGTAGGTTATGACTGTCATGAGCCACTGTTGATGCAACCGCACCCTTTTTCAATTGAAAACCATGAGCAAATGCAAGTGATCGATCACCTGATTGATGATGTCGATCGATACAGGCTAACTTCACCACATCTTGACTAAGATCCGATTGAATGATTCCCTCTTGATTAGCTTGTAACTGAAATTCTGCTTTCATCGTTCGAGCACTATTTTCAATTACTTTAATCGCATTGACTGTAACCTGCTGATCAATCACAGGTGCTTTTACAATAAAATCTGACGCTCGTAATGCTCGTTTTACATGAATCGATTGTTTAATTTGTTTAGGATAATGATAGCTAGGCAAGTCGACGGTTAACTGTCCTTCTTGAGCAACGATAGCTCCGCCGGCAATAACCATCGTTGGCTCCATTTGACTTAGATCCTCTAACACGAGCACATCGGCAACTTTTCCAGGTGAGAGGCTGCCGTAGTCATCGGCTAACTTAAAGTATCGCGCAGTATTAATCGTGGCTAGCTTAATTGCTGTAACAGGGTCAACGCCTTCTTCAATCGCTCTTCTCACCACGTGATTGATTTGACCTTTCGTTACCAATGTTTCAGGATAGATATCATCGGTAACAAGCATGATGTGATCTGTACTCACTTGATCTTCTGTAATCACTTTGATAACTTCTTTGACATCCTGCCAAGCCGAACCTTCCCTAATCATGACATACATGCCTAGTCTTAATTTTTCTAAAGCTTGTTCACGAGATACCGTTTCATGACAGGAATTAGCACCCGCTAATAAGTAAGCTTGAAGCATTTGGTTGGTTCCTTCAGGAAAATGTCCCGTCACCGTTTTACCTGCCTGAATAGTCGCATTAATCTCACCGATCATTTTGGCATCACCAGCTACGACACCTGGAAAGTTCATCACCTCTCCTAAGCCGACAACATTTGGCCATGTCAGCCCTTCTTGGACATCCTCGACTTCAATAGTAGCTCCAGCATCTTCTAAACCATCCGTAGCTGGGACACAGGATGGAAAGGTTGTAAAGACATTAAGTGGTAATGATTGTCCTTCATCATGCATATAACGTACCCCTGCTTTACCAAAAACGTTCGCCATCTCATGAGGGTCCATAAAGATACTGGTGGTTCCTTTTGTCAGGGCAATTCGGGCAAATTCTGTAACGGTTAACATTGTACTCTCAACATGCATATGTCCATCCATTAAACCCGGGGCTAAATAATTTCCATTCAGCTCAATTACCTTTGTTTGTTGACCAATGGTATGCTCAGCCTTTCCGATATAGGCGATCCGGTTAGCTGCAATGGCAAGATCTACCCTTGGGTTCAGTTCTCCTGTAATGACATTAACCAATGTACCATTTTTCAGTACGAGATCAGCTGGTTCTTTTCCTAACGCTACGCGCATTAACTGTTCATTTAGCTTCGGTAATTGACTTATCATTTAATTAACTCCTTTTCTTTTTTATTAACTCACCAGAGCCTTGTGTTAAGCATAATTTTATATGAACCACCATTTTCTAAAATAGAGGAACTTACCCATTTGAAAATCAATTTTATTTTTTAAAAAGGATACCGTAACAAACTGTGAAATTCTCTTTTATCCTATTGAAAAAAGCCCAGTAAAAACACTAGACTTTTGTTTAGTAGGACAGTGCCTAAATTAACTGAGTAAAAATTACACTTTCCTAACTATGCAACTGGTTGTATCATATATTCCCGCTACTAGCTACATATTGGTTAACTTTTCTACCAAAACACCTAAAAATCCATTGATCAACCTGACATAAAGTGAAACTTCGTTCAGTGGGGGATTCGATGCCTAGGATGTGCTCGTGCAGACGTTGCGACACGACGTCACGAACTTAGTCAGCTTCTTCTCTCCCCCCACTGAATGGTAGTTGAACCAATCGGGCCGTTACTGGCTGTTGGATCTCACACTTAGACATGACCTGTTCCCTTATTTCTTGAACAGGGCGGTTTATAGCCAGTTATACTGTAATAAAACGGTCTCGTAAATAATGATAAACCCCATCCTCATTACAGGTGTATGTCGTAACCTCATCAGCTAAAGCTTGGATCTCGGTTGGGGCATTTTTCATGGCTACAGTATGTCCGGCCAGTTTAAACATTTCTAAGTCATTGTAACTATCACCCATAACCAATATTTGGTCACTAGTCAAACCGATTCGGTCTAGAAAACTCTTTACTCCTGTTGCCTTATTTTTATTGGCGACCATAATCTCAATATTATGTGCTGTAGACGATGAGGTGGTGAATGGTAACTCCTGCTTCATTTGATCAAGTACCTTTTGCCACTGGATAATATCTGTTCTACTTTTACTAAACGTGTAAAGCTTAGAATATCTACCATCTTCAATTCTTTCAACCCAATTAATACCACGTTCAATCACCTCTTGACGCTCGACCCACTCGTTAATACCTACACTCTCAGGTCTTGGCCCCTTTACGGCTTCATTTAACATAGGTTGGTCAATTATTTCTGCTTGGGAAGGGCCAGAGGTAGGGAATACTTCATAGTAGATTCGCATTTCTCGAGCTTGCTCTACGATTCTCTTCACTACTTCAAAGGGTAAAGTGTGCTCAAACAATAGCTCATCTCCCAAATAGCCTGTCATTCCATTCGAGCTAATTACACCATCAACCTCAAAGCCCTCGGGTGCTGTAGGATATATCTCTTCTTTCCCTCTTCCGGTAGCAATAAATACATAGATGCCTTGTTTACGTATATGATCAATCACTTGCTTTGCATTATCGCTTACTCGATTATATTGATCTAAAAGCGTACCATCCATATCTAAAAAGATCGCTTGCGGGTTAGTTTGATTTACCATAATTATCCTCCTCCGCAGATTTTAGTTATCTTCTAGTATAGCATCTTTTTAAAAATAGACCAGCAATAACCTACGACAACAAATAATTCTATAACCAACGTAAAACAAAAGCGCAGAGTGCCCGCTTAAAAACGTAGCGACTGGAGCGAAGCAACTGAGATAAAGGAATCACAATAAGCTTGCAAACCGATGATGACTTATCGTAGGGCGATTCGTGAAGTCGCCTAGTTTTTGGCGCTCAAACTGGACGTCGCTAAACAGGTTACCTACATGTTATTCACATCCGAAAAATTTATCATTTCCTAGACAAAAAAAACAGCCGAATGGCTGATTTTAGTGCTTCGTATTTAAGGGATGCAATGATGCTTCTATTTCTAAACGTCTATCCTCTAAAAATGGGGGTAGCGCTAGCCGTTCACCTAAGGTTTCAACTTCCTCGTCAGTAGCAAAACCTGGCCCGTCAGTGGCAAGCTCGTAAAGAATACCATTAGGCTCCCTAAAATAAAGGGATTGAAAGTAATAACGATCAATTAAGCCTGAATGGGGTAAACGTGCCTGTTTAATACGTTTATGCCATTGGTCAAGCTCGTTTTTATCTTTTACTCGAAAAGCAACATGGTGAACACTTCCACGTCCTGGTTTTTCAGCAGCTAAATCTGTTCTTGTTTCGAGATGAAGCTCTGCACCCGTTCCCCCTTTACCCGTTTGATAAACAACGATATCCGGTTGATCAGGATGTGGGGAAGCATAAGAACCCGCTTTGGTAAAGTTTAATAATTCTGTTAATACATGTGCAGTTGGATCAAGCTTAGGAATCGTTAATGTAACCGGACCAAGACCTGTAATCCCAAACGCTTGTGGCACTTCACTTTTTTCCCATGGTATCCCCGATTCAACACCTTTATTTGTCTGATCGGAGACTAGCATTAATCTTTGCCCCTCTGGATCCTCAAAATAAATAACGTTTCTGCCAAATTGTTCTGTCATACCTTGATGCTGAACGTGATATTGATTAAAACGATCGATCCAATAATCTAGTGCAGCATCTGATGCAACACGAAGCCCTGTAAGTGAAATACTATTATTGCCACGGTAGGTATGTCCAACACCTAACATTTCAAAGAAGGTTAAGTCAGTACCTGGGCGACCTATTTCATCAGCGTAAAATAAATGATACATACTAGGCGAATCCTGGTTTACTGATTTTTTAACTAAACGCATGCCTAATATATGTGTATAAAAATGATAATTATCTTTTGCATTTGCTGTTAATGCTGAAACATGATGAATACCAGCAAGTTGCATTTGTATTCCCCCTTTCTATAATAATTATATCAAATTTTATCTCGAATTCAAGATAATAAACTTATCCACTGTATTCATCGCAGTGTAACTGGCTATAAACCTCCCCCTTCAAGAAATAAAGGCACAGGTCGTGTCTAATGAGAGATCCAACAGCCAGTAACGGCCCGATTGGTTCAACTAATATTCCGTGGGGAGAAAGGAAGCTGACTAAGTTCGCGACGTCGTGTCGCAATGTCTGCACGAGTACATTCTAGGCATCGCCCCCCCACTGAACGAAGTTTCACTTTATGATAAACTATTCCCATATGGATATGGAGATCGAATCCAACTCGTACCGACTAAAAAACGATACTCCACAGTTGTCAAGCTAAACAAATAACAAACACCTGTGTTTCATGATTCGTCCATATACACAAAGGGGAGGACTACTATGATGAAAACAGCTCAACTTACGCTAATGGCTGCTTTTATTGCGATTGGTGTGATAGGGGCAACTTTTTTCTGGTTTCCGACAGGTATTGCCCATGCCTTTCCAGTTCAACACGCGATTAGTATTGTCAGTGCTGTTTTACTTGGACCGTTACCAGCAGTTATCATCGCCTTTGGCATTGGGTTGATCCGAAACTTACTTGGATTAGGCACATTACTAGCCTTTCCAGGTGGCATGATTGGTGCTATACTTGCGGGTTTACTCTACCGTTGGCAACCCAAAACTGCCTCAGCTATAACTGGTGAAATCATCGGAACTGGAATATTTGGATCACTCTTATCGATTCCAATTGCTCGTTTACTAATGGGACAATCAGTTGGAATGCTTGCTTTCGCACCTGGGTTTATCATTAGCAGTTTGAGCGGATCTTTATTAGCGTTATTAGTCTTACCAAAATTAAAGCATCTAGAAACAAGATTATTTAATGACTAAAGTATCTCAATCGATTTAAATTTTGACTTAGATTATTTTAACTTGCAAGACTGTTCCTTTTGGTGTCGGAGAAACGTTTTGTCCTAAACGTCATGTTTTATTGCACAAGTCTACCTTAAGTTTTACGCTTAACATTAACTTCTTCAATTCGTTTATTTGTAGACTTAGTGATAGTAAAGATCAGGTCTTGGTAATTAACTTGGGCATCCTTTTCATTTGTGGGAATATAGCCAATTTGATCTACTAAAAAGCCATTGACGGTCTCATACCTTTCAGTTGGTAATTCAACGTCAAAGAAATGATTAAAGTCATAAAGATGTGTATCACCTTGAACGATTGCTTCATGCGCTGAAATTGACTCAATGCCTAGTGGATGCTTCTCTTCTTCACCATGCTCACTTGATATTTCGCCAACAATTTCTTCTATTAAATCCTCGATGGTGACTAAACCATGTGTGCCACCATATTCATCGATAATGATCGCAATATGAATATTAAGCTGTTGCATTTCTTTTAAAACATGGTCAACGGGTTTACTCTCTAACACAAAGTAAGGCTTTCTGATCACGTTAGCTAAAGAAAAGCTTCTACAATCAGCTGTAATATACGGAATAAGATCCTTTGTATGCAAAATACCAACAATATGATCAATCGTATCATCAAAGACAGGATATCGTGTAAAACGATTCTCTTTAATTAAGCTCACAACCTCTGACAGTGTGGTTTGGAGCTCTATTGCAGACATATTGATCCGGTGTGTCATAATATCAGACACATCTTTATCATTAAATTCAAAAATATTATGAATCATTAAGGATTCTGCTTTTTCGATTGTTCCTCTTTCACCGCCTAAATCCACCATCAATCTGATTTCTTCTTCGGTTGCTTCTTCATTCTCGGAGTTAGGATCGACACCAAATAACTTTACAATAAAATTTGTTGATGCATTAAGAAAGACAACAATTGGCAAGCTAATTTTAAATAATAAGGTTACTGGCTTAGCTACAAACCTTGCTATTGTTTCTGCCTTCTGTAAGGCAAGCTGTTTAGGTACAAGTTCCCCAATGACTAAAGTAAAGTAGGACAATAAAATTGTAATGACGACCACGGATAAAGTATTAAGCGTCGCTATTGATAAAGGGACACCCCAATTAGCTAATCTTTCAGCTAAAGGCGTTGCAAAGGTATCGGCGGCAAATGCACTGGCTAAAAAGCCGGCTAACGTAATACCAATTTGAATCGTTGCTAAAAACCGACCAGGCTCTTCTAACAGCTTAGCAAGTAAGATCGCTTTCTTGTCGTCCTGTTCAGCTTGACGTCGTACCATGTTATCGTTCAAAGAAACAAGAGCAATTTCTGACGCAGCAAAGAAGGCATTTAAAATAATTAACACGATTAATACAATGATCGAACCCATAGAAAGGATCAGCACTCCTTTTTAGTTTGATTTTTATTGTTGACTGATTACGGCAATAGCTTGCTGTGCGGTTGGTAACGATCAAGCTACACGAAGCTAATGTGACGTGATTAGATCAAGACTTACTCACATGATTTCCCGAAATGATAGTTGGCCGTCATTTTTAAATTTAAATTTGACCAGTAATAATCAAAATGATATATTATTAGCAAAGGGGGTGAATTGTATGGTTGACCATACCCATTCCTCAATTATTCCTTCAATTCAAATGGAGCAGAATAAACATAGCTTTACCAAATCTGAGCTAAAAATATTCAATTATATTATGTCTAATCAAGAAAAAGTCATTTATGATTCATTAACAGAGTTAGCTGAAAATTGTCAGGTGGCAGAAGCAACCGCCCTTCGCTTTTTTAGAAAAATTGGCTTTAATGGTTTTCAAGCCTTTAAGCTAGCATTTGCTCATGAGCAAACACAAAAGTCTGAACAGACTAACGAATCAAGCTTTGCAGACCAGATTAAAACAAATATGGTCAAAGCACTTGAGCAATCCTACCAACTCGTTGACCTTGATCAGCTTGAACAAGTGATTGACCTGATTGATCAAGCTGAGGATGTTGTCGTCTTTGGCATCGGATCCTCTGGAATTGCTGGACTTGATTTACAAAACCGGTTAATGCGAATTGGAAAAAATATCACCGTCATCACAGATACACACGCTCAAATTATGCGGGCAACCTCTGCAACTGACAAGACCGTCATTATTGCGATTAGTTTAACTGGAAGTACTAAGGAAATAATCGATAATGTTAGCATTGCCAAAACGAAGGGGGCACGTATTATTGCGCTGACGAACTACGCTAAGTCACCCCTAACTAAATTGGCTGATCTTATTCTTTTATCAGCAGCAAAGGAGAATCCTATTGATCGAGGTTCATTGGTTTCTAAAGTGACACAGCTCTACTTAGTTGATTTAATTTGCACTGGACTATCGATAAAAAATAGTGCGTACGCAAACCGAATCAAACGAGAAATAACAGAAAACACCAACAACAAACTATTCTAGGGGGATCAAAGATGTTAATTAAAAATGTAACGATCTATCAAGAAACAGACCATCACTTTGGTCACCTATCTATTGAAAATGGCAAAATTAAAAAAATCTACCGAGATGAGCCAAGTGAACTTGCACAAGATACATTAGTAATTGATGGAGCTGGACTAAATCTGCTTCCAGGCTTTATCGACACCCATATTCATGGTGCAGCTGGTGCTGATGTAATGGATGCCACTGATGAGGCCTTGACAAAAATGGCCAGCTATTTAGTAAGCGAAGGTACAACAAGCTTTTTAGCTACTACGATTACACAGTCTGATCAACAAATTGAAGCAGCCCTCTCAGCGGTGGCAAACTTCAATCATCAGGCTAAACAAGCTGAATTAATCGGTGTCCACTTAGAAGGACCGTTTGTTGAAAAAGATAAAGCTGGGGCCCAGCCTGCCCAATATATTCGTAAGCCTGATCTTGAGCTATTTAATAAATGGCAAAGTATCGCTCAAGGAAAAATAAAAACGATTACGATGGCGCCAGAGCACGACGAAGATGGAACCTTTATTCAAGCATTAAGAGAGCAAGGAATTAACGTATCAGCTGGTCACACCGATGCATCGTTTGCTGATATGAAAAAGGCGGTCTCGGTTGGCGTCAATCAGCTCACACATTTATGTAACGCAATGAATGGCATTCATCACAGAGATATTGGTGCTGTCGGCGCTAGCTTTTTACTCGATCAGCTTAAGGCTGAGATTATTGCGGATGGTATCCATATAGATCCTGCTATGCTAGCGATTATCTATCAAAATGTTGGCAGTGATCGCTTAATTCTAATCACTGATGCGATGCGAGCTAAAGGTCTGCCTGATGGAGACTATGAATTAGGAGGACAACCTGTCAAAGTTGCAGAAGGACGCGCTGTATTAGAGGATGGAACATTAGCGGGAAGCATCTTAAATATGATTGATGGTGCTAAGCATCTTTTACAAATACAAGGTGTGACCTTAAGCGACATTGTGAAGATGGCTTCCGTAAATCCAGCTAAGCAAATTGGCGTTTTTGAGCGGAAAGGTTCAATCGCGACTGGTAAAGACGCTGATTTATTATTAGTAGACGATCAATTAAATATACACTATACCTTATGTCAAGGAAAAATAGCATATACAGGAGTGTGACAACATGAATATAGTAAGAGTAAAAGATTATCAAGACATGAGTAGACACGCATGTCAGCGCATCATAGCTACCATTAAGGAACAAGCTAACCCTGTTCTTGGGTTAGCAACAGGTTCTACACCAGAAGGAATGTATCAGTGTCTTATTGAAGCATTTAACAAAGGGGAGGTTTCCTTTCGTGATGTTTCAACCTTTAATTTAGATGAGTATGTTGGACTGGCCCCATCTGATCCTAATAGCTACAATTATTTTATGCAGGATAAGCTATTTAGTCATATTGATATTGATCAAAGCCAGGTCCATCTCCCTAATGGGAATACTGGAGACAATCAGCAGGAGTGCAAGGATTATGAGGCATCCGTTCACCAAGCTAACGAAATTGATCTACAAGTACTAGGTATCGGCCTTAATGGGCATATTGGCTTTAACGAGCCCGGAACACCTTTTTCAAGTCGGACACATGTAGTTGAACTGGACGCTTCTACAAGGGAGGCTAATGCCCGATTCTTTGAGAAGAAAGAAGATGTTCCTACCCATGCGATTACAATGGGAATTGCCACGATTATGGATAGTAAAGAAATCCTGTTACTCATTTCCGGCGAAAAAAAGGCAGAAGCTGTTAAGCGATTGCTAGAAAACGATGAAATAAGTGAAGATTTCCCTGCTTCTATTCTTCGCAAGCATGATAACATCACCGTTATCATCGATGAAGCAGCTGGATCATTATTAGCCGACTAATCAATAAAGAACCAGCCAGAATCTACTAAGTCCCCGCTGATTTCAGCAGACTTTGTTGATCAATGGCTGGTTCTTTTAAATATGGCAAACGACCTTCTCCTATTCTGCCCAGAAATGATCTGGGTTAGGACCACACCGCTCATCTTTATTCAACGCGTTGATTTGTTGCATTTCCTGATCGGTTAACTCAAAATCAAACACATCGGAATTAGCAACAATGCGATCTGCTTTAACCGATTTCGGAATTGTAACCACTCCACTTTGAAGGTCCCAACGGATAATGACCTGTGCCGTTGATTTCTGATATTTTTCGGCAATTTTAACTAAGGTAGGGTCATTTAATAATTGTCCCTGTTTTAGTGGTGACCATGCCTCAACTTGAATATTATGCTTACGACAAAAATCGCGGAGCGGTTCTTGAGTCAAATGTGGATGGAACTCAACTTGATTCACCATCGGTACAATCGTACAGTTGTCAATCAGTTCAGTTAAGTGCGTAATTTGAAAATTGCTTACTCCAATCGCTCTTACCTTGCCATCTTGATACAATTTTTCCAACGCTCGCCATGTGTCCTGGTATTGATTAAGCTTAGGTGCTGGCCAATGAATTAAATACAAATCTAAATAATCAAGGTTTAGACGCGCTAAGCTATCTTCATAAGCCTGTAGCGTCTCCTCATAGCCTTGTGAGCTATTCCAGACTTTCGAAGTAATGAATAACTGATCCCGTGGTAGACCGGAGTTTTGAATCGCTTGTCCCACTCCGACCTCATTTTGATAAACTGCGGCTGTATCAATACTGCGATAACCATTTGCTAAAGCAGTTTCGACGGACTGGATCACTTCTTCTCCATCATCTACCTTGTAAACCCCTAGACCTAACCAAGGCATGGTGACACCGTTGTGTAAAGTTGTGCTTGAAGTTAAATCTTTTAGCATATCAAAATCCTCCTTATGTTATATTATATATTTTCTCATATTTTTTACTAAAAAGAAAAAAGATAAGATTGAACCTTGCTTAATAAGCAAATGCGCCTTGGAATATTTGTGCCAGATTTTTAGGAGCTAGCCTCGATACATTTCCACTGAAAATCTGTGGCATTCACCTGCGTTATTATATTACTTTAGCCGAGGGGTGAACACTGAGCGACATACAAATTGGCATGCATCTTCCTCCTTATAGAAATAGTAGGAGACTTCTGTTGCATCTAAACACTAACATAGCCAATCAGAATCAAAAAGGATTGCACATTTATTAAAGTGAGCATAAAATGAAGATATATGAAAAAATGTTGATCTAAAGAAAAAAATAAGCCTTGGCACAAGATACAAGACAGAATTACGGAAGGGATTGGACAGATGGACGAACATGTACTACTTGCATTTGGTTTAACCTTGTTTGCTGGTTTGGCAACGGGGATTGGTAGTGTTTTAGCTTTCTTTACCTCTACAACAAATACAAAATTTCTCTCATTCTCACTTGGCTTTTCTGCAGGTGTGATGATTTATGTTTCAATGGTTGAAATCTTTGTTAAAGCACAGGATTCACTTACATCCGAGTTAGGTGAGGTACGTGGAGCGTGGATGACCGTTATCGGTTTTTTTGGTGGTATGCTTCTCATTGCATTAATTGATCGGTTTATTCCAAAGCAGGGAAATCCTCATGAAGTTAAAAAGGTTGAAGATATGGATAAGTCCCCAACAGTCGCACACGATTCAAGTTTACTAAAGATGGGGACTTTCACGGCATTAGCTATTGCCATTCACAACTTTCCTGAGGGGATTGCCACCTTTACGGCTACTTTGCAGGATCCTGCCTTAGGATTTGCTATCGCTGTTGCCATTGCCATTCACAATATCCCTGAAGGAATTGCCATATCTGTTCCTATTTATTATGCAACCGGGAGTAAAAAGAAAGCATTTAAGCTCTCCTTTTTATCAGGATTAGCAGAGCCAGCAGGGGCTATACTCGCCTACTTCTTGTTCATGCCATTTTTAACAGAAACATTATTTGGCATTATTTTTGCAGGAGTGGCGGGAATTATGATCTTTATCTCTTTAGACGAGTTACTACCTGCCGCTAAACGGTATGATGAAACACATACATCAATTTACGGATTAATAGCTGGTATGGCTGTTATGGCATTAAGCCTACTTCTGGTAATGTAATCAAGCGCAGTTTTAGATGGTAAGCAAATGGGACCGGGACATAGTCAACGACCCACCACTTCACGACCTTGTGGTCTGATTGAAGTGGGGGTTCCTTGCCGTATATAGATGAAATATAACAAAAGATCGGATCAAAACCTGATATAGTGGAGGCAAAATACTAAGACTCCTATAGAAATAGCATAAGCAGAAGCGGTTTTCTTCACAAAGTTAGCTGATGCCATGTCTGCGGAAAGCGAAGTATTTTGCCGAAGCGGTATGTGCCTTCAAATATTATGCTGACATTT
Source organism: Amphibacillus sediminis NBRC 103570 (assembly GCF_001552275.1). Classification (GTDB taxonomy): domain Bacteria; phylum Bacillota; class Bacilli; order Bacillales; family Amphibacillaceae; genus Amphibacillus_B; species Amphibacillus_B sediminis. The sequence continues at coordinate 12,834 of NZ_BCQW01000005.1, forward strand.
CCGATATTTAGTTAATCCTTTGGTCCCGGTGTAACTATATTCGTATTAATTGATTGACTGTAGCTAAGTAACAACTTAGCCGTCGAACTTGCTAACCTCCCTACCTAGTCACTTAACTTTTCAGCATCTTCTAGCACAGAAAAGTTTAGAGTGACGCCTCCAGGCCTTTCAAATCTATTCGCTAACCTTTAATGACAACTCCAATAATGAAGGCATTTTTCCTTCCAGTACATGAATTCTCTAACACCGACTCACTTGCACCCTCGTTCTATTCATCCGGATGATTAATTTGATGAACTTTTAAGAAACGATAATAATCAGTAGGGACTTCTTTAATAAAGTGTGATACACCCCCAATTGCAATTAACGTTAGGACATGCATAGCACGTGTACAGGCAGTATAAAGAAGGTTACGTTCTAATTCATTTAAATATTGATGGGCCGATGCATTATAAACAACAACTGCATCAAACTCAATTCCTTTCGCCAAATATACAGGTATAACGTTAATGCCAGCTTTAAAGGTATGCGTTTCCTTGTTAATTAAATAGACATTCTGATCGTTTTTTTCTAATAAACGTGCTAGCTGTTTAGCTTCATCTATTGTTTTGGTAATGACTGCAATGTTTTGATGTTGTTGTGCTAAATAATCATCTAAGCAACTATGGAGCTTATACTTAGCAATCGCTTCATTATCGACCTCGATCACAGATGGCAACTGACCATCACGATTAAATGGTTCAATATCTTCTCCATTTGGCATAAACGATCTCGTGAATTCCACAATAGGTCGAGTAGAGCGATAGCTGCGATATAATGTTATTCTAGTTTGTGAATGACTGATCTGATCTTGTAATACATTACTGTCTTTAACAGCATGATAATAAATCGCTTGATTCAAATCGCCAAGTAACGTCATCCGGCTATTCGGATAAATTCGTGCTAAATATTGAATTTGAAAGATTGAATAATCCTGTGCTTCATCTAAGAAAATATGTTTTATTGACCTGTTTTCATCGAATCCAATTAACATACGTTCGAAATAAAGAAATGGTGTCGCATCCTCCCATGTTAAAATCTTCTCTGCGAAATTTTTTTTCGTAAAAGCAGCTAAGGCATTCCATTCTAGCTCAGACAATCCTTCTGTTGGTTTGCTTTGATCAAATAAAGCTAAATAGGTTTGTTTTGTGTCAACAAAGTGAAATCGTTTGATCTTATCTCTTAATGGGCGTAGCGTATGCTTTATTACTTTTAACTTCAAATAATAGACCTCTTGATCATGATCATCATAAGTTTCTATTTCAGATGGAGAATGTGATTCAACATGTCGATAAGCTTCTAAATAGTCATCCTTATCTAATAGCTCGACTTCATCTTGAACCCAATCAGCATCTATTAAGGTTTGTTCCATTTCTTTTAACTGTTTTAAGATCCAAGTAGCCAGTCTCTCTAACCGATTTTGAATGGGGATCGATTCAGGAAACTGATAAAAATAATCGGCCAAAGTCCGCTTATCAAATAACAACTCGCCACGAAAACGAATATTGCGAAATTGCATGTTAGCTTTTTTTAATTGCTCTAGAAATTGATCAATTTGACGATGGAAATATCCACTCGCTTTATATCGTATACTCGTTAAACGCGCCATTTGGTCATGATCATGGCTGTTCTCCGATAATACGAATTCCATCTGATCAAATGGTGACTCAATTTTAAAACGTTTGCCCAACTGCTGTTCTATATAGTTATAAAAAGTCATTTGTTTAATATTATCTTCACCGAGCTCTGGCAACACACGTGAAACATAACTATTAAATAAAGGATTTGGTGAAAACAGAATCATTTGATCGGCAGAAAGCTGTTCTCGATAGCGATAGAGTAAATACGCAACACGCTGTAACGCTGCCGAAGTCTTACCACTCCCAGCTACGCCTTGAACGACGAGTATTTTATCCTTTTCATTTCGGATAATTTTGTTCTGTTCTCGCTGAATCGTTGCCACAATACTCTTCATCGTTGTGTCTGCAGACTGACCAAGTACAGATTGGAGTAAATGATCACCAATCGTCAGTCCAGTATCAAACATACCTGATAGCTTACCTTGTTTAATAACATATTGCCGCTTTAAAGTAATTTCACCTTTTACTTGCTTATCAATCGCTTGATAGCTCGCAGGGCCCGGGGGATAGTCATAATACATACTTGAAATGGGGGCACGCCAATCATACACCAAGAAATTCTCATCGTGTTGATCCATTAACGATGATGTCCCAATATATATGGCTTCTGACTCGGAATGCCCCTCCTCGATAAAGTCAATTCGCCCAAAGTAAGGCGTTTGCTTTAATTGTTCCAATTTATGAAGTTGTTGTCCCAGCTGACCATGACTTCGCTCACGCTCGGATAAAAACTCTGCTTGTTGTTTTAAGCTTGCTTGTGTTTCAATGGCGTCATCGAGCTCAGTTAAATTAACGGTCACATCATCCCAGAAATCTTTTCGAATATCTATGACACGTTCTTTCAGAGTTTTCATGTATTGCCTTAATCTCTCCAGCTTACGCTCAATATAGGCGACTACCTCATTCACTCGTTTTTCTTCTTGAAGCCAGTTCTCATCTTGTTTTGACATATTCCCACTCCTCAATCCAAAGCCAACGAAGCTTAATTTCACTTGATCAAATGCGCCTCGGCGTATTTACGCCCAGGTTTTATCGCAGTGTAACTTGTTGGGGCTGCGATTACTCGCCCCATCGAAGGGCTTTTGTAAGACTCCCACTTCAAGAAATAAGGGAACACGTCATTTCTAAGTGGGAGACTGCTGCTAAATAAAGTTAAAATCATCGCTGTCAAAGACGACAAGCGCATAACCCTCTCTCTTCGAAAAATCTTAGAAAAAGGAAACATTATTACCCTCTATTCTACGCAAAAACACCTCAAAAAACTAGGAAAAAGCAGGGATTTGCAGAAAAGTTTCAAGTTTTTAAAAATATGTTATCATATATTTAGAGAGACGAAATATTTTTGAAAGAAGTGATCGACATCCAGACCGAACAACTGATTAAAAGAAATATAAAGATAATGTGGATCGCTAATTTTTTTATTGCGGGAAGCATTACGATGGTACAACCTTTTCTGTCACTCTATATTGATTCATTAGGAGATTACTCAACGAGCTATGTTCAAACATGGTCAGGTCTCATCTTTAGTATTACCTTTGTGACAGCCTTTATTTTCTCACCGATTTGGGGAAGAATCGGGGATAAATATGGTCGAAAAATGATTTTAGTTGCCTTTGGCTTTGGCTTAAGCATCTCCCTCTTTTTAATGGGCTTTGTGACATCTATTCTCCAATTATTCATTTTACGGCTTTTTATGGGGATTTTTACGGGGTTTATCTCCATGTCGCAAGCACTTATCGCCACCCAAACATCAAAGCGTGTTGCTGGGCGTGTGTTAGGCACACTTCAGACGGGTAGTATTACAGGTACACTGATGGGACCATTACTCGGAGGAGTCTTGGCCGATACATTTGGCTACTCAGCTAGTTTTCAATGGGTAGCTCTTGTCCTTATTCTATCAAGCTTTCTTGTTTTATTTGGTATTAAAGAGTATCGCATTCAAGAAGAAGAACAACCTGTTCAATACACAGGCAAGCAAGTATTACTGCATATTTTGCGTCATCCGATGCTTTTAATCGTGATGATCATGTCAATGGTCGTACAAATTGCCCACTTCAGTGTCCAGCCTATCTTATCGCTCTTTGTTGTTGAGCTAAATGGGCTTACCAATGTCGCCTTCTATTCTGGACTAGCCTTTTCAGCGGCTGGACTTGGTAACTTAATTATGGCTCGTAAATGGGGAACCATCGGAGATCGAGTTGGCTATATTAAAATTTTAACGATACTATTTTTTGCTGCAGGTATCGTTTACTTTCCAGGTGGATTTGTTAGTAGCCTATGGCAATTGGTACTTCTTCGTTTCCTCCTTGGTCTCGCTATTGGCGGTATTATTCCCATTCGCATTGCCTATATACGGCAGGAGGCTCCAATCTCAATGCAAGGAGAAGTCCTTGGCTATAACACAAGCCTCCGTTTCTTTGGTAATATGATTGGTCCAACTCTAGGTGGAACCATTTCGGCTTCTTTTGGCTATCCTGCTGTTTTCCTTTCGACAAGTGGCTTATTATTGCTCTGTGGAATCATCATGGTTATTGCCCAGAGGCGACACCCTGAGCTTGTGCCAAACCATGTTTGAGTAGCAGTTAAAATTGGTTAAAGTATATATTAATGAGTCAATAAATGTTTGATCTTCGGTTAATTGTTAAAAGCCGACTCTTAGTCCCACATAGCTGTTTATATCTAAAATATTCGTTAACTAGTAAAACGCATGTGATCATTCTAGAACACATGCGTTTTATTTTAATCGTTCAATTGTTTTTCAGGTTAAACAGGCGGTTCTGCTTTAACGCTTTGCAATAACATCCATTTCAACCTTTACACCTTTTGGCAGCTGGCTTACTTCGACAGTAGCTCGAGCTGGATAAGGAGCGGTCAAGTAGGCCGCATACGTTTCATTTAACGCTGCAAAATCATTCATATCTGTTAAATAGATGGTAAACTTAGCGACATGATCGAATGACAGTCCGGCCTCTTTCAAAACAGCAGCAAGATTTTTCATGACTTGCTGAGTTTGTTCTTTAATTCCACCTGCTACGACTTCCATTGTCTCAGGATTAAGCGGAATTTGACCAGATACAAAAATAAAATCTCCTAAATCAATCGCTTGAGAGTAGGGACCTATTGCTTGTGGAGCGTGCTTTGTTTCGATAGCTGTTCGACTCATTTTATTAGTCTCCCTTACTAAAAAATATTTGCTAAAAATTTTACCATACTTCTTATTTTTATTAAACTAGTACTAACAAAAAACAAATTGGAGGAACAAACATGTTGACTACATTTTCAGTTAAAACGACTAAGCATAGCGATATGATTGAGATTACGGAACAGATTCAGGATTGGATTACTTCTAATGGACTGGAGAATGGAATTGTCATCGTCTCATCATTACATACCACAGCCGGAATTACTGTTAATGAAAATGCTGATCCTGATGTAAAAACAGACTTTCTAAGGCGGCTGGATGAAATCTATCCTTGGGAGCACCATTTGGATCGCCACATAGAAGGCAATACTGCTGCTCACTTAAAAACAAGCACAGTTGGTCATGCTCAAACACTTGTGATTAATGCAGGCACACTCGTTCTTGGTACGTGGCAAGGCGTTTATTTTTGTGAATTTGATGGTCCACGTTCACGTCAGTTTCACGTCAAGTATATGGATTAATGATCAGCCACTTGTTTTGTTGTAAAAATTACTTGGCTAATATGTTGGGAAATAAGTGATGACACAGTTGATATTGACATTGCCCATTCAAAAGGCTTTATTTAGCGAAATTATTTGGCTAAGTTAATTGACTAGCTTTCTGATCGAACAAAGGTACTAATAGAAAAATCCGAGAAAAAAATAACCCAAAATACGATATAGTGAAACTTCGTTCAGTAGGGGGGCGACGCATAGGATGTGCTCGTGCAGACGTTACGGCACGACGTCGCGAACTTAGTTAGATTCCTCTCTCCCCCACTGAACGTTAGTTGAACCAATCGGGCCGTTACTGGCTGTTGGATCTTCCACTTTGACATAACGTGTTCCCTTAATTCTTGTAGTGGAAACTTACAAAAGCCCTTCGATGGGGCGAGTAATCGCAGCCCCAGCCCGTTACACTGCGATAAAAAAGCCGATTCTCTTATTTATCAAAGAAATCGGCATTCTCTTGTATTTGAGATGTTCATTTTACAAGTGATCTTCAGTTATGCCTAAGCATTCGCTTAAGCCCACTCTTCCCTTTTTGGTAACCTTTATCGCCCGATCAGGCAGCTTGTCAATCCAACCTAGATCTAATAACCTTATCATCACAGCATGACCTAAAGAGCCGGCAAGATGGTATCGTCTTTCACTCCAATCAAGGCACTTTCGGGCAAAGTATCTTCTTTTTTTGCGCAATTCAGCAAGATTGATATCAAAATCATTAAAGAATTTTTCTCCCATATCTGTTACCAAAAAATTATCTTGATCTTCTATCAAATAACCTCTCTTTATAAAGGCTTCTGTTAAAGACACACCTAGCCTCCCTGCCAAATGATCATAACAAGTTCGGGCAGTTCGAATGCTTTCAGCTCGAGTGGAATCTTTTAGGGAACTAATTCGTGTGGGTGGCGCAATAACAGTCAACCTTTCTAATGCTTGAGCCACATCAGAATTGGCTAAACGATAGTAGCGGTGACGACCGTGTTTTTCTGCACGAATGAGATTACCCTCAACTAATTTTGCTAAATGACTACTTGCAGTTTGTAACGAAATATTGGCTTTCTTCGCTAGCTCAGTTGCTGGGAGTCCATCTAACCCAAGAAGGGCATCTAACATAGCAGCTCTAGATCGATCGCCTATTAACTTTGCAACATTGGAGAAATCTGGTCTACTCCCCATCTTTCATCCCTCCAAAAAATATACAGATATACTTCGATTATAACCGAAGTATCCCCATGATAAAATAGTGGAACGAGGAGGAAAACTAATCATGAATGTAAATGACTTAATTATTTTAAATTTTGAAGAAATCCGACGTCGTAGTATTAAAGTTTGGACATCTATCCCCGATAAGGTATTAGAATGGCGCCCAGATTCTGAAGCGATGACGTGTCAAGACATGATAAGACACGTTCTTGAAGGAGAGTATCTTTACCATCAAATATTAGAAAATCAAATGCATTCGCCTATAAAAAATTTTTATAATCCTTATCAATCAAAACCGTTTACAACCGTTGAAGAAGAATTAGCATTTGCTCAACCTTATCGGCAGAAGTTCCTAAGCTTTGTTAAGTCACTCAGCAATGAGGAATTAAAAGATATTCTAATAGACAGGTCAGATGTTGGATATATCCGACCACTTGGCGATATGCTCCTAAGAATTGCTTATCATGAATCTGTTCATACCGGTCAACTTCTTGATTATTTACGTACAGCCCAAGTTAGAAGGCCGAATATCTGGGATTAGTATTTAGATAGATTGTCTTAATTAGGGAGGGATGAGTTCGTATTTTTCTATCAAGGTGCGACGCTCCGTAATGAAGAATGACATTAGCGATAGGAATCCCGATCGACTAATCGTATTATTAACATTCATGGGTACACCCATAGTACCAGCAGATTGTTAAAGTGAAACTTCGTTCAGTGGGGGAGCGACGCATAGGATGCGCTCGTGCAGATGTTGCGAAATTAATCAGCTTCCTCTCTCCCACACTGAACGTTAGTTGACCGTCACTGGCTGTTGGATCTCCCACTTAGACATGACGTGTTCACTTATTTGCTTGATACAGCCAGTTACACTGCGATAAAGTAATTTTGAATGACTAACGACCCAACATAGCCTAATTCTCAAGCAACTTACTCATGCCTATAGTAAAAAACCTTTTCAAAGAAATAGCATAATCGTTCAATCATGCCGGCCATAACAATAGCAGTTGCAAATAGAAATATATAATCTCCGTATGAAGCAGCTAGTAGATCGAAATCCATTTTACTCCACATATAAGCAAGCAATGCAAAAATCGCCATTGATAAAACCATAGATAGTATGGATGCTGTGACACCCAAAACTTTCCGCAATGAGATATGTAACATACCTGCTAAGAACACAAAGATCGAGCCAAAAAAACTTACTAATATCGAGCTTAAAAGATTAAGCTCCTCTACAAAAATCTGCATAACCAACGAAATAATTGTTAAAAAAAGTAGTTGTAATAAGGAAGTAAATAAAATAGTCAGATGTCGACTATTAATAATATCATCTCGACTTAATGGAAGGGCAGATAATTGTTGCTTCCATTTTACCTTTTCATCTTCACTACTTAACACATAAAAGCAATTAATATTTGTTAAGGAAAACAAAAAGACAAGAATGGGGATTAAATAATTAATACCATATTGCCAAGCGAAGAGCATAGAAAGCACTAATTGAATCAATATCTCTGGAAGTTTAGCTTTTTTACTCAAAATAAGTAGATCCTTTAAGATTAAACCATTCACGCTCTTTCCCCCCTAACAAAAAGATAAAGCAAGTCTTCCAGATTAGGGATTAACCACTCACACTTAGGATGCTTTTGTTTAAATGCCCTTCTATCTGTAACAAGGACATTCATCTTTCCGAAGTCTCTATTGAACATAAGGATGTCATTTGGGTTTATTTTATTAAAGTAATCATTCGTACAAGTAGCGATGCCGTACTTATTCAGTAATGTCTCTTTCTCTTCATCTAATAAAATGTTACCTTGGTGGAGCAAAATAATTTGATCAGCAATACGATCAAGATCACTGATAATGTGTGAAGAAATAAAAACTGATCGTTCTTTATTCGCAACATATCTTTGTAATATATCTAAAATCTCTCTTCTTACCATTGGATCTAATCCATTTGTCGCCTCATCTAAAATGAGTAGCTTAGGTGCATAAGATAACACTATTGCAAAGTTAAGCTTTACTTTCATACCATGACTAAAATCCTTTATTGGTTTATTAGCTGGTAAATTAAAAGTAGCTAACAATTCCTCATATTTATGATCATCCCAACGGTGAATAATTTTTTTCATAAACTTTCCTATCTCTTGGGCATTGAAAATTTCATGAAAATGGTTAGTATCAAAAATGACTGCCAAATCCTCTTTATTCGACTTAATATTCAGATCATTTTTCTTGCCAAAAACAAGGATTTCACCACTATCTTTCTGAACTTCATTCAATATTAATTTGATAATGGTTGTTTTCCCAGAACCATTTTCTCCAATCAATCCAATTATTTTCCCCTTTGGAATATTAAGGGAGACCTTATCTAATTTGAATTCGTCATAGGTCTTGGCTACATTTTTCATGCTAATCAAATGTTCACTCACGTTATCTTACCTCCACACATTATGATAAAATAAGCTATCTACGTACTTAATTCAGATGAGAGAGTCTCAAATTCCTCTTTATTAAGATATAATTTTTTATACGTATTTGACATGTTTAAAAGTTGTTCATGACTGCCTTGGGCAACGATTTGACCTTCTTCTAAAACATAAATAAGATCAAACTTCTCCATATCATGATATCTGTGTGAAATCATCACACACGTGACATCTGATTGAAATATTATATCCATAAAATCTCTGACAGCCCCACTATCTAATGAACTTGTCGGCTCGTCTAAAAGGAGTATTTTAGGACCATTGTACAATGCCCTAGCTGTTGAAATACGTTGGCGCTGACCTCCAGAAAAATTGGTTCCGCCTTCTGAGACAATCGTTTCGATACCTATTGGTGAGCCTTTTAGCATATCATTTATCTTTAAGGCGTTTAAAATTTCATTTAAATTATTTATATCTTGTTTACGATAAAAGAGAATATTGTTTTTAATCGTTTCATTAAATAACTCTGCTTCTTGTAAAACGATACCTAACTGTTGTCTAATTGTTCTCCTATTCAGGCACCTTGTATCCACATCATCAATGTAAAGTGAGCCTGAGGTGGGCTGATATAGTGATGCCATTATTTTCAAGAGTGTACTCTTTCCGGAACCGCTATTCCCCACAATAGCTACTTTAGATCCGCTCTCAATATTAATATTAATATCTTTTAAAACAAAAGGAGAGAATTTATTATATTGGAAATGGACATCTCTTAAGCTGAGCTCGCCACTTCTTATTTGTAACGGGGTATTCCCATTATCTTCAACGTTAGAATCTATTATATCTAGCAACTTTCTAATATATATTTTCACAATACTAATATCTGAATAAGAGCCAACTAAAGACATGATTGGTGTCAAGAAAAAACCTGCTAACGTATTGAACGCTATCAATTCACCAATAGTTATGGCTTCACTTTGTACGTAACTACTACCAACTATGTATACAAAGGCTGGAAAGGCAACTTGAATCGTCGTAGGAAGATTCCCTAACAACGCATTATACTTCGCTTTAATCCCCTCATACTTCATTTGTTTATTAAAAGCTTCTTTCCACTTTGCCTTTACTGAATCTTCTACTCCAAACGCCTTAATTGTAGCAATATTTTCAACAATTTCTGTAACCATATTCTGCGTCTTAACTGAATAGATAATTTGATTTTGCTCAATGCTATTCAGTTTTTTAGTGTAAACAAGCGATAGCGTACAGATTACTAAACCTAGTAACATAATGATCAAAGACAACTCCAAATTGAGCCGAATCATAGCAAATAAATATAGAAAGAAAAAGATCACATCAATACATACCGTTATTATCTTTTCACTTATTATTTGTCTAATGTAAGAATTTGAATTAATTCTAAATATAATTTCTCCTTTACTTCGATTATCAAAAAATCTAATGGGTACCTTTAACAAGTGAGTTAGGATCTTAGTCAGGAGCATATCGTCCATATTGACCTGTAATTTAGTAATAAGGATTGCCCTAATAATATTCGTCAGGTAATACCCAAACACAATAATAAAAAGACTAAAGATGTAACTACCTTGCCCTTGTAAACTTTCATAATGAATTGAGTCAGTAATACGTTGAATCATATAAGGAATTATTAATGTAATTAACTGCAATATTATGGTAACAAATAGAAGGGACAATAACAATCTTTTATTATAATTTATTAAGTCCCTTAAAAAAGTATGGTGTTTCTCCTTTTTTTGCGCTATTTTAAGTCTACTATCTAACAATATTAAAGCTACACCTGAAAAATTATCTAAAAATTCCGTGACAGATATTTTTCTTCTTCCACTTGTCGGGTCAATGATCGTAATCTTATTTGAGACTTTTTCAATGATTACAAAATGCGTGCCCTTCCAAAAAGCTATACATGGAAAAAATTTTTTTTCCAACCCGCTAATATCGTGAATTCTTATACCTTTTGTTTTTACTTTATACGCATTTAGAATTTCACTTAATTGTAATAGGTTGTACCCTCCATTCGGGACGCCATATTCATCCCTTAATTGGTTTAAATTTATCTTACCACCCAAATAATTTATAATCATTGCTGCACAAGCTAACCCACACTCACTATGCTCCATTTGCTCTATTAACTTTATTCTTCTCATCTAACCAAGTCTCCATTTACTCGAGAAAGTACTGATGCGAACGAATCATAGTCAAATAAATTATTCTCTTCCCAGTATCTCCATTCGCCCTCATTAATCCCATGTTCTTTGTATAGAATCATCATTTCTTTTAGTGAGGTAAATAACGCTTCCAGTGCAGGATTAGATTCGACCCCATTCTCTAAACAATCTACAATAGAAAGACTTATAATCTCACATACTGCAGCTAGCCAATCGGGATTATTTAATTGATCAGGGTAATTTGTAGCAGCATTATACTTGGCCACTACTGTACTACCAAAGGATGTTAACACTTTATCTAAGTAATCTGCGGCGGTATCATGACCATTTGACATATTAGTGGTTAACACTGCACTACCCTTTCCTGCAAGTTTAAGGAGATGCCCCCAATATCCTATACGATCAATTAAATTTTTCATATCCGCAGAAACATTATGAACATACACAGGGCTAGCAAATATGATAAAATCTGCTTTAATAAGTTTATCTTCAATCATATCCATGTCATCCTTATTACTTTTGATGCAATGGGCATGCTTAAAGCAATATTGGCAGCCTGAACAATATTCGATATTAACATTACTCGGAGTAAAAATTTCATAGTTTATTTCCGTTAGCTTCTCTACCGACTCAATCACTTTCTCTGCAAAATAATAGGTATGCGATCGTTTGTGTCTTCTACTTGCTACGTATACAAATATGTTCTTCACAACCTTCGCCTCCAAAGGAACTATTGTTTTTTAGGTATTGATTATTACCTTAGTATTCATATAAAACTAAGTTGTAATGTAGTCATAAATTTAACGGTCATTAGCCCAGATTTTGAAGCTCGATAAAGTGAAACTTCGTTCAGTGGGGGTTTCGACGCATAGGATATGCCCGTGGAGACGTTGCCTACACGACGTCGCGAACTTAGTTAGCTTCCTCTCTCCCACACTGAACGTTATTTGAACCAATCAGGCCGTTACGGGCTGTTGGATCTCCCACTTAGACATGACGTGTTCCCTTATTTCTTGAAGTGGGAGTCTTACAAAAGCCCTTAAATGGGGCGAGTAATCGCAGCCCCAGACAATCACACTACAACAAAAGTGGGAGAATTCTGCTGAATGAATAAATGCTAGCGTTAATACGAGTGGTTGTGTCTTTAGTTATTTGATTACTCTAGTTTTTACATTGCCAAAAAGTAAGTAATAGTGCCGATCCTGCTGTTAAAAGGAAGCAAGGCGGACCAGATAATGCAACAACCTCACCGCCCCCTTGAGATTGTGCCATTTCCTCTAATGATAATTCCTCAAAGGACTTCCCTACCAATTTACTTACTTCATTTACATTTAAGCTTTTTCCAGAAGTTAAGTTCATTAAAAATCGCTCCCTTCAACTAACATTTCATAACAGAGTATACTACTGTGCTAACAACCACACCTGCACTACACCAACCTGAAGATACGGTTACAGTCTTCAAGCATGCTGCTGATGAGGTTGTAATCTTTGCTGCCCCACCTTGTGTTATCGCCATTTCCTCCAAAGATAAATCTTCGAATGCGCTTCCAACAAGCATATTGGTATGATTTGAACTTAGATTTTTCAATTTTCCCTCTCCCTCAAACACAACCACTCTTATTAACGCTAGCATTACTATAATTTGAAAACTACACTTTTAGAGTGTACACATCCGATATCTCTAATGGGCGTTTAAGCAATCTCAGCATGCCGTAGCCTACGCCACTTAATCCAGTAAATAATGTATAATTAGGTAACCCATCAAGTTGAGAAATGCTAAAGTCCTTTTGTTCTTCTTTTCTAGACATAACCGAAGCAAGTCTTATTAAAAATTCATGTTCAGCTACGTCCTCATTCAACCCACTCTTTTGCAGTTGACTGAAGAAAAGTATATCTGCCAGGTTACCATGACAAATGCAATCATCATTTTTCCATTCGTTAGGAAATTCGGCTGTAATATCAGTAATAGACGCTTTAATAAAATCGTCATTCGTTACTTTATAAATGTCGAGCAATGCAAGCCCTACACCAATACTTCCCCAACACCATTTGTACTGATCTTCACAGTTCCCTAACAGAACTTTTTCATGTCTAATCAGTTCATACGCTTTTTGCTTATAAAGTTCTATTGAAGTTTGCTCATAGAGACGAATAAGTGCGTATGCCATACCTAAACATCCATGCGCGAATCCTTCCTTCAATTCATTTTTGAGTTGTTGCTGTTTAATTAACAAACTACCAGCAATGTCTTTGGCGAGGTTTAAATAAAAGTGATCGTTCAATACTGTATATGCTGTGACTGTAAGCCCAAGGAGCCCAGCTAATCCATTCAACCAATCAACTTCTGCTATTGTTATTAAGTCCTTTTTTAATTCTTTAAAATAAGTGACTAAATGATCTTTATACTCTGACTCCCCGATAAATTTAATCTCATTCAAAATTGGAAATATTATAGACAACTTACCATTATATGCTGAGTAGTTAGTGCTATACTTTGTACTAAGTAGAGTAGCGTTTATTGCCTTTTTATAACCTTCATAAAAAAGTGGATCTTTTGTCACCTTGTATAATTCAAACAAGTATAATCCGACACCCGCCTTGCCCTCATACAAACTCTCGTTCATTGCATTCACTGTCCAATTTTTGTTAGAGAGATTAATATTGACCCAAGATAATTCGTTTTTAGCACTATTTATGTAACTATCCTGTAATATCCTATTTCCAATTCTGCGAGCTTCCTGAAGCAACTTACTGTCGGTTGTCGGGCATACCTGGTAAAAGTCAGTTGTGTTAGCTTTCATCCTAGAAACTTGTTCATCATAAATACCTAAGCTCACTTTTATTACTGACAATTGCTTGGTAATCGCATCATCATCTAAGGTCTTAAACATGTTGAGCATCTTATTATATCCCGTATCTTGAAAATAGTTTTTAATACATTTGTGTTTACTAGAAAACAAATCCAGACTTGATGTGTTGCTCAAAAATATAGGTATGTCATTATCTAACATATCTTCTATCTCATAGAGGACAATTTCTTTTCTTTTATGAGGATAGCTCCACATATTTTCCAGTAACTTTTCTTTCTTAATCATATCTTCACAGTAATTGGGATGATTGGAATAGCCTATCATTGTTGCGTAAGCATCCGTATTTTTCACAATCGTACGTGTTACTTTGTCTTTAAAAACACTTAAGATACTATCGGAAGATAACAACTCTTTTTTCTTATCTTTAAAAAAACCAAGCATCTGTTTAAAACCTGCTAAAATATGATCTCGGTAGTTATAAAAGTCAATTGTCTCTCCATTTAATAGTGGGAGATTATTTGCTCCTGGTCGAACATACTCAACATTTTCATATTTCATATCTATTTGATTCACATTAATAGGCGCTAAAATTTTATATGGTAACTTCTCTGATTTTCCACTTAGCGCACCGATATCTATTCCCTGATTTTCAATATTTGTGAAGGCAACAGTTGGTAAGAGGGCTGAATTTAAGACAGATGTATCTAAAAATTGCTTTTGAACCTCAGCATCTGCCGCATCTGGATACTCGATTTGTCTATCACTTTGAACAATAGTCTCTAAATCAATCAATATAGGGTGTGGACCATTAGCAATGAGGTTTTCCATGTGGAAGTCATTTGCGCATAGTATATACGCTAACGCAATATTATACCCAAATCGTGTATAGTAATCTTCTATCTCTTCTAGTGACGAGCATTCATCATGACTTACATATTCCTGAAATGAAAAATCCTCTTGATAAATCCCTTTAATTGTTTTCATTTCTAGTAGTTGATTTTGTGTGTTTATCCACTTAATAAATTGATAATACGCATCTGCAATTTTTAAGTTTCTTGGTTTATAAACGACCTTATCTTGATTAAATGAAAAAATAATGACAGACCTTCCTTGTTGATGTGAGTCACCGATGGATAGAGAAATATCTGTTAGCTGGTCATTTTGTATTTTAAGGTTAAAGACATGATTAAATTCACTCACATTAGCTTCTAACCTTAAAAAAGATTCAGTTAAAAAATCTAACATATGCTTAGTTTTTATAACAGCAAGCCTTGTACAAACAGCATATTTAGAATAAAATTCTATTAGATCATCACAATGGCTGAATCGTTCTTCTACATAGTCAGCAAATTCTTTTTTCTCTTCCCCAGCACTTTGTAGATAGATATTAAGATCTATAATAATTACCTTATTATAAATATCACTAATCACTTGGGCATGATTAGTAATTATCTTTTTAATAACTGTTTCAGTAATAGAGAACTTTGAAATACCATTAACTAGATTTTGAATCTTTTTTTGAAAATACAGTAGAAAAGGATGAATGATATAGCCGATATCTAATAATTCCCTATCTGTTATTTTTTCAATGGTTTGATACTCCTGTAGTACCTCTATGAATAGCTTATACCAATCAGTATCCTCAATATAATTTCTAACCGTTAATGTATCAGTGTTATCTAATTCCTTAATAGCATAATTAAATTCTTCTAATGATGTCCCACTAACATTTAAGAAATTTCTGAAATCTTCGTCATTAGTTAAACTACGTATGCTTTTCCAACGCGATACATTATCAACCAAGTATGTTTCCTTATCTGTTTCTGAAAATATATTTACTCTTTCATTAATGGTCGTGCTTTTTTCTAATTTTAAATCATACAATTCCAATCACCCTCCTCACTTTAATCTATTAAACTACGCTTCCATTTCTTTGAATATATTAGCAGTAATAAATCCACAAATCAACCAATTAATTGAAATTAATATTATTTTTACTAAATAAACCAAAAACCATCATAATATGACAAAAAATCATTTATTTCTTATAGGCTTAAGTATGATTGTTTTACAAGTATGAGAAGTTAACACATAGGGGAAATAAAAGTAGAAAATAATTTATGTGGTATATCAATACACTTCAGGTTATTGTAAATCGTTTATCGCAGAGTATTTATTAAACTCTTTAGGTGTTTTTTTTGAAGTTTCTAATCTTAAAAATCCGTTGTTCGTAAATACTTTCATAAAGTGAAACTTCGTTCAGGGGTTTTTCCCACTCAACGATATGTGAAGATGTGGCTGTCTCCACTCAAAAAAAGCTCCCCTTAAAGCTGGCAGAAAAATCTGAGCAATAAGGGGAGCTTTGATCCTCTATTATATTCTTTCATACAATACTATAACTCTTTGACAGGCTTATTTCTTATTTAATCGTTAATACGACAACAGACATGGCAGGTAAAGTCACCTTTAATTTTGAACCTTCTTTCACAAAACCGGTAAAGTTTGTCGGGGCCACTTTATCAGGGTTTTCAAAGGTGTTGTGATCATTCATTTTTTCTGATGTAATGATTTCACCAGATACGTTAGTAAAATCAGTACCTCGAAGTTCAAAATCAATGTCCGCTTGATTATCATTATCCAAGTTACATAAGCTAACATGGATGGTTCCATCTTCTGCTTTTGAAGCAGATGCACTGACCTGTGGATGCTGCTTACCATCCACTTCAAGCATTTTAGAATCAAGACTTAAATCTATTCGTTCAGCATCTTGATGAACTTTGTACATTCTAAAGACATGATACGTTGGAGTCAATAGCATTTTATCTTCATCAGTTAGTACCATAGCTTGAATAACATTAACCATCTGGGCAATATTAGCCATTCTAACTCGATCATTGTGATTGTTAAAGATATTTAAGGAAACACCCGCAATAACAGCATCACGAACAGTGTTTTGTTGGTAAAGGAATCCAGGATTCGTACCAGGCTCAACATCATACCAAGCGCCCCATTCATCTATGATTAGAGCAATACGCTTCTCTGGATCATACTTATCCATAATCGTACTATGTTTCTCAATAAGTTCTTCAATAAAAACGGCCTTCTGCATAGAGATTTTCCATTCTTGTTGATCAAATCTTACTGCATCACCTTTATTCATGAACCCACCAGGATGAACGTAATAATGCAGGCTTAATCCATCCATTAAATGTCTAGCTTCACGCATTAATACTTCGGTCCAGTGATAATCGTCAACATTTGGACCCCCAGCAATTTTAAAAATCTTATTATCACCATAATTACGCACATAAGTCTGGAAGCGACGATATAAGTCGGCGTAGTATTGTGGGCGCATATTACCACCACAGCCCCAATTCTCATTACCAACACCAAAATACTTGACCTTCCACGGTTCTTCTCTTCCGTTTTCTTTTCTCCAATTGGCCATTGGTGATTCACCATCAAAGGTCATGTATTCAACCCACTCTGACATTTCTTGTACCGTTCCGCTACCCACATTACCATTAATGTATGGCTCAGTATCAAGCATGTCACATAGCATTAGAAACTCATGGGTACCAAAGTGATTATTTTCAATGACACCACCCCAGTGAGTATTGACCATTCTTTTTCGTTGCTCTCGTGGTCCAATGCCATCCTTCCAGTGGTACTCATCAGCAAAACAACCACCAGGCCAACGTAAGACAGGAATATTTAAGTCTTTCAATGCCTGTAATACGTCATTTCGGATCCCATTTGTATTTGGAATTGGAGAGTCTTCTCCTACCCATAGACCTTCATAGATGCATCGACCTAAATGTTCAGCAAAGTGACCGTATATATTTTTATCAATTTTGCCATGTGATACATCGGCGTTCATTACAACTTTGTTACTCATTAAAGCACCTCTTTTACATGTATTTTCAAAAGTTGACACGCATGCGGACGTAGATTACTAGATAACTGGTCTTGATTAACTTGCACTTCTTGGTCTTGCCAAACATCTTTGGCAAAATCAATTTGTTCTAGACCAATTCCCAATTGCTCGAGCTTAACTGAAACTTGCTGTTCGTGGTCACCAATATTAAACAATGCTAGATAAATCTCATGATCGGGTGTTTGGGAACACCATACAACTCGATCTTGATAGCGATAGAGCTGCCGCCCACCTAAACCTTCACGATGAACTTTAAGTAAGTCTTCATTGGTTAATAAGGATAACGTAAACTCATCATTATCTCGTAGTTCACCACCAAACATGAGTGGCGATCGGAATATCGCCCAAAGTGTCATCATTGTTATTTGTTCATCCTTAGTAAAACGTGTATAACGATCACTCGCACCACCATCAACTGAACGGATCCCAATATGCCCTAGCGGTAACATATCCGCATCCGGCCAATAGCCTGGCCCTACATTTTTACTCCAGCGATAACAGCGCTCGAACATATCATAAAGCGGTGGCCATAAATCCCAAAAGTCATCCGTCATTCTCCACATATTCGCGTTTTCTTCAAGAATAGCTGCATCATGCAATGCTGCCGGACCTGGAGAGAGACTTAATACCATCGGTCGACCACAATGATCAATTGCTTTTCGAATCATTTTTATTTCTTCAACATGTGATCCATATAACTTAGAGTCGGCAATATCATCAACCTTTACAAAATCGACTCCCCATTCAGCATAAAGTTCAAATAAAGAATGATAATAGTTCTGTGCTGCTTCATGACTGGTATCAAGTCCATACATATCCGTATTCCACGGACAAATTGAATTCGTCGCGGCTATTTGTCTTGCTGTCATGTTCGTACCTTTGATTCTCGTATTTCGATGGACAGCCTGTCGCGGAATACCGCGCATAATATGAATACCAAATTTTAAGCCTAAACCATGTACATAGTCTGCTAGTGGTTTAAAGCCTTTTCCTCCTTTGGCTGAGGGAAAACGATTTTCAGCCGGAATAAGTCGAGAATATTCATCCATTTCCAGAGGAACAAATGGACGGTAGGCAGAGGATACAGCACCTGGCTCTGCCCACTGAATATCGACTACTACATACTCCCAGCCGTATTCTTTTAAATGTTGTGCCATATACTCTGCGTTTCCCTTGACCTCTTCCTCAGTTACTGTTGCACCATAACAGTCCCAGCTATTCCAACCCATTGGCGGAGTGAGTGCAAATTGGTGGTGGTACATAGTTGATTCACCTACTAGTTGTTATTTTTTAATCTGATTACATTCCAAGACGTTTTGGCTAATTGAGCCGTTAAATGGCCATTATCAAGCTTGGTATCTTTGTTTAACTGTGGAGCAACAGCTTGATGATCAGCTGTATTAACAGCTTTTAAATCATCATGAACGAGTTCAATATGTTCGACTAACTGATAATTATCAAAGCTTCTTAAGTCAATTTCTATTGGCATTGCAGATTCCAAATGCTTATTGACAAGGAAAATGGTAAGTTCTTGATTCTCCTCATTATAGACCGCCGCACTATCAACATAAGGCACATCCGTGAAATCCTGTGAATCATATTTTGGCGTGTTAAGAATTGGCTTTAATGAAATACCACGGCCATAGATCGATGCATGCATATATGGATAGAAAATGGTCTGCTTCCATGCTCGGCCTTTGTTTTCTGTCATTATTGGAGCAATCACATTGACAAGCTGAGCCATTGCAGCCATTTTGACACGGTCAGCGTGCTGTAAGAAAGTAATTAACATACTTCCAACTAAAAGTGCATCTTCAAAATTATAGTGATCTTCCAATTGTGGTGGAGCAATGGACCATGGCTCGATTTTCTTATCTGCATCATTAGAATGGTACCAAACATTCCATTCATCAAAGCTTAAATAAATTGATTTTTTGCTTCGATGTTTAGCCTTAATATAATCACAAGTCGCAATAACTGTATTAATAAAATGATCCATATCCATACTTTTGGCTAAATAGTTGGCCGGATCATTAGACCGGTTACCATAGTATTGATGTAATGAAATAAAATCAACCTGATCATAAGCAATATCTAATGTTGTTGCTTCATACTCAGGAAATGTTGGCATTCCTGTATTTGAACTACCACATGCTACTAACTCTATCGTCGGGTCAACCTGCTTCATCGCTTTACCCGTTTCCTGAGCGATACGACCATACTCATAGGCTGTCTTATGACCGATTTGCCAAGGGCCATCCATCTCATTACCCAAACACCATGTCTTTATATTGTGCGGCTGCTCGTAGCCATGGGAACGACGTAAATCACTCCAATATGTACCGCTAGGATGATTGGTGTACTCGATTAGATTACGAGCTGCATCTATCCCTCTTGTTCCCAAGTTAACCGCCATCATAACTTCAGAGCCAACCTTTTTCGCCCAATCAACAAACTCATTTGTACCTACTTCATTTGTCTCGATTGTCCGCCAAGCTAACTCTAATCGACGAGGACGCTCATGCTTAGGTCCAACACCGTCCTCCCAATTATAAGCAGAAACCATATTCCCCCCAGGATATCGCACAATTGGAACATTTAATTCTTTTACTAATTCAATTACATCTTTACGAAAACCTTGCTCATCTGCTTCAGGATGATCTGGCTCATAGATTCCCCCATAAACAGCACGACCTAGGTGCTCAATAAAAGATCCGTAGATACGATCATCTACTTTAGCAATTTGATAGTTTTTGTCTAAAATCATATTAGACTTTAATTTTGTCATAATCTCTTCTCCTCACTGTTTTGAATGGTTATATGAATGTCCTTCTTACATCCAGCCTAATCAGCTTCTATCCTAATGAGTGTTAGCCAAACGAATAGCCTTGTTTTTAGCTAGATAAATAACGAAGGCAAACATAAATATTAGGAAGCCGATAACGTCAGAAGTAAGCAGTTGAACAAAAGCCCAAATTCCAAGCCAAATCCAGATTTTAGTCTGGATTTGACCATCCTTAAGGTGTAATCCTACTAAAAAATTTACAATGGCCATAACAAAGATAAATAATCCAAAGGTTAAAATAATTCGTGAGATATTATCGATTAATGATGTACCTACGATGGCCAGTTCTACTTCAACACCTTGAAATGCTTGACTTCCCTCACGATTAAACCAGCGATAATAGCCAAACAAGGTCATTAACGAGGTGAATAAATTCCAAGTAGCTCCAATCATCACTAGCTTTCTCTCTATGCCTCTTTTCATTTTTTACCTCTCCTCTTTGCTCAAGTTATTAGCCTTTTATACCTGAATTAAGATTAATAGCCGATACAAAATATTTTTGGGCGAAGAGGAATAATAGCATGGTCGGAATAATTGCCAAAATAGCGGAGCCCATTAATTGTCCGATCAAGCGATAATTGCCATAAATATCTTGTAACAGTAGTAGGCCCGCCGTTACCGGCATTTTCTGAACATCGGTATAGACAATAACTGGCCAAAGAAAATCATTCCAAGAACCAATGAATGAAAATAATCCAGCTACGATTAATACAGGTTTAATTAGAGGTAAGATGACACTGAAATAGATCCTAAAGTTGCTTGCACCATCAACCCGAGCAGATTCGTCTAGCTCGATTGGAATCCCCTTCATAAACTGTCGAACGAGAAAAATATTACCCATTCCTGCTAATCCAGGTACAATCATTGCCCAAGGTGTATTAACCCAGCCTAAAATATCGATAATTCGATAAGAAGGGATAATATTAACAACATTTGGGAAGAAGGAGATACCTAACAAAGTAAAGAACAGCACATCTCTACCTTTAAAGTTCATCCGTGAATAGCCATACCCAGTAATAGAAATAACAACAATAACGAGTAAAGTATGTGTTGTCGCGATAAAGATTGAATTCCAAATCCATCTAAGAATTGGTGCCGTTGAGGTATTATCTAAAATAGCCATGTAATTATCGACTATCCAATTAACTGGTAATAACCTAAAACCAACGTTAACGACTTCAGCCTGAGAACGAAACGAGGTAGCTATCCCAAATATCATCGGGATAATCCAAATAGCACTCACTGTAATAAGAAAGAGATACGCCAAATATTTTGATACCTTGGCTGTCTTCAATGTTTTCCCCACCTTTACTCTTTTTTGATCGTTACGATTCACATCAGGCTGTCTAAGCTGCATTTCGATTCATCACATAATATTGACAAGCTGAGATGACAAGAATGATCATCCCTAGAAGTACGGCCATAGCAGAGGCTATCCCAGCTATCGATTCGCCGTGACTAAAAGCTAAATTTCTGATATACATCATTAAAACTGTTGTACTTTCTCTTGGACCTCCATCAGTCATCATCAAAGGTTGACCAAACACATTAAATGCCCCCGCAGTAGTCATAACCACTGTATAGATTAACGGAAACCGAATGGATGGCAGCGTAATATGAAAGAATTTCTGAATTGGACCAGCCCCATCAATTTCAGCAGATTCATAGAGGTCTTTTGATACATTACTAATCGAAGCACGATAAATAATCATATTACCGCCCGTGCCCCCCCATACCGTAATGACAAATATAATAATCCATGCATACGGTTGTGTAGCCGACCACGCAAACTCTGAGCCAAATAAATTACTGACAATACCCAGCTGGGTGTTAAAGATTAACGACCAGATTAAAGCTGCTGCAGATATTGAAATTAAGCCGGGTATATAGACGATTGACTGAAAAAAGTTCTTGAATTTTACATCTTTATGCTCGATGGCTACCGCAATTAATAAAGGAATAATAACCATCAAGGGAACACTTATTCCAACAAATATCAAAGTATTCTTCAACCCATTAAAAAACTCATGATAGAAGGAAGAATCTTGGTTAAATAAGATCGTTTTATAATTATCTAACCCCACCCATTGAGGTGATGATACTAAGTTCCATCTAGTAAACGATGCATACACCCCATAAATCGATGGAACGAGAATAAAAACTAAGAAAAGAAGCATATGGGGTCCAATAAAGAACCATTGTGTATATTTCGTTCTATTCATAAAAGCCGAATCCTCCCTTACTTTTTCTTATGTTGTAACTAATCATCAGTGACTAGCTGTAAGGTTCAACGTTCAGGTATGTTAATATTTATTCCACAGCCTCGGCTGCCTCTTCGAGTTCAGTATCTCCCTCTGCAACTCGATCATCAACAAAACGTTGCATTTCATTAAGAGCATCATCGATCTCGATTTCACCATGGACCACATCTGGAATATAATTGTCAACGGCTTCAGCTACATACGGATAATGTTCGTATGTGTAAATATAAAGTGAAGCTTCTTGTTTCTCATCTCTAGTAAAGAAAGATTGTATAAATTGGTCGTAATCTGGACTTTCAATAATGTCTCGACTTGCTACGATTTGACCAGCCTTTGCCCATTCAATTGAATTTTGCCGTATGAACTCAAGAAAATCAGCGATACCTTGTTCTTTTTCATCTGTTCTCTCTTCACTTTTTAACATTGAGAATAAGTGAGCTGAAGATCGATTATGAAATACGTCTGCAGAAGGTGAATAAATATTAGTCACACCAAAATTTAATGACTCGACCTCCGCGTGAGCAGTTGAGCTCCATGTTCCATCCGTTGAGAAAATAACATCACCAGATTGGAACATTAAATAACCGTCTTCACCATATGGTGTCATTAGTCCGGCTTCATTTAATTCTCTTAAAGCCTCAATGACCTGTCTCATTTCAGGTGTATTAACAGTCGGTTCACCATTTGCTCCTTCAATGTCTCCACCAAAGTTTTGCAACTGTGCTAATGCCACCCAGCCGATTAAGGCATCATTTAATACATATTGTCCTTCATCCAACTTTCCTTCTAACTCTAACATTTCATCGAAAGTTACCACATCATCATCTAACCAATGTGTCACACCATACTTCTCTAATAAATCCTTATTGTAATACATCGCACTACCGTGAATATCTAACGGAATCGTATATTGCACGTCATCAACGATACCTGCATTCCACGCTTCTGCAATATAGTTATCTGCTTTAAGTTCTGGCTGTGTTTCCATAACGGTATCCATTGATACTAATAAATTATTCTTGACAAAGCTTGGTACACGATCGGCATGGATAAGTGTCAGATCAGGAATACCACTGCCGGAATTTAGTACAGTATAAATCTGAGTATACATATCTGATGTAATAACATGGTTTACAGGAAACTCAGGGTCGGTATCATTGTAATCACTAACAAGCTGATCCATATAAGCCCCGTCTTCACCAGTTAAAGGTGTCCAAAATTGAATAACATTTTCATCATCACCGCACCCTGCTAGAAGAAAAAGTACCACTAAACTCCCAAGGAAAATACCAACTCGCTTTTTCATATTTATTCCTCCAATTTCGTGATTTAATTTGACTCACTCGCATTTTTGTTCATCCTAATAGATGAATGCGTTTTCATTAGAGTGCATACTGAGAGGTTAATTTGCAATAGGGTGAACAAAAAATATACGTATATGTTTACGCTTTGATTATATCTATATTTGTATGTAAGTTCAAGTGTTTTTTGAAGGAATAGCCAAAAAATACATAGAAAAATTATTTGAAAAAGAACGCAGTCGATAATGGCTACTCATTCGTTCTTAATCAAATACTATTATTTCCCTTGATTTAACGGTTATTTTAAGTTGCTTTATATTAAAGATAGACTAACATCTATCTTTAATATAAACTCGATCGGACAACTTTCAGCACTATTTATCTACTAAAATCTAAACTAAGGTCATTATGATGCCAAAACTGACCAATTGTGCGTATAAAGCGAAACTAACTGCTATATCTGGAAGTAAGCATAACCCCTGTCACTAGTAAACAAAACAGTGCGTCACTTATGAAAGAGACTTTTGAGTAATCTTTACACCATTTATTACTTAATTAAGTGGTGCTGTCGAATTTCGCACAACTAGCTCTGGTTCAAATACAATTGACTCAGTTACTTCTTTTGTTTTTCTAGGATTAGCATTTGAAACTTTAACAATATCTAAAATTGTTTCTGCTGCTACTTTGCCCATCTCACTTTGCGGATGCTTAATGCTCGTTATTTTAACCTCTGAAACTTCTGTTAAAAAAGAATCATCGTAGCCTACAATTGAAATGTCTTCCGGAACACGGAGTTTTTTGCGGCGCAATACATCTAATAGCGCAATAGCTAATTCATCGTTATAGCAGACAATTCCTGTAGGGCGCTCTGCATCTGTTAACGCAAGTAGTTTTTCTAATTCTTCTGATGGCTTATGATACTTATCCTCCGTCCGATACGTAATGATGTTATTCGGATTTATTGATAAGCCATGTTTCCGATGCGCCTTTAAATAACCTTTCATACGTTTTGACCCTTGACCGTCGTCATTTTTAAAAAAGCCAGCGATATTCTTGTGACCTAATTCAATTAAATGCTCTGTCTGGAGTAATCCACCTTGCTCATCATTTAAGGTTATACTAAGTGGTTCTAGCTCATCATAATAAGCATTAATCATGATATAGGGTATATTTTGTCGTTCCAGGTTTAAGTAATAATTTATATTAGGATTACTAGTAGCACTTTTTGTTGGTTCCACAATGACACCATCGAAGTGTTGGGTCAAGATCTTTTCTAAAAATCGTCGTTCATTTTCATGGTCGTTATTAGTACTAAATAAGCTGACATGATAGCCATTTTGACTTAAATAGGATTCAGCCCCACGAATAATGGAAGGAAAGATATAGTCTGATATATAGGTCGTAATGATAGCTATACTTTTTTGATTATTAATCGATTGGCCTGTATCTAATTTAGACCGATCCGCACAGAACGTACCGGCGCCTTGCTCTCGATAAAGCCATCCTTGGTTAACGAGTTCACCTATAGCTAATCTCACAGTGTGTCGACTCACATTAAACTGCTTCATCAATTCACTTTCCGAACTAATTTTCTGATGGGGTTGGAATGTCCCATCAAGAATCTTAGACTTGATCGCCTGTTTAACAATGCTGTATTTTGTCTGCATAAGTTACACCTCACCGATTCCTTTAACTTATTAATCATTTATATAACTACCATCATATCACTTATTGTCCTCTTTTACACTTATTGTTTTTAATTTCTCGTAAATCCTTAATTTAAGCATGTAAATCAAATGCGCCTTAGCGTATTGCGCCCAAATTTTATCAGCTTAAACTTCCGCAGAAAATCTATGGTATCCAAACTTGACTCAGCGTTCGTCTAAACCTCTATGGTATGGAAGAAAAATAGCCATTCATCTTACCACTCAAAAAGTACTTAATCGTTAAAATTAGCTTTGATTAGTATCAGATGACGTCACTTTGTGTCCTATACTACGATACAAAATGTGAAATTATGCACAAATGATATTTTTACTTAGTTACAATTGTATTTACCATAACTTTTTTATCCAGTATCAAATGATTTATTTAAAAAGATAATGGGACTTTTTGAGAGGGTAAACGGTGATTTAAGTTTGATAGATTAGTAGGTCCGGTCCAACATTAGGGTCTATCTTATCACTACTGGTAGATAAAGAGGTTCGATCACCAATAAAGTGAAACTTCGTTCAGTGGGGGGTTCGACGCATAAGATATGCTCGTGCAGACGTTGCGACACGACGTCGCGTCAGCTTCCTCTCTCCTCCACTGAACGTTAGTTGAAGCAATCGGGCCGTTACTGGCTGTTGGATCTCCCACTTAGACTTGACGTATTCTCTTATTTCTTGAAGTGGGAGTCTTACAAAAGCCCTTCGATGGGGCGAGTAATCACAGCCCCAGCCCGTTACACTGCAATAAAGGAAACAGAGCCTTTACCCCTCCAAGAAAGAGATAAAGGCTAAAAAAAGCTAAGAAGATTTCTTTTTATTTAAAATGTCAAAGGCTACAGCACCCAATAGAACTAAGCCTTTAATTGCTTGTTGCCAATCAATTCCTACACCTAATAACGACATCCCATTATTTAATACACCCATAATTAGAGCGCCTATAACCGCTCCAACTACAGTTCCGATCCCACCAGTTAGCGATGCTCCACCTATAACAGCAGCCGCTATTGCATCAAGTTCAAATAAATTCCCTGCCTGTGGAGTAGCTGCATTTAATCGGCCAGCAAAAATCAAACCGGCTAAAGCAGCTAGTATACCCATATTAACATAAACCCAAAATTTAACTTTTTTTGTTTTGACTCCTGACAATTGTGCTGCTCGCTCGTTGCCCCCAACTGCATAGATATGTCGACCGCCAATTGTCTTATTTGCATAAAAGGTATACCCTATGATTAAGGCAAGCAAAATAATTAAAATATAAGGTATTCCAGCATATACGGCTAACCTTTGTGTAAAAGCTAGGATAAGCAATGAGAGAATGATAACTTTTAAGATAAATAACCCTTGTGAGCTTTGTTCTTGGTTATACTTGATTAAATCCTTTCTTCCCCTTATTTCTTGAATAACATAGATAATAGTTGCTATGATTCCGAATATGAGCGTTAAAATGTGAAAAGTGGATCCTGAGAACCAATCATTGATAAAGCTTGAGCTCATCATTCTAAAGCCTTCTGGAAAGGGAGCAAGTGTCCTTCCGCCTAATGCGACCATTGTTAATCCTCTAAAGAGCAACATACCTGCTAATGTCACGATAAAAGCAGGAACCTTAACAAATGCAACCCAAAACCCTTGCCAAGCTCCAATCAGTGCACCGATTGCTAGGCAGATTATTACAGATAATACAACGGGTAGCTCCATTCTAATCATTAATATACCGGCAATCGCACCAACAAAAGCTGCTACAGATCCAACTGATAAATCTATTTCTCCTGTAATGATAACCATGACCATACCAATGGCTAATATAATAATGTAACTATTTTGCATAATGATATTCGTTACATTTAATGGAGTTAATAGTGTCCCTGCAGTCAAGAGTTGGAAGATGACTAGGATACCAAACAAAGCTATAATCATACCAAATTTTCTAACATTTTGGCTAATGATGTTTTTTAATTCTTTCATTTCTCTTCCCCCTTGTTATACGTCATATAAGTCATTAATTTTTCCTGTGTCGCTTGATTAGTTGGAAATTCTCCAGTTATACAGCCATTTGACAATGTGTAAATTCGATCACACGTGCCTAACAATTCTGGTAGCTCTGATGAAATAACGAGGATGCACTTCCCTTTTTCAGCAAGCTCATTCATGATCTTATAAATTTCATTTTTGGCTCCTATGTCAATACCTCTAGTAGGCTCATCCAGAATCAACATATCCGGATCAGTGAAAATCCATTTTCCTAATACAACTTTCTGTTGGTTGCCACCACTTAAATTGACTACGTCCTGATTGATATGTGGTGCTTTTATATTTAGTTTTGCTTTAATTTCTTCTACGACATGGATTTCTTTTGGCTCATCAATTGTTATTTTTTTTAATAATTTTTTAAGGCTTGATAAACTGATGTTTCTTTTGATATTATCTTGGAGGATTAAACCATACTCTTTTCGATCCTCAGATACATATGCTAAGCCATGTTTGATTGCATCATCAACGCTTTTTATGATGATTTCCTTGCCTTCTTTTTTCACAGTACCTGAGACATACTTACCATACATCCGACCAAAAATACTCATTGCTAATTCTGTTCGGCCAGCGCCCATTAATCCAGCAATTCCGACAACCTCACCACGTCTAACCTTTAGGGTAACATTATCGGCGACTTTCTTATCAGGCACCTGTGGATGTTCAACTGTCCAATTCTCAATTTCAAACATCACATCACTGATTTTAGTATTTCGCTTTGGATATAAATTAACTAAATCGCGTCCGACCATACCTTTTATAATACGATCCTCGGTGATTTCTCCGTCCTTTGCCGATATCGTTTCAATGGTTTGACCATCCCGCAATACCGTAACATGGTCAGCCACCTTCATCACTTCCTTTAATTTATGTGAAATCAGGATCGAAGTAAGCCCTTGTTTCTTAAACTCTAATAACAAATTTAATAAATTTTCACTTTCTGCTTCATTTAATGCGGCTGTCGGCTCATCTAATATGAGTAACTTAACTTTTTTTGATAAAGCTTTTGCGATTTCTACTAATTGCTGCTGTCCAACCCCAATATGGCGAACGAGGTCTGAGCTTTTCGCACGCATACCAACTTGAGCAAGTAATTTATTGGTCTCTGTTGTCGTTTCATGCCAATCAATAATGCCACGCTTTACCCGTTCGTTACCTAGAAAAACGTTCTCAGCCACTGATAAATCAGGAATAAGTGCTAGCTCTTGGTGAATGATGACAATCCCCTCAGCTTCACTTTCATTTATATTTTTAAATTGACAGACATGATCTTCGAAAACAATTTCTCCTTGATAGCTACCAAAAGGATGCACACCGCTTAGAACTTTCATAAGGGTTGATTTACCAGCACCGTTCTCTCCTACTAAGGCATGAATCTCACCTTTTTCAACATTAAACTCTACATTATTCAAGGCTCTTACACCGGGAAATTCTTTAATAATACCTCTCATTTGTAGTATGGTATTTGTCAATCTTCACACCTCTTTTTTAGAAGAGGTAAATGAAAGCATCACTTACCTCTATGCTAGAAAAAATTAATTTAATTCAGATTCATCATAATAGCCTGATTCAATCAGTACTTCTTGATAGTTATTAATATCAACAGAAGCGGGCTCAATCAGATAGGCTGGCACAACCTTAGCATTGTTATCATAGGTCTCTGTATCATTCACCTCAGGCTCTTCTCCTTTTAATAACGCCTCTGCCATATTAACCGCTCGCTCTGCTAGTAAGCGTGTGTCCTTAAAAATCGTTTGTGTTTGTTCTCCTGAAATAATTGATCTTACTGAAGATCGTTCAGCATCTTGACCTGTAATGATTGGTAAAGGCTTATTGTCCGTTCCATAGCCTACCGCTTTAAGAGATGAGATAACACCTAAGCTAATCCCATCAAACGGGGAATAAACAGCATCTATATCCACATCGGAATAATGAGCACTTAGTAAGTTATCCATTCTTTCCTGAGCTTCTGAGCCACTCCACCTCAATGTAGCACCCTGACTAAATTCTGTTTGGCCACTTCTAACTACGAGTTGTTCATTGTCAATGTAGGGTTGTAAAATTGACATCGCTCCATCCCAGAAGAAGTAGGCATTATTATCATCAGGAGAACCTGCGAATAGTTCGATATTAAATGGACCTTTTCCATCAGCTAATCCCAATTGTTCCTCAATGTACTTTCCTTGTAATTCTCCAACACCAAAATTATCAAAAGTAGCGTAATAGCTTACGTGTTCACTATTCATAATTAATCGATCATATGCTATTACTGGGATATCTAACCGTTCAGCTTGGTCTAGTACATCAGACAAGGCTTCGCCATCAATTGAAGCAATAATCAATAGGTCGACCCCTCTTGTGATCATGTTCTCAATTTGCGATAATTGATTTTCAACTACATCTTCGGCATACTGTAAATCTGTTTCATAGCCAAGCTCTTCAAACATTTCTACCATATTATTACCATCGTCAACCCATCTTTCAGATGATTGTGTTGGCATAGCTATTCCTACTATGTAGGAATCATCATTTGAAGTGTTGGTACTGCAGCCAGTGACAAATAGTATAACTAAAAAAATGATCAACAGATATTTCCTCACTTAATATCACCCTTTCAATGATTGTAATCGCTCACATTATAATTATTTGTACGTACATTAAATATATATGAAGTTTTTTTGCATAAATGATTTATAACTTGAAAGAAAGATTTTAGGTAGAAGAAAGGTCTTTTTACATTATTAGGGCAGATAGGAGAGGTCTTTGAGTTTTACGATTACGAATTAACAGCCTGTTTTAAGTGTTTGTTCAATCTTTTACATGTCACTTTAGTCTTCTGCTTTATTTGAAGAACGATGGGATCATTTAACAGCTAATTATCGCCAAGCTTAAATAAATCGAAACTTCGTTCAGTGGGGGTTTCGACGCATAGGATGCGCTCGTGCAGACATTGCAACACGACGTCGCGAACTTAGTCAGTTTCCTCTCTCCCCTCACTGAACGTTAGTTGAACCAATCAGGCCGTTACTGGCTGTTGGATCTCACACTTAGAGATGACGTGTTCACTCATTTCTTGTAGTGGGAGGCTTGCAAAAGCCCTTCGATGGGGCGCCCCAGACAGTTACACTGCGATAAAACGAGGTATATAATAAATAAAGGATAGGGACCATTGTCCCCATCCTTTCTCAAGTCAATTATTTTCGAAAAATGGCTTCATTCCATTTAAGTTCATTTTTAAATTGGCGTACGCTCAAGTCCTTATCAATCACGACGCATTCAATATCAACCATCTCTGCAAAATCAACCAATTGTTCAGTTGTAACTACAAATGAGAAAACGGTATGGTGAGCGCCTCCAGCATAGATCCATGCTTCGGTTGCTTCACTAAGAGAAGGCTCTGGCTTCCAAAGTACTTTAGCAACTGGTAGCTTAGGCGTTTCAATTTGAGGTTGTTCGGCCTGCACTTCATTAATGACTAAACGGTAACGACCGCCAAGCTCTATTAATGAAGCATTAATGGCAGCTCCTGCTTTTCCGTCAAATACCAGTCGCGCTGGATCTTCTTTACCACCTATTCCTAGAGGATTCACAACTATTCTTGGCTTAGTAGCTGATACTGTCGGGCAGACTTCTAGCATATGTGAGCCCAAAATCATTTCATTTCCTGGCTCTAAATGGTAGGTGTAATCCTCCATAAATGATGTTTCTTTATTGTCAGAAATAATCTTCATTAATCTTGTCAATGCAGCTGTGCGCCAGTCACCCTCACCCGCAAAACCATAGCCTTGGGCCATTAAGCGTTGGGCAGCTAAGCCTGGAAGCTGCTTCATACCATGTAAATCCTCGAAATTAGTCGTAAAGGCGTTATAATTTCCTTTTTGTAGGAATGATTTTAAGGCTAATTCTATTTTACCTTGGTACAAAATCGCATCACGAATTGCGCCAGGTTGGCTCGCTTCTGGTGGTAATTGATATAATGACTCATACTCTTGATACAGCTTATTCAAATCTTCATCCTTAACTTGGTTGATTTCTTCAACAAGATCTCCAATACCATAATAGTCTACTGTCCAGCCAAATTTGATTTGTGCTTCTACTTTATCGCCATCGGTTACAGCAACATGGCGCATGTTGTCACCAAAACGTGCAACACGAATATTAGTTCCTTCTTTTACACTTATTGCGGTTCTCATCCAAGCAGCTAACTTATTGACAACATTCTCATCCTTCCAATGTCCTACAATAACTTTCCGCCCCAAACCAAGGCGTGTTCCAATAAAACCATACTCACGGTCACCATGAGCAGCTTGATTGGTATTCATAAAATCCATATCGATCGTATCCCACGGAATGTCGCGGTTGTATTGTGTATGGAAATGCAATAAAGGCGTTTGTAAAGCTTTTAAGCCACTAATCCACGATTTAGCTGGAGAAAACGTATGCATCCATGTTATAACACCAGCGCAATCCTCTGTTGCATTAGCCTCAGTTGCAAGCTTATGAATATTTTCTGAGGTTGTCACCACTTGTTTAAATTCAATAGGAAATGGTAATAAACCTGAGCCATTTAGTCCATCGACGACTTTCCTTGAGTTGTCCTCAACCTCCAATAATGTTTCTTGTCCATACAATGGTTGACTACCTGTTACAAACCAAAATTTATAAGGTTTTACTTTTAACATTTTCATTCCTCCAAGTTGAATTTTTGAGATAATCTTGATGAATTAACAGTTAACTTGATTCACTACGTGGTCAGGTTATAGGGATAGGGAAAGGGACTTTACTGACCGTAATAAGCGTTCTTCCCATGCTTTCTTAAATAATGCTTATCCAGTAACGCTTGTTGCATATCACTTACATTAGGGTTGACTTGGTAAGTTTGGATTGCCATTTTCGCTACTTCTTCTAGTACAACCGCATTATGGACAGCCTCGTTCGGGTCTTTTCCCCAGTTAAAGGGCGCATGACTGTTGACTAAAACACCAGGTACAGCATTCGGGTCTAGCGATCGAAATGTTTCGACAATGACGTGTCCAGTTTCTTTTTCATAGTCACCCGAAATTTCCTCTTCCGTCATCTTACGCGTACAAGGAATTGCCCCATAAAAATAATCTCCATGTGTCGTGCCGAGCGGTGGCAGATCTTTACCCGCTTGAGCCCAGCTTGTCGCCCACGGTGAATGTGTATGTACAACTCCACCGATGTCAGGGAAATGCTGATAGAGAACAATGTGAGTAGGCGTATCAGATGAAGGCTTCTTTGTTCCTTCAACAATTTGCCCTTTTAAATCAACTACTACTAAATCGTCAACCGTCAATTCATCATAGGGAACACCACTTGGCTTAATGACAACTAATTCCGACCCCTTGTCGAAACCGCTTACATTTCCCCAAGTAAAGGTTACCAACCCATACCTTGGCAGCGCTAAGTTTGCCTCAAGCACTTGTTTTTTTAATCCGTCTAACATAAATGGACAGCACCTTTCTTTTTTCTTGTACGGATGTATATTTATATACCCTTATAATAATACAATTCGTACGTACAATCAATACTAAAGTATTTATTTGTGAATTTATTTTCATGATCCTTTTCAATATATGCTCGTAAATCAAAGAAAACTACCTTAGAATATAAGCTATGGGCGTATCATCGTTCAAACCTGTTACGCTCAGTTATCAGTTCGTGTTCCAAGATAAAAATTATTTATCGCAGTGTAACTGGCTGGGGCTGCGATTACTCGTCCCATCGAAGGGCTTTTGTAAGACTCCAGCTTCAAAAAATAAGGGAACACGTCATGTCTAAGTAGGAGATCCAACAGCCCATAACGGCCCGATTGGTTCAACTAAGGTTCTGTGGGGGAGAGAGGAAGTTGACTAAGTTTGCGACGCCGTGGCAACGTCTGGACGAGCACATCCTATGCGTCGTAACCCCTACTGAACGAAGTTTCATTTTATTAATAAATTGAAAGTAGGGGCATCATATGGAAATTACATTGATTAGACACGGGAAATCTACCTGGATTGAAAAGAAGTCGATAACTTGCCAGGAGTTTAAAATTTGGGTAGAAAAATATGATAGCAATGGAGTATTAGAAGAGAAATTCTATCCTACGGAAACAATCAAAAAAATAAATGAAGCAAATCTTATTTTGACCAGTGATTTGAAAAGAGCTGTTACCTCTGCGAGACTGTTAAAACCTAAAGCACCAGCTATATCAGATCCTATCTTCCGTGAAACTGAATTACCGATGCCTACAAAGAAATTATTGGGATTAAAATTAAATCCAAACAGTTGGTCGATCATTTTAAGGTGTCTATGGTTTAGCGGTTATTCACGAGGGTGCGAATCACTGAATGATGCCAAAATAAGGGCTGAAAAAGCAGCAAAATACTTAGTTAGATATGCAATGGAGCATGACCGTATCGTTTTAGTTGGACATGGATTTTTTAATCGATTGGTCGGAAATGAACTCAAGAAAATCGGTTGGAATAGTAAGAAGAAAACAAGCTCAAAACATTGGCAATCAACAACCTTTTGGCTCGATTAGTAGAAAATTAACAGAGCAATATTTGTAGCATATGCGCCTTGGCGTATTTACGCCCAGATTATGTCAAGTTTCGCTCGATAATCTTCGTTAAAAATGTAAAATCCGTCGGAGACTTTA
The DNA here is from genome assembly GCF_001552275.1 of Amphibacillus sediminis NBRC 103570. Lineage (GTDB taxonomy): Bacteria > Bacillota > Bacilli > Bacillales > Amphibacillaceae > Amphibacillus_B > Amphibacillus_B sediminis. Next base: position 47,594 of record NZ_BCQW01000005.1, read on the forward strand.
ACTTTATTCAGCCGAGGTTTGTACCCGCTGATTGGGGGACAAATAGGCATTCCTCTCACCACTTATAGAAGTGGGAGACTTCTGCTGATTAAAATTAATATCAAACTAGAGAAAATGGACACGTGACTTATATGTCACGTGCCACTTCTGGTGTCACTGTTAATACATCTTTTATGTGAGTTAGCTTAAGTTTAAAATTATTCTTCCTATAACATTTGTCTCTAATAACAACGGTAGCGCATGCTCCAAGTCCTCCAAGCATACTTCCTTGGCTACAATTGTATCAAATTGTTGTACCGTTAATTTAAGATCTGTAGCCATTCGTTGCCAAACATGTTGTCTCACTTGCATCGGACAATAAACAGAATCAATTCCAATTAAATGAATCCCTCTTAAAATGAAGGGATGCACTGAGGTAGGAACTTTAACTCCACCTGTTAAGCCACTGACTGCCACAGCTCCATTATAGTTAAGCTTGCTAATGATTGAGGCTAATGTTGAGCCACCGACAGGATCAACAGCTCCCGCCCACGTTTGACGATCAATGGTACGAAGTTTTTCACCTGTAACATCGGTACGATCAATTACTTTCTTTGCTCCAAGTTGATACAACCAATCATGGGCTTTTACTTTTCCAGTACTTGCCTCAACATGATAGCCTAAATTAGCTAACATCGCCGTCGCAATACTACCCACTCCACCTGACGCACCTGTAACAAGTAGTTTACCTGATTCGGGCATAATTTGTTGTTGCTGTAATTGATCAATTGATAAGGCAGCAGTTAAACCAGCTGTTCCTAAGATCATTGCCTGCTTTAAAGTAAGTCCTTCTGGTAATGGAATAACCCATTCAGCCTTAACTCTGGCATATTCACTATACCCCCCATCATGGCTCACCCCTAGGTCATAGCTCGTTACAATAACTGGATCCCCTTCAGTAAAGCGATCATCACTCGATTCTACAACCTCTCCAGCCAAATCAATTCCTGGTGTAATTGGGTAATCCTTTATAATAGGGGTATTTTCCATATTCGCCATTGCATCTTTATAGTTAATGCCAGAATAGTGAACACGGATTAACACCTCACCTTCAGGAAGGTCATGAATTGATAACTGCTGAACTTCTCCTTTAACTTGATCATTGCGCTTTGTAAGACGATAGGCTTTAAATGTATGTGTCAAATTTCTCACCTCTATATTATGATACCTTGACTGTAGTGTATCTAATTGAGTGATACTCAGTCAAGAGAAATCAAATGCCTGGACTTTCGAACACCATTGATGCTATTGGAGTTTTTTATCTGGATTATATTGACACACAATACAATATTTGATATTTTCATCGTGCAACAATTTAACTACAGAGTTGTTGATTTATATTTTCTCTAATAATGTAAAAAATACTACTTACATAAGTACAACATCCGAGAAGCTTTCTAAGGTACATCTACTTTTAAAATCCTCCTCCAAGAAAGATTAAACGGCCATAGTCCGATGGAATATAGGACTACGACCGTCTAATTTATTTTACGTTATTTCCACTGTCTACTTGCTATCCCTTAGCCAATATTGGTTTGATCTGCTGGTAAGCTACTTGGTTTTTCTTTTCTAGCAATCCCAACTAACAAATAAACAAACGGTGTATCAACTATTGCTACTAAAAATTTAAAAAGATATTGTGTGACAATCATACCAATTAAAACATGATTCGGTACGACACCTAAAAATGCCACAACAATAAAAATTGACGTATCAATTAACTGACTAAACATAGTAGAAGCTGTATTTCTTAGCCAGAGCTTCTTACGTCCATGCTTTTCTTTCAACTTGTGAAAAACAGTAACATCTAGATGCTGACTAACGAGATACGCTGCTAAGCTAGCAAGTATAACGCGGAAGCTCCCGCCTAGAATTAGAGCAAATTCAGCCTGTAAATCAAAAGCGTTGGCAGATGGTAAATATATAGCTGCTAAAATAAACAATGAAGCAAGTATTTGAGTAAAGAAGCCTGCACGAACTGTTTTAACTGCGATTTCTCTACCATAGACTTCTCCAATGACATCCGTTATCAAATAGGTAAACACATAAACGATGGCTGCTGCAGGCAAAATAATCTCACCGATACTAAATAGTTTTACCGAAATAATATTAGACAGAACAAGCAAGCCAACAAATAGACCATTTAAATAAATTAACATATTGCTTCTCTCCTTTTTTAGGAGACTTCAAAGCTTTCCCTCTTTAGCGATTATCAATCTTTTCTGGATATAGATCGTGGTTGAGCATACGATGCTCTGCCATTCGTTCATACTTTGTACCTGGTTTGCCATAATTACAGTAAGGATCAATCGAAATGCCGCCACGTGGTGTAAACTTACCCCAAACTTCAATATAGCGAGGCTGCATTAAGGCGATAAGATCATTCATGATGATGTTCATACTATCCTCATGAAAGTCACCATGGTTCCGAAAACTAAATAAGTATAGTTTTAGTGACTTACTTTCAACCATCTTTTGATCAGGTATATAACTAATATAGACGGTACCAAAATCCGGCTGATTTGTTTTAGGACAAAGTGTTGTAAACTCGGGACAATTAAATTTAACAAAATAATCACGATCAACGTGTTTATTATCAAACGTCTCCAACACATCCGGGGTGTAATCAAAGGCGTAACGTGTTGCTTGATTTCCTAACAAAGATAAATCCTTAAGTTCATGATCAGCTCGACCGCTCATCTTATAACCTCCTTTAACCGTTTAGCTACAAACAAAAAACCATACCCGCTAAGGATATGGCTTGTTAACGTCATATGCCCTTAGTTTTTTATAGAGGGTTTAAGCTAAGAACCTCTCCCGATAATTTGGGATTAATCTATTCCACTATCGAGCTATTATACTGATATCTTTTACGCTTGTCAACAACAATTAATCATGAAACAAATAGTTGCCTTAATATCTCAATAGCATGATCCAGCTCAGCTTCACTTGCGGTTAATGGTGGCAATAAACGGATCACATCTGGACCTGTCGGTAGCATTAAGAAATGATAGTGTTCACGAGCGCGATTTACATAGTCAATGACTTGACCTTCTATTTCAATCCCAATTAAAAAGCCTTGACCACGAATCATCTTTATAATGTCACTTTGTTTACTAAGTTGATCTAATGCTGTCCAAAAGTAAGTGACACGCTTTTGTAGCTGTGAGAAAAAGCTTGGCGCTGTCAATTGTTCTAATGTTGCCAAACCAGCTGTTGTAGCTATGGGGTTCCCACCAAAAGTTGACCCATGTGTACCTGGCGACAGAGCTTGAGCTACATTGGCCTTTGCCAAAACTGCACCGATAGGAAAGCCTGAGCCTAGCCCTTTTGCTACTGTAATTACATCCGGCTCAAAGTTATACTGCTGATAAGCAAAGAGCTTTCCTGTTCTTCCCATACCTGTTTGGACCTCATCAACAATAATCAATATATCATGCTGATGACAAATGGCAACAAGCTTATCGACCCATTTTTGATCTGCAGGAATCACGCCACCCTCACCTTGAACTAACTCAAGCATAACCGCAATTGGTTTTAATTGCGCTAAATCATCTAATTCTGAAAGGTTGTTATATGTTAAATAACGAAACCCAGGAAGCTGTGGTCCAAAGCCATCTTTTAGTTTTTCCTGTCCTGTCGCGGATAAAGTGGCCAGTGTACGTCCATGGAAAGATTGCTGGAAGGTCACGATTTCAATCTGATTCGTTTGCTTCACTTTCTGTGCATAGCGACGTACTAATTTAATTGCGGCTTCATTGGCTTCTGCCCCACTATTGCCGAAGAAAACTTGATCAAAGCAACTCTGGGATACAAGACACTGCGCAAGCTGCTCTTGACTTGGGATATGATAAAAGTTCGAACAATGCCACAATAAATCTAACTGTGCCATAATGGCTTGCTGGACTGCTGGTGGTCGGTGTCCTAAATTACATGTTGCAATACCAGAAGTAAAATCGAGATATTCAGTTCCCTGCTGATCCCACACTTTGCTGCCTTGCCCCTTGACAAGAGTAATAGGGAATCGATTATAGGTAGGCATGACGGCTTGAACGAATTCAGTCTCAATTTGCTTAGACATGTGAAACCTCCTTTAAACAGATTCGTGTTCCTACTGCTTTACCATCGATAAATTTAATCAGACCATTACTTTCATGTCCATTTACAATGACAGCTTTCGGGACACCAGAAGCTAAGCCTGTCAGTGCTGCTTTAACTTTTGGCACCATGCCACCATGAATGACTTCCTGCTCGATGAGTTGAGTAATCTGCGTTTGATTGACCATTGACAATACACTGTCCCCATGGCAAATTCCCTGAATATCACTAATAAAACAAAGTGGAGCTTTAAGTTCGGCAGCAATCGCTGCTGCTGCCGTATCTGCGTTAATATTATAGCGTTGTTGATCTAACCCGATTGCAATAGGTGAGATAACTGGAATATAATTTTGTTCGGCTATCGTTTGGATTAACTCAATGTTGACCTTTTTGACTTGGCCGACATAACCAACCTGATTAGCCTGTTCGACTGGAGCCGCTTCAATTAAATGACCATCAATGCCACTCATTCCAACAGCTTGTGCATTTTGTTCGATTAACTTACGGACAATTTGTTTATTCACTGAACCACTTAGTACCATTTCAACCACATCTAAAACTTCATTAGTCGTAACACGTAACCCATCAATAAATGTAGTGGATACATTCATTTGCTCTAATTGTGAAGAAATCATTGGTCCTCCACCATGAACAATTACCGGTTTAACTTGCTTGTTTTTTTGTAGTTGGAGAATACTTTTAAAAAACTGATCAGGTAATTCATCAACAATACTGCCACCACATTTTATAACGATATAGGACATATCCAAACTCCCCTTTAAGTTCGTGTTCAAAAAACTTAGAAAATCTCATATTCGCTCGTCTTTTAGTGAATATGTTAGTTTTTCTTATACTTCGCCCTTCAAGATTCCCACTACGTCGAATGGCTTCTTTGCTTTAATTTTAATACTTTATTAACATGTACATTAGAAATATCTTTTAAGTACGATATGATGCATTTATTCTGACATACTCATAGGAAAGATCACAGCCCCAGCCAATTGCTTGCCCTGACCCCTCTCCTACAGCGATAACAATAGTGACATCGTCTTGGCTGAGATAAGCCTTTGCTTCGGCTTCACTGAAGCTAACAGGCTCAGCAGCTTTCACTACGGTAATCTCTCCAAGTTTAACGTCCACTTGACTCGGAGAAATTGGCACACCACTGTAACCTATTGCCGTGATAATTCTACCCCAATTCGCATCTGAACCGTGAATAGCTGTTTTAACTAAGTTCGAACCAATAACCGACTTACCAATTTGGCGAGCTTGATCATCGGTTTCGGCACCAACCACTTGAACCTCAATAAGCCTTGTCGCCCCCTCACCATCTCTCGCAATCTCCTTAGCCAAGGTTTGACAAACAAACTTAAGTGCATGAACAAATTCTGACCATTGTGGATGATTCGGCTCTAGTGGGGTATGTTCAACTTGGCCATTAGCTAAAACAAGGACCATATCATTTGTACTTGTATCCCCGTCCACTGTAATCATGTTAAATGACTCATCGGTTACTTGCTTCAAGGCAGCCTCTAAAGCATCGGGTTCTACACAGGCATCTGTTGTCACAAAACTTAACATAGTTGCCATATTAGGATTAATCATACCAGAGCCTTTGGCAGCTCCCGCTAACGTCACTTTTTTACCGTCTATTTCAATCGTTACAGCAAGTCCTTTTTCCTTGGTATCCGTAGTTAAAATGGCTGTTTCAAATGAATCACTTGTTTGTACCATCGGATCAATTTGATGAATTCCATCACGGATCACAGGCATTGGTAATAGCTCTCCAATTAGACCCGTTGATGATACGGCTGCATAATGAGCTGGGATATTAAAGCGTTCAGCTATTAACTGACGCATTTCATAGGCATCTTCAAGACCTTGCTCTCCCGTGCAGGCATTGGCAATACCTGAATTAACAATTAAGGCTTGAAGTTTATTTTCGACTGCTATACTTTCTTGCGTGACTTTTAGCGGAGCAGCCTGAAAGCTATTAGTGGTATAAACACCAGCCGCATAAGCAGGTGACTCTGAATATAGCCAAGCTAAGTCTAATTTTTTCTTTCGAATCCCACAGTGTAAGCCCCCAGCTTGAAACCCTTTAGGAGAAGCTATATTGCCGTGCTCGATTAGGGTTATTTTATCTGTCAATGTTGCTAATTTCATCATGGTTAACCTCCTTAAGGATAAAGCGGAATCTGATTTAAGCCTGTCTGTTCATCCCAATTAAATAAAATATTCATATTTTGGATCGCTTGCCCTGCGGCTCCTTTAACTAAATTATCAATAACTGAAACGACAATTAACTTACCCGTCCTTTGATCAATATGTAGCGCTATGTCACAGTAATTACTGCCATACACGTGTTTCGTTGCAGGTATCGTTCCGTTACTTCGAATTCTAATAAATGGATCATCTTGGTAAAACGTTTGATATCGTTCTATTAGTTCAGCTTGACTGATTTCTTTTGCTAGATCTGCATAGATGGTTGTCATAATCCCCCGTGTCATCGGGACAATATGTGGTGTGAAGTTAAGTTGAATCGGCTGGTCTACAGTTTCTGAAAGGTAACGCTCCATTTCCGGAATATGCTTATGTTGTCCAAGTTGGTAGGCAACTACATTCTCATTCATTTCAGAGTAATGCATCGTTAATGACGTACTCCTTCCAGCACCTGATGTTCCTGTCTTTCCGTCAACGATAATTGAGCTTGCTTTGATTTTATTTGATTGAAGTGCTGGAATTAAGCCTAGTAAAGTAGCTGTCGGATAACAACCCGGGTTGGCGATTAAGCGTGCCTTCTTTATCTGTTCACGATAGATCTCACTTAATCCGTAAACCGCCTGATCTAAATACAATTGATCCGCAGCTTGATAACCATACCAATCTTGATATTGCTCACGATTATTTAAGCGAAAATCGCCAGATAGATCGATACAAATAATACCCTGCTCAATGAAACTTGGTGCAAGTTTGCTGCTAACACTAGTTGGTGTTGCAAAAAAGATAAGATCAACATTATCAATCATTTCATCTAACTTAAGCTCATCCATCGGTTGGTCAACAATCGTAATTAGATGCGGATACACCTGTGACAACGCAACGCCGGCTTGTGAATGTGAAATGACTTGCTCTAGCTTTACATAGGGATGATGATGCAAAAAGCGGGTAAGTTCCACAGCACCATATCCCGTTCCCCCTACTACTGCTACTTTCATCTCTTTAAACACTTCCAATCCGATCTTGTTTGTGGTTAATTATTATACTTTAAAATGAATTTTTATACAATAGATATCAACTATTTTATTAAAAAAATAATTAGAGCTGAATAATTATACATAATAAATGTAAATTCATTTATTTTAATCTTTCTTGTTTTGCCAACACGGATAGGTTATTAAATTGAATCAACTATTGTTCTATTAGAACAAGCAGATCAAAATAAGATCATTTTGATAAATTGAGGCAAATGTCTTTAAATCGGTGAGCAGCCGTAAAACATGTTGAAATAGTATGTGACGCTTTGATTTTAGGCAATAACAAGCACGTAGATTTATAATGTCTACGTGCTTGTTTCGGGTCTATTACACAGATTCAGTTTTTTAACCTTTTTTACTAAATGACTAATGTATAGTCCTAATTAGTGCCTGCATGCTTATTCATGCTATTCATAACTTTTTAATGCTTGAGCTAAATCTTCAATTAAATCGTCAATATCCTCTATACCAACCGATAAACGTACTAGTCCATCTGTTATACCAAGCATTAACCGGCGTGATCTTGGTATCGATGCATGTGTCATTTTTGCAGGGATCGAAATGAGACTTTCCACTGCACCAAGGCTTTCAGCTAAGGTAAAATAGTTAACTCGATCCACTACTTGATCTGCTTTTTCTTCACTTCCAACATCGAAGGAAATCATTCCACCAAAGCCTCTTGTCTGCTTTTCTGCCACTTCATGCCCAGTATGTTGTACTAGTCCTGGATAAAAGACTTTAGCCACGTCTGGATGATTCATTAAAAAGTTAGCAATATGTTGTGCATTGGACTCAATTGCTTCCATTCTGATCCCCAAAGTTTTAATGCCACGTAATAATAACCAAGCATCTTGAGGGCCTAGAATTGAGCCAATAGAATTCTGAATGAAGTGTAGCTCTTCCGCCAATGCTTCTGTGTTAACCACCACCAAACCAGCTACAACATCACTATGTCCACCAATGTACTTGGTTGCACTATGCACGACAATATCAGCTCCAAGATCAATGGGGTTTTGAAAATAGGGTGTGGCAAAGGTATTATCAACAATCAATTTTAGCTTTTTCGAATGCGTAAACGCTGCTACTGCATTAATATCCGTAATTTTTAATAATGGGTTTGTTGGCGACTCTATAAAAACCGCTTTCGTTTCGGGTTGAGCCGCCTTCTTAACCTCTTTAAGATCTGAGGTATCGACAAAGCTATAGTTTAACTTAAACCTTTCTAGTACTCTAGTCATTAAACGGTAAGAGCCACCATATACATCATCTGTAACAATGATATGATCACCCGGCTCAAATAGCATCATCACACTTGTGATTGCTGCCATACCTGAAGCAAAAGCAAATCCTGCTGTTCCATTTTCAAGTTCTGCTATTGTTGTTTCAAGTGCATGTCTCGTTGGGTTTCCTGTTCTAGAGTACTCGTAACCAGTATGTTTGCCTGCCTCTGGCTGTTTATATGTGCTAACCTGAAAAATTGGTACAGAAACTGCCCCTGTTTGGTTATCCCCAGTAATACCCGCATGAATCATTTTTGTTTTTTTCCGCATCTAGACTCCTCCTTGATAAATCTGCTTACTTAAGTAGCGCTCACTACTGTCCGGAAAAACCGTGACAATATGTGTGTGGGGTTTTGCTTTTTCCGCTTCTTTAACAGCTGCATACATTGCCGCACCAGATGAACTTCCAACGAGTAATCCTTCTTTTTTAGTGAGCAAGCTCACATAGTTGAACGAATGTTGATCTGGAACTGTATAAATACTGTCAAAATGATCTCTATTCATATAGGGTGGTAGGATTTCCATACCAATCCCCTCCGTTTTATGTGAACCAGCAGCACCACCGCCGATAATCGATCCCTCAGGTTCAACAATGACCGTTCTTATCATGTGATTCCGTTCTTTTAAATAACGAGCCGTCCCAGTAAATGTCCCCCCAGTTCCAGCTCCTGCTACAAAGATATCAATTTCTCCTTGTAACTCGCCCCATAGCTCTGGTGCAAGTGTTCGATAGTATGCTTCTGGATTAAGAGGGTTCTCAAATTGCTGGGGCAAATAGCTGCCGGGATAGTTTTGTTGAAGTTCCTTTGCCTTCCTTACAGCTCCTTGCATTCCTTCTGCCGACTCAGTATGCACAATCTCAGCACCAAGCGCTCTCATTAACTCCTGTTTTTCAATACTAAATTTTTCTGGCACACAAAAAATAACGCGCAGATCATATTTGATTGCAGCTAAAGCTATACCAATACCTGTATTCCCTGCAGTTGGCTCAATTATTGTGCCACCAACGTTAAGCTTACCCTCTGCTATCGCTTCTTCTACAATAGCTTGACCAAGGCGGTCTTTGATACTGCCACCTGGATTAAAATATTCCAATTTAGCAAAAATTTTAGTACCATTTACTTGTGAAAAGCTCTTTAATTCAAGCAATGGTGTATTTCCAATCGTCTCATTAATGCTTTTAAATAATGGCAATACTTTCACTCACTTTCAAATGCTTCTGGCCATTACTCGCATCCATGCCCTGTAAGCATCTGCTTAGTTTAACCTTAAACCTTTCCATAACAATGGTCTTAGTCAATCACTTCAACCTCCCTAACTTTTTCTGCCGCCATAAGCCACACAAAATCATTTAAGCGCTTAAATTCAATCTTAAAGCCTGCCTGAGTAAAAGCCTGCTCAAGCTCATGCAGCAATGGGTAGTACTCTGTTTTTAAATCTTCTGCCAAATTAAAATATTGCATTTTCTCAGCCTTGCGAATCGCTTCTTCTCTTGCCTTCTTTGTTGCAAATGCTGTATCAGCAAAAATAATCCGTCCCCCTAGTGGCAAAATCCGACTATAGGCTAATATGGCTTGACTTTTCTCAGTATCAGTTAGATGATGAAAGGCATAAGAACTTACAATTGTGTCTATCTGACAATCGAATTTCGGGTATTTTAAAAAATCACCATCATAAATGGTAACTTGTGGAACCTTAAGCTTTGCTTGCTTACGCATCTCTTTTGATGGCTCAACGCCAAATATTCGGTGATTTGCTGCATAAATTTTGGCTGTTAGGTTACCTGTACCGACACCAAATTCAAGTACATTTCCTTGAACTTGATCTACGATGGCCCGTAAGATCATATCATAATCCAAGAAAACGGCTTTATATTCCGGGTCGTAACCTTGAACAGTTTGGTCGTAGTCTTTAGCCCAATGATCAAATAAACGAATAAATTCTCTCCCCAATTCATTCAACTCCTTTTAATTCATATTATAACAATATGAATTATAGGATTAATTTGTTTATAATTTATCATGATTACCTTAAAAAATAAAGTGAAACTTCGTTCAGTAGAGGGTTTCGACGCATTAGGATGTGCTCGTGCTGACATTGCGACGAACTTAGTCAGCTTCCTCTCTCCCACACTAAACGTTAGTTAAACCAATCGGGCCGTTACTGGCTGTTGGATCTCCCACTCAGACATGACGTGTTCCCTTATTTCTTGAAGTGGAGTCTTACAAAAGCCCTTCGATGGGGCGAGTAATCGCAGCCCCAGCCAGTACACTGCGATAACAATATCTGAGTTAAGGATTGATTATTTCATACAAAATAGCTCGATCAAATCCGCCTTGGCGTATCTGCGTCCAGCATCTATTGCGCTTCGCTCAATAAATTTCCCGCTGAAGACTTTAACTTGATTCAGCCCAGGATTGAACCCCCACTGCATGGAATACAAATAGGTGTTTATCTCACCCAATTATAGAATCGGGAGACTTCTGCAGAAAAAAAAACAGTTGAGGTCCTAGCCTCAACTGCTTTTATTGAACAACATTGCTTAATTTACCGATTTTTTCAATCTCCATTTCAACGATATCTCCCCTTTCCAAAAAGGAAGGTGGACTTTGGGCAAACCCTACTCCATCTGGTGTCCCCGTTAAAATGAGGTCACCAGGTTCTAATGTTATTAAGGAAGAAATAAACGAAATAAGGTGAGGTATTGAAAAAATCAACTGATCTGTATTGGATAATTGACGTTTTTCACCATTGATTGATGACTTGATCATTAACTTACCCGGGTCTGGTATTTCATCTGTTGTCACTAACCAAGGCCCAATTGGAGTGGACCGATCTAAGCTTTTTCCCTGTAACCATTGTGGCGTTCTTTTTTGAAGGTCTCGAGCCGATATATCATTCGCAATGGTATAGCCTGCTATATAGTTTAAAGATTCAGCTTCACTTACAGCTGTTGCCTGTCTCCCCATTACAATGGCTAACTCTACCTCATAATCTAGTTTAGTAGTCTGCTTACTTTTCCTTATTTCATCATCTGGTCCTATTAATGCATTAGCGAACTTAGCAAACAGAACAGGGTATTCAGGAATCTCACTTTGCATTTCTTTAACATGATTGCGATAGTTTTTGCCTATACAAATAATCTTACCTGGTTGAATAACGGGAGGACCAAGCTTAACTTCTGTACGCCTATATGTATAATCTGTTAGCTCGGCTTGTTGAAAATAATTAGCAACCTTTTGTGCTTCTTGGATACCACGGAAACCTTGTTGATAGAAGGTTGTTGGATCTGAAGGGCAAAGGGAGGGGGCTATATAGGCCTGATCCTGATTACCCTGCTGGCGATACATGTAACGACAAGCCTCCATCAAATCGATAATACAGTCATCTTTAACAAATCCCATGCGGTAGCTATACCTCCGGGTTTTATCCTGATATGTAACTAATTTCATCTGCATTCTCCTTGATTCAGAATATTCCGATCTTTAGATTAACTATACAATAGAAACTGGACTAAAACAAAAAAATTGCTAAAAATGAGGGCATTATAGTAGCTTTCACTGACAACATGATCAATAAAACCGAGTGTGGTCTGCTGCTCTTTTGTTATAAACTTAATAGAGCTCTGTATTCCTTGAACCACACTTATCTGATTCACCCTGTTAGTTAATGGATGCGGATAACGATAACACCCCCTATCAGTTCATTTTAATTCTAAACTTCTAGGGGAGGCACCGTTTGAGTGGTATTCGGTTTGTTTATCCTCATTTACTCTCTGTTCTTTCATTTCGAAGTAATCGTAACCGTTGCACCATGTTCAAGCGTATGACCAATTGTACAGCCCCGCTCAGCAGATTTCTCTAATTTGATTCGGGTTTGATCATCAATCTCACCATCGAATTTAATTGTTAAATCTATTTGTTCAAAACGTGATGGTCGATCATCAGCTTTAGTAGCATTTACTTCAATGCTGTATCCGTTGATAGGTAAACGATCCCGTTTAATAATGGCGTCTAAGGTAAGGGCTACACACATACTAACTGAACTACACAAATAATCAACCGGTGAAAACCCTTCTGTATCACTGTCTTTTGCTGCTCCAATACTTACAACAGCTTTACTATTGGTTAACTCATGTACACCTTCATTTTGTTTTTTTAAAGTAATCATCGGTTTAATCTCCTTATCCTTTATTTATCATTATTTTCTTTTTCCCTTATTTCCGCTTTTTACTCCTACTAAGATTAAGACTAATCCTTAATCAGCCGATCATTTATTCTTTTCCATTTAGCACGTCGAATCATTTGGTTGATTATTTCAGAAAATACAAGCCCTAGCGCGATTGCACCCGAGAGCAGTACCACTCTTGCCGCTAGCTGAATCGCCATATCGTAGTTATTTTCAACAAATTGTCGCATGGCATCATAGGCTAAGCCCCCAGGAACAAAGGGAATAATTCCCGCAACATTAAAAATAAGAATCGGTGTGCGAAACCACTTAGCAAAAAGCTGACTAATGACAGCAACAATGATGGACGCTATTAATGTTGCTACTACCGCATCAACATTCGCCAAACCTAGCAGCGTATAGACAAACCAGCCACACATGCCAACAAGACCACATGGCCAAAGGACCTGGCGTGGCGTATTAAAGATTATCGCAAAGCCTGCAGCTGCGATAAAACTGACTAGTAACTGTTCAAAAATCAGCATACCCTTTCCTCCATTGATTGATCTTTATACAATAAAAAAGATGACAGCTATTCCCGCACCAATTGCAAATGATGTCAAAAAAGCCTCTGCACCTTTACTCAATCCCGAAACTAAGTGACCTGCCATTAAATCTCTTACTGCATTGGTAATTAAAACACCAGGAACAAGCGGCATAACCGAGCCAATAATAATTTTGTCTATATGATAACCAAAGCCTATTTGGACCGATAAATAGGCGGTCAGACCTAAAAAGATTGCAGCTAAAAATTCAGCAAAAAAACGGATTTTTACCACCTCATGAAAATAGGTCATTAGACCATAACTTAAGCCACCAACTACTAATGATGGTAAGAAATCATACCATTGCCCGTCAAACATAATGGTAAAGCCGCCACTAACAAATGCCGCTGCTAGCACTTGAATAAACTTAGGATACGTATCCTTCTGTTGCTCAATCGTATGGAGCTGTTTACTTGCTTCACTTAATGTTAACTCTCCTGATGAAATATGACGTGAAATACTATTAACCTGTGCAACTTTATGTAAATCGGTAGCACGATCAATGATCCGAACAAAATTAGTCGGTTCTGACGTTGAAATGGCGAACATAATAGCTGTAGGCGTCGCATGGGCTTGAGCATTTTCCATACCAAATGACTGTGCAATCCTGACCATTGTATCTTCAACTCGATAAGTTTCCGCCCCACTCTGAAGCATGATCTTACCCGCTAATAAGCAGACTTGCGTAACTGTGTGCTGTTCCAACTTATTTCCTCCTTAACATCTAACGCTGCCTTATAAACGTGTGATAAGTCAGGATTAAACCTGCCCCTAAAAGAGCCATTATTCCCATAATCAAGTATAAAGTCTGCCCACCATAATGATCGAAAATAAAGCCGCCTCCTAATGAGCCTACAATACCCGATATACCAAAAAATACAGTCATAAACATAAGATGTCCAGTAGCTTGTAATTCGTCAGGAATAAGGCGTGTGACATAATGAAATGACGCTAAATAGAAAGCACCAAAAGACAATCCATGCAATACCTGTAGCAACACAACCGCAATTGGAGCACTGACTAAACTATACATAAACCACCTAGCAGCAAAAAGAAATCCAGCTATACTCATAAAGATAAGTGGATGGAATCTTCTAAACCATTTATTTGCAAAAGCAAATACAGCTGCTTCACTTGCCACTCCTATAAACCAAGCCCAGCCAACTAAACTATCCCGACCACCAAGCTGACCAATATATAAACTAATAAAGCTGTCATTCGCTCGATGCGTTACCGTAATTAATATTAAGATGGCTAAATATAAGAGTAATGGTCCATTTTTAATCAGTTTTTTTACATCGCGAAGATGAACGGGTTCTGTCTCAACCTTTACATCGACTAAATAAAAGCACGTAATCAGAACAACAGTGGCCATGAACACATAAGGAATGACTAAGTATTGAACGCCAATCCAATCGAGTAATCCTCCCACTAGCAATGAACAGATTGCAAAACCGATCGATCCCCATGTTCGAATCGATCCAAACGAAACACCTAACGCTTCGGCCCGTCGATGAGTCAGGCTATCCGCTAGCGGTCCAATTGGTGACGAAAAAAAATAAAAAAGGACAGCTACTCCTAAAATAAGTGCTAATGTTTGCATTTGTAAAAAAATAATACTACTAATGATTAAACCGAACGCTATAATCTTTAGTATTTTTTGGACCGTTTGATACTTATCACTCATAAACCCCCAAAAGGGTTTTGATATGATTGAAATGGCTGGCCCTACCGCTAATACCCAACCAATCTCCTGCCCATTTAAGCCTCGATAAGTTAATAATAACGGCAAAAAGCTCACCATCATCGTATTAGCCCCGTGAAAACTGAATAATAATAGCTTTAATGGTACAAGTGAGTTCTTTTCCCTCACATTTTTTCCCCCTACCTCTATTCTCTAATAGCCCCATTATAAGCTTTTATTAAATGATTGGGAAGAAAAGAAAAACAGGCCTCATGACTTTAACACATTCACGAGACCTGTTACATTAATAAAAATGCCCCACATTGATACGCTTCATTGCTAAATGGCAACTTTCCTAACGGCGTACTAATCAATCAAATTGCCTTGGGGTAATTGCGCCCAAATTTTACCGAGCTTTACTCGATGTTTTTGCTGAAATTTTTTGGCATGGGGGTTCAGCCTCCCCTGAATGGTATACAAAATAGGCTTACATCTCACCACTTATAGAAAGAATTAGGAGAGCTCTGTTGAATGAAGTTAAAAAATATTCTGCTCTCTTCCAGGGATAAAGGGGCGTCGAATATCATGTATTTCAGCCGAATCATTAGCGCTAATAGCAGCTTCATTATATAAGAAACCTAACAAAATAGTGACGGCTATCATAGCCAAAAAAATACGCTTCATCTAATCACACCTATTCCTCATCTAATTTCCACCTTAATTGATTGGTTCAAACAACAAGCTATTTTATTCTTTTTGGAAAGTATCTATACTACTCTCGTTTTTATTATCACCTTAAACCTTAAGTCTATCCAAAGCGTTTCATGGAATGTTTGTTATCGATTTAAAAAAATTTACGTAGAGCAGGGATTCGATTATACTATTAATTAATCGAAAAACCGAAGGGGTTGAGGAGATTTGAAAAAAGCAGGGCTAATCACCATTAGTGTCGTTGTCTTAGCCATTATTGCCTTAATCATTTTGACACAAATAGGTGCTGGAAAGGTAAGTCAAACTACTGACCTAAAGGCTATTAATGTTTCTGATAGCTTTGATCAAAGCGAAAAAGAATATTTGGTATATTTTTGGCAAGAGGGGTGTATCTATTGCCAACAAATTGAAGAGGATGTTGTACAATTTGCAAATGATGCAGATCTTCCTATATATTTAGTAGATATGCAAGCTAATCAGAACCACTCCGCTTGGTATAATTGGGATGCACATCATCAGCAATATGACCGAGTTATTGGTAAAGTAGAGGATGGTGAGGAGCAATATTTTGAGGATGCAGAGACTTTCCTTGACGATAGTAACGTCAATTGGGAAATAATAGTTGATAATCAGGATCAAATTATCGCTGTTCATCAAACGGCATACCCAGAAACAAGACCATCAAATGCTGAAGCAATAGAAATTGCAGGCACACCAACGATTCTTTATATTCAATCTGGGCAAGTAACTGAATATGCATTTGGAACAGAAAAGGCGTTAGACCTGCTCTCATCATTAAACTAATCTTTTTATTTTGTTTATTTCAAGCGTATAGATATAAGATCATAAGAAGAGATAGACTAAATTTAGTCTATCTCTTCTTATTTATAAATATACCCATTGTTTTTTTAGCGCTGTCAAAACAGCATTGGTTCGATCAGGAACCTCTAACTTATGTAATATAGAACTAACGTAATTTTTAACTGTCTTATCAGATAAGTACAGTTCATTGGCAATCCTCATGTTACTATAACCTTTAACTAATAACTGTAATACTTCCCATTCCCGCTTAGAGAGTAGTTCGATTGGTGGCTCAGGCTTTTTGGTCTGAGAGCGAACGTAAACTTCCAAAAGGCAATTGGCTAAGGCCGGATGAACATATCGCTTATCTTCTAGTACGAGCTTAATTGACTGTGTTAGTGCTTGTTCATCCATATCAAAGTAAAGATAGCCATCTAACCCTAAGGCAAATAAAGATGCTGTGTTTGGTGCAGAAACATCTTCAACCCAAGCAATAACCTTTTTATTAAGTGATTGAAAATATTGGGCAAAAGACTCAACAGCTATCGCTGTATGAATATCAATTATGATCAAGTCGGCTTTTTGACCTAGCTCAATTAGCGCACTTTCATCGCTCTCACCACAGCAATAAATTTTACTATTAACAAACTGACGCTTTAAGAGTTCTACTATCCCATCACGTAGCAGGGAAGACTTTTTGATAAATAATAATCTCATCTTCTATTCGATCACTTCTTTTCTCCAATTGTTTAGTATTTTAACTGATAAATCTAAGCAAACCGAACACAAGCATCAGCCGACCAACTTATTACATATGTTACTTATTTTAGACAAAATCGTCAACCAAGCATTTCACTAAATAGAGGGCAATTGTAAGAAAACTTATCAATAAGTGCTTTTTTTCTGAAAAAATAGATACTTTCGGATTGTGACTTATGCCTTATAGTATTTAAAGCAGTAATTAGTCACATAACCCACAGAAAAAGCGATCATCTAATCTATCATCAATAGTACCAACAGACTATATGGACATACTATCACTCCTTTTGTCAATATGTAGTTATTTTGACTTATTTTTTGGAAAAAGTCTCACACTTCAACAATAATTGACAATATTATTTTAACAGAGATCCAACGTTTCCAAAATGTTTTTAGTTCAAGATAATCCAAAATTAGATTAATTCTTAACCTAACCTCCTTTTATTGTAGAACAACATAGCCATTCGTCACTAAATAATGGGTAAGATAATAATAATATAAAAGCTTTTTTAATTCCTAAATCCTATTTAGTTTCCACAACAATCTAAAGGCCTAGGTCAAAATAATAATAGGCCCTTTACTATTCGACTTGTATTGTAAAACTCAGACAATTTAATTATAAGAAATGACCTTCATCCATATTAACACTTTCTCGTCTAAAAAAATAAGGCAAGCCTAAGCTTACCTATTCATCTTTCATGTAGTTTTTCGCTTTAGAATTACCCAGGTCGGACGATGATTAATCATTTTGTATTCCGAATCGGGCATTAATCTCACCTCGAAGTAATTCCTTTCGACCATGCCGCTCTTGCTTACGCTTCTTCCTAAGCATTTCTTGACGTATTTCAAATGTTTGTACGCCTTCTTCTCGTTTATTGGCAATATCCATTAAGTGCTCAACATCTAAAAATGAATACTTACGATTTCCTTTAGGAGATCGCTCCGGAAAAATTAATTTCCGCTCTTCATAATAGCGAATTTGGCGCTCTGATAACCCTGTCAATTCACTTACTACTCCAATTGTAATAACCTTACGCTCTTTATAAGAAGTTTCTTGGCTCATTTATCACCATCAGCTCCCCTGCGATACTCTTACTTTCATTATATCTTTAAGCTTGTTAGAATGCGATTCCTTTGTTAGATTTTCTAACAACTAATCATGTCATATCATTTACCAAGTGAACTTTACTCACATCAATTGGCGGTCTACCTCTTACAGAATATGAACGATTCGTTCCTTTTTATAACAGACGTTCAGCTAGGTAATAATTTGATTATTCGCTTTGCTAACATTTATTTGCTATATTAGAAGTAAGGAGGTATCACATGGAAATTACACTATCTCAACCTGCTGTCAACTGGCTTATAAATGAACTGGATTTAACAAATGGTGACTATCTTCGATTCTTTGTTCGCTATGGTGGCCATGGTGGGGAACAAGCCGGCTTTTCTCTTGGTATGACGCAAAACGATCTGCCTGTCGAGCCCCTAACCAAAACCATAATTGAAGGGATTACCTTTTTTATCGAAAAAAAAGATGGCTGGTATTTTAATCAGAAGAATTTACATATTAAATACTCACGTAAAAAAGATGAAATAGAATTTATCATAGCTTAGATCGAGATTAGGCCCTTAGATCAAAGCGTCTTGGCGTATTTCCTCAAATTTTATCGCGCTTCGCTCGGTAAAATTCCGTTGAATGAAGTTAAAACACGGTTACCATTAGTTTGTTAGGGGCATAATTAGCCCCTTTCCATTAAAACAATCCCAGCGCGCGACCGGTTTGATCAAGGTCCATATTCAAAGCTGCAGGCTCAGCTGGCAACCCTGGCATTGTTAGCACTTCCCCAGTAAGGGCCACAATAAAGCCTGCCCCTATCGATGGACGTAATTCTCGAATAGTCAAATTAAAATCCCGAGGTCTACCCAATCGTTCAGGTTGGTCTGAAAGCGAATATTGAGTTTTAGCCATACATACAGGTAGATTGGACCAACCATTTTGCTCAAATTCGCTTAACTGCTGTTTCGCCAAATCTGAAAAGATAACTCGGTTTGCACCGTATACGTTTTTAGCGATTGTTTCAATTTTAGCTGATAAGCTTGCTTCTAAGGAGTATAGTGGATGGTAATGCGGATGCTCACGATCAATTATCTTTACTAGCTGCTCTGCTAATTCAATTCCACCAAGTCCTCCATCTCCCCAGACGGTTGTCAAAGCTATTGGTACCTGATGCTGTTCACACCATGCTTGTATGGTCTTAATCTCTTTAGAGGTATCTGTAGTAAATTGATTCAATGCTACAACAAAAGGCAGACCAAATGACTGTATCGTTTCAATATGTTTAGCTAGATTATCAATTCCCTTTGACAAAGCTTGAACATTTTCCTGATCAAGTTGATTTTTTGATGCGCCACCATGCATTTTTAGTGCTCTAATTGTCGCAACAATAACCACAGCTTTAGGATCTAATTTCCCAACTCTTGCTTTGATATTTAAAAATTTCTCTGCGCCCAAATCTGCTCCAAATCCAGCTTCAGTCACAACATAGTCCGCCAGCTTACTTGCCATTTTCGTAGCAATAATACTATTACAACCATGAGCAATGTTGGCAAATGGACCACCATGAATTAGGGCTGGTACGCCTTCAATTGTCTGGACAAGATTTGGCTTAAATGCATCCTTCAGCAATAAGGTTAAAGCACCTTGATAGCCAAGATCCTTAACGGTAACTGGTGTTTGGTCATGCCTATAACCGACAACAATCTGTGCTAATCGTTCCCGTAAATCTTGATAACTTTGTGCTAGACATAGGATAGCCATTATTTCGGAGGCAACTGTAATATTAAATCCATCTTGTCTTGGTACCCCTTGCTTAGGGCCACCTAAACCAACGATTACCTCTCTAAGCGCACGATCATTTAAATCTAATACCCGCTTCCATGTGATTCGTCTTGGGTCAAGTCCGCAGGCATTGCCTTGAAAAAGATGATTGTCAATAAAGGCGGCTAGTGCATTATTTGCTGTCGTAATGGCATGCATATCCCCTGTAAAGTGCAGGTTTATTTCATCCATCGGCACAACTTGAGCGTAACCCCCGCCCGTGGCGCCTCCCTTTATCCCCATTACAGGGCCAAGCGAAGGTTCGCGTAGTGCAATCATTGTTTTTTTGCCGATTTTTTGTAAAGCCTGCCCTAAGCCAACTGTTACTGTGGATTTACCTTCACCTGCTGGAGTAGGATTAATCGATGTCACCAAAATCAAGTTACCCGACTTTTGTTCTTCTAGCCTTTCTAGTACATTTAAGGAAAGTTTAGCTTTATATTTTCCAAAAGACTCCCATTCATCATCCGCCAAATCCAATTGTTGCACAATCTCACGGATCGGCCTTAATTCAGCCTGTCTAGCAATATCTAAGTCTGTTTGCATATTTAACTCATTCCCTTCGCTAATATCGAACATTAAGTTGGCTAATTAATATAATTATTCGTCATTATAACATTATACCTAACATTTTTGTATTTTTTTATCGCAGTGTAACTGGCTGGGGCTGCGATTACTCGCCCCATCGAAGGGCTTTTGTAAGACGCCCACTTCAAGAAATAAGGGAACACGTCATTTCTAAGCGGGAGAGCCAACAGCCAGTAACGGCCCGATTGGTTCAACTAACGTTCAGTGGGTGGAGAAGAAGCTGACTAAGTTCGCGCGTCGTGTCGCAACGTCTGCACGAGCACATCCTATCCGTCGAAACCCCCACTGAACGAAGTTTCACTTTATGATTAGATTCGGAATTCAACGATTAATTCGCTTATCGGTTCCTAAATATCTATCACTTTTTTCATTGGCATTAAATAGTCTTCCTATGCCCCATTAGCACTTATCAACTTACCCTTTGAAAAAGAGGCACAGTCTCTGACTATGCCCCTCTACAAAATTTAATTAAATTGTTCCATAAAACGTCTAATACGTTTCATCGCTTCTGTTAATTGTTGCATCGATGTTGCATACGAACATCTCACATATCCTTCTCCACTTTTACCAAAAACATGCCCTGGAACCACGGCCACCTTTTGTTCATCAAGCAATCGCTCAGCAAATTGCTCAGATGTAAGTCCTGTCCCTTTAATTGATGGAAAGACGTAAAAGGCACCACCAGGCAGGTGACAAGGGAACCCAATATCCTGAAGCGTACGTACCACATAATTTCGACGCTGGCGATAACTAGTCTTCATTTCTATCACACTATCCTGCCCATTTCTTAATGCCTCTAGCGCCCCATACTGAGCCATCGTCGGTGCGCACATAATCGTATATTGATGGATCTTCGTCATCGCTTCAATAATCGCTTTTGGTGCAGCCGCATAGCCTAAGCGCCATCCGGTCATCGCAAAAGCTTTTGAAAAACCTGATATTAAAATTGTTCTTTCCTGCATGTTCGGTATTGCAGCAAAGCTTGTAAAAGGTTCATCATAAAGTAAATCAGCATAAATCTCATCAGAAACGACAATAAGGTCATGTCTTTGGGCAATCTGACCGATAGCAGCTAACTCTTCCTTATTCAAAGCAGCACCAGTAGGGTTATTTGGACTACAAATTAAAATCGCCTTTGTTTTACCTGTAATGGCTCGTTCAATATCTTCAGGTTGGACTTTGAAGGCATGTTGCTCGGTTGCTTCAACAATAACCGGTTCTCCGCCAGCTAGCTTAATGGCTGGTACATAGGAAACAAAGCTTGGTTCGATAACAAGCACCTCATCACCAGGATTAAGGATTGCTCGAAAGGCAAGATCGATTGCTTGACTTGCCCCTACCGTAATCAAGAGTTGATCTTCTGGTCGATAAGCTACATGGTATTGCTTTTCAAGGAATCGACTTAATTCTTGTCTAAGTTCAAGCAAACCTGCATTTGCCGTATAAGCGGTATACCCCTGTTCCAAAGAATGATAGCTTGCTTCAATCACATTCCATGGGGTAACAAAATCCGGCTCCCCAACACCTAATGAGATAACATTCTCCATCTTCGATGCTAAATCAAAAAAACGTCTAATGCCCGACGGTTGCAATTGATTAATATGATCTGCAATATAGTTATAGGATTGATCTATCATGGTGTCACCATCATTCTTTTATCTTGGTCATCCCTCTTATCGAACACGATGCCATCATGCTTATACTTTTTCAATACGAAATGCGTTACCGTTGACACAACAGAATCAAGTGTTGATAATTTATCTGAGACAAAACGACTAATTTCCATCATCGTCTGACCCTCAATTGTAATCGATAAATCATATGCACCACTCATCAAATAAAGGGCCTTAACTTCTGGAAACCGATAAATACGTTCGGCTACATGGTCAAAGCCTGCTCCACGTGTTGGAGTAACTTTAACTTCTATCATAGCAGTAACGCGTTCATCCTTTAACACTTTAGCCCAATTAACTAACGTTGAATAACCTAAAATTGTACATTCTTCTTCTAGCTTTTTCATCATAAGCTCAACTTCTTCAGCTGTGAGCTCCATCATTTTGGCAATGGTTTCTGTACTTAAACGACCATTTTTCTCTAATATTTGCAACAATTCAATTTCTTTCTGTTCCATCCACTCACCTGCTTTTTAATAATAAGATTTATGTCATCTCAAATCCGCCTTGGTGCATTTGCGCCCAGATTTTATCGAGCTTCGCTTGATAAAATTCCGCTGAAAATCTGTGGCATTCATCTCACCACTTCTAGAAGTTAGAGACTTCTGCTGAATGAAGTTAAATTATTCTCTATCGTACTACAATAGGCGAGTTACGTAAATAGCTTTTTGGATTAATGTCAACGATTAACAAACCGAATCATAGCTTATTGTAAATCAATTAAAATAGGAGCTGAATATGATGATTATCCAAGTGGAAACAATCCTCACAAGCTATTTACAAAGCTCACCAGAAGATAAAGAACAGTTGCTTATCCACCAATTAGAGTACTTGATTGAACCGCTGCTTAAGCCCTATACACATCAGGATTTACTCTCCATTCATAATGAATTGCTGCACTATGGCTTATTTCCTCCAGAGCAAGTTGATACCTTGATAACCGAAGCAAACATTGATTGGTCATTCATTCAATCTGTTGTTGAGCAAACCTTAAATCAACTAAGTAAGCAGTGGCAACAGCCTTTGCCCCCTACCATTATTCTTCCGGCGAATTTAGATTCTCACATCATCACAGAACAATTCCATGGTGTCACAGGGGCAATCATTGATCAAATACTCTTTATCTTCGTACAGCCTCATCATTCAATCGAACATGTAAAAGCCGTTGTGATTCATGAATACAGCCATTACTGTCGGATTAATCAGCTTAAGCTTGATCAACTAACGCTTAAAGATTTAATTGTCCTCGAGGGATTAGCGGCAGTAGCTGTTGAACATAGCCTACCACACATTACAGATCAGTTCATTTATCAAAAATTAACTGACGATCAATTTAAGTATTACTGGAAAAAGAGGTTTGAGCCTTATCTCGACTATCCCATTACTCATCCGATCATTGACCAATTAATGTATGGGATGGATAACAATATTAGCTTTCTCGGTTATCAAATTAGTTTACATCTACTAAAAAAGGGGGGTGAGCAATCGCCTCGACCATTTAAAGAATGGCTTTATTTGCCCACTCAAACGATTATTGAATCGGCAATTTAATTAAAACTAGACTATTATCCTCATCACAAAATTAATAGTTATCATACCCTATAGTATCGACTTAAATGTCGTATTATTTCTGAAAGGAGCTAACTTATGTCCCACTACCAATATTGTTGTCAGAACATTGGCCGCCCTGTATTGATTCGGACGGTAGATGGTCGAGAACACCGTGGAGTAATCAGCCGTGTGACAAACTCCCATGTGTACTTAACACCACTACAAGCCAGAGAACGAGGTTTAGGCTTCGGTTTCTATGGATATGGCTACCCTTGGCGTCCAGGTTTTGGTTGGGGAGTTGCTTTAGGAGCAATTGCCACAGTAGCTTTGCTTCCATTCTTTTTCTGGTAAGAAAGGTTAAATTTCTCTCTATGTAGGAGCATTTTTCAATAGGGGAACATCCTAGTTTCCCCTACTGAAAATGTGACGATGAACCATTATTCTTTTTCTTTCGATTGCTGACCTTCACTAATTTGATCAACTAGTCGTTCAGCTAATTTTCGATACATATTACTGTAATGGACAAGCGAGCTAACCATTAAAAGTTGTTCGATATAAGCATCAGATTCATTCTGCTTTGTTAACTGCTGGTTAATTAGTCCGGCTAAATCAACAATATCCTGTTTAAAATCATTGGACTGCTGCTCCAATAAGGCTGTATAACTCTGATAAATCTCTGCTAAATCAATGTCTTCATTGACTATTCTAGCATTTAATGTTGAAAGCATCTCCTTAATATCATTGATTGACAAGGCTCCCTTTAATTGATAGATAAGCTGAATCAGAATAATATGTTCTTTTGAATATTTTTTATTTTTAATTGGAAAGAGCAGTTTATCCTTTACATAATTATTAATCATCGTTTTAGTCATAACCTTCTCGTTTTCATCACGCTTTACTCTCTGATGCGTTTGTTCGAATAACTGGGTAACTTGATCCATATAAAGGTCTAAACCAGGAATATCCGCTAATTCAATCCAAGTATCTTGATGCAAAGCTACCAGTAATTCCGCTAAGTTTGACATGATAAACCCTCATTTCTTTTTTATGCTAGCTTAATTATAGCTTAACCAGATCTAATCGCAAAGTTGACAGATCAAGTAATTCCATTTATTATGATATGTAGTATTGATAACTACATGTTGTTATAGGGGGATAATAATGAATCGTTATATTAGAGAGCCCATCAATGGCTTAACCCATTTAGTTGGTGCCATTCTTAGTTTTATTGCTTTACTTGCCATGACCATTAAAGCTTCAATGAATATTGGAACAATCAGTGCGATTTTGTCGGTTATCATATTCGGCATTAGTATGATTTTACTTTATTCTGCGTCTGCAACCTACCATATGGTAGTCGCACGCGATCATATTATTGCTTGGCTACGCAAACTCGATCATGCCATGATCTTTATGCTGATTGCTGGGACTTACACACCATTTTGTCTTATTACATTAAACGGCCCGGTCGGATGGAGTCTATTAGCTATCATTTGGCTAACGGCCATTAGCGGTATCCTGTTTAAGTTGATTTGGTTTACTTGTCCTCGATGGCTTTCTACCGTCCTGTACATTGTAATGGGGTGGATCATTGTCGTTGTTGCTGCACCTCTGTTAGCTAATATGGCAAAGATGGGGGTTTTCTTGTTATTAGCAGGCGGGATTGTCTACACTGTTGGTGGTATTATCTATGCAATAAAACCACGTTGGCTCAACTTAAAGCATATGGGCTTCCATGAAATCTTTCACCTTTTTATTTTAGCAGGATCACTCCTGCATTTTATCAGTATTTACTATTATGTTCTTTAGCAAGCTGTAGTTAGTTCGGTCTGACTTCTGTAATGGGCGTACATTATTGTTTTACTGGCGAATATGCAGGACATTTATATATTTCTCCCCTCTTCACAAATAGCACAATATGTTCTTAGCAAGCGGGAGAATAAATGAGAAGAGAGCTTTTAATGCTCTTCTACCTAAAGCAGGTCAACAGACGCTCACTCCTTACTTTTAGCCATAAATAAATCGCCTATTTTTTTGAATTTGTCACTAAATCAAATTCTAAAAAGATAAGGCGATTTTTCTGCGTCTAGCATGGCTATTGATGTCGTCTAGCAAAATCAACAAACCGAAAACGGTCGGGGCGGTGTCGTGATTCAGTATACTGAAACAGTGTAGCATCATCGAGATAAACAAAGTTCTTAATCACAACAATATTCTGGAAGCCTTCCAACTGAAGAAGCTCTCGATCTTCAATGGTAGGTTCTTCAACTGTAATTTCTTTTTTAGCAAAGCTAATGGTTAAGCCTAACTCACCTTCTAAATAAGCATAAATAGAGTCTTGACAAACAGCTTCGGTTAACTCTGGTACACAACTTGCAATTAAGAAATCCTTATCCAGAATAACACCTTCACCTGCTAAATCTCGCGTTCGGATCACACGCCAAATGTTATCATCTGCCTTTATTTGCAGCTGTTTTTGGATATGACGGTTTGGTCTGATTAAGCTTAAATCATGCACAACAGTGCGAAAATCTTGTTTTAATTTCTCTGAAAGCTCTTTAAAGCTAACCAATCCCGAAACAGGAAAATCAAACTTATTTCTTTCAATAACTAAGGATCCCTTACCTCGTACTTTCTGGATATAACCATTTTGCGAAAGTAAACTTAACGCTTTGCGAATCGTCTCCCGTGAGGTTTGGTAGTAATCCTTTAGTTCGTTCTCTGAAGGCAGAAACTGACCCACTTCCCAGTTGCCAGCTTCGATCTGCTCTGCAAGTTCTTGATAAATAATGAAATACTTATTCTTCATATCACAGCAACGTCCTCATTCTGCAGCAAATTTATGACTAAGCTTTTACATGATAAACAACTGACTCATATGGACGTAATTCACCTTCAAAAACCGTACCTTGTTGATTTTGGTAATTACTAATTAGTACTTCGGTATGGCTTATTGACTGCTTTAGCTCTGCACGAATATCATAACGTGTCGTCTCTGGGTAAAAATTATTTAAAACAATGAGTTGTTCATCACCAGCTTGTCTTACATAAGCAAAAATAGCATGATGCTGTGGTAAAATCAACTGATAATTTCCCTCTGTAATAATCGGATGCTTTTTCCTTAACTGAATCAGCTTTTGATAATGGTAAAAGATTGAGTCAGGATCAGCTATAGCACTCTCGGCATTAATCGTCTGATAATTATCTGCCACATTAATCCATGGTGTGGCGTCTGTGAAGCCTGCATTTTCACTACTATTCCACTGTACTGGTGTTCGGGAGTTATCTCGTGACTTTTCTTTGAGAATGGCTAGAATTTCTTGCTCAGGCATACCTTCTGCTTGTTTGATGCGATACATGTTGAGCGACTCCACATCACGATATTGATCAATTGAAGAAAAGTTAGGGTTAGTCATACCAAACTCTTCTCCTTGATAAATAAAAGGTGTTCCTTGCATCATATGCATTGTAGTGGCTAGCATTTTAGCTGATTGGTTATGGTAGATCTGATCATCACCAAACCGAGAGACTACTCGAGGCTGATCGTGGTTACACCAAAATAATGCATTCCAGCCCCCACCTTGATGCATACCAACCTGCCATTTCGATAAAATCTGTTTTAATGCCTTGAAATCAAATGGAGCGATCGTCCATTTTTCACCATTTGGATAATCAACCTTTAAATGATGAAAGCTAAACGTCATGTCGAGCTCTTCTCGTTCTGGTTTTGTGTATTTAATACAATTCTCAATTGATGTTGAAGACATTTCCCCAACTGTGATTAGCTCTTTTCCTTTAAATACTCGCTGATTCATTTCATGCAAATACTGATGAACTTTAGGACCATCTGTGTAAAATTTTCGACCATCACCTGGAGGAACAGAACCGTCATCATTAGGAAAGGATTGGTCCTTAGAAATAAGATTGATCACATCTAGCCTGAAACCATCGACACCTTTATCAATCCAGAAATTCATCATACGATAAACTTCATCACGCACTTGTTCATTTTCCCAGTTAAGATCGGCTTGCGATACATCAAATAAATGCAGGTAGTACTGATCTGTTCCTTGATCATATTGCCACGCACTTCCACCAAATTTGGATTGCCAATTGGTCGGTTCAGCGCCATTATTACCATCCTTCCAAATATAAAAATCACGATATGGACTTTTCTTGCTTTTTAATGACTCTTTAAACCAGCCATGCTCTGTGGAGGTATGGTTAACCACAATATCCATAATAATCTTTAAATCCCGTCGATGGGCTTCAGCTAAGAGCTGTTCAAAATCATCCATCGTACCATATTCCCGGAATATTTGATAATAATCTGATATATCATAACCATTATCATTCTGAGGTGATTCATAGATAGGTGTCAGCCAGATCACATCTACCCCAAGCTCTTTTAAGTAGTCAAGCTTTTCAATTATTCCATTGATATCTCCTGTACCGGTTCCAGAAGTATCTTTAAAGCTTTTAGGATAAATCTGATAAACAACAGATTTTTTCCACCAAGGTTGTGTCACTCTTTCATCCCCTTATCGCAGTTATTTTCTCTAGATAACCATCTAAATTCAAATGCCTTGGCGTACGTCCATCCAGATTTTATCGAGCAAGCTCGATAATTTTCCTTTGGAAAATCTGTGTGGCATCCACCAGAGGCTTTATCTTTTTTCAGCAGAGGTTTGAGCCCCGACTGAATGGAAGACAAATATGGGCATTCATCTCACCACTTTTAGAAGTGGGAGACTTCTGCTAAATGAAGTTAAAACTAGCTGTACAGCATGGCTAAAATAGTAACAACCATCTCAACCAGAATGATCACTGGATAAAATGGCTGTTACTTATTCAATCTATCATTATTTTCCTAAACGCTGGTATGCATTTTTGCCCATTTTTGTTTGTGCTAATAACAGTGTTAAAACAACTGGGACAACAATGGCTACCGCCATAGCAACAAAGAACATCATAATGTGGGCGGTTTGAATCGATAGAAAACCAGGGATACCCCCAACGCCAATTGAGTTTGCCATAACCCCGCTCCCTACTGAAATCACACCTGCTATACCTGAACCAATCATAGCGGCTAAAAAAGGAAAGCCATATTTTAGATTAATCCCGAACATTGCCGGCTCTGTAACTCCCAGATAACAGGATATCATAGCCGGAACAGACACTTGTTGTTCTTTTTCATCTCTACGATTCAGCCAAATCATCGCTAGAACTGCTGAACCTTGCGCTATATTAGATAGGGCAATCATCGGCCATAGGTTTGTTCCATCGAATTGCCCCATAAGCTGTAGATCAATCGCATTAGTCATATGGTGCAAGCCTGTAATAACAAGAGGTGCGTATGCAAAACCAAAGACAGCTGCAAATAACCAGCCTAGTGCTGAAGTTAGGCCTGCATAAACAATATTAGAAATCCAGTCACCGATCACCCAACCAATTGGCCCTAGCACGACATGAGCAATTAAAACTGCTGGTAATAGAGCAAAGAATGGTACAAAGATCATGGAAACCACGTTAGGAATGACCTTACGCAAACCGATTTCTAAATAAGCTAATACAAAACCAGCCAGCATTGCTGGAATAACCTGTGCTTGATATCCGATCATATCAACAGTTGCAAAACCAAAATCCCAGAATGGTATTTCTGCTGCCTCAGCGACACCGTATGCATTTAATAATTGCGGAGAAACCAGTGTTAAACCTAATACGATACCGAGGATTTGGGTTGTGCCCATTTTTCGTGTAATCGACCAGACAATCCCTACAGGGAGAAAGTGAAAGATGGCTTCACCAATTAACCATAGAAATGAGTGAACACCTGCCCAAAACTGTGAAAGCTCAATCAATGCTTGGTCATTATTCGGCCCAAACTCAGCTATATCGCCGATGACGTTACGAAAACCTAGAATCAGTCCTCCTACAACAAGCGCTGGAATAAGCGGTGTAAAAATTTCTGCAAGATTAGAAATTAAGCGTTGTAAAAAGTTCATGTTTCGCTTAGCTGCAACCTTTGCATCCTCTTTTGATGAATCCCCTACTCCAGCAATATCCGTAAATTCATTATAAAATGTGGCGACCTCATTCCCAATAATAACCTGGAATTGCCCTGCATTGGTAAATGTCCCTTTAACCATATCCATGGCCTCAATCTTCTTTGCGTCAGCTTTACTATTGTCGTTTAAGACAAACCGCATTCGTGTTGCACAATGGGTAACAACCGAAATATTGTCACTACCCCCAACAAGCTCTAACAGCTCTTTAGCTGAATCCGTATATTTAGCCATTTTTTTACTCCTTTCTCTTGATCAAAAGTATGATACAACAACATAACAAGAATAAGTGCTTAGGACAACTTGTATATACAAGTTCCTGTTTGCGTTTTCATTCTAACTTGTATATACAAGTTAGTCAAGAGAAAAATAATAATATTTGAAAATGTTATTCAAATACAGCTCGATCTACATATCCATCAGCATTGTGAATTTCAGTAAGGACATGATTAAAGTCGTGTTCACTCACTTTAAAACTTAAAACCGTTCGGCGTTGCTCACGATCATCCTCTTCACCAATAATTTCCTGATAAGCCGCTAAAGATATAGGTCCTGCCATAGTTTGTGGGGCATCCGAAGCCGTTGAACCTGTCTGAATATACGGAACTACCAAGTGATCCATGCTATTATGCTCAATATGATCAAGCATTATGTTTTCTGTATCATATTTATTTAACTTGCTTCGAAGATTTTCCGCTTCGTCTTCATTTCGCAAATATACCTGAACTTCTTTCATTATCCGCACCGCCTTTACTCAATTTTTAGTGGGTTCATGTTAGTTTTTCCCGATAATTTTAAAATCAAACATACAATGATGTTGTTCTAGTAAGCAAACACGACACTCAAAGCCTGTTAAATACCTGTACTAATAAAGTAAAACTTCGTTCAGTGGGGGTTTCAACGCATAGGATATGCTCGTGCAGACGTTGCCACACAACGTCGCAAACTTAGATAGCTTCCTCTCACGTTAGTTGAACCAATCGGGCCGTTACTGGCTGTCGGAGCTCCCACTTAGACATGACCTGTTCCCTTATTTATTGAAGGGGGAGCCTTACAAAAGCCCTTCGATGGGGCGAGTAATCGCAGTCCCAGCCAGTTACACTGCAATAAATAACTCAGCCCTTCTACATCCCAGCAACATATAATACTTATTATTCCCCTGCTGGGCAAAAAAAAAGAATCCAACGTCTGCTGAATTCTTTTTTACCCCATCCATTTCGGTGGTGTATTTTTACTCCAATATACTTCCCCAATTGGGTAATGTGTTTCAAAGTGATCTTCAATTGTATGGTAGTGAAAGTTAAACCAATATCCTTCTAACGGTCGATTATCACGTCTAACATGAAATTTAGCTATAATTTCATCCTTGCCTTCATGATACAAATCAAATATCTTTTCACCATATCCAGGAATAGCCTGTTCAATTAAAAGAATACGATCCTGATCATCAAGCAAATAGTCTTCAATTAATGTGGCGACTACATGATCCATTAGCGGCAAAATTTCCTGTTGGACTTCTTGATCGACTTTACTTAATATTCTTGGTCCCAACTTCTCAATAGTCGTATGCCTTGCCTGTGTAATAATTTGATCGATCGGTCTACTTTCTGGAATTTCAACTGTATCGAATAAAGGAGTGGTATGATCATATGTTTGTTCACTAGAATTAGTGTCCGCTTGTTTCTTTGGTGCCTCAACTTCCTTATTGTCCGACTCAGTATGAGCATCGAGGTTAATAGCCGGAACATATAAACCTAATGTCATCACAGCAATTGTTGCGACAAACAGTTTTTTCAACCAAAGCTTCAAGATCTACCACCTCCTAATCTTTAATGCTAATTATCTCTATTTTACCGATAATTTAGAAAGTTGTCTATTAATAAAAGAGATCTGTAATCAATTTGACATCTTATCAATTTATCAACATTCAGATTTTTTGCTTGGCCAGGTGATCAGGCTAGTATCACTCACGCACTAACGAGACATAGCCCAGTAATGGCATGTGCCGATCTGGAAATCGACATTAATCATCCTATCAATTGGGCTTCTTCTTCATACAATTGAGCAGGAGCAAAAAACAATAGATCCACAAATTTTGATCGCCCCACTTTTCCTATTTCAATAAACGTTGAAGCAGAATCCTACATATGATAACCATATAGCAAATGAGGTGATAAAATGAGTCAAACTAACCAAGATCTTGAACACTACTTTAATACGTTTCGCAAACAGACTATTGGTATAGACCAAACGATACAAACACCTTATGGACGATATCCACTCATTTATATGGATTGGACAGCAAGTGGTCGCTTGTATCGACCAATTGAAAAAAAGATGATCGAAGTTGTTGGACCTTGGATAAGCAATACACATACAGAGCACAGTAGTACTGGTCAGCTTATGACAGAATGCTACCATCATGCTAAGCAAATTATCAGAGCCCATGTTAATGCGTCAGAAGATGATCTAATACTCCCGGTCGGTTCAGGAACAACCGATGCACTGAATAAGCTTCAGCGGTTAATTAGCATTCGTGTACCTGCTTCATTAAACCAATCATTTTTGCTAGAGCCTGAACAACGCCCTGTCATTTTCACCTCATTAATGGAACATCACTCTAACTATTTATCGTGGTGTGAAACAATTGGCGATGTTGTTGTTATCCCATTAACAAAGCATCACCAAATTGACCAAGAACAATTAGAACATGCCCTTATCCGCTATCAGGATCGGCCAGTTAAAATTGGAGCATTTACAGCTTGTTCAAACGTCACCGGCATTCAAACGAATTATAATCAGCTTGCAAAACTAATGCATCAGTACAATGGGCTTTGCTTTATTGATTTTGCGGCTTCCGCGCCTTATGTACCGATTAATATGCATCCAAATGATGAACTTAGTTATTTAGATGGAATAGCTTTCTCTGCCCATAAATTTCTCGGTGGACCTGGGGCTTCAGGTATTTTAATTGTTAATCGGCATTGTTTAACAAATGATGTACCAGATCAACCGGGAGGCGGAACGGTCCTTTTTACTAACAAATGGGGAGACTATCAATATTTACATGACATCGAAGCAAGAGAAGATGGGGGAACACCCGCTATTCTTCAGACGATTCGAGCCGCATTAGCTATCCAACTCAAAGAGAAGATGACTACAAAGTTGATCGACAAACGCGAACAGGAAATGATGCAATATTTTTTACCAAGATTAGCCCAGATCAGAGACATCAATATTTTAGCCTATCCAGTACAAGCAAAACGGCTAGGTATTATTTCTTTTGTTGTTAAGGGTAAGCATCATCATCTCATCGCTAAGCTATTAAACGATCGTTTCGGGATTCAAGTAAGAAGCGGCTGTGCCTGTGCGGGTCCATATGGACACAGCTTGCTAAATCTATCAAAAGCCTACTCTAATAAAATGGTTGAAATGTTCAAAAAAGGGGATCAATCGTTTCGCCCTGGATGGATACGCATCTCTCTACACCCTATTATACAAAATCAAGAGCTAGACTATTTACTATATGCACTCCAAAATATAGTCGAACATTATGATACATGGGCTATCGATTATCACTATGACAAACATTCAGACAAATTTAGTCATCGTTTTTCAAGTCAAAATCCTTCTTTAATTCGAGCTCTATACGATGAATAATTAATAATAAATACAAAAGCAGCCCAAACCCCAGCCAAGCGAAATAAGACTTGTTGGGGACGGGTTGCTTCATGAACATACCGTTTACGATAACGTTTTACAATTTTTGTTCGAATTACATGACAAAAGAAAGCAAACTATATGTTGCCAAGCTATTCCAAGCCATATGCAATAGAATGGACATCCACAAGGTCTTTGTTTTGTCATACAATAAGGTAAAGACAGCTCCCATTACTGTTGCGGACAGGATATGTCCTGGATGAAGTAAACCAAAGGTAAGCGAAGCTAACAATAAAGCAAAGAACTTAGCTGTTCTTGTTTTTAAAAAACCAAAGATAATGCCTCGAAACAATATTTCCTCTAATATAGGTGCTGTAAATACAAAGGCGATAACTAAAAAGAATAGATGAATACCATTTAACTCCATTTGATCAAGACCGAAAAGTTCGATTTGACTCCCAGCTATTTCCCATTTAAGAAGATCAATAATGACCCATTGTGCCACATATATTACGACAAATGCCACAATAAGGAAAAGGTAGGAGTGCCATTGCTTTAATGGCTCGGTGGTAAAAGCACGACTTAAAAATGATCGGACAGATCGATAAAAGAGCAAAGCAATAGCAAAACTAAGTGCATCGAACAAAGATAAATACTGGGTCATCATGATGACATCCTTTAAATGCGTTCCAAGTAATAAATCAGTAACTAATACAATTAAAGACAGGACAAAGCCTATCGCCATCGTTAGACCTAAATAAGATATGATAAATAAAATGAAAGTCGTCCAAGTTAAGCGGGCTCCTTCATGCTCTCCTTGTACACTATGTTGTTTTTGTTGATATGAAATGAATGGATCCTTTTTTTTTATCTGCCTCTCCTCTCACACTTTAATTACCGCCTTTGGTACTCACTTGTTCAATAAAAGCTAAATAGATTAGCTAGTGGATATCAATTTTAAACGAGTATTTTGAAAACACCACTGTCCACCTTGTGGTATGTCAATCACCTTCAGATAAGGGATAGTTTTATTGTTATATTAGTGCTAGTTTGAATCTTTAAGTAGCAAAGTCTTACTCTACTTCACTAGTCCATCGGTCAAAAATAAGTATAGTCATTAAAGCATACTTCTTTTTGAGTACGATTATTCATATTCGCAAACGTCATTCCTCTGACTTACGATAAAGTGAAACTTCGTTCAGTGGGTTTCGACGCTTAGGGTGTGCTCGTGCAGACGTCGTCGCGAACTTAATCAGCTTCCTCTCTCCCCCACTGAATGTGAGTTGAACCAATTGGTCCGTTACTGGCTGTTGGATCTCCCACTTAGACATGACGTGTTCACTTATTTCTTGAAGTGGGCGTCTTACAAAAGCCCTTTGATGGGGCGAGTAATCGCAGCCCCAGCTAGTTTCACTGCGACAAAATGGCAAATGCCATAACGCCAAGTAAATAGCCGATGCCCGTTCCTATCGAAACTGTATATACAAGCAAAGCAGGGTTGATAAATATACCCAAAATGACACCAATCGCACAACCAGACATCATTCCTAGAGGAATTAAGCTATCTTTTAAATCTGTGGTGACTCTTAACTTTTTCATAGACCGATGCCTCCTTCTATCCCTAATTAGCCTTTTCGTCATTTGGTAAACTTTTTATCATTATAACTTTTTCAGCCGAACTTTATTAAGCTTCTTTTGATAATGTCCGGGTGCAAATACGCTAAGCCTTTTTAATTTCTATAGAATCCAATAGAAAAAGATGAAGTATATAGCGCTACAACTCCATCTTTATTTGAACATTTATTCTATAACTATTCCATCTCAATCCGAACATTACAAATTATTCATAAAAAGGCGGACAATATCAGTCCCAGCGATAATTGTACCTAAGGTACTGCCAAGGTTTGCTAACACAACTACTAACAAAATACGTGTTACTTTATTTTGCCAAAAGCCTTTTATCGTATGGACATCATGATTTAGCTTTTCAAAATCTGCCACCTGTGGTTTATTGACATAAGCCTGGACAAAACCAGCAAACCAACCTGCAGCCATTAAAGGATTCAAGGAGGTAATAGGCGCGGTTAGGAAGGCTGTTAAAAACACAAGTGGATGGCCTAAAGCTAAAGCGACACCTAGTGCTGAAAACGAGCCATTCCATAATAGCCAACTTAGCATTTGTTGCCAACCTGCAACTGGATTTAGATAGAAGGTAGCTAATATCAGTCCAATAATCATAATTGGGATTGACCAACCAATTATTTTCGGCCATTTCGGTTTAGGTGGAACAGCATTTAGTTGAGCCAGATCATGCTCCTTAGCTAGCTCTCTTTCTATCCCCGGCACATGAGCAGCACCTAAGACAGCAACAATTTTTTGCCCTGGGGCTCGTTTTATTTTTTCAGCTAAGTATTGATCCCGTTCATCAATGAGCGGCTTTTTCAGTCGGGGAAAATGCTCAGTGAATTCATTCAAAATACTATTGATTGAATCCTGATTTTTCATATTCTCTAATTCTTCCTCAGTGATCGATTCATTTGAGAAAATTCCAGCAGCTACTTGCGTCAAAAGAAGCATCTTCCCTTTAAAGCCTACACCATGCCAAATCCGTGCGAATGTAATCTGAATATTACGGTCAGCTAGGACTAGCTTAGCCCCATGTTCCTTAGCAGATTCAATACCTTGAATCATTTCCTGGCCTGCTTCAATATTAAATTGTTTGGCTATTCTTTTTTGAAAGGATGAGATCGCTAAATTCATTAGTAACAATGTAGCTTTTTTTTCCTTAATGATTTTAAATATATCTGTATTCTTCCATCGGTCACCATCCATAATCGATTGATAGCGCTGTTTGTCCAATTCAACACAAACCGTATCCGGTCTTTCGGCATCAATGACAGCCTTTACCTGCGCCGCACTATCTTTGGATACATGGGCGGTTCCAATCAAAATCAATTCCTTGCCATTATGCTCAATTCGAGTTATATATTGTTCATTTTCAGCCATTAACGTACCTTCCTTCAAAAATTCTCTAATTCCTAGTATAACTTAATTGTGAGTGATTGAATAGAAATAACCTACAGTGAGACGACGGCAAATCCAAATCCTTCTTTTATTTTAGCTCAAGACTTAAAGTGGATCTAACATAGTTAAAGCTATATCACAAATAAAGAGGTGAATGAAAGGTTCACCATTGTTAGACAAGCTTACACAAAAGCAATCGAAACCAAAATGAAAAATCTCACCTCTTTATTAATGCAATCACATATAAGTATGAATCCATCAAAAATCAGTATTATTATATTGATTCAATGATAAAATTGCCTCAACACAAGTAAAACCAATCTATCTAAGTGATTAATTTAATGTTTGTTTTATATTGTTATATTTTCTGACATTAGCTAAACTTAATTGTATTCGTTAAGTTTCTAAATTATTTGATAATTTAGGAAAGGAAGGGAGACACACGATGTCACATCAAGTTGCTGTCGATTATGTTAATCATGTCTATGAAACCGTCACAAAACGGAATCCTAATGAAACAGAATTCCATCAAGCGGTTAAGGAAATATTCGATTCACTCGTACCCGTCTTTGATCAAAATCCTTCTTACATTGATCACGCTATTCTTGAACGAATGGTTGAACCTGAACGTATTATTTCATTCCGTGTACCGTGGCTAGATGATGAAGGTAAAATTCAAGTAAATCGCGGCTTTCGCGTTCAGTTCAACAGTGCTATCGGTCCTTATAAAGGTGGCTTGCGCTTCCACCCATCTGTTAATGCGAGTATTATCAAGTTCTTAGGCTTTGAACAAATCTTCAAAAATTCTTTAACTGGTCAACCTATCGGTGGTGGAAAGGGTGGTTCTGACTTCGATCCTAAAGGAAAATCAGACAATGAAGTCATGCGTTTTTGCCAAAGCTTCATGACCGAGTTGTCCAAGCATATCGGACCTGACACAGATGTTCCTGCTGGTGACATTGGTGTAGGAGCTCGAGAAGTGGGTTATTTATTTGGTCAATATAAAAAAATCCAAGGCGGTTATCAAGCTGGTGTTCTTACAGGAAAGGGCTTAGGATTTGGTGGTAGCTTAGCCCGAACTGAAGCAACTGGCTATGGAACAGTCTACTTCGTACAAGAAATGCTCAAGGATAAAGGCGATAGCCTTTCAGGCAAAACCGTTGTCGTATCTGGTTCTGGTAATGTATCCATTTATGCAATGGAAAAAGCACTTGAACTCGGAGCGAAAGTGATTGCTTGTAGTGATTCAAATGGGTATGTATATGATCCAACAGGCATTAAACTCGATACCGTAAAGCGGTTAAAAGAAGTAGAACGTAAACGGATTAAAGCCTATGT
Source organism: Amphibacillus sediminis NBRC 103570 (assembly GCF_001552275.1). Lineage (GTDB taxonomy): Bacteria > Bacillota > Bacilli > Bacillales > Amphibacillaceae > Amphibacillus_B > Amphibacillus_B sediminis. Next base: position 85,775 of record NZ_BCQW01000005.1, read on the forward strand.
TGATGAACATCCTGAAGCTGAGTTTCACGTTGGGTTTGAAAATATTTGGACGATCCCTTGTGACATCGCACTGCCGTGTGCGACACAAAATGAGCTTAGCGAAGCATCAGCTAAACGTTTAGTAGAAAATGGTGTTATTGCAGTAGCTGAAGGTGCTAATATGCCTTCAACATTACAAGCGGTCGATGTTTTCTTAGAAAACAAAGTATTATTCGGCCCAGCAAAAGCTGCCAATGCTGGTGGAGTAGCCGTATCAGCATTAGAGATGGCGCAAAATAGTGCACGTCTTTCATGGAAATTTGAAGATGTTGATGAAAAGCTCCAAGAAATCATGAGAAATATCTACCATAATAGTATGCAGGCGGCTGAAAAATATGGCAAACCAGGAAACCTAGTTGTAGGTGCAAATATTGCCGGATTTTTAAAGGTAGCAGATGCCATGATCGCCCAAGGATTAATATAAGTTTAATCATATTTGCAACCAAATTTTATCGAGCTTCTCACGATAAATTTCCACTGCAATCCTGTGGCTTCCGCTGGAGGCCAGCCGGGGTTCGTTACCCACTGAATGAATAACAAATTAAGTGAAACTTCGTTCAGTGGGGGAGTCAAATAAGCATTCATCTCACCACTTTTAGAAGGGGGGGATTTCTGCTGAATCAAATAAATAGCTCCCCTTAAGGTAGACAGGTTAAAAAATAAAAATCTGTTTACTTAAGGGGAGCATATCACTCTGAAGGGAAGCCTTTTATTTGCGGCTTTTTTTCTAAACTTCCAAAAGCCTTCACAACAAATAGCCTATATAATAGAGCAGTCGAATGCTCTTAGCCTTTTTACACCCATAAACTAGTCGAGTCAGCCTCTTTTAAAGTAAGGATAAGTAATCAAAATTGTCCTTTGCTGATTATTTCATGACCCTTTCAAACCAAATCTGATTAGTCACTTATAAATCAAAGACCTCCTCCAAATGTTGATCTAACAGGACAAGTCCTTTTTTAATGTCAGGTTCTCTAACTACATTATATAGCGCAAATGTCTTTAAACGACGCATTCCGATGTAGGCTTGCATTCGATGCAAATGGAAAAGTGCCTCATCAAGGGATCTTCCTTCGAAAAATCCGCCATGTGTAGCAAACTGATCTTCTGGAGCACTCCACGTTGTGGATAGCATATAAAATTTGTCTGTCAGTAATCCACCTTGTCCATACCGATCTTGGCGCTTATAAAAGACGCCTGATTTTAACACTTGATCAAAGTATTGCTTGAACTTCCCTGGGATACTAAACCAAAAAATTGGTGTTTGATAAATAACACAATCGGCCCAGATAAATTTATCTTGCTCCTCAGTAACTAAATAACCTTGATCAACATAAGTAACCTTGACCTGATACTTTGCCGATAAACGCTTCACCATATGCTCTGTTATCGTTTTGTTTAGTAGCCCTTGACTATGCGGATAATACTGGTGACCATTAATAATAAATATACGTTCCATTTTCTCACCACCCTACTCTTATTCATACTAATTCAGCCTATGTTAAACATGGCTTGAATATGTTTTTTTAAATTACCCACTATATATATCGGAATTATGTGCTATAATAAAAAAATATAATAATATGGAGTGATTGCTATGGATCGAATTCCTATAATTGATCTTAGAAGTGGAATAACCATTATTGTTGCTATTATTGTTGGGATTATTTTTATCTGATCAGTACCAACCTGACTTTGAATGGAAGTGGTGACCTTAGTCGTTCTACTTAATCCACCACTTTCTTGAGCTAATGACAACATACATATTATTGCAAGACTACTAATGCACAATTCGTCACCAGACAAAGCGTTATTAACCTAAACACCTATCACAACTAAAGCCACAGCCATGCCCCAAAAATAGAAGTAGACCCCCAGATAAATGATTATCAAGCATGCTATCAATATCTCGTATTCTCCAGCTAATCACTCCTAATGAAACTAACTCCCCTTCTTGAACAATTAAGCGAGTTTACTCTCTATTTCCATAGCTCTATCGCCATAAAAAGCAACCGATTGCACAATTGGCGCTGATTTAGCTTGGTAGCACAAGTATTATAGTTACGGCTATAATAATCACTAGATCCACTGTCTTTTACTAATAAAATTAACTCGACTATTTTAAATTAAAGCGACATCCTATATAATAAAAATTAATGATTTATTTACATTCACAAACGCTTGCATAAACTGAAACTTCGTTCAGTGGGGATTTCGACGCATAGGATGTGCTCGTGCAGACATTGCGCTACGTCGCGAACTTAGTCAGCTTCCTCTCCCCCACTGAACGTTAGTTGAACCAATCGGGCCGTTACTGGCTGTTGGATCTCCCACCTAGAAATGACGTGTTCCCTTATTTTTTGAACTGGGAGTCTTAAGCCAGTTACACTGCGATAAATAACTTATTTTAATCAAAAACAGACAAGAGGATGAAGTAAAGATGGCCGTTACGATAAAAGATGTCGCAAAAAAGGCAAATGTTGCCCCTTCAACTGTATCAAGAGTAATTGCTGATAGCCCACGCATTAGTTTGAACACGAAAAAACGTGTTAGAAAAGCGATGAAAGAGCTAGGTTACCACCCGAATGTTAATGCTCGAAATCTTGCTGTCCGTTCTACACAAGCAATTGGAGTTATTATGCCATCATCTGCTGAAACGGCATTACAAAACCCATTTTTTCCTGAGGTTTTACGTGGGATCGGAAGCATTGCCCATGAAACCGAGTATTCATTATATGTATCAACCGGGGGTGACGATGAACAGCTATTTGATGAAGTAAAGCGGATGGTTTATGGCCATCGAGTTGATGGTATTATCTTACTCTATTCTCGAGTGAACGATCCAATCATGGATTTCCTTGTTGAAGAAAATTTCCCTTTTGTGGTGGTTGGTAAACCTTACAAAAATGAAAGTCAGATCACCTACGTCGATAACGATAATATTGAAGCAAGCCGTGAGTTAACGAATCATCTTATATCTTTTGGCCACCAACATATTGCCTTTATTGGTGGAACGACTGATTTGATGGTAACTAAGGATCGTTTGCTCGGCTATCAATCTGCTCTATCAGAGGTTGGCATTGAAGTTTGTCAAGACTACATTGTTCATGACCAATTTCTACGATCGAGCGGAAAGAAAGCAGTTGAACAATTATTCGCACTTAAAAAAACACCTACTGCTATGGTCATTGCAGATGATATGATGAGTTTGGGTGTTATTAATATGCTTGAGACATTGGGATTAGATTGTCCGGATGATGTTTCAATCACAAGCTTTAATAATCTCTATTTATCAGAAATTACCCGACCACCTTTAACGACGGTCGATATTCAGATTTATAAATTGGGAATTCAAAGCGCTAAATGCTTAATAGAACAACTCAAGACAAAGGACGACGAGCCTGCTAGACGGGTTATTGTGCCATATGCGATCAAGTTTCGTCAATCCACTCGTAAACTTGACTAATTACTGTTAATTTGGCGGTAACACCCATTTACGTCATGATAATCAAATGCCCCTCGGTGTATTTGCGCAATACCATTAGCTTAAAAAATGCCATCTGTTTATCGCTTAAACAAAAAAGAGCACAGTCACGTCTAATCAATAGACTTTCTATGCTCTTTAACTATTTAGCTATGCTTTCGCTCAAATTGCTGAATAAATTCAACTAATGCTTCAACACCCTCATATGGCATGGCATTATAAATACTTGCCCGCATACCTCCAACAGAACGATGCCCTTTTAACGTTTCCAACCCTTGAAGCTGTGCCTCTTTAATAAAGGCAGCTTCCAACTCCTGATTGTTATCAATCGTTTTAAAAGGAATATTCATGATCGACCGATATTTAGGATCGATAGGTGCTTCAAATAGCTTTGAGTGATCGAGTGTTTGATAGAGTAATTCAGCTTTTTGACGATTTATTTTTTCAATTTCGCTCAAGCCCCCTAAATCTAACAACCATTCAAATACGAGCTTGGCCATATAGATAGCAAAGGTTGGCGGTGTATTGTAAAGTGAAGCTTTATCTGCATGAGTCTTATAATCTAGCATCGTTGGAACTGTCTCTGACGTGTGCCCTAGTAAATCTTCTCTAATAATGACGACTGTTAAACCAGCAGGGCCAATATTCTTCTGTGCACCTGCATAGATAAGACCAAACTTAGTAACATCTAAAGGTGTAGATAATAGATTAGAAGATGCATCTGCAACTAATGGAATTGAACCTGTATCCGGTAGATCATGAAAAGCAGTTCCTTCAATTGTATTATTCGTGGTGATGTGAACATAATCCGCTTCTGGGTCAAACATATCTTGTGATAATTCAGGAATCTGGTTGTTGCTAGTCTGCCCAACAATTCGAACCTGACCAAATTTCTCTGCTTCTTTGAACGCTTTCTGAGACCATGATCCTGTAATGACATAATCTGCTTTTTGATGTTTGATCATTAAGTTCATTGGCACCATAGCAAATTGCTGTGAAGCTCCTCCTTGCAAAAACAAAACCCGATATTGATTCGGGATGGATAAAAGCTCTCTTAATCTTGCTTCAGCATCAGCTATAATTTGAGCAAATAAATTAGACCGATGACTTAATTCCATCACTGACATTCCTGAGCCATTGTAGCTAAGTAATTCCGATTGAGCTTTTGCCAATACGTCCTTTGGTAATGCTGATGGACCAGCTGAAAAGTTATATACTGTCTTCACCTTATCACACACCTACTTTGTTAGATTTTCTGACAAACAATATCATAAGACATACGATTAAAAAGGCACGTGAGCTTTTTTAATCAAATCAAATTCGCCTTGGTGTATTTGCGCCCAGGTTTTATCGAGCGTAGCTCGATATATTTCCCCTGAAACTTTGTGGCATCCGCCGGAGATTTTAACTTTATTCAGCCGGGGTTTCGACCCTGAATACAAATAGGCATTCAGCTCACCACTTATAGAAGGGGGAGTCTTCTGCTGCATGAAGTTAAATCAACAGAACTTTGGTTGTTAATGACGAATATTAATTGTGAATAGTTTATCAATATTCGGATTATTTTTCAAGGTGAATATTCTTAAAATTTTTACAACTTAAAATAAAGTGAAACTTCGTTCAGTGGGGGCGACACATCGGAGGTGCTCGTGCAGACGTTGCGACACGACGTCGCGAACTTAGTCAGCTTTCTCTCTCACCAACTGAACGTTAGTTGAACCAATCGGGCCGTTACTGAATGTTGGATCTCCCATTTAGACATGGCGTGTTCCCTTATTTCTTTGAAGTGGGAGTCTTACAAAAGCCCTTCGACGGGGCGAGTAATCGCAGCCCCAGCCAGTTATACTGCGATATATTTTGCCACTACCTTTCACTCTAATATATTATGTAATTACATGTTATGATAAATGAAACAAGATAAATAAAGAAAGGTAATGAGCAAAGATAATGAATACGATAATTTTCGATCTCGATGATACACTATATGATCAGATACGCCCTTTTAAAGAAGCCTTCTATACGGTTATATCTTCATCACTACCGGATCAATTAGTCAATCAAATTTATTTAGCTAGTCGCCACTATAGCGATGAAGTCTTTGAGCAAGAACAACAAGGTATTATTTCTACATTAGATTTACAAATTTACCGAATAACTGCAGCTTGTAAGGAATTTGGTCTATCCATTTCAGCTGATCAAGCCATCGCCTTTCAAAACGCCTATCAATCTAATCAGAGGCAGATTAAGCTTTTCCTAGAAATCAACCAGCTCCTTGATCAGCTTACTCAAAAAAAAGTCCAATTGGCAGTCCTGACCAACGGGAACACAGATCATCAAAAAATGAAATTTGAACAACTTGGCTTGTCAAAGTGGATAAAAGCTGAGTATTGTTTTATTTCTGGGGCAATTGGAACAGCCAAACCCACTATCGGTCCATTTCGGTATATCGAACAGTGCATGCCTATCGATCGAGAAAGCACTTGGTATGTCGGTGACACTTATCAAAATGATGTGGTTGGTGCAAAGCAGGCAGGTTGGAAAGCCATTTGGTTTAACCATAGACGAAGAGAGCAGCCGAAATCATCTTTTAAACCGGATCGAACCGTGACAAGCGCCAAAGCACTCTTAGACTACCTAACCCATATAACTTAACCATTTTAGCTTTCACATTTAGTTATTGATAATTCAGCAACACACTGTGAGTAAGTTAAAGTCTGATGATAGTTCTTTAGTCAAATGGAGTGTTGTGAATGGACAAACCACTTCATTTGACAAAGAACCGTGTATAAACAATCAATTAAGCCTTGGCTTATCTGCACCCCAGATTTTATCGAGTTTCACTCGATAACTTTTCGCTGAAAACCTATGCATCCGCTTAAATGTACATACTCCATCTTCTCAATTATGCTCGTGCTTTAGTACTTTAAGGCACACCATTCATGGTCCAGCAGGCTCATTTCACACAAGTCAAAATATTGCCCATTCATTTTTCTGGCTTCTCTAAATAAGGCCTCCATTTGAAAGCCAGCCTTTTCATAACAGCTTATCGCGGCACGATTAAAGTCAAAAACTCGCAGACTAGCTCGATGCATGCCCCATTGATCAAAAATAAGCTGACAAGCTGCATGGATGATTTGCCGTCCGTAGCCTTTTCCACGATCACTCTGCTCACCGACTAAAACACGCGTTATCTGGGCACTGCCATGATCCTGATCTCGCCCACTTATTTGTAAATGCCCAATGACACGCCTTGAGTTCGAATCAATAACGCGATATATAAATCGGTTTCCATCAGGGCGATTTGCCCCATCTAAATATTTTTCTAATTGCTCCTTCGTCAATGGGTATTCAAATTCATGACCAGCCCATTGAAACAGAAACCGCTCAGACAAATCATTGTTCCAATCGATTAAAGTTTGAAAATCTACTTCGGTAAAAAACTCTAATATAACCATTCAATCACCACCAAGGCTTGATTTGTTTCACAAAATACTTGCTCTAACTGAACAAGGCAAGCTACCTCCTTATCTCAAAATAGCTTGCCCCTATTATACTATAAGAAGATCAGATCATTTCAAACATAGATTGACCATATACCTTAATCATCTTGTGATCAGTTGCGAAGCGTGGGAAGAACTGTACAGTTTTCACTTCGTTTGCTAGTAAATCAAAATAATTATCACTAAAGTAGCCTGCCATATTTGTTTCTAAGTAAATATTTTTTGCAAACGCATTAGCTCTTACCTCAAAGGTAAAAGGTCGATCTGTTGGGGTAACTGTGATCTTAAACTCTCCAATTAATTAACGTAACGACAAGATGAAGAAATCTATAATTCTATTTATTTTTCCAGATTTGCAATTTGTTTTTTTTACCTAATAAATATATTTTTTTTATCTTTTTATTTGTATTATCAAAATGAATATAGATATTGCTACTGTGCTTCCGAAATAGTGATATTCCTCCAATAATTTTTACTAATAAAATGTCATTCTTAATAGTTAATTTATATTTTTTAAAGTAATTAAACCCATCTCTAAATTCTGCTTTTATTACAATACTATTATTTGTAGTATTTAAACTAGTAATAATTATACTATTTGGATCTATAACTTTATTTAAAAACATATAGTTCTCCTCTACTATTTTAAGTAAAAGCTACGCTACTTTTACATCCTCTATTCATAAAGTTTATTAGATAATGGTAAATTTAAAAGTAGAGATTAGCTCATCTAGAACTAATTAATCTCTTGTCTATGCACTTCAGCTTGTTATCTTACTTTTTAATTACTCGGATCTAATATGTAAAACTAAATGACTATAAAAGTATTGAATTCATAAAAAAGCAAATAGTTTATTTATATTTTTTACTAAGTGTAGTATTACTTTTTCCATTAGCATAGCGTACTGGATAATGAAAAGGCATCGATGCATTTGTTTTATAGCCACTCTTACTTTTTATTGAATTTACCAGTTTTTTAGGCGTAGCTGGTGTACCAGAACTTAGCTTAGTAGAGGAAACCCCATTCCATAATTTCACTGCGAAATTAGCACAATTATTAGTTAGACTCCATTTATCATTATTGGTAATAAAATTATTAACAGTATTTAACTGGTTTTGTGTTAAACTCATTGTTAAAGAAACTCTTCCTCTATATGAAGATGAATTCTTCGACTGAAAATAGCTCTCTAGATTATAAAATATACCTTTCTTCGTCTTCCCACTATTGTTTAGTTTATTTCCAAAAGTACCTACAGAAACCGTTTTATTACGTTCAATCCCCGTTACCTTACCAACTCTTATTTTTGTATTATTGGTATTAATATTTTTTATTGTTACCCAAGAATGCCCAGAGTAATTGCTACTAGAACTTTGGGAAGAACTTGCTACAGAAAAAATAGTTAATTGAGCTACATAAGGATTATTTGGAATCTCAAATAATCGGACTAGTTTTTCTTCATCATCTAAATTAACATCATTATTAGCTGGTGATTCAGTAGATTCCGCACCAATAATTGTTATAGATGAAAAAGATAGAAAAAAAACGAGGAAGAAAGAGAATAAAATTTTTGTTAGTTTCACTAAAATAACCTCCTATAATTTAAAAAAATCCCGATTTTGCATTTATTGGTAGTTATATTACTAGTTCGACTAAAATTATCAAAATCCTTTTAGCTAATATATAAAATATGTATATTTATAACATTTTTTTATTTAACAGGAAAAAATTAAGGAAAATGTGTTTTAAATTTGGAATCAAGTTATAATTGTAATTGATTACATTGTACAAAATTGTAATATCTAAGTATAAACATGATCATAAATATAATGAATACCATAATCACAAATACGAAAGGAAGCAATAAAAAAATTCCCTTAAATTTGTAACGTATATAAATATTTTCGGATATATAGAGTGGAAGGAGGAGGAATTTTGGTCGATGATATGTACAAAACCCATGTTAATACTGTTTTCAAATATTTAATGTGTCTTACTAATAACGTTGATTTATCTGAAGAGTTAACACAAGAGACGTTTTTTCAAGCTGTTAAGTCAATTCACCGTTTTAATGGAGAATGTAAAATATCAGTATGGCTTTGTCAAATAGCTAAGCATTCATATTACAAATATTTAGAAAAAAATAAAAAATACAAACATGAAAAAATTGATGTCATATTTGACAGTACGGATAACACCACTCCTGAGACGGAATATATTAATCAAGAGAACAAAATCAGTATATTCCATAAGATTCATCTACTTGATGAACCTTATAAAGAAGTCATATTATTAAGAGTTTTGGGCGGGTTAAGTTTTAAAGAAATTGGTGAGATACAAGGAAAGAACGAAAATTGGGCAAGAGTTATCTTTTATCGTGCAAAAAAAAAGATTAAGGAGGAAAAATATTATAATGAAGCAGAATTGTAAAATTATTTTGGACTTAATGCCTTCGTATATTGAAGGTATTTTAACTAAGGAAAGTCAGAAACTAGTAGAAGAGCATATCCAATCATGTCAGTCATGTAGAGAGGTATTAGCTAGTATGGAAACTGACTTATCACTAAAAGATGAACAAGAAAGAATTATTAGACTAACATCTAAAAAGCCATATAAAAAAATTAAAAATAGATTTCTATTACTTCTGTTTTCTTCAATCTTAATTTTAATAACTGTTGTATTTGGCGGCTATTTTTATATAACAAGAGCTACCTATAATGAGGTTAGTGTAGTTATTCATAATGTGGAAATTGACCAAACTTCAGCCTATATAGAAGGTTCATCTATTAATAGCAGTCCAGGATTTAGTCATTTTGAATATTTTTTAGAAGATGGAATTTTGTATATTGAATTAAAATATACTCGTCTCACCGGTTCTAAAAGTAGTTCGGGCGACTTTGAGTTAGAAATTAATGAGGACTTTTCACTTTTGAATAAAATCTTCCTAAAGGGTGAAACAGAAGGACAATATATGCTAATTTGGAATCGGGATGATGAATAAGTTCAAAAATTAGAATACTTTATACTGTATATAGAGATAGTCCTAGATTAATTGTAAGCGATTTAACCTGGGATAGAGGTTGGGAGAAATGATCATTATATTTGCACTTTAGCGCAGTGTAACTGGCTGGGGCTGCGATTACTCGCCCCATCGAAGGGCTTTTGTAAGACTCCCATTTCAAGAAGTAAGGGAACACGTTATGTCTAAGTGGTAGATCCAACAGCCAGTAACGGCCGGATTGGTTCAACTAACGTTCAGTAGGGGAGAGAGGATGCTGACTTAGTTCGAGACGTCGTGTCGCAACGTCTGCACGAGCACATCCTATGCGTCGAAACCCCCGATGAACGAAGTTTCACTTTATTAATAGATATCCAATACGCCTTGGCGTATCTACGTCCAGATTTTTTCGAGTTTCACTCGTAATTTCAGTTGATAATCTACTTCGGTAAAAAACTCTAATATAACCATTCAATCACCACCAAGGCTTGATTTGTTTCACAAAATACTTGCTCTAACTGAACAAGGCAAGCTACCTCCTTATCTCAAAATAGCTTGCCCCTATTATACTATAAGAAGATCAGATCATTTCAAACATAGATTGACCATATACCTTAATCATCTTGTGATCAGTTGCGAAGCGTGGGAAGAACTGTACAGTTTTCACTTCGTTTGCTAGTAAATCAAAATAATTATCACTAAAGTAGCCTGCCATATTTGTTTCTAAGTAAATATTTTTTGCAAACGCATTAGCTTTTACCTCAAAGGTAAAAGGTCGATCTGTTGGGGTAACTGTGATCTTAACAGGTGGAAGCTGTAATTCTTTAGTTGGTACAAAATAATGCAACTTATGATCGACAGCAACATCGTCAATGATTAAATCCGCACTAAACACAAGTGTTGTTAAGTCTCGATCTCCGATTAAAGCATGTTTATCAAATTCACTAACAAGCATACTTGTATCTGCTGGTATATCAAGCTTTAGTTCCTTTCGCCATAAAGTCACTCCACTAAAATCCTGTAACGAAACAGATAAATAGCCACTTTGCTCCATACGTTTGTCAGAGATAGCATATAGATATAACTGATCATCTTGTGCTACAAAGGAAAGGATGGTTTCCTGATAGCTTTTTTTGACAAAATAATGGAGGGCTTTCCATCGACCATAGTAATCTATACTTGACCATGAAGCAACTGGCCAACAATCATTCATCTGCCAGTATAATGTCCCCATACAATAAGGCTTACTTCGTCTATGTGCTTCGATCGCAGCTTTAATGCCCTCAGCCTGTAATAGTTGACTCATGTATAAGAAAGAGGGAAAATCTTTGGGTTCAGGCAAATACATATCCATGTAAGCCTTGATCAAGCGGTTCCCCGCTCCATTCTTTTGATGATGAAGCATCGTATCCGATTCAATCGCAAAGTCAGCCTCTTCAGCAAAGCTACGCACCGTTTTTAACTCTGGAAATGATTGAAAGCCATATTCACTCATAAAGCGACCCACATGGGTATGGTAATCTTCAAATGGCTTTTTACCATGCCAAACATCCCAGTAATGAACATCACCTTGACCACTAACCTTTACAGCATGCTGGCGATGATCATCGGTTAGATCAGCCAGCGGAGAAGAAGGCCAGTACGGTTCATTCGGGGCATAGCAGGCTACGACACGAGCTAAAATGTCGTGGAATATCCTTCGGTAGTCAGCCCAAAGCTTCTCCCTTGTTTCTTGATCGTAGTCTTGCTTCCAACCCCAACCAGCATCCTCAATATAATGAGCCCATGCAGAATCAATTTCGTTATTGCCACACCATAGCACAATGGATGGATGACGGCGAAGTCGCTTGATAGCATCGATAGCCTCTTGTTCAATATTAGCTAAAAAATCAGAATCGCCTGGATACAGACTACACGCAAACATAAAGTCCTGCCAAACTAGAATTCCATGTTCATCACAAAGACGATAAAATGATTCGGACTCATAGATTCCTCCTCCCCAAACACGCAACATATTCATATTCGCGGCAAGAGCACTTTTTATTTCGTATTGATACCGTTCGTCTGTAACTTCTGTAATAAAGCTATCATTCGGAATATGATTGGCACCTTTCGCAAATAACGGCTGGTCATTCAACTCAAAGTAAAACGTATTGCCTTGTTGATCTTGATCACGCACTAGTCGAATCTTCCGCAAACCAACCGTGATTGAATCTTCATTTATAATGGTTTCATCCTGTTTTAATCGTGCACTAAACTGGTATAAATACGGTTTGCCCATAGTATGACACCACCATAAACGAGGCTGCTCAATGACCAAGTCAAGGTTAACTTTATTTAATCCTTTAACTAACTTAACTTCCTTTCCCCAAAATTGATTATCTGCTTCAATTTCTAAAACACCTTGCCAAGCTTGATTTGCCTCAATCTCGACCAATGCTACCAATTCAGCTCTTTCTGGCGAAATAAACTGCTGATTTATATAAAAATCGGATAGCTTAGGCTCAGACCATCCAACTAATTGCACTTCTTTCCAAATACCAGATGTGACGAAACGCGGTCCCCAGTCCCAGCCATAATGATAAGGTGCCTTCCGCGCAAAAACGCTAACTTTTTTATCACCTAGTCCTCCCAATTCAGAATCATCATTTGAAGCAGGTAAAGGATAACCTAATGCTTCGAGTTTTGGTAAATCTTCTTGTATAGGCGAGCGAAAATGGACCCTAATATGGTTAGCTCCTTCATGGAGAAAGGGTTTAATATCCTTTCGCCATTGCCTAAACATATTATTCGCTTCAATGACACTTGAGCCATTGACATATACCGTTGCATAAGTATCAAGACCCTGAAATATTATCTCAACTTGATCATGTTCTAGCATTTCTCTCTCGATAAAAACAGTTGTTTGATACTCCCAATCGACTTTATCAATCCATTGTAACTGCTTCTCGTTTGTCCCACTAAATGGATCAGGAATCATTTTATTAGCACGTAAATCAGTATGAACAGAGCTTGGGACATTGGCTTCTAGCCAGTCACCCTTTTTATATTGCCTATACTGCCAATCTGTTAAAACTTTCTGATTCATTTCTATTTGCTCCTCTCTCCTTATCGCTATTTATAGATCTTGTTTGGCAAGACAGTAGACAAAATCTACTTTTTTTACCTCTTCTTTATTCAGTTAATCAAGAAGTATAGCGTTTACAAAAATATTGTGTTACAATAATCCAAAGCTTATCGATAACTTTATTTATGAGGTGATTATATGACAATTTATATAAATAATGCAAGTCAAGAATTCCATTTGCAAAATGAAACAATCAGTTATGTTTTCCGTGTACTTGAAAAAAGTAAGCAGCTTGAGCATTTATATTACGGAAAACGGATTACCCATCGCGACTCATTCAAGCATTTAATCGAACGAGAAGTTAGACCATCCTGCAACATGTTTGAAGGTGATCACACCTCATCACTTGAACACATAAAGCAAGAGTATCCAAGCTATGGAACAACGGATTTCCGCTACCCAGCTCATATTTTGGTCAAGGATGATGGCAGTTATATCACTAACTTTCAATTTGAAAGCTATCAAACGTTTAAAGGTAAGCGGGAATTACCCGGAATGCCTGCGACTTATGTGGAAACTGAAGACGAAGCCGAAACACTTGTGATTACCCTAAGAGATCAGCACTTAAATGTCCGTTTATTACTGAGTTATACACTATACACCAATCGACCGGTTTTAACACGGCATAGTCAATTTATTAACGACTCTGCTGAAAGTTATCAGATCAATCAGGCGATGAGCATGAGTCTTGACTTTCCTGATGAACAGTTTGAAATGATTCAACTTAACGGAGCATGGGCTCGTGAAATGCAAATTGAAACGAGGCGATTAACGAAAGGCACGCAAGCGATATCAAGTACAAGAGGAGCGAGCAGCCATGTCCATAACCCCTTCTTAGCTTTAAAACGGCCAGAGACTACTGAGTATAGTGGTCATGTTTATGGCTTTAGCTTAGTTTATAGTGGGAATTTTCTGGCTCAAGTTGAAGTAGATCCTTATCACGTAAGTCGCGTTACGGTTGGGATAAACCCGTTTAGATTCTCTTGGAAGCTAGCACCTAGCGAGCGTTTTCAAACACCGGAGTGTGTGATGGTCTTTTCCGATCAAGGTTTGAACGGGATGAGCCAGGCTTTTCATAGCTTATATCGTGATCGACTTGTACGAGGCTACTGGCGCGATCAAACCCGTCCTATTTTAATCAATAATTGGGAGGCTACTTATTTTGACTTTACCGAAGCCAAAGTTATTGAAATTGCTAAAACCGCTAAAGAATTAGGAATAGAACTGTTCGTTCTTGATGATGGTTGGTTCGGCGAACGACATGACGACTCTTCCTCGCTTGGTGATTGGTTTGTCAATCATGACAAGCTCCCAAATGGAATTACAGGGTTGTCTAAAAAGATAGAAGCACTCGGCTTAAAATTCGGTTTATGGTTTGAACCAGAAATGGTCAGCAGGGGAACAAAGCTTTTTACCGATCATCCCGATTGGATTATCGCTACCCCAGACCGAACACCTTCCCACGGACGAAATCAATATGTGTTAGATTTCTCTCGCGAAGAAGTAGTCGATTACATTTTTAAGTTGATGGATGATATCATAAGCCAATCTAGTATTTCTTATATTAAATGGGACATGAACCGTTATATTACTGAGGCCTATTCAAATGCACTACCAGCCGACCAACAAGGAGAGTTAATGCATCGATATATCCTTGGGGTTTATCAATTATATCAACGTTTAATCGAGAAATATCCAAAAATCCTATTTGAATCTTGTGCTGGTGGTGGAGCAAGGTTTGACCCCGGCATGCTTTACTATGCTCCACAAACATGGACAAGTGATGATACAGATGCTGTTGAACGATTAAAAATTCAATATGGGACATCACTCGTCTATCCGTTAAGCGCAATTGGCAGCCACGTTTCCGCTGTACCAAACCATCAGGTGGGGCGAATGACATCGATTGATACGAGGGCAAATGTTGCTTATTTTGGTACGTTTGGTTATGAGCTAGATCTTACGACATTAACTGATCTAGAAAAAGAAAAAGTTAAAGCTCAAACAACTTTCTACAAAGCAAAACGTGAACTAATTAGAAATGGTTACTTTTATCGACTTCAAAGCCCATTCATCGCAAATGAATCCGCTTGGATGGTTGTATCTAAGGATCGACGTGAAGCAATTGTTGGCTATTATCAAGTATTAGCCCAACCAAATGAGGGCTATAAACGAATTAAATTAACCGGACTTAATTATGATCAACTCTACGTGATAGAGGGGACTGATAAGACCTATTATGGAGATGAGCTTATGCACATTGGTATAATCTTAGCGGAAGATTTTACTGACCGCGCAGATGAATTTTGGGGGCGTGAGCATCAAGGTGATTATCAATCTAAGCTTTTTATCCTAAAGGCGATTTAGGCCAACACTAATATTCTCTAACAAGCTAAGACAGCAACAAGCTAACTCATTTCAGAGGACAAGTAGATATGGTAGTTATCCTATATTTAAAATCTTATCCTTTAGCTCGTTAAATTCCTGTTTATTGAATAAACTTAAAAAGCGTGATCCTCAATGAATCTATTGTGAGAATCACGCTTTGCTTTATTCCAAATATATCCAGATACAACAGCGTAAAAAGTAAGCAACTTAAGCCTGTAATTCTATTGCATACGAATGTCCAAGATAAACGGTACGTTCCTAAGGATATAATTAACGTGATTGGTAGAATGCTTTAATAATGGCCTCTGACGGTTTGCCATATACACCGTATCCACTATCACTCAATACTTGTTCTTCCTCATATAAATGGGTTGCCCAATCCCAAAGCCCGAAACCTTTAACCCATTCTCTTCTTGCTGTTTTGTCAAACATAGTTTGATAGTACGCTGCTTGCTCATCAACATTTACTTCCCCAACTAATCCCCAATCATTCGGCACCTTCCCCGAACCAGTACGACTAGGACAACCTGCTTCAGCAAAGAAAAAGGGTTTATTATATTGTTTTATAGTTGCTTCAATCCGATCAAGCTGTCGGTCCCAGTCATTGATCGGATAATAACCACTTGAGGAAATAACATCAACCGCATCCCACCACGCTACATTTGCTTCCTGATATTTGTCTGCATTATAAGTAATTGGGCCTGAATAGATTTTTCGCACTTGCGTAATAAGGTGTCGCCATTGCTGCTCTTTTCGTTCTGTTTGAACCATTTCGCAGCCGATGATATACATAGCGCACCCTGTTTTTTCTGCTATTGCTGCGTAATGAAGCTGATAGTCAGTATAGTTTGCAAACCAATCCGACCACTTCGGCTCACATGGGACATCATAATCAAAGAAATTAATATGCGCCCTCCACGTCCCATCACTACAGTTAACCGTAGGTTTTAGAATAACCTTTAAATCAAGTGACTTGGCATATTCGATCATTTCAATTAATTCATCATCCGCTACCATATGTAATCCTGTATAATCAATTTTCGTTGAATGAGCAGTTGCCTGTAAAGCTGCCAAAGCAATAATGACATATTCACTACCTGTTCTTTCTTTCATTAACTGTAAACTTTCTTTGGCACGAGCCAGTTTAAAGTCACCTCGTTGACTATCCCAGCCAAAAGTAAATCCTTTTATAAAATTCATAGGAGCATCACCCCTCTTCTTGTAATACTAGAAGATAAATCCTAGTCTATCATCTATTCACATCTTGCCAATTTCTTTATCATCCGCCACATCTTCATGATTCATTTTGACAAATTTAATGATTTCATCTACCGTGGTATAGGCTAAACATACTTTCGTGTCAGCTGCACCATAGTAAATAGCTATCTTACCTGATTCGGCATCATGCAAGGTAGCACAAGGAAAGATAACATTATCTACGAAACCGGTCGTTTCATAGCTTTCTTCTGGTGTCAGGACAAAGTTTTTCGAGCGGTACTTCACCTTAGACGGCTCTTCTAAATCTAAAATCACTGCTCCCATACTATAAACAAAGCCATTACAGGTCCCTGTGACACCATGATAAAACATTAACCACCCTTCAGTGGTTTCGATTGGAGCAGGGCCACCACCAATTTTCACATTTTGCCACCAGCCATTTCCACCTTTAGCCATGACACGTCGATGCTTACCCCAATAAACAAGGTCAGGACTTTCACTTAAGAAAATATCACCAAAAGGAGTATGGCCACTATCACTTGGACGTGACAGCATAACATAGTTTCCATTGATTTTTCTCGGAAATAAAACGCCATTACGATTAAAAGGTAAGAATGGATTTTCTAGTCGAACAAAGTGCTTAAAGTCCTTTGTTTTGGCTAAACCAATCGATGCACCATAGAAATCGGTACACCAAATAATATAAAAGGTATCTTCAATTTTTATTAAACGAGGATCATAAGCGTAATTTGGCTGAAATGAATTTCCAGACTCATCAACAAAGTTAATTTTTGCCTCATCTATTCGCCAATCTAATCCATTATCACTATACCCTAAATGTAAATGCGGCCGACCATCAGTCGTTTCAGCGCGAAAAACACCAATAAATTGATTCTGATATGCGACAACCGCACTGTTAAATATTCTCGATATCCCGTTCGCTGGATTACGATCAATAATTGGGTTATTTTGGTGACGCCATACTGGCCCATGGTAATCAGCAGTCTTCTCCTCCCAAGGTATATAAGCGATGTTATCTGAAACAATCTTGATGTTAGACATATAAAAAGTCCTCCTTCTGACACTGTATATTTACTTAACTGAGCCGTTTGTTAATCCGTTATAAATGTATTTTTGTAAAAAGATAAAGGCAATTAAAGTTGGAATGATCGCTATCATCACGCCTGCTGTGATCACTTCCCATTGTGCGCCAAAAGGCCCCTGGAATTTAAAAAGTGATGTCGAAATAACTTGTAATTCTGTTTTTGGCATATAAAGGAAAGGTGTATAAAAGTCATTATATACGTTCACCCCTTTAATGATAAAAACGGTAACAATAGCCGGTTTTAGTAATGGCAAAACAATCTTTCGATAAATGGTAAAGTACGAAGCACCATCTAACATTGCCGACTCATCTAACGAGATCGAAATTGAATCCATGAATTGCAGAAAAATATAAACAGCAATAATATCTGTTCCTAAATAAAGAATGACAGCAGCCCATATTGTATTAAATAGCCCTAACCCATGGACAATCTGAAATGTTGCGACTTGTGTTGTCACACCCGGTATTAATGTTGCTAGCAAGAATGCACCTAGAATATACTTACTTCCTTTAAATTTAAATCTATGCAAAACGAAAGCAACCATTGAACCAATTAACGTTGTTCCAATTACCGAAATAATCAGGATAATCACCGTATTTCTAAAACCGACTAACATATTGCCCTCCGCAAATGCTCGTCGATAATTCTCAAAATTAGTCCACTCACTTGGTGGTGTTAGCGGTCCAGTTGTCGTATACTCAGCACCCGTTTTAAAGGAAGCAAAGAAAATCGCAACGATTGGAATAATCGCAATAAATGCACCAAATAGGAGGGAAGCATATTTTAATGTCACACCTAACATTCGTTTAGTTTGATACATCGTTAATCATCCTCACTGAAAAATTTGCGCTGAATACCTGTTACAATCACAACAATAAAAAGGAGCACAACCGCCATTGCAGAACCTAAACCAATCTTTCCATATTTAAATGCTGTGTTTACCGTTTGAATCACGAAGGTAGAGCTTCCATTTGCGCCCCCTGTCATAATAAATGGTATTTCAAAGGCGCTAAGCGCACCACTTACTGCCAAGATCAAATTTAAAGAAATGATAATTCTAATACTTGGAAAAATAATGTATCTAAACTGATGCCACCGATTTGCACCATCAATTTCAGAAGCTTCATAAATTTCACCTGGAATAGATGAAATCGCACCTAAAAAGATAATAAAGTTAAACCCCATATATCTCCATACCGAAACACCCGCAAGAGAATAATTAATGACATCCGGATTGCCAAGCCATTGGGTAATCAGTGATTCTAGTCCCAAAAATGTTAAAACAGTATCTAGTGTACCTCCCCCTCTAAAGAAGAAGAGAAACATAAAACCTATCGCAACTCCATTTAACAAATACGGAAAAAATAAGACACCTTTAAAGAAATTTTTAAATTTTACCTCAAAACTTAGAATCGTTGCAAAATAAAGTGCGATAGCCAATTGAATAAAAGTTGCAAAAAAGTAATACAAACTTACTCTAAAAACATGAAAATACTCTGGATTTGTAAATATCGTTACATAGTTATCAAAACCAACAAAATTCTTATCACTGTATCCATTCCAATCGGTAAAGCTATACCAAAACATATTTGCCACTGGTAAGAAAGCAAAGGTGAATAGTAGCAATAATGGTATGATTAAGAAGGCAAAAATAATAATCTTTTTTTGGGTTGGATAAGAAAAGTTTGAAAGCTTGAACACGAACTGCACCTCCTAGAAAACGCTCTTAATCTAGCAACCTCTAAATGGGAAAAGAAAGTGCTAAAAACAGCACCTCCTCATCCATATTTGCTTAAGATAACAACATTCCTACTCAACTATACTGTTATAGGCCTCTTCCCAGCGTTCGTTCCAATCATTCATAACATCATCATAGTTCATATCGCGATTACCTATCGCTGCTTCAACAAGAATTTGTTTGTTGTCTTCTAACCAAAGGCCAACTTCTGCTTCTTTATCTATTTGATCTAATAAACCTTCTTTTCCTTCAGGTGAAGGCGTCAACATCGCAAATTGAGCACCTGCGGCCTCTGCCTCTTGTAAAGCTGTTGGAAGTGGTACATCTACTGATGCACTAATACCGCCCGCTTGCTCAACGGCATAGCCAGACTCATGAATAAACCAATCTACCCACGCAAAAGCCGCTTCTTTATTCTGGCTATATTTACTTACTGAAATATTCATATCAGCACCTAAAGAAAAAATGGTATCTTCGGCATTAGTCGGGAATGCCATGATCGCAATATCGTCAGCGTTAGGACCTGCGTCTTGAATTTGCTCAAGTGCCCATGACCCTAATACCATTGCTCCAATTTCACCATTATTCATCATAACCTTTGAAGACTCCCAATCAGTTGTTAATGGATCGTCTTCAATTAAGCCTTGTTCAACTAAATCATACATTAGTTTATAATGCTCATAATGAGGATCACCCGGATCAAATGGACGCGGATCGTCTAACATATCAACATTGTAATAATCAACATTACCTGCCGTAGTCGTTATAGCACCTTCCCATTGCGCCAATGGCCACGCATCTCCATAGTTTGTATAGAGAGGAATCGCATCTGTATTATCTTTAATTTTTTGCATTGCTTCGATAAATTGGTCAGGTGTTATTGGTAATTCCCCAATACCTGCTTCTTCAAAAACAGCTTTGTTATAAATAACCCCTGTATAGGTAAGGGCAATCGGAATACCATAAACGGTTTGATCCACAGCCCGCTCTTCAACACCTAAATACTTTTCTTTCATATCATCAAGCGATCCCATCGGTTCAAAAAAGTTAGGAATATCTTCTATAGGCACTTGAATCGGTAAATATTGAACATCACCATAATCTTGTGTATTAATACGTGGCATAATTTCGCCACCATAATCAGACAATGCCTCAAAGTTAACATTAACATTAGGATAAATTGACTCAAATTCAGCTTTATAATCCTGATATACCGAATCGACAATATCCGTTCTATGAGTTATAACCGTTAAATCCCCCTCGATCTCTTCAGGATCTAAATCCTTCCAACTTTCAGAAGCTAAGCGCTCTTCAGTTTCATTATCACCCAAAGTACCATCATCAGATCCACATGCAGCCATCATTACTAAAAAGGGAATACTTACAATTAAAGTCATCATTTTTTTAGCATTATTAAACCGCCTTTCTATACACTTATATTATCAGCTTATTAAGTTATCGCTAAGCTAATAAATTAATTTTATAGTGAAAGCGATTACAAGTCAATATATATTTAAAACAATATTGTGACATTCGGATTAGCTCTTCTATTATTATTAAATCATATTTAGCAAAATTTACTATTAATCCAGCATTTTATTACTTAGTTTTATCAAAAATAACTTTAATTTATAACTTTACCAATACGTAGTAATTAACATCCTATTTTTTAAAAAGATACTAAGCTAGCAACTAGCTTAATTCTTTATTCAAATAGTTATTTATGATCAGGAAGCGTGATAGAGCGAGATACTTTTTCCACAATCATCACATAACCTACTGGGAATAAAACAATAAAAAGAATTAAATTGTAGTATGCAAGTATAGCAAAACTAAGATACGCCATCCACAATAATAGAGTGGATCCAAATCGTTTTATCGTCATAGTAAATCCTAGTGCAAATGCTATCTTTATATTTATTGTTTTTTTCGCCATAAAAAACATGGCATAGCTAAATGTGGTTGAAATTAGTAGCAAAAAATAAATAAGCAAACCTGCTACAAGCCAACCGTGTCCTCCCTTTATCGTAAAAAAAAACATACTACTAGCCACTATATAACTTAACGACACCAAAAAAGAGCTCAATCGATATCGGTTAAAGTGGATAAAATTCTGGTCAAACACTTCCTTTACTTCATATTCATCAATTTCACCAGCTGATTGTATATACATATATGTCATTATTAAAGCAACTGTCGCAGGGACTACTCCATATATGAGTCCGCTTTTTATCAGACCGCGCCAGTATTCAAGACTAAGCAAAAGGTATTTATGTAACACTAAAATAAATGAAGAGAATTTTGATCCCAATTAACTCTCACCCCCAACTTTGTCATTCAACTATGGAAAAGACAAGGTCATTAATGACCTTGTCTTATATCACTTACAGAATCACGTTTTATAATCCTACCTTTAACAGATGTTCGACCATTTGGTTTATTTTTACCTTGAACTTTTTTAATCATTAACTTGACGGCTTGGGTTACCATTTCTTCTATGTCTACTTCAACAGTGGTTAGCTGTGGATCGGTGATCGTTGCATAGATGTCATTATCAAACCCAACTACAGCACAGTCTTTAGGAACGTTATAACCTAGACGCTTAAGTTTATTTACTAGATTATGAGCCACTTGGTCACAATTACATACAAAGGCAGTAGGCATTTGTTCAGGCAATTCAATCTCAATAAATTTTCCCTTATCATCACGATCATTTATAATATATGACTGATTAAGTACAATGTGGTGCTCTAAGAGCGACTTATAGTAGCCCAAAAAACGATCTTGAATACTGCTAGTTGAATAGAGATTTCCGACATAGGCAATATTCCGATGCCCTTTACTAACGAGGTAGTTAGTTATATCGTAAGCACCATAAAAATTATCAGTAATAATTGAATCGATTTCATCGTGTTCATCATAAAAATCGAGAAATACTTTAGGCATATCTATTTCCTTGATAACATTAATATAATCACTGCTTATTTGGCCAAGAAAAATAAAACCATCCACTTTGTTTTCAAAATAGATACGAGGTAAATTTAAAGCGTCTTCATCTTCGTTTGACAAAATATTCATAATGCCATAATAGCCGTAATTTTCTAAAGTAGTTGTAATATATTGGTATGCTCTAAAATAAAAGGATTGAGAGATACCACCTGAAAAACGTTCTGGAATAATAATACCAATATTATATGAAAGACCATGCTTCATTGACTTGGCAACAGTGTTATAGCGATAACCCATCTCATCTGCAAGTTGCTTAATCTTTTCTTTTAAGGCTTCACTTACACCTTCTTTGTCATTTAAAGCTTTTGAAACCGTCACACTACTTACCCCAAGTCGCTCTGCTATATCTTTCATTGTTACATTACTTTTCACTATTCGCACTTCCAATCCTTTACGCTAATTGAACATATAATCACCAAACTAAGCTATCGTTTACTTTAATAAACGATCGTAGTCCAATACTATCAAAACAAACCTGAATTCGCAACATTCGAGCAAGGAAAGAATGCGAATAATAGACTATTTTAGCAGCTGTTCATTTTGCTCAATTAACCTTTTACGCTGAGCAGCATTATCCAATGATCTAAAGCCATCTTCCGGTGTTTTAAATGTATAGTCGATTAGCTTGGCAATTGTAGTTGTTGCAACATGAATACGTGTATCACTTGATGCATAATAAATATACACTTGATTTTTTTCATTAACAACAGCACCATTACAGAAAATAACATTAGATACATCCCCAACCCGTTCGTCATCATATGGAGCAATAAAGTGACCTCCTGGTCTAGCAATGACCTTGGTTGGATCTTCTAAGCTGGTTGCTAATGTATAAAGGACATAACGCAAACCTGCCGCTGTATTTCTCACACCGTGAGCAATATGAATCCAACCTTTTTCCGTTTTAATAGGGGCTGGCCCTTGGCCATTTTTCACTTCATATATAGTATGATAGCGTCGTTCATGGATCACCTTCTCTTCTTGAATGACAGCTGATTCAATGTTGTCGCAAAGTCCAAACGCAATTCCGCCACCTGTCCCCGTAGAAATAAAACCATCTTGCGGACGGGTATAAAATGCATATTTACCATTAATAAATTCTGGATGCAAAACGACGTTCCGTTGTTGAGGTGATGGTGTTGTAATATTAGGCAATCGCTCCCATATTTTCATATCTTTTGTCCGCACGAGACCCGCTTGCGCAATGGCACTAGATGTATCGGATTCAGGAACACTTGGATCCTTACTCTCAGAGCAATAAATACCGTAAATATAACCATCCTCATGCTTGACTAAACGCATATCATAGCAATTGGTTTCATTCTGATCAGTGTCATCCCAAGTCAAAGGTGTACCAACAAAACGAAATTGATCGATACCCGTGTGACTTTCCGCAATTGCAAAAATTGATTTACGATCCAAGCCTTCTAATCGAACAACTAAATAGTATTTTCCATCTAAGTAGATCGCACCCGGATTAAAGGTTGCATTAACCCCTAAACGTTCCATAAAGAAAGGGTTGGTTTGCTCATTTAAATCAAAGCGCCAATGAATCGGTACATGATGGCGCGTTAAAACTGGATATAAATACCGATCATAGACACCATTATAAAATTGCTGATCTTGTTTGTTCCTTCTTTGCAATAGCTCCTCTTGACGTTCTCTCAATGTAAAATACGCTTTATGAATCATATCAAATTCATCCTTTCAATGATCTCTAAGCAAAAACGGCTATTATGATACGACGCTTTCCAAGGCTCGACGATATTCCGTACAGTCGGACTTCCATCTTCCTCAATCGACCAATACCACTCACCTTTAGGACGTGGATCACATATATTATTTTTAGTGTACTGCCAAAGCTGATTCACTAAGTCAAGAAATCGCTGATCACCAGTCCGTTGATAAGCATTATAAAAGCCAACCATTGCTTCAGCTTGAACCCACCAGACTCTTGTATAATCTTTTTTACCATCTTCCTCCTCATTTATTAAAGAGCCATCTGTTTGAATAGCATAATCTGCAATATTATAGGCAATATCAACAATCATTTTTTGGTAAGATTCATCTTTTATCTTTAAGGTACGTAACGCCTCATCCAATAACCACGATGCTTCAATATCATGACCAAAGGATTTTAATTCAATTAAACTTCGCCATCCCTGGTCAAAAAAAACACCAAGAAAACGGCTATCTTGTTGATATATTTTTTGATAATGAATTTTCAATAGCACTTCTAGCCTGTTAGCTAGTTCTTTATTCGGGTATGCTTTGTAGAGATTAGTATAGGCCTCCAAAATGTGAATATGTGTATTCATAGTTATATGTGCGATAACCCCATTCTCACTTAACATTTCGTTTGCTGACTCCTGCCACTCGCGATTAAATTCCTCTTTATAAGCTTGATTATTCTGATCAAAGCCGACCGATTCAATTAAATCGTAAAGCGACAGTGCTAGCTCTAATACCTCACTGTTTTGCGTGATACGATAATATTCGCTTAAACCATACAGCGCAAAGGCTTGGGCATAAATATGCTTTCGTGTATCTTTCGGTTCTCCTTTATAGTTAAGGAGCCAGTATATCCCTTTGTATTCGTGATCAATAAGCTTATCTTTAAAAAATTGATACAAATGATTTGCCATCTCAAGATATTCTCTTCGTTGTAAGACACGGTAAGCAGCAGAAAATGTCCACAAAAAGCGCGCAGTTGCAATTCCTCCTTTATCAGCTTGTTGGTTAATATTCAAATCAAAGTCAACCTCACCATACAGTCCACCATACGTCTCATCTTTTAAATTAAGCCAAAATGGTAAGATACGTTCAGTCAGTTCGCCCATCACTTCATCCTTCAGCATGCTGTAACCACCTTATTAATTTATCGATAACTTTATAATTGTATATTATATAAACTAAATATATATGTCAATGGAAAGCGGATTCATTTTAGTGTTATTGTCCTGTGAAATTGGCTTAATTACAATTAAAAGTTTATAACTTTTATGTTAGCCACTACTCAAAGGTTAAAAGGTATAACATAAAAACAGCCCCATCAAATTCTAATCGTTTCTTAATCTATGAAGATATAAGTTTAATTTTAGGTAAAATGCCTAATATTTTTTCACTCAACTAAGAGATGAATGTTCTGTGATATATAATCAGAACATTTACCTGACCTAGGTGCTGCTTTTTCATGCGTGGCTCATTTCCGTTTTAAAACGGAAAAACTACACATGGTAATGGAAGCGCTTCTACCATAGAATGATGAATGTAAAGGGTTACTCTATATTAAAGATAAAGGAGACGACGACATGAAACGAATATTATTAGCTTGCTCAGCAGGAATGTCTACTAGCTTACTTGTTTCAAAAATGGAAGAAGCAGCGAAAGCAAAAGGCATCGATGCAGAAATTTGGGCAGTAGCACAAGATAAAGCACCTGAAGAGATGAAGCGCGCTGATGTCCTACTCATTGGACCACAAATGCGCTTTATGAAGAAAAAATTTGCTGTTACAGCTGAAGAGGTCGGTATTCCACTCGATGTTATTGATCCAGTTGCTTATGGAAGAATAGACGGTCAAGCTGTTCTTGATAAGGCTTTAAAGCTTATAGGAGACTAGTTGTTATTAAACTGATCACATGGTCAGTTATATAAAAAGGAGGAAAACAAATGAATAAATTTATGGACACGTTAGAAAATGTGCTCATGCCAGTTGCAGATAAGTTAAATAACAACCGTTATTTAACGGCATTGCGTAATGGATTTATGGTTGCCTTACCGCTAATCATTTTTGGTTCGATTTTTGTTGTTATTGCTAACTTACCCTTTATAGAAGATTGGATCGGGGAGGATGCCTACTCACTATTTCAAGATACATTAGGACCCGCTTCAGCTGCAACGTTAAGTATAATGGGCTTATTTGTAATTATAGGTATAGGTTATAAAATGGTTGAACAGCGAGGTGGCGAATCTATCTATGGTGGAGTTGTAGCAATTGGTGCCTTCCTTGTTCTTACTCCACAAATTGTTGAAGAAACTACTGGCGTAATCCCAACTTCTGTTTTAGGCGCACAAGGTATGTTCCTTGGGATATTCACTGCATTTATATCAGCGGAACTGTACCAATTCTTCACGAGCAAAAACCTTACAATAAAAATGCCAGCTGGTGTTCCAGATGCCGTTTCTCGTTCATTTAGTGCACTTATTCCAATTACTTTTACTTTAACAATTTTCTTAGTAATTAGAATTATCTTTAGCTATACGCCTTACGACACAGTACAAAATTTCATTTACACGGTTATTCAAGAGCCTTTAACCGTACTTGGAAGTGGACTTCCAGCAACAATTGTAGCTGTTCTTTTAATCCAAATTTTTTGGTTCTTTGGACTACATGGTCAAATTATTATTAACTCAGTACTTGATCCAATCTGGTTCTCACTTAATGATCAAAACCTTGCTGCCTATCAAGCAGGAGAAGAAGTTTTACCTAATATTGTAACAAAGCAGTTTATTGATACGTTTATTGTTGGTATCGGTGGTTCTGGGATGACTTTGGCAGTTTTAATTGCTATTTTTGTCGTAGCGAAAAGCAGACAATCACGGGAGCTTGGTAAGCTTGGGATTGGTTCCGGAATTTTCAATGTTAATGAGCCTGTCATTTTTGGTTTACCAATTATTATGAATCCTTTGGTTATTATCCCTTGGCTACTTGCACCCGTCGTGGTTGCTATTGTTACCTATTTCTGCATGTACATTGGTTTTGTCCCTAGACCATCTGGTGTAATAGTATACTGGACAACGCCTGCCTTAATTAGTGGCTATTTAGCTACTGGAAACAATATAATGGGTAGTGTGATGCAATTAATTAATATGGCAATTGTATTTACAATTTGGGTTCCATTTATCAAGATAATGGATAATCAGTACTACAAAAACGAACAAAAAGCAGCTTAAATATTACTAAACCAATCATACGTATTTCCTGCTTTACCAGGAAATACGTATGGTGTTTAATGGACTTAACGAGGGGGACAACAACATGGAACAAACGATGACAGAGATTGCGTTTCAAATTATCCTATACGCAGGCAATGGCAAATCAAGCGCAATGGAAGCCATTCAAGAGGCTAAAGAAGGTAACTTTGAAGCCGCTGATAAAAAAATTGAAGAAGCCAGCGAAGAGCTTGGTAAAGCCCATAAGTATCAAACAGAGCTATTACAGCAAGAAGCACGTGGCGATGGTCAAGGTGTCAATGTCATCCTCGTCCATTCTCAGGATCATTTAATGACATCCATGACAGTAAGAGATTTAGCAATTGAAATTATCGAAATCTATCGAAATAAATAAGGGGATGTAACAATGACTTTAAACTATCAATTTCCAAAAGGCTTTTGGTGGGGAAGCGCAGCCTCAGCCACACAAACAGAAGGATCTAATCAAGGTGATAAAGGAAAGAATATCTGGGATCATTGGTTCGAGATTGAGCCGAATCGTTTTTTTGAAGGTGTTGGACCAGACTTAACTTCAGACTTTTATAACCGCTATAAAGAAGATATTAGCAATATGAAAGCTATTGGTCATAATAGCTTTAGAATGTCAATATCATGGGCCCGCCTCATCCCTGGTGGAATTGGAGAGGTTAATCCTAAAGCGGTTACCTTTTATAACAACGTGATCGATGAGTTAATCGCAAATGATATCGAACCGTTCGTCAACTTATTCCACTTCGATATGCCCCTTGAGTTACAAGAAGTAGGCGGCTGGGAAAATCGTGCCGTAGTTAATGCCTATGTCGACTACGCTAAAGTAGCATTTGACCTATTTGGAGATCGAGTTAAAAAGTGGTTTACCTTCAATGAACCGATTGTACCTGTTGAAGGTGGCTATTTGTACGATTTTCATTACCCTAATCTAGTCGATGCCAAAAAGGCTATACAGGTTGCCTATCATACGATGATTGCTAGCGCAAAGGCTGTCAAAGTCTATCATGCCCAGTATGATGGAAAGATTGGGATTGTTTTAAATTTAACACCATCTTATCCACGCAGCCAAAACCCAGCAGACCTTAAGGCATCTCACATCTGTGATTTATTTTTTAATCGCAGTTTCCTTGACCCAGCTGTTAAGGGAGAGTATCCAGAAGATTTGATCGAATTACTCGAAGAACACGGCCATTTACCAAAAACAGAAGCAGGCGATCAAGCATTATTAAAGGAAAATACAATTGATTTACTAGGGGTAAATTACTATCAACCTCGACGTGTCAAAGCAAAAGAAAACTTGCCTAATCCATATAGTCCATTTATGCCTGACTGGTTCTTTGATAATTATGAGATGCCTGGCAGAAAAATGAATCCATATCGCGGTTGGGAAATTTATGAGAAAGGGATTTATGATATCATGATTAACTTAAAAGAGAATTATGGTAATATTGAATCCTTTATTTCCGAAAACGGAATGGGTGTTCAGAATGAAGAACGCTTTTTAAAAAATGGTCGAATTGAGGACGATTACCGCATTGACTTTATTAAAGGTCACCTTAAATGGTTGCATAAATCAATTGAGCAAGGCTGTAATGTTAAAGGCTATCATTTATGGACATTTATGGATAACTGGTCATGGATGAATGCCTATAAAAATCGTTACGGGTTCTTCTCTGTTAACCTTAAGACCCAAGAGCGAACAGCTAAAAAAAGTGCGCAATGGTTCGCAGAGGTGTCGAGACAAAACGGATTTAATGATTAAAGGGCATCAGAATTTAAGGCGATCAAGCGTAGCAAGTAATTGCTACGCTTTTACGCTTAATAACGTAATTGTCGTTAAGCTTATCACCAAGTTCTATGGCGAAAGCTATCGTTTTTCTTATACTTTCGTCCGATGGAAAAGTTACACTTTCTTAAAGTGTAAAAAAATGGATTGAACATCGTTCATCATTATCTGCTACATTATAAATATAGGTATTTTAGTATGAACCAAAGGGGATGGATAAATTGAACTCCCGTATTATTATAATCTTGCGCGAACTAATGGCGTCAAACAAACCGATAACGAGTGACTATTTGGCACACATCCTTGATGTAACGTCAAGGACGGTTCGTGACGATATTAAAGTACTCGACCATTCACTACAACACCATGGTGCCAAAGTTAAATCAATACGTGGTACAGGCTATCAATTAGTGATCAATGACGACCAACGCTTTAGAAATTATTTGAATCAGCTTTTGGATAATGATAGTCATAACGAGGCAGTGTTAGACTCACCGGATGCTCGTGTTAACTATTTAGTTAAACGTTTTTTACTAGCAGAGGATTATTTAAAGCTTGATGATCTATGTGATGAAATGCATATAAGTAAATCAACAATTCAGAGCGACTTACGGGGGGTGAAGAAAATACTTGGCAAGCATGAGATTCACTTAGATAAAAAGCCTAATTATGGTCTAAAAGCAACTGGCAGTGAAGTCAAGCTACGCTTTGCTATGTCTGAATATATTTTTGATCGTAGTGAATCAGGCTCAAGCGCTATTTGGCATGATCAATTGACACTAATCACTGGTGCAACAAAGGAACAGTTGGATCAAATCTGGTCAGTAATTATTCATCAAATCAAACAACATAACATCTCATTAGCTGATATCGCCATTAACAACTTATTTATCCATATCGTTATTGCCTATAGAAGAATCGAAAGTGGCCACCATGTATCACTTATTAATCAAGATATAAATGAAATTACAAAACAAAAAGAATATAAAGTAGCACAAAATATCGTAGCTGCTACCGAGCAAATACTTAATGTTAGCTTTCCACCTGTTGAAGTGGCTTACATTGCTATCCATTTACTCGGGACCAAAATGGTCAGCCAGACTAACATGAGCGAAACCGAGCTCGAAAATATTATGGAGAAACAAATTCAAACCATGACAGCCAAAATATTAGAAGCGATCGAAGCCAAAATGCATCTCGGTATTCGACATGACAAGGAGCTGATCATTGGTTTAGGACTACATTTAAAACCTGCAATCAATCGCTATAAATATGGGATGAATGTTCGAAACCCAATGCTCAATGATATCAAGCTAAACTATCCGCTCGCTTTTGAAGCAGCTATAGTTGCAGGTATGGTACTTGAAGAGGAAATGAATGTCGAAATAGACGAAAGTGAAATTGGCTATATCGCCTTGCATATTGGGGCTGCAATTGAACGTAAAAAATTACAAACAGGACCAATGCGTTGTTTTATTGTCTGTGCTTCTGGTCTTGGTAGTGCTCATCTCATTAAATATAAGCTAAAATCTGTTTTTGGTTCACGAATTGAGATTCTAGGAACGACTGAGTTTTATAAACTAAAACAAATACCATTTGATCAGACGGACTTTATCGTTAGCTCTGTTCCAATTAATGAGGATATTCCTGTTCCGGTTATTGAAGTTAATGCGATCTTGGCAGAAAAAGATATTCAAAAAATTGAAGCATTTGTTGAGGAAGATATTAATAGTGTCTTTGACTACATTAGAGAGGAGTTACTATTTTTAAATAAAGGCTTTCAGTCTAAGGAATCGGTACTTTCTTTTCTTGTAAACCAAATTAGCCTTAAAATAGATCTACCTGATCACTACTTAGACCTTATTTATGAACGAGAAGAAATTGCGCCAACAGCGTATGGTAATTTGATAGCCATACCACATCCGATTACAGCTCAAACCAATCAGACATTCTTAACCATCTGCACATTAAAAAGGCCGATTGATTGGGCAGGCAAACGCGTTCAATTTATCTGTTTACTTAATGTCGAAAAGGACAGTAAAGAAGACTTACAAAACATGTATGAGATGCTAGGCAAAATGGTTGATAACGCTAATCTGATTCAGCAGCTTATTCAGTGTCAAAATTATCGAGATTTTATCAACACGCTCATTACCCATAATCAGTAATATTTCAGCACGACAATAACAAGTACCGAACATCAGCAAACTCCTATTAGATAGCTATTGCGCCATACCTAATTGTCAAAACGGAATGTGGCGTGCCGATGATGTTATCTAGGTTTAGCTACTTCTTAGAATTCAATGATTTCTCGAAATCTTGAGACTGCTAAAAAAAGCGAGCGGTTTCACTTAGTGAAATCCAATAGTCTTTCCAAAGGTACTGTAAAATTGTTATCAATACAATATTCATAACAATTTCTAGTAAATTAATGATAGAATTAGGTGTACAGTAAAAGCATGAATGATTTAATAGATTTAAAGGCCATCGATTAAAAGGCAGCATGGCAGGAGGAATGATCCAGCCAGTTCTTCTTGCCGAAAAAATGAGTTAGAGGAGGTAAACGGTTGTACGCAATTGGGATTGATATTGGAGGGACAAAGGTAGCTATAGCAATTGTTAATCAGTCTGGCCAAATAATAAGTCAGGACAAACTGGCAACAGACCTAAGCATTGCACCTGTCCAGATGATTGAACGTATTAATCTGGCTGTAGAGCAACAGCTAGCAACCTACTCGATAGATCGAGATCAAATAGCAGGGATCGGTATTGGCGCACCAGGCCCCTTAAATAGTAAAGAAGGCATTATCACTAGCCCGCCAAATTTAAAGAATTGGATCAATATTCCGATTGTTGAGCAAATAAAGCAATTTTTCAAGTTACCCGTTCGATTAGAAAATGACGCAAATGCCGCTGCCCTGGCAGAAAAATGGCTTGGTGCTGCACAGGCTAATCATGATTTTATTTATATGACGATAAGTACGGGTATTGGTGCCGGTATTTATGCCAACGGACAATTAATTACAGGATCAAGAGGTAATGCAGGTGATTTTGGTCATACCGTTATTGATCCAAGCTTTGGTCAGTGTATTTGCGGGCAATATGGCTGCTTAGAGCATATCGCATCTGGAACAGCTATCGCAAGAAAGGGAACAGAGCTAGCAGGTGTTCAGCTTTCAACTGCAGAAGTATTTGCTCGTTATCAGCAAAACGATCCCATCTTAACCCCTTTCATTGAAAGTGTTATTCGTGTACTTGGGATAGCTTGCACCACATTGATAAACACCTTTGATCCAGAAAAAATTGTTATAGGTGGTGGTGTATCAAAGGTTGGTGATGTGTTATTTAAAGGAATGAAGCAATATGTCCGTAAATATGCATTAAATCCCGAGGGGCGCGAAACAGCTATTGTTCCTGCTTTACTAGATCAAAATGCTGGCGTAATTGGTGCTGCTGCACTTTTCTTTCAACAAACAAATTGATCGCATCATTAAGGAGGAGAATTGATGTATACTGAACCGATTTTTTTATCACCTGTGTTCCAAGAGCGAATTTGGGGTGGAAATAAGCTTAGCTCACTCTTTAACTACAAGATACCGAACGATTCAATTGGAGAAGCTTGGGTTATCTCCGCCCACGAAAACGGACCTAGCCAAATTTTGAATGGACCGCTTGCCGGACAAACATTGTTAGACGCATGGGAAAAACAGCCACAACTTTTTAATAAAAGAACGGGGGCTAACGAAGCTTACCCGCTATTAGTCAAAATACTTGATGCCGCTCGTGATCTATCCGTACAGGTCCATCCGGACGATACATATGCTCAAGAAGTAGAAGGGCAGCCCTATGGTAAAACTGAATGTTGGTATGTCCTTCAAGCAGAGCCAGATGCAGAAATTGTTTTCGGTCATCATGCCCCGAACCAAGAGACATTTGCAACAATGGCGCGTCAGGGAGAATGGGATGCTTTGTTGCGTCGAATTTCAGTACAAGCTGGCGATTTTATCTACGTTCCTAGTGGCAGTATTCATGCGATTGGAAAAGGAATTGTGATTTTAGAAACTCAACAAAGCTCTGATATTACCTATCGTGTCTATGATTATGATCGCACAGATGACCAAGGCCAGAAACGCGAGTTACACCTTGAGGCATCAATAGAAGTGACTACAGCCCCTCATCAAGATCCAAAAATTAACCAAACCGAAACGACTGTTGATGATTTAACGATTAAAAAATTAGTGGAAGAACAGTACTTTACCGTTTACCATTGGATACTAGATGGTAGCGTTAGCCTAAATCGGGAAGCTGATTTTGTTCAGCTAAGTGTGATCAACGGTAGTGCTAAGCTAATCTTAAATGAACAAAGCTTTTCAATAAAAAAAGGCGACCATTTTATTATCCCAGCCACTGTTGATCGTTATCAATTAGTGGGGGAAGCTGAATTAGTTGTCTCACATCCCTAGTATACCAGCAGTTTGAATAGCCTAAGGCTAGTTCTGATAACAGTTCAGGCATGAGTTCAGTTTTGGTCTCTGAACTCATGCCTTTTAAATCAAATGCATCTTGGTGATTTGCCCAGATTTTATCGAGCATCGTTAGATCAATTCCCTCTGAAAGCCTGTTGCATCCAGCGATATCAATCACCTCTCCTCCATGTTACCGCCGGATTTAATTTAAACAAGAAATGATCCTAATTATAAACGAGATATCATTACGACATTGATCTAGATTATCAACCAGAATGAGCTCTCAATTGCTAGTGGTTCAATAATTTAATCGCAGTATAACTGGCTGGAGCTGCGATTACTTGCCCCATCGAAGGGCTTTTTGTAAGACTCCCACTTTAAGAAATAAGGGAACACGTTATGTCTAAGTGGGGAATCCAACAGCCAGTAACGGCCCGATTGGTTCAACTAACGTTCAGTGTGGGGAGAGAGGAAGCTGACTAAGTTCGTGACGTCATGTCGCAATGTCTACACGAGCACATCCTATGCGTCGAAACCCCCACTGAACGAAGTTTCCTTTATAGCCTGACAAACTTTCTATTTAGCTATCGATCATTTTCAATAATTCGATATCCTCTATAAAAATTCCCCTATGACCATATTGCGTTAAATATCCATTTTTTTCTAATTTTGATAACGTTCTACTAATTGTTTCAGGAGAAGTGCCCAGATAGGCAGCCAAGTTTTTTTTGGACATAGGTAAATAAATCGTGGCTTGCTTTTGATTAGCTGGCACTAGTGTTAGAAGGAAACGTAGCAGTCTTGCTTGAATGGTTTCAGTGGCCACGCGTAAATTTTTCTGTTCGGACTCCTCTAGCCTTCTCGCTAATCCTCTTAAAAGCTGTAATGATATAGCTGGATATTTGATTAACAATGCCCGTAGATCAGTCCGAGCAATTTTACAAATTTGTGAAGCTTCTATCACTTCGGCAAACGATTCATGCTTATTTTCTAAAAAAAGGGCTAACTCACCTGTGAAATCACCCGGCGATAACAATCGAATGAGCTGCTCCCTTCCCGAATCTGATAACCGATATAGTCGAACTTTCCCAGTATGAATAATATACAATGCATCTGATTGATCGCCCGCATGAAAGAGATGTGTTCCCGCAGGGTAATGTGCAGAATGAACGGTTGTCATCACATCTGTTAATTGATTTGGAGCTAAATGATTAAATAGCGGAACAATTCGTACACAGTTCTGAAGCGAACCATTCTTAGTGTGTTGACCTCCCACCTAACCTCCCCCTTATATCAAATGCGCCTTAGCATATTTGCGCTCATATTTTATCGAGCTTCGCTCAATAATTTCCTCTGAATATATAATACTATGCATTTATCTCCCCCACATAGCAGCGAGAGACTTCTGCTTAATGAAGTTAAAGCGTATTAAGCGCATGCCATTTGCAATCACGATTAATACACTCGCTTCATGAATAAGCATTCCAGAAGCTAAATGAATCGAGCCAGTTAAGACCCCGACTAATAAGATGATGACCGTTAATAATGCAACTGCAATATTCTGTCTACGATTGCGTACTGTCTGTTTGGCTAACTGATAGGCATGGACAAGTTGAGCTAGATTATCAGCCATCAAAACCACATCAGAGCTTTCAACCGCCACATCTGTACCATTGATTCCCATGGCAACGCCAATATCAGATAAAGCTAAGGCAGGAGCATCATTAATTCCATCCCCAACCATCACAACACGGTGCCCCTCAATTTGGACATTCTTGATATACTCCATTTTTTCATTAGGCATCAATTCTGCATGAACATGATCAATGCCCAACTGATTTGCTACAGTCGATGCTGTTCGCTTATTATCTCCAGTTAACATGACTATTTGATTCGCTCCTTGTCGCTTCAATTGTGTCATCACTTTACGCGCTTCCGGTCTGACCTGATCAGCTATCATAATCAAACCTAGAATGTCGTGATTTTTAGCAACAAAGATAACCGTTTGACCATTAGCTTCTTCCCGTTCATAATCAAAAGCCAGCTGATTCATTTGAATACCTGACTCGCTTAGCAATTGACGATTTCCAATCATCCAACACTCTCCATTTATTATAGCATGAAGACCTCTCCCTTTAATCAGATCAACTTGAGTAAAAGCGTTCAGGTTTAAATCTCTTCTTTTAGCCTCGTGAACAATTGCTCTCCCAATATGATGCTCTGATGCTTGCTCAATCCCAGCTACGGTTGAAAGCCATTCATTTTCTGCTATCACTGTACTTAGGTTAAGCACTGACGTTACTTTAGGGTTACCAAGCGTCAATGTGCCTGTTTTATCAAAAACAAATATATCTGCCTGACTAAAACGATCCATTACCTCTCCACCCTTCAGTAATATGCCTCTCTTAGCCGCGTTCCCGATCCCAGCTACATTTGAAACTGGTGCACCAATTACTAAAGCGCCTGGGCAGGCTATTACTAAGAAAGTGATTGCGATATGCGTATTACGAGTTACAAGGTAAATAATAAGTGCAAGGACAACAATGGCTGGTGTATAGTATTGGGCAAAACGATTTAAAAAACGTTCCGTTTTGGATTTTGCATCCTGAGCTTCTTCTACTAATTCAATAATTTTAGCAAAGGCAGTCGACCCACCAACCTTTTCTGCCTTCATAAAGATAAAACCTGTATCTACAATCGTACCACTATAAACGTAGTCTCCACTTCTTTTTTTTACCGGTATACTTTCACCAGTCATCATCGCTTGATTAATCAACGCCTCACCCCGTACAATCGGTCCATCCACAGGTATTTTGCCACCGGAGCGCACAACGACCAGATCATTTACTTGAACGTGCTCAATCTCAATCGTCATTTCTCTCCCTTGCTTTAGAACGGTCGCATACTCAGGTGCACATTGAACTAAAGATCGGATAGAAGCACGTGTTTTGGCAAGCGTATGTGATTCTAAAAAGCTACCAAATAGAAATAGAAACGTTACTACGGCTGATTCCATAAACTCACCAATAGCAAGAGCACCGATAACAGCAATGCTTACAAGTAGCTCAATGCTAGCTACTTTTAACTTAATAGCTTGAAAAGCTTGATCAAATATAGGAAGACTAGCTATACCAGTAGCTACCAGAAGCAGATAATTGGCTGCTGTATTTCTATTCATGATGGACAGAGCTACTGCTAAAACGATCCATAACCCAGCCGCTACCATTATTTTATTCTTATAGTGCTGAATCCTCTTTGACATCTTATCCCCCCCAATGCAGAGCACAAACCATGATGATCGATGCTCTATCTTCACCTCACAACATATCCTAGTTGCTCAACAACGTGCTTAATCTCTGTCGTATTTGTATGACTTGCATCAAAGGTTACTTTCACCTTACCTGCATTAAACTTAACTTGAACAGACTCAACACCAGGTATACGTAGTATCCCTGACTCAATCTTTCTGACACAGCTTGGGCAGCTTAGCTGTTCTATAGACAGTATCGTTGTTTCCATTGGCAGTCCCTCCTTCTTCTTTGATTGTTTTAGTTTATCGAATAAAGTTTGAACAAAAATTGATCTCGGTCAATTTTTGGTTAAAATAGAATCGTCTTAGCGTATTTGCGTTATCGAGCTTCGCTCGATAACATCTGCGGCATC
Source organism: Amphibacillus sediminis NBRC 103570 (assembly GCF_001552275.1). GTDB lineage: Bacteria > Bacillota > Bacilli > Bacillales > Amphibacillaceae > Amphibacillus_B > Amphibacillus_B sediminis. Next base: position 123,276 of record NZ_BCQW01000005.1, read on the forward strand.
CGCCGGAGGCATTACTTTAACTTGATTCAGCTGGGGCTTGTATCCCGACTGAATAGAATAAATAGGGATTCATCTCTCCATTTATAGAAGTGGGAAACTTCTGCTGAATGAAGGACAAATAATATTTAAGCATAATGACTTTAACAATTTTTTATTTGTCCGAAATAAGAATGGACAGACTTTTACACATCAGTAAAGGTCCTTTTAAGGTGGAAGTCTTTGGATTTATAGGTTTTTATATTTCAACTTGGTTACAAAATTGGACAATCTCTTGATTAAATTTAGGTATTTAAGTATGGTATTAGTGGACTAACACGATTTATCTCTATTTAAGTAATATTTAGTTGAAATGACAGGAAAGGAGCACAAGCTAAATGAGGCTAAAGAAGAAGAAATTTAAACCAAGGATGCTCACCTTTACACTTGTTTCAAATAAAACGAGTAATAAGATTAAACGGCTTTATTTTCCTCGATTCATACTTATACCTATCGTATTACTCGCTATTTCGCCGATTGTTCTCTTAATCTATCATTTGTCATTAAACAGTTACTTAAAAATATCTAATCAATCTTTAACAGAACGGGTTGAGAACTTAAAAAATGATAAGGATGTTTTATTAGCAGAAGTTCAGGAGCTTGAAAGTGAACGCGACACGGTCTTAGAGCGTTATAGAGAATTAAACGAAATAGAAGAAAAGTTTCATCAATATATCATTGAATTACCAGACGAAGCACTGGGTGGTATTGAAATTCCTATCAATGATGAAGAGTTCGACGATCTCGACCTAGATGATACAGAGCTCATGATTAATTCAACAGTCTGGATCGATCGCTATCTTAATGCTTTAGACAATATTGAGCAGCTCGACCAAAACCTCCAATCGATTCCATTCGGCTGGCCAACTGAGCCCAATACGATTACCTCATCTTTTGGATCACGCAATGATCCATTCAATCGATCAAAGGCTTTTCATTCAGGGATTGATGTTAGGGGGGCGATTGGTACCCCTATTTACACACCAGCAAATGGGGTCGTCACCTTAGCCGAATCATCATATGGTGGATATGGTAAAACGATCAAGGTCGACCATGGCGGAAGATATGAAACACTCTTTGCCCATTTATCTGAAATTAATGTAGAAGTTGGCGACATAGTGGAAAAGGGAGATATCATAGGGGCAATCGGAAGTACCGGTCGAAGCACTGGACCGCACCTTCACTACGAAGTACTTAAAGATGGAATCCCTGTAGATCCAGAGTATTACATAAATTTCTTCGCTACTGACCAAGAATAAGAGAGGGTTTTTACTGTGATAAAAGGAAAAAAACAAGAAAAAGTAATTGATACGATTATTGGTAAGGATACCGTTATAGAAGGAAATTTAAAGCTACCAACTAGTATTCGAATTGATGGTAAAGTTTATGGTGAAATTGACTGTAAAGGAGACGTCTTTATTGGTAAGGATGGTTTTGTTGAGCCAACCATTCGAGCTAAGAACGTAGTTATCTCTGGAGAGGCAAAGGGAGAAATTCATACATCTCAGAAAGTACACATCGATTCTAACGGCTCGGTATCAGGACACGTAACCTCAGCAGGTATCATTATTGAGGAAGGCGGTATGTTCAACGGAACAAGTAAGATTAATACTAGTAAAACGAAATCAAATAAACTGACAACAGAGCCGAGTAATCAAGAGTCTCTTAGCTAATTAACTAAGAGCCAACCGCTTAAGCCATAATCGTTAACACGATTATGGCCCTTTTTAAGTAATCAAGTTTTGTTCGTTCAATTTAACCTTCACCTACAATACATTAAATAGACCCTGATCTTCAAGTTGATCAGGGTCTATTTATCTATATTAGAGATTGATTTGGAAATGCCTTACTTCTTTAGTCAAATCCTCTGCAAGGCTTGCTAATGTGTTTGCACTACTTGAAACTTCTTCCATCGCACTTAAGGATTGCTCTGATGATGCTGCTGTTTCCTCAATCCCAGCTGCCGATTGTTCAGAGATAGATGCAATTTCCTCTATCGATGTGTTAATGTGTGTGCTTTCCTGACTAATTTCAGTTAGGTGGCTTGACACATTTTCAATTCGTTTTACCATTTGTTCAATAGAATCATTAATATTATTAAAATTTTCACCTGTTTTAGCCATTTGGACCGTACCTTGATTAACCTCTGTGTAACCCGACTCTAGTGTAGAGACTACTGTATCTGTTTCTGCTTGAATCCCATTAATGATTGTCGTTATCTCCCGTACGGATTGAGACACATCCTCTGCTAGCTTTCTAACCTCATCAGCGACAACAGCAAAGCCTTTACCTTGATCACCTGCACGGGCTGCTTCGATTGCTGCATTCAGTGCTAGTAAGTTTGTTTGTTCAGCTATGTCCTGAATTACATCAACGAGCTTTGAAATTTCTTGCGAACGCTTGTCCAGACCCTCTACCTTACTTACAGCACTTTGTACAATACCATCAATAGTCAACATTTGCTGAAGGGATTGCTCCATCATTTGACGCCCTTCTTGTGTCATATTAATAACAGATAGTGACTGGTCCGATACGTCTTTCGTATCATGATTGGCTTTGTTAACTCTTGTCAAAAAGATCTCCATTTTCTCTGCTAAGCTTGTTACAGTGGATGCTTGGGTTTCACCGCCAGTGGAAAGCTCTTGCATCGTTGAAGCAATCTGTTCACTACCTTGTTTCACTTCATTAGCTGACTGGTTTAACTCCTCACTTGCACTTGATACACGATCAGTAGCCTCTGATACACTTTTAATCACATTTTGCAGATTGGCCTGCATCTGATTCGTTGCTTCTACCAACTCACCAATTTCATCTTTTCGTTTAGTGACTAACGGTTCGCCAGTTAAGTTTCCATCTGCAATATCATGCATTTGTTTGGACAACTTACCCATCGGTCCACCGATTCTCTGTCCCATGGTTATCCCTAGTCCAATAGCTACAATGACTGCCAAGCCTGAAAGTACTAGCGTAATCTGTTGATTTGTTAAATAGGTTTCATGAGCCTCGGTCTGGTATTGGCCCGCATTATCTAAATTCATTGTAATCAAATGAGATAAATCCTCTTCCATTGCATAAAAAAAATCGGCAGAAACCATCACGTTAGTTAAGGCTCTGTCATATTCACCGTTCGTTACAAGTTGGGCATTTTGTGAAAGCGATGCAACATATTTCTCCCAAGATGAGATCAGGCGATCATATATTTCACGCTCATCCGTATAAAGCTCGGCTTGCCCAAGCTCAGTTAATAGTGCACTCACTTCTTCAGCCTCGGTTAAGGCTTGATCAGCTCTAGTTGGGTCCTGCTCAACTATACTCGTAAGAATTTGGACCCTAGTACTTTCAGCAAGTTGTCCAACTTCAGCTAACTCTCCTAATGGCTGGAGACGATTATTATACATTTGTTCATTAAACTGATTGACCCTTGAAATTGCAAATAGTGACGTCATTGCAACGATGCCAAGCAAAACAACCACTACTAAATAAGAAACAATTAATTTTCCCCTAATTTTCATCTCTTTCCCCTTCTTTCTCCTTCATTCGTCAAAATTCGCCAAAAAATTATCTTGATGCTCCTTGCTAAACACTTATGTTTATTTCTAAGTGATTTATGCTACACTTATTAATATCGGTTTACTTTGCATAATAGTTAGTTTTTTAAGTTAAAAATCTCAAAGTCAAGATTCCATATTTTATCAAACAGGAGATGATCTCTTTGTTTCACGATAGCCCAGCCACTTATATTAGTCATATAACACTCAAAGTCAGCGATCTCGAGCAAGCTAAGCAGTTCTATCAGTCTGTTCTTGGCTTAACAGCATTGACTCAGACAGAAAACAAAATAATTTTCACAACTGATGGTAAACAGGAACTTATTACCTTAAAATATGATCCAAGTTATCACCAAGCGAAAATGAAAACAACTGGACTTTATCACTTCGCTCTGCTTTTGCCATCAAGAGAAGATCTGGCTCGTTTTTTACGCCATTTAGTGATTAACGACATTCCAATAGGTGCATCTGATCACTTAGTGAGTGAGGCGATATATTTTAATGATCCAGATGGGAATGGGATTGAAGTCTATGCCGATCGCCCCCCAGCTCAATGGCACTGGCAGGAGGAACAAGTAAAAATGACCGTAGATCCCCTTAAAGCCGATGAATTAATTAAATTAGGTGAGACATTGCCTCAATGGGACCAAATACCAGTCGGGACAAAGCTTGGCCATATCCATCTTCATGTCGATGATTTAAGCAAAGCTGAGCATTTCTATGTTAATGGACTAGGATTTAATGTTGTTAGTCGCTTAGGAAATCAAGCGCTATTTATCTCTACTGAGAACTATCACCATCATATTGGCTTGAATACGTGGAATGGGGTCGGGGCGCCCCCAGCCGAGCAGAACCAAGTCGGACTAGATCAATTCTCAATACATTATCCAAGTACTCAAGTATTAGAAGAAGTCGTCAATCAGTTAACTCGTATCGGTGCGGATGTGACACGAGATAACGATCAACTATGGTTATTAGATCCTGCTCAAAATAAAGTGAAACTTCATGCATAAGTGACTTAATCAGACCAGTTGTCCATTTTAATTCTAATAAGCAAAAGCTCAGCAGTAAAAAACGGATTGATCGGCTAGTGATCAATCCGTTTAATGTATTGTCGATTTAATTGTTGAATAGATTGCACTCCCGCTATGGCTAAACCGACGTCCAAATCCTTTTTCAATCGTTCTAGTACAGCAGTAACTCCTGCTTCACCTTCAATTAATCCGTAGACATATGGGCGACCAAGTAATACCGCATCGGCCCCTAAAGCAAAAGCTTTTAGTATATCTGTAGCTCTCCTAATTCCTCCATCAACTAATAGGGTAAGCTGATTGCCAACAACTTCGGCAATAGCTGGTAGTGCATCCAAGCCAGTTATTACCCCATCAAGCTGACGTCCCCCATGATTAGACACGATTAGCCCATCAACTTGTTCATTAACAGCTTTCTTCGCATCTTCGACATGGGTAATGCCCTTTAAAATAATCGGTAAGTCAGTTTGTTCACGTAGCCATGCAATATGATTCCAAGTTAAATTTTGTTTGAATAAAATAGCTTGAATTGCCTTAATTAATTCAGCTTCGTTTAATAAACCTTCTGGGTTATACTTATCTTGAAAAACTGGATCAGTCAAAAAATTAGCTATCCCAGCTCCCGATTGCATCGGAAAATATTGATGTGTTAAATCAACTTCGCGCCAACCTAGAAAAGGTGTATCTACTGTAACAACGATCCCCGCATAGCCAGCTTGCTCAGCACGTTGAATAAAACTAGCGGCCAACTGGTCATCATTTGGCCAATAAAGCTGGAAGTAACAAGGAACATCTTCCATAATCATTGCAATTTCCTCAATTGAAGCAGAGGATACGGTACTTGCAATATAAGGCACTCGATTTAACCGTGCACTCCGAGCTGAAGCCCGTTCACCCTCTGGATGAACAATGGCTTGAAAACCTACTGGAGCTAAAAGAAAAGGTGATTCTAGCTGTTGATTAAATAATTCAGTCGTGGTATCTCGTACTGATACATCCGCTAAAACACGAGGAATGAGGGTCCAATTCTCAAAAGCTTGCTCATTATGGCGTAAGGTAACTTGATTACCCGAACCACTTTGAATATAGCCAAAGGGTCCAGGCCCTAGCCTTTGCTTTGCCAGCTCTTCCCAATCTCGGTATGAAAATGGATATGGCGTTTGATCTGATACTTTTTGACTCATTAATAGGTCAACCTCTCTATCATATGTGCCTTGGCGTATTTGTGCCCAGATTTTTTCGAGCTTCCTTGATAAATTTCCGCTGAAAATCGGTGACATCCGCCGGAGGCTTTAACTTTATCGCCGTGTAACTGGCTGGGGCTGCGATTACTCGCCCCATCAAAGGGCCTCCCACTTCAAAGAAATAAGAGAGCAAGTCACTTCTAAGTGGGAGATCCAACAGCCAGTAACGGCCCGATTGGTTCAACTAACGTTCAGTGAGAGAGAGGACGCTGACTAAGTTCACGACATCGTGTCTCAACATCCTATGCACACCCACTGGACGAAGTTTCACTTGATTTAGCCGGGGTTTGTACCCCCCATTGAATGGAATACATATTCGCATTCATCTCACCCTTTTAGAAGGGAGACTTATACCGAATGAAGTTAATCCTTTTTCGCTCGTGATGCTAATATATTGCCGATCGTTTGAATCACTTGAATGATGATAACCAAAATAATGATCGTTACATACATCACCTCTGGCTCATAACGCAAGTGCCCAAAGCGATATGCGACATCGCCTAAGCCACCAGCACCAACTAATCCAGCCATAGCTGTTGCACCAATTAGGCCAATCACTGCAATCGTAATTCCTAAAATAATAGATGGTCGGGCCTCTCGGACCATCACATGCCAGATAATATCTTTCGTCTTGATACCCATGGCTTCATATGCTTCTAAAACACCTTTATCAACCTCAAGCAATGCAGATTCCATTAAGCGCGCAATATAAGGAGCGGTATAGACAACTAGTGGCACTATAACACCACGAACTCCCATCGATGTTCCGACAACTAAACGAGTAAACGGTAAGAGAGCAAATAATAAAATAATAAATGGAATAGATCGAATGACATTGATAAAAATATTAAGGGTTCGATAAAGATACTTGTTGTCAAAACTTTTATTAGGTCTAGTAATAACAAGTAGAATTCCCAAGGGTAAACCAATAATAATAGAGATCAATAAAGAGATTGTCACCATTTGGAAAGTCGCTAAAGTAGACTCCCAAATAAGTCCACCCCAGCGATCAAACACCTCATTGAAATTAGCCATTATGCTTCACCTCACTTACCTGTACACCTTGTTCCCTCAAATAGTTGAGCGCCTTATCCGTTTCTACTTTTGCTCCTTTAATATGAGCAATTAACTTACCAAAGGGCTGGTCCTTAAGCTGAACAATGTTTCCTGATAGAATGTTAGTGTGAATGTCGAACTGTTTCGAAAGCATAGATAAAGCTGGCTGATCAGCCGAAGGGCCGACAAAGGTTAGCTGAATAATCGGGCCCTGCTTTTCAAGCTCTGTTATAATCTCAATTGGAATGTCACTTGGAAAAATACTACTGACAAATTTTTCAGTGGTCGTATTTTCTGGATGAGTATAAATGTCAATCACATGACCTTGCTCAATGATTTGGCCATTCTCCATCACTGCTACACGATCACAAATCTTTTGGATGACATGCATCTCATGAGTGATAAGTAAAATAGTAATCCCCAACTCCCGATTAATTTTGAGCAGAAGTGACAAAATAGAGTCCGTTGTCTCAGGGTCAAGTGCACTCGTTGCCTCGTCACTAAGCAATACCTCAGGCTCGTGTGATAACGCTCTTGCAATCGCAACGCGTTGCTTCTGTCCACCCGACAATTGATTTGGAAACACGGCTTTTTTATCAGACAGACCTACGATCGCTAAATATTTTTCCACCTTTTCCTTAATCTGATCAGCCGGAACACCGGTTAATTTAAGCGGAATGGCAATATTATCATAAACCGTCGCTGTTTTTAAGAGGTTAAACCCTTGAAAAATCATGCCAATATTTTGTCGTGCAGCTCTTAGCTGCTCCACCGTCATCTGCCCTAAATCCTTACCATTAACGATAACCTGGCCAGAGCTTGGCTTTTCCAGAAAATTGACACAACGGACAAGGGTACTTTTGCCCGCTCCACTATAGCCAATTACACCAAATATCTCACCTTTGTTCACTTGAAGGCTGACATCATTTAACGCCACGACCTGTTGATGCTTTGATTCAAATGTTTTCGATACATGTTTTAACTCAATCATAATTATCCGACTCCCAACGTGATAACCCCATTCATTCTTACCAGGATGGTACAACCGACCCTTCAAACGTGTCTTCAATGAATTGCTTGATTTCATCAGAGTGATATAAGCCAATTAGTTTCTCAATCACTGGATCATCCTTATTTTCTTCACGTACAACTAATAGGTTGACCCATGGTGAATCACCGGGCTCAATATAAATAGAATCCTGGGTAGGTACAAATCCATGCTCAATCGCAAAATTTGTATTGATAGCGGCGGCTGCCAATTCCTCTAACTGACGAGGAATTTGTGACGCTTCAAGTTCAATAAAATCAAGATCAAGTGGATTTTCTTCGATATCAAGAACGGTTGCTGATGCCCCTACACCTTCAGCTAGAGTAATTAAACCAGCATCCTCAAACAACATCAGTGCTCTTGCACCATTAGTTGGATCATTCGGAAGGGCAACAGAGTCCCCTGGTTGTAGCTCTGATACATCTTCAATTGCTGTTGAGTAAATCCCCATCGGGAAGTTTACCGTTGTTGCCACATCGACAATATCTAGACCACGGTCTTCTTTAAAGTCATCAAGAAATGGCTTGTGCTGATAGCTATTGGCATCGATCTCACCTTCGGCTAGTGCTGTATTCGGTATAACATACTCTGTAAACACTTCAACATTAAGTGTTAAACCCTCGGCTTCGGCAAGTTCAGCGACTTTTTCAATAATTTGCTCATGCGGACCAGCTGTCACGCCTATTGTTATTTCATCTTCCGGTAACGCTTCCCCTGTACCATTGCCACAGGCAACCAGCGCAAGTAGTGTAGCTGTTACAAAAATTAACCCCAATATCTTTTTCATTATGATTTCCTCCTTATGTTTAACGAATCACTTTTTCAACTTATTGATTACATCATAGAAAAACTTAGCTTGTCATCATGTTCTATGGTGAAAGGCTTCGTTTTTCTTATCCTTTGATCTGATAGAAAAGCTATCCTTTCTTAATGTGTAAAAAAGCCCCTTCTTAATCCATGATAAGAAGAGGCTTGCATACTATCAGACTACTCTTCTTATCTTTCAAGCTTTACTAGCTTGCTGGAATTGGCACAGGGACCATAGGTCTGTTGCCGAGGCTTCAAAGGGCCAGTCCCTCCACCTCTCTGGATAAGAAACGATCATTCGTTATTCAATATTGTGTTTTTAACTTTACAACGGGACAGTCAAGAAGTCAAACCTTTTTTTCGAATTTCTCTAAATTTTTTTAAAATTCTATTATTGTAAGCGGTACAATTCTGGTCCCCATTTTGAAAAACAGGGATGGCTTGGTGGACATGGTCAAACCCACTTAAACGCTGACCGGCTAAAGCAGTTGGACGTTTAAGATATACTCGGTTTGCTGCAGGTATACAACATGCAATATCCATTTGAATGAACGCAAATTCATGTTCTTCACTTTTTCACTTGATTATCCAACCAGTTCGTTAATTGTTCCATGGCTGATGCTACTTCTGCCGAAGAAGTAGGCTTAATTAAGTGGATCGATTCCCCCGGCTTTGTTGCTGCTTGGGCAACAAGCTGGTAGGCTTGATCGAGCTGACTGGTCACACCGAGCTCTTTTAATGAGGTTGGTAATTTTAGTTGACGATAATAAGGCAGCAACGTATTCACTTCATCCAATCGATCTTCTAATACAAGTTGTACTAAAATACCATAAGCCACTTTATTACCGTGTAGATGTCTGTGCGTTTCAGAAAGTGCTGTTAACCCGTTATGAATTGAATGGGCTCCAGCGATCCTCCCATAGCGATCGCCAAATCCACCTACCATGCCCCCTGCCATAATAATCGTTTCAATCACGCGCAGAAAAGCCGGGCTAACACGTCGGTGCTGTTGATCATTAAGCGCCTCCGCCCCTTGCATTAATAATACATCACGACAAAGTTTAGCTGCATGCAAGGAGATTTCAATCGCAATCCCTTTATCCTCCAACTGCCTTGCTAACACATCGGCTTCATACCATTTAGCTATCGTATCACCAATACCTGCACGTAGATAGGATGATGGAGAATCTAGGATGAGCTCTGGCTCAATTGCTACCATAAATGCATTACGATTAAACACCTGATAATCGGTAAACGTTCCGTTCTGATCATAAAAAACGCTTAAGGGGGTCCAAGCAGCACAATTTGAAGCGAGAGTTGGGACAATTAAAAAAGGTTGTTTCAAATGATTGGCACTTGCTTTGGCCAAATCAATTACCTTACCGCCACCAACACCTAGAATATAATCAACCTGCTCCCGTCTTGCCAGCTCCGTAATCCGTTCCACTTCGGCTCTGGAACATTCCCCTTGATAGCGGACTTTTACTAGCTTGAGCTGGAGCGGGTTAATAAACGGTTCAGCTACTCGCCATGATTGTTGTCCATGAACAAGTAGACCTTTACCCCAGCCTTCTTTTTCAATAATCGTCTTTAATTCAAATAAAGCACCTTGATGACAACGATAGCTAGTTGGTGCCCCTTGTACAAGTACAGCTTCCATAAAAATTTTCTCCCCTTATTTAAATTGGCGTCTATATTGGTGCAAATTATCCCACCGTATGTTCGTTGTGTCAAGATTCTAAATAGTCAAAAATTGTCCTTTACAAATAAACTAACTTTGACTATAGTTGTTACTAAACTTTTAAATTGTGATAATGAGGTGCTAGTTTAATGATTCACTTTCAACCTTCAACTGCTCTGGAACGATTACCAGAACAGTTTTTTGCTCATTTAGTCGGCCGAGCCCAATCAATGATTGAGGCAGGACATGATGTAATAAATTTAGGACAAGGTAATCCAGACTTACCAACACCAATAAGAATTGTTGAAGCGCTACAACAAGCTGCTGCCAACCCTCTTCACCATAAATATTCACCATTTCGCGGTCATCATTTTTTAAAGGAAGCTGTGGCTACTTATTACCAACGTGAGTATGGAGTTAACTTAGATCCCGAAAACGAGGTTGCTATTCTACCAGGCTCAAAAACTGGCCTGGTTGAGTTGAGTCAATGCTTGCTAAATCCTGGTGACGTTGCCTTGCTTCCAGATCCCGGGTACCCTGACTATTTATCTGGAATTGCTCTTGCTCATGCCGAACCTGTCTTGATGCCCTTACTTGAACAAAATCAGTTCTTACCTGACTATGATGCCATTGATGCAGACAAGCTTACTAAAGCTAAATTAATGTTTCTAAATTACCCGAATAATCCAACAGCAGCTGTTGCTGATGCTCATTTTTTTGAACAAACGGTTCAACTAGCTAAACAACATCATATCTGCATTTGTCATGATTTCGCGTACTCGTCAATCAGTTATGATGGAAATAAAGCTCGAAGCTTCTTACAAACGGAAGGAGCTAAAGATGTTGGAATAGAAATGTTTACTTTATCTAAGGCATACAACATGGCAGGCTGGCGAGTTGGTTTTGCTGTAGGGAATCGGTCAGTCATTGAACAAATCAACTTAATGCAAGATCACCTCTATGTGAGCTTATTTGGGGCGATTCAAGAAGCAGCTGCAGAAGCTTTGCTAGGTCCACAGAACGAAACAATAGCTTTAACCCAAGTCTATCAAGATCGTCGTGATCATTTTATCTCGTTACTTCAACAATCAGGCTGGGGAGTCACATCACCTCAAGGGACTTTCTTTTGCTGGCTAAAGGTTCCATCTGGCTTCTCTTCTCAGGAATTTGCTGATTGCTTATTGGAGCACGCACATGTAGTCGTAGCACCAGGGAATGGGTTCGGCTCTTGTGGAGAAGGGTTTGTAAGAGCCGGGCTGGTAACCGAAAAAGAAAGATTAATTGAAGCAGCTGAAAGAATAGCAAAGCTAGATCTCTTACACAAGTAGATGATAAAGTGAAACTTCGTTCAGCGGGGGTTCGATGCATAGTTTGGGCTAGGGCAGACATTGCAAAACGACGTCGCGAACTTAGTCAGCTTCCTCTTATTAGTCGTGGTGTCTCGTTAATATTAGCAGCAGGAAGAGGAGATAGTTAAAGCAAACGGGCACCAAGGATCGAATTTCGACCGCCTTCGCTTATATCCTTACAGACAAGTAATTAAATAGATAATCTGGATTATATCTTGTACCACCTTAAGGCGTCACTTCAGAGTTGATGTCTTTTTTTGTGTCAATATTTACTTTATCCAGTAGAAATCCTCCCCCTCCATAAGTAGTGAGGGAATCCTATTTGTATCCGATTCAGTGGGGGTTCAACCCAAGCTGAATCAAGTTAAAGCCTCCTCATGCCACAGCTTTTCAGAGGAAATGTTTCGATTGAAGCTCGAAAAAATCGGAGTGCAAATATGCCAAGACGCATTTGATATGGGTAGCTGAACAATACGATACAAATAATGAGCTTGATTAAAAGTCATGTCATTCGTGTAAACTATTAAAGAAGGGGAATTCGTTTTAATTGAAATCATGTAACTAAAGCTAGTTTATTCACGTCAAAACATGTGAATCAAAGCTAAGTCTTGTTAAGAAGTTACCGATGTAATGATTAAGCCCAGCTTCCTCATATTCTAAATTTTCATCACATAGGATAGCGACATAGCCCTGATTCAAATAACTTGATAGATAGCTAAACTGATTTTAACAGATTAAAAGCGGACAAACTTTTGAAATTGTTGTAAAATAAGACTAGCCTTATGTTTACTTATCATTAACCTTTAAAGGAGGCCATCCAATTGAAAGAGTTTCTTAATAAAGCAAGTATCATTTTATTAACCATGATTATATTTATATACACATCTGTACCTGCAGTACTTGCTGACGCTATTGTTGGCGATGTGATCGTCACGCTTGGTGAAGATTTATCTCAAGACCAGAAACAGCAAGTATTAAAGGATATGGGTGTGGATGAAAACGAAGTCGAGATTATTTATGTTTCTAATGAGGAGGAACATAACTACTTAGGAGATTATATTCCTGCTTCACAAATTGGTTCGAATGCTATTTCTTCTGCTAAAATCACGTTACGTGATGACGATACTGGCGTAGTCGTAACAACTAATAATATCAATTATATTACAGGTTCCATGTATTCTAATGCCCTTGCAACTGCAGGCGTTAGTGGTGCTGAGGTCTATGTGACTGCACCTTTTACAGTCTCAGGAACAGGAGCACTTACTGGTATTATTAAAGCATATGAAGAAACAACTGGAGAAGCAATTGATGAAGGCGTTAAGCAAGCAGCTAACGAAGAAATGGTTGTAACAGCAGAGCTTGCTGAAGAAATTGATGAAGAGCAAGCGGTTGATTTTATTAATGAAATCAAAGAAAGAATGGCTGAGGAAAACCCTCAATCCGAATCCGAGGTTCGTGATTTAATTCAACGATTAGCTGATGAGCTAGGAATTAATCTTTCCAGCGACCTTCTTGACCAGCTTGTCTCCCTATTTAATAATTTACGTAATTTAAACATTGACTGGGACAAAGTTTCACGGACGATTGACGCTGCTCGTGATAAAATAGCAGATTTTGCTGAAAGTGAAGAAGGTAAAAACATTATTCAGAGCGTTGTTAACTTTTTCAAATCCGTTTGGGACTGGTTTTTATCGGTATTTTCAAAGGATTAATAACTCTTACTTCTTTCAACTAAATCGACCATACCTTAAACGACCTAATTCCAGTTGAGTTAGGTCGTTTTAATTGTCCTATCATTAAATGGTTGTTCTAATAACCCTATTAAAGTGACTGACGTAGAAATAAATTAACCATAATCAAGATTGTAAAAATACACGTAGATGTATGACCAATTCGCTTACCTTTTCAGTGAGTACAAAATAATTTAACTTCCTTCAATATTAAAAACAAACAAGCTAGTAATCATGTTACTAGCTTGTTTAAGGTTTTAATTAACCATTTTATCTAATTGATTTGCTACATCTGAAAGTATATCTGCTGAACTAGCCACTTCCTGCATCGATGCATTCAACTGTTCGATGACAGCTACAATGTTTTCTATATTACCATTTGAACTGCTAACAGCTTCTGATACTTTCTCGATCGATTGAGTGACCTGGTGCATATTGGTGGTGACATCATTAATTGCTACGTTTAGGTCCTGTACAAATTCATCGACTTCATCAACATTGCTAGCAATGTCAGAAAACACCAGCTTAACATCTTCATTCAAGGTCGCTCCAGCCTTAATGGAATTACCTCCTTCGGTAATAACTTTAATAACTTCGGCTGTACCAGCTTGAATCTCTTGTATGAGACCTTGAGTTTTATTTGTGGCATCATTCGTTTGCTCAGCCAATTTTCTGACTTCATCAGCGACAACCGAGAAGCCTTTACCATGCTCACCAGCACGGGCAGCTTCAATTGCCGCATTTAAGGCAAGAAGATTGGTTTGATTAGATATATCTGTAATCAATGATAAAATATCGCCAACTTGATTAGTTTTTTGATCTAGTTGGTGCACGACGTCAATCGATTGGTTGACTTGATCGCCAATTAATTGCATCTGATTCATAATTTTCTCGACAGCCTTATCACCATTTTTTGACTGGTTAATGGCCTGTTTAGATGTTTGAGAAACAAAGTTAATGCTCTCGACAATCTCCTGTAGACTAAAGAAAATTTGCCCAGATGTTTGATTTATTTCGTGAATTTCATTTGCTTGAGCATCGGCACCGGCTGCCATATCTTGCATAGTTGTTGATATTTCACCGACTGCTTCACTTGTTTCTTTTGTTGTCGACATTAGTTGATTAGCTATAGAAGCCGTTTGAGATGTCAATCCCTTTGCTCCTTGATCAAGTTGATGCTCTGTTGGTTGCTGAATTGTTTGTTCATTGTTAGCCACCATATCAGCAGGGCTGATTAATAAAAATCGAGCAAACAAAAATGCCAATATAATTGTCACGATTAAAATAACGATAACACTTAAAACAAAATAGAGACTTGTAATAGCCAGTCCTAGAACATCAATTAAAACGACCATGGTCACTACTGAAATAAGCGCAATTAATAAAGAAAAGACGAGCAGATATAAGGTATGTTTACGTTTGTTGTTTGTTTTTAAACTGTTCATCTGTATCATCCTTAGCTACTCCAATTAAATTTCCATATCTTCAACATCAAGGAATTTTAAACCTTCATTTACATCGGTAAATGCTTTGACCGTGTCAAACGTACCTGAAGAGCGTGATAAGCGATTCAATTGCATTTTTAAAGTTACATTTGGCGCAATGGTCGCAGATTTTTCAATGTAATTAAAAACATCCTGCATCAGCTGACCCCATACTTCGTTAACCTCAGGCTTGGCAACCGTCGTAATCGCACTGTTATCAATAAGAAATTTTTTTATTTGTGGCTTTTGTAATTGAGATCGAACAAAGTCTGCTTGTTGCTTAGCCTCTTCAATGGTCGTCGCCATTTCGTTGTACTTGAAATAAAACACATCTTTATGCTCTTTTGATTCATATTTTGCCATGATAATTCCTCCTAGCTGTCTAATTCATATTGTGATAATACATCTTTAAATATATGTAGGGCATTGATTGCTTTAGGGAAACCGGCATATGCACTACAATGGTTAATCACTTCAAAGATTTGTTCCTTACTTAATCCGACATTCATAGCCGCTCTGAAATGATAGGTAAGGCCTCGACCTGAATCCCCTTGAGTTATTAATGACGAGAGTGTGACAAGTGCTCTTTGCCGCAAATCAAGATTATCATCAGCATAGACATCACCATAACCAAATTCTAATGCTAGCTTGGCCAAACGTGGTGAAAAAGCTTCAACTGCTTTCATAGAGTCAATACCCTGCTGACCTGCCAATTCCTCTATCTTCTTCCATCCAAATTCTCGTTTATCCACTCTGATCACTCCATTAAATCAAATTCATCTTGGCTTATTTGCACCTAGATTAGCTTCTTTTTAAGGTAGGTGGTATTTCATCTTTTAATGTCAACACTTCCACAACATTTGGCCCCTCATTTTCAAGTGCATGTTTCATAGCCGTCTCTAACTGTTCAAGTGTTTGACAACGTGTGCTATCCATTCCAAGTGATTCACCAAATTGTGCTGCATGAATGCCGTACTTGTATTTCCCACCAACAGATTTCCCTGCCATCCGTTCCATACCTTTATCGACCATGTCAAGCATTCCGTTGTTAAAGACCACAATGGTGATATTCGTATGTTGGTCAACAGCAGCCGATAATTCCATGCCATGCATCATCAAGCAACCATCACCGACAAAGCAAACAATTGGTACATCTGGTTCAGCCATTGCAGCCCCAATGGCTAGGCCAAGGCCATGTCCCATCGCACCAAATACATCATCGAAGTAAAAAGTACCTGGCTCCTTAATATCAAAATATTTAATACCGTAAAAAGTATGGCTGCCATCATCACCAAATACAACGGTGTGATCAGGTAAACAGTCTCTAAGCTTTTGCATAACGGTTGCTGTAGACAGACGACCATTAGCGACATCGTTATTTGCAATCAACGCTTGATGCTTATTCTCCTCTATCCAATAGCTTGATAAATCACGTTTTGCTACATCCATTCTAGGTGGATATTGGGACAATAAGTAGGTTAAGTTTTGTTTAGCATCACCTTGGACAAGTAAGGTGTCTAGTTGTAATGTTTTTCCTACAAAAGTCGAGTCTTGATCAAAATGAACTAATTGCTTAGGGTATAACTCAGGAGTTAAACCTGCGGTCGACATATCAGACAACCTTGTCCCAATAACAATCATTAAATCGATACCCTCTTTGACATAGCCATCTGCTGCTGTTGTACCGCCTAAACCATAACTGCCAAGTGATAAAGGATGCTGTGTAGGAAATGTACCTTTTCCACCCGGGGTTGTCATTACCGGTATTTGCCAATATTCAGCAAACTGTATCACTTCCTGATATGCCTTTGAACGATGCACACCTTTACCTAACAATAAAACAGGGTGTTGGGCCGATTCCAGCTTCTTATGAACCGCACCAAGATTAGCAGAAATAGGGTTATCGGCAATCTCCCAACTTGGCATCTCAATACTTGGCATCTCTTCTCCCAAAACATCAACCGGAATAGACAAATGAACAGGACCCATTTTACCTGTTAATGCTTTTTGCAAAGCATGTTGTAGATAACTTTCTAGTAATGACGCATCGTCAATACGGGCACTAAAAAGTGTAAGCGGCTTAAATAACTGGACTAAATCAGTTCCAAACAGACTTGAATCCTGCCCAAGCGCTTTACCATTATCACGCAACGATGGGTGTCCAGTCACAAACAACACCGGAGCATTAAAGGCCTTGGCCTGGCCTGCCGCAGTTAGTAAATTAGTCCCACCCGGACCAGACGTTCCGATGGCTATACCAAGTGACTGGTTTTGCAGAGCATATCCAGTAGCCATATAGCCTGCGCCACCTTCATGGCGTGAGAGTACAAACTCAATCCCTTGATTATCCATCTCAAGAATCAAGGGGGCAATAGGCTTTCCAGGAATACCGAATGCTTTCTTACAACCTAATTGCTTTAAACACTTTACTAGATTGGTTGCTAAGCTAACCAATTTAGCTTCACCTCCTAAGAAGTAGTACACTTTACTTATATCGGCAATAATCGGTATAAAATAACTATATTTTTAATAAATTTCAACAAAAGTTACTAATTAACTATGAAAATATAGTAAAATAGGTTTTTCCTCGCTTAATAAGATTTTCCTAGATTAATTTTTTCTGAGCCTAATAAGTAAATATAGGTGTTGTGAATAGGGCATGTTCAGCTCCAAAAAGCTAAGCATTGATCTGCTTAGCTTTAAATGATTAAGTCGTAAACCACGTACCCGATAAAGTGAAACTTCGTTCAGTGGGGTTTCGAAGCATAGGATGTGCTCATGCAGACGTTACGATGCGACGCCGCAAACTTAGTCAGCTTCCTCTCCCCCACCTGAACGTTAGTTGAACCAATCGGGCCGTTACTGGTTGTTGGATCTTCCACTTAGACATGACGTGTTCCCTTATTTCTTGAGATGGGAGGCTTACAAAAGCCCTTCGATGGGGCGAGTAATCGCAGCCCCAGACAGTTACACTGCGATAAATGATCTTCAAGTCTAGTTAGATCTATTGCCTTATCCTATAATAAATGGATAGCTGTTATAGGCTAAAATTAATGCCATCGTCCATATCACAACAGCTGAAATTTGATTTAAGTATGTTAGGAACTTGATTGCATATTTGAGTTTGATCAGTTTTCGACCTAATAGTGCTAGGCAAAAAAACCAGATCCACGATACCGATATACAAGCTATAGTAAACAGTAATTTATCTACACCCAAATAGGACAACGAGCTTGGCCCAATCACACCGACTATATCAAGAATTGACTGTGGATTAAGCAAGGATACGGATAACGCAAAAAGAACTTGTTGCCTTGCTGAAATGGATTGGTCAGCATGGTCATTACCAATTGGTGATTGACTATTCCATATTTGCCAACCCATATAAATTAAAAAGCAAAAACCCACCATAAGCATGACCACTCTTAGCTTTTCAAGCTCAAATACAATTAGAGATAAACCGGATACTGCTAATATAATAAGTAACATATCACATACCGAAGCGGTAATAATAGCCGGTAAAACACTACGAAAGTTTTTTTGGCTTATACCTTGATTAAAAATAAAAAGATTCTGCAAACCAAATGGCAAAATAAGCCCAAAAGCTAGTATTAAGCCATGAATAAATGCCCCCATGTTTCTCTCTCCCTTCATTGCTCTTCATCATAACCAAACACGGGCTGATTGTATCCAACCAATTGGTTGGATACGGACCCAACCACTATAGTATAATTAAACGCAAAGGGGGGAGAGAAGAATGACTAAGCACTGGCAGCCCGATCGTGCAGCCGCGCAGCCGATGTATGAACAAATCATTGAATATATTAAAGAGAAAATTAATAGTGGAGAATGGACCATTGGAACTGCAATCCCTTCCCAGAGGAAGCTAGCTGCTTTATTTAATGTAAACCGAAGTACAGTTGTATACGCATTAGAGGAATTAATTGCAGATGGAGTGTTAGAAGCTAAGGTTGGTAAAGGTACTTTTGTTGCTAGCCATACATGGCAATCGCTTGCTACTTTTTCTCCACCTGATTGGGTGACTTATATCAATACAGGGATTTATCAACCTAATATTGAGATGATTCGCACCATTAATGAGACAGAATTTAATCCTGCTATTATTCGATTAGGGACAGGGGAATTATCACCAGAGTTTATCCCTCAAGACCAAATAAAAGCAAGTCTCGCTATTCCCGATCGAATAGAGCTTGATCTCGGTTACTCCGAGCCAAAAGGAAATTATCAATTAAGAAAAACAATAAGTGATTGGGTTGCTAAGAAAGGGATCCTTGCCTCACCAGATTCTATTTTGATTGTATCTGGTGCCCTTCAAGCCTTACAGCTAATCGCGATTGGTTTATTAAAACAAAATTCAGCTATTTTTCAAGCTGAAGCATCCTATCTCAACTCAATTCATGTCTTTCAATCTGCAGGTATGAAAATGTTTGGGGTGCCAACAGATCATGAAGGCATTATCCCTGAGTCTCTAGCGAAAATGATGAAGCTACATCAAGCTTCGTTACTCTATACCGTGCCTAGCTTTGATAACCCAACCGGTATCCTAATGCCCGAGACGAGGCGGAAACAATTACTTGCAACTTGCCGCCAATTATCTCTGCCACTTATTGAAGATGATGTATACAGCGATTTATGGTTAGATGAGTCTCCACCTAAGCCTTTAAAAGCAATTGATCGCCAAGGAGATGTTCTTTACATCAATAGCATATCAAAAACACTAAGTCCCGGGCTAAGAGTTGGCTGGGTGATTGGACCGGAACCTGTGATTGATCGCTTGGCTGATATTAAAATGCAAACGGATTATGGTTCTAGCTCATTATCACAATATATTGTTAATGAGTGGATATCAACAGGACAGTATCAAGCCCATTTAATTACGATTAGAGAGAAACTACAGAAAAGGCGTGAATTTGCTTTAAAGATTCTTGACAGCTATTTTTCAGACCTAGCTATATGGACGGTCCCAAAAGGAGGCTTTTATATTTGGTTAGAGCTCAAGGTACAATTATCGATGCATACATTATTTCAACTCGCATTAAAGCAGCATATTTTACTTAACCCTGGCCTGATCTATCAAAAACAAAACCAGAGGCATATCCGCCTATCGTATGGCTATGCAAGTATGGCAGATTTAGAAAGTGGCTTAATCCGATTAGCCCAGCTAATTATTAAGTTAAGCTGACACCTTTAACCTTATCGATTTTACTGTCCATTTTTCCAAGCATCAACGGGTACAGCAGAATCTTAGCTAACAGCAAATAACTAGACAACTAAATCTATTTGCCAATAAATAAAGTGAAACTTCGTTCAGTGGGTCTCGACGCATAGTGAGAGTCTTACAAAAGCCCTTCGATGGGGCGAGTAATCGCAGCCCCAGCCAGTTACACTGCGATCAAAACAGCAATTATCCGTCAGCTATATATGATGGAATTTAATACATGATGAGGAGAATTAAAATGATACGTTTAAATTTAATGCAAGCTGGTCAATTAGAACAACTGCGCTACCAAAGAATGTCTGATCTAGATATCTTAACGCATATACAACAAAACCCTGACAGCGCAAGCGAGCTTAGCAAGCTTGACCAAGAGACGATCCTTCAATGTTTAAATCATGGCTATACGATAAAATTCGTTACTATTAACGGGTTGAAAAAATTACTTCAGCTGAAGTTTCAATTCGAAGAAGGAACAGACTTTAGTGTAACAGAGAAAGGTATTGCACAGCTAAAGCTTACCACTAAACAAGTACACGAGGTTGAACAATTACTTTCAACAAACTGGAAAATAATTAAAGATACCAACAATAGTTATAAAGTGGAACTTCGTTCAGGTGAGGGGTTCGACGCATAGGATGTGCTCGTGCAGACGTTGAGACACAACGTCGCCAACTTTCAGCTTCCTCTCTCCCCGACTGAACGTTAGTGAACCAATCGGGCCGTTACTGGCCGTTGGATCTCCCATTTAGACATGACGTTTTCCCTTATTTCTTGAAGTGGGAGTCCCACAGCCAGTTACATGCGATCAAATTCTCGTCTAGCTTAAAAAGGAAAGTAACATTCACCAATTACCGAACAACATCCACATCGAATGCGCCTAGATTTTATCGAGCTTGGTTCGATAAATTTCAGCCTGAAAATCTGGAGCATCCGTCTGTCTAATCGGGGTTTGAACCCTTACTGAATCGGATACAACAATCCATTCATCTCACTACTTATAGAGTTGGCAGACTTCTTCGAATGAAGTTAAAATATTGTAATTGTCTAAGATGATCGCCTTGATTACTTCTAGCTCCACATCCCCACCACCATTCAACCTGGCATTAATATGATTAAACCTAACCAGTTGGGTAACACTAATCCTTACATTGATTATCATTCGTACAAAGGGGGCTAGTTGTTATGAATCTTCTGATGGATTTAGTCATTGTAATAGGTCGTATTATCACCATTCTACCGTTACTCTTATTGGTTGTGTTGTTTATGGGCAAAAGAGCGATAGGTCAGCTTCCCGTCTTTGATTTTATTATTATCGTCATACTTGGTGCAGTGGTAGGGGCAGATATTGCTGATCCAAGTATTGATCACCTACCAACTGCTTTTGCCATTATCATACTAGGCGTAATTCAGCGCTTAATTACCAATTGGAAGCTTAAAAATCATAAAGTCAGGGCAATACTCACCTTTGAACCAACTGTTGTGATTTATCAAGGCACCATTCTTGAAAAAAACCTCAAAAAAATTCGTTTTTCAATTGATAATATACTTCCTATGTTACGGGAAAAGGATGTCTTTGATTTAAATGAGGTTGAGTTGGGAGTTATTGAGCCAAATGGGGAACTAAGTGTGCTAAAAAAACCAACTGGATCGCAGATCAATCAAATTTCCTACCCCGTTATTATAGATGGTCAAATCTGTATAGAAACATTATCCTCGCTTAACCTGAACCAGCAATGGCTAGAACAGCAGCTAACCCAACTAAACATAAGTACATCGAGGAAGTCTTTCTTGCTCTCGTTGGTCATGAAACTGTTTCATTAAAAACCGAGCAATCAGATCAGCTCCCGCCAATTAATCGTTAAACCGATATTCGCCAGCTTTAGCGCCTATCTTTAAAGCCACCATTCTTAGGCATGAACGATCAGAGTGTTTGGAGCGATAGTCTAAGCTGTTGGCCAAGTAGGGTCAAACGATATTTTCGATTTTAGATGCATTTATCAGTGAAAAAACCATACTTATTGTTAATTTTCGCTAAAAGAGGTATCAAAATTGAGCAAAAGTTTATACTAAATATACTTTTATAACGTGAAAGAGATGTCTATTTAAATCGGATGAATGTTCTCATATTGTCAATAATAATTGAGAATTAATATGTTATAAGAGATTGATTAGATTTTTGTCCTTTTTAATTGAACAGATTATTCAGAAAGCAGAAAAAACCTTTTAACAAAAGGAATTTTGGCAGCTTTTTGGATAAATTCAGCCCGAAATCAATTTGCTTGACAAATATAATAGATTCTTTATAATAATTTGTATCGAGTTAGAATAATTATAGTTATTCAATTACTGTACATTTTGGTATGAATAACCAAAGCTAATTCGAATTTTATATTAAAAATAAGGAGGAAGACACACTATGTCTTTAATTGGATCAGAAGTACAACCATTTCAAGCATCAGCTTTCCAAGCAGGGAAGGATTTCTTTGAGGTAACAGAAGCAGATTTAAAAGGTAAATGGAGCATCGTTTGCTTTTACCCAGCAGACTTCTCATTTGTTTGCCCAACTGAGTTAGAGGATTTACAAGCAGAATATCCTGCTCTTAAAGAGCTTGGAGTAGAAGTTTATGCAGTATCAACAGATACTCACTTTGTCCACAAAGCTTGGCATGAACATTCAAATGCTGTTGGTAAAATCGAGTACACTATGATCGGTGACCCTTCTCAAACTATTTCTCGTAACTTTGATGTTCTAGATGAAGAATCTGGCTTAGCAGATCGTGGAACATTCATTATAGATCCAGATGGCGTGATTCAAGCAGTTGAAATTAACGCAGGTGGAATCGGCCGTGATGCTAGCATTTTAATTAATAAAGTAAAAGCAGCACAATACGTGCGTCAAAATCCAGGAGAGGTTTGTCCAGCAAAATGGGAGGAAGGTTCTGAAACACTCAAACCGAGTCTTGATATTGTTGGCAAAATTTAAGGAGTGTAGTGACTATGTTGGATCAAGACATAAAGCAGCAATTAACCCAATATATTGAATTATTGGAGAATGATATAGTTATTAAGGTAAGTGTTGGTACAGACAAGGTTTCAACAGAGATGCAGGATCTTGTTAAAGAAATTGCCGACATGTCAGCTAAGATAACGGTTGAACAAGCTCAGCTAGAACGGACACCAAGCTTCAGCATCAATCGAGTAGGCGAAGATACTGGTGTTGTATTTGCTGGTATTCCACTTGGTCATGAGTTTACATCACTCGTACTAGCACTATTACAAGTTAGTGGTCGTGCACCAAAAGTTGAAGAGAAAATTATTGATCAAATCAAGAATATTAGAGGCGACTACCACTTTGAAACTTATGTAAGTTTAACCTGTCACAATTGTCCTGACGTGGTTCAAGCACTTAATGTGATGAGTGTGTTAAACCCTAATATTACACATACTATGATTGATGGTGCCGCATATAAAGAAGAAGTCGAAAGTAAGAATATCATGGCGGTACCAGCCGTGTATCTTAACGGTGAATTTCTCAGTAGTGGACGGATGACTATGGAGGAAATTCTTTCTCAAATTGGCGATGCACCAGATGCTTCTGAGTTGAATGATAAAGATCCATTTGATGTACTAGTCGTAGGTGGAGGTCCAGCTGGAGCCAGTGCAGCAATTTATGCTGCTCGTAAAGGGATACGGACAGGGATTGTCGCTGACCGTTTTGGTGGCCAGGTAATGGATACACTTGGTATAGAAAATTTTATTAGTAACACCTATACTGAAGGACCAAAATTAATGGCGAGCGTAGAAGCTCACGTTAACGACTATGACATTGATGTCATGAAGCTTCAAACAGCTAAACAGCTTGAGAAAAAAGACTTATTCGAGCTTGAACTTGAAAGTGGTGCAGTGCTTAAGAGTAAAACGGTCATTCTTTCAACTGGTGCACGTTGGCGTAATGTTGGTGTACCGGGTGAAGCAGAATTTAAAAATAAAGGTGTTGCCTATTGCCCACACTGTGATGGCCCATTGTTTGAAGGTAAGGATGTTGCGGTCATTGGTGGCGGTAACTCAGGTATTGAGGCAGCTATTGACCTTGCAGGTATCGTCAAGCATGTAACTGTACTCGAGTTTATGCCTGAGCTTAAGGCAGATGCTGTTTTACAAGACAGACTTTATAGCTTATCCAATGTAACGGTCATTAAAAATGCCCAAACTACCGAAATTACAGGTGATGAAAAGGTAAATGGTATTTCTTATATTGATCGTGACACAAATGAAGAACACCATATTGAATTAGCCGGTGTCTTTGTTCAAATTGGTCTTGTTCCTAACACAGAATGGCTCGGTGATACGGTTGAGCGGAACAAAATCGGCGAAATTGTTGTCGATAGTCGTGGCGCCACTAGTCTGCCAGGCGTTTTTGCCGCCGGCGATTGTACCACTACCCCTTATAAACAAATTATTATTTCGATGGGTTCAGGTGCAACTGCATCATTAGGTGCCTTTGATTATTTAATTCGAAATTAGATTGAAAGAGGATGTCCAAGCTTGTTTGGACATCCTTTTTTGTTTTTTGCTTTTTAAGAAGAGGTTCTTTCACCACCATTTGGATGGAGTGTTTGCCCTGTCATGAAACGGGAGTCATCTGAGGCAAGAAATACATAGGATGGTGCGATTTCAAATGGCTGCGCCATCCGTTGCATTGGATTATCGGATCCGAATATAGCCACCTCATCCGCTGAAAAACTCGCCGGAATAAGTGGCGTCCAAATACGTCCTGGCGCAACAGCATTAACACGAATACCTTGTTTAACCAAATTATTGGCTAAGGCACGGGTGAAACCAATATTAGCTGCTTTAGTCGCTGTATAATCAATCATTTGCGGTTCGCCTGCATAGGCAACTATAGAAGCGGTATTGATAATTGAACTCCCAGATTTCAAGTAAGGAATGGCTGCTCTAGTCGTATAAAAGTGTGAATAGATATTAACTTTAAACGTATCATCAAATTGCTCATCTGTTATATCAAGTAAGCTCATTTGCTGAAATTGTATGCCTACATGGTTGACCAAAATATCTAGTCCACCAAAGTGTGCAACCGTCTCTTCTACAATAGCAATACATTGATCCTTTTGCCGTAAATCACCCGGTAGCAATAAGCACCGTTGCCCAAGCTGCTCAACCCGGTCCTTCGTTCGATGTGCATCCTCATGCTCATCTAAATAGGCAATCGCAACATCCGCCCCTTCTTTGGCAAAGGCAATGGCAATCGCTGCTCCAATGCCACTATCTCCACCTGTAATTAATGCCACTTTTCTTAGTAGCTTTTTACTCCCTAAATACTGCGGATTTTCAATAATGGGTGCTGGCTCCATTAAACCCTCCAAGCCTGGCTGGCGTAATTGCCGTTGCTCAGGTACACTGATCGGGATATCTTCATATTTGGTGATTAATCCATAGTTTGGATAAAGGGGGTAGTCGTCTGCTCCTTGGTTTCGTTTGTTACTCGTCATTAGGCATCCTCCTATTTTGTCAGCTATGGTACCATATGTAACACACTAAAACATGTGCTTGTTTCATTCTGCTTAACCTTTTTTTACTATGGGCATAGGCTATTCATTAAAGGAGGAGATCATTTTGTCACATTACTTTCACCCAGAAATTCGGTTACTTTTGATTGATCAATCTGATCAAACCGTACAAATGCTTTATAGCGACAATGCATCGACATGGGCAATGCCTTTGATTGGTAAGCGTCCACCCTTTTATACAAACCCACGCTACACACAGACGTTTCCTATTCTTTAATCTCTTGTAGCCAACTCCTAGAAAGGGATATGGAATGACGTAAACTATGTGAACACTTGAAGTTTAGAGAGCTCCGGCTTTCTTGCCTTAAAGCTCTAAAAGTAAACTATAACAGGGCAAGCTGATGCTTGCCCTGTTTTTGATTCATTATCCTGGTTTATTCTATTCTTTTTTGGTCGTTAAGTACAAGGTTGATAAAAGAGCTGTAACTGGAATAATTACGGCAACTCCAACTCCCGCGCAAAAAATTGTGATCATCTCTGCACTAAATACTTTAGCATTGACCATTTGCCCCCAAGAATAAGACAAATCCTTAAAACGAACCAGTAATGCTAAGTAACCACCAAAAAAGGCAAAAAATAATGTGTTAGCACTTGATGCCAACAAATCACGACCTATTTTCATTCCAGCTAAAAACAAGTCACGACGACTAATCGAAGGATTGTGACGATAAAATTCAAACATCGGTGAACTTGTTGAGATAGCGATATCAGCTACTGCACCAATTGTACTCATAATGACAACTGAAGCAGCTACTTTAACAAAATCAAGGCCAAGATAAAAAGAAAAAATAGTTAAGCCTTCTATCTCCTCATCACCAAAACCTTGCACCATCGATTGCTCAGTAATGAATTGAATAAATAACAGCAATATAACAGTGGTTAGGATTGTCGCAACAAAAGCAATTTTTGTTTTAATGTTTATTGAATTAATAAAGAACAAAGTATTGCTGCTAATCACTATACAGGCTAGCAGAGTTAAAATAATTGGATTCGCATTTGGATCAGTCATTATTAACACTGTAATCAATAAAACAATAAAATTAACAAAAAGCGCAACAAAAGAGCGAACCCCCTTCTTACCTCCTATAGCTGTCATTAAGACCAACAGCAATAATGTTAAGATAACCAGCACATTCATAATCTCGCCCGCTTTCGATTTATGAAAAATAATGTCGTATACAGACTAATTGGGATGGTTAATACAATTCCGATCCCTCCTGCTAACGCTCTCGTGAGTTCTAGTGATAAATTCATGGATAACGTAAAGCCGAGTGGCGCGCCATTCATGAAATATAAAAGCAGTGTTGGAATCGTTCCACTGACATAAGCAAAAAATAATATATTCGTCATCGTCCCCATAATATCTTGACCGATCACCCGTCCAGAAGCCTTCAGATCTTGATCAGCAATGGCATAATTTTTATCATAAAGACTAAACAGCGCTGAAGAGATCGTAACCGCTATATCCATCACAGCTCCCAATGCGCCAACTAATACACCTGCCATAAAAATGGCTTGAGGTGGTCGAGTTAAGAACTCCATTTCTTCAAAACGTAAGCCTTGTTCATTGGTAAGTTTAAGGACCGCATAAGTAATCACTAATAATAAAAATGTTCCTAATAAAGTCGCTACAATTGCTGCATAGGTTTGGTGCTTGAAACCACTAATTAGCAAGAGAGACACAATCGTCATGATCAAGACCACGACACCCATGATCACTAGCAAATCGATATTCGCACTCTGAATATAAACATTTAAGCCTAACGACATTAATACTGCATTTATAATAAGGCTAATAACAGCCAAGATACCTTGTCTTCGCCCAACAGCAGATAAAACGAAAGCAAAGAGCAATGCCATCATCAGTAAATAGTGATCACGTTTTACATCAATGATCCCACCTGTTAATCGCTCTGTGTCATTAACCTGATCAATCGTTACAAAAAGTTGATCTCCAACTTGAAACTCTGGATGATAAACATATGATCCGGCAAATTCATTAACAAGTTCTATCAAAGCTCCTTTATCAGCACCATTCATCAGCTCTGCTAATAGCTGCTGCTGATAGATCACATCTTGATTGCCTTGACTGTCAACGACCTCTTGCTCCGAGATAATGGTCGACTCAACCACTTTAGCAATAGGTTGTTGATAAAAGGATTGATTATGATAAACAAAAATAAGTGAAGCCATAACCGCTCCCCCTATTAACAATAGCAACACAAGTTGACGTCGCGTTATTCTTTTGAGCAGATCCATCATTTATCTCTCCTTACTTCGCTACAATATTTCTATGATACCATATCTTGTCCAAATGGTTTATCTTGGAGGATAAGATCTGATTCGTCTTCATGATAGCTCTTGTGTGATATGATTGAATCACTGCTCATTGATCAGATCATTAGCTAGCATAATATCGCGATTTGCAATCGTTAGGGGACGGCTACGCACCGTTGATACAAAAAGTCTAAGAATCCGTCCTTATCAAAATCATTTCGTACAAGATGTTGAGTTTCTCATTGATATACCTAAAAGGTCAGGAGGGCAGGATCTTGCCCCAAGACCGACAAAGCATTTCAGCACCTAATGTATGGGTTTTTATCAGGTACAATGAATGGAATACGTTAAGAAATTTGTAAGTTTTATATATATACGATTGAAAGATTCAATCGTTAATCTAGATATAGGTTATAGGAGGTACGTTATAGTGGATACAAAAGTATTGGTGGTAGACGATGATAAGGAAATAGCAAATGCGCTAGACAAGTTATTAACCATTGAAGGATATGAGGTGATTAAAGCTTATAATGGCCTAGAAGCGTTAGATGCTTTAGTACAAAATAATATTCAACTAATCATTTTAGACGTTATGATGCCAAAATTAGATGGCCTTTCTACTACCTTAAAAATTAGAGAGCAAAAGAATATCCCAATTATTATTTTATCTGCAAAGTCAGAAGACAGCGATAAAATATTAGGCTTATCTATGGGAGCAGATGATTATGTAACGAAACCATTTAATCCCGATGAATTGATTGCTAGAGTAAAAAGCCATTTGAGAAGATATATCACTTTAGGCGATGTTGATAACGTCACGCATAATGCTCAGCTTACAGTTGGGGGATTGAATCTGAATAAGGAATTCAAGCAATTGTTAGTAGATGGTGTCCCTACTAGGCTAACTCCTACTGAATATAAGATATTAGATTTCTTGATGACCAATGCTGGTGTGGTTTTTTCATCTGAACAAATCTATGAAAATGTATGGCAAGAGCCCGCTTATTCTGTTGAAAACACTGTAATGGTTCACATAAGACGTATTCGCGAAAAAATTGAAATAAATCCTAAAGAGCCTAAATATTTAAAGGTGGTGTGGGGTATTGGGTACAAAATTGAAAAACTTTAGTAAAAATACAATAACAAAATTTATCGCATGTTTGATAGTAGCTATCATGATTTCAATGGCTGTTATTCAATTATTGCAAGTAGATTGGGAAGAATATAATGTAGAGCCACTGCTTGTGGCAACATACGAAGAAAGCAACACATTTACGAATGAGATAGAAAGTGCTTTTGATAAGGTATATTCGAATTTTAAATATAAAGAAGAGACGTTAATAGAGGATGACAATCATATCTATTATATAACCGATGGTAAGGAAACGATAACTAATAGAGAGACATTTAGTCGAGAGGACTTTATAAATTATAGTAATCATTTCTATGAATACAATCAGGGGAGATATGCATCTAACAGTAGTGTTAGTGAAAAGTTTATATTTTGGTTTGGAGAGGATATAACTATATATATTGCCTTTACAGATGAATATATGAAAGAAAAGCAGGAAGAGTGGAGTAATGAAAACCATATATTACATATTCGGGCGATAAAGTTTTCTACTTATATGGTTATAGCAATAATTCTTAGTATCTATTTAATCATTGTAACAGGAAAGAAGCCAAATAAAGAAGAGTTGCAAATAACTTGGTTTGATCAATTATATAGCGAAATTTTATTAGCATTATTTATTTTGCCAATTATAGCCATTTTTATCTATGTTGTAGAGAACTATTACTACTATAATCATATACTTCGAACGCCTTCGCTTCAGACTTCTTATTTGTATCTAGTTGGATTAATAACTACAATAGGTACTTTATTGTCTGGAGCAGGATTATTAGCATTAGTAAAAAAGCTTAAGAAGCAAAGGTTTATAAAAGATTTTTTACTATATAGAATTTGTTGGAAGATAAAGGATTTTATTAAAAGCTTGTTTGACGGCAGAAGATATGCAAAGTATCCATTAACCAATAATTTACATCGAAGACAATTAGCTTTCATCGCAGGTAGCGTAATTTTAGTACTATTAACCGTTATGTTAATTTATACTCCGTTAATAATAATACCGCCATTAATTGAGCTTGTACTGATCTATTGGTACGTGAAATATAATAATAAGACATATGATGACATCAACAAAGGTTTCAATGAAAGTTTAGAGGAACAAATGAAATCAGAAAGAATGAAAATAGAATTAATAACCAATGTTTCTCATGATTTGAAGACTCCTTTAACCTCGATAATAAGCTATGTAGATTTATTATC
Source organism: Amphibacillus sediminis NBRC 103570 (assembly GCF_001552275.1). Lineage (GTDB taxonomy): Bacteria > Bacillota > Bacilli > Bacillales > Amphibacillaceae > Amphibacillus_B > Amphibacillus_B sediminis. The sequence continues at coordinate 153,723 of NZ_BCQW01000005.1, forward strand.
TAAGGAAACAGATCTTTCAGAGACTGCAAAAGATTACATTAAAATTCTTGATCAAAAATCTGATAGATTAAAGAACATTGTTTCTGATTTATTTGATTTAGCCAAGAGCAACAGTGGTGATATTAATCTAAATTTAGAAACGATTGATTTGAGAATGTTGATTGAACAAACGTTAGGAGATATGGAGGATAGCTTAGAAGATTTGGGTCATCAAATAAAGATGGAGCTTCCAGATACTCCTATAGAGATAGTGGCAGATGGGAATAAACTCTATAGAGTAATGCAAAACGTGCTTGATAATGCATTAAAATATGCATTAAAAGGAACAAGAATATTTATAGAAGTTGCAGAAAAGAACGGAATGGGCATAGTGACAATTAAAAACACTTCTTCGTATGAAATAGATTTTACAGCAGAAGAGATACTTCAGAGATTTAACAGAGGAGATAAAGCAAGAACAGCAGATGGAAGTGGTCTCGGCTTATCCATTGCAGAAAGTTTTACACAGGTGAGTGGAGGCAAATTTAAAGTAGAAATAGATGGGGATATGTTTAAAGTTGTTATCAGTTTTCCTTTGGTAAGGAAATAAGG
>NZ_BCQW01000006.1 GCF_001552275.1 Amphibacillus sediminis NBRC 103570
TCTTGAGTTTTCTTTTAACCCACTTTGTTATCAGGTAGCTATGAAGGCCTTAATGACACGTTTTTTACTTAACGGTCCAATGCCGCTAAATAGTCTAAAGCATCTTCAAATGTATCAATTGGGATGATCTCCATATCTGTACCAATTCTCTCAGCAGTTTCCATCGCTAACACATAATTAGAATCCTCTGCACCGTGCTCATTCGGCACAAAGAAAATATCGCATTTTGCACGGTCAGCGGCAATAACCTTCTTATCTACACCGCCAATTCTTAATACATTGCCATTATAATCAATCTCTCCTGTACCGGCTATGCTAAGTCCATGTGTAATATCTTCTTCTGTCAATTGATTGTACATCTCTAAAGATAAGACTAAACCGGCACTTGGTCCTCCTATCTTACCACTGGAAAAAGTAACAGAACGTTCAACATTTACCTCACGATTTGTAACAAGTTGAATCCCAATTCCATATTGATCTGGTTGATGAGGGAATGGCGCCAGTTCAATCTCAGCAACAAATTGGTCCTCTTCACGACTTACTAAAAATCTAACTACATCACCAACTTCATAGCTATTGACTAGTTCAATTAGGTGATCTGCATCCCTTACGGGTTCACCATTCACTTCTAAAATTTTATCAGCAATCTGAAGGACTGATTCAGCAGGCATCCCTTCGATGATCGAAACAACATAAACGCCCTCATAATGAACCTCAATCGGTTCTCCTGCTGCTTGGTAAGCTACAACCATAGCAGCCTGCTGAGAGCTTTCCATTAATTGAAGCTGTGCTTGTAAATACATGTCCCGATCATACCCCTCAGGAAAAACATCAGCTAATCGATGAACCTCTTGGTATGGGAGAAAATTAGCTAATAGAAACTGTAACGGCGTTGCTCGTCCCCCTCTTACCGTTACTAAATGAAGATCCCCTTCACTTTGAAAACCACCTTCAACCTCAACAACAGAATGGAGTGAATCAGCCGTACCAGGCTTGTAAATATAATAGGGTAATGGCAGCAATAAAAATATAGCCAAAATAAAAACACTAATACTATATATAATCAGCTTTTTTTTATTCGACACTGATAAAACTCCTTTCATTTATCAAATGCACCTTGGCGTTTTTGCGCACGATTTTATCGTGCTTCTCTGGATAAAGTGAAACTTCGTTCAGTGTGGATTTCAACGCATAAGATGTACTAGTGCAGACGTTGCGACACGACGTCGCGAACTTAGTCAGCTTCCTCTCTCCCTAATGACTAGGCATGTCGCTATCCACTGTAGAAGCGGGAGATGACTAACAGCTCTACATCCACCTCATCATTGACTTACTATAAGTAATGATTTCCACTAAACCCTGAATCAATTTTTTAGCATATTTCATAAAATGGCTTGCGTATAGTATAGAGAGCTTGCCTAAAATCATCTCATTTCATTTTACTATTTTTTTCAATGGCTGTATAGAAAGTACACTTTCATAACTTAGATAGTTAGGAGCGAGCATGTTGAAACCAAAACTTAAATCTGCTGTACTTGCGATCGCTGCTTTAACATTTGCAGCATGCTTAATTATGATGCCAACCGAAACTTTAGCAGCTAGTAAACGAGGATTAAACATTTGGTGGGGAACGGTATTTCCATCGCTATTACCATTCTTTATAACAGGTGAGCTTCTCATTGGTTTCGGTGTTGTCCATTTTATTGGTGTTCTCTTTGAACCGATTATGCGCCCGATCTTTAATGTACCTGGAGTTGGTAGTTTTGTGTGGGCGATGGGGTTGGCAAGTGGTTATCCTGCTGGAGCCAAATTCACATCAAGAATGCGCTTAGACCAAGATATCACTAAGGTAGAAGCAGAGCGTTTAGTCTCTTTCACCAATGCTTCAAATCCGCTATTTATTATCGCCGCCGTTTCAGTCGGTTTTTTCCAGACACCAGCACTAGGTATCCTATTGGTTCTCGCCCATTATGGTAGTAATCTTTTAGTTGGCATGGTTATGCGTTTTTATAAGCATAAGGAAGATCGTCATATCCAAAGAACGAGTCACACGAATATATGGTATCGGGCATTTGAAACACTACATAAAATGCGTCTTAATCAGAATAAGCCTTTTGGCAAAATGTTTGGTGATGCTGTGATTCACTCTGTCGAAACACTCCTTATGATTGGCGGATTTATTATTATCTTTTCTGTTTTTGCTAATGTATTGCTCCAAATTGGACTAGCTCCATTTTTAGGTAAGCAAATTAGCTTAGCCTTTACCTTTTTTGATCTTCCTACCTCACTTGCGCTGCCATTCTTTAATGGCCTGTTCGAAGTTACATTAGGTGCTCAGCAAATCGCAAATTTAAGTCAAGAACCATTGCTTGCTAAAGCTATATTAGTCAGTATTTTATTAGCTTTTAATGGTTTTAGTGTCCAAGCACAAGTTGCCAGCATTTTAGCTGAAACTGATATTAGCTTTAAGCCTTACTTTTTTGGGCGAATACTTCAAGGGGGCTTCTCTGCATTAATTGTTTTAGTGATGTATAATCTAGTTATCCCTTCGTTCCAACGCCCAATTGGTGCAGCGACTGCAGTACAAGGATTTAATACTCCCATTCTTCTAGAACAGACAGCAAGCTTTTTAGTTCGCATCGGTCCAGCCATTACACTTCTAACATTGTGGCTAGCGTTATTTATTTTAATCAGTCGATCACTTAAAAACTCACGATAGTAAATTCTGAAATGAACCCAAGATACTTGCTAAGTTAATGGGATCTCCTGTTAGATTTTTGCAATCACAAAACATCGACGTGACCTTGTATGGTCACGTCACTTTATTGTCTGCTATCTTATTGCCTACTGTTAATTTTGAATGGTAAGTTAACATTCAAAAAACAAGCTGTGTTTTCTATAGATTGACTACTGCCAAGACGAATGCCTCGATATGCTTGGTTCTAATCATTTCGCTTCTTACCCGTTACTTAACTGTCACTATATTTTTCTCGTAATGCTTGTTCAACTACTTCTGGAACAAGATCAGCTACATTAGCGTGGTATTTAGCAACCTCTTTTACCATACTTGAACTTAAGAAAGAATATTTATTATTCGTCATAATAAAAAATGTTTCAATCTCCTCGTGAAGCTTCCGGTTCATCGAGGTAATTTGAAGCTCGTATTCAAAATCACTCACTGCTCGTAACCCACGTACGATTGCTTGGGCATTTTTCTCCCGTGCGTAGTCCATTAGCAAACCATCATGTGAATCAACTGTAACATTTTCAATATGTTTGGTCGCTTCTACTAATAAAGCGATCCGCTCCTCCACTGTAAATAAAGGTGATTTAGAAACATTATGGAACACCGCTACGATGACTTGATCAAATACTTTAGCTGCTCGCTCAATAATATCTAAATGCCCGAAGGTAACGGGATCGAAGCTTCCTGGACAAATGGCTAAACTACTCATCATCTTCTTCCTTTCTTTGATAAAGTGAAACCTCGTTCATGGGGGTTTTGACGCATAGGATGTGCTCGTGCAGACGTTCCGTCACGACGGCGCGAACTTAGTCAGCCTACTCTCTCCCTTACTGAACGTTAGTTGAACCAATCGGGCCGTTACTGGCTGTTGGATCTCCCACTTAGACATGAAGTGTTCCTTTATTTCATGAAGTAGGAGGCTTACAAGCCCTTCGATGGGGCGAGTAATCACAGCCCGCCAGTTACACTGCGATAAACCGTTATCGCTGTGGTAGCACCATATCGCTCTGAACGGAACTGTTTAAAACATGCTAGCGTCTCTGGTAAAACATTGTTTAAATCATGCTCACATATAATGAGAGTGCTATGATCAGTTATTGGATATTTCGAAATCTCTAGTAATAATTTTTGATACGACACCTTTTGATAAGGTGGATCTAAAAATATGTATTGAAAAACAAGCTCTCTTTTAGCTACTGCCTTTAATGCTCGAAAGGCATCATTATGATAAACCTCTGCCTGCCGATCAATATTTAATTGTTTTAAGTTCTGTTTAATGACTTGAATAGCCAATTTTTGCTGATCAACAAAAATAACACGATCCAAACCGCGACTCAGTGCTTCAATGCCTAAATTGCCACTACCTGCAAACAAATCTAATCCAAGTCCACCATCAAAAAAAGGACCGATTCGATTAAACAGCGATTCTTTCACCTTATCTGAAGTTGGTCTTGTTAATTTATTAGGGACAGATTGTAGACGCCGACCTTTAAAGTCCCCTGCAATGACACGCATATGTCTCACCTCATTTAAACTCTGTTAATAAATCGTTTTAATCCTATCACAAAATATCGATCATGACCAACATCCTTCTCAATATTTTATCAAAATTGTTGATTAACAAGCTGAATAACTTTTTGCGAAATGGTAACAATGAACTAATGAAGTGACGTTAAAATTTATAACCCACTTCTAGAAGACGGAAAAGCCGATATTTCCCCATAGGCGCTTTTCCGGTTTCTCCTCTCCCTTTGCCTTTTTGATTCAGTTTTAGAATCAAAAAGGGCCTGCAGATTTTTATAGATCTGCAGGCTTTTTTTTACATGTTAAGAAAGGATAACTTTTCTATCAGACTAAAGGATAAAATCAGAGCTTTCGCCACAGGGCTTGGTGATAAGGAAAGTTTTTCTAACAAAAATTACAAGCAATCAGATTTAAAACGATTATTGATTTGCCAAAAAATGCCGAGAATGTGAAAGCACATTTTTTAGTCAATGATAGATCATTAAGTTGAGAAGCCATAATTTATGAATCAAAATTTAGGTGGCATTCCCAGCAGGAAGACGCAGCATCCTCTAACGCTAACGTGTTGTTTATTTGTTCTAAGACTTCGACAATTTTTCCGAGCACTCATGTGGTTAACCTTGCTTAAATCCCCATCTTATAATCATATTCCTTCGCCTTATCAACTTTAGTATTATCGAACTCACGTCTAATAAATGGCTTATAGGAATAGTCAACCTTTGAAATAAATGGCAGTTGCTCTAATTTTAATAACTTATCCTCTGCCTCATGTTGATTGACATAAATGACAGCATAGCGTGATTGCCGTGAAACTGCGATAAGATGGCCGTATCGTTTAATTTGCTTAATATTTTTCATATGTTGAAACCAAATTATTAAACCTTGTCTCTTTGTTCTAATCACCTTTATCCCTCTTTCACTGATCCGAATAACGTTTATGATACTTTGCAACCACAGCTACCGCCAGAGCCACAACCACATCCGCCCTCTGAGAATAATGCTCCATCTCTTGGCACGATAATTTGTTGACTAACACTGAAAGCTAACCGTTCACTAATATCGTCAAGAAGGATTTGCAGCTCTCGCTCAGCAAGTTTAAATTGAGCGACTGAGTCAAGCATATCAATCTCTCGTTTCATTAAGCGAATTTCCTTAGTTACTTTACTGAAATCCGGGTGATAACGACCAAAACGTTGAACGTCTTCATACTGCTCCTTCATCTTTGTAAAGGTGCGAATAAGATTCTGGGCAACCTGGTCTTCTGCTAACTCACGTTTCTTAACTATATAATGAGACATCTGTTCTGATTGATTAATCATGGCAGAAATTTGTTCTGTTTGTTCTAATAGTTCAATAATTTCTGTTGTCGCTAACAAAAGCGATCACCTCCATTAGACATATCATAACAGTATTTGACGCAAAAAAAAAGACTAGAACGTCTAAAATGGATGACGTCCCATTCTTTGATACGACGGTTGAGCTTGCTGCTGAGCATTTTGTTGCCATGGTCCCATTGCTCGAAACGGGGGCTGGACTTGCTGTTGTTGAGCGTTCTGTTGTCCTTTCTTGTTAGAAAATTGATCAATTAATTGTTTGACTTGAGTAACAGCTTGATCCATTTGATTCACATGCTGATCAAGATTATTAAAATCTATTTTACTTACCAGCGACATCAGTTGATCTTTTAATCCCTTCTTTTTTTCCGGTTGCTTCTGCTTAGTCTTAAATGGTTCCCAAAACTTATCGCGCTCTCCTAAGGTTTGATATTGGTCAAAATAGTATTGCCAATCATGCTTGCCCGACTTTACTTCACGAATAATCACCGGATGCTTGACAACAAATGCTTTAAATTTCTCAACTTCTGGGTGAAGCTTTTGACCACTCATAGGTAATAAAGCCTCCTTCTGTTCGTTGCTAGTATAGCCTATGTCATCAATAAAAAATGGTGTGCGTCACTTAGCGGTGAGTCAAAAAATTCTGGGTAAAATAATTTTGATAGACACCTATACCTATATTTGTGAACTGATCATCAAGAAGTACTTCCCTATGTCCATCACTATTTAACCAGCCTTCAACCGCGGCAAGACCATCCGTATACTGTGCAGCTAAATTCTCACCAGCTCGAGAAAATAAAATATCATGTTCTGTTAGCCGGTCTGATAATACTCGACCGTCCAATGAGGTATGGGAAAAATAGTTCTGATCATGCATATCTTGACTGTGCTGTCGAGCTACTTGTTGCGCTTGTTCATCCCATTCTAATGGCTGTTTGTCAAACCTAGCTCGAACGAGATTTGTTAATAAAAAAATATGATATTCCTCAGCCTGTGTGATCAATTCCCACTTTTGTTCTGATATGGGTGCCTTCTTCGGTAGTATCCCGCTATAATACAACGTGTAGGGCTGGTGTTTTACCGCTACTTCTTGATTCATAACCCGAATCGATGAAAGTGTTTCCGTAACTGTATCAAAATTGAATTGAACAACACTTCCTTCTTCTAACTGGACTATCGGTCTTTCAACTAGATCCTGATCATCTAGAATAAATTTAAATCGATCAAAGTTAATTTCGGATTCAAATGGATAAGCTTCATTTAATTCTTGATAGGACATACCCATCTCGATTGGTCCTATTTGGGCATGATCACCAGTCATGAATAATGTAACCACCTGTTCGTCTTCAACACCGAACTGTAAATAAACATTTGATTCATCTGTATACAAATACCAATCATAGCCATAACGACTCGGATCGACTCGGATCGGTTCACCAAAGGTTGAAACAAGCCAATCGTCTGACCTTCCAAGTACATTGGTTAATGTCATCTCAGTTTGCGTAGGTAGAAACGTTTGCTCAATAGATTTCTGATCACGTTCAATCATCCCACGCGACTGATGATAGTCTGCGCTATGGAAGCTTAGTTCTAAACTCTGATACATGTATAGGATGATACCAAGAATAGTTCCAAGTATGGCTACTTTAAAGAGTCGTTTCATTAAAATCACCTTTCACACTAAAGTTTTGATCTCACACGTAGTAAATTTATGAGATCAAGCGCGCCTAGATTTATCTACCGAATTTCACTCGATAAAGTGAAACTTCGTTCAGTGGGGGTTCGACGCATAGGATGCGCTCGTGCAGACGTTGCTGCACGACGTCGCGAACGTAGTCAGCTTCCCCTCCCCACTATCTCACCAACTGTGAGACTTCTGCTGAATCAGACCGTCTTTTTCTATCAAAAGTTTACTAGATTATAGCGCAAACTAATCGAGACTGAGATTATAAGATTTAGTTTTTGAAAAATAAAGTAAAACTTCGTTCAGTGGGGGGTGTGCTCGTGCAGACGTTGCGAACTTAGTTAGCTTCCTCTCTCCCCTACTGAACGTTAGTTTGAGCAAATCGGGTCGTTACTGGCTGTTAAATCTCCTACTTAGACATGACGTGTTCCTTTATTTCTTGAAGTGGGAGGCTTATAGCCAGTTACACTGCGATAAAAAGACCTAATGTTGACATCCTCACCCTTATCACGTTTCGCACGTGGCATTTTTTCCAGTTAGGGAAACGTCAACATGACTAGCTGCTAGCCACGTGGTCGTTTCTCTAACTGGGTGAGCTTCTACATCGTTGCTTAACCTTTTGAGGCCACACAATTGGCTAACGAGTATTTGTTTTGCCTAGGCCTTTAATTGGTTCTTAATTATTTAATGATGGTGTGGTCGCTTAGATATATCTTCTAAAGCTTCACCGGCAGCATGGTTAGATTGTTGTTCTAAAGCCAAATCGCCTAATGAGATAATACCAATTAACTTTCGATCCTCTACTACAGGCAAGCGTCTAATTTGATGGTCAGCCATTAATTCGCTTGCCTCTACTACTGTACTATCCTGGTCACACGAGATTACATCTTGGGTCATAACGGAATCGACATGCTCATTATGACTTACACCTTTTGCATAGCCACGTAAAACTAAATCACGATCGGTTACGACTCCCATTAAGTGATGCTCTAAATCACAAACTGGTATCAAACCTACATTTTGATAACTCATTAGTTTCGCAACTTCCTCCAGTGTACTATCAGGCTGACAACTTACCAGTTTATCTGACATAACGTCTCTTACTTTTCTCATTTCAACCTACCTCCATCTTGTTTAGCGTATGTCTTACTTGACCACAATGATAGTATCACCGATTATGATTAATCTAAACCTGAGATTTTGTTTTTAATTCATTATTGTTGGGTAATAATAATTTGTAGCCGTAAAGTATAAAAAAATGGGCTAGGAGTGAATTTTCCAGTAAGATAAACAGAATAGAGCAGAGCACCATACTGGAACATGCTACGATAAGCATAACATGACAGGCTTAGACTCGTCACTTATGTCCTGTGACTAGCAACGGTAAACACCTGACATTCATTTGCAAATTGTGATGCAATGCTATTGTTGTTTAATTATTTGGGTCTTTTAATTTGTTATGACTATACAAATTGACAAGAACATGATATATTTCAATAAGATAAACCAATAGCGTTGCATAAAAATTAATGGAAAGAGCCATAGCAAAAGAATGGGCCATATCTTGGCTTTCCTCAGTTTAAACGACTGTTTTGACCATTCTTTGGAAGAAACTTTGGGAAAGAGCCGTGCTTAGAGTCTGACAAGCCTATGCTTGTCAATTTCTTGCCTTCCTGTATCGTTTATGCGCCTTGACATTGATTAATATAATTTGTAACGGTAATGAAGATAAATAAATTAGGGTTTTCTCAAGATGAAAGGGGTATCACTTTTGCTACGTTCGTTGAACAAACGCCACTGGACGATTATTATCGTATCCATCTTCATGCTGTTAATTGCTGTATTTATCTTACCTATTTCGCTTCCATTGTTATTTGCATTTCTGACGGCACTTAGTCTCAATCCTTTGGTCCGTTCATTTGAAATAAAGCTCAAGTTTAATCGGAAGTTCAGTGTGATCGCTGTCTATATTATCTTTATTCTGCTATTAACCGTCATCGGTACATACGCCATTACCAACATTATCAAACAATTAGTCGATTTGGCTGAGAATATCCCTGATTATATCGTTCAAATGAACAACCTGCTCATCAATTGGGGTAATGAACTTGAGCTAGGAATGAAGGATTTACCAGCAGAATTTGTCAGTGCTGTTAACCAAAGTATTAGAACAAGCGTTAATTCGTTAACTAACATTTTAATGACAAATGTTCGAGTGGAGAACTTGGCAACAATAGTCGCTGTCATTCCTAATTACATCGTCAGTTTTATTGTTTACTTGATTGCTTTGTTTATGTTTATGCTAGAGTTACCTATTTTAAAAACTAAATTTTATCAGAATTTCACTGAAAGAACAGCCGAGAAAATCCAATTTATGAATGCACGCCTAAAGCATGTATTTGTTGGGTTTATGAAGGCACAGTTTCTTGTTAGTTTAATCATTCTAGCTATTAGTTTGTTAGGATTATTTATTATCATACCTGAATATGCGATTATTATGGCAACAATAATATGGATAATCGATCTCATCCCCATTATTGGATCCATTGCAATTCTTGGCCCTTGGGCCGCCTATATGTTACTAACTGGAAACACAGTCATGGGTATTCAACTTGCTTTCCTAGCGATTATCCTTTTGGCTATTCGGAGAACGGTTGAACCAAAAGTGATGGGACAACAAATTGGTCTTTCTCCTTTAGCCACGTTAATTGCCATGTATCTTGGCCTTAAGTTCTTTGGCTTTATTGGTTTTCTGCTTGGACCGCTTATTGTGATCGCTTTTACTTCTGCTAGAGAAGCGGGGATTATTAGATGGAAGGTTAAAATTTAGTTTGAACATATTAGACTTTAGTAATTATCATTATCACTGATATAGAGCATGGTTAAAGCTATAAAGTGAAACTTCGTTTAGTAGGGGATTCGACGCATAGAATGTGCTCGTGCAGACGTTGCGACCCGATGTCGCGAACTTAGTCAGCTTCCTCTATCCCCCACTGAACGTGAGTTGAACCAATCGGGCCGTTACTGGCTGTTGGTTCTCCCACTTAGAGATGACGTGTTCACTTACTTCTTGTAGTGGGAGTCTTACAAAAGCCCTTCGATGGGGCGAGTAATTGCAGCCCCAGCCAGTTTCACTGCAATAAAAACTACAGAGTCAAAGCTACTAAATTGTTAATTGGAGATAAACGACAAATAGTAATGGGGCGTTAGCCACTTCAGTGGTTAAACACGTCTAGTTAAAAGAACGGGCGCGAGGCATATAGCCACGCGCCCGTTTTCTTAACTAGAAAAAATATTTACACAAAAGCTGATCGAGCAAGTTTAATCTTACCAATTCAAATCTTTACGTTCTATTTTTTCTATTTTTAAGTCTGCTGGTGCATTTTGGTCTCATACTATAGTAGATATTGACATAACATCAAAAACTCTTTAAGTTTTTATCTAACGATCTTCTTAATTATTATGATTGCTGAGCCTTTTCATGCAACAAATTTAATTGTTTCTCTAAATCATCAAGCAAGGCTTTACCTTCTGCTTCCCCGATTAAATTAAGCCGAACGGCAAAATCTATTTCTCTTGATAAACCAAACATTTGTGTATCTAAAACCTCTTCATATAAAGGGCATTGGGGCATTGTTAAATTGTCCATTTGAACTTGAATAAGCTTCAAGATTTTATCAGCATCAGCCTTAAGAAGGGCATAGGCTTTATTTGCGTTTGTTACAACCGCTTCTTGCATCATTCAAATCCCCCTCGCTAAAGATCCTTTTATTATTCATATTAAAGCTAATCCAACGAAAATGCAAGCTAATTCCTTATCAAATAACGTTCAAGGCTAAAATTTAGTTTGGTAAAGCGAGTAAAATGGATATCCTAAAAGTCATAATTGGGTTGATCACGAATAACGGATGTAACTTTTTCCAAATAAAGAAAGACTAATCTATCATATTTGTAAATTGCGAACAATATACCTTCCCACACGTTAACTTCCTTTGCTATAAATTTGTTTAAGATTATGCACACATTTAATAAGCCTATTCAAGGAGGAAGATCCATGATCAAGCTTACCAATGTAACAATTACTCATCAAACAAAAGCCGAACAACTAACAATCGTCAATGACCTTACACTCAGCATCGACAGTGGTGAATGGATATCAGTGATCGGACGCTCGGGAACAGGAAAATCATCACTCTTAAACTGTATAGGCGGTATGCTAACTCCGACAAAAGGGAGTGTTATCATTAATGAACTTCCTATCTATGAACTATCCTATCGTGAAAAACAAGCTTTTCGGAGAAATCATATCGGTTTTATCTTTCAAGATTTCAAGTTATTGCCCCAATATACAGTTTTAGAAAATATTATTCTGCCATCTATTCCATATAAAAATAGGAAAGTGTTAGAGCAGACTGCGCAACCGTTAATGAAACAACTGGGGATCAACCATCGTTGTCACCATTTGCCTGATCAATTATCTGGAGGTGAACAGCAGCGCGTTGGTATCGCCAGAGCTTTAATTAATCAACCTTCAATCCTTATATGTGATGAACCTACCGGGAATCTAGATGCAACAAATCGTGATCAAGTCATTGATACATTACGCGAGATTCATAATCAAGGGCAAACGATTTTGCTTGCAACACACGACGAAGTTGTGGCAGAACAAGGAAATCGTTATTTTGAACTTAATCAGCAAGGTGTACAAGTGAGGTGAGCCGTTTGATTCGTATAGCCTTTCATTCACTTAAAAGACAAAAGCGAATAACATTTTTATTTTTAGTTGCACTTATCAGCATTATTATGATGGAAGTCTTTCTCTTCTCTAGCTTACGAACATTGAATGTATTGATCGAAGACGATATTAGCCGATATGGCAGAGGGGAATACGATTTACTTGTTCGTCCAGCAAATAGTCAAACAAAAGTGGAACAAGCTGTTGGTCTTGTTGAGGAAAATTATTTAAGCGTGGGTTCTGGAGGGATTTCCCTAGCGACATGGGAACAGATAAAAACAATGAAGGATGTTGAAATAGCTGCTCCAGTTGCTGCACTTGGCTATTTCACAGGAGCCTCCAAATCAATAAGCTTACCTATCCCCTCTACTCCTGAGCTTTACGAAATCCAATTTTCAACTACAGATGGGGTTAATACTTATCCGATTAATCGTCGAAGTGGAGTTGTCGCCATCGTCCCCAATAATGATCCTACAAGGGCTCAAGGAGAAGATTACCTATTTGACAGCATTGGCGATGAAGGTGTTGATGAAAATAACAATCACTACATGGGGATTAACATCATGCTCCCGGAGACATACCACTTATTAGTTGGCATCGATCCAATTGCAGAAGAACAATTAACAGACATATCTTTTGCTGGTCTACATAACCCCTCGTTTCAAGAGTTTGAGTTTGAATTCGCCGGTGATGCACCAATTATCCATGTTTTGCAACTAGAGGATGCAAATGTTTCTATGGAGCTAACGATTGATATATACCCACTGCCTGAGAACATATTTGATCAATTGAAACAGGAATTTAGTTTACCAGACAATACATTATTTTACGATATTTATTTTACGGATGAGTACGCTCAAGCATTACAAGAGATTAAGCAGTTTGCGCAGACGAATATCGAGGGGAGAGAGTGCTATCATTATCAATTAACAGAGCTACTTACACCGTTTGAATCAGAGCCTTTCAACCTCAATGATCAATATCAATTGAGTACAAATCCTAATTTTTACAGAACTCATATTGGCAATACTGCCAATTACTATCTTACTTCAGACATTGATTATCAAATTAACGACAAAAATAATCTAACGGCTAAAATAGTTGGAGAGCATGAACACATACCAATCTATCGTCCGATTATAAAAGAAGGTGGAACTTTTCAGGAATTACGAGAGCTCCCTTTTGCACTAAATATTGCAGGCAGTTATTCTATTAAAGAGCGAGAGGAACAGGTACAGGTAGCTTCAAGCTCTTTAGGTCTATATTATTTAAACGACATATTTACTATAGGAGGAAAAAAAGTCGTCCCAATATCTACTCCAGGTAGCTTTGTCCCTGCTCCTGCTCATGGTGTGATCGATATCCATGATGCGGAAATTATTAAAGGAGAAAAACCAATTGATGCGATTCGAATAAAAGTGGCTAATATCAATGAATATAATGAAATGGCTATTCAAAAGATTGAAACCTTAGCAAAAGAGCTTCATCAACTCGGGTTACATGTAGATGTCATTGCCGGAGCTTCCGATCAGCTTATACCAATAACAGTTGAAAATGTCGGAACTGTCGAACAAGCATGGACGACGCTGGGAGCAGCAACATTAATTAAGAATCAATGGAATCAGGCAACCTTTATCCTAACAGGATTATTTTTTCTTGTCGCCTTATTTTATATTGCCAATCGTTTAATGTTTTGGAAAACACAAAAAGTAAGCGAGGTAGAAGTCTACCATTTACTTGGCTGGGAAGAAAAAGAACAACGACGCATATTGTCTAATGAGTTAAATATTTTATACGGGTTCGCCGTCTTTTCATCTCTGATCTGCCTGATCATTCTGGAACGATTAACTTTTGTAGATAGTGATGTTTATCCAACTTACCTTCTTGTTAGCAGCATGTTGTATAGTGTTATTGTGATGTTAAGACACAGAAAGCATCAAGTGAGTAAGCGACAGAAACAGAGAAAAGCAGATCGATCAATGATAATGCGCAATCTTTGCTATTATCAACGATATATGAAATTAAATAGTTTACAGCTATTTATGACGAGTATGATGTCCATTTTTGTTGCCGCAATCATTTGGGTTACCTATCAGCAAAGTGGGATAACTAAACTAGGTGAGTTCATCAATGAGAATCTTCTAATCTTGTTATTGCTCTTATTGCTTGTAAGCTTTGGTTTAGCATTATTAACGGTGACTGAAACCATAACAAACTTCTTATCTGTTCGACGTAATGAATTACAAACACTGTTGGCTATTGGCTGGAACCAACGGGAAATATGGTTATTAAATGCAAGAGAGATATCAATCTGGAGTATTCCAGCTATGTTAATTGGTTATATAATGGGGACAGGTATAACTATCTTATACTACTCATTTTCTTGGCAACTGTTATGGTTTGGGCTCGGAACGTTTGTTTTGTTTGCCTTAATCACATTAACACTTATGGCATGGATGATCACTCATGAACTAGGACGTTTGTACAAATAAGAAGCATTGATTAAACAGCCTCGCATTTTTGCTTTTGCGAGGCTGTCTTACTTTTGGAATAATCCAGATTTCCCCTTTTCATTTCCTCTATACAAGGCTTAACCCTACCCCACTGTCCTTTAAAAGAAGCCTCTTGTTTTATCCATTCTATAAGATTATCGCACAGCAGTGAAATTGTAGGCTTTCATCCTTTCAAAAACTATAAAATTAGTTCATTTTTACATCTCCACCCTTATGTATATCCCAGTTAACATTACCTAAAGTTTTGGTTAATCAGTGGTGAAGTTAGGCTTTTCATAAGAAAAATAGTTGACAAAGTGACCAAACTTTTATAAAGTTGCATTAGGGAAACTTTTTAGGTTTATGTATAAAATTTAGTTATAAGCAAAAAGTTGGGGAGAGGGGTATTTTTGATGAAGAGATTTTGGGGATTAGTTACTTCACTTATTATTGGATTAGCCTTATTGGGATGCAGCGAAGGAAATGAAGCAAATACTGATGGACAAATCCATGTTGTTACAACGATTGCTCAAATTGGTGATGCTGTTATCAATGTAGGTGGAGAGCATGTTGATGTGATTAGTTTGATGGGACCTGGTACTGATCCACACATGTATAATGCAGTACAAAGTGATATTGAAAAAATGGCAAATGCCGATATTATATTTTATAACGGTTTAGAGCTAGAAGGACAGATGGATGATGTTTTTGCTCAAATGGGTAAACAAAAACCCGCTGTTCCAGTTGGTGAAAAAATTGATCAGACTAAACTACTGATCGATCCTGATAATCCGAGTGTTTATGATCCACATATTTGGTTTAATATTGATCTGTTTTCACAGGTGGTTGAAGTTATCAGAGATCAACTAATTGAAATCGATCCAGATCATGCTGCAGATTATCAAGAAAATGCGGCCGCTTATTTAACTGAGTTAGATGAACTCAGTGAGTATGTCTTTGAGCAAATTGAGCAAATCCCTGAAGAAAGTCGTGTCTTAGTGACCGCTCACGATGCATTTCATTATTTCGGAGAAGCTTATGGCTTTGAAGTTGTTGGATTACAAGGCCTTAGCACAGAATCTGATTATAGTGTTCATGATATCCAGTCCATTGTCGATTTAGTAACAGAGCGAAAGATAAAGGCGATTTTCATTGAAAGCAGTGTTTCAGATCGATCTATAAATGCGGTTATAGAAGGAGCAAAAGCTACCGGACATGAAGTAACAATAGGTGGCGAGCTATATTCTGATGCTATGGGTGAGGCAGGCACAGAAGATGGTACTTATATTGGAATGTTTAAATCAAATATTAATACAATCGTTGATGCACTTAAATAAAGGGAGACGGTTAACATGCATGCATTAGAAATTTCAAATATCTCGGTTAGCTATAATAAACAACCCGTATTAGAAAATATCTCATTTACAGTTGCTCCTGGGACGTTAACAGGTATTATCGGACCAAATGGAGCAGGTAAATCATCGCTAATTAAGGCTATTTTAGGTCTAATATCGAAACGATCTGGTGAGGTTAAGGTCTATCAAAAGCCTTTATCAAAACATAAACATTTGATCGGTTACGTGCCACAACGCAATGAAGTGGATTGGGATTTTCCAATTAATGCTCGTGATGTTGTCTTAATGGGACGTTACCGAAAAATCGGCTTTTTTAAAAAAAGTAAAAAACAAGACATTGAATGGGCTGATCAGTGTCTAGCTAAGGTTGGAATGTTGGACTATGCGGAACGTCAAATTTCACAACTATCAGGTGGACAGCAGCAGCGAATATTCTTAGCCCGTGCACTTGCTCAAGATGCTTCAATTTATTTAATGGATGAACCATTTGCTGGTGTAGATGCTGCAACAGAAAAGGCTATTATTCAACTGATGAAGGATTGGAAAGCTAACGATAAAACTGTGTTAGTCGTCCATCATGACTTACAAACAGTAACAGACTATTTCGATCATGTCCTACTATTAAACAAACAATGTATTCAATACGGCACGACACATCATGTTTTTACCCACGAAAACTTAGAGAAAACATTTGGTGGAAGGGTATCATTTTTAAATCAAGCCACTGTATGAGAAAGGAGAAATCGCCATGCTGGAACACTTGTTACTTGATCTATCAAGCGCAAATCTTCGCTGGGTATTAACGGGTAGTCTATTACTAGGGTTTGCAAGTGGTTTAGTTGGAAGTTTTGTGCTTTTGAAAAAGCAAAGCTTAATAAGTGATGCGATGGCTCATGCTGCACTACCGGGTGTTGCACTTGGCTTTTTAGTTTTTCATGAAAAAAGCTTACCCGTTTTATTAATTGGAGCGACCATAACAAGTCTAATCGGTACCTACCTTATCCAACTTATTATTCAGCATTCTAAACTTGAAGCAGATGCCGCGATCGGAATCATTATTTCCGTTTTCTTTGGTTCTAGTATCGTTCTACTGACATGTATCCAACAACATGCCAGTGGTAATCAGGCTGGGCTTAATACCTTTATCTTTGGGCAAGCCGCTTCGCTTATCGGTCGAGATGTTCATCTTGTAGCCGTTAGTGCCGTTATCTTACTCGGTATAACGATGCTATTCTTTAAGGAATTTAAAATGATCATCTTTGACCCAAATTTCGCTAAAGGAATGGGGCTTCCAGTAACCTTTTTAAATGGCGTCTTGATGTTTTTAATTGTTGGCATTGTTGTGATCGGGATTCAGACTGTGGGTGTTATTCTAATAGCAGCATTAATCATTACACCTCCTCTGGCAGCTAGATACTGGACAGAAAAACTTTCTGTCATGGCTTGGCTATCGGCTCTTATTGGCGCAGTTAGTGGTGTTATCGGAACATGGTTTAGCACAAGTATACCTGACTTGCCTACAGGTCCGATGATTGTGCTAGTAGCATCCAGTATTTTTATCATTAGTTTGTTATTTGGTAGCAAACGGGGTTTAATTATAAAGGCGGTGCACGTATCATGAGTTACTCAGGCTGGATAATCATAACAGGGGTATTGGTTGGTCTTACTTGCGGCATAACCGGTTCATTAATTGTTCTTCGCAAGACAGCAATGCTTGCAGATGCAATCAGTCATACTGTTTTGCTTGGAATTGTTGGTGCATTTCTAGTGACCCAATCGTTAAATGGCTTACCAATGCTAATTGGAGCTTCAATTGTTGGCATTCTAACAGCCTTTTTAATCGAAACATTGAATAAACAAGGTGTACAGAAGGATGCCAGCATTGGTGTTATATTCACCACGCTATTTGCGTTGGCTGTCGTGCTCATATCCACATCGATCGGTAAACAAGTGCACCTCGACACCGAGCATGCCTTAATGGGTGAAATAGCCTTTGTTCCTTGGAATCGGCTGGTTTTTAGAGGGATAGATCTTGGTCCAAAAGCGATTTGGATGCTTGGCTCTGTATTATTGATCAGCTTAGTGGTTATCCTTTTATTCTATAAACAAATAAAAATATCTACCTTTGATCATCATTTCGCTATATTAATTGGTATACCTGTTACGCTGATTCACTATTTAATCACGACGCTCGTCTCATTAGCAACAGTTGCATCCTTTAATAGTGTTGGTGCAATTCTGGTAGTCGCGATGTTAATTGTACCAGGAGCAACAGCCTATTTGTTATCTGAACGTTTGGTCCATGTGATTGTTCTGAGTGGTATTATTGGTGCACTTTCCGCGCTGATTGGCTATTATTTTGCTGTCAAATGGAATGTGTCTATTTCTGGATCAATGGCAAGTGCTACCGGGCTTGTATTTATGTTAGCATTTTTATTTAATCCTCGAGATGGGCTTTGCATTAAACTATGGCGCCAGTTAAACAGCAAAGGATAATGAACAGTAACGTTAAACATCGCTTTTAAATGCACGTAGCCTCCTACAAAATGATGGGCATGGCTTGAAGCTAACTAAGTCATCAAATACTGCTTAACTTAGTTAGCTATCACACGTGCTTGTTCTGCTAGTGGTATTAGGTAAGAAGAATAGATTATTTAGATTTATGCCTTAATGACTTGTGTTTGTTGTAATATTCAACACCATATTGTGACCCTTCACTTACCATATCTGCATTTTCAAGCGTATCGGTCAAGGGATTTCCTGCTGGTTCAATCGGAAAGCTTTTACTGGTTTTTAATTGAACGCTCTGCTTTAAATCGTGTAACAGATCAAGTCGCTTTAGATTTATTAAAAAGTAAACTGTCGTCGAAGCAAATAATCCCACTAATCCTAATGCTAGTTTTTTCTTCATAGAACCACCTCACTTAATGGATTATACGGAAAGTAGTTATGCAACAAGTCATCAAACGATAAACACAGCTTCTTACCCTATTCTGCCTATGTTTGCCCGTTTTTCTGTAAAACTATCTCTTCTTTCTCTACTGTTTGCTATTTTGTCAATAGTGTTCCCGATTTTCCTCAAACTCAAACAATTGATGGATTCCATACCAATTCTGCTAAAGATATGCTAAAATAGAGTCAATCTTGTTTTTAGTCTAGCAGTTCGAGGTGACCTTATGGATGTCAAATGTCCGATTTGTGATACCGTTGATCAAATCGATTATGATTCTCCGCTAGCTAAGCGTTTACGTAATCGTCGCAAGCACTTATATTTATGCCCAAGCTGTACCGAGAGAATAAGTGAAAAGACAAAGAAGCGCCATGCTACCGGTCTTTTTAAATTATATCAAGAGCAAAAAGAAGACGATCCTTATATTAAATAGGATCGTCTTATGTTTATCGCAGTGTAACTGGCTGGGGCTGCGATTACTCGCCCCATCGAAGGGCTTTTGTAAGACTCCCGATTCAGGAACTCGTCATGTCTAAGTGGAGATCCAACAGCCAGTAACAGCCCGATTGGTTCACTAACGTTCAGTGAGGAGAGAGGATGCAGACTAAGTTCGCGACATCGTGTCGCAACGTCTGCACGAGCACATTCCTATGCGTCACCCTCCCTACTGAACAAAGTTTCACTTTATCTTCTTTTCGTTGATTGTGCATTACTTCAAACGAATGTAACGATCAATGATTTCCTCTACAATCATTGGGTGTCCAGCTACCAGTGGCTCTTGTTTGACCATCGTCAACGGTTGACCATTCGCCTGTAAAGTAAGACCTCCCACCTCATGATAAAGGATGACACCAGCAGCCATGTCCCATGGATGTAGCTGAAAAGAGATATAACAGTCTACAATCCCCTCAGCTAGATAAGCAAATTCCAAAGCTGCAGATCCGTATGTTCTAGTACCTCTTACCGTTTGAACGAGTTCACGAACTTTTTCATCATCCACTATATGATTAGGTGTACACCACCATGTATTAAGCATTAAAATGGATTGATTAAGGCTTTTTTCTTTTGGTAAACGATCAAGTTTTTGATCATTTTTGTAAGCTCCCTTACCTCTCTGTGCATGATAAAGCTGATCTGCCATGACATCGTAAACCAAACCGATTTCTCCAATCCCCTCATGGTAAATAGCAAGCGAGATAGAAAATGTACGTTTTTGATGGACAAAATTCATCGTTCCATCAATCGGGTCAATAATCCAAACGGTACCTGTTAATTCACTTACCTGATCGCCAAAGCCTTCCTCGGATAAAATTCGATGCCCCGGAAAGCAACTACGAATTTTACTGGCAAAAAACTCTTCTACCTTTTTATCCATCTCAGTTACAAGATCATTTGGATTGGATTTCGTTTCAATTTCTCTTGGGTTATCGATAGAGGATCGAATTCGTTCCCCTGCTTCTACTACCCACTGGCGTGCTAGCTGATAAACTTCGTTACGATCGAACATCTCATTGTCCACCCTTTCTTTAAGCCGTGAAAGCATTGGTTTAACTGGTCAACTTTTATTGTAACAATCGAATTGAAGTCGTCGACTATCATAAGACTTAGACCAGTAGTACATCACTATATACTTTCAAAATCTTTCTTATCTATCTACCATAATTGTAGCAAACAAGTGAATCATATGCACGTGACTGCCATTTTGTTTATAATTTTGCTAAAATAAGATAGACTATTCGTATAGAGAGGTGGGAGTAAAGAATGACTTTTACAGGATTTAAACAAGCAGACTTTAACACATTTCAAATAGATGGTTTAGATGAAAGAATGTCAGCCATTCAAGAACGAATCCAACCCAAATTTCAACTTTTGGGTAGAGATTTAACTGATTATTTAGCTAGTCAGTTAGGTAATGAAATGTTTTTGCATATTGCTAAGCACGCACGGCGAACTGTTAATCCGCCAAAAGATACTTGGTTAGCCATTGCCGATAATAAACGTGGCTATAAAAAACATCCGCATTTCGAAGTAGGGTTGTTTGATGACCGGCTTTTTATTTGGCTTTCCTTTATTTATGAATTACCTAATAAAGATAAAATAGCCCAGGCTCTACTAGATAAAATAGATTTAATACACAATTTACCTGCTCATTATGTGATTAGCTTAGACCACATGCAAAAAGATGCCTTTTCTGTTTCTGACTTAACTGAGGAAAATCTAAAAAGGTTTCGTGATGTGAAGAAAGCTGAATTATTAATAGGAAAACATATATTAGAGAATGAAGCGATTCAATTAACGGGTGAACAACTTATTGAGCAAATTAAAACCATCTACAACCAATTGATTCCACTCTATCAGGTTGCAAAAGCTGCCCATTAACTCATTATAATGAAGGCTAACCAATCCCAAGCTTATTTTTCCGCTTGTGAAAAGCTCCCTAAGACCACTTGCTAAGGCTGAGCAAGTTACCAGTCAGCGAAAGCATCGGTGTGACAGACTCTGTCATATCGAGGTTTTCCTGGCTGCTATCTTATTGAAGAGTTATTTTTTCCTACAGGATGTTTTTGTATGTAATGGTATATCTCATTTCCCCAATTACTCGATAAATTAACCAAATACGCCTTGGTATATTTGCGCTCAAAGTTTATCAAGCGAAGCTCGATAAATTTCCGCTGAAAATCCCTCGCATCCACCAGAGGCTTTAACTTTATTAAGCTGGTATTGGCATTTGAACTCACTATTTAAAGAAATGTGAGGCCCCCTGCTAAATGAAATTAAATCTCCCCATGCATTTAGTTAAGTCATCCTTACCATACCATCTGCTTTCTCTTTTGCTTGTTGGATCGTTTTATAGAGAGAGTAGCCTGTTTCTCGTTCAAATCGGCGCCCAATTGCCTTTTCTTCACTTTTACTCGTTATCACTTGCTTAAAGGAATTATATTTTTCTAATATTTGTTTCGCGGGTACTACCTGTTGATACGTTTTTTCAACGATGGCCAAGCATTCGACCACCTTTATAACCTCATCAGTTGTCCAAGACTCATTAATAGGAAAAGAATAATTCATTTAGTAAAACCTCCTGCATATCAAATCAGCTTTTCTCGAGCTGAAAAATGTAATTACTATATTTAAACTAGCTATTTAAGTTAATCTTTGCTATAATTCTTTTGCTTTAAGTCTATGTTCAAAAATGCTAATGAGCGCTTATCATTTACTGCATTTTGAACAACCCTTAACGAATACACGTTCAAAATCATCAAATTAGAAGCAAACAGATCAAGGCGGCGCCGATTTGAGCATCGGAACGTATGCCTTTAGATACGTGAGAAGCGGAAAAACAAGCCAACGCTGAGATGTGCCGCTTATCATTTGGTGCATTTTGAACAACCCTTAAATTATTATTTTATAAAAGGAGCCACACCAATGCAAGCACAAGAACAAACACCGCTCTTTACTGGATTATTAAATCATATACAAAGCAAACCTACACCTTTTCATATACCTGGACACAAAAGTGGTCGTGGGATGGAGCCAGCATTTCGCCAATTTATTGGAGAAAATGCTTTGGCTATAGACTTAATTAATATTAGCCCATTAGATGACCTTCATCATCCCCAAGGTATGATCAAGGAGGCTGAGGCACTAGCAGCCCAAGCTTTTGGTGCTGACTTTACGTTTTTTTCTGTTCAAGGAACGAGTAGTCCGATTATGGCTATGGTTTTAAGTGTCTGCCAACCTGGAGATAAAATTATAGTACCTAGAAATATTCATAAATCGGTAACCTCTGCTATTATTTTTTCTGGAGCGATTCCTATTTTTGTTCATCCTGAATTAGACCCTGTATTGGGTATCGCACATGGAATAACACCACTATCCGTTGAACATGCTATTCATGCTCATCCAGATGCTAAAGCCGTTTTTGTGATAAACCCAACCTACTATGGTGTAGCAGCTGATTTACGTCAAATTGTTAAAATCGCTCACTCACACCAAATTCCTGTACTCGTTGATGAGGCTCATGGTGTTCATATTCACTTTCATGATCAACTACCCGTCTCTGCCATGGAAGCAGGAGCAGATCTAGCTGCTACTAGTGTACACAAATTAGGTGGCTCTTTGACACAAAGCTCCGTGTTAAATGGACGTGAAGGTTTAATTTCAAAACAGCGGGTGCAAACGGTTTTATCGATGCTGACGACCACGTCTACTTCTTATATTTTATTAGCTTCATTAGATGTGGCACGGAAGCAATTAGCTGTCAATGGGAAAGAAATTTTAGACCGAACGATTGCAAGAGCAAAAAAACTACGTACAGCTATTAACCACTTTGATTATTTATATTGCCCAGGAGAAGAAATACTAGGAACAGAGGCTGCTTATCATTTGGACCCGACGAAAATTTTAATTTCAGTTAAGCAGCTCGGTATTACCGGATATGATGCGGAAGTATGGCTTCGCCAGCATTATCAAATCGAGGTAGAACTATCAGATATGTATAACGTACTCTGTATTATTACTCCAGGTGATCACGATCAGCAAACATCATTATTATTAAATGCCCTAGAAGACCTTGTAGTCGCGTACAAAGAGTCAGCCATTGAACGAACGGTACAGGTGAGTAACTATCCGATTCCAGCATTAAGCCTATCACCACGTGATGCCTTTTACGCCGAAACTGAAACAATTAAACTAATTGATGCAGTCGGAAGGATTAGTGCTGAATCAATCATGGTTTATCCACCAGGTATTCCAATTTTCATACCTGGCGAAATTATTACAGAAGAAAATTTAAGCTATATTAATGCAAATATTGAAGCTGGTCTTCCTGTACAAGGCTTAGAAGACAGCACATTAGAA
Organism: Amphibacillus sediminis NBRC 103570; assembly: GCF_001552275.1. Classification (GTDB taxonomy): domain Bacteria; phylum Bacillota; class Bacilli; order Bacillales; family Amphibacillaceae; genus Amphibacillus_B; species Amphibacillus_B sediminis. The sequence goes on from NZ_BCQW01000006.1 coordinate 23,678, forward strand.
ACGATACAAGTAATAAAAGAGATGAAAGCTTTTACTTAATACATTGTCTATTTCTTAATCTACTACGAAACAGCTTTAAGTTAACAGATTAAACCAAAAATAGCTAGCTCTTTTCTTGACTGGCTAGAACATATACATTTAATGACACTGAAAAGGACACGCAGCCCTATTTAGGGTACGTGTCCAAACGATGAGACGAGCTTATTTGTCAATCTTTTCTCACGATTTTCTATTGCTCCAATTTCTTCTAAACAGCATGTCCTCTCTTAAAACAACTGACTTGATCCTTACCTTAATCCAATCGTTTCAATGTTGTTGGATCAACTAACTCATAACCTTTATCCCGAAGTCCTGTCACAATTGTTTCTAATGCTTCATTTGTCCATTCACGATCATGCATGAGTAGATTAGCACCAGCACTGAGATATGGTGTATTTATCATAATATCTGCAAGAGCTTCAGCATTCGTATAGTCCGGCTCCCAATCATAGCCATAGGTCCAATTCATCACGACCATCCCCTCTTCTTCAGCAACAGCATGTGACGTATCCGTATTCGCTCCAAAAGGGGCTCTGAAAAATTTAGGTCGTTCACCAATGATTTCTTCAACGAGGTCATTAAGTTCAATGATTTCTTTTCTTTGTTCCTCTTCACTGATTTCCCCAAGGTTGGGATGAGTAGAGGTGTGGTTGCCGATCATAAAGCCTAGCTCATGTATCTCTTTGAGTACGTGGTGCTTCTCCTCTGTTTGGAGAAAACGACCATTGACGAAAAAGATCGCAGGTGCATCTAAAGCCTTGAGTGTATGAGCCATATCCAAAGCATACTGATCTGGTGCATCATCTATCGTTATCAGTGCTACTTGCGGGTTAGTCCCTTCCTCCAATGGTTCGACAGCCCATGTCGACGGATTAATCGTATACAAAGGTTCTTCCTCTCCCTTCGGTTGATCCGTATCATTGTCGACCTCTAAATCATTTTCTGGTTCCTCTTCTTTTAAAGTATCGTTATCGCTCATTTCTTCTACATCTAATTCAGATTGGCGATCACCTTGCGCATCATTCGATTTTTCTTCTTCTTGTTGGCACGCAAATAAAAATAGTGCAGCAATTAAGCTAACTAGAATCGTTAAGCAACGTTTCTTCATATTATGTACTCCCTTGTTGATTAATATTTTTCTTGAAGTGACGAAGCTCTAATTGAGATTAGTAAGAAATCACTCTACATGCATTTTGAAAAATAGACAGAGATTACACAGAGCCTCTTATCTATTATAACCTAGCCAATAAAAGAAAACACCGATAAAAGATTAATCAATTATCGGTGTATGTCCGGATTATTTTACAATATGAATTGGTGTACCAATCGCTACTTCAGCCGCTTCCATTGTAATCTCACCAAGTGTTGGGTGAGCGTGAATCGTCAAGGCTAAATCTTCAGCTGTCATACCTGCTTCAATAGCTAGACCAAGCTCAGAGATCATATCACTTGCATTAGTTCCAGCAATTTGTGCACCAAGTACAAGGCCATCATCTTTACGTGTAACTAAGCGAACAAAGCCATCACCACTGCCTAAAGATAAAGCACGGCCATTTGCGGCAAATGGGAATTTAGCTGTAGTTACCTCAAAACCTGCTTCCTTAGCTTCAGCTTCTGTATAGCCTACAGTTGCAAGCTCAGGCTCAGAGAATACAACGGCTGGGATGCCATTATAATCAATTTCTGCATTTTCACCAGCAATTGCTTCTGCAGCAATTTTCCCTTCATATGAGGCTTTATGTGCAAGAGGTGGTCCTGCAACGATATCACCAATAGCATAAATGTTCTCAATGTTGGTACGGCATTGATTATCAATTTTAATCAAGCCGCGGTCATCCATTTCAATTCCTACTTGCTCTAAACCAATTTCTGATGTATTTGGATAACGTCCAACCGTTACTAGTACGTAATCCGCTTCAATTGTTTCTTCTTTACCATTAGCTTCATACGTTACTTTAACACCACTATCGGTAACTTCAGAGCTCTTAGCCATTGCTTTTGTTACGATCTTAACATTTTTCTTTTTCAGGTGACGCTTAACAAGTGCTGACATATCTTTTTCGAAGCCACCAAGGATATCATCGGCACCTTCTAGGATGGTAACTTCTGTACCAAAGTTAGCATATGAAGTACCAAGCTCAGTTCCCACATATCCGCCACCAATGACAATGAGCTTCTTAGGAATTTCTTTTAGATTTAACGCACCTGTAGAATCTAAGACTCGTTCAGAGTATTTAAATGATGGAATCTCAATTGGAGTAGATCCTGTTGCAATAATACAGTTTTTAAATGTATAAGTCTGTGAGCTCTTTTCATCCATTACTTTTACTGTATTTTTATCAACAAAATAAACTTCTCCACTTACAATATCTACTTTGTTACCTTTTAATAAGCTTTCAACACCAGAAGTTAATTTCTTCACAACACTATCTTTCCATGCTTGAACCTTACTAAAATCAACTGTGACATTATCAGCAGTAATACCCATTTCTTCTGCACCGTGTGCTTCTTCAAAACGGTGGCCAGCTTGAATAAGCGCTTTAGAAGGAATACACCCAACATTTAAACAAACCCCGCCAAGGGCTCCCTTGTCAACAATGGTTACTTTTTGCCCTGTTTGAGCAGCACGGATGGCTGCTACATAGCCACCCGGTCCTGCTCCAACAACTAATGTATCTAATTCAATTGGAAAATCTCCTACTACCATAGCCGATTACGCCTCCATCATAATTAATTGTGGATCGTTTAACAAACGTTTGACTTGATTTAAAGCATGCTGTGCTGTCGCACCATCTACAATACGGTGATCAAAGCTTAACGATAAAGCTAGCACAGGAGCAACAACAACTTCGCCATCTTTGACAACTGGTTTTTCTGCAATACGTCCAATACCAAGGATAGCAGCCTCTGGATAATTGATCACTGGTGTAAACCATTGACCACCTGCAGAACCAATATTTGAAATGGTACAAGAAGCACCCTTCATTTCATTAGGTGCAAGCTTACCTTCCTGAGCTTTTTTAGCTAGTTCATTAATTTCTTTAGAAATTTCAAAGATTGACTTTTTATCTGCATCTTTGACAACTGGTACTAGTAAACCTTTTTCAGTATCTGCAGCAATACCAATATTATAGTAATGCTTATACACAATCTCATCTGTCTCATCATCAATTGAAGCATTAATAATTGGGAATTGCTTAAGTGCTGAGACAAGAGCCTTAACTACATAAGGTAAGTAAGTTAACTTGATTTCTTTCTCAGCCGCAACTGGTTTAAATTTCTTACGGTGAGCAACAAGCTCGGTTACATCTATTTCATCATGTAAGGTAACATGTGGTGCTTTATGCTTAGAGTTAACCATTGCATTTGCAATTGCTTTACGAATACCAGACATTTTTTCACGTGTTTCTGGTAGATCACCTGTTGCTGCCGCTGCAGGCTTGGCAGCAGTAGTTTCGGATTTTGCTTCTGCTTTTGCTGGTGCAGGTGCTTCCTTAGGCGCATCAGCTTTTTGGTCACCATTTAGGTATGCTTCAACGTCTTCTTTAAGGATACGACCACCTTTACCTGATCCATTAACATTAGCAATTTGAACCCCATTATCACGGGCAAATTTACGTACAGATGGCATTGCGATTACACGTGTACGATCTGCCGTAGCTGAACTCGCTTCAGCTTTTGCTGGCGCAGCTTTTTCTTCTTTTGGTGCTTCAGCAGATTTTGCTTCTGCTTGATAGCCCTCTGCATAAATCGAGATGATGGTTTGACCTACAGTGGCAACGGATCCCTCTTCAAAATGAATTTCTTTGACAGTTCCTTCAACTGGAGATGGGATTTCAACAACTGCTTTATCATTTTGTACTTCGCAAAGTACATCATCTTCTTTAATTTCTTCACCAGCTTTGACAAACCATTTAACGATTTCACCTTCATGGATACCTTCACCAATGTCAGGTAACTTAAATTCAAAAACTCCTTGACCAGCATCACTAGTAGCTTCTTCATCACTCGTTGACTGAGCTGCTTCATTGCTTTCATGCCCTTCAGCATCAATGGTAATAATGGTTTCACCTACTGTAGCAACGGATCCTTCTTCAAAGTGAATTTCTTTGACAGTCCCTTCAACTGGTGACGGGATTTCAACAACCGCTTTATCATTTTGTACTTCGCAAAGTATATCATCTTCTTTAATTTCTTCGCCAGCTTTGACAAACCATTTGACGATTTCGCCTTCGTGAATACCTTCACCAATATCAGGCAATTTAAATTCAAATGCCATTATTGCTAACCTCCCTGGTTAAATCTTAATAGTTGATAACTTCTTTTGCTTTTTCAACAATATCATTGTGGTTTGGTAGCCATACTTCTTCAGCCTGTGTAAAAGCATAAACTGTATCTGGAGCTGCTACACGTAAAACAGGCGCTTCCAAATGTAAGATTGCACGCTCTTGGATCTCTGCAACAATATGGGCAGCAACCCCTGCTTGACGTTGTGCTTCTTGGACAACAACAGCACGGCCAGTCTTTTTCACTGATTCAACAATTGTTTCAGTATCTAAAGGAGAAACTGTTCGTAAGTCAATAACCTCTGCACTAATTCCTTCTTTTTCTAATTCTTCAGCCGCTTTTACTGATGCTTGAACCATTGCACCATAGGCAATAAAAGTAATATCATTTCCCTCACGGGTTACTTTTGCTTTGCCAAGTTCTACTTCATAAGCTTCTTCCGGTACTTCATCACGGAAAGAACGATATAATTTCATGTGCTCTAAAAAGATAACAGGATCATTATCACGAATAGATGCAATTAATAATCCTTTAGCATCGTAAGGATTTGAAGGGATTACAACTTTTAATCCTGGCTGTTGGGCCATTAATCCTTCCAAAGAGTCTGCGTGCATTTCAGGCGTATGAACACCTCCACCAAATGGAGAACGAATCGTTATCGGTGCATTCATTGTGTTGCCAGATCGATAACGCATACGTGCCATTTGACCACTAATTGAATCCATTACTTCATATACAAAACCAAAGAACTGGATTTCAGGTACTGGGCGAAAACCTTGAGTAGCTAAGCCGATTGCTAAACCACCAATACCAGACTCCGCTAACGGTGTATCAAATACTCTATCCTCACCAAATTCAGCTTGAAGACCTTCAGTAGCACGGAAAACCCCGCCGTTTTGACCGACGTCTTCTCCGAATACAAGGACATTCTCATCGTTTTTTAATTCAGTACGTAACGCATCAGTGATAGCTTGGATCATTGTCATTTGAGCCATGGCTTACTTCGACTCCTTTGCTTTATATTCTTCCATTTGTTCTTGTAAGTTACCTGGAAGTGTTTCATACATATTTCCGATTAAATCGGTTACTTTTTGCTTAGGTGTATTATCTGCTTCTTTAATGGCAGCTTTAATTTCTTCTTTTGCCCGTTCAATGACAGCATTCTCTTCTTCCTCAGACCAAATGCCTTTTTCTTCTAAAAATTTACGGAAACGAACAAGTGGATCTTTTCTTTCCCACTCATTATCCAATTCTTCAGAACGATAACGTGTTGGGTCATCACCAGCCATAGTGTGAGGTCCATAACGATAAGTTAACGCTTCAATTAATGTTGGGCCTTCACCATTTAGCGCGCGTTCACGTGCTTCTTTAGTAGCTACATAAACAGCCAACACATCCATACCGTCAACTTGAATGCCTTCAATACCTGCCGCAACGGCTTTTTGAGCTAAAGTTTCTGCAGCTGTCTGCTTTTCAACTGGTGTAGAAATCGCAAAGCGGTTATTTTGAACAACGAAAATAGCAGGTGAATTAAAGGCACCCGCAAAGTTCATTCCTTCATAGAAATCACCTTGAGAAGTACCGCCATCTCCAGTATAAGTAATCGCAACAGCATTTTTACCACGACGTTTTAAGCCCATAGCAACTCCTGCTGTTTGAACATATTGTGCACCAATTATGATTTGTGGACTTAAAGCATTCACACCTTCAGGCATTTGGTTTCCAATAAAATGACCTCTTGAGAATAAAAATGCTTTATATAATGGTAACCCATGCCAGATTAATTGTGGAACATCACGATAACCTGGTAGGATAAAGTCGTCTTGCTCTAAAGCAAATTGTGAACCTAACTGAGAAGCCTCTTGACCAGCTGTTGGTGCATAGAAGCCAAGGCGTCCCTGACGATTTAACGCGATGGAACGTTGATCTAAAATCCTTGTATACACCATTCTCGTCATTAGTTCTTTTAACTCATCATCTGAAAGATTAGGCATCGCTTCTTCATTAACGACTTTACCTTCTTCATTCAGAATTTGAAACGTTTCGAATTGCTCAGCAATTTTTTCAGTTGTACGTTTCAAAAGACTCACCTCTTCCTTTCCATTTTAACTATTTTTAGTTACCTGACCTATAAGCTTATTGCACCTAGTGTTACCTTACCCTTTCGTGATTTTTTTAACCATATTTACTGTTAAAAAACAAACTGTTATACCGGAAAGGTTCAGACTGATTAGTACAATATTAACTTTAATCTTAGTTTAGCTTATTATTTAAAAACGGTCAATCACTTTGCACGAATAACTTAGAATTTATTCTACTTATTTGTTTAAAAAATTAATATATGTGAACTGTTTCACTAAGATATATTAACTGTATTAGTATTAGGACAACTGTTGTATTAAAAATATACATTTTGATAATACAGATTATTACGACTTATCGCTATTGTTCAAATCATTTCATAACTCGAATAGCTTCTTTGATGAAACGAAGCGCTCGCAAAAATTGGTCGTTACCATCGGAGGCTTAAACCTTGTTCAGCCGGGTATGCCCTACTGAATAAAGGACTTTAAAGAAGAGACTTCTCAATGAAATTAAATCCATCGTATAAGAACGTTTCCCCTAATACATGAAACTTCGTTCAGTGGGGGGCGACGCATAGGATGTGCTCGTGCAGACGTTACGTCGCAACGTCGCGAACTCAGTCAGCTTCCTCTCTACCCCACGGAACGTTATTGTTGCTGGCTGTTGGATCTCCCACTTAGACATGACCTGTTCCCTTATTTCTTGAACTGGGAGGCTTACAAAAGCCCTTCGATGGGGCGAGTAATCGCAGCCCCAGCCAGTTACACTACAATAATACAACTAAAGTAAAAGATAGCGAAAAATCAAAACAAGATTAAAAAAAAGACATGACTAATCAGCCATGCCTCATTCATAAGTAATATTTAATTCCGATTGATCATAGAATTCCCGCTTCAGTTCGTTAAATGAGTCAGTAGCTTCATTAAAAGCTAGATTGTGGTCAATCACAATTTGATACTGCTCATTTACCTTATTCACTTGGTCAGTAAAGTCTGCTTCCTCCAATTCTTCTAACATAAGCAATTGGTAAAGCTCAATATCATAATCCAAAGATGTTTGATATGATTCATGTAATGATAAAAATGCTTGATAGCGCTCCTCCATTAAAGCAAACATTTCTTCAGCGATCGACTGAAGCTCTTCATCTTCCAAGTCTGCTATTAATGGCTCAATTTGATCAAATTCTTCCTTTGATGCTTGAATACTTGTTATTTCAATATCCGTTAATTCTCTTCTTTCCTCTATTGAAGCTATGGCTGATTCTGCCAAAGATGCTATTTCCTCATACTGATCCATACTTAGTTCGCTGATTTGCTGATAAATACTTTGTTCCTCTTGTTCTAGAGCACTAAGCGGCTGTTGTTGAGCTACAAAGTCGCTTTCAAGCTGGACAGATTCCTCCATATGTTCATACATTTTTTCTTCTGTTGTTAGCCCTGAACACGCTGCTAAAATGATGCTCAATATGATTAGGGCGCTGATACTTTTCAATCGCACAAAAATGCCTCCATTTCCTTTGTACATCTCGATGAGTTTCTTGACATATTTTAAAATAGTATATCATATTTATTAGGACAACCGACAGATTAATTCAATATTTTCATTTTTTTATCATTTCATACAATCTTTAATGCCAGATAGTTGAACGATTAGCTTAAAGAACGGACAGTAACCAAGATGAACTTTAAAATGGACAGTACTTTCCTTATATTATCATAAATTTAATCCCTTTTTTGAATGATTTGTGTTAAACTATGATACAGCTAACAGAGGTATGTAAAGGAGTGTAGGATATTTTGATTACAATGAAGGATATTGTCCGCGAAGGTCATCCAGTCTTGACACAAGTTGCTGAAGAAGTTGTATTACCAGCAACAGAGCAAGAAAAGAAAATATTATCTGATATGTTAGAATTTCTTAAAAATAGTCAAAATGAAAAAATAGCAGAACAATATGAGCTAAGACCAGGAGTAGGATTAGCTGCTCCTCAGTTAGGAATTTCTAAACGGATGATGGCCGTTCACTTTGAAGATTTAAAAGGAAAATGCTACAGTGATGGTTACTTTAACCCCAAAATTATTAGTCATTCAGTAGAACAAACCTATCTCTCAGCTGGTGAAGGCTGTCTATCAGTAGATCGTGAGGTTCCTGGCTATGTTCCACGTTATGCTCGAATTACCGTAAAAGCAGTAAATTTAGCGGGTGAACCAGTTAAGCTCCGTTTGCGCGGCTATGCTGCCGTTGTATTTCAGCATGAAATTGACCATCTTAATGGGGTCATGTTTTTTGATCACATTAACAAAAATGAGCCGTTTCAAGCGCCTGCAGATGCAAAGCCTTGTGACATTGAATTAACCGATTAACTTTGGTTAAGCGATGTATAACTTTGTTTCATTAAGTGAAAAATATAAGGCAAAACCCTAGCGTCTTGAATATGTTCGTAAAAAATAAAACGTTTTTGTTTCCAAACTAACCAATCCATACTATACTAGTAGTAAGAGGGTTGGATCGGATATTAAGTTTTTTGCTTTTTGAAAGGAGTTGCTTATACTATGTTAAGACGCCTAAGAGAAAAGCTTCGGAAAAGATGGAAGAGACTATTTAATCAAAATCGTGTCCCTAATGCTTAAACCAAATAAGCTTTCCAACAAAAAGTCCTATCGTCGTCATAAGGTATGCTAAATTAAACAAAGAAAAATAAGGAGAGATGAAATGATTTTTAAAGTTTTATATCAAGAACATGCGTCAGAAATACCTGTAAGAGAAAATACACACCGTTTATATTATGAAGCAGAGAATGAACGCCAAGTGAGAAGTGAACTCAAGGATCGCAATATTAATATTGAGTTTATTCAACCGTTGGAAGGCGAACACCTTGCTTATGAAAAACAGTCAGAAGATTTTAAAGTGGAGAATGTGTAGTTTATGAAGTTTGTAAAAAATGATCAAACTGCAGTCTTTGCGATTGGTGGCTTAGGTGAAATCGGCAAAAATACCTATGGCATTCAATTTCAAGATGAAATCATATTAATTGATGCAGGAATTAAGTTCCCAGAAGATGAGCTTCTTGGAATTGATTATGTTATTCCTGACTACACATATCTCGTCCAAAATCAAGATAAAATCAAAGGATTGTTTGTAACACATGGTCACGAGGACCATATCGGTGGTATTCCTTATTTACTAAGAGAAATTAATGTCCCAATCTATGCAGGAAAACTTGCGCTCGGATTAATTAAGAATAAATTAGAAGAGCATGGCTTGTTACGTCATGCTAAATTACACACATACCAAGAAGATGACGTGATTAAATTTAGAAAAACGTCTGTAACGTTTTTCAGAACAACACACAGCATACCAGACTCATATGGAGTTGTTGTCAAAACACCTCCAGGCAATATCGTGCATACAGGGGACTTTAAATTTGACTTTACTCCCGTTGGAGAGCCTGCTAACATTGCGAAGATGGCGGAAATAGGAAAAGAAGGTGTGCTTTGCTTACTATCAGATAGTACCAATAGTGAAGTACCTGGCTTTACGCTTTCAGAACGTGTAGTTGGTGAAAGTATTAATGAAATTTTCAGCAGAGTTGACGGCAGATTAATTTTTGCAACATTTGCTTCTAACATTCACCGTTTGCAGCAAATGGTTGAAGGTGCTGTTAAACACCATCGGAAAATTGCTGTATTTGGTAGAAGCATGGAAGCAGCCATTTCAATTGGACGCGAATTAGGCTATATTAAAGCACCTGAGGATACATTTATTGATGCGCACCAAATTAACCGACTACCAGCTAATGAAGTAACGATACTATGTACAGGCTCCCAAGGTGAGCCCATGGCTGCATTATCTCGAATTGCGAATGGTACGCATAGACAAATTCAGATTATCCCAGGAGATACAGTCGTCTTTTCATCTTCACCTATTCCAGGTAACACAGTTAGTGTAAGCCGCATGATAAATATGCTTTATCGTGCAGGTGCAGAAGTTATCCATGGCCCTCTTAACAATATCCATACTTCTGGACACGGTGGACAAGAAGAACAAAAGCTTATGTTAAGATTACTTCGCCCTAAATTTTTTATGCCGATCCATGGCGAATATCGTATGCAAAAGGAGCACACCAAATTAGCCGAAGCATGTGATGTCGATCCGGAAAATTGTTTTATTATGGATAATGGAGATGTCCTTGCCTTAGGAAAGGACACTGCTTCTGTTACAGGAAAGATCCCATCTGGATCAGTTTATGTTGATGGAAGTGGAATCGGTGATATAGGTAACATTGTGTTACGAGATCGTCGTATCCTTTCAGAGGAAGGACTTGTCATTGTTGTCGTAAGCATTAATATGAAAGAGTTTAAAATTGCATCAGGTCCAGATATTATATCACGCGGGTTTGTTTATATGCGTGAATCTGAGGACTTAATAAATGAAGCTCAGAAGCTTGTATCAAGTCATATTAATAAAATAATGGAGCGTAAAACAACCCAATGGTCAGAAATTAAAAATGAAATTACTGACACGATTGCTCCTTTCCTATTCGAAAAAACAAAACGTCGTCCGATGGTTTTACCGATCATTATGGAAGTATAAGGATTAAAACGTAAATTTCACGTTAAATCAAGCAAATAATCGAACACCCCTAAGGTATGGACAATAGCCTTATGGGGTGTTTTTATTTTAATATTTATCAACAGGAATTAAAGTTATAATGAAGCGCACTAAAATAGAATGGTGGCGTGAAAACCACACCACCACATCTAGATTTATTCGTCAGCAATTAACTGCTTTTCAAAGCGAGATATATCCTTATCTGCTCCGATAATCACTAAGATATCGCCATCATGAATCATTTCATCTGCCATCGGGGAAACATTAATTTCATCCGTTTGCCCCGATTTAATCGCGACCACATTACATCCGTAATTCGCACGGATATCCAGATCAACTAATGTTTGATTAACCAATTTCTTCCCTGCTTTTATTTCGACAATACTATGGTCGTCTGATAGCTCCAAGTGATCGAGTATGTTGTTTGAGATAATACTATGGGCAATTTTACGCCCCATATCACGCTCAGGATGAATGACTTGGTCCGCGCCAATTTTATTCAAGACCTTTTCATGATAGTCATTTTGTGCTTTTGCTGTGACTTTCTTTATCCCTAATTCCTTGAGCATTAAAGTCGTTAAAATACTTGCCTGAATATCCTCTCCTATCGCAACAATAACATGATCAATGTTGCGTATGCCCAGTTCCTTGAGCACTCTTTCATCTGTCGCATCTGCAATAACGGCATGGGAAGCAATGTTTCGAAACTGACTAACCTTACTCTCCATGGTATCAATAGCTAAAACATCCATGCCCTCTGCACTTAATTCTCTACAAACACTTCCACCAAAACGGCCTAAACCAATGACCGCAAATTCTCTTTTCACATCGATTCCCCCTCGTATATGTATTTAGGAACAATTTTGTCCTTGGATTATGGAATGCTTTGGTTACTCACAGCTTTAATTGATGTGAGGGTTTAAGAAAGCCTCGCAAATATGACAAAGCATATTTGATTTAAATCGTTAGACTCCGACAAATTATTTTTACGGTCTCATAAATATTAAACTCTGAGCTTCTTTAGTCTAGCATATTTTTTAAAAAAACATAACTTTTTTTAGATACTTTTGAGTTAGGTTGGACAAAAATACAGAAAGCATTTGTTCTTTAAGTTAAGACTGTGTCTAGTTAATGATTACACAAATACACCCTTCAGATTAACCTCTAGAACTAACCGAGGGCAAGATTCGAACCTACAGGATATAAGTAGTCTTGCCACAGAACGTGGCGATTTTAGTCTAACACTCCTCTGAATGGATTTTCAGCTCGCACTATTCCCGCCCAGAGTCTCGTCACTTCCTGATCGAACCCTGATCAAGAGCAGTCGAACCAAAACACGCGAACAAAAAACAAACATCCAAGTCGCCTAAACGCACTTGAATGTTTGTGAAAAAACTGAATAAATTCGTCTACCAACGCTATTTGACACAGAATGGAAAAACTTAACGTGCCATTAGAGCCACGTCAGCCCTTTTACTGACTAGAAAATATCACGCACAAGCATGACAAGCTTAGCCCGCTCCAAGTCTTTTTATGCAAAAGTGAGATTATCTCAATGCTTTTTTACCCGAGCCTTTCCGACGCTTATAACTCATCAAGCATTTCAAATTGAGATTTAACTAAGTGGTAATATTCTCCTTTTTGATTGATAAGCTCATCGTGATTTCCTTGCTCCAAAATTCGTCCATGCTCCAGTACAATAATATTGTCTGCCTCACGAATGGTTGACAGGCGGTGTGCAATCATAATTGCTGTTCTTCCCTTTAACAGCTTTCTAAGGGCCTGTTGTATTTTCATCTCAGCTTCAGTATCAATACTTGCTGTTGCTTCATCTAGGATTAAGATTCGAGGATTAGCTAACAACGCTCGAGCAAATGATAGCAACTGACGCTCTCCCGCTGATAAAATGTTACCTCTTTCCTCAACTTCAGTTTGATAGCCATTAGCTAAGCGTAAAATAAAATCATGTGCACCTACAATTTTAGCGGATTCAATCACTTCCTCATCTGACGCTTCTGGGCGACCAAAACGAATATTATCCATAATTGATCCTGAGAAAATAAAGGTGTCTTGCAGTACCACACTTATATTGTTTCTTAAGCTATCTAAGCGCATATCTCGAAGATCATGACCATCAACGCGGACCGTTCCACTAGTTGGATCATAGAAGCGGCTAATTAAGTTAGCAATGGTCGACTTACCCGATCCGGTATGGCCTACAAGGGCGACTGTTTGACCTGCCTTAATATCAATAGAAATTTCATGTAGGGCAATCCGATCATCATCATATGAAAAACGGACTTGATCAAATTCGATATTTCCCTCCATGTTTTCAAATGACTTAGCATTTTTCTTTTCCTTAACATTAGGCTGCTCATCGAGAAACTCAAAAATACGCTCAGATGAAGCCATTGCAACCAGTAACTGATTGTAAATTTGACCGAGACGAGAAATCGGTTCCCAAAACATCCCTAAATAGAAAGCAAAAGATACAAACGTACCAATCCCGATTGTTCCATTAATAATCAGATTAGAGCCATACGCAATTAAAATAACGGTCCCTATCGCATTACTCATTTCAACAAATGGACCAAAATAGGCACTTTTTTTCATAGCAAGACGTTCTTTTTCAAAATTATCAATATTTACACCGTTAAAGTATTCTGTATTCTCTTGTTCCTGTGAAAAGGATTGGGTTATTCGAATACCTTGGATACTTTCATTTAAATGTGAATTCAATCGTGATTTTTGGATTCGGACATCCTGCCATGAACGACGAATATTACGGCGTAATTTAGTTGATATATAGAACATGAGTGGCAATATCACTAACACTGCTAACGCAAGCTGTGGACTTAGGGCAAATAAGATCGCAATTATACCAACCAGCATAATAATATCCATTAAGAGATTAATAATACCGTTAGTAAACAGCTCCTGCAGTGAGTTAACATCATTTAATATCCTTACTAAAATGGAACCCGCTGAACGTTTATCAAAGAAATTATGTGATAAGCGTTGAACGTGTGAAAAAAGCTGTTTGCGCAAATCATGGATTGTTCGCTGTCCAAGTATATTGACAAATTTAATCCGATAACGATTCGCTATATAATTCCCTAAATAAAGTAAACCAATGCCAATGATTAAATAGGCTAACAATTTGGTATCTTGTTCAGCAATAGCTTGATCAACAACAAACTGCCCAATTAGGATTGGAACGGCTAAACGAACGATCATGTTGACAAGCATGGTCAAAAAGGCTCCCGGAAGCAATGTCTTGGTATATGGCTTTAGATAATTTAACAATCTAGCCATCTGACGCCAATTAAAAGGTTTTTCGACTGCATTTTCTTGAGGATAATAAAAACGCTTAACATATGCACTTTTTTCCTCATATTCAATTTTTTTAGCCATCATCTCACACCTTTCTTTAAACCGTTCCCATAATGGCATGTTTATCTCGATACTGGATTTCATATATTCGTTGATACGGACCGCCATTACTTAATAGCTGGTCATGTGTCCCTCGTTCAACGATTTCACCTTCATCAAGAACTAAAATTTCATCAGCATGCTTTAATGAAGAAATACGGTGAGCTATTATAAATGTTGTTCGATTTGTCATCACTTCTTTTAAAGCGCGTTGAATTTGAAATTCTGTTTCCATATCAACGGCAGAAGTTGCATCATCTAAAATAAGAATGCTTGGATCAATTAATAAGGCACGAGCAATTGCTATACGTTGACGTTGGCCACCTGATAAGCCCATTCCTCGTTCTCCTAGAAGCGTATCGTAGCCTTTTGGCAGCTCCAGAATAAAATCATGAGCTTGGGCACGCTTTGCAGCGGCAATGATTTGCTCCATAGAAGCTTCTGGATTCCCGTAGGCGATATTTTCTTTAATTGATGTTGAAAATAGAAAGGACTCCTGTAATACAAAACCAATATGCTTTCGTAAAAATTTTAAGTTATAGTCTTTCGTAGAACGACCATCAATTAGCACTTCACCCTCAGCAGGCTCATAGAAACGTGTCATTAGTTGGGTAATACTTGATTTTCCTGCTCCAGTTGCGCCTATCAAGCCAATTACTTTTCCTGGCGGAGCATCAAAATTAATATGTTTAAGAGCCGGATCATCGTCATCCGTATACTTTAATGTGACATCCTTAAATGTAACATGCCCTTTCAACCTATTTAATTCGAGAGCATCATCTTTCTCGACAATGTCCTCTTCCGCTTCAAGAATCTCTAATAAACGTTCACCTGATGCTTTAGCTTGAGAAAATTGGTTAACAGTAAACCCTAAAAACATCAAAGGTCCAATTATATAGTTGACTAAGCTAAAAAATGCTACAAGTTCACCTAGACTCATTCGTTCATTAATAACAAGCCAGCCACCAAGGACCATGAGCATAATCATCGCAATATTACCGATAAACTCCATGAAAGGAAAATACTTAGCCCAAATGTTTGAAGTCTTAATGTTTACCTCACGATATTGCTTATTGTCGACCGTAAAGCGATCAATTTCAAAGTCCTCTTTAGATAAAGATTTAACCGTATTCATCCCACTAACATTTTCTTGGATTCTTGTATTTAGTCTACCTAACGATTGACGAATCGAGCGAAAAGCAGGGTGAACGGCCTTATCAAATCGTTTAACAACAATGATAAGAAATGGCATTACAGCCATGGTGACCAGTGCAAGTACTGCCGAATAGTAGAACATAACTACTAAACTCGTGAGCATTAAAAAGACCACACGAATGATTTCTTTAGCTCCGGCAGCCAAGAAAAACTTGAAGCCCTCGACATCCATTGTTAAACGTGACATCAGGTCACCGGTCCGAGCATTATCATAGTAAGTAAAAGATAAGCGCTGAAGTTTTTTATAAAGCTCATCACGTAAATGATATACAGATGTCACGCCAAACAAATCACCTAAATACTGCTGAATAAAATTAGCAATCCCTTTTATAATCATCAGTCCGATAAACCCAATTGATAATAGAGGTATTAAATCATAATTGCTGGCAAAAACAACTTGATCAATCGTTATTTGCAATACCATTGGATAAATCACGGTGATAGCGGTTACGATTAAGACAAAAACCAATGATAAGATAAAGTATTTTTTATAAGGCCAATAAAAACCTTTTAGCTTTTGAAACGTTTTCATTTTATGTATCCCTCCTCTAATCCATTTTTCATAACTATTAATATATCGACTTCCGAAATAAATTGCTACCCTTTTGCCTGTTTTTTTTCTAATTTTGCAAAAATCAGTCTTAAGACGGAAACGATTAAAGTATAACGCTTAAAAAATACCTAATAATGTAAAATGATCTAAATAGTTGCAATTATTGCTTTTTGTTTGAATAATTCACTAGAATGAAGGCGAGAATACGAAAACAGACCGATCATATTCTCAGTTATGGTTTCCATTTAAAGGAGCTAACTTCGTTTTCTTTAAAGTACATGTATATGAGCTCTGCTCGCTTCTCATGAAACTATTTATCACTAAATAAGTTGTATCTAGAGAGTTATTAAGGAAGGTTCATTACTTTTTTCCCGATATATCTACCGTGTTTAACTACAGTTTATTCCGGAATATTTAAGCCTCAAATAACAATTGCTTAAGGTTTCCGACTCCGGGTCATCCGGTCACTCTTACTACCGGCTATGCTTATTACCACTACAAAATCTTACTCAAGGCTTTCCCCCATTCTTGACGCACTACAAGGGGACTGGGACGAACGAAAAATTTATCCATAGTAAATGATACTTATAGATTGTATCACCTCAGATGATGAAATCTACTCCCCTTTCTACATGCATGGCTCCACCTTACAAAACATGGTAATTTTAGTCTATCACAGAAAAGTTACCTTTCTTAAAATGCCAAAAAGACGAATGAAAAATCATTCGCCTTTCTGGCATGCTACTTTTTTTATCTCAGATTCTATTCATTTAAGTTATAGAATGGTTATCTAGCTTTTCTTAAATCCCCTGAATAGATACAACCCTAACACAGCATTAAAACCTGTAGCTGCAAAAACACTAAAACGCTCTGGAATACCAAAATACTCTTGCGGTACAACTACAGTACCAATTGCTCCGGCAAACATAGACAGTAATGCTATAGTTGCCCACATAGCTAAAGTTCGATATGATTTTTCACGATAGCCACCTACCATAATAACCACTAAAGAAATAATTGAAAGGAGTACGACTAGTATGGTAACCACGTACACATGCATTATATCTTGAAAAGCCTCAGCTTTTCCGCTATCTGAGAGTGGGAACATTGCGTAACCAACAGAAGATATCCAGTTCATAGCCGCAAATAAGTATATACCTAATCTCAACATCTTATTTAGCTTTTGCTGGATGAAAATACAAACAGCCATGATTGAAACAATACCACACACATTATACAAACTTGCGAGTTGTATCCAAAGCATCCTTGACGGTGCGTTAGTTGCACTCAAATCACTAACCGCTTGCGCCATCCAGTTATAGTTTGGATAAGCTAATGGGCTGAAGATGACGGCAGCAGTGTAAGACAGCAAGCTGATAGGTCCCAATATACCTAACCAATTTATTAATGTCTTTTTCAATATCGTAAACTCCAATTCTCAAAATTAGCTCAATCGTGCTAGAACCACCTGAATATCCATAAGATTATCACAACTGTGTGCATTCCGTTGTTAGTCTTACAGGGAGAAACAAGCTACCCCTTTCATTAACATACCGTCACTATTTGATTATGGACATATCCATAGTTAATAAACGGTTTCATCCTCTATAGACTTTCAATCTAGTAGATAAAACAAAGATGATCAAGTTCATTACACTTTGATTATACATTTAAACTGATTGAATAAGTCTAATCAATTATATGTGACGAATCGTTTTTTCAACAACCTCTACCCCTACTGCAAGTGCTCGTTCATCGGGACTGAGCATACTATGATGGAGACCGTAAGCAGAGTTAACACCTAGCCAAAACATGAATCCTGGAATGTCCTTTAAAAAATAGCCAAAGTCTTCTCCAGTCATAGCCTCAGAAGCTTCTACCCAATCAAATTTGGTTTTTGACTCAATAATTTGCTTAAAATCTTCCACATATTTAGCCGTATTAAAGACTTGATAATAGTTTGATCCATAGTCAATGCTAATTTGACAGTGATGACTTTGTTCAAAGCCTTGAGCAAAAGCTTCAATTGTTTGTTTAATTTTATCAATAACATCGGCATTCCCCGTTCTAATCGTCCCTTCAATACGTGCATGCTCAGCAATCACATTTTGAACTGTTCCTGCTGTAATTTTACCGATTGTAATTACAGCACTTTCAATCGGATCAATTTTTCGACTAACAACCTGTTGCAATTGGCTGACATAAGAGCTTGCAGCTACAACCATATCATTGGTCAAATGAGGATAAGCAGCATGACCACCTTTACCCTTAAAATCAAGAAATAATTCACTAGTATTAGCAAATAGCATTCCTGCTTTAGAGGAGATTGTTCCAACTGGCAACTCCGGTGCAATATGCAAAGCAAAAATGAGATCAGGTCGAAAGGACTTAAAAGTAGGAGAGTTTAATAATGGCAGTGCTCCTCCCGGCCCTTCTTCTGCTGGTTGAAAAATAAAAACAACATCATCATTGATAGGATTTTCAGCTAAGTTAGCTAATACACCTAATGCAATCGTCATATGAAAGTCATGTCCACATGCATGCATATAGCCATCATGTAACGATTGATAAGGTAGGCTTGTTTCTTCTTTAATAGGAAGTCCATCTATATCGCAACGGAAACCAATTGTGCGCTTAGGATTTAATCCTCTAACCTTGACAAGTAAGCCCGTTCGCCATTGTTCAATAACAAGTGATGCTGCAGAAAACGTTTTAATTGTCTTTATCAATAAATTTTGTGTTTTTACTTCATTAAAACCCGTTTCTGGTATTTGATGGAGTGCTCTTCTAATCTGAATTAATGAATCAATATTCACGTTATACCTCCCCTAATTTAAAAATAAAATAATTGCTTTACGGACATGTAGAGTGCGACAAGCAACTGGTGTTCCTAAATCAACACTATACCATATTTCAATCCACGCACTCATGTAGAGTGCAACCTGGACAATTTGGTGTTTTAAAACGATATGGAGTTATTTCAATCCACGCACTCATGTAGAGTGCGACCGTCCAATGCTTCGATTTCCCCGCCGAAAAAGTCACATTTCAATCCACGCACTCATGTAGAGTGCGACTGTATTGGCTTCGGGCGTTAAGAAATCGGCATTGATTTCAATCCACGCACTCATGTAGAGTGCGACTTTGGTATTTATACAGGATTCGCCAATACATTCTTTATTTCAATCCACGCACTCATGTAGAGTGCGACAAAAGCTAACCTGCACCCACAGATTAGCGAACTATATTTCAATCCACGCACTCATGTAGAGTGCGACGTTTCTTCGAGAGAAAGTAAAGGGTGGAGTCAAAGGATTTCAATCCACGCACTCATGTAGAGTGCGACAGTAAAAAACATGTATTTGAAAAATGCTATTGAAATTTCAATCCACGCACTCATGTAGAGTGCGACTCACGCTGGACAGTCTAGTATAACAAATAAAGATTGATTTCAATCCACGCACTCATGTAGAGTGCGACATCAGAAGTTTAGTGGAGTATGAAGTTCAACATAAATTTCAATCCACGCACTCATGTAGAGTGCGACTTGACTATCCCAGGTCGAGCAGTACCGGCAGTTAATTTCAATCCACGCACTCATGTAGAGTGCGACGATCAATTCATTGCCGCTATCAACCAATCTTTAAATTTCAATCCACGCACTCATGTAGAGTGCGACATTCGCGTTTAGAAATAATCGTGATATAGCAACTGATTTCAATCCACGCACTCATGTAGAGTGCGACGGAGACCGGGTCGGATTGAAAGTAATGCGATTAATTTCAATCCACGCACTCATGTAGAGTGCGACAGCGTTTTTTCCTAAAAAATAGAAAAAAAGCCACTCTTTTAAAACAAAATAGCTGTTTCTCTTTAAGAATACTTGTTTTTTAAGATTATGACAATACAAAATTTTACAAATTAAACATAACTTTTGGTGCGGATCCCCTAGGAATTTTATGTTCGCTTAGGGTTCGCACCAGTGCTTATCTTAATTTTAAATGGATTAATTTAATATAAATACTTAACCTAAACAGAGATTTGAGACGAAATGAATCCCCTAGTCTATCCTAACACAATGAACCTTACAAGAACTAAAAAACAGGAGAGCAGTCTCTCCTGTTTTTAAAATTGCTTTTATTGGTCACCTAGATTTCTAAGTGCATGCATAATCTCAGTCTTTGATTTAGTCTGATCATCAATTTCTTTGATAACACGAGCTGGAGTTCCAGCGACAACAGTATTAGCTGGGACATCTTTGGTAACAATTGCACCAGCAGCTACAACTGCACCTTTACCGATTGTAACGCCTTCTAAGACTACAGCGTTCGCTCCAATTACAACATCATCTTCAACGATAACTGGTTTTGCTGATGGTGGTTCAATAACACCTGCAAGAACCGCACCAGCACCAACATGACAGTTATTTCCAACAGTTGCACGACCGCCTAATGTTGCGTTCATATCAATCATCGTACCTGATCCAATTACAGCACCGATATTGATCATAGCTCCCATCATAATAACAGCATTATCACCAATCTCAACTTGATCACGAATGACAGCACCTGGCTCAATACGGGCATTAATTCCTTTTAAATCCAATAAAGGAATAGCCGAATTACGGCGGTCATTCTCAATAACATAGTCATCGATTTGATCCTTGTATGTATCTAGTGATACTTTAATGTCTTTCCATTCCCCAAATAACACACCCGTTTTGTCCTGAACAAAAGCTTGAATGTTATTGTCAAAATCCAACTTATCTAAACCTTTTCCCTTAACATAAACTTTCACTGGTGTTGACTTCTCACTATTTGAAATGAACGCAATAATCTCATTAGCATCCATCATTTTCATTTTAGAATCCCCCTTGTATGTTCGTATGCTTTACTTTATCAAATCAATACTGTGTTTGACAAGCATAAAAATACTATCTACCATCATAAAACAAATCTTTATTAACGTGAATGTATTTATTCAACTGCTTTAATATTTCCCTACGTGTAACAATACCATCAAAATATCCCTCTTGGTTAACAACACAAACAAATGGGTGGTCCATAACAGCTTTTAAGCACGTTAAAAAATGGTCAGACTTATTTAGACAAGGTGTATTTGTAATCATCACGCGTTCAACCGTAATATCTGACAAACGTTCTAGCTCAAATCGCTCTAGTCCAAGAATTTCATTTAAAATCGTGTTCTTGCCAATAATTCCTTTGAAACGGTATTGTATATCTAGAACTGGTACAGCCGAGTAACCGGACTTAACTAGAATTAACAACGCATGTTCTAGTGGGTTATTCAATTGCACATGTGCTACTTTCTCGGATGAAATCATTAAAGATTCAGCGGTTAATTGTAATAACGGTAATGCCTTAATATTCATATGCCACTCCCCTTAGCGAGCAGTTGAAGGCAGATGTTCACGTTTAGACTCAATTACAGTTTATCATAAAACAGTATTAAGACAAATGATTTCACATCGTTAAAGGCAAAAATTACTTTTAACCGCTTATTGACTTAATTTTAATTATATCCCGGATTAATTGTACAAATATTCCGTTAATTACATGCTTAATTCCTCCTTTTTCTGGTTTCTTCCATTAAAAAACTAAACGTTAATCCAAATATCCAATCGGTTCTAGGGAATAAAATTCTATGTAGGGATAGTTTTAACCAACTATTCATGCTAGAATAGATACATCTATAATGTCCTACGGCTTGATCTTAAGAGGAGGTTAACTTTTCGTGAAATATGAGATCAGTGAAATCGCTAAAGCGATCTTTATTATTAATCGACATGCTAAGACTGCGCTAAATCCAAAGGCATTGTATAAGATGAAAAAACAGGCGATAGAGAAGTTATTAATTGAACGACAAGCAAGAAAAATTGGTCTTCATTTCTCTGAACGCCCGAAGTTCAGCAGACAGCATTCCACAGTCCTTGTTCAAGTTGATCAATATTATTTTCACATCCCACCAAACAAACAGGATTTTAAAGATTTTAAGCATTTAGGTGATTTAGATCATACATTTCGTAATCCAAAGACAAAAATGTCCCTAACACAAGCTAAGCGTATTATTTGCAGCTATCTAGATATCCCTTTTCAAACAGAAGTAAAGCAGAAGCCGTCTTACTATACATCCTCATCGCTTGGCAGATGGAATTATTCTTATCACGATCAAAAAAGACATAGATAATCTATGTCTTTATTTAAAATTGACAATAGCACAGTAACAAAAAAACAGAAAATACTAGGATTTAAATAGCTTTTTTACCAAAAGTCTTAATGTCAAGGTGATTGCTGCAAAGCTAAAGGCATAAAGATGAAGCTGATTATTAAATGTAATCGATTGACGTAAGTATAAGTTAAATAGATAATACACAATAAAAAACGTTAAAATAAAGGTTAAACATGTCTCTAATTGTTTCTGTGATAAATAATGGACAACGGGCTTAACCAGTATAAAGATAATAAAAATTGAAATCAACAACAATCCGAATTGAAAAACTTGGTCCGATATCCCAAGGATAAGTAATTGTTGATAAATTCTATTAAACATAGCATCTCCTCCTAATACCAAGGATGACCAATAACGTGATCAATCATACTTAAAAAAACAAAAGGAGAACATAATGGAAAAAGTGATTAATGAAACCGTGCGTAATATTGAAATATCCGGAATCAGAAAATTTTATAATCTAGTAAGCAGTCGAGACGATATTCTATCTTTAACGATTGGTCAGCCTGATTTTAAAACGCCAGAGGCTATTAAAAAGGCAGCGAATGAAGCCATTGCAAACGACTTTACGACTTACACTCCCAATGCTGGCATGCCTTCATTAAGAGAGGCTGTGGCTAATTACTTTAATACTATTGATCAGGTTAAGTTAACTCCAGAGCAAGTCATCATAACGGTCGGAGCATCCCAAGCAATTGACATTGCCTGTCGCACCTTACTTAATCCAGGTGATGAAGTGATTTTGCCAGATCCTGTATACCCTGGATATCAACCCCTGATTGAGATGGCAGGTGCCACAGCTAGATTAGTTGATACCCGAGAATCTAACTTTAAGCTAACGGCTAACCAAATCGAGCGCAACATTACCAATAAAACAAAGTGTGTCATTATCCCATATCCATCTAATCCTACTGGTGTATCCTTAACCAAAGACGAGTTATATGCCATCGCTGAAGTTATTAAAAAGCATAACCTATTTATTATTTCAGATGAAATCTATAGCTCACTGACATATGATTGTGAACATTATTCAATCGCTAGATTTGAACAAATTAAAGATCGAGCACTTATCATCAATGGCTTGTCGAAATCTCATGCTATGACTGGCTGGCGTATCGGCTTTTTGTTAGCCCCGACATGGCTCGTTCCGCACTTAACAAAGGTTTTGCAATATAATGTATCTTGTGCTAGTTCGATTAGCCAGCATGCAGCTCTTGCTGCTGTAACAGTTGCGAAAGATGATCCAAAAATGATGCGTAAAGCTTACAATGAAAGAAGAGACTATGTTTATAAGCGGCTAACAAAGATGGGCCTTGACGTGATTAAGCCTGATGGAGCATTTTATTTTATGTTCCGCTTATTTGATCATCGTCCATCACTAGAAGTCGCACTAGACTTATTAAATAATGGTAAGCTTGCATTGGTACCCGGAGATGCATTTGGCGCGGCCGGTGATGGCTTTTTACGACTGTCGTACGCTTATAGCATGGATACATTAATGGAAGGGTTAGACCGTTTAGAACGATATTTAAACATGGAAATCAAGCGTTAATCTAATGGCTGAAACTAAAGATCGTTTGCATTCTACCAAATTCGCGTAAAAAGTAAATCATCTGACCATATCGTTTCACCCATTTTGATCTTTTTCAAAAAGCAAAATAAGAGCATCACATATATAGCTGTGATGCTTTGTTATTTTTTCCATCCTGTTATGCGGTTATATAGATTTAAAAGCTCATCCAGCTCGCGACTAATCAATATTGATTCTTTACTAGAATACCCCTTGGTAGTAGCAACCTCGATCATACTTTGTCTTAATTGTTCAATTCTCTCTAACAGATTTGATGTATCCAATCGAGTTACCTCCATTTCTATCATTAAGTATATTTTAACATATTTAACCACATTTAGATACTATAAAGATCGTTTTGTTATATTACAGCTATGACTTCTCTCCTATTTCCTTTGAGTTTATGATAGAATTAAGAATAAAGAATTTGAGGAAGGGTTTTTATCATATGCAATGGCCATCAAGAAAGATTTTAAAACTGATTATTTGTTCGATAACTGCTCTTTTGCTTATTTTGATCGTAAAATCACTAATCCTTTCGACAGCGAATGTTGTTGTAGGTGACAGCATGGCCCCTACAATCAGAGATGATCAATGGATCATAACCAATCGCCTCATCTATAAATTTGATCAACCCCAGCGTGGTGATGTGGTCGTCATTGAATTAGAGGAAAAAACCTATATAAAGCGAATTATAGGTTTACCAAATGAGTCAATCGAAATTATTGATCAACAATTATATATTGATGGGATTCCGTACACTCAATCTTTTATTACAGATGCCTCAAGCTTCAAAACACATGACGTTCCTTTAACAAAGATACCGGATCACCATTATTACGTTATCGGAGATAACAGACGAGTCAGTCGGGATAGTCGTAACTCACTAGGGTTTATTAATGAAGCAAATATTATTGGTCGAGCTGAGTTTATTATTTACCCAATTTCTGACTGGCAAGCGATCTATTAATAGTTTCTTTTGATGAACTAGCAATCACTACCCTATTGCAATAATATAAATTTAATGGAGGAACATCATGGCTTATTGTCCATACTGTGGTGCAAAGGTGTATCATGACGAAGTATTTTGCCCAACATGTGGTGATAAATTACCACAAGATATAGAAAAGCGAATCGAACGAAAACAATTCAAACTGAAGCATTTAAAATTACCAATGATCGTTGTCTCAATGTTATTAATTATTTTTGTTAGTCTAGTCTGGTATAGCTTTGATCAGAAGACTAGAGCTCAAGTCTACTATAAGCAAGCGGAAGAACACTTACTGGTCGAAGATTATTCGTCAGCACGATTAGAAATTGAAAAAGCCTTAAATGCCCGTCCTGTTTTCCCGAGTGCACGTGTTATCCAACAATTTGCACAATTTGCACTCGATACCATGACTGCTATTGAAAACGAGGCTAGCCAGCAGGAGCAACTTCAGATTATTCTTCAAGCTAAGCTTGAATTGGAACACTATGAAGGGGAAGTTGCCAATCTATTTTCTAATCGACTTTATCAGAAACAAACGGAGCTACAGCTTGATCTTGCTAAACAAAAAATTGCAGATGAGCCTGATGTAGAGGATTTGCCAGCGATTTTATGGGAAATCGAAGGCATCCAAGATCCTGAAGCATATGAGTTAGCACGTGTTATTCGAGAACAGATCAGTGCCCATACGGCCAACCAAGCTAATACTTTTTTACAAAGTAATCAATTCTCCAAAGCTCGAACCACTGTAGAAAATGGACTTTATTATGTCGCGCATGACGAAAAGCTCCAGAGCTTGTTGGCCACGATTGAAAAAGAACATAAGGCATTTGAATCAGCTTTAGAAGTTCGAATGGAGCAAGCAATTACGGCATACGAGGAAGAAACCAATATTAATCAAAATGATGCTGTTACTGTCGTAAATACTGAAATTACCGATAATGAACAAGGTCATCTTATCATAAAAGGTGAGATTAAAAGTGTTGCTACTGTTCCTATTCATGCTATCCAAATACACTACAGCTTACTTGATCACAAAAAAAATGTCATCAAGGAAAATGATGTTTATGT
Source organism: Amphibacillus sediminis NBRC 103570 (assembly GCF_001552275.1). Classification (GTDB taxonomy): domain Bacteria; phylum Bacillota; class Bacilli; order Bacillales; family Amphibacillaceae; genus Amphibacillus_B; species Amphibacillus_B sediminis. The sequence goes on from NZ_BCQW01000006.1 coordinate 49,778, forward strand.
TTATCCAGACACTCTTTACCCTAGTGAATCTGGTCAATTTGATCAAACTTACTTTGATGAAGATTTGATTGATCAAGTAACAGAAATTCAAATAGACTCGATTACATGGTTGCTTGAAGAATGAGATTTGAGGTATTGATATGACAAAAAAAAGAAAAAAACTATGCTTAATGCTTAATCTTGCTATCTTAATCATTGGACTTGTAATAAATTATCGTGTCTATATCTATTATCGCCATCAAGAATTAAGTATTGAGACAGACATGCTCAATTATGATCCAAATACAGCGTCTGGACTCGACATACAGACAATTATTCACGAAGCTCAGAAAAATATCGTCCAAATTAATGTCGATACGGGTCAGTCTGATCGGATTGGTTCAGGTTTTCTTTATAATACTCGTGGAGATATTATAACGAATGCCCATGTTATTGAAGATGCTAAAACTATCCATGTTACCATGTCAAATACAGAGACGTATCCAGCTGCTATAGTGGGGATTAGTGAAAATAGAGATATTGCCGTGATTCGAGTACCTCAGCTAATGAACCAAACACCCATTGAGTTAGATACATCTAAACAATTACTGGTCGGTTCTGAAATCATCGCAGTAGGTAGTCCGCTCGGTTTCCAAAATTCAGTTTCAATCGGCATTATTTCTGGAATTGACCGATCATTTGATATCAATGCATACAGTTATGAAAATGTCTATCAAATTTCCGCCAATATTACCCATGGAAATAGTGGCGGTCCTTTAATAGATCGAGAGACTGGAAAAGTAGTCGGCATTAATTCAGCAGGTATTGAAGATAGTGAAATAGGCTTTAGCATTCCCATATATTCTGTTATTGATGAAATAACCGAGTGGTCTACTTCTGTTTCAAATGCCCAGCTAACCTTTCCAAACACAATGACGAGATCAAATCAAAATTTAGATAAGTTTGAAGAAGATGCTATCTATTTAATGCAATATTTTATTGAAAGCATTGCTATACATGATTATATTAATGCCTATGCCTTAATCGGTAGTGAATTACAAGGAGAAATGGATTACCCTAACTTTAGAAGTCGTTATTTACAGATTAGGAATATCAGTATGACTGATTATGAAGTAGTAGAAATGACCAATCAAATGGCAAATTTCCAAAGTACGGTCGAACTGCAAACTACCGATGCTGGTGAACCTGAACAAGTGTTGGTTAACTTTCAAATCGGTTATGAAAATGATCAACTCAAAATTTTACAATACGAGCAAAATCAGAATCACTAATGATGGACCCTATTAGGTAACAAATCAGATAGATCAAGGATAATTAAATCATGTATTTGAAAAGGAGAGAATTTCTATTGTTTGTTCGAATAGTATCGATTTTAATAGTTAGCTCAATATTTCTAGTTGCTTGTAATAGTAATCCCCCTATTATTAAGCAGGAAATCATTGAACCCCAAGTTGAGGAAAGTGTTGAGCTAATTGAAGAAGAGCCCGATTTAGCAGACCAAGATGATGAAGAAGACATCAGTGACATGCAACAATTTATTGAATTCACCTTAACTGATCAACAAATTTCGTTACATATTGATCAGATACCGATTTTATCAAATTTTTTAGCTCAGCACTCCAATAGAAGAGCTGCCATAGAAGATATGCAATTAACTCAAATTGCTGAGGAAGGACTCGACTCTTTATTTATATTGAGCTTTGCATGTAGTGATAATGGTTGTTCTTATCTCTTATTAAATACTGAAACAGAACAATCCATTCTACTTGCTGATGATGCACAGATAAGTCAAATGCTCCCTTCACCTGAACAAAATAAATTACTGATTATTTTTGAACGTTATGCCAATACTCAGGCAATTAACAAAATGGTTATATTCGATCTGTTATCATGGACAGATAGTCAGCTAGCAACAGATAATCCAGAACTATTACCAGTTAACAAATTTCGCTGGCCCATTTATGATGCAAATTGGTTAGATGATTCAACAGTAGAAGTTGAAATTGCCGATATTGAACAACCTAGTAAAGATCTGCTGAAGGATTGGTATGAAGCTGAAGAACAGCTATTAAGGACTGAAATAATTACAATAGTAGAATAAACGTTAGGAGAGATCCGTTCAATGAATGAGACAATAAAAACCATCGTTAACCATCGATCAATTCGAAAATTCAAGCCAAAACAGCTAAGTCAAGAAGAGATTGATACAATCATTCATGCTGCTAGCTATGCTTCATCATCAAGCTATTTAATGGCTTATTCTATTATCGGTGTTACCGATCAAGATAAGAAACAGGCATTGGCTAACATCTCTGGTCAGCCCTATATTGCAGAAAATGGACATTTTCTAATTTTTTGTGCAGATTATCATCGTCACATGCTTCATGCTTCTAATGAGGACAAAGAGCTGATAGCAAATAATGTTCAGAGTACAGAATATTTTATGATTGCAACAGTTGATGCTACAATAGCAGCTCAGAACGCCGCTCTTGCAGCCGAATCACTTGGACTCGGCATCTGTTATATTGGTAGTATTAAGCGTGATATGGATAAGATCGACGAGTTATTTGGTCTACCTGATCACGTCATTCCATTATTTGGACTTGCGATTGGCTATCCTGATGAAGAGCCTGAGCAGAAGCCGAGATTACCTAAGGATGCTGTTTATTTTGAAAATCATTATCCTACTGATCAAAACCAAGCTGAACGGTTAACAGAATTCGATCGAACTATTCACACATATTATCAAACGCGTACAACAAATAAGCGCTCTGATCAATGGACTAAACAAGTGATTAAACATTTAAAAAATCCACGCGGTGAACGCCTAACACCTTATATTAAAGAAAAGAAATTTAACACCAAATAATAATCATGGAGCTGACCAATCTCTGGTCAGCTTTTTACTTTTTGGTGTTAATGTCTATCTTCCCCATCTACTAGTCATCTCGCCCTGTGATTTTTTTTGTATAAAAACCTATTTTCTTCAAACGATAACTTCAAGACTTTCTTTCGAGGTGATCAAGATGACTAGTAAAAAGTATCCATATATGATCTACTTAGCTTTGTTTGCCGTTCTTTTAGCAGCCTGTTCAACCGGGCAATCGTTAGAACACCAGACAGAAGACCAGCTTGGTGCTAGGCAAATGAATTATGCTGGTTATCAGCAACAGCCACTCAACCAGCTCGTTTTAGATCATTTCGACAGTGTTGCCGAAGTGACGAGTATCATGAATGATGAAGAACTTATTATGGCGATAAAGGCAAGGCAGCTTGATCAATTTAATGAGCAAAAAATTGCCAAAGATATTGAGGATTTTATTAAGAAATCAGATGATACCGTAAAGCCCATTGTTTCTTCAGATTTAAAAATTTTTATTGAGATTGATCGCTTAAAATACGACCTTGCTGACCGGAATATTAGTAAAGATGAGTTTGATCAATTATTTAAAGAGCTTAAAGCTCTAACCAAATAAATTTGGAATGAAATGAGGTAGAAGTCATGTTAAATACGACAAAATCAGATTATAAGCAACTGGCGTCAAAATATGAAACGAAGCGGCCAATCTGGGAAAATTGCCTTCGAGCTTTTGTCGTTGGTGGTCTAGTTTGTGCCTTCGGTCAACTAATTAGTTTTTTCTATATGTATTTCTTTGATTTTACCGAAGAAACAGTCGGAGACCCAACTGTTGCAACCATTATCTTTATTACCATGATTTTAACAGGCTTTGGTGTATACGATAAAATCGCTCAATTTTCTGGCGCTGGTACAGCAGTTCCAGTATCAGGATTCGGCAATGCAGTTATATCAGCAGCTATTGAACATCGCTCAGAGGGATTTGTGCAAGGAGTTGGTGCGAACATGTTTAAGTTAGCAGGGTCTGTTATCTTATTCGGTGTTTTTTCTGCCTTTGTCATTGCGCTAATCAAAACAATCTTGATTCAATTAGGAGTGATTTGATGTTAGCAGGAAAACAAAGCTGGATATTTCAAAACCGACCAGTCATTAGTGCAACAGGTACTGCAGCTGGACCGTTTGAAGCAGAAAGTAAAATTGCTGATCAAATTGACCTATTACATAATGATTTATACATGGGTCAACCTAGCTTCGAGCAGGCACATCAGCAATTAATAGAAGATGCAAGCAAACTTGTTGTTCAAAAAGCAAAGCTCCGCTTTCAAGATATTAATTTTTTTATTAGTGGGGATCTAATTAATCAAATGACTCCAACTAACTTCGCAGCACGCATGCACCGGATCCCGTTCTTAGGTATGTTTAATGCTTGTGCTACTTCAACGGGAAGCTTAGCATTAGCGGCCTTAATGGTTGATAGCGGTAGTGCCAATTATGTTTTAACTGGTGCTGCTAGTCATAACGCAGCCGTTGAAAAACAATTTCGTTATCCGACCGAATATGGGGCACAAAAACCGCCAACTTCTCAATGGACGGTAACCGGATCAGGATTTGGTCTAATTAGTGATCAAGGTACAGGACCCGTCGTCACACGTGCAACCATTGGACGTGTTGTTGACCTTAACCAAACGGATCCGCTTAACATGGGGGCAGCAATGGCTCCAGCAGCTGCCGACACAATTATCGCTCATTTTCAGGATCATTCCTTATCACCAGATTATTATGATCTTATCGTTACAGGTGATTTAGGTGAAATTGGTCGTTCTTTAACCCTGCAATTATTGCAGGACAGTCAGATGAATATTAATGAACAGCAATTTATCGATTGTGGTCTTTCTATTTATAACCCAGAACAAAATGTTTTTGCGGGTGGGAGTGGTGCAGGGTGCTCAGCGCTATACTTGTACAGCCATTTGTGGCAGGCTCTAAATAATAAGGAATTAAATCGAATCCTTGTGATAGCAACAGGTGCTCTGCTCTCACCTTTATCTAGTTCACAGAAACAAGCCATACCAGTAATTGCACATGCTGTTGCGATTGAAAGCGAGGGGATATAAATGGTCTTTCTATGGGCATTTTTAGTTGGTGGTACCATTTGTCTAATTGGACAAATTATAATGGATGTATTTAAAAAAACACCAGGGTTTACCTTAAGTTTCCTTGTCGTGGCTGGTGCTATTCTTGATGGATTTGGCTTATATGAACCACTGGTTGACTTTGCTGGCGCTGGCGCAACCGTGCCGATTACCAGTTTCGGAAATTCTCTTGTCCATGGTGCCTTACAAGAAGCAGAAAGAAGCGGGCTTATTGGTGTAGTAACAGGGATGTTTGAAGTAACAAGCTCAGGTATTTCTGCTGCAATCATTTTTGCCATGATTGGTGCACTCATTTTCAAGCCAAAAGGTTAAACCATTCACTCCATTCAGCAGCAGTGTCATTTCTAGGTAGTGAGGTGAACGTCTATTTGTCTTCTGCGATTTCAGGGGGCAAACCGGCTCAATCAAGTTAAAGCCTCCAGCAGAAGCGACAGATTTTAAGCTGAATTTGTCAAGCGAAGCTCGATAAATCAGGGCGCAAAGACACCAAGGCGCATTTGGTTTAGGTTTCTAGATCAAACATTTAGTCAAATTTTTTGAATTCATCATTAAGCAGCTAATAAAGAGGCTTGGACTTGGCCAGTTGAGACTTTTCCTACCAACCATAATAAAGTGAGCTTTCGTTCAGTGGGGGTTTCAACGCATGGGATATGCTCGTGCAGACATTACGACACGACGTCGCGAACTTAGTCAGACTCCTCTCTCCCCCACTGAACATTAGTTGAACCAATCGGGCCGTTAATGGCTGTTGGATCGTCCACTTAGACATGACGTGTTCCCTTATTTCTTGAACTGGGAGGATTACAAAAGCCCTTCGATGGGGCGAGTAATCGCAGCCCCAACCAGTTACACTGCGATAAATCACTAGCCAGAGAAACGGACCGGATCAAAACGCCCATTCTCTGGCTATACTCCTTAATATTTTGCGTTTTTCAAGTCTCTGACTCCAAGCTTTCCTTAGCTAAAAAGGCAAAAAACAATTAACGTTCCCTTTTGGCTCTAGATCTCGTACAGCCCACATTTAAATTCAGGTATGCCACAGTATAAAAGTTGGAATACCCGATTATGGGAAAGTAATTGAGATTTTACCAAATTGTTGACCATTACTTAAGTAGGTCAATGCTTTTTCAATCTCATGAATAGGATAGCTTTTATCAACTACTGGTTTAATGTTATGCTCTTCAATAAAGGCTAGCATTTCTCTTAGCTCTTCTCTACTCCCTAATGTCGTTCCTAAAATTTGCTGTTGAGCGTAAAAAAAGCTTCTGACATCAAAGGTGACCTCATCCTCTGTGGTAGCACCAAAGGTAACAAATCGACCGCCCTTCTTTAAAATCGATAGACTTCTAGCAAAAGTAGCTTGTCCGACACTATCCACAATTAAATCAATTTGTTCATTCTGTAATTCCTTTTCCCAATCGGAATCGGTTGATATCGCCCGATCCGCACCTAATTGTAGTGCTTTTTGGCATTTAGATTCGGAACGTGATGTAACAATGATCCGAGCACCGACAGCTTTAGCAAATTGAATAAGGTAAGTGGCAACTCCACTCCCTGCTCCAGGGATAAATACCGTTTGCTTGGGCTTGATACACCCTTTTGTAAATAAGGCACGGTAGCCTGTTAGGCCTGCTAAAGCAAGGACACCCGCCTCTTGCCAATTTAAATTCGAGGGCATCGGCTCAAGATAGGCTTCTTCGACAAGATAATATTCAGCAAAAGTCCCATGATCAGGGTAGCCCACAATATTGAGGGTTTCCGGTGATGTCTCAGCATTGGCTATCCAGCCAATACCAGGATTTACAATAACTGCATCTCCTTCTTTAAATCGTTTGATGCCGTGACCAAATGCCTCGACAATCCCAGCTCCGTCTGATCCGAGAACAACTGGATCCTCTTGATAACCTCGACGCTCTTTAATCATTAAATCACGACGATTGAGACCAGCGCTTTTTATCCTGACTAATACTTGCCCTTCTTTAATGATGGGGCGCTTCAGATCAATCAATGCTAAACTATCTTTTTGATGGACAAATGCTTTCATGATTTTTTTGCTCCCTTCGTGGCGAATAGGCCAAAGGCGTTATTCGGTCAATTGTAAAAATAACGCCACATCCTCCTTACATAAATCTATCGCACTTTGCCAAAACTCCGCTGATTGCAAATCAACATTTAAATGCTTGTGAGCAAGCTGCTCTACAGTCATTCGACCAGTATCTTGAAGTAAGCCATCATAAAAATCAGAGAAGCTTTTAGGATCTTTTTTAGCAAAAGCGTAAATACCGAGACTGAATAAATAACCAAACGTATACGGAAAATTATAAAACGGAACATCTGTAATATGAAAATGTAGCTTGGAGGCCCAAAAAAGCGGATGGTATTGTCCAAGTTGATCTCCATATGCTTCTTTCTGCGCTTCCTCCATTAACTGATTCAATTTTTCTGTAGAGACATAGCCATGCTTACGTGCCTCATAAAAGCGCGTCTCAAATAAAAATCGGGCATGAATATTCATAAAGAATGCCAGACTTCTTTGCACTTTTTCCTCAACTAGGGCTATCTTTTCTTGGTTACTTTTAGCATTTTCTACAGCTGCATCCGCTACCACTAATTCGGCTAAGGTAGAAGCTGTTTCAGCAACATTCATCGCATAATCCTGATTTAATGGATCCAAATCGTCCATCACATATTGATGATAAGCATGACCAAGTTCATGAGCTAACGTGCTTACACTAGAAGCAGTGCCAGCGTATGTCATAAATATACGTGTTTGTTTACTATCAAGAAAGCTGGTACAGAAACCACCAGGACGTTTCCCAGGACGGTCTTCCGCTTCAATCCATGAAGCTTCAAAAGCTTTGGTAGCAAAGCTTGCCATCCGCTCACTAAATTTACCAAAATGGGAGACAATTTGTTCAGCAGCTTCTTGGTAGCTAATCTCTTTCGTATCCTTGAAAACTGGTGCTTCAAGGTCATACCAAGCTAGTTTTTCGACATGAAGAAGCTGAGCTTTTCGCTCTAAATATTGATAAAAGGCAGGCTTATTCTTAGTAATCGTATCCCACATAGTGGTTAACGTCTGCTTGCTCATACGGTTGTATGTAAGCGGCTCTTTAAGTACATCATCCCAACCACGGTGCTGGTAGACATGAAGTCTGAAGCCTGCTAAATGATTAAGCGTTTCTGTCATTAATTCGGCTTCTTCCTGCCATGCCTGTTCAAGCTTAGAAAAGGCTAGCTCACGGACTGATCGATCAGAATGATCTAATTTATTATTAACTTGTCCAACTGATAAACTCGCTCCCTCCCATTCTATAGTCATTTTACCTACAATCGTATCATACATTTCTTCCCAGGCTTGATAGCCGTCAATGCCAAGATCTGTTATTAATCCTTCCTGCTCTTCAGAAAGCTTGTCTTGTGCATGGGCACGATATTCATTTAACACAAAAGAAACTGATTGAATACTGGGGTGACTAGTCAGAGCCTGCCACTCTTTTGCTGGGATTTTGGCTAAGGCAAAACTAAAGCTATTTGTTAGCTTATCAAGTCTTGCACCTAGTTGTGCCCGTTTGGTTAACAAAAGCTTTGCTTGTTTATCCTTGACATCTTGTGCTGTTAAACAGCTAACAAAAGAAGCTATTTCATGAACAGATACGACCGATTGTCTTAAAAAGTTGAGCAATTCTTCAAAGTCATCAATCAATACTTGAGTTTGACTTTGTTTCAAATCAACTAGGCACTTCTCAAGCTGATCCAACCCCTTCTCTGCTTCCTTAACATATGAATTTAACTCATTAGACTGACTCCCGCCTTTAAAAATACTGTCTAAATCCCAAACCATAGAAAGATTTCGTTTCATTACTACCCTCTCCCTTCTAGATTAAATGCGCCTTGGCGTATTGCACCAGATTTTATCAAGCTTCACTCAATAAATGGCCGTTGAAAATCTGTGACACCTGCCTAAGGCTTTACTTTTTTACTTTTATTCAGCCTAGGTTTGTACCCGACTGAATGGAGGACAAATAAGCTCACCACTTTTAGATGCAAAAAAACTTCTGCTGAATAAAGTTAATTTTTATCGTAGTGTAACTGGCTGGGGCTGCGATTACTCGCCCCATCGAAGGGATTTTGTAAGGCTCCCCCTTCAAGAAATAAGGGAACATGTCATGTCTAAGCGGGAGATCCAACAGCCAGTAACGGCCCGATTGGTTCAACTAACGTTCAGTGGGGAGAGAGGAAGCTGACTAAGTTCGCGACGTCGTGTCGCAACGTCTGCACGAGTACATCCGTTGCGTCGTAACCCCCACTAAACGAAGATTCACTTTATTGTAACATATTTCCTTTATATGATGGGTCTTAATGAATCGACTTGTTGTTTACAATTGCCTGTTTTAAGCGTCTTTGCATATCCCCAATCCCTTTTGTCCCTAACAATGGATAGAATAACGGGACATTTGAGTTAAAGGTTCGATCAATAATCTTTTTATGCTTTTGACCAGTTAAGGCTATAATTTGATCATATTGATCTAATTTCTTTTGCTTAATTTGATTCATCAATGTTTGATGACTGATCACTAAATGTGTATTATTTGTTCTAAATGTAAGATCATAATTCCCTTTTATTATATCATTTTTTGAACAATAACCATACTTAGCTGACAATATTACCCAATCCGTGCAAAACTTCTCTGCGTATGCCCGTGTTAAGTGGTGTAGTACACCACAATAAGCTTCAGCAACCGTAACTGGACCTTTTGTAGGGTCTTTATCCCATATCTTCTTCTTCCCACAAGGGATAATCGCTAGTTGACGCATGATTAATCTTCCTCCCTGTCTATTCTTATTGTCCAAAGATTAGCTTGCGCTAATCATTTTAAGATGTCAACTATCTAAATTAAAGCCCTTCCAATCAGGATTTTTTAGTTCGTATTAAAAATTCAGAAAATTTTCACTAAACCTGTTGACCAATATAAAATTTGATTGTATGATTGTCGACAACTAATAAATTATTTTACTATTTAGACAATTAAAAAGCTTTATTTATAAGTATGTCTATTCAAAAATACCGGATTAGCAGTAAGCAGATTGAGACGGCGATGCGTTGATCAACGGAACGTATGCTTTTAAATACGTCAGTAGCATAAACGCGAGCCAACAATGAGATATCACGCTTATCATTTGGTCATTTTTGAACATCCTCAATAAAGCGATAAAGTCGTGTGATTGTCAAGGAAGGAGCATACAATATGAGAAGTGATATGATAAAAAAAGGTATGGACAGAGCTCCTCATCGCAGTTTATTGCACGCAACTGGGGTAAAAACAAAAGATTTAGATAAACCATTTATTGGTGTTTGTAACTCATATGTTGATATTATTCCAGGTCACAAGCATCTTAATAAGTTTGCTGAAGTTGTTAAAGAAGCTATTCGTGAAGCTGGAGGAATCCCCTTCGAGTTTAATACAATTGGCGTGGATGATGGGATTGCTATGGGGCATATTGGCATGCGGTACTCTTTGCCAAGTCGTGAAATTATTGCAGACAGTGCAGAAACCGTCATTAATGCCCATTGGTTCGACGGTGTCTTCTATATTCCTAACTGTGACAAGATTACACCAGGAATGCTAATGGCTTCGGTTAGAACGAATGTCCCTTCTGTATTTGTATCAGGAGGTCCAATGGAAGGTGGCGTGTCACCCACTGGCGAACACCTTTCTCTTGTATCGATGTTTGAAGGTGTGGGTGCTGTAAGTTCAGGAAAAATGACTGAAGCAGAATTAAAAGAATTGGAAACACTAGCCTGTCCAACCTGCGGCTCATGCTCAGGAATGTTTACCGCCAATTCTATGAACTCACTTATGGAAATGCTAGGGATGACAGTGCCCGGTAACGGCACCATTGTTGCAACTTCTGATGAACGTCATGATTTAATCTATCAAGCAGCACACCATCTGATGGACCTAATCAAAAACGATATTAAACCGAGAGACATTATTACCAAAGATACAATCGATGATGCCTTTGCTTTAGATATGGCTATGGGTGGTTCAACCAATACGGTTCTTCATACCTTGGCAATTGCTAATGAAGCCGGTATTGATTACGATCTAAAACGCATTAATGAGGTCGCCGAACGCATCCCCTATTTAGCAAAAATAAGCCCTGCTTCAGACTATACGATGCATGATGTCCATTTAGCAGGCGGTGTTAGTGCAATTATCCGTGAATTATGCCGTTTGGATGGAGCGATCCATCGAGATCGGATCACGATTACTGGCAAAAGTATCTATGAAAATGTGAAAGACCATAAAATTCTAAATGAGGCTGTTATACGGCCAATCGAAAATCCATATAGCCCAGTTGGAGGATTATCGATTCTACACGGGAACTTAGCTCCTAATGGTGCTGTCATTAAAGTCGGTGCTGTCGATCCTTCGATCAAACGTTTTGTCGGGAAAGCGATCGTATTCGATTCACAGGATGAAGCTCAGGCAGGTATCAATGATGGGACTGTAAAATCTGGTGATGTAGTTGTGATTCGCTATGAAGGACCAAAAGGCGGACCAGGGATGCCAGAAATGCTGGCTCCTACAGCTGCTATTGCCGGAAGAGGCTTAGATAAAGAGGTTGCCTTAATCACAGATGGCCGTTTTTCAGGCGCATCACGAGGGATCTCAATTGGGCATATCTCGCCTGAGGCTGCTGAAGGTGGTCCAATTGCTTTAATTGAATCAGGTGATGAAATTATTATTGACCTCCCTGCTCGTACCATAGAGCTAGCTGTCAGTGATCAAGAATTAGCAAAACGAAAAGCAAACTGGGTTAAACCAGAACCAAAAATTACAACGGGCTACTTAGGAAAATATGCTAAGCTTGTTACTTCAGCTAACACGGGTGGCATAATGAAATTCTAAAAAATAAATATTAGAAACACAATGATAAGAACAAAGGAATAAAACCTAGTGTATTAACAGAGAGCCGGGGTTGCTGGAAGCCCGGAAATACACTTTATTCTGACATCGTCTTGGAGTTACTGAGTTGAACGGATCACATCCCTTTAGATTCAGTCGGGTCAATCCGTACTGACCCGTTACCAAATTGAGCCAATCTTTGGCTTATTGAGGTTACATTCGTAAGAGTGTAATAAATCAAGGTGGTACCGTGAAAAGCATAAGATCTTTTCTCCCTTGCAATCCTGTAATCATTCATTACAGGTTATTCGTGGAGAATTGATCTTTTTTATTAGCTTTAAAATCAATGATTGACATGTGATCATCATCGATTGCTAACTTTCACTATAAATCTGATCTATTGGATTAACTTTGACTAATAACTAAAACAGGAGGAATTGATTATGGTAAAGTCAAAAGAAGAACAAAGTAGAACCATTACCCACCCACCAAAAACAGGGGCTGATTTGCTCATTGAGGCACTGCGTGATGCTGGCGTCGATACCTTATTTGGCTATCCAGGTGGAGCAGTCTTACCTATTTTTGATGCCCTATATAAGAAAAAGAGTTACTTTAATCAGGTCTTAGCACGTCATGAGCAGGGCTCCATTCATGCAGCTGAAGGTTATGCCCGCGTTTCTGGTAAACCCGGTGTTGTTATTGCTACGTCGGGCCCTGGCGCAACCAACCTTGTTACTGGAATTGCTGATGCAATGATTGATTCTTTACCATTAGTCATCTTCACAGGACAAGTGGCTCAAAATGTAATTGGAACTGATGCATTTCAAGAAGCTGATATTATTGGGATCACGACACCCATTACTAAACATTGTTATCAGCTTCGTAAGATCAGCGACTTACCAAGGGTTGTCAAAGAGGCCTTCCACATTGCAACAACTGGACGTCAAGGTCCAGTGCTGATTGACATTCCAAAAGATATCGCAGCTAATCCTTGTGCTGATTCATATGATAGTAGCTTTGAACTACCAGGCTACCAGCCAACGATAAAGCCAAATCCGTTACAGGTAAAAAAGCTAAAAGAAGCCCTTCTCGCATCTAACAAACCGGTAATTTTAGCTGGTGCAGGTGTCCAATTTGCGCAAGCCTCTGAGCAACTGATTCAATTTGCAGAGAAACACCAAATTCCTGTGGTCAATACGTTGTTAGGATTAGGCACCTTTCCTGGTGAACATGAGCTATTCCTTGGGATGGGTGGTATGCATGGAACGTACGCCGCTAATATGGCACTTTATGAAACAGACATGTTAATAAGTATCGGCGCACGCTTTGATGATCGTCTAACAGGAAACCTTGAGCACTTTGCTCCTTCTGCTATTGTAGCACATATTGATATTGACCCTGCTGAGATTGGAAAGAATGTTAACACACATATTCCCGTTGTCAGTGATGCTAAGTTTGCATTAGAAGAAATGCTCGATCAAATTGAAGAGACACCTGACTTTTCTGACTGGCGCACACATGTCTTTGCCAATAAGCACGATTATCCGCTTTGGTATAACCAACCTAAAGATGCCATGATCGGCCAATGGGTGACCGAACAGATTTATCAAGAAACCAAAGGCAATGCGATTGTAACCACCGACGTTGGTCAACATCAAATGTGGGCAGCTCAATATTATAAATTTAGTCAGCCAAATCGCTGGGTGACTTCAGGTGGACTAGGAACGATGGGTTTTGGTTTTCCAGCAGCAATCGGCGCTCAATTAGCCGCACCAAATGATACAGTTGTGGCAGTAGTCGGCGATGGTGGTTTTCAAATGACCCTACAAGAATTATCGATCCTACAGGAGCGTCAACTACCGGTTAAGATCGTTATTGTCAACAATGCTGCCTTAGGAATGGTACGTCAATGGCAGGAAAAATTTTATTCCGAACGCTTTTCTGAATCTATTTTCAGTATTCAACCCGATTTTGTTAAGCTTGCAGCGGCTTATCAAATTAAAGGAGTAAAAATCGAAAGCCCTGAGGAATTTAGTCAACAGCTTCCAGAATTGATTGCCTACAATGGACCAGTATTAATTGACGCACGCGTCCTACAACAGGAAAATGTCTATCCAATGATTGCTCCAGGTAAAGGCGTCCATGAAATGATAGGAGTGAAACCATGAAGCGAATTATAACAGCAAAGGTTAGAAATCGTAGTGGCGTATTAAACCGAATCACTGGCTTACTTCAAAAACGTCAATTTAACATCGAAAGTATATCTGTAGGTAGAACCGCATCAGAAGGAATCTCGCGAATTACCTTTGTCGTTGACGTCGAAGACTACCAAAAGCTAGAACAAGTCACTAAGCAACTCAATAAACAAATTGACGTGCTCAAAGTATCCGATCTTACCGATAAAGCAATTGTTGCAAGAGAACTCGCATTAATCAAAATCACCAGTAATGCACAGCTACGCACGGAAATTCAAGGTATCATCGAACCATTCCGAGCGAGTGTCATTGACGTTAGTAAAGATACACTCTCTATTCAAGTGACTGGAAAATCTGAAAAAGTTGAAGCTTTAATTGAATTATTAAAGCCTTATGGCATTAAAGATATTGCTAGAACAGGTGTTACTGCCTTTTCACGTGGTCAACAGCCACAAGCTAACTCAGACCAAGCACCATTTTCTTTACTCAATTAACTTTTAGTTAAATGTTTTAAACATTTACAAATACAAAAATAAAAAATGTGAGAGGATTGATTATTATGGCAAAAGTAGTATATAACAAGGACATTAATGAGGATATTTTAAAGGGTAAAAAAATTGCAATTATCGGTTATGGCTCACAAGGTCACGCTCATGCCCTTAATTTAAAAGAAAGCGGCTTTAATGTGGTTGTTGGTTTAAGAAAAGGTAAGTCTTGGGATAAAGCCTATGAAGACGGAGTTGAAGTCAAATCGGTAGCTGAAGCAGCGAAAGAAGCAGATATTATCATGGTCCTTCTTCCTGACGAATACCAGCCACGTATATATGAAGAAAGTATTAAGGATAATCTTGATGAAGGTAATGCCCTTGTTTTTGCTCATGGCTTCAATGTGCACTTTAGTCAAATTACACCACCTGAAAATGTTGATGTTTTCTTAGTAGCCCCTAAAGGGCCAGGACACCTTGTTCGACGGACTTATGAAGAAGGCGCAGGCGTACCAGCTCTATACGGTATCTATCAGGACTACACCGGAGAAGCTAAACAATTAGCACTCGCCTATGCAAAAGGAATTGGTGCAGGTCGTGCCGGTATTTTAGAAACTTCCTTCCAGGAAGAAACCGAAACAGATTTATTTGGTGAACAGGCTGTGCTTTGTGGTGGTGCTACTAGCTTAGTCAAAGCAGGGTTTGAAACTTTAACCGAAGCAGGTTATCAGCCTGAAGTGGCTTACTTTGAATGTCTACACGAGCTTAAGTTGATCGTAGATTTAATGTATGAAAGCGGACTTGAAGGAATGCGTTATTCCATTTCAGATACAGCACAATGGGGTGATTTCGTCTCTGGTCCACGTGTTGTTAATAGTGAAACGAAAGCACGCATGAAAGAAGTGCTAACAGATATTCAAACAGGAAAATTTGCTAAAGAATGGATCTTGGAAAATCAAGCAAATCGTCCTCAATTTAATGCTATTTATAAAGCAGAAAACAATCATCCAATTGAGAAAGTAGGTCGAGAACTCCGTGAGTTAATGCCTTTTGTTAAGCAAAAAGCCATTGCTAAGAAAGAAGTGATCTCTGATGACACAAATTAAGATTTTCGACACAACCCTTAGAGATGGAGAACAGTCACCCGGGGTAAACCTGAATCAGCTTGAAAAGCTCGAAATAGCTAAGCAGCTTGAGCGACTCGGTGTTGATGTGATGGAAGTGGGCTTTCCCGCTTCCTCACAAGGTGATTTTGATGCCGTTAAGAAAATTGCTGAGACAATTAAGTCTTCAACAATCGCAGCACTTGCACGTGCAAACAAATTAGATATCGATCGTGCTTGGGAGGCTATCAAAAATGCTGCTAAACCACGTATCCATGTATTTATTGCAACCTCCCCTATTCACATGAAAGATAAATTACGTAAAACACCTAAGGAAGTCATTGATATTGCAGTCAATATGGTGAAATATGCCAAGTCGAAGTGTCAAGATGTGGAATGGTCAGCAGAAGATGCTTCACGCTCAGAGCTTCCTTTTTTAGCGACCATTATTGAGAAGGTTATTGATGCGGGCGCAACAGTTATCAATTTACCGGATACAGTTGGTTATACGACACCAAAAGAATATGGAGACATGTTTAAATATATAAAAGAACATGTGCCCAATATTGACCAAGTAGATCTATCTACACATTGTCATGACGATTTAGGGATGGCACTTGCGAATTCAATTGCTGGCGTACAAAACGGTGCCACTCAAGTTGAAGGCACGATCAATGGTATTGGTGAGCGTGCTGGTAATGCCGCATTAGAAGAATTAGCCGTTGCATTTGAAATAAGGAAGAATTTTTACCCGTTTACAACACAATTGACGCTTAAAGAAATAAAACGGACCAGTGATCTTATTAGTAAGTTTACCGGTATGATGGTACCTGGAAATAAAGCGATTGTTGGCCGAAACGCCTTTGCTCATGAATCAGGTATCCATCAGGATGGGGTACTTAAAAATGCTCAAACTTATGAGATCATAACTCCCGCCCTAGTTGGTGTACAAAATAACGATCTTGTTTTAGGTAAGCATTCCGGACGCCATGCCTTTAAAGATAAACTCCAAAAACTTGGCTATAATTTAACCGATCAAAAGTTATCTGAAGCATTTGATGCCTTCAAGCAATTAACTGACCGTAAAAAAGAAGTAACAGATGATGACTTATTTGTAATCTTAATGGATATTCAAACAGATGTGTCAAATCGAAAACAGTATCAGCTCCGTTCATTTCAGGTCGATTATGATTCTGAACAGACACCTAGCGCAACTGTATCCTTGATTACTCCAGATGGTAAAGAAATTTCCAATAAGCACTCAGGCGCAGGAAGTGTAGAAGCACTTTATAATACAATTGAGTCTCTTATTGAAGAGGATATTCTGCTTACTGATTTCACTTTAAGCTCGATTGGCAGAGGTAAGGATGCTTTAGCTGAAGTCCATGTTAGCATGGAGGTAGACGGACGAACAGTAAGTGGTCGTGGCACCGCTCAGGATGTATTAGAAGCTGCTGTCTATGCCTTTCTCAATGCTGTTAATCGTATTTTTATTACTTAAAAAATGGCCTGATGGAGGAAACACTGATGAAAAAAAATATCGTACTTCTACCTGGTGATGGTATTGGACCCGAGATAATGGCAAGTGCTGTTAAGATCTTGGAGCAAATTGAAAGGAAATATAACCATCAATTTCATCTAGAGGAACAACTAATTGGTGGCATTGCGATTGATCAGGTCAATAATCCTTTACCTGAACAAACCTTAGCAGCAGCCAAAAAAGCAGATGCCGTATTACTTGGTGCAGTAGGTGGCCCAAAGTGGGATCAAAACCCGTCGCACCTTCGTCCTGAACGTGGTTTGTTAGGGATACGAAAAGCTTTAGATTTATATGCCAACCTCCGTCCAGTTAAAGGCTTTAAGCAATTACTTTCAGCCTCCCCTCTTAAAGAGGAGGTTATCTCAGGAAGTGATTTGCTGATTGTTCGTGAATTAACCGGTGGTCTTTACTTTGGAGAGCCTAGTCATCGAAGCAATGATCAACAATCTGTCATCGATACACTATCATATACCCGACAAGAAATTGAACGCATTGTCATTAAAGGATTTGAAAGTGCGCGATTACGAGATAAAAAATTGACATCTGTGGATAAAGCCAACGTGCTGGAATCAAGTAAACTATGGCGTGAAATTGTAGAAGAGCAAAAAGTGAATTATCCTGATGTTGAAACTGAACATATTTTAGTAGATGCTGCTGCGATGAAATTAATTACTCATCCAAGCTCATTCGATGTCATCGTCACGGAAAATATGTTTGGTGATATCTTGAGTGATGAAGCTTCTGTTTTAACTGGGTCACTAGGAATGCTCCCTTCTGCAAGTTTAGCAGAGAACGGTGTAGGGCTATATGAGCCCGCGCATGGATCAGCTCCCGATATCGCTGGATTAGGCATTGCTAATCCCATTGCAATGATTCTTTCAAGCGCAATGATGCTTCGCTATTCCTTTAACATGACAGAGGAAGCAACAGCGATTGAGCAAGCTGTTGAAGCCTGTATCAATGATGGTTTCCACACTGCAGATTTAAAAGTGGCCAAAGGTACACAACTATCGACAACTGAAATGACTGAAGCCATTGTGAATAAATTAAAAACTAACTAGATCAAAATTTGATCGTTTTAATGATTGATCGTGTAAAGGAGTGAAAAACGTGTCAAGTCCTAAAACAATCATAGAAAAAATTTGGGAGAAGAATGTCGTATATGAAGAATCAGGTAAACCTGCCTTATTATATATTGATTTACATCTTGTTCATGAAGTCACCTCCCCGCAAGCATTTGAGGGCTTGCGTTTAAAAGGAAGAAAGGTACGTCAACCTAAACGGACATTTGCAACAATGGATCATAATGTTCCTACTATCCATACCAATGTCATTAAAGATGAAGTTTCCAAGCTGCAAATGGATACCTTGAAAAAAAACTGTCAAGAATTTGGTATCCCAATAGCGGCTATGGGGCATAAACATCAGGGAATTGTCCATGTAATTGGACCAGAACTGGGCTTAACCCAACCTGGTAAAACGATTGTCTGTGGAGACAGTCATACGTCCACCCATGGTGCATTTGGTGCATTAGCTTTTGGTATCGGTACAAGCGAGGTAGAACATGTTTTAGCTACGCAAACAATTTGGCAAGCAAAGCCAAAAACATTAAATGTTAAAATAGACGGCCAGCTTGGTACAGGAGTAACCGCTAAGGATCTTATTCTAGCCTTAATTGCTAAATATGGTGTTAATTTTGGCACAGGATATGTTATTGAATATACGGGGGAAGCCATTCGGACTCTATCTATGGAGGGTAGAATGACGATTTGTAATATGTCGATCGAAGCTGGTGCCCGCGCTGGCCTTGTTAGCCCAGATCAAACAACAGTTAACTATCTTGAAGGTCGGGAATATGCACCTAAAGGGACAGAATTTGAGCAAGCAAAAGCCGAGTGGCTTAGTCTGGCTACTGATCCTGGTGCAAGATATGATCACACGGTCACGCTTAATGCTGATGAAGTCGAGCCACAAGTTACTTGGGGAACAAATCCGAGTCAATGTATTCCGATTAGTGGTCAAATCCCGAATCCGGATCAGGCTAAAAACCCCAATGAACAGAATGAAATTAAACATGCTCTCACTTATATGGGACTTGAAGCTGGAGTTCCGATTAATTCTGTCCCAATTGAACATGTCTTTATTGGTTCTTGCACTAACTCTAGGTTAAAGGATTTAGAACAAGCTGCAAGTATCATTAAAGGTCGTAAAGTGAATCCAAATGTTCGGGCAATTGTTGTACCTGGCTCCCAATCAGTCAAACAACAAGCTGAACAAAAAGGCTTGGATCAACTTTTTAAACAAGCAGGTTTTGAATGGCGCGAACCTGGCTGCAGCATGTGCTTGGCCATGAACAGTGATGTTGTACCACCAGGTGAACGCTGTGCTTCAACATCAAATCGAAACTTCGAAGGACGCCAAGGAACCGATGCTCGTACCCATCTCGTTAGTCCTGAAATGGCAGCAGCAGCGGCGATAGCGGGCCATTTTGTTGACGTTAGAACATTTGCATAAAAGGAGGCTCTTCTCATGGAACCGATCAAACAACATTCTGGGTTGGTCTATCCGTTAAATCGGGCCAATGTTGATACGGATCAAATCATCCCAAAACAGTTTTTAAAACGGATCTCTCGGCAAGGCTTTGGTCAGTTTTTATTCTATAACTGGCGTTTTGATGAAAAGGATCAGCCAAGGAAAGATTTTTCTCTTAATTCACCTAAATACAGTCATGCCTCAATTTTAGTGGGCGGTGAGAACTTTGGCTGTGGTTCTTCACGTGAGCATGCCCCTTGGGCACTTCAGGATTTTGGTTTTCGAGTCATTATCGCACCAAGCTTTGCTGATATTTTCTTTAACAATTGTACTAAAAATGGCATATTACCTATTGTATTAAAAGAAACTGAAACGCAACAACTGATTAAAAATGCGGAAGCAACTGATTATCAACTTACAGTCGATTTGACCACGAACAAGGTCTATGATCAAAATGGTTTTGAAGCAAGCTTTGATTTAGCTGAGTATCCAAGACAGATGCTTCTGAATGGCTGGGATGAAATCTCTGTTACCCTTACCCATGCCGATAAAATTACAGAATTCGAAAAAAGCCATATCGTCTACTAATAGAATAAGATAACAGATAACCCACTCATGAAATTGAATTTTATGAGTGGGTTGTTCTGTTTTAGGGGAACTAGCTTAGTGACATTGGCTTACATTCCTTTTTACAGTTACTATCAAATGCACCTTAGCGTATTTGCAACCAAATTTATCGAGCATCGATCAATAAATTTCCGCTAAAAGTCTATGGCACCTGCCGAGGCTTTAATTTTTATTCAGCCAGGATTCGAACCCCCACTGAATGGTAGACAAATAGACATTTATCTCACCACTTTTAGAAGTAGGAAACTTCTGCTAAATGAAGTTAAATTCTTTTGTTGTTCCTCCGTTTCTTGCAATAGTGAGATGACAGCAAATCACTCCAATAATGTGAGAATGCAGACGTTGCGGCACGACGTCGCGAACTTAGTCAGCTTCCTCTCTCCCCCACTGAACGTGAGTTGAACCAATCGGGCCGTTCCTGGCTGTTGGATATCCCACTTCCCCTATTTCTTGAAGGGAAGTCTTACAAAAGCCCTTCGATGTGCGAGTAATCGCAGCCCAAGCCTGTTACACTGTGATAAAACGGCTAGACTTAGCTTTTCTTGAATCAATAATCAAAACCCAAATATCAACTAAAAACATTTCAAATTTTATTCATTTTAAATACTATTTTGGAATAAAATTGATTAGTATTCAAATGTGAATAAAATGAATTTTCTGAAAAAAACATTGTAAAAAATTCTCACATGATCGTTCATTTGGACTTACATGTACTTTACAATCAATATTAGTTATTTACTTTTTTATACACTTTTTATTAAGGGGGACCATGATTTATGAAAGGTAAAATGAAATTAATCACATTCCTACTCTCGATTACCTTGATTGGTGCAGTACTTTTAGTAGGATGTTCGGCAGAAGGAGACGAAACAGCTGCTGAACCAAATGACACAGACCAAGCAGATACGACAGATGATAAAAATCAAGATGTAGATGGTAACACGTTAGCCACTGTTCTCGATCGTGGATATGTTATCGTCGGTGGAAATAACCAATTACCTGGATTTGGTTATTTAAATTCAGATGGAGAATATGAAGGATTTGATATCGACTTTGCTAAAACAATTGCCGCTGCCCTTTTTGATGACCCCGAAGCGATTGAAATTAGACCATTATCCGCACAGGAAAGATTCACAGCCTTACAAACTGGAGAAATAGATCTCTTAATTCGAAATACAACTTGGACGCTTGATCGTGATGTAGCCTTAGGTACGAACTTTACACCAACTACCTTCTATGATGGTCAAGGTATTATGGTAAGAGCTGATAGTGGAATTACATCAATCGAAGAGCTAGAAGGCGCACGGATTGGTGTGGAGACAGGTACAACAACAGAATCAAATTTAGCGGACGAATTCCGCAAGTATGGAATTACGTATGAACAAGTTTTATTCGACGATAGTGATGCTGTTGTTGAAGCATATGAATCAGGCAACATTGATGCATGGACAACAGACAAATCTGGGCTTGTATCACGTCAGGCAACGATGCAAGAGCCATCAGCACATGTCATTCTATCCGAAAGCCTTTCCAAAGAGCCTTTAGGACCTACTGTTAGACACGGGGATGACCAATGGTTCGATATTGTTAAATGGGTAACGTTAGCCACAATTGAAGCCGAAGAACTAGGTATTACATCAGCTAATTACGAAGATTTCTTAGACAGTGAAGACCCTGTTATTCGTCGCTTTATGGGTGATGAGGGTGAACTTGGTCAAATGCTAGGCATTGAAGATGATTTTGCCGTTCGTGTTATTAAGCATGTAGGAAACTATCAAGAAATTTACGATCGCAACCTAGGTCCAGATACAATCTTTAACTTGGAGCGTGGACTAAATGATCTTTACACAAATGGGGGAATTCTTTACTCTCCTCCATTCCGTTAACAATTTGGTGGTGAAAGAACCTGCTTACTGTATACATGCAGGTTCTTTCCATTAACTTTTTGATATTGAGGTGAATGAAAGTGCAAAAAGAAAAGCGTATATCTACTCCCTTCTGGCGTGATAATCGCATCCTTCCTATCCTGTTTCAAATCGTCTTTGTCATTATTGTTGTTGCCATACTTAGTTATTTTCTAAAAAACGCTATAACTGGATTAAATCGACTAGGGATTAATTTTGGTTTTCATTTCTTACGTCGAACGGCGTCCTTTAATATTTCAGAATCTTTAATCGATTACCAACCAACTGACCCGTATGCTCGAGCATTTCTTGTCGGGATGTTAAATACCTTACGGGTAGCCCTGATTGGTATTATGCTGGCTACTATTCTGGGAGTGTTCGTAGGAATAGGTCGTCTGTCAAAAAATTGGTTAATTAGAAAGTTAACTGGACTATACATTGAAGTATTTCGTAATACCCCCCTACTCGTTCAAATCTTTATTTGGTATTTTGCTGTTATATTACCTTTGCCGCAGGTTCAGGAAAGCTTTTCAATTGGGCATTTTTATTTTAATAATCGAGGTATTTCCATCCCTTGGTTTACTACGAACGATGCAACAGTCATTTGGATAGTCTGTTTTGTTCTTGGAATTATTGGTACGGTTTTGATGTGGAAATATCAATTGAATAAGCAAATGAAATTAGGTAAGCGCCAGTTCCCATCGATCTGGGCAGCTGGAGTATTATTCGTTAGCCTACTTGTCGCCTTTCTTGTCACACAATCGGGACCAGCTCATATTTCCACACCAGAACTCGGAAATTTCAACTTTACTGGTGGTTTACGTTTATCAGCTGAATTTTTAGCTATTCTTTGTGGGCTTGTTATTTATACTGCCACATATATTGCAGAGATTGTTCGTGCAGGTATTCAATCTGTTGCTAAAGGACAAAGTGAAGCAGCACAAGCATTAGGATTAAAAAACTCAATAACCATGCGACTTGTCATTTTACCACAAGCGGTTCGGATTATTATACCACCAATGACCAGTCAGTATTTAAACCTAACCAAAAACTCTAGTCTTGCGATTGCAGTAGGATATCAGGAATTAGTTAGTGTTGGAAATACTTCGATGAATCAATCGGGGCACGCAGTTGAAATCTTTATGCTAATCATTCTTGTTTATTTATTGTTAAGTTTAACAACCTCATTTTTTATGAATATTTTTAATCGAAGATCCCAACTTGTTGAGAGGTGAAAAGGATGAGTGTAGATTTGAAGATTATTGAGGCTAAACAAATCGCTCCTCCTAAGACATCTACAAATGCTTGGGAGTGGGCGAAAAAGAACTTATTTAATAGTTGGCTTAATACGATTTTAACATTTATCGCATCGGCGGTACTGTTTCAAATTATTTATGCAGTGTTTGGTTGGGTACTGACTGAAGCTCAATGGGATGTGATCACAGAAAATTATAAACTATTTATGGTTGGACAATATCCTGTTGCACAGTTATGGCGAATGTGGGCAGCGTTAACAACGCTTACGTTAATGTTTGGTTTATCAGCAGGCCGTTTTAAGGGAACCATGTTACGTCTCTCTGGTATACTACTTATCGTTTACCTTATCCATCTTGGCGCTCCTTTTACTAGCGGAAGCACTAAAATTTGGCTAGCGACTCAGATAAGCATTCTTGCTCTTGGCTATCTTATCGGACATTATTTCGTTCGTGCCAAACGATTTACCTTGATTGGTTGGGCGCTTAGTATACCTTTAATTCTTTTTTTCATTCAAGGCTTTGGTATTCTACCTGCTATCCGAACAAATGTATGGAATGGATTAATGTTAACTTTATTAATTGCTGTATTTGCCATATTGGTTTCATTTCCGATCGGAATATTATTAGCATTAGGACGGACCAGTCATTTACCTGTAATCAAATACTTTTGTATCGCTTATATTGAATTAATTCGAGGCATCCCACTGATCACGATTTTTTTCATGGCTCAAGTACTACTTCCATTATTTTTGCCAACTGGGCTAACGATTGATAATGTCATACGAGTTATGCTTGGTGCTACCTTATTCACTTCAGCTTATATGGCTGAAAACGTACGCGGTGGCTTACAGTCAATTCCGAACGGCCAATATGAAGCTGCTAAAGCAATTGGCTTAAATCCAGTACAAACCACCTTTTTTATTATTTTACCTCAAGCATTAAGAGCCATTATCCCAACGATCGTTGGGCAAAGTATTGCCATGTTTAAAGATACGTCATTAGTCGCTATCGTTGGTTTAGTCGACCTGCTCGGGATAGCACAATCCGTTAAGTCGAACCCTGAATTTTTGGGTAGACACATGGAGGTATATGTATTTGTCGCCTTTGTTTATTGGGTTATTGCTTACTCAATGTCATATTCAAGTAGACGAATTGAAAAGTCATTAGGCATAGGAGAACGATAAAAATCAGGCAAGGAGGAATGATGAATGGCACAGACACAAAGAAGTATCGAGGTGGGACCCGTGACCAAAACAGATAAAATGATTATTAAGTGTGAAGGGATCAACAAATGGTATGGTGATATGCATGTGCTTAAAGATGTTAATTTAAGCATAAATAAGGGTGAGGTGTTAGTAATTTTAGGTCCATCCGGATCAGGGAAATCAACGTTTATTCGAACGATAAATGGATTAGAGCCGATTCAGCAAGGACACATTGAAATTGATGGTGTCAGTTTGACTCATGATTTAAAGGATATAGAAGCCATTCGCAAAGAAACAGGCATGGTGTTTCAACAATTCAACCTATTTCCTCATATGACCATACTAAAAAATATAATGTTAGGTCCAATTTGGGTAAAGAAAAAACCGAAAGCAGAAGCCGAAAAGCTTGCGAGGGAATTATTAGACCGTGTCGGTATTCCTGAACAAGCTGATAAGTATCCAGGTCAATTATCTGGTGGTCAACAACAACGTGTAGCGATCGCAAGAGCTTTAGCGATGCAGCCCGAAATTATGTTATTCGATGAACCGACCTCAGCCCTTGATCCAGAGATGATTAAAGAAGTTCTTGATGTAATGAAAGAACTGGCACGGTCAGGGATGACAATGCTTTGTGTTACACATGAAATGGGTTTTGCCCGTGAAGTCGCTGATCGGATTGTCTTATTTGATGGTGGTGAAATAGTTGAAACAGGGACACCTGAGCAATTATTTGATCATCCTCAGCATGAGCGAACAAAACTATTCTTATCTCAAATCTTATAGTGCAACAATAACCAAACAGGTGAGACGGCACATTGTTGGGCATTAAGTGCTTAGATGAGAAGTGAATACGTGAGATTTGATAAAGTGAAACTTCATTCAGTGGGGGTTCGACACATAGAAGGTGCTCGTGCAGACGCTGCGACACGAGTCACGAACTTAGTCAACTTCCCCTCTCCCCCACTGAACGTTAGTTGAATCAATCGGGCCGTTACTGGCTGTTGGATCTCAGACATAACATGTTCACTTATTTCTTGTAGCGGGAGGCTTACAAAAGCCCTTCGATGGGGCGAGTAATCGCAGCCCCAGCCAGTTACACTGCGATAAATCACAACTTTCACACTACAACAAAACAATTTATAAATAGCTCATTACTGAAACGTAAGGAAGCATCAAAAAACTAAACGCTAAGGACCGACGCTTTTAAAGTTATAGTAAATCTAACTTTGCTGTCGATACCTTAGCGTTTGCTGTTGAGACTTACAGATCAATCAGACTTATAGGAACTTAAACATTAAACAATTTAACACAGACAACTTCTGGTGCAAATACTTCTGACTGCTTAAGTGTTAACGCTCCTGTTTCTAGATCTCGCTGAAATAGGGCTAATGAATTTGATTTTTGATTAGAAACGATTAAAAACTGATCATCAGGTGTCAAAACAAAATCACGTGGCCAATCCCCCTCTGAAGATGTCCATCCTATTAACTCTAATTGATGAGAGTCCTGATCAATTTTAAAGGTAGTGATACTATTGTGACCTCGATTTGCGACATAAACAAATTTTCCGTCTTTTGTAATATGAATCGCACTTCCATCATTAACTGTTACATGGTCTGATGGAATTGATTTAATAGCTTGTAATTGATTAAATTCACCAGTTTGGGCATTATAAGCTAATGTAAGAACTTCTGATGAGAGCTCGGTCATAACATAAGCATATGCCCCATTAGGTGCAAAAGCAATGTGACGAGGGCCACTACCTGCAGGTGCTTTAAATACATGTCTTTTGATTAATTTACCTGTTTCTAACTCATAAGTTGTAATTTCATCAGAGCCTAAATCAATAGCAATGACAAAGCGCTCATCCGGTGTAAAACCTGCAAAGTGCATATGCGGCTTTTCTTGGCGTTCATGAGGTCCTGAACCTTCATGTTCAGCAACAGTTACTTCTTGCTTAAGTGATCCATCTGAATGAGTTAAATAAGAGATAATTTGCTTTGTATGATAATTTGCTGTAACGACAGTTGAGCCATCTCCATTAACACTGACATGACAAGGAGCAGAGCCAACTTGTCCTAAGCTATTCAGTTTTGTTAATGCTGAGGTTTCTGGGTCGATCGAAAAAGCGGTAATACCACCCTCTTCCCCCTCTTTAGAAACAGCGTATAGATAATTATTATCATTTGAAAGTGTTAAATAGGTTGGATTATCCAATTTAGCTGCTAAAGTTAGTTCCGAAATTTTCTCTTCAGCTAAATCAAGGGTAAATTTGTATACACCTTGACTTTCAGCTTTAGTGTATGTACCAACAAAGCCCGTTAGCAAGTTTGTCATGATTAAACTCTCCTTTTTTCAAACATATTCTTTGGTCATTATAACAAAAAAAACAGACAATCACTATGAATACGATTGAAATTGCTAAATTTTCTGATATTATAACGATCGATATTGACTGAAAATAGTGGTTATACTACATAAAGTGAAACTTCGTTCAGTGGGGGGTTCGACGCATAGGGTTTGCTTGTGCAGACGTTGTGACACGACGTCGCGAATTTAGTCAGCTCCACTGTGATAAAAACAAATATTTAAAAGCACCGACATCTGCAAAATGTCGATGCTTTACGCATTAGTTCATTTTATCTGTGGCATTTCTAAACATCTGCGTCATGTTTTGAAAAGGATGGAAGTTCCCGTTATTTCTCATACTGTAATAGGTTGCACACCCAATACCGATTGAAGCAATTAGTGGGATAATCATGTTATTTCTTTGATTCATTGTCCATCACCTCCCTACTACTAGCTTACCCTGTTGGAGGCAAAGTATCTAAAGTAAATAATGTCAATCGTTATGCTGAGTAGATTTCTTTCAATTGTTTCCGTGCTCGGTGTAATCTCGTTTTTACAGCAGCTAAGGAAATATTTAACTCGTTCGCTATTACCTTATCCTTACTGTCATGGATTAGCTTCAATTGTAAAACTTCACGTAAGCTTTTAGGTAAGGTATTAATTGCTTGTTCCACTTGTTCATATTCTAATATGCGTTCAAATTGATCCTCTACACTATTACCTGTATAGCAATGCTCTCGACCGGCTTCTGTTTCCTCTTCCAGTGATAAGCAGGGATATTTTGTTTCTTTTCGATAAAGGTCAATAGCGGTACGGATCACAATTGTTCGTAGCCATGCTCTACGTTTAGAAGCATCTGTTAAATAAGTATAGTTTTTATAAGCCTTTAGGTAGGCCTCCTGGACAACATCTTCAGCACTATAATGATTATGGACAACGCGCAAAGCAACAAAATACATCTCTTGGTAATGATCATTGAAATAGGTATCAAAATCAGGAATAGCTTGCTCGACAGTTGCGTGCATAAGCGCGCACCCCTTTCTTTTTTTGAATTTTCTTAAAATACTTTTCAAGGCGTTATCACAAACGCCTTTAACCTTCTTTTAACAGCTTAATTAAAGTATTCCGTTACAAAATCTGGTACCAATACTGAATCCACATAAATAATGATTGGATCTAGTCGCTGTTTCAAATATAGAGCTACTATATATGTGTCATCTTCAACATACCCCATTTGTGTCTGATCTAGAATATCCTGCATAGCTTCCTCATCAGTTACTAATAATGTTTTAAAATCCTTTTGATCAAAATTGTGATTTTGAGCATATAAGATCTCCTCATAACTGGCACTATCAGATAAGATCATTCGATCGATATCATTTACGGTAATCATAGCTTGTTCATAGAGTTTGTTTTGCTTTAACCAGTTAATAATACGCTCGTCCTCAACGTAGATATACCTACCTAAATCAGCTTGATCGACCATATGAATATCGATATATGTCATTGTTTCTCTTGCATATTTAGGTTCTTCTAACACATCCTGTCTAAGTAACTCAATAAA
This sequence comes from Amphibacillus sediminis NBRC 103570, assembly GCF_001552275.1. Classification (GTDB taxonomy): domain Bacteria; phylum Bacillota; class Bacilli; order Bacillales; family Amphibacillaceae; genus Amphibacillus_B; species Amphibacillus_B sediminis. The sequence continues at coordinate 78,462 of NZ_BCQW01000006.1, forward strand.
TTCTACTATTTGATCACGATCCGTTATCGTTAGTTCCTTATATGAGCCAATCGTAGAAAATCTCAACGAACTCGCCAATTGCTGATCAATTAAGAAAATAGGTTCGGTATATAATTTATATGTTGTACTATTGATAAGCTCTGTATAAATTGGAAATCTCTCAGGTAAATCAAGCATGTGATACTCCCTGACAAAATCTTTACCATTTTTTAATTTGTAACGTACGGTGATGTCCCAGCGATTATGATCTAAAAAGTCTGCTCGCCTTGATTGATCAATAAACTGGCGATGTAATGCTTGGACTTTTTCGATATCGGTTGGATCGGTAAAACCATTAAGATTACCGTAAAAAGATTCCCGATTGTTAAACATGTAAGTATCTGTAATCAAATAAGCCGTTTCAATCTCCTCTAGCTTTGGAATTCTATTCTCAAAACCAGTTATATCAAATACAATTAACACCATAAATATGATTGCACCGATACAAAAATAAAGATATTCACGCCATTGATGGAAAACACGCCATGTCTTTTGGACGATAACTTGACTGATTAAATAGCCAATAAGCGAGAATAATCCATAGCCAAATAAAATCCATCGAATATCAGTCTGGATTATCCCATAATAAAACCCACCAATTAAAGTAAAGCAAAAAGTAAAGCTATAGATAAAGATAGGTTTTAGTACTTGAAAAGCAATCGGTTGAGTAGCTGCTTCAACCGGGCGTTTCTTATATAGAAATAACCCCAAGCCTAGCATAATGATTGTCCCTAAAATATAAACCATCACTTTTAAAGGACTGGCATACTCTTCAACGGTTAATTGAGCCACATCTGTTATAGGTGAAAATTTATCCAATTCCCCTAAATAAAAGCTCTCTGGTATACCAATTAAAGCAAAATTCATATTAAATATGAGTAGTAAAGTAAAGCCAGCAGGGAAAAATAGAAAAATAAAAGTGAAAATCCCCTGTATAATTGAGATACCTGTCAACATTCCGACGACAATACTAACGCTAAAAGTAATGCTTAATATCAGTAGACTCATAAGGATCCAATAAGCTAAATTACTTAATGTGTATATGTGTGCGACATTGCTTACATTGGCAATGATAAATAAGATGAGACCCGTTAATAAAATCGGTAACCACAATGCAATAAAACCAAACCCTACATGATGAACGAATAGCTTCGTTCTAGAAATAGGGAGACTATGCATAAAATCACTGGCGTCTTTTTGATGAAGATAACGTAAAATAAAAATGGCCATAAGAACTGGAATCAAAAATAGAAAAATGAGTTGAAAACCAGCACCTAAGTGAAATAATTCATTGCGCCAAAGCTCATAATAATACTCTTCAACATTGCCTATATTCAAAATCACATTCATGACGACGAAAAAGAATAAGGAAACCATGTAAATTAAACTAATCCAACCAACTTGGCGAAAGTTTTGCTTAGCTAACTCATGACTAAACAAGGATGTTTTCAATCGCATAGCCAACACCCTCCATTTCATAAACGAAAATTTCTTCTAAGCTTAAGGGTAATAAATCATATACTAATGGTTCGAGCGACGCAATCGTTTCATCGATTTCGACACGGTCACCTCTGATAATAACCAAATAGACACTTCCACGTTTTTCTTTATGCAAAATTTGAAAGCTATCGATCAACTTGGTCGGCAGATCACCTTTGAAGGCAATTTGAATTTTATGGATATCAGATTTTAAATCATCTAAGTCTTTTTCAAAAAGAAATTGACCATGGTGTAGAATCCCAATATAATCGCAAATATCTTCAACTTCTCTAAGGTTATGCGATGAAACGATAACCGTCATTTGCCGCTCCGCAACGTCTTGGATAATTAAGTTTTTTATTTTCTTTCGGACGACTGCATCCAATCCATCAAACGGTTCATCTAAAACCAAGTATTCAGGCATTGCACTTAAAGCCAGCCAAAAAGATACTTGCCGCTGCATTCCTTTGGAAAACTGATGTACTTTATTATTTATATCAAGCTTTAAAATGCGTTGGATTTGCTGGAAACGTTCATGATTCCAATTTGAGTATAAATCTGCGTAAAACTCAGCCATTTGTTTCACGGTATAATGTGAGAAGAAATAGGGCTGGTCAGGTATAAAAATCATGCGCTGCTTAATTCCCACCTGATCAAATACCTTTGAATGGTCGACCATGACTGATCCTGTATCTTGTTTGATAATACCTGCAATGATTTTTAACAGTGTTGTTTTCCCGGCACCATTAGAGCCTAATAAACCATATATTGATCCTTTATTTACATGTAAATTAACATTTTCCAATACTGTTTTTTTGCTAAAATTTTTGCTTAATTCTTGCACAGTAATCATGAGTCGTTCCCCCTCCCTAACTGTTGCTCTATTTCATCAATCATGGCTAATATTTCCTGCTTGGTTAACCCTAAAAACATAGCCTCTTGCAAAATTTTCTTTAAGTCACTTTCTATTTCTTTTAGTGATACTTTTTTTTCAACGTCAACAATTGGAGCAACAAAACTCCCTTTGCCTTTTACTGAATAAATATAACCTTGAGCTTCCAGCTCTCGGTATGCTTTTTGAATCGTATTCGGATTAATCGTTAATTGTTGAGCCAGCGTTCGTACAGATGGGAGTTTTTCATCTGTCTCAAGTACATTATTAATAATAAGCGTCTTAAATTTATCAACCAACTGTTGATAAATAGGATCACGACTACGCAAATCTAAATCGAACATGAGACCCTCCCTTTCAACTGAATTATCTGTATCACGTGTATTAAGTGTATTAGATTATGTAATACAGTTAGTATAATACGTGATTCTATCCTTTTTGTAAAGTCCTAATTTTAAAAAAATCATGCATCGATAAAAGGAGCTAAGTTTGCCTTAATTCACTACTTGCAAAATTGAGAACCTTCTGCAAGAAGCTAAAAAAACGGGTAAGTAGCTATTACAGCCACATACCCGTTTCAATAACTGAGAGAATCTAAATAGTTTTAAAATTTAAAAATAACAACAAACTTGATCTTGTTTAAATCCAGACTAGGCTAACAGACAATGCGCACCCGTCAATCTTTTCTAAGTCTTGCAAGGAATTGAATTACTTAATATGGGTTTGATACCACTCATGGGCAGCCATTATTTCCGTCCTTGACAGCTGATGTCCATTCATTTCCCAGTGTAGGCTAACTTTAGCTCCACTTCCTAAAAGTAAATGAGCTAACTCTACTGATTCCCTTTGCGGACACAGTGGATCATTTTTGCCTGCCCCAATAAAAACAGGTAAGCCCGTTTGATCAGGTAGCTTGATATCCCTTCTCGGAACCATTGGGTGATGCAAGATCGCAGCTCGAAGTGGTTTGGAATAGTGAAATAAAAGACTTGCGGCTATATTTGCCCCATTTGAGTACCCTACTGCCACGATATTCTGGCGATCAAATTGATATTGTACACTAGCTTCATTTAAAAATGTGTTTAATGTCTTAGTCTGTTTAATTAAGTCCGCTTGATCAAACACACCTTCACTTAAACGTTTAAAGAAACGTGGCATACCATTTTCAAGAATATTTCCTCTTACGGCTAATATATTGGCCTCTGGATCAATCATTTCAGCGATCGGAAGTAAATCCCTTTCCGTTCCACCAGTTCCATGTAATAAAAGCAATGTATTTTGACTATCTTTTCCCTCTATAAAGATATGTTTCATCATTTTGCCTCGCTTTATATTTTGAATTCAAGATAATAATAACAAAAATAGCTGATAGACGTCAAACTATCAGCTGTTTTGCTTTACCAACCTATAAAAAACTTTATAACCATATCCAATATTATAACCTACCTATGTAAGCATTAATTTTTTTCCAAGAAGTTTAAGTTCACTTTAATCTGGAAATATTATAGTAAGTCACACTAATTAAATTGCCTTACAATTGCAATATACACCCAAATAATCAAAACAGTTAATGTTATTGTCCCTGTAATTGCACTTTTAATTCGATTAGATAGTCGATTAGGTATGATAAAAAATAATAAGGAAATAATAGCAATAGTCAAAAAAACTAAAAATGTTAAGTAAAGGAATATACCTAACAAATTATTAAAGGGTGATTTTAAAGCCTCTCCTATTACGTTCATTCACTCACCTCAGCATCAAAAAGCTTAAAAAATTTATACTATCAATCATAATAAAGGATTTTGACTGATTAGACAACTCTAGATTAGCCAAAATATAGTTATGATTTATTTTCTGAATTTTCAATCTTAAAAAGCGGATAAAAGAGGGATCGTTGATGCATCATTTAACTGATGAACAACTACTAGAAGCTTATTACACTGCGATTGCACTTAAGCTTGATCGAGATTTCATCTTGCTATTGAAAGCTGAAATTGTGTTTAGGCGCTTAAAGACAGCCTTCTAGCCTACAGGTTTGTACCCCCACTGATGGAATACATATTTGCACCTTATAGCAATGGGAGACTGCTGAATGAAGTTAAAATCTATATTAAGAACACCAAAGAAACTAGCTTTCCTCGGTGTTCTAGGCATTTATTTTATTGCAATGGTCATCTCTACATTTGGCGTCTTCTATTTTCCTCTGTCAAAAAACGGAAAAAGGGCTGTAAATCCATTTTTACATATTTCTTCACATGTGCAATATAGCGTTCTTTCTCATCAGCTTCCATTAATTCACTACGATTTATTCTTTCAACCATATAATTTTTGCCAATTTGATGAATTTGCTTTTTTAAAAAGTTTGACTCTTTAAATAAAGCGACCCCAATAGCTGCCACTAACGCATATACACCAGGGACAAGTAATGATTCCATACTAAACTCCTGATTTAAAAAAGGAATAACCATGTTAAAAATCCCAATCAGCATTAACGGAAAGCCAAACATAGAATAGGTTGAAACCTTTTTCATTAAAGGCCGAATTTTCTCTGAAATTTTATCCATTTCTCGTTTAATAAAAGGCGGTAATTGTTCAAACTGGATAGGATTCATAATTGTCTCCTTTCTCCTTCGTCAACTTGATCAGTTATGTTACTGTCATTATATAGTTATGTGCAATAGTGGTCAATGAATAAGCAAAACATTCAAATTGTATTTTTTAAGTAATATGTCAAAATAGCATGAGCATTGTATAATGGAATTCGTGTTAATAATAAAACGTCTCCTAAATCGTAACAGCTTAGACGATTCGGGAGACGTTCTCTTCATGCAACCAAAAAAACTTTATAAAATTTTTGCTAAAAAGTCCTTTGCCCGCTCTGATTGCGGATTCTCAAAAAATGCCTTCGGTTCACCGGTTTCAACAAGTCTTCCTTCATCTAAAAATAAGACTTGATCACCAACCTCACGAGCAAATCCCATTTCATGTGTAACGACAAGCATTGTTATTCCAGAATGAGCCAGATCTTTCATAACATCAAGCACTTCCTTTACCATTTCTGGGTCAAGTGCTGAGGTTGGTTCATCAAATAGCATTAGCTCTGGTTCCATAGCCAATGCCCGAGCAATAGCAACCCGTTGCTTTTGCCCTCCTGACAAGCTGTTTGGATAAGCGGTTTCCTTTTCCGCTAGCCCCACTCTTGCTAGTAAAGTGCGTCCTTTCTCTTCCGCCTCTTCCCTGGTCATTTTCTTAACTTTTGTTGGTGCATAAGTTAGGTTTTCTAACACTGTCAAATGAGGAAAAAGATGAAAATGTTGAAAGACCATGCCGATTTTTTCACGTGCCTTTGTTACATTCGTTTTTGATTCTGTTAAATCCTGTCCAGACACAAATATTTTTCCTTTTGAAGGTTGTTCAAGTAAATTAATACATCGTAAAAAGGTTGATTTTCCTGAACCAGATGGTCCAATGATTGAAACAACCTCACCTTTATTTATTTCGATTGAGATATCCTTGAGTACTTCATTATTGCCAAATGTTTTGGATAAGTGTTCGACTTTAATCACTGACGTTTAACCTCCGTTCTATCCATTTACCAATCAAGCTCAACACCATTATCATTGACCAGTATAAAAGACCAACAAAAAGCAAGGGCTCAAAATTCCGATATAAGTTGGCACCAACCACTTGAGCACGACGCATTAAATCAAGATAGCTAATCGTTGATACAATAGCCGATTCCTTAGTTAGTGTAATAAATTCATTCATTAATGCTGGTAAAATGTTCTTTAACGCTTGTGGCAAAATGATATCGATCATCATTTGGCGATAGGGTATACCTAAAGCCTTAGCGGCCTCCGTTTGGCCACGGTCGACAGCTTGAATCCCTGCACGAATAATTTCTGACACGTACGCTGCTGAATTTAAACCAAAGCCAAGAATAGCCGCTAAAAATGGGGAAATATCATAATCTAATAATTGCGGCGCTGCATAATAGATAATCATGAGCTGTAATATTAATGGTGTGCCACGAAAAATTGAAGTATAAACATCAGCAATCCTGCGCAGTATTTTAATTGAACCTATTTTAAATAATGCCAAAACGGTTCCTAAGACGAAACCGACAATAATGGCAACAATAACAAATTGTAACGTTACCCATATTCCTTCCAACATAAAAGGAATATAAGGCACGATTTGGCTAAAGTCCAAATTCATGCCTTACACCTCACTTCATTCTTATTTTAATCTTCTTCTGATAACCATTTTGCTTTTAATTCATCTAGCCAACCCGATTCAATGGCTTCCTCGATTACAGCATTAACATCATCTACCAGGTCGCTTCCTTTAGGGAAGGCAATTGCCATACCAGGTGAAACAGAGGTCGGATCATCGAAGCCAGCCAGATCCTGTGCTTCAATAAACCCAAGCGCTACTTCTTTATCAAAGTAAGCAATATCAATTCGATTTGTTAATAATTCTTGAATTAACGCTTGAGCATCATCTAACGCTTTAATTTCAAAGTCATAATCGTTTTGAAGTGTCTCAGCACCTTCTTGTTGAATGCTCCCTAATTGGACACCAATAACACTGCCATCAATATCATCAATTGAGGTAATATCTGAATCCTTTCTTGTCACAAACATTTCACTAGAAGGATTATACTCAATAGAAAAATCAACATTCTCTCGACGATCTTCAGTAGCTGACATACCAGACAAAACCATATCAGCTCGTCCTGATTGTAATGCTCCAATTAAACCATCAAAATTCATATCCTCAATTTCCAATTCATAACCGAGTTGTTCAGCAATATACTTAGCTAATTCAATATCAAAACCAATGAACTCACCATCAACATCACGTGATTCAAATGGTGGAAAATCAGCCGATGTTGCCATCACTAACGTGTCACCAGCTTCAGGCGTCTCTCCTTGGTCTTCATTTTGATCGGCTTGATCTTGGTTCGAATCATCATTATTCCCGCTTCCACAAGCAACGAGGCCAATGGATAAAACTGTAATTAATAAAAATAGTAATAACGTATGTTTTTTCATCATTCTTACTCCCCTTCAGCTACGATGTATATTTATTCATGATTATGAATTTTAACAAATAAACATGCATTTGGGAAGTGAATTTTCAAAAAAAATTAATTTACTTGAAATTCTTTTTTGATTTGTTCTAATAAATCCTGATTCATTATTAGATCATACCCAGTCATTGCCAATGCTAAGGCACCTCTTAACATGGCCTGTTGTCCTGCTTCAGTAATGGTTTGTTTTGCGAATTCAACTGTATGGGCGACTAATCCAGGATGGTCTAAACCGATGTACGGATGAATGGCTGGGACAACTTGACTAACATTTCCCATATCGATTGAACCCAAACTTCTTTTCGCTGGGTGAATCTGCTTTTCTCCTAGCTCCACCAAGTTTCGTTTAAAAGCCTGCGATAAAGTCTGATTCGTTTTCATGTCATCATAGCTTAGCTCGTAATTTCGAATAGATAAGGTAGCACCAGTCATCTCCGCTGCGCCTGCTGCAATCCGTTTGACCTGATCAACGACCTTATTTAGGTAGCTTCTCTGCTTGGCCCGGATATAAAATTGGGCAACTGCATAATCAGGAACAACATTGGCCGCCACACCACCTTCAGTAATAATACCATGGATACGGACATCTGATTTAACATGCTGGCGAAGTGCATTAATCCCATTAAATAATTGAATGACACTATCAAGAGCGTTGATGCCTTCCTCTGGCACCGCTGCAGCATGACTGGTTTTCCCACGATAGCTAAATTCAATCGCATCCATTGCGAGTGAATCGCCGCTCATACTAGACTCACCAGCTGGGTGTACCATCATTGCAACGTCAAGCTCATTAAATAAGCCTGCCTCTGCCATAGGTACCTTTGCCCCGTTTGTTTCTTCTGCTGGTGTACCATAAACAATCACTTTGCCACCAATTTGATCAAGTACTTTGCTTAATAGTATACCTGCCCCTATTCCCATGGTAGAAATCAAATTATGTCCACAGCCATGTCCCACTCCAGGTAAAGCATCATATTCTGCCATATAGCCAATTGTGGCTCCAGGCTTGCCACTATCATAAACCGCTCGAAACGCAGTTGGTCGGTCCACAATTCCTGTTTCAACCTTAAATTTATGACTTTGCAAATAGTCAGTAAGTAATTTCGCTGATTGATATTCTTCCCCACCTAGCTCAGGATTATCATATAAATGGCGACTTATCTTTCTGAGGTCTGTTTCAATGTTATTGATTTCTTGTTTTAATTGCTGTTTCATTTCCTTATGTCTCCTCGCTTTTATCCCCAACGAGCACCAGCTGGATCAGGGCATTTTTTATAGGCTAATTTTGCACGAAATGCAACAAAGCAGCCACAATAACCACAGGTTGTCTCATATTGCAAATGCGGACAGCTTTCACAAGTTACCAGCCTAGCCTGATAAACATCATCGTCAACTAAATCATCTTCTAACATGAGTTGTTCTTTAATTAATTCAGCAACTTCAGCTTGACTATGTCGAACTGAAGCTGAGCATCCTTTACATGTCATTTGATCACCTACTTAGCTAAAATGAGCTCAGCTACTATATTAGCAGAATCTTTTCCACTCGAATAGTTAGTTTGAAAAAATACCTAACAAACATCATAACCTTCTTATCCAAATTCTAGCGTTACGATAGCCGAATCACGATATCTATCCCTTCGTCAGTACGTCGGATCGATTAATTTAATCCCTACAAGGGGGTAGCACACCACGAAAAAACTGACCTAAAAGCTCAATTGAGCACTTTTAGATCAGTTAAATTGCTTATTATAGTAAGCCAACCATTTTCAATCCGTGCAGGATACCATCTTCTGATACATCTTTGGTGACAAACTTGGCAGCATCCTTTGCCTCGGGCTCACCATTTCCCATTGCGACACTATTTTTAATCGTTGCTAACATTTCAACATCATTTAAGCCATCGCCAAAGGCATAAACATGTTCCTGAGGAATATCGAGGACTTGTACAGCATGCTTAATCCCATTAGCTTTCGAACCACCTTTAGGTAAAATATCCACCGACACTGGATGCCAACGGACAAATTCAAACATAGGATATTTGTTCTGATAATACACTTCCTCACCTTCGGCACAGAAGAATAAGGATTGGTACAACTCACGTCCTTGATGGTAATTAGGGTCATGACTAGGAAAGCGGCCAATCTTTAATGATTCAATACTTTCATCAATGTATTCATGATTTGGCACATTAGCGCGCATATCTTGGTCATCCATGAAGACGATTGGATGATTTTGTGATAAGCCTTCCTCTGTTAAACGTAATAAATCTTCTTTACTTAATGGATTGGTAAAAACAACCTTTCCTTCAACTACTACATAGGAGCCATTATAGCTGACAAATGAATCAATTTCTAACTCTTGTCTTAACTCCTCATACATAAACGGTGCACGCCCCGTTGCAATAGCTACAACATGTCCAGCTGCCTTCAATTCTGCAATAGCTTGTTTAGTGGAGTCTGGCAATTTCTTATCATGATCAAGTAATGTGCCATCAATATCGAAAAAAATAACAGCTTGCTCACTCATTTAGCTGATCCCCCTTTATCTCTATCTCGATCACAGCCACCGGAGAAACAACGTCTTAACACGATGGCTATGCAATATACTAATTCTTTAATTTAAGTATAGCATATTTCTTTGATGGCTGCTGATTTTAATATCATCAGATTTCGATAGGCCCACTTTGGCCACTAATTTCGATTATAGTAATGAAAGGAGGTGTTGATATGGCTATCACCGAAACGATAGATTCTCGACTCCAGTTATTATTTGAAGTGGGTTTAAATGAACAAACTGGTGATCCTGTGACTAGAACTAAATCATTTAACAACATCAGCATTGAAGCTACATCGGAACAACTATTAAACGTAGCTCAAACACTTGCATCACTGCAAAAGCATCCACTTCATATGGTTCGTAGAAATGACACGGCTATTCTTTCTGAAGGTTAAACGAAAGTATGAAAATAACGTGATCGGAGGTGAACACAGTTGAAAACATTAGAACTTAAATTTAGAAATCAACAAAATCGAATAGTAACACTGACACTAGATGACCCCATTGAGCCAATTAATGAACAAGCGATTCGTGCAGCTATGGATCAAATTATTGCTATTCGTGCTTTCTCTACAGCTGGGGACAGTTTAGTAGAGAAAGCCAGTGCTAGAGTGATTGAGCGTCAGATTGAAGAAATAGAGCTTTAATTAGTGTATAACCGTTCCAATTGTAAGGGGCTCATGCTAATGTCAGCACAATACTGGGTTACAATATTAGCTGAGATCGGCTTTCCCAGTGCCGCCACCTTTTTATTTACTGCAAAAAATTGAGACGAACTTTTGCTATGCGATTAAAACTTTGTCAGAAATGGATCGCAAGTAGATCAGAAATCCAGCCAATAGCTACACAAATGGCTGGATTTCTTTATTATCAGAATAATCAAAATTAGCTGTTGCTGATTAAAGTAAAGATGGCTATAATGAACGATAATAGCTAGTCATGCGAAAAAGAGATTAGGGGGAGAATGAGATGCCAATCAACATACCAAAGGGGTTGCCAGCAGGCTCGATTTTAGAAAAAGAGAATATATTTATTATGGAGTCTGAGCGTGCTTCACATCAAGATATTAGACCGTTAAAGCTACTCATTTTAAATTTAATGCCTGAAAAAGAACGAACAGAGACACAGCTTTTACGTTTGCTTAGTAACTCGCCTCTACAAGTCTACGCTGACTTCATCCATACTGAAAGCTACCAATCAAAAAATGTAGCTCGATCACATTTAGATCAGTTCTATCAAACATTTTCAGATATCAAAGATCAGCGGTACGATGGCATGATTATCACTGGCGCTCCCGTCGAGCAATTTGACTTTGAACAAGTCGATTATTGGAACGAAATGGTTGATATTATGGATTGGTCAAACACACACGTCACCTCTTCATTGCATATCTGCTGGGGAGCTCAAGCTGCACTATACTATCACTATGGGATCGGTAAGTCTGAGCGTGAAGAAAAAATTAGTGGGATCTTTAGACATGACATTATTGTACCGACACACAAACTTGTTCGGGGGATCGATGATCAGTTTCGTGCACCACATTCTCGTTACACTAATATCGATCTTGAAGCCATTAAAGCGCATCAAGACTTAACCATATTAGACCACTCTGATCAAGCAGGACCATTATTAATTGTTTCAAATAATGGAAAGCATGTCATGATAACAGGTCATATTGAGTATGATGCTGATACTCTAGCGCAGGAATACCAGCGAGACTTAGTCAAAGGCTTAAATATTAATCCACCTGCTCATTACTTTCCAGACGATAATATAGCTAGCCAACCTAATAATAAATGGCGCTCATCAGCATATTTGATTTTTTCCAACTGGCTGAACTATCACGTCTATCAGGAAACTCCTTATAAGTGGACATAGCATGGATTTAAATAGTCAAATATGCCTTGGCGTATTTGAGGTTGGATTTTATCGAGCGAAGCTCGATAAATTTCCACTATGGAGGCTTTAACTTGATTCAGCCGGGGGTTGATAGACATTTATCTCACCACTTATAAAGTGAAACTTCGTTCAGTGTGGGTTTCGACGCATAGGATATGCTCGTGCAGACGTTGCGACACGACGTCGCGAACTTAGTCAGCTTCCTCCATCCCCCACTGAACGTGAGTTGAACAATCGCCGTTACTGGCTGTTGGATCGCCCACTTAGACATGACGTATTCCTTTATTGCTTGAAGTGGAGGCTTACAAAATCCCTTCGATGGGGCAAGTAATCGCAGCCCCAGTCAGTTACAATGCGATCAAGAGATACAATTATCTCAATTTTCCTTACCCATTTAGTCATCACAGCTTCTCACAATCTTTAACCTATCAAATGATTAGTTCTACTTTTACTAAGCTCTACAACGATATTTTAACAAGATAACGCACCTACAAAAAGCATCTACTTGATAAGTTTAACTATACAAGAGAGATAGAATCAGTATCATTCCAAAAGCTAGATGCAGTTTATTGGTTTGTGGCACAACTGCTCGTTCATTCGCTGCAATTAATTGAATACTTTTAATAGCCAGTGGAATCGTTAACCATGTTAATATTGCATGAGCTGGGACAAGCTTAGCCAATATGTAAACCACAACTAGACTATAAGAAAGAATAAGCAAACACACATATAGGCATTTGCTGAATTTAAATCCAAGCCTTACCGTCATGGTTCGAATGCCAAGCTTTTTATCCCGATGATAGTCACGTAATTCATTACTAAGCATTAAAACAGGGATGATTAAGCTAATTGGCATGCCAATTAAAATCGGTGACCAGCTAAATGTTTCTGCAAAAACCACGTAAGCTCCATATATCATTAAAGGTCCCATTAATAAGAATGACAGCGGGGTTCCTAAACCTCTTTTTTTATAAACAATTGGCTCACCCGTATACGCATAACTGCCGATTATACCTAGTATTCCGACTACCAATACAGCGCCCGAGCTAAGCCATAATAGAATCAGGCCTATTACACCTGTGATTACAAATGCAAGGACCCCAAGGAGAAAAATTGAAATATCAAATAATGTCCGTGTTTTCCCTAAGAAATGGTACCTTACTAAGCTCTGGTGTCGATCTTTATAATCACACTCAAAATAATCATTGATTAAATTGGCTCCTGTTTGAACAAATAGCCCTGCGACCGTTACAAGAAGAATTTTAATCCAATCCAAAAAAAATTCATCTTGATTAAACAAATAACCTTCATGATAGGCGATCACAATACCGATGGTCGTCGAGTAAAGAGCAAGTGTTAAAGATAATGGTCTTGTTGCAAAGAAATAATCTCTTAAAATAGCTTTTAATCGCTGTCCAAAATCATCTCGCACGAACGTTTCTTCCACTTTTGACTAACCCCTTTTATTCCTAATTTGAATAGACAAACACACTGGCCTTCATTTTACTCTTTTTTGTGAAATAGTCAACATGATAAAATCGTTTATTCCTTTATTTACTGACTTTATCAGTCAAAAAAGTTCATAAAATTGTGCTTATTTTCACATTGATAATTGTTGCTATTTTCGATAAACTAAAGGCTGTCTTTTCAATAGATTACTATTTTCAGGGGGATTACGATGAAATTAAAAAAGATAACTTTTATGTTGCTACTTACTCTTTTAACTTTATGGGGGTGTCAAGCAGCTGAGAACAATCAAACTAAAACCGATCAACAACAAAATAAAGACACGTTGAAAATAGGCTTAATGCCAGCCGTAGATTCCGCACCCATTTTTGTTGCTGAACGCGAGGGAATCTTTGCTGAGCTTGGACTAGAGCTTGAGGCAACAGTTTATTCAAATGCTAACAATCGCCAAAGCGCCCTTCAGGCTAACGAGCTGGATGGAGCGATGACTGATTTAATTGCTTTTTTAAACAACCTACATAATGGATTTGAAACTAAAATTGTTATGAGCACAGACGGGAGCTTTGCTTTTTTAACAAATGACAATTTTGTCGAAGATCAGACACAAGAACTTGGTTTAATGGAAATCAGTGTGTCAAACTATTTAGCGGATCAATATGTAGTCCCTCAATATGAGGTTAACAAAGTCTATATCGCTGAAATCCCTGCAAGACTAGAAATGATTGCAACTGGTCAGCTTGATATTGGCTTTATCCCTGAACCAGCTGCTTCACAAGGGGAACTTAATGGGTTAAACAAGCAGATCACGATAACAGATGATGAAGGGGAATCATTACAGGCTATGGTTTTTACATCTGAATCATTGGCCAATAATCAAGAAGCAATCATTAAATTCACTCAAGGTTATAATCAGGCTGTTGAGCTTATCCAAGCAAATCCCGAGTTAGCTTTAGATGCTCTAATTGAAGAGCTCGAGCTTAATCCTGAGATTCGCGATTTAATTACCTTACCTGACTACCACCTGGCACGTGTACCAAGTGAAGCCTACATCGATCAAGTTATTGAGTGGGTTGAATCCATTCAAGATATCAATTTAACTGTTAGTTATCAAACAATGATTGCTGATAAGGTCTATCAATCGAGACCATAGCTTACCTGCTTTTTAAACTGATAAAGTCATAACGAGCAAACAATACGATGAGACGCTTATCATTTGGATTTGGCCAAACCGCTAAAAAGGGATCTGTGAATATGATTAAAATTGAACAACTAACCATTCATTATCATCAAACATGTGCATTGAAAGAGCTTAGCCTGGCCATTAACGAACATGAAAGTGTTGCCGTTATTGGACCATCAGGCTGTGGTAAGAGTACATTATTATTAGCAATAGCTGGATTAATTAAACCAAGCCAAGGACATATATCGATTAACCAAGCTCAAGTATGTAAGCCTAGAGCTTCAACCGGAGTCATTCTTCAGGAATACGGACTGATGCCATGGAAAACGGTTCAACAAAATGTAGCACTAGGACTTCAGATTCGTCATTGTCCTAAACAGCAAATCAAACAGCAAGTTCAAGCGATCCTGGAGCAACTTCATATTGCAGAATACGCTGATCGTTACCCTATTCAGCTTAGTGGCGGTCAACAGCAGCGTGTAGCTATTGCTCGGGCACTTGCAATTGAACCTGATTTATTATTGATGGATGAGCCTTTTTCTGCACTTGATACAATCGTTCGAGAGGAATTACAGCAAGTCGTACTCGGGCTTTATCGAGTCAGAAGGATGGCCATGTTAATCGTTACCCACAACATTGAAGAGGCCGTATTTCTTGGAAAGAGAATCATTATTATGCAGCCAAACCCAGGACGAATTAAAACCGTTATCGATAACCCTTATTTCGGATCTGAGGATTTAAGAAGCCAGCTTGCTTACCACGAAATGTGTATGAAGCTTCGGTCTGAGTTGGAGCGTGTTGAACATGATTAAACGTTTAATTGATAAAAATCGAACGATCTATGCCACCTTAATGATTCTGGTTGGCTGGCTTTTACTGCATTACAGCTTAAATTCAGCCGTAGTCCCGCACCCACTTGCCGCGATTAATGTTTTTCTCTCTTTGATTACCGGATCATTGTGGCCACATTTAGGAGCAAGTTTCGCGCGTATATTTATTTCTGTTGTTATCGCTGTTCTAGTTGGTACAACAATAGGATTATGGTTAGGGTTACACGAACGTTATGACCGTTTGTTTGGTCCGATCATTTACTTACTCTTTCCACTACCCAAGATTGCCTTCCTGCCAATCTTTATGATTTTATTTGGTCTAGGAAATCGCTCGAAAATTATTTTAATTACAGTTATTATAGTGTTTCAACTTCTTGTTTCTATTAGAGATAGTGTAAAGGGATTAAATCAAATGTTGTTTTATTCAATACAATCTTTAGGCGCGACCAAGTGGCAAAGCTATCGGCATTTAATCCTACCTGCCATTTTACCAAAGCTACTGACCGCCTTAAGAATTAGTGTCGGAACAAGTATATCTGTTCTTTTTTTTGCTGAGAACTATGCAACGACCTACGGAATTGGCTACTTTATTATGGATGCTTGGATTAGAATTGACTATTTAGATATGTACGCTGGCATTATCGCGATTAGCTTACTTGGACTATTGATTTTTAAAGGGATTGACTTAATCGAACGGATTCTTTGTCATTGGGCATTACTTGAAAAAGGTAATCAAGAATCCTATTTTTAATCAACAAAGGAGAGAGCATTATCCCACTCTCTCCTTTTATTGTGTTTATTTTAATAGGTAAACGCGTGCTTCATATGGTCGTATACATAACTGGCAATGATTCGTTTCTGTAAACTTATAGTTACTCATTTTCAACTCAAATTGATCACTTAAATCTGATAAATCAAATTCAGTGTCACAATTAAACATATTAACAATAATCAAATAACGCTGATTAGCTCCTGTACGGGTATAAGCATACACATGGGGATGCTCTTCAGCAATCAAGTCATAGCTGCCATAGATTAAACTATCTGATGATCGCCGTAATGTAATAAGCTGACGATAATAATGATAAATCGAATCAGGATCACGTAACGCCTGCTCTACGTTGACTTCAGGATAGTTCGGATTCACCTTCATCCATGGCTTTCCGGTAGTAAAGCCCGCCTCTGGCTCACTTGACCACTGCATAGGAGTTCGAGAATTGTCACGTCCTGTTCTCCAAATAATCTCCATTACTTCTTTGTGTGTCTTCCCTAACCCCAATTGCTCATTATATAAATTTTTTATCGCTATATCATTATAATCATCAATTGAATCAAATTGCACATTGGTCATCCCGATTTCCTGCCCCTGATAAATAAACGGGGTACCTTGCATAAGGAAATATAAGGTTGCTAATGCTTTGGCTGAGGTTTTTCTTAAATAAGTATCATCCCCCCACGTAGAAACAGAACGAGGTTGATCATGGTTTTCTAGAAATAAAGCATTCCAACCGATTCCATCTAATCCTTTTTGCCAATTGGTTAATGCCTTTTTAAGTTTCGGTAAATCAAGACCACCATCAATGCTGTTTTGCCACAAGCCGAGATGGTCAAATTGAAAGATCATATTAAAATAACCCTTCTCTTCACCTACCCATTGCTCGGCATCCTCAATTTTCACTCCATTAGCTTCACCGACCGTCATAATATCATAATTCTTTAAGGTTTGTTCTCCAAATTCAGTTAAGAACTTATCGATTCCCGGTTGATTCATATGACCTGCGAAGGATTCTACATAAGCTTTACCTTCTGGGTTCGGTAAATTAGGAAAATCTTTTTGTTTTTTAATATGTGAAATGGCATCAACTCGGAAGCCGTCAATCCCTTTATCAAGCCACCAGTTAACCATTTGATATAGGCTATTTCTCACCTTAGGATTTTCCCAATTGAGGTCGGGTTGTTTCTTTGAGAAAACGTGCAAATAATACTCCTCAGTCGTTGCATCATACTCCCAAGCAGAACCACCAAAGATAGAAGCCCAATTATTTGGCTCCTTGCCATTCTCACCTGGCTGCCAAATGTAATAATCACGATATTGACTATCTTTTGATGAGCGTGATTCAATAAACCATGGATGCTCATCTGACGTATGATTAATAACCAAATCCATAATCAATTTCATGCCGCGTTGATGTGTCGCCGCTAATAGCTGATCAAAATCTTCCATTGTGCCAAAATCTTTCATAATTTCTTGATAATCGCTGATATCATAACCATTATCATCATTAGGCGATTGATAGATTGGGCTAATCCAAATAACATCAATACCCAGTTCCTTCAAATAATCCAATTTTTCAATGATTCCTTGTAGATCCCCAATGCCATCATGATTAGAATCTTTAAAACTCCTTGGATAAATTTGATAAGCAACGGCTTCCTTCCACCAAACCTTCTTCATTTACTTACTCCCCCTGTCAACGCTTATGATTTGTTTCCGTTTTACCCTGTAGCTTAAATGTAATAAAAGCATAACCGAAGGAAAACGATTGCATTAATTGGTTCACTATCCGATATATAAGATTACAGATAGTCATTTCATCTTATTCTAACACAAAAAGCAATCGATTGCGCAAATTTAATAAAAAAAATAACAGAATTAGCAAATACACCAATATTTATTTATCCGAAAAGTATTCAACTATAGAAAACCTTTCGCATGATTTCTAAATAGATGCCAAATTGCTAAGCAGGGATTGAGATTTTAAAGCTGAACTGGGATTAAACGTACCCTGTCACACTTTAACATGATTTTTCACAGGAGAAAGGAGCTAACCATGACTGTTAAATCCCGGATCTCCTGTAAAAAAACAACTTCATGCTTTGTCCTACTATAAAAAATTATTTTAAACTAAATTTAATTGGCTTTCTTCATTTGCTTGCTTCTTAATTGGCCACAAGCAGCATCAATATCTGAACCTTGTTCGACCCGCACGCCACAATTAATCCCTTCTTTTAGCAAGGTTTCATAGAAGGTAAGAATCGCTTGCTTCTCACTTCGATCATATTGATTATGCTCTTCAACTGGATTATAAGGAATTAAATTAACATACGAGAGATGGCGCTTATTCTTTAACAATTTAGCTAGCTCTAATGCTTCCTCTTTATGATCATTAACATTTTTAAGAAGAATATATTCAAACGTGATACGACGATTAGTTGTTGCTAAATAGTAGTCAATCGCATCCATTAATTTAGCGATTGGAAATGCCTTATTTATTTTCATTATTTTCGTTCGCAAGTGATCATTTGGGGCATGTAATGATACAGCTAAGTTAACTTGTAAGGGTTCGTTAGCAAAAGCTCTAATTTTATGGGCTAGCCCACTAGTCGATACCGTAATGTGACGAGCACCGATGGAAAGACCCTTTTGATCATTGACAATACGAAGGAAATTCATCGTGTGATCATAATTATCAAATGGCTCACCAATCCCCATCACCACGATATGACTAACCCGTTCACCTTGACTTTGCATATCTAAATAGTGCTGAACTTTCATAATTTGTCCAACGATCTCTCCGCTAGTTAAATCGCGGTTTTTTTTGAGTAGTCCGCTTGCACAAAAAGTGCAACCTATATTACATCCCACCTGTGTCGTTACACATACTGATAGTCCATAAGAAAAGCGCATTAATACTGTTTCAATTAAATGACCATCTGCTAATTTAAATAAAAATTTTATCGTGCCGTCTTTTGACTCTTGCTTGAGCTCTTCTACGAGCGGGTCAAGTGTAAAGCAATCCATTAATAACTTTCTGGTTGATTTATTTAGGTTAGACATCGAATCAAAATCACGGACTCGCTTGACATATAACCAGTCCCACACTTGTTTAGCACGAAATGCTTGATCTCCTCGATCTACAAACCATTCCGTTAATTGCTCTTGCGTTAATCCATAAATAGATTGTTTATTATTCATGTTAACCCCTCCACACAAAAGGTCGATCTCTTCGTCTGCAATACCTTTACTATACTATCTTTAATCACTACTCTATGCAAGATAAAAAATATGACATCACCTAAATGACAGTTGATCAAATTTTTTTGAACAAGCAAAAGACCATGTTATTTATGACAAAGCTATGATAAAGTGAAACTTCGTTCAGTGGGGGTTTCGACGCATAGGATGTGCTCGTGCAGATGTTACAACACGACGTCGCGAACTGAGTCAGCTCCCTCTTTAACCACTGAACGTTAGTTGAACCAATCGGGCCGTTACTGGCTGTTGGATCTCCACTTAGACATGATGTGTTCCCCTATTTCTTGAACTGGGAGTCTTACAAAAGCCCTTCGATGGGGCGAGTAAATCGCAGCCCCAGCCAGTTACACTGCGATAAAGGTGGATAGAAAGGGACAAATAATTCGATACTATTACCCCAAAAGTTAGCACACCAAATCGATTACTTTTTTGTTTTTAACGTAAAGGGTTGCATTTATCAAACGGTCTTGTTATAATGACAATAGCTATTTTGTTCGACAAAACACTTCAAGTAACTAACAACGTGAAAGTTTTCGTTTTGATGCTTGAGCAAGAATAGTAATACATTGTGTGGTATAACCACACTAGGAGGAAAAGTAATATGGCACAAGGTACAGTTAAATGGTTTAACGCAGACAAAGGTTTTGGTTTTATCGAAGTTGAAGGTCAAGATGATGTATTCGTACACTTCTCAGCTATTCAAGGCGAAGGCTTCAAAACTCTTGAAGAAGGTCAAAGTGTAACTTTCGATATCGAAGAAGGTAACCGTGGACCACAAGCAGCTAACGTTGTTAAAAACTAATACGGCTTACTAAAGAGAGCGATCTAATCGTTCTCTTTTTCATTTTTACAATATTTTTGCAAGTTTAATCTAAAAACAAATACGGAACAAATTACTGAATCAGCGTCACCCAATAGGTACCGGTCCCTAAAATCTTCTTTTGGGAACCGGTACCTTGCTTTTCCTTATATTTGATCCTTATTGCAACTCAAGATACGAGACCTTTATCGAATGACCAACTGTTTTTATTTTTGTATGTATCTGCAGTTCCAAGCGTAAGGCAGTACTTTAATTTGATCAATCTTCATATTCGGTTTAATAAGATCAAACAGCATTGTCTTTCTACAACTCGCTAGTTAGATCGTGACTTTATCCTCATTGGCATTGTCTTGCAAAAGTTTTTAAAAATGCTTCAATGGTTCAGTCATTGAGATGGATTAGACTCATTATGCTTAGAGATTGGCAGCCATTTTAATACGTGTTGAATATGATGGTCCCAGTAACTCCATTCATGTGAGCCAGAGTCAAAGGTTGTCGTTACCTCAAATCGAAGCCGATCAACTAGCTTGCTAAAATCAAGGTTGTCTTGGTATAGAAAGTCTTCGGTTCCACAAGCTTGATACAGCATCGGTTTATCTTGATCAGATCTTGCAAGTTTTTCAATCAAATAAAAGATATCATGCTCAGTATCCTTAATATCTTGACCCCCAAAAGCATTATACATCGTCAAGGCCATTGGATGATCATTATCCTTACGCTCAAGATTATGCTTAGCTATGTCTAATACACCTGATAAGGAAGCCGCTGCTGCAAATTGTTCAGGTTTATTAAGCGCCCATTTAAATGCACCATAACCACCCATCGATAATCCCGCAACAAAATTTTCTTCCCTTCTTGATGATAATGGAAAAAAAGAGCGTGCCTTTTCTGGTAGTTCTTCAGTTAAAAATGTCCAATACTTTTTCCCATAAGTCATGTCGGCATAAAAGCTATGGTCAACATCTGGCATGATTACAGCTAGACCTAATTCAGCAGCATAACGTTCAATTGATGTTCTTCTTGACCAGATCGAGTGGTCATCGCTATAGCCGTGAAGTAGATATAATGTTGGATGTAATCGTCCTTTATTGCCACTAGCTTGCTGATAAGACGATTCTGGTAACATCACCGTCATGGTCGTATTTAAAGAAAGCGCTTCCGAAAAGAAATCACATACAATCCTTGCCAAAATTATTACCGCCTTTCTGATCATTTATACTTTTATTATAACGAAAAAGCTAGCTTGTTAATAGTCATTATGATCCAAATATTTGAATATTTTCGTCTGTTAAAGTTATTACGAGTATAGTGTAAGAACTAACTCAACGTACTTTTCCAGTCGATAAAGTGAAACTTCATTCAGGAGGGGTTCGACGCATAGGATGTGCTCGTGCAGACGTTGCGACACGACGTCGTGAACTTAGTCAGCTTCTTCTCCCCCGCGGAACGTTAGTTGATCCACTCGGGCCGTTACTGGCTGTTGGATCTCACACTTAGACATGGCATGTTCCCTTATTTCTTGAAGCGGGAGGCTTAAAGCCAGTTATACTGGGAGAAAATCCGCTTGTGATCCGATAAACAGCAAATAAATAATGGGCAAGCCAACGCTTGCCCGTTCAAGTTCTTCGTGTACTCATTTCTATTTACTAAGATCTTTTTGTCTCATCCTCCTCTAGAATTATACACCCAAAAATGCAAGAACAGCAATGAATATCACAATTGGAGTAAAAATAAAGAACCAAAAGAAGAGTAGCGCTAAAGCCGCAATAATAGCCATTGATCTCCCTCCTCTCCCTTTACTGTGAGTACTCACATGATAACTTATGCTATCTCTAATAATGTTGAATGGATAAATAGAGGATATCTATTAAAAATAGATAATTAACTCATCGATGGTTTACTCATTTTTCAGCAAACGAAGAGAGATGACCGATACCAATCGCTAAGGTAGACATATAGTAGCAATATAATGATGCTGAAAGGAGGGGTTTCAAGACATGTCGCTAGTTACGATTAAAGTTAATGGCAGACGCCGCTTTATTCCTGCTGATCAAGCTAGCTCACTAACTTCAAAGCTTAATAAAAGCGAATGCCTTCATTCTTTAGTTCCAGAATCACAAAGAAATCGTGTCAATGAACAACTGCTCTATTTAGTTAAAGAGGTTAAAGCTCTATGGAAAAATCCAAAGGTTAGGACATACGTGCAGAATGTCTGTACTAAAGGAAAAAAACTATTAGTTTCAAGCAATCTACCTAAGCAATTGCTTAAAAAGGAGTTGGTAACGATGACGGATCAGCCTAAAGATATGAAAGAAATATTTAATCTGCTTAAAGATAATCCCGATCTCTTAGACAAATCTATGAATCTATTTCAAGACATGGTAAAAAAAGGAGAACTAAATGATATTATCTCCAACGTATTTAATGACGAATAATGAGCATAAATGATGCTCATTTTAGACTGTCGACAAACCTCCGATAAAATTGAATTTTATCAGAGGTTTGTCTGTTTTAAAAGTAAAAAAAGCTTAGCAGTTAGCAGTACGTGTTTTGATCATTAATTGTTCCATAAAAAGGCTTGTTGAACTGCCTATGAAAGGCCACAATATTTGTTTTTGTGCCAATCCCCTTTCAATTAGATAAGATTGACAATAACCCAGATCAAAGCAAAGCTTAGTAACATCGTGACATTTGAGGATGTTCCAATAAATTGTTTATCATATTTAAATTCAACACCATATGGTATTAACGACAGCGGAATAGGTAATAGGAATCCAATTAAAAGGGTCGATTTGATCATACTGTCTACCGGTAATAACCAATATAGTAATGGCGCAATGATAAGTGCAACACCATAGCGTAACCCGATAAACTTTGTCATTAAACGGATATGGAAGCGGTTTACACTAAAGTTAAGGTATAGTCCCAGCAGTAACAAAGATAACGGCATATTAGCCATAGCGATAATTTCCGCCAGATCAATTGCTATCCCTGGGATGTCAATTTGTAATATGCTGAGAATAAAAATAATAAAATAGGACATTAATGGAATCGATTGTGATAGTTTTCTGAAAGACGCTTTAACGGTAAGTTGACTATGATTATCTGCATAATAGCTGCCGATTAAATAGGACAAACCAAACACAATAAAGGCATTGCCAACATCAAACATACCAAAGTATTTAATCCCCTCTGCTCCCCATATGCCTTCTACTAATGGATAAGCAAACAAACCAATGTTATACCCAGGTAGCATCATCACTAGCATTCCTTTGATTGACCTCGATTCGCTATTAAAGCAAATAACCCCTAGTAAAACAAAGAGAAAGCCCATTAGAATACCAGCTGCTACTAAAATAAGTAACGACCAATCAAACTTAACTTGATAGAACGAAGTTATGATTAAAGCAGGTAAAGTTAAGTTAAAAATAAGGCGTGAGATTGCTTCACCATCTGTTTCCTTTAGTAATCCTGTCACCTTTAGTAAATAACCTAGCCCAATTAAAATAATGGATAGAATAAATTGCTGATTAAATCCTGACAAATATGTATCCCTCGCTTACTTTTGCTATTCTTTATTAACTATATCATAATATGCTAATATTGAACTACTAGACTGATTAAATGGGGGACAAACAATGCCAAAGATAAAAATTATTTTCCTTGATGTTGATGGTACCATCTTACTTCCTGACCATAGTATCCAGGCTTCCACAAAAAAAGCCATTGATTATGTAACAAGCCAAGGTATTCTTGTTTTTCTAGCAACTGGGCGCCCGCTTCATGAATTAGGGCCGATTGCAGATGAATTAGGTATTCAATCCATGATCGGCTACAATGGCGCATATGCAGTCTATCAAGATAAAGCAATTTACCAGAGGCCAATGGATCGATCTGTTGTAACCCATTATTTGAACGTAGCTTCAAAGCACGATCATGAGCTTGTCCTTTATACGAAAGAGGCTAATCTATTCACAAATTTGGATAAAAGCTATGTTCAACGCTTTATTACATACTTTAATATTAAACATAATCAATTATATCAGCCTGCATTTGTCGATGAGATATTAGGAATTACGATTATGAATCTTTCACCAGAACAAGAAGGTCTTTATCAAACTGATCAACCGATATTTTTTGCCCCAGTTAATGTTGAAGGAATGACCAATAATTATGACGTCATCCAAGATCATGTTAATAAAGGGAAAGCCATTAAACATATATTGAAATTACTTGAAATAAAACCTGAACAAGCTGTAGCATTTGGCGATGGACTTAATGATAGACAAATGCTTGCTACCGTCGGACAAAGCTTTGCAATGGGGAATGCTCACCCTGAGCTCTTTAAATATGCTAAATACCGAACGAGCACAGTGAATAATGATGGGATTTATAATGGTTTAAAACAACTGGGTTTAGTCTGATGAATAAACTGGATGTGACTTTAGTCAAAGGCGCCTTAGCGTATTTGTACTCAGATTTTATCAAGCTCAGCTCGATCAAAAATCTGCGGCATCCGCCGAAGGCTTTAACTTTATTCAGCTATTGATCCTTTGTAATGAAAAGGGTTTATAAGGAAAAACTAATCCTACTCTAGGGTTACCTTATCTGCCCAGAAAGTAACGCGCTTGTTTTTTTACTTGGCTTATGTGCATTGCATTGATGAGGTAAATAAGTTTAATTTTGCTAACCTTTACAAGGATATTACATTCAATTTATTGCTGTAAGGCAAAATCTCAGGTATGCTAAATAGAGAAATTAAATTATTTGATTGGTTTAGATAGGAGCGCTTTTTTATGGTAAAAATGATAGCAACAGATTTAGATGGAACATTACTATCACCACTTGGTGAAGTAAGTGAACGAAATGCACAAGCAATTCGCAACGCACAGGCAGCAGATATTGAAGTCGTTGTGGCAACAGGAAGATCATATCAATCAGCTTTTCGACCGATTCAGAAGGCTGGCTTAAATTGCCCGATTATTTGCTTAAATGGCGCAAATATGTATGATTTAAATGGAACATTTAAAAATGGTATTGTGATGGATAAAGCAGTAGTTAAGGAAATTCATTCCGTTGTCTCCAAAGAAGATGCTTATTTTGAGCTTTATACTAATCAAGGTGTATTTTCCATGGATCGCTCTAACTTTATGGATGTCCTTGTTAATATTATGCTCTCAGCTCATCCTGGCACAACACGGGAACAAATTGAAAAACGAGCAGAGCAACGTTTTCAAGAGGAAGAATTTATTTTTACAGAGGATTTCTCAGAAGTATTTAATAATCCAGAAATTAATGTATTTAAAGCACTTGCATTCTCTCTTGAAGCAGATGGCCTTGAACGAATTAAAGGTCCTTTCCGCAATCGAACTGACTTAATTGTTACATCATCTGGCTTTGACAATGCTGAGTTTAACCATCCAGAGGCACAAAAAGGGGTTGCCCTTAAGCTACTAGCTGATGAACGTGGTATTGACTTAGCCGACGTCATGGCGATTGGAGATAATTTTAATGATGTTTCCATGCTCAAAGTTGTGGGGCGTGGAGTTGCAATGGGGAATGCCGAGGCTGGTGTTAAGAAAACATGTAGCTATGTAACAGATACGAATGAGCAAGATGGTGTTGCCAAAGCAATTGAAGAGATTTTATAAACATATCCACATGTTCTTTTTAGCTTTAACTAACCCTTGTTAAAGTACAGCGTACTTGAACAAGGGTTTTTAGTGATTATTCTATAAAACGATGTTCATCTGTTTGAGGCTAAGCACAAAACAATAGTACTCTTTGTTACATAAGAAATTAATTAAGCTCCTTTTGTAATCTTTGTCCAGATTATCGGCCATTGTTATTACTCAATTTTTTATTTACGAGATGATTCTCAACTCTTAATAACCACAGCAATTTGAAAGGTGCTGAATAACGTTGAACCGAGACATTTGCCCTATCACGATTTAAAAATCGGGCATATGCTAAAGTAAATCCGGTTAAGGTGGTGAAGAAGTATGTATTACGGTGGTGGTTGTGGTTGCCACTATCCATCCCATGGCGGCTATGGCGGTGGATTTGCTTTAATTGTTGTCTTGTTCATTTTATTAATTATTGTTGGAGCATCTTTTTATTGCTAAAAAATAGGCTGATCTACAATAGATCAGCCTTTTCATTTAGCTTTATTTAAAAATATAAGTGGTGAACGCCTGTTTATACCATTCAGAGGGGCTTCATCCTTGGCTGTTTAAAGTTAAAGCCCCAAGCGGATGTTACAGATTTTTAGCGGAAATTTATCGAGCGCAGCTCGATATAAAGTAGCCTAAATCGGGATTTAGCTAGTATAGTCAAGCTTTCGTTTCCACTAATGGCAAACCACTCAATCCCCTTTTTCAGTATGATGTTTCACCAATGTAAAAATACTAAGCATTCATTTATTTTCGAGAAAAGCTTATCGCTTTTTTGTGCTCTTTTTGCTATTATAGAATAGTTAACAGACATGAGAGGAGATGGCTTAAGATGCATTCCGTACTTGTTGTTGATGATTCTTCTTTCATGCGCAAATGGTTAAAACGAATCATAGAACAGGACGGTTTCCGTGTAACAGCAGAAGCTACAAATGGGTTTGAAGCAATTCTACAATACCGCAAAACAAATCCTGACATTATCTTATTAGATATCCATATGCCCAAGCTAGCAGGTGTTGATGTTTTGAAGCGAATAATGTCTATTAATCCAAAGGCCAATGTTATTATTTGTTCTGCTATGGGGTCAAGCTTTCTCATAGAGGAATGTTTAAAACTAGGTGCTAAAGATTTTGTGAAAAAACCTCATTTTGAGGGATTGATTGAGAAAATGAACCGAGTACTAGAGGCTAATGAAAAAACCGTGGATGATTAAGCTAACGTCATGATTTTGAGCCAAATGAAAACACCTCCGAAATCGTATTGTCATAATACCTTTTCGAAGGTGTTTTTTATCGGTTAAGTCACAACAACGTTTTGTTCTATCCTAAGTATGCTTCAAGCATCCACATATGTTTTTCAATTTCCGTCTTGTAACCAATGAACAAATCTTCCGTAATATCATCATTAGCTTCACCCGCTAATTCAATTCCCTTTTCTAAGTCAGTGACAAGAACACGAAAATCCTCTAGCACGCTCTTTACCATATCAGCTTGCTTTACTTCCGTTGTATAAGGCTTCTCTTTTACTGTGGAGTGGTCTAGAAACTCCTGTAGCGTTGAATATGGCTCACCACCGATCGTTAATAAACGTTCAGCAAATTCGTCAAAATGTTCATTTATTTCATTATAAAGTTCCTCAAATTTCTCATGTAAGACAAAGAAGTTCGTTCCTTTTACAAACCAGTGATGTTGATGTAGCTTAGTAAAAAGTACACCATGTGTGGCAACTAATTGGTTTAAATGGTCTTGTAATGCTTTTTTTGCAGTCATTTAAAAAACCTCCATTTACTTTAATCCATTAATTTTTATTACGGTATTTCTTCTTCCCATTTTAACTCGACTTTAAACATCCTTGTCGATAGCTTGTGTTGTAGCTAATGAATCATTCACACTATTTTCACATTTCTTGAGTGCTTTCCTCTTCTGTCTTCCATAACTATGACAGAATCACCAATCTAACTATAAGGCCTCCTTTATTCTGTTTATTAATTTATAATAATTATAATATAATAATTATTTTCAGTCAATTGATATATACTTTTTTTATAATGGGATTGAATTAGGGCAAGCTATACTGATTCCAAAACCGCCACCAATACAACTAGCAGTTTGGGAACAAAAGCAGAAGGGTGTTAATTTTCAACTAAATTTACTATAATATATGTTGACAAATAATAAGGACGTGTTTTATTTGACTGAGGCTATATCCTTAAAAGAGGTTACCCTTTATGATCAGCAAACGCTCATTCTTGATCATATCTCTGGGCAAATACATAAAAACAAAATAACCACCTTTATTGGACCATCAGGTTCTGGCAAATCGACGCTTTTCCGTTTATTAAATGGACTACGAAGTGCTAACTCTGGTGATATTTTCATTCACAATCAAAATATTGAGGATATCGACCCAATCAAACTTCGAACCATGGTAGGCATTGTCTTACAAGAAGCAATCCTGTTACCAGGCACTGTTTATGATAATTTAGCTATCGCACCCCGGCTTCATAATCGAACCTTTACTAAAGAAGAAGCAGAGCAAGTATTAGATTCAGTTGGGCTTGAGCGTCATTTCTTATCTAAATCTGCCCATACTTTATCGGGTGGCCAAAAACAGAAGCTTTCGATTGCACGCACACTTGTAAACAAGCCTAATATTTTGCTATTAGATGAAATAACCTCATCACTAGATCAAGTTTCAGCCCAAGCGATTGAATCATTGATCCAAACGATTCATACTCAATATGATTTGACTGTTCTTTGGATTACTCATAATATCGAGCAAGCTATAAACGTTGGAGATCAGACATGGGTTATGATGGATGGAAAAGTGGTAGAGCAAATACCAAGTAAACAACTTTATCAATCGACTCATCCTCGTGTTGCGGAATTTGTGAAAGGAGGAATAAATTAATGTCCTTCCAAACCTTAGCCTTAACATTACTGTTTGTCCTCATTCCGCTAGTACTTGTTTATCTGTTAAAATTACAAATTGAAAAAGATATTATCATTGCAACGATTCGTTCAATCATTCAGTTATTACTAGTTGGTTATCTACTTCAATACGTCTTTAGTGTTAATAATCTGATCATGACAATACTAATGGTTGGCTTAATTATTGGGGCAGCAACACAAAATGCGCGTAAAAAAGGGGTAGCCATTAAGGGGATAACGTGGAAGCTCATCCTTACTTTTATTACGATTGAAGTCATAACACAAGGAATCTTAATCGGATTAGCTATCATTCCAGCAACACCTCAATATGTCATCCCAATTAGTGGGATGGTTGTAGGTAATGCCATGGTTTTAGCTATTTTATTTTTAAATCGATTTACTGATGAAGTAAACGATAAGGAAAAACAAATTGAGTTAATCCTATCACTAGGTGGTACACCAAAACAAGCTGTTCACCGACAATTAATCACATCGATAAAAGCAAGTACGATCCCAACAATAGAAAATCAAAAAACAATCGGATTAGTTCAGCTACCAGGTATGATGAGCGGTCAAATCATTGCTGGTGCAGATCCGATTCAGGCGGTTCAATTCCAGCTTCTAATTATTTTTCTCTTGTTGACTACAGCTGTTTTAACTAGTGTAATGCTCGGATTATTATCCTATCCAGCCTTGTTTAATAATCGTCTGCAATTGCTCAAAAACGTATTGAATGAACATCATTAAAGGCGTTGACTTTCAACGCCTAGTTAATCCAATAAATGAAATGCATCGACCATTTGTTGATAAGTTAAGGCTCCAAGCATTTTATACTGAATCATTCCTTTAGTGTCGATCATAAATGTTGTCGGAACAGAACGAATGCCATATTTAGCTTCTACAGCTGCAGCTTCATCTAAAGGAATGATAAAGCTTAACTGATATTCTTCTACAAATTCCTGGACATCCTCAATATATAATTCAGATTCAGTTAGATTAATAGCGATAACCTCAACATTATAGTCATTTGAAAAGCGCTCCATATCAGGCATTTCAGCTCGGCAAGGTGGACACCAGCTTGCCCAAAAATTAAGCATGATTCTTTTGCCACGGTAATCTGATAATCGGATAACCTCACCAGTTAATGTGATTAATTCAAAGTCAGGTGCTATTTCTCCAATATCTGTACCCACTTGGATCGTATCTTGCTGATCGTTTATTTGTTCATCTATTAAAGTAGGTTCAACTTGGTTTGATTTTGAATTGATCGCAAAATCATAAATTGCCCATCCCAGCATGGAAATCAAAATTATGAAAAAGATAATTCTTTTCAAATTAAAAACGCTCCCCTCATCCCAAATTGGTAAGCCATGTACTTTCGACAAATCTTAACAGCAAGGCTGACAAACGGGCGACTTGTCCAGTAAATAGTAAAAAGCCGAACAAAATCATGCTAACACCACCTAACTGCAAGATTCGTGCACTATATTTAACTAACCATTTCGTACAGCTTAAGAAAAAAGTTAAAAGGAGAAAAGGAAGCGCAAAACCTAATATATATAGGCTTATATAAAGCAAGCCTTGGGTAGGACTACTAATTGTTAAGATAAGAATCGATGCTAAAACAGGTCCTATACATGGGGTCCAGCCAGCAGCAAAACCAAGGCCAATTAGAAAACTAGAACAAAGACTAGATACATCACGCTTAATCATTAGTCGTTTTTCCTTCATAAGCTGTGGAACTTTAAGCCAACCTGTTACAATAAGTCCCATCATAATTAAAAATAACCCAGCAAAACGTTGAATAAACAAGCTAAAGCGACCTAACAAGATCGACTGCAGCCACTGTCCAAGAATAGTGGCCCCAAAACCAAGACTAAAAAAAATGGATGATACCCCTAAAAGAAAAAAAACAGCATGAAGTAATAAACGTGCCCGAATTTTGTAATCTAATTCTCTATGTAACACCTTTACACTAATACCGGTAGTATAAGATAAATAGATTGGAAAAACTGGTAAAGTACAAGGAGATAAGAAAGACATTACCCCTGCACTTAGTGCTAGCCATATGGTTAAATCTGTGGCTGAAGCCATTGAATAACCCTTCTTTCCCTAATAAGTGTTACTTTTCCTCTATCACCAGTATATCGTTTAGTCCATCTAATTATGCTTACTACCTAACCACTAGATTAATTTAAAATAATCATTTCCGATTGTGATAGTCTGTGTCCACTCTCAAATCAAAATTTAACGAATGCTGCCTTTTAACAACGGTAGATAGAATAGAAGCTGTTCAATAAGCAACACCTTTCACTTCTGCTCATTTTTCTGCACTTAAAATTTTAAAGATCATTACTCAATGGATTGCCGCCTCACCGGTTTTACTTATTTCGTTTTTTACAGATACTTACAGAAAAAAGTATATAGTTTTTCTCCTCATTCAGCCTTTTTAATATCTCCTGTCCATGCTAGCATCCCGTCGGCAACATTCGTCGCTTGGTAACCTAATTCCGTTAAATACTCAACAACTTGTCCACTTCTTTTACCTGATCTACATATAACGTAGTAATGTTGATTTGGATCAAGCTGGTCAAGATACGCTGGAATGTGATTCATTGGTACATGTCGTGCTGTTGGAATTTTACCAACAGCAACCTCGTGAGACTCTCGGACATCAATTATATTTAATGATTGATTTACTGCGATTTTGGCTGCTAAATCAGCACTAGTTATTTGATTCAATTTTATCTCTTGCTCCCTTCATTTAGTAAAGTGATCTGAAACTAAAATTATCCCTTAAATAATCATTAGAACAAATACAACAAGTCGTTCTTTAGCTTTATTTAGTATTTTTTAAATTGACCAGCAAATCACAGGACGGTGACTAAGGCATCGGTACAAATGCCATTCAATAGATAAGTAGCGGAAAAATGAACGAGATAACCATGTTATGCGATATCATTGGGTGTTTTGAACTTCTTTTAAGGGGTATCTATCCGCTCACTATTTTATCCACCATTCACCATATACGCAATTTACTTGCTTCAACTGATCCATTAAATTTAACAAGACACGGTAACCACTATGGGCTTCCGTGTCCGTTAAATTGAACATTAATTTTCTATCATCGTTATTCCGTTTTGTTTGACGCCGATCACATGCTACCACATAGCTTATAAGCCAACCAAATGCCCTTTAACGGATTACGTCCAGATTTTATCCAGCTTCACTCGATAAATGTCCACTGAAAATCTGTAGCATCCGCTAGCGGCTTTTACTATATTCAGCTGGGTATACCCCTACTGAACGATAGTTGAACCAATCGGGCCGTTACTGGCTGTTGGATCTCCCACGTAGACATAACGTGTTCCCTTATTTCTTGAAGTGGGAGCCTTACAAAAGCCCTTCGATGGGGCGAGTAATCGCAGTCCCAGCCAGTTACACTGCAATAAATATAGGATATTTCTGCTGAATCAAGTTAAACAATTTGCTAGCCTATGGGATCTCAATCAGATCATTTGGTGAAATCATCCCAAGTAATGGTTGATTTTGCTTACCATCTTCCGTAATAAGTAATGCATCCAAGCGCTCATGCTGTTTCATAGAGCTAATAAATAAATCTTCCGCTTGATAAATATTCGTATCTTTATTAATGAAACGATAATTAGCGGATTCGTTGTCCTGTGAGATCACTTCAGCTAATGGCATTTGAAACAAATTAGAAAAGTTTTGCTCCATTTGGGTCGCAATCCAATGCAAGATCATTTTGTCTGTTAATAACCCAACAAAGTCTTTATTGTGATAGACCGGAAATTGAGAATAACTGGTTTTGTTGACAACTTCCAAAACATCCTTCAGTTTCAAACCGATTTGAAGAGTTGTTAATGTTTTTTGAAAGGTGGGGATCACACGCTTAGGTGCTGTGATTTCCTCTACCATCCCTTCTATTGCTTCAACTACTTGATCATGGGGTTCTGCAATCGTATATTGTATTTCTGTACGTTCGTGAATAATCGCATTACGAAGCTCAGAAAATTCAAGCAGGTCATTAAGGTAACGATTAATCACGGTATTCGTTTGGCTTAGCTGTTGAGCAGCTCGAACAAATGGAACATAATGGGCATCATTAAGCTCTTGCTCAAAAAATTGCTCAATTTTATTAAAGGCTACGATAAAACGCTCAGCATTACTCACTTCTTGCACTCCTTGACGTCATCTCATTATGATAATTTAAATTTAACAACTGTTGTTTCTAATTGATTGGCTAACTTAGACAGCTGCTCTGCTGCGCTTGATACCTCTTCCATCGTCCCTAACGACTGTTCCGATGATGCAGCAGTCTCTTCTACCCCAGCCGCAGACTGTTCAGAAACCGAGGCAATTTCTTCGATCTCAGCCTGCATTTTTGCTGTCATATTTACAACTTGCCCTAATTCTGAAGAGATATGCTTTAGCTGTCCATCGATGGTTTCATATGCATCATTCATCTGATTAAATACTCGTCCTGTATCTGTGATTTGTTTCGCTCCATTATCAGCTTGTCGATACCCCTCTTCTAAGGCTTTAGCTACCGAATTTGAGCCAGACTGAATTCTTGATGAGATCTCTGTAATCTCTTCGATTGATCTTGCCACTTGTTCTGCAAGCTTCCTTACTTCATCGGCTACAACTGCAAATCCCCGTCCGTGATCACCTGCCCGAGCTGCTTCAATCGCTGCATTTAACGCAAGTAGATTAGTTTGTTCAGCTATATCTGAAACCACTTCAACAAGCTTAGTGATTTGTTGGGATTCATGGTCTAAATGCCTTACCTTCTCAACGGCATCTGTTACAATATGATAAACCTCTTTGACCTGCTTAACCGATGCCTCCATCGAAGTAGCACCCTGATTAGTCAAACTTAGTAATTGATTAGCATGGTCTGCAGATTGCTGGCTAATTTGATCTGCCTGATTAATTTGCCCTTTAAAGCCTTCCATCATTTCTGCTAAATGTGAAGCATGATCAGCCTGTGATTCTGCACCATCAGATAGTTCTTCCATCGTCGTTGCAATTTGTTTGCTTCCTTCCATGACTTCATGAGCGGATTGGCTCAAAACACTTGCTTGTTTTGTGACTTGTTCGGTTGCCTGCTTAATCTGTTGTAAAACTTGATGAACACCTGTACGCATCAGATTTGTGGCATTAAACAACATGCCGATTTCATCTCGTCTTTTCGTGACTAATGGTTTCCCACTTAGATCCCCTTGCGCTACAGACTCTAATTCATTGGCAACTTTTTTAAGTGGCTTACCAATAGATTGTCCTAAAATAATTCCTATCATGACAGCCAGGATCGTAGCACCAACCAACGTTGCAACCATCACGATGAGAGTGAGATGAAAAGCCTTATTATTCTGTTCATTTAAATGCAAAATTTGTTCACGGTTCAATACATTTAATGAAGCTAAATTGCCACTTG
Organism: Amphibacillus sediminis NBRC 103570; assembly: GCF_001552275.1. Taxonomy (GTDB): domain Bacteria; phylum Bacillota; class Bacilli; order Bacillales; family Amphibacillaceae; genus Amphibacillus_B; species Amphibacillus_B sediminis. The sequence continues at coordinate 112,820 of NZ_BCQW01000006.1, forward strand.
CCGGACTATAATAGACTGTAGATTCTTGAATCCCTTGTTGAGCCGCTTGGAACTGGCTATTTTCTAACAAAGTCATATTACGTTCAACTAAATCAATGAAATTATTCCAATTCACTTGGAATTCGTTTAATAGTTGTTGTTCATCATCAGTTAAAGGCGCCGCTTTATATGCCTCAATATGTGTATCAATTTGGTCAATATTACTTAATGCAACATCAGCGTAAGAATGATCACGAAATAATGCCGCTGATATAATATTAACCCGCGTATTTTCTGCTAATCTTACAATATCATTTAATTCGCCTAACGGAATGACACGCTCCTGATACATTCGATCTGCGTTAGCATTAATTCTGTATAATGAAAAAACAGCTATCATTCCAACTATAACTAAAGCGGTCACGATGATCATAATTCCACCAATTAACTTGCCTGTTATTCGCATGAAACACTCTTCCCTTCTTTCTAGTCCTTTTTTACTCCAGTATAGCATCAGTTAAAGTGTAATTATATAGAAATAATTTAACTTCATTCAGCAAAAGGCTCTCTCTTCGAAAAGTGGTGAGCTAAATGCCTATTTGTCATTGATTCAGTGGGGTTACTGGCTAAATCAATTTAAAGCCTACGGCGGATGCCATAGATTTTCAACGGAAATGTATCGAGCATACCTGATCAAACTTGGGCACAAATACGCCAAGGTGCATTTTTTTCTTAACATAGATTATATCGATCATTTTACTGCTAAGTTAAAGTAAATATGAGGTATATTTTTACATATCTACAGCAAAATAAAGTGAAACTTCTTTCAGTGGTATCGACGCATAGGATGTGCTAATGCGGACGTTGCGATACGACGTCGACTTCCTCTCCTCCCCACTGAACGTTAGTTGAACCAATTGGGCCGTTACTTGCTGTTGGATCTCCCACTTAGGCATGACGTGTTCACTTATTTCTAATGTAGAAGTCTTACAAAAGCCCTTCGATGGTGCGAATAATCGCAGCCCCAGCTAGTTACACTGCGATAAAATTTTCTAAAAAAAAAGATATAACTGAATCTGACTCAGTTATATCCAACCCTTGTTTTCCTTATTTTACTTTTGTATTTAACTTAGCTCATTTTAAACTATTCTAATGAATAACAGGTAAATGTTATGTTTTATGTCAAACATCTTTCCTTTCGGTCGACCGCTCTATCCTCCTTTAGCTTAACAAACAATCATTTTCATACAAAAACCTATACGACATGTCAATGAAGATAAAGTAATGATTAGGTAAAGGAAAGCTTAATGTTCGAATACGCTCACGGGTCTCAATATCGGCATATAACCCCGATAGCATGGCACGATTCCAATGCTGTATCTCCATAATGTTGGTTAGAAAATAAGGTCGAAATGCCCAATTTGACCCTTGATAACCCTCCTCGATTACCCAGTGATTATCTTTCTTATGATAATTAGGAGATACCTGACGTCCATTGCTATCACATATGTAGATTCGGAAGCTTTCGCTATCGAATAATTGACCTGCCTTTGTCAAAAAGGTAACAATCTCGTCTAAACTATTCCAACTTTCCGTTAGCTCAGTTAAGCGTTGCTCCCAATCAAGAATGAGCTCTAAACGGTGCTCAACGATCTCCTTTTGGCGATTAACAAACATTGAGGTAACCTCAGGCACATTAACGTTCATCCTAACCTTTTCGAGCCTCTCTAAATGAAGGTCAGCTAAGTAGTAGCCTTGATAGTATCTCCCACCATGCTTCCAAGCAAAATATTGTAAAAAATCATCTTCAATATCTTCAAATAACAAGGCCGCTCCAATTCTCTCGGCCAGCATTTCAAATGAATACATAATATCATCATAGCCTTCTGCTTCGTAGCTACCAATAACACGCGTGTTAATCTTTAGAATATTCGGCTCAAGCTGGCGAATTCGATCAAGATTGGAGGTTTTATTGCCAAGCTGATCTATTGCTATTTGAATACCACAGTTTTTATAATACAGCAACAAGTGATATAACTGATTATAGTATTGTTCTAAGTCCTGCTCTGTAATTTGTAATACAATTCGCTGTGGAGGAAAACCGTTATCATTAAATGTGTTAAGCAACTCTAACAAAGGCTCACCATCTTTGATGAATAGTTCTTGAGCTGTACGACTAATACATAAAAAAGTTGAGTCATCCTGTTGTATTTCTGCCAGAGCAAGCTTTAGTACGGATTGATCAACCTCTAACTTAATTTCATCTGGCACTTCCTCATCTAGAAAGAAGTGCTCCAGTGATTTAGACTCTCCCTCTTCAACCAATTGAGCAAATAACTCATAGCCTGCAACCTTATGTGTCACCGCACTAATAATCGGTTGGAAGGCGGGCTTAATCAGGTCAATTTTCTCAAGAACCTCTAATGCGTCCATTTTTTCACACTCCTCAATAACCTTATCCTTTATGCGGCTCACCACTACTGTTAAGGTGGATTTTCTTAAAATAATAATAAAATATGACATTCGCTACGGTTCCTACGATTAATAACAAGAGGACCATGACAGTTAGCCAGTTTAGTCCATAAACTAAGCATGTGAATACAAGAAATAAACCAAATAGTCCTCCTTGAAAACCCGCTAAATACAAGAAGCGATGATATTTCATCTTTTCCGCTCCTTTCCTCACTTCATTTATAGCCATTATAGCACGTCTAAAAAAGATTAATCTATTCAGAAATCATAATCAAATACGTCTTGGCGCTTTGCGTCTAGATTTTACTTGGCTCGATTCATTTTTACTGAAAATCGGTGACATCTAACTTGATTCAACGGGGGTTGAATCCTGACTGAATGGAATAATTATTTGCATTCATTTCACCACTTATAGAGTGGAAAACTTCTGCTGAATGAAGTAAAACTACTTGGAACTGTTTACCTGAATTAATTCTTGTCTGTTACATTTGTTAGCGTTTGATGACAATTTTACAATAGCTTGACAAAGGTTATATAATAGAAAAGGAATATGGTTTCATTGAATCAGTCGGTAATTAATTATAAAATGTGTGTTTCGACTTGATTGAAAGGAGTGACCTTATGTCAACTCTAGCTATACTTGCAGCTGGATTGTTTTTCTTTTTTGCTGCATGTATTAGTCTCTTTTTATTTATTAAAGGATATGGCAAAACTTATTTAGCCATTACGTTTGTAACATTAGTGCTTGTCTACTTCATTATTGGCATATGGAATGAGGCACCAGATAATTTGACAAGTTTTTTCTAGCCTAAACGAGGTAGTTTTTTTTAGAGGAATTCATTTTATCGATCTTTCAAATTTAGCTTTGATGCTTACCTTGCACTTATATTTAAATGATACTTAGTTATAACGGAAATAATTTATAAATAGAGAACAATTTTCGAACAGCAGTCACTTATGAGCTAACCGTTTATGATTGCTCTGCTTTCAAAGAAATGAGGAAGTCGTTTTAATTAAGCGACTTCCTCATTTTTATGGTGTCTTAATTTCGTTCAGTGGGGGTTTTTTCCCCACTGAACGTTAGTTGAACCCAATCAGACCGTTATTGACTGTTGAAACCCCCACTTAGAAATGACGTCTTCCCTTATTTCTAAAGTGGAAGTCTATCAGCCAGTTATACTGCAATAAAAAGCGAGGCAATAATTCCAATTAAGCCAATTAAACTGATCGTATAAACGATTTTTGTTGACATCGTTCCTCCGTCCTTCATTGCTTTACCAAACATAAAGAAGACAACCGGATGGACTAAAAACGGCATTGAGAAGATAAATGGGATCATGCTCGCTGCCTCAGCTCCAAACATTCCTTCCTGAATAGCAGCAAACAAACCAAAATGTGAAATGGCTGATGCCTGTGCCATACCACTGTAGTTAAATGGAATTGAGCTTAAACTTAATAATAACAAACCACCGAAAACGGCAACGAGTTGCCAGCCAAAAGAGAACAACATCAATGCCTTAATTTCTTGAGACTCTACGCCTTCGGCTTTTCGCATTTGGAGCATGGCTAATGTAGTTAGTATTATCCCAGTCCCCACAACTATTAATGCTGGCCAAAGCCAAAGTGCATCACGGTTAACACTTACAGCTAGAATAGAAAAAACAAAAATATGACCAAAGAATGGGATATTAATCATAATCGGAGCACGACTGGCTGCTTGTTCACCTAAGTCACCTGCTGTACATGCACCTGTTAAGCCCGAGTGCGATAGAGACCCTGCCATACCAGGGGCTAAATTACGTACATGATTGGTCTTACCAAAAAACATCATTAGCGCTACACCTGCAAACATGAAGAAGAGCTGGCCAAAGAATCCATACGCTAGCACTGAATTCATTCCTTCAATCGTGAAGGCTTCACCAATACGTGAGCCACCGACCATGAAGTTACCCGCAAGTACAACAGGAATACCAGCAAATAAAAGGGCTTTAATCGTTGGTCCGAATGACCAGCGATACAAAATAGCTCCAGCTGCAGCTGAAATAACCATCGCAAAAAAGATTTGTGGTAAAGCAATTACAGGCTCGATTACTTCCGCAATTTGATAAGAGAGGTATAAAATAAAGATGATGGCAGCAATTTCAACAATACCTTTTCTTATGTATAATGGTTTATTGGTAATCGTTGCTTTATTATCGATAATAATAATTGAACCAATAATGCCGATGTATGCAATAAGTGGATAAACATCATGTAGTGCACTTGTGCTCGTACCAATGAACACGCGTGAGGCACTTTCAATTCCAATCAGTAAGAAGAATGAACGGATAATCATAAACATTTGAGTCCGTGTGGTACCTAAGACAGCTTCATCAGCAGATGGCGTGACCATTTCTCTATTCGTTAAAGATTTTTTAGCCAACATTTTTCTTAATTCTTGACCACCAACAAAAAAAGATACAACTAAAGCAATAATGGTCGAGGATGCCACCATATTAACCATTGGATAGGTAGCAATGCCCGGTTCTGCAATGCCTGTCTGGACAAATAAATAACCCATCGCCAAGCCAAAAATAACAATGATTAAAATAGGGGAATATCGAGTACCTGCTACAACAGTTCTGGCAATTAGCACCATTGGAATGATGAGAAATAGTGTAATCCAGAATTGATTTAACAAGCTCAAACTAGCAAATTGTTCTAATATTAATTCCATATCAACCCTCCAAATATATTCTGAAAACGTTTACAAAAATAGCATACGTGAATTTTAATACTTTGTAAACTAAATTATTTAAGATAAAGTGAAACTTCGTTTAGTGGGGTTTTTTATCCCAATCGGGCCGTTATTTAAACTAGAAAAAGCGTAGCTGAATCGTGAATAATTCAACTACGCTTGAATCCTAGAAACGTTTCGATATTTTATCTAAACCATTCATTAACGACTAACTACACAGCGAAACCCCATATTCCCTGATGAGCTATCTGGAGTATTGGAAGTCCTCGCAGCAACACGATAACGATTACAGTAAGAATGATGACATAAATATGAGCCACCTCTCATTACACGGCTATTTGGTTTCGTTACACCATTGACTGCAAAAGAATCCTGACACCATTCCCACACATTCCCAGAGACATTGTACAATCCGTAATTATTGGGCGGAAATGACTTCGCTGGAGCCGTAGCAAGATAACCATCATCCATTGTATTATGCAATGGAAATTCGCCCTGCCATATGTTACAGTAATGCTGATTATTCGGCGTTAACTCATCCCCCCATGGATATTTCTTCTGGACAAGTCCTCCTCTTGCCGCATACTCCCATTCCTTTTCGGTAGGGAGTCGTTTGCCTGCCCATGCTGCAAATGCCTGTGCATCATTCCATGAAATATGAATGACAGGATGATCCATTCTGTCAGCAATAGAGCTTCCCTCTCCTTCAGGTTGCTTCCAAGATGCCCCCGATACGGCATACCACCAGCCCAAACCTGGAACCTTTCGAACTGCAGGACTTTTTTTGTCTTGAACGAGTGCATCAAAAACAAATGACCAACCGAATTTTTCTGCATCTGTTTGGTAGCCCGTCTCTGCAACAAAACTTGAGAATTCTTCATTGGTCACCGTATACGTATCGATGTAGAAAGCATCTACATATTCTTCTCGGGCTGGACCTTCACCGTCAGCAGGAAAACCTTCTTCATCATTAGTTCCCATTATAAAATGACCCCCATCCAATAAGGTCATCTTTTCAAAGAAATGAATGTCTTGGTGATTTTTTTCTAGTTCTTGCTCCTTGTTAATCTTTTCTACTTGTCCAAATGCTTCGCGTGAGACATGACAGCATGATCGTTTCTGATCTTCCATTTAACTTCCCCCTTATTCATTAAACCCCTTCTTATATAATCATATACAGCTTTTTTGATTGTTTCAATTATTTAAGACTAGTGTAAGGTAATCTATACTTTATCGCAGTGTAACTGACTGGGGCTGCGATTACCAGCCCCATCGAAGGGCTTTTGTAAGACTCCCACTTCAAGAAATAAGAGAACACGTCATGTCTAAGTGGAAAATCCAACAACCAGTAACGGCCCGATTGGTTCAACTAACGTTCAGCGAGGAAAGGAACCCCCCACTGAACGAACTTTCACTTTATATGCAGAATGCTGGATTAGAAAAACGAAATCCAAAGATAAGAAATTGGCATCACAATAATTAATGCCGGTAACATATTCGCAATAGGGAAAAATTTGATACCTGTTATTCTAAACCCAGTAGCCAATAGTATGATACCACCTGCAGCTGAAAAATTTCCAATTAGCTCTGCGTTGACAAAAGGGAGAAGCAAATTCGCACTATAAAATAGTCCCAATAGTACCATAATTTGTGGAATTGCAATCATGCTAACCATATAACCTAAAGTTGTGGCAAAGATCGCAGCGGTAAAGAAATCTAAGAAAGATTTGGACAGTAAAATCGAGGGATCGCCTGTCATTCCTTCATTTAAGGCACCAATCACACCCGTGCTACTTACACAAAATAAAATCATAACGCCAACAAATTTTTCCATAAACTCAGTTGAAACGGTTAGTTCTTGTTGTGATCCTTCCTTATGTAGCAAATTCTTCATTTTTACTACGAATAATTCAATCCGTTTTTCTAATTTAAACCATTCTCCTATTACACTGCCAATAACTAAAGAAAGTACAACAGGTGGCAATTGATTGGTTTCACCAATAAATAGCACGCCCATGCCGATAGCAATAACCCCAAAAATAAGGGGTAAATTAACCTTTAACCTATCTGGTATTTTATTACGAAATATCGCACCTAATAGTCCTCCTAAAAGAACGGATAAGGCATTAGTAATCGGTCCTAATGGCATTAATATGTCCCCTTTATCTCATGATTATTTCTCGTCTTTATCTACAAGTGTAAAAAACATGCTAAGTTCCCCTAGCATGTTTTTTATATTAAATTATAGTTGATCCCCATTGGTTTCAATAACTTTTTTATACCAGTCAAACGATTTTTTCTTATAACGCTTGCCAGTACCATTGCCTTCATTATCACGGTCAACATAAATGAAGCCATAACGTTTTTTCATTTCTCCAGTTCCTGCGCTGACAAGGTCTATACATCCCCATGATGTGTAGCCAAGTAGATCAACACCATCATCAACTGCTTCGATCATCTGCTTGAGATGCTCTCGCATGTACTCAATTCGATAATCATCCTCAACCGTATCATTTACGAGCTTATCCACCGCACCTAATCCATTCTCAACGATAAAGAGCGGTTTTTGGTAACGATCATACAAATTATTCATCGTTACCCGTAGACCTACAGGATCAATTTGCCAACCCCATTCCGATGCTTCTAAGTGAGGATTTTTTAAAGATTTAAAGGCATTCCCAGCTGTTCCATCATTGTACTTTTCAGGATCAGCACTCGTTAAACGTGATGAATAATAAGAGAACGAAATAAAGTCAACTGGATACATTTTTAATATTTCTAAATCACCCTGTTCTATTTCAAGTTCGACACCGAGTTCTTTAAACATTCGCTTAGTATACGAAGGATATTCACCTCGTGACTGTACATCAATAAAGAAATATTGCTTCCGATTTTCTTTAATAGACTTAAGCATATCATCTGGATGACATGAATACGGATAAACCTCTCCCGCCGCTAGCATACAGCCAATCATAAAGTTATCACCATTGATTTCTTTAGCTGCTTTTGTTGCTAAGCTTGACGCGACCAATTGATGATGCGCAGCTTGAAATTTCACTTGATCCGCATTCTCGTCTTCATCAATCATCAATCCACCGCCAAAAAATGGAATGTGAAGTAGCATATTAATTTCATTAAATGTCAGCCAATACTTCACTTTATCTTTATAACGCTCTAGTACAACTTTGGCATAGCGCTCATAGAATTCAATTAGCTTACGATTACGCCAGCCTCCATATTCAGTGGCTAAATAAAGCGGAGTATCAAAGTGATTGAGTGTAACTAATGGTTCAATGCCATATTTCAAGCATTCATCAAATAGCTCATCGTAGAAAGCCAATCCTGCTTCATTTGGTTCTGTTTCGTCTCCTTTTGGAAAAATTCGTGGCCATGAAATGGACGTTCGAAAAACCTTAAAGCCCATTTCAGCAAAGAGTTTAATATCTTCCTTATATGTGTGATAAAAATCAATCGCTTCGTGACTTGGGTAATGATCATAAGTAGTCTGGAGTGCCTTTTGCGGATGTGCTAACGCATCCCAACGCTTCTCTCCTCCTGCTGGTAAAATATCAACCAACGCTAATCCTTTTCCATCTTCCTTATATGCTCCCTCTGCTTGGTTCGCTGCAATCGCACCGCCCCATAAAAAATCTTTTGGTAAAGCCATCTTTTATCCCTCCTGATTTTATATCTTACTATTAAGTATAGATCACTTAAATTAGCTAAAAAAGCTTATCCAACGATTATGTTAGATCATGCTTCTATTAATTTCATACAACACTGTTTAAATTTCTTGCCGCTTCCACACAAGCATTGATCATTTCGATTAGGTAATGGGTGGCCTAGCTTTACGTATTCATTAATACTTTTTCCTCTAATATTCTCAGCGACGGTTTGCATCCGTTGATCCGCATAACGATAAATCATTTGGTAGCTTTCGCAGAAGTATTCTGTCTGATTTGGCTCGATCTCTGAACGATTTCTAGGACACCCACCATGACAGAGTGACAGAAATTCACACGATTGACACGCCTCAGGTAAATTAGGTTTTTTGGTTAAAAAGCGTTTCATAGTTGGATGATCGATCAATTCTTCCAATGCATGTGTCTTAATATTTCCTAACTTATAATCATCATGAATAAAGAAGTCACAAGGATAGGCATCACCATTCGGCTCAAGAATCAAAGTAGTTGGACAGAACTCCATGTGTGTACACAATTCAGCTGATTGATTTAAATAATCTGCTAACATGTTATCAAAGAACCGAATCGACATTTTTGGAAAACCATCATTATACCAATAATCAAAGCACTCGCATAGAAACTGACCATATTGCTCTGGACTGATATGATATCGAGGTGGTTGATTGATATCTTGAGCTCGAAAATCCATACATGGGATAAATTGAACATGGGAAAAGTTTTGCTCATCAAAAAACGCCATCAGCTCTTGAGCGTGACTGACATTATCCTCATGAATAACTGTTAAGATGTTAAAATCGACGTTTTCTTCTCTTAAATGATTAATCCCCCGCATGATAGCATTAAAGCTACCACCTCCTGCACTTGTTACACGTCGTCGATCATTCATGACTTGTGGACCATCAATACTCACACCAACTAAAAAGTTATATTTTTTAAAAAATTGAGCCCAAGCCATGGTAATTAATGTTCCATTCGTTTGAATTGCATTACTTATCATTGTATTTCTCGGTGCATGCTTAGCTTGCAAATCAACTACTTTCTGAAAAAAGTCAAGTCCAGCAAGCAATGGCTCTCCACCTTGCCAGGCAAAGGGGACAGCTCTCCGCTTTATCTTCATATATTCGATGATAAATTTCTCTAAGACATCCTCATCAACTCGATTAATTTTCCCTGGCTTACCACCACAACTACTATAATAGCAATAATCACAAGCTAGATTACAAGCTTCAGAGACCGTCTTCCACATTACACCCGCAATCGTAGGCTTTTTCTTTATTTTGTCCATTTTTTCTCATCCTTTGCTTGTAAATACTCGTACTTAAAGAAGTCATTTAGCATCCCCGAAGTGCTAATACATGTGCCTTGGCGTATTTGCTCGGATTTTATCGGGCTTCACTGGCTAGATTTCCGCTGGAACCTATGGCATCCGCCGAAAGCTTTAACTTGATTCATCCGGATTCGAACCCTACTGAATCGATCTCAAATAGGTATTCAGCTCACCACTTATCGAAGAGAGAGACTTCTGCTGAATGAAGTTAAACAGGTTTTTTAAGAAGCAACTGCATTGTAAATATTAATTAATAAAATGACAAATACAGAAATCGTGAAGATAGCTCTAACCTGTTTATCTGATATCCGATTAGTTAGACTAGACCCGGTCCATCCTCCTATTATACCACCAATAATCATGTAAAACAGCATCGATAAGTTGAAGCTTCCAAAACCTGTGTCGAACCATGTCAAAATTAACGAGGACAATTGTGAGAAAAAAATGATAAATATCGAATTAAATGCAGCCTCCTTAGGCTTCATGGAGAAAAGCAAGCCTAGCACAACCACATTTAATGGTCCACCACCAATACCTAGGAAGGCTGAAAGTATGCCAAGGGTCAATCCAACAGCGATAATCACGAGTTTATTTCTAATAAGTAATGGTCTAAATTTATCTGAGTATATCGTCAGCAACAGGATTACTAGCATAAGGAAAGCGAGGAAAGCGGATTGAAAAATGGCAACCTGCTCTTCAATTTGTAGAACATTTATAAGATAATTAAATACGCCTTTGCCAAGTAATCCACCTAAAATTGATCCGATCGCAATTAAAAAACTAACCTCAATATCAAGCTTTATCTTCAATGTTTTAGCTTTTATTAATGAAATAATTGACATTGAAAATACAGTTGCGGCTGATAAAACGCCAATGGTCGCCACATCGTAATGATTTAACAGATCAAGCAACGGTTTTATAACCACGCCTCCACCTAAACCCGCTATCGAACCTAGTACTGTAGCTAAAAAACTAATTAAAAAGTAAATTAATATCATAGCGAGACCGCCTTTCGCAAGGGAAAAGAGCCTGAGACAAGAGTAGAATTAGCTAGATGAGATTGAACATTAATATGACAAAGAGATATACCGTTTCGACAAAACACTTCACTTTTACTTGCCAGCACAATGGAGACATCTTCATAAATTCAGTGTCTCCCTAGCACTTACCAGCACAATGGAGACATCTTCATAAATTCAGTGTCTCCCTAGCACTTACCAGCACAATGGAGACATCTTCATAAATTCAGTGTCTCCCTAGCAGTGGGCACGGCTTAAGCTAACTGTGTGAAGAAAGGCACTTCACACAGTTCGTGTTGTTCCCACGGAGTCTTCGTATTTTCTCTCCACTACGTTAAATGTTCAGATTCTCATGCTATCTATTTCGTTTTGTCCCAGCCCCTTAGTTAAAACCGTTTATCTTGTTTAAATGGCACAACATCACCTGTTTCAAAAAAGTGACGAAGCATTCTATTTTTAAATTGCTGAATTTTTTCACTAAACAGAGGATCATCAATTTTATTATCTCGTTCCTCTGGGTCTGCCTTTAAATCGTAAAACTCATCATCTTCATATAGACGATAGACATATTTATACTCATGATCACGTATCATCATCGCTTTGGTATGTTGTGGCATCTTTTCCTGCTCGGTCGTCCGTGCCCAGTATTCATTATCAGGTGTATGTCCTGCATCCATCGCATGAGCTTCACCTTCTAGACGCCCCCCCTCACAGAACACGACATCCCGATGCTCATTTTCCTTTCCAGTTAATACTTCACGAAGTGATTTTCCAAAATGAGTATGTTCAGGTTCAATACCCAAGAGATCCATAATTGTGGCTTGAACATCAATCAATTCTACTAAAGCATCTGTTTTTCTTGGTTCAAAATCGATATCTTTAGCGGGCTTGATCACTAATGGTACACGGGTTAAGCAATCTTCAAAGGTATTTTGGTTTTTTTCAACCATTTGATAGTCACCAGTGTAATCACCATGATCACTAAAGAAAACAAAAACCGTATCATCATAAACGCCTTGTGCTTTTAGGGTATCGACTAAATTTCCAATATAATGATCTAGCTTTGTCCCCATTGCATAATAAATTTGCTTAATTTTCTTCAATTCTTCATCTGGCAAATTATAAAGGTTTTGATTCCGATAAATACCTTGAATTAAGCTTGGTTTTTTACTCCACTGTTCCTCTGTCAGCTTAATTGGATCTGGAATATCTTCAAGATCAAATTTATCGAACCATTCAGGTTCTATCGTATACGGTGGGTGTGGCAAAGCTAACGCTAAATAGATACAAAACGGATCGTCACCATGTCCTTTAGTATTAATAAATTCAATAGCATCTTCAATTTGATCGACATCAGGGTGAACAACTTTTTCTTTTACCCCTGGTGCATGCGTGTAAAATTCTGGTTTCTCTTTTACTGTATCCTTACTGTTTTTCTTCTTATCTCTATAAGCTTTAAATTTTTCATAAAACATATCACTACGTGTTGAGTAGTATTTACTATGATCTGCATCGATTTTCAGAAAATCATTTCTTCCACCCCAATAAACATGGTAACCATTATTTTTTAAGGTTTTTAGTAAATTGGGCTGATCATCACCCATTAAATGATGCATGGTTCGATAGCCATTTGTATGCGGATACCACCCGGTTAAAAAAGAAGAACGACTTGGGACACATACAGGGTTTTGGCAATATGCATTCGAAAATGCTACTCCTTCATTAGCTAATTGATCAAGTTCAGGTGTCTGAACAACCTTATTTCCATCGTAACCTACTGAATCAGCACGCCACTGGTCTGCTACAATCATGACAACATTTTTCTTTGTTTTCATTATAATAACGAAAAAGAGAAGCTAAAACCTTCTCTTCTTCTATTCAACTCCTTTCGGATTCTATGCTGCACTGCTTTGCTCGTTCTCTTGAGCTTTCTTATCCATTATTTTAAAGAATGGATAATAGATAATAACTGATATCACTGTATTAATCAATTGTAGAATCACTATCGCCCCAGATCCTTGAAGTAAAGCATTCATAATCATCGGTGTACCGATAGCAATATGCGTTCCATTTAAAATAGGGAATACCCCAATACTAATAATGAAGTAAGATAAGCTCGCTAATATAATTGGTGCAAAAACAAAAGGAATGAACATAATTGGATTTAGAATAAGCGGTGTTCCAAAAATGAGCGGTTCATTAATACCAAATATAGTGCCCGGCAATGCCAATTTCCCTAAAGTTCTAAACTGCTTACTTTTTGAAAAGAAAGTCATTAAAATGCATAAACCTAAGGTAGCGCCGGCACCACCAATACCAATTAATACGGCATAAAAACCTGTGTGAACAATATTGGTCGGCTCCAACCCTGCATTGATTGCATTTAAGTTTTCAACTCCAAGTGGCATCCATACACTTAAAAATACAGGATTTACTACTAATCGACCATGGATACCAAAGAACCACAAAATTTGCATAACGAGTAAGACTAGTATTAAGGCTCCGAAACTTCCACCAACCTTTTGCATTGGGGATTGAATCAGTGTATAAATAAAGGCATAGATGCTTCCATACTCAGTACGTTCAAATAGGTTTCCTACTATAGCAAACATAATAACAATGACAATGGCTGGCATAAGTCCTGCAAATGTTTTAGAAACTGTAGGTGGAACAGCGTCAGGCAATTTAATCGTCCATGCTTTATTAATAAAGACCATATAAATACGAGCTGAAATTAGACCAACTATAATAGCAACAAATAATCCTTGTGCACCTAAATACTGAAAAGGTATAGCTCGAATATCTTCCGTATTAATAATTGGCATTAATACCATAAAGCTTATTAAAGAGATAAGTCCAGCACCTGCTGCACCAGACCCATCCTCACCTAAATTACTAGCGAGTTTAAAGGCAATGAAAAATACAGCATACAAAGCAACGATATCAATAGTCATCGTGCTCATTGCCGTTAAAATACTTTTAATTCCGGCACTTTCAATTAAATTTTGATAACCTTCAAAGTTTAAATTAGCAAATAATGTTGCTAATGAACCGATAATCATTACTGGTAACGTTGACATTAAACCATTTGAAACTGCTTTCAAATATTTGTTTTCTCCAATTTTACCAGCAACACGTTGGATTTTAGCTTGAAAGTTCTGTGTTTTTTCCCCCATATTTTTGATCTCCCCTTATTTTAATTAATTAAATCTAGTGCCCAATTTAATACTTTTTCGCCATTCATTGTTCCGTAATCAAGGCTATTAATAACCTCAACTGGTATGCCATCTGAGCCACCATATTGTTTCGTATAGTCATCCTTTAGATATGAAACCTGTGGTCCGAGTAAGAGCACATCAGCTTCACCAATATATTTTTTTATTTCTCCCCCTGATGTTGCAGCTATCTTTATTTCTTCACCCTTTGATTCTGCTGCCTTTTCCATTTTGTTGACTAACATACTTGTTGACATTCCAGCGGCACATACTAATAAAATATTTTTCATCCTAATTCCCTCCTGAAAGTTGATTGATTTTATCATTTAAAGAAATGACCTCAAGAGCCAAATCTCTAACTGTCATAGCATTCATTAAATGATCTTGTGCGTGAACCATTAATAATGATAGTTCTGTTTTATCCCCTCTTGATTCTGCTTGAATAAGATCGGTTTGAATACGGTGAGCTTTATTTAATTCTTCGTTTGCTTCCTCAATTAACTGCGCTGCTTCGGCAAATTTCGCATTTTTGGCAGCCGCCATAGCACGCATCGCTTGACTTCTTGCATTGCCGCCATGAATAATGATCCCCATCACAACCTCTTGATTTTCCAAGGACATCCCTCCTGCATGTTTCGATTCCTATCTTAACTTAACGATAATATTAAAGCGCCTTCATAAAAAGTGAATATTTTTCCACTTTAAGTGGAAACAATGTAGAGCGAATTTCTTTCCGCTAATAACGGAATTAAAATAGCATAAGCAAAATGAGGACTGATTAGACTTGGATAATCAATCTCTAGTTAGTTTTTATGCCTCAAAAAAAAGAATGTAATCCAATGATTACATCCTTTTTATAATTTTAAGAACCGTTTTGACATCATCTGTCACTAAAATTTCGTCAATAATACCACGATCATCAACAAATCGAATCAAACTCTTGTACATTGGTTCAAGCCCTTCTTTGTTGTGATCAGCAACATGTAATAAACAGACAAATTGTACCTGATTGCCACTCCAATCAATTGGTTCTGCTAGGGTAGCCAAGGTCCAAAAGGTTCGATCCGACTTAGCCTCTAATGGATGAGGAATCGCAACTAAATTGCCATAACTGGTTGAAGCCGCTTTTTCTCTTTCCATCACGGTCTCGATAATGCCCTCAGTAGTGTAGCCCTTCCGAATTAATTCATTTCCTAGAAAGGTAATCACTTGCTCTGGTGTTTTTAACTTTAAATTAAGATAGATGAGATCCTTTGTTAAATAGCGATCAATAATCGAGCGATCATTGGCCTGCACCATTTCTTCTAGTTTAGCTAATTCTTGGTCACCTAGTAATGTACTAATAACAATATGTGGAATCGTTATTGAATCAGGTAAAGGTACGGTGCTAACAATAAAGTCTATCGATTCTTCGTCATATTGTGACAAATTATGCAGTTCAGTCGCACCTATTATAGTAAGTTGATTACCAAACTTAGCACGCATCTTATATAGCAACAATTGGGAACTCCCTAACCCTGTCGTACAAACAATTAAACAGCGCTTTGGTTTAACCTGGAGCTTTGCTCGTTCAATAGCAGCACCAAAGTGCAAAGCAATATAACCAATCTCATTTTCATCTACTGTAATCCCATATTGCTCATCTATAACCTGACTAGCAATGACTCCAGCTTCAAATGCAACCGGATAATTAACTTTAATTGCTTCCAGCATAGGATTACGGATATTCATGCCATGTTTATAACGATGAATAGCTGGTTTTAAATGAATGGCAATCCCTGCATAAAGCTCTTGGTCATCAAGAATACCGAGTTGCATTTGCTTTTCAACCGCTTTGACCATCTTCTCTACGGTCATTAAAATAGCCCGATCAAAGCTGTTTTGCATATCCTGTTTATTTTTATTCAGAAACAGCTTTGTTCCCAGTAAATGCATGGCTACATAAGAAATTTCTGCAGTAGGGAAGTTAATCGCCAATCTAGCTTCAACTTCTTCAATAATGGCCTTAGCAACCTGATATTCTTTTTTGGCACGAATTTCAGCTTCATCTTGGTTAACAAGTTCAACATATTGCTCATTTTTAATCCGTTTACAAGCTATCGCAATATGGACAACCAAATTATTTAAAGCAATATCTGATAAATTAAGCTGGACCGCTTTTAAGCGCTGCAATACGATTTGATAAATCATTTCCATTTGTTCGGTTGGAAGCAGCCACTCCTGGTGATTAAGTTCAGACATGGTCGTTCGTCTAAATAACAATTCAGAAATGGCATAGCGTACTTGTCTCTCTTTACCAGCTAACTTAAGACCATAATTGGGCCGTTTGGCTAACTCAAGCTGATATTGATCAAGAATGACTTTCACATCTTTTAGGTCGTTTTGAAGCGTTGATCGACTGACAAACAATTCATCTGCCAAATCTTCAATTTTTAGATAACCAGGACTTAGTAAAAATTTCTTAACTAAATATTGAACACGATCCTCTGGTTCAACCGGAACGTTTTTATCCACTTCAACTACGGATTGAATGAATGCTCTAAATTTGTCTTCATCCATGACGTCAAGCTGATAGCCTTGTGCACGTACAGAGACAATTTTTGCTCCTGCATCTTGTGCTTCCAACACGCTATCCATTTCTTTTAAATCATTGCGGACTGTTCGGGAAGTGACCTGAATCAAGCGCGCCAATTGATCACCTGTAATCGGTTTAGGTTCACCTATTAACTTTTTTAACAATATCTGCTGTCTTGTGTTCATCGTGTCACCCCATTTGTTCACATACTACTTTTTATTGTAAAGCGGTTTCAGCTCTAGATGGGATTAATTCTTTTCCACTATTAACGGAAAATGCTTAAATGGATTGGCAACCCAATCATTCAGTGAACAAAACTTTTGGTAGGCAATCCTTATTTCATTAGTATATCCTAATAAAGCAAAATTTTGATAAAACCGTATCATCTAATCTACAAGACCTAGTAGTGACAAACTCAAATTTCTTAAAAGCTATCGTTGACATGAACTGATCGTTCCAATCATTAAAGTTGGGATTTTTATTTCTCGAATATTCTCTTCACCCCGCCCTTTTCAATTTTAGCAAAAAACCGATAAATCTAATTATTTATCGGTTTAGCTGATTAAAAAATATTCAATGATTCATTTGTGAGCTATTGATCATCTGTAATCCCGAATGATGGTCCTTAATTTTAGCTTCTAACTCTACTGGTAAAGCTTGATTCGTTATTAAAAAATTTGCTACTTCTAAACTAGCCAGCTTTGAGAAAGTCTGGACATTTATTTTACTGTTATCCAACATCATAAACGTCTGATCACTTATCTCCAACATTTTTCGTTTAACAAGTGCCTGCTGTTCATTTGACTCAGTAAAGCCCCGCTCGACATTCATGCCTTTACATGAAATAAATGCTTTATTCACATAATACTGATCTAGTGCCTCACTAGCTAACGGACCCACAAAAGAAAGCGAATTGGTTAGTAACGTACCCCCTGTACAAATAACGGTTATCTTCTTTTTGCTGCTTAACTCTGCCGCAACCTTTAATGCATTTGTAACAACGGTAAGCGGCATATCCGGAAGAATACGTGCCATGTACCATGCTGTCGTACTAGCATCTAAAATAATCGTATCATCTTGGTTTACAAAACGTACCGCCATCGCTGCAATTTGTCTTTTTTCTTTTACATGGATAATTTCACGTTGCTCAAACGGAAGATCATGGCTTTCCCTTCTCTCATTTAAAACAGCTCCACCATGACTTCGAATTAAATAGCCTTCCCTTTCAAGCTTTTCAAGATCACGTCTGATTGTCTCTTCTGTAACAGAAAATAACTGGCTAAGCTCATTAACTCTAACAATTTTCTTATCTTCAATACGCTCGATTATTTTTTGATGACGTTCAGCAACTAACATATTTAAGCTCTACCTCTCTTCTTAAATCACTATCAACCTAACTCTTACCTACATGTTATCTCCATTGTATCGGTTTCAATGGTCTTAATCAATCTCGAAGCCACTCCATTGAACCTATTTAACAGAGGTTAATAGACTTAATAATTAAGTATTTCTTATAAAGCAACCATTCCTTACCTTCCTGCCTTTGCCTCACTAACGTGTAAATAGTCTCAGTTATTAATAAACAAGCTCAGAGATCAGAAAAATCACACAAAAAACGGTATAATAAAAGACTTGAAGTAGCGCCCTATCACGCTATGCGTGAATTACTCCAAGTCTTAAATACTTAGTTGATTTTCTCTTAATCTCATCTGTTAGTTATCTTAGTCCTTTTTAGTTTACATATAATTAGGATTAGGCGTGACCTCAAAGGCTTCTGCCAATTCGATTAATTGTTGGTCAGTTATAGTTTGCTTAATTCCACTTTGGTGTGAAGCCACTAACATATACACCTCAGCTGCTTTTTCCGCTGTTTCAATAAGGCCAAATGCATCGTCGATCGATTCGCCCGCACCAAATATGCCATGGTGAGGCCAAACGACTAAGCGATGTTTCTCCATTTGTTTAGCTGTCTCAGTTCCAATCAGGTCTGTTCCTGGTACCATCCATGGTAATAAGGCCACTCCTTCTGGGAAAACGACGACACACTCGGTACACATTTGCCATAATGTTTTTGTAAAAGCCTTCGGGGATAGATCATGAACAAAAGTCATCGCAATTACATGGGTTGTATGGGTATGAATAATCACACGATGATTGTTATCTTGATCTAAACGGGCGATATGACTCATAAAATGTGATGGTAGCTCGCTCGTTGGCTTCCCTCCGTCTGAAAGCCCCCACAACAGATCTACAGACCGTCCATCTTTAGCAACCTTTATGATGGCCAGTGTGTTGGCAGGGTCTTTGGCTACATTTTTAAAATATTTACCTGATCCCGTTACAATAAAATAACGATTAGCTAAGGGTTGCACAGGGAAATCAAGTGGAATTGAACGGATAACCTGGCTTGGATCCAAATAGTGTGTGACCTCTTCTTCTGCTAATAAATAGCTGACATTACCACCATTTCGTTCATCCCAACCATTTCTCCACATATTTTGGGTAACTTCGATCATTTCACGAACAAATGGTGCTTCTAATATGTTATTTTTTTGACTATCCATTATGTATCCCTCATTTCTTTTGAATATCTTTATTTTAGCTTACCACTCCAAAAAATACAACACAAAACAAACGAAAACAAATATAATCAACTTGTTTTAGTTTGTTTTATTCAAATAAATGGAAATAAATAATTCATAGTGTTAAAAGTTATTAGATAGACTGACAAATGTAAGGTCAGCAAATCAAGCCTCCGATAAAGCATCGCGATGACAGGTGATGACTTTGTGCCAAGCTCTGTAAATTTTAAACTGAGAGAAATGTTTCATCTATTTAAATTAAGAAGTAGAAGCTGATGCTAGTAAAGAAAAGAGGCTCTCACTGTACCTCACTTTAGTGAAAGCCTCATTTTTTCTATTCTAAACTACCGAATGATCAGTAAGCAGATCGAGACAGCGAATACAGCAATGAAATTCGCCACTGATCATTTAGATGTTTTGTATAACCGATTATAAAATTTCCTTAAACATATTGATTACTTCTTCTTTTGTAGGGGTAAATGGATTACCTGGTGCACACGCATCCTTCATTGAATTCTCTGCTAGTTTATCGAGGTCTACCTTGTCTACACCCAATTCCGATAATTTAGTTGGAATCCCTACCTGTTTGGATAATTGTGTGATCGCATCAATGACAGCATCTGCGCACTCGGCTTCAGACTTACCTGCAATATCTAGACCAATCGCCTTGGCGATCGCTGGGAATTTCTTTGGATCGCGCTTGGCATTTTCACGTTCAACAATCGGCAGCAGCATAGCATTACAGACACCATGAGGTAAGTCATAAACACCACCCAATTGATGTGCCATAGCATGAACATAGCCTAAACCAGCATTATTAAAAGCAAGACCAGCTAAAAACATCACATAGGCCATCTGCTCCCGTGCTTCGAGATCATGACCGTTTGCTACAGCCCGCGGTAAATATTCAAAGATCGTTTCAACCGCTGCAAGCGCTGTTGCATCAGTAATTTTATAAGCACCCGGGGTTACGATTGCTTCAATCGCATGCGTGAGCGCATCCATACCGGTAGCTGCTGTTAATTCTTTTGGCTTGTCTACCATCAACTCCGGATCGTTAACCGAAACAGCGACCAAGCTATTTTTATCGACCATAACCATTTTGACTTCTCGTTCTTCATCTGTAATCACATAATTTATCGTGTATTCTGCCGATGTACCAGCCGTCGTATTGACAGCTACCGTTGGAACTGCTTTTTTCTCTGTTTGATTCACACCTTCAAACGAACGAACATCGCCTCCATTCGTGACAACAAGGCCGATCCCCTTAGCAGCATCTTGAGGAGACCCTCCACCAACGGAAACAATAAAATCACATTGCTCTTGCTTAAAAATATCGACTCCATCATGAACATTTTTCGTTGTTGGATTTGGTTTAACCTGATCATAAATAATAAAATCAACATCTACCTTTGCTAGTTGCGCCGTTACTTTAGATACAATCCCGCTTTGATTAAGAAACTCATCCGTTACAACAAGGGCTTTTTTAAAACCTAACTCCTCGATAAACGGTGCTAACTCTTGCAAACATCCTCTCCCTACTAAATTCGTACTTGGTACATACAAGACTGACATTTAAAATTTCCTCCTTATTTTGTTCAATTATTCACATATTTTATTTAAACATGACCTGTCATCTTTTCGATAACAGGCATGTAGTAAATCTGTGCTACGATCGGTTTAACAATACCTCTTGTTCATATTGCTGCACCTGCTTAAGCCATTCTACTCCCACTGGTACATTCATTTGTTTACAATAATAATCCCAAATAGCTCCGAATGGATAGGTTTTGAACTCCTCTAAAATAGCTAGACGCTCGGTAAAGTTTCCTTGTTCTTGATAAGCCTTTAATTGATCATTCGGCATCAATAAAGCATATAAGAGTGACTTAATCATATTCCGTGTTCCAATTGTCCAAGCTGCCACCCGATTAATACTTGCGTCAAAAAAGTCTAAGCCGATCATAACCTTATCTAATGCGTCGTTACGAACAATTTCTAGTCCTATTTCTTTGAGCTCATCATCAAAAGTTACAACATGATCACTGTCCCAACGTACAGGTCTTGAGACATGCAAAGCGATACGATCACTAAATAACAGCATAGCTGAAATCTTATTTGAGACCATTTCAGTTGGATGGTAATGCCCAGTATCAAGTAAACAAAGAATATTATTTTTAAGGGCATAGCCCAGGTAAAACTCATGAGAACCAACGACATAAGCTTCTGATCCTATTCCGAATAACTTACTCTCGACCGCATCAATATTATAACGTTCATCTATTTGATCTGAAAAAATCTGATCAAGTGAATCTTTTAATCGTTTTCTCGGCGTTAACCGATCAGACGGAGTGTCTTTATAGCCGTCAGGTATCCAGATATTTGTCAAAGCCGGTGTGCCCAGTTCCTTCCCGATATATTCGGCAATCTGTCTGCTTGCTTTGCAATGACGAATCCAAAAATCACGGATATTTTTATTAGGATGTGAAAGTGTTAATCCATCAGCAGCTTTAGGATGTGAGAATAAAGTAGGATTAAAATCTAAACCTAACTGATGCTGTTTTGCCCAATCTATCCAATTTTGAAAATGTTTTGGTTCTAGCTGATCTCGCTCAACTTTTTCTCCATTCGTTTCAGCGTAAATAGCATGTAGGTTAATTCGGTGTTTACCTGGAATTAAGCTCAATGCCTGTTCTAGATCTTGACGTAATTGTTCAGGAGTTGTCGCCTTGCCAGGATAATCCCCAGTCACATCAATTCCACCTGATAGTTCTTGCTGATCGACCTCAAACCCGCTTACATCGTCACCTTGCCAGCAATGAATTGAGATGGGTACTTGTTTTAATGTTTCAAGTGCAGATTCAACATCAATTCCCCATTTTTCGTATTGCGCTTTGGCAAGCTGATAGTTTTGTTCAATTGTCATCTGTTAAACTCCCTCCGGTTTAAATCGTATAATTGGAAATGAATCCTTGATTAGTTGCCTAGCTTCAGTGAGATCATTAAGCACATTTGCTTTAAGTAACTGGACCACAATATTACCTAATGCAGTCGCTTCGACAGGTCCGGCACATACTTTCTTACCGCTAAAATTAGCTAATAACTGATTCAATAATTGGTTTTGACAGCCGCCGCCAATGATGTTGACTTGCTCATATCGTTTACCTGTCAATGATTCGATTTGATCAATCGTTTGTTGATAGCTCTTGGCAAGACTGACAAATATGGTTCGAGCAAGCTCGCCTGGTGTTGATGGCTCTGCCTGTTTCGTTTCTCGACAATAACTTTTGATCGCTTCAATCATATGATCTGGACTTAAAAAACGTTGATCATTGACATCTATAATTGATTTAAAAGCAGTCGCTTGCTTAGCTAACCTAACAAAATCGGAAAAGCTATATTGGTCATTGTATAAACGCTTAACCTCCTGAATCATCCACAGACCCATAATGTTCTTTAGCCAGCGATAGCGATAATCCATTCCACCTTCATTTGTGAAATTATAGTTTAACGCTTGTTCAGTCGCAATCGGATCAGCACATTCAATCCCCATTAACGACCAAGTACCTGAACTCAAGTAAATCGTTTCTGTTTGTTCAGGAACAGCAATCACAGCAGAACCTGTATCGTGAGTAGCAGGTAGAACCACATCAAAACTCACGCCAAGCTCTTCTGCTAGATTTGTTTTAATGGTTCCTAATGAAGTTTTAGGTAGGGCGATCGATTGAAAGATAGCTCTAGGTAGACCTAATTTTTCAATTAAATACTCGTCCCAATCTTTTGTTTCTAAATGAATTAATTGTGTTGATGTTGCGTTCGTATACTCATTGACTTTTTTCCCTGTTAGAAGGAAATTTAAATAATCAGGAATCATTAAAAATGTTTTAGCACGAGATAGGATCTTAGGCTGTGTATCATTTAACGCTTTCAATTGATATATCGTATTAAATGGCTGGAATTGGATACCTGTCCGCTGATAAATCTCTTCCTTCTTAATAGTGTTAAATACCTCTTCCATCACACCATCTGTCCGATGATCGCGATAAGCAATTGCATCCGTTAAGAGCTGATCATGTTCATCTAGTAAAACAAAATCAACAGCCCATGTATCAATGGCTAAGCTTATTGGCTGATAATGTTGTTTAACAGCTTCCTTAACCCCGCATTTAATTGATTGGAACAAGTGGTCAATATCCCAGCACAGATGCCCATTTCGTTCAATCATTTGATTGCCGAAGCGATAAATTTCTTCTAGTTGCAATGTATGATCTTTGATAAAACCCGCCATCACTCGCCCACTTGATGCACCAATATCAACTGCTAAGTAACAATTTTGCATAAATCACACCTCTTTAATGTAAGCGTTAAATCAGTTTAATTATAAGTGTTTATAACTAAAAATATTATAACGAAACTTGTTTTAAAACTGTCCTAATTTGCCATTCCTATCATCACACGGATTAGAAAGATTTTGTTGTATGATTATAATAAAGTGAAACTTCGTTCAGTGGGGGGCGACGTATCGGATGTGCTCGTGCAGACGTTGCGACACGACGCCGCAAACTTAGCCAGCCTCCTCGCTCCCCCGCTCAACCATTAGTTGAACCAACTGGACCGGTAATGGCTGTTGGATCTCCACTTAGACATGACGTGTTCCCTTATTTCTTGAAGGGGGAGTCTTACAAAAGCCCTTCGATGGGGCGAGTCATCGCAGCCCCAGCCAGTAGCGATAAAACACTTGTTAAAAGAAATGA
>NZ_BCQW01000007.1 GCF_001552275.1 Amphibacillus sediminis NBRC 103570
GCCCTTCGATGGGGCGAGTAATCGCAGCCCCAGCCAGTTACACTGCGATAAAATTTAAACTTTAACGCGTTTCAGTCTTAGAGCATTACTTACTACACTAACAGAACTAAATGCCATCGCTGCACCAGCAATCCAAGGCGCAAGCAGACCAAAAGCTGCTATTGGAATTCCCGCACTATTGTATGCAAAAGCCCAGAATAAATTTTGTCTAATGTTACGCATGGTTAACTTACTTAACTTCAATGCACGTGGTAAAAGTGTTAATTCACCACCTAGAATCGTTACATCTGCTGCTTCGATGGCCACATCAGTACCTGTTCCAATGGCTATACCTGTATCTGCCATAACAAGTGCTGGTGCATCATTAATTCCATCACCTACCATAGCGACACGATTTCCCCTTTCTTGTAGTTTCTTAATTTGCTCGGCTTTTTCTTCTGGAACAACTTGGGCAATGACCTGATCTATCCCAACCTCAGCCGCAATAGCCTGTGCTGTTATTTCGTTATCACCCGTTAACATAACAAGCTCAATGCCCATTGCCTTTAACTCTTGAACGGCTTGCTTAGCTGTTGGTTTTACTGTATCAGCAACCGCAATCATACCTTGATAATTCAAATCAATGCCAATAAGCATCACCGTTTTGCCTTGTTGTTCGAGCTCTTGCATTTGCAACTCATATTGTGAAGGATCGATACCGTGTTTGGACATTAGCTTACGTGTTCCCACGATGACATGACGACCAGCCACCTCTGCTTCAATTCCATATCCAGGTATAGCTCGAAAGCTAGCTGGTTCAACTAATTCTACTTCTTTATCCTTACCATATTGAACAATGGCTTCTGCCAATGGATGCTCAGAGCTATTTTCCGCACTAACAATTAATGGCAATACGTCATCATCAGCATGATAGTCTGTCACTACAGGCTTTCCATGAGTAATTGTCCCTGTTTTATCCAAAACAATCGTGTTGGTTTTCCCTGCTCGTTCTAAATGTTCACCACCTTTAAATAAAACCCCAATCTCTGCACCTTTTCCGGTTCCGACCATGATCGATGTTGGCGTAGCAAGTCCTAAAGCGCACGGACAGGCAATAACAAGGACAGCAACCGCAGCGATAAAAGCGGACTCAAAGCCACCAGTACCAACAAAGTACCATATGATGAAAGTTAAGATTGAGATAGCCACAACGACTGGAACAAAGATGCCAGAGATTGCATCCACTAAGCGCTGGATTGGGGCCTTCGAGCCTTGGGCTTCTTCTACAATCCGGATAATATTAGCAAGAGCAGTATCTTGTCCTACCTTAATCGCTTTAATTCGAATTGTTCCATTTTTATTGAGGGTAGCCCCAATAACTTGATCTCCTGCTACTTTTTCAACAGGAATGGACTCGCCAGTAATCATAGATTCATCAGTTGAGCTGTGACCAGACAGAATTTGACCATCTACCGGTATTTTCTCACCTGGTTTAACCATAATCGTATCTCCAACGATAACCTGATCGACAGGAATCATTAATTCTTCTCCATCACGTAAAACGCGAGCTTGCTTAGCCTGTAAATCTAGTAGCTTAGACAATGCTTCAGTTGTACGCCCTTTAGCTAGCGCTTCTAAATACTTGCCAAAAATAATCAGCGTAATGAGCATAGCGCTTGTTTCAAAATATAATTCGGCATGAACGGTATGCCCAGATCCTTGATGTCCTAAGGTTAAATAACCTTCATAGACACTATAAAAGTAAGCGGCACTTGTTCCTAAAGCAACTAAAACATCCATATTAGCTGAGCCACTTTTCAAACTTTTATAGGCACCTTGATAGAATTGCCACCCAATATAAAACTGGACAGGTGTTGCCAAAGTCATTTGAAACCACGGATTCATCAAGAAGTCAGGCATTTGTAATTGAAAAAGATGTACGCCCATCGTTAAAAAAAGCGGCAAAGTGAGAACAGCTGAAATAATCACCTTTCTTTTTAACTTTTCAATCGCTTTATTCTTAGCAGTAGCTCGATCAGTTTGGCTTACTTTCACCGCCGCGCCGTATCCGAGTTGGTCAATTCTACTAATCAGCTGATCTTGATTGGTTACCCCAGTAATATAATGGACTGTGGCTGCTTCTGTCGCTAAATTAACCGTTGCATCTGTTACCCCCTCCGCCTTGGATAGCACCTTTTCAATCCGATTTGCACAAGCTGCACAAGTCATCCCAGTGATATTTAATTCAAGTTGTTCAGTTTTTGCCCGATAACCAAGCTGGTCAATTTTATCTACAATAGCCTCTGGCTCGACTTGATTAGCATCATAATCTACACGAGCTTGCTCTGTCGCTAAATTAACATTAGCTGACACACCTTCTATGTTGTTTAACACTTTTTCAATCCGATGAGCACATGAAGCACATGTCATACCTTCAATATTTAATCGTGTACTTTTTATATTCGTCACCGTAACCCCCCTCTACTTACTAAACTGTTTAATCACATCAATTAATTCAGTAATCGACTCCTGACCTGACCCGGTTTGAATCGCATCTGATACACAATGGTGAACATGATCCTCCATCATTGCAAAACCAACCTTCTTCAACGCTGCATTAATGGCAGAGATTTGTACTAGAATGTCAACACAATAGCGGTCCTCCTCAACCATTTTTTGAATGCCTCTAACTTGCCCTTCGATTTTTTTTAATCTATTTAATAACTGCTTCTTATCTGGGTCAGAACGATGATGAACGTGTCTGACCTGATTCGGTGTTTGATTTTTCATTTAATCAGCTCCTTCACTTATACTATACCCCCCTATGGTATTAAAGTCAACCCGATAACTTAGCATAAAAATTTCTATTGATTTCAGCATAAAGTGAAACTTCGTTTAGCGGGGTTTCGACGCATAGGATGTGCTCGAGCAGACGTTGCGACACAACGTCGCGAACTTAGTTAGCTTCCTCTCTCCCCGCACTGAACATTAGTTGAACCAACCGGGCTGCCACTGCGATAAAGCGAAACTATTCTTATTTACAACAGAATAAAATTGAGCTACAATTTAAGCGAAGTTTAGCCTTTAAGCAATAATTGAACTACCCCACTTATCAACCTTGCGGTCTGATTGAAGTGGGAGATTCTGCCTTTAATGACCAGCTTCCGTTCGACTTTTCGAAATTGCTAAAGCGTGCGATAACTAAGGTATGCTAGTCAGCTATATCGACCTAAAACTCAAAATACCTGATATTTTAATTAAAAATTACTCCTAGCTATATTAGTTATTTTCTATCTAGAATTATTTATGCTATCATTTAGTTAGAGGGATAATAAAGTATTAGGCGTTGCAAAGTAGATTTAAATGACTATTATGCTGCCTTACTATGAAAGTTCCCTTTGTGGATATTCGATAGTATGGAAATGATAATTTTAAACCATTAGCCGGTGGGAAAAGTTTTAGAACATCTAAAGAAGGAAGGCGATCTGATGAATGTAGAACAAGCATTAGCCTTGCTGAAGGAAGCGGGTTACAAATATACTGACAAGCGAGCTGTTATTTTAGAATTCTTTGCCGAACAAGATCGTTATCGTACGGCAAAAGAACTGTTAACTTACATGAGTCCGAACTTTGAGGGTATCAGCTTTGATACGATTTATCGTAATTTACACTTATTTGATCAACTTGGAATTTTGGAATCAACTGAGCTTGGTGGCGAAAAACATTATCAAATGTGCTGTACACATCACCATCACCATCATTTTATCTGTAAGAAATGTGGTGTGACTAAAGAAATTAAAGGTTGTCCAATGGATAGTGTATCTAACGAGTTGAATAACTTTATGATTGACGATCATAAATTTGAAGTATACGGACTATGTCCTACTTGTCAATAAACTTGGTCATATCATGACTGACAATCATCATCTATTTTTCAGCAACTAGTTTCTTTAACTACAGGTCTTTTAAATTAACAACATAATAGATTTGAATGATCGAAAAAATAACTATGATATGTTCCCCCCTTAGGATAGACAGATATCACATTGAAACGCTGTTTTCATCTTAAGGGGCGTTTTATGTCCGAATCCTAGTCAGAATAACACGTTCTTTAATGGGTGCAGTTGTTATAGCTACTATAGCGTAACATTCTGCCATAGAAGGCTTATTAACTTCGCTTCAATTACTAAATGGAACACTACCTTTTTCAAGCAATCCCTGACTGAAGGAGGATCATTAATTTATCTTCTGAAAGATGACATTTTTTCTGATAAAGTGGGGGTTCGACTGATAGGATGTACTCGTACAAACGTTGCGAACTTAGTCAGCTTCCCCTCCCCACTGAACGTTAGTTGAACCAATCGGGCCCTTACTGGCTGTTGAATCTCCCACTTAGAGATGACGTGTTCCCTTATTTCTTGAAGCAGGAGGCTTACAAAAGTTCTTTGATGGGGCGAGTAATGGCAGCCCCAGCCAGTTACACCGCGATAAACGCAGACTTACTCCATGTCTGTTCTCTTTGTTTGCGATTTAAAGCACATTTGTTTTACTAACATCTTCATTGTTTTGATTACGTATGTATAGAAATAGTCTATTTACCGTGATCAGTAAAAAACCCAAAATGAAATAAACACATGAAAAAGCGATAATCGACAATGCCACATTTGCATAGCTACCAACACCTAGAGGAATTTCTCCATGAGGATTCAGAAAAAAATACGGATAAAAACCATCAAACAGACCTCTCAACAGTGAAACAATACTATAAATTAAAGGGTAAATTAACCAATAAAAGATACACGTATAACGATATCTTTTCTTGATTTCAAACACTAGCCAATTAATAAGAACCAGTATCGGAATGAAGTAATGGAGAGTAAAGTTCGTAACAATCCGAATTCCAGCATATTCCCCACCACTCGAAAGAAAGAAATGGTAGGTAAGAAAAGTTACAGCCATATAGATAATTGAGCAGCTTTTCAAATAATCTAATAATGCATTCGGATGCTTTTTTGATAAAATAGCAAAGCTACTGCATAAAAATGTTATAGAAACCAAAAGATTAGAGTGAATAGTGAATTTCGTTAAAGATACCAAAGGATCAGGTGAATAACCAATATGTAAGATAACACTAGTAAAACCTACGATTGAAATTAAGCTATGAACAATTAACTTTAATTGGATTATCATATCATTTTTTACTCCTTTATAAGCTAAAGTGAAACTTCGTTCAATGGGGGTTTCGACTGATAGGATGTACTCGTACAAACGTTGCGAACTTAGTCAGCCTTCTCTCTACCCACTGAACGTTTGTTGAACCAATCGGGACCTACTGGCTGTTGGATCTCCCACTTAGAGATGACGTGTTCCCTTATTTCTTGAAGCGGGAGGCTTACAAAAGCCCTTCGATGGGGCGAGTAATCGCAGCCCCAGCCAGTTACACTGCAGTAAATTAATCGTTTATCATTCTATTTTGCTTTCTTTATTCAGTAAGTTAGCAAACTGCTTCTTTCTAGTGAAATAAACAGCTGATTTAGCACATGCGCCTTGGCGTATTTGCGCCCAGATTCTATCGAGCTCCGCTCGATAAATTTCCGCTGAATTAAAAAAGCTGATTTTTAAAGACTTCAAACCTAAGTTAAAGTCCGTCTTTCCCCAAATCAAGTAAAGATCGTACCTAATCAATGATCGCTTCCATTGAAGATTGATCTAGATATTCAAGAAACTGTTCCTTTAAAATTACTTTAAACCCGCTCCTTTTAGGCAAGGCAGAAGTCTAACCAGCTGCCCTTCCCCATTATTGACCGTAAATTTTTACCCAATTAATATTAACATAAGTGCTCTTAGTTAAAAGTGTCTAAATATCTGCCTAAAAAAAGAGACCATCGTGATGATGGCCCCTTATTTCACTCTTGCATCTAATTTACAAAGCTATTTTATGCTTAATTTCTACTATTTAACTAAAAAAATTTAAAATGCTACCTTTCAATTTTCATTTCACAATCATAACTGGACAATTAGCTCGTTTAGCCACCTTATGACTGACACTTCCTAGTACCATTTCTTGTAATGTATTTAAGCCCCGGCTACCGATAACACAGATATCCACATTGTGCTCATTTGCATAATTAACAATAGTTGGACCAGGATCACCATGCAAAATGACAATTTCGTAAGGGATATTGGCTTGCTTCAATTTCCGTTCAGAAATAGCTAGTTTTTCTCTGCGACTTTTATCTAAATCCACTGCATTCCAATGATAGGAAGCCTCTGATTTAGATGTGGCTGCATCAACAACATATAAGACCGTCACTTTTGCCTCTGGGTTGTTGGATGCTAAAATTAATGCCTTTTCACAAGCACGAATCGCATACTCAGAACCATCAGAGGCTAACAGAATATGGTTAAACACGCTAATCACCCCTAACTATTTGTTAGTTATATTATACAACCTTTAACAATTTCCGTATAGCTATCCAATTATTTTTTATTATCAATTAAGTACTTTCCTAGAAGTGGTATCACATCCTTGTTCTCATGATAGATTTGGTCATAGAAATCTAGTGGTACGGGCTTCGGGCCAACTGATGGGGCAATTTCAATGGTGAAACAAGGCTTTTGAAAAGAAGTTAAAAACCAGTCTGTAAATCCTCCTCCACTTGGGTTTGGTCCAGGCTCAATTAATCGATAACCTGTCAATTTAGCCAAGCCTTCAGCTAATGGCCGATACTTTTCAATGATATCCCCTTGTAAATTATAACGCCAAAAAATCTCTTCTCCTGATGAATGATAGGCAATCGCACAATCGAACAGTTCATCTTCTGCTAGACGATAAAGCGCCTGGACTTCCGGCTCCGATAACGGCTTTTTCCCTTTGTAGTGACTTGACTTGGGTTCACCAGGATCTTGCTGAATATCTTCCCAACCTACTGGATATTGTCGATTTAAATCGACACCACGACTGTTTGCCTTCCAGCTTCGAAAATCGGTCGAGCCTTCATTCCAAGCAATTAAATCTTTATGATGAGGGAAACCACTCGCGCCTTCCTGAACCAGCGTTACCCCGTCGGGGTTTACCATTGGAACAAATGTTAATGCGAGTTGGTCTAACTGTTTCTCTCTCAAGGTTTTCCACGGGGCATCTTGGTCAGTAAAGAGTGTCTCAATTAAGTCAACAATTAGCGCAGAAGTAAGCCACTCACGTGCATGGTGGGCACCATGACAAAGCAACTTCTTATGACCCTTTCCTACCTTTACAGCAAAAATTCTCCTACCTTCAGCAGAATAGCCTATTGTGCTAAGACTAAGCTGATTAGCATAACGAGTTGCCAACCGATTTAGATCAGAACAAAGCTGGTAGTAACTGTACACTTGTTTAGGATTAATTATTTTATTCCCCATAAATACACCCCTTAACCATAAATATGTATGGTCAAGGGGTATTTAGTACGCTTTATTCAGATATTGCTCGTTTTGCTAGGAGCTGGATAACCATATCATCCATTGGCGGGTTATGTAAGCCAGCACGAACATCACGATAATACTGTTCGAAACGAAAGGCTTTTGATAATCCTCGTCCCCCGACAATACGCATAGCTAAATCAACAACCTGATTGGCTACATTAGTGGCAATCGTTTTTACTGCTGCCAAATCAGCTCCGAGTTCTTGACGCTGCTCTGGTGATCGTTTATCCCACTGATTAGCAACTTGGTACATAAAACTTCTTGCCTGTAGTAGCTTAAGTTCAATCTCACCAATTTTTTGTTGAATATGTGGCACTTCCGAGATCGGTGTCTTCAAGCTGTTGGGTTGAAAGCTTTTGGCAAAGGCAATCGCATCGTTACGTGCAGCTATTGCAATACCTAAGTAACATGCCGGTATATGTAGTAACCATCCTTTAGCTTGACGAGGATTAGCTTGTTTATTTAACTCGACAAGCATATCAGCTTCAACCTTAACCTGATCAAAGACCACATCATGGCTCCCGGTTCCTCTCATTCCTAGAGTATCCCATGTTTTGTCTATAGTAATACCCGCAAGGTCACTACTTATTAAAAAAGACCCTACTGTGTCCTTATCTTCAACATAAGCTGAAACAATATAATAATCTAAGACTGAAGCCATTGTAGCAAATGTCTTTCTGCCTGTGATTAAATAATGATTGCCTTGGCGAACCGCTTTCGTCTCTGGAACACCACCGCGGGTTGGACTTCCGGTCGCACGTTCCGAAGCAATCCGATTCACAAGTACTTGTTTTTCAGCAACTTGTTTAGCAAACCAATCAAATATTGAACGATCCCAAAGCTTCTCCTCGGCTAATTCTTTTACGATCCCCAGATGCCAACCAACCGATAAGGCCGTTGCTGCATCACCAGCCGCTAATCGTTCTTGAACAAGCAGAAAATCATAGAGTGATAATGCCTCACCCCCATATGTCTTTGGTAAGGTTAATGTCAAATAATGCTCAGCTCGCAGGTCATCAATGTTAGCTTGCGGTAAGTCAGCTGACTCCTCTGCCTGTTTAACGCGCTTGCTCATTGTGTCAGCTAGCCGCCCTGCCTTATCAACTAATTGTTGTTGTTGCTCATTTTGTATATAGGTATTAAACATACTCATTTAAGTTCTACCCCCTTAACGTCTATCCTACTATTTTATGCTTTTTTAGCAAAAGACGCAAAAAAAGCGTGAATTGGAAGTTCGATTTGATAACTAAAGTGAAACTTCGTTCAGTGGGGGACGACGCATAGGATGTGCTTGTGCAGACGTTGCGGACTTATTTCTTGAAGTGGGAGTCTTTCAAAAGCCCTTTGATGGGGCGAGTAATCGCCTGTTACACTGCGGTAAAACGTTTTCACACGGTCTATTTTAAGATTCGCCCGATCCCCTGATTGTACATCTACATTTTAGATAGAACTAAAAAACGTACACGAAGCTGCCGTTATCAACAGGTTCATGTACGTTAATTGTTAGTCTTGAATCCAATACGCCTTGGCATATTCACACACCCAGATTTTATCGAGCTTCGTTCGATTAATTCCTGTGAAAATCTGTGGTATTAGCCAGAGGCTTTAACTTGAATCAGACAAAATTTGAACTCCCAATGATGGAATACAAATAGCTCTTAGGCATTGATCTCACCACTTCGTAGAAAGGGAGACTTATGCCGGGACGTTACATAAAGAGTTCAGTCACACCTTTTTCAAAGCTTTTTTGTGTATCCTGAATAGCTTGTACAGATTGTGAGAGCTTCTCTGCATTCGCCTCTGTTTCAGCTATTCCAGCTGCTGACTCTTCTGCAACACTTGCTATATTGGTAATGGAATCATTAATCAGTTTCGTATTATCTAATACATCGTATAAAGAGTTTGACACAGTGGAGATTTCATCGCCGATTCCGGTAATAATCTTGTTTAATTTATTCAGGGTTTCTCCTGTCGTTTGGATTTGGTTTGAACCTTCACTCACAGCCTGGTAGCCCTCCTCAAGAACGTGTACAGCCGCGGTCGATTCTTGTTGGATACCAGTTGTTGTTTCAGTAATATCATTAACAGACAGACTTACCTGCTCTGCAAGCTTCCGTACCTCATCTGCTACAACGGCAAAGCCCTGACCATGCTCTCCAGCTCGTGCTGCCTCAATGGCTGCATTTAATGCTAATAAATTCGTTTGCTCTGCAACCTCTTGAATAACCGTAACAAGTTTGGTAATTTTAATGGTCATATCATCCAATCCTTTAACTTTATCCAAGGATTGCTTGATGGTTTTATCAATGATCGTCATCTTATTAATGGATTGATCCATCAAATTACGGCTCTCATTGGTAATGTTAAGCATTTCTGTTGATTCATTTTTAATATTTTCTCCATTTAAAGTAACGGACATGATCGTATTAGAAAACTGCTGCATCGTTTCAGTTAACGTAGCCGCAGACTGGGCCTGCTCGTCAGCTCCGCCAGAAATTTCTTGCATGGCAACCGTAATATTATTACTTCCTTCTGTTAGGTTTTTAACTGTTTCATCAAGTATTTCTGTTTGATAATTCATTTGTTCAGTTAGTTTAATAATAAAGTTAAACATTTTTGAATGCTTTTCATGTGCTTGAATAATACCCTCATTAATCTCAGTAAGTTCTTTATTATGTATTGAAACTTCAGGTAACTCAACTTCTTCGTCACTAGCTAATAAGATGATACGTTGCTCAATCTCTTTAAGCGCCTTCTTGTGTGATTGGCTAATCATAAAGGTTAGACCTATGCCAATACCTGTCACCAATACTCCCCCAATGATTACTTCAAGATAGTTCGCCTCAAGGGCATTTGTTGAAAATAAAATGTAACCAAACGCTAAAACATGTAGGATACTTACTACCAAGACTAGAATCAATAATTTAGCTTTCAATTTCATGAAGAACGCCCCTTTTCTCTTTATATTATTTATTTAATAAACAAGCTCACTAATTAGTGATATCGATAGAAAAACGCAAAAGATTCGCTATTCTTTTGCGCCTTAAACATTACGTCAAAACAAGGTAATTTTAAAGTATCTTTTCTATCGCTTGCTTAATCCGTTCTTGATCAAATGGTTTTACAATAAAATCTTTTGCACCTGCTTGAATTGCTTCGAGAACCATTTGCTGCTGCCCCATAGCTGAACACATCACAATTGTCGCATTGGGATCATTTTCTTTGATTTTACGTACTGCTTCCACACCATTCATTTCAGGCATGGTAATATCCATCGTAACAAGCTCAGGCTTTAATTCATTATACAAATCAACCGCAACTTGTCCGTTTTCTGCTTCTCCTACCACTTCATGTCCTAACGACTGAAAAATATTCTTTAATTGCATACGCATAAACGCTGCATCGTCAGTTACTAGTATGCGAGCCATTCTATTCTCTCCTTAGACCTCTTATTTCTCTTCAACAACTTGCTTGACTTCATTTAATTCCTCATGGTTTAATATGTAACTTAAATCAACTAATAATAATAAACGATCTTCAAGCTTAGCAACTCCGTTTAAGAAGTTAGCATTAACACCCTTAATCGTCGTAGGTGCCTCTTCGATGATCTCATCGTCAATATCAATGACATCTGAGGCAGCATCAACAATGAATCCAACTGAAACACCTTCCACAAGTGAAACTAGCATACGAGACTGATCTGTTTGCTCTGACCTTGGAAGACTCATACGTGCTTTTAAATCGATGACAGGGATGACCTCTCCACGCAGCTTGGTTATACCCTCAATAAAAGCAGAAGCTTGTGGCAAAGGAACTACTTCTTGTAATCTTTCAATTGAAACAATCTGTTGAATACTTGCGCCATAAGCTTGGCCATTTAATTGAAAAACGATATATTTATCCGTACTCATCCACTTACTCCTTTATCTTTAATTAGATATATGGTTTGCTTTTCCAGCACTAACGTCCTAAATTAAGCATAACCGCTTTAATGTGATAAATCAATAAGGATTTATGTCATCCTATTTTACTATTTATTAAGCAACAAATGTATCGCCAATTTTTGTTGGTCAGTATAGCTAACATCTACAAATAAGGCACGTTTAAAACCTGACAACGCCGCATCACCTTTCAAGACGGTGGGGTGTGTAATATCAGTTTTAATAGATTGTGTTGCTAAGTATGTAGCTAAACCTCCGGCAATCATGTTACCTAGCTCTCCTGCGAATGACTCCAGCATATCACCAGTGACTGGCATACCAAACATCGATTCACCAACAGTGGCAAAAAATTGATCATCCGCTTGTAGCACAAGCTCACCTTTAATATCACCAGTAAAACCGATTAGAACCCCAAACGCAACCTCCAAAGGTGGCTCAATGATTGCTGGGGCGCCAATTGCTGGCTCAAGGGGGATAGTTTTCTTCACTGTATCAATCGTTCCATTGTAGACATCTTTAATTATTTCATTTATACTTTTCTCTTCTACTACCATTAGATTTTCCCCTCCCAGAATAAAGTCATAAATAAATTAGACCTTATTAACTATATCTTTATACATGTTACTTATATTTTCGGTAAAATGTAATCACATATAAAGTCTTTTTCCCTATAATTTTATTTTTTGATTAATTAGACCTATTATAATGGTTGCTCAATCCTACAAATAGTAATAAAATGAAACTTCGTTCAGTGGGGGCGACGCCTAGGATGTGCTCGTGCAGACGTTGCGACACGGCATCGCGAACTTAGTCAGCTTCCTCTCTCCCACTAAACGTTAGTGTCCGTTACTGGTTGTTGGATCTCCCACTTAGACATGAAATATTCCCTTATTTTTTGAAGTGTGGGAGGCTTACAAAAGCCCTTCAATGGGGCGAGTAATCGCAGCCCCAGACAGTTACATTGCGATAAATAGACTAGATTAATAGCCAAAGATATAAAATGCTGGATTAGAGATACAACGCATTCATGCCAAAATAGTAAATTCCCGATATGTCTTTGTTAAAATAATCAATGAGGCTAACTAAATTCTTCGCTTTTGCGTGTGCTTTTAATGCTTATCCTAGACGACCTAATCCGTTAAGCTTCACCTTCATTCTAATCAAGAAAAGGACACCAAAAAAAGGACCTTAAGAGGAGAATCCTTCTTAACGTCCTTTGTTTTTAAACTGGAACGATCA
Source organism: Amphibacillus sediminis NBRC 103570 (assembly GCF_001552275.1). Classification (GTDB taxonomy): domain Bacteria; phylum Bacillota; class Bacilli; order Bacillales; family Amphibacillaceae; genus Amphibacillus_B; species Amphibacillus_B sediminis. The sequence goes on from NZ_BCQW01000007.1 coordinate 12,624, forward strand.
ACGTTCCCTTTTACCAGTCTTTACAACCATTAAATGCTCTTATTCAACAGCCGCTCGAATCTCAGCTATCATTTGGGTAACCGATTCAATTCCACCACTTGATAGATACCAATAATCCGGTGTTAAATCTACAATTTGATCTTCTTGTGCAGCATTCGTTTGGTTGATTAATTCGTTGTCTAGCGTAGCTGAGGCAGTATAGTCACCACCTGTAACCGCATTACGATCAACAACAAACAAATAATCTGGATTCATTTCAGCGACAAATTCAAAGCTAATGTTTTGTCCATGATTAGACTCTTCTATATCCTCAACAGTTGGTATAATACCAAAATCATCATGAATAATACCAAAACGAGAGCCTGGACCATAGGCACTAAGAGAACCATCATTTGTTAGGACAACCAAGCCCGTTTGATCTGTCGGGGCTAGTTCTTTTAATGCTTCCACATCAGCTTTTATTTGGGCAACGGCACTCTCTGCCTCAGCTTCTTTATCAAAAATTTCAGCCAAAGTCATGACATTACTTTCAAATGAAGTTATATAATCACCTGTATCTATCCCCAGATATATGGTAGGTGCAAGATTAGCTAATTCATCATAGGCTTCAGAAGTACGTCCAGAAATAATGATCAGGTCAGGATCAATAGCTGATAATGCTTCAAAATCCGGTTCAAATAACGTTCCAGCATTCTGGTATGTTTCATCTTCAAACTTGGCTAAATAGCTTGGAATATTTTGCTTTGGTAAAGCGATAATATCTACACCTAATGCATCAAGCGTGTCAAGTGTACCAAAATCAAAGACCACTACTTTTTCTGGATTGACAGGTACTTTAGTGACACCTAGGTCATGCTCCACTTCAATTTCAGTTTCTACTTCTGTTCCTTGTTGCTCTTGGTCTGAACTATTATTAGATTTATCACCAGAGCTATCTTTATTTGAACCACATGCTACGATAAACACAGTACAGATAAGCATAATGAGGATGAGTTGTAATTTCTTATTCAATTCTAAAACTCCCTTAATATAATTTATTTAAACAGATAACCGATTGCACCATCGAACAGCTTATTAATCAGGGCCCAGCCATTCATTTAAAAGGTTGTTCAATAAGTTATCTAGGTTTAACGATAAATAAAGTGAAACTTCGTTTAGTGGGGGTTTGGACACATAGGATGTGCTCGTGCAGACGTTGCGACACGACGCCGCAAACTTAGTCAGCTTCCTCTCTCTCCCACTGAACGTTAGTTGAACCAGTCGAGCCGTTACTGGCTGTTGGTTCTCCCACTTAGACATGGATGTGTTCCTTTATTTCTTGAAGTGAGAGGCTTACAAAAGCCCTTCGATGGGGGGAGTAACCGCAGCCCCATCTAGTTACATTGCGATTAAATGATCGTTATTGATCGTTAAAATGGCTTTACGAAAAATATAAGCAAATACGGCATTGATCAATATCTTGAATTTGAATATCCATATCATAAACTTCCTTCAAAACACCGTTATTAATAATTTCTTCTGTGGCACCCTTTTTAACAATTTTCCCATCTCTTAATGCCACAATATAGTCTGAGTAAACGGAGGCAAAATTCACATCATGTAAGACAATAATCACCGTTTTACCTAAATCATCAACTAATCGTCGTAATACTTTCATTATTTGAACAGAATGCTTCATATCTAGGTTATTTAAGGGTTCATCTAATAAAATATATTCTGTATCTTGAGCAATCACCATAGCAATATAGGCTCTTTGTTGTTGCCCACCACTTAACTGATCTAAGAATTTATTTTTAATATTATTTAAACCCATATAGCTAATGGCCTCGTCAATCATTTTTTGATCATGTTTGGTTAGTTTTCCTTGAGAATAAGGAAATCTTCCAAAGCTGACAAGCTGTCTCACCGTTAGACGCATATTAATATGGTTAGATTGACGAAGTATTGACATTTTTTTAGCGAGCTCTCTATTGTTCGCTTGGCTAACTTCTTCTCCATCAATCATTATTTCACCATGATCCTTAGCAATTAAGCGACTAATAATTGAGAGAAGCGTACTTTTACCAGCTCCATTCGGGCCGATAAATGATGTAATTTGTCCCTTAGGGATACTCATCGAAACCTGATCAACAACTGCCGTCTCACCATATCGTTTTGTCACTTCCTTAATCTCTACCATACGTTTTTCTCCTTTAATATAAGATACAAGAAATATATTCCACCAATTAAATTGATAATCACACTCAGGGTAGTTGAGAAGTTAAATAATCGATCAACGATTAATTGACCACCAACCAGAGCAATAATACTGATTAAACTCGTCCCTACTAGTAAAACCGTATGACGATACGTTTTAAATAACTCATAAGCAACGTTAACTACTAATATACCTAAAAACATAATAGGTCCTACTAAAGCAGTGGCTATTGCGATTAACACAGCGACAACGATCATTAAACGGCGTACCAAATAATCGTGGTCTAAACCTAAATTAATCGCATGTTCCTTTCCTAACGCCAAAACATCCAAAAATTTCAAGAAGCGAAATAAATAAATGAAAATTGCAACCAATAAAATAATGGCAAGGTAAAGCAAATCTGTTTGCACATTATTAAAGCTTGCAAACATTCGATTTTGTACGGAAAGAAATTCATTAGGGTCAATTAATACCTGCATAAATGTCGATAAGCTTTGAAAAAAGGTTCCAAAGATAAGACCCATAAGTAATAGTAGATAAATATTGTTTCCTTTTTTAAACAAAATTTGAAATAGCACTAAGGCAAAACCAACCATAATCGTAACAGAAAGGATAAAGTTAAGATTATGATTAATAACAGTTAAGCTTGTCGAGCCATAAAAGAAAATAATAAAGGTTTGAACCAATTGATAAAGGGAATCTAACCCGATTAAGCTCGGAGTCAAAATACGATTATTAGTAATAGTCTGAAAAATTACGGTTGAAACAGCAATCACACCACCCGTTATCACGATGGCTAACATTCGTGTCGCTCGACGGGATAGAATGTAACTTACATTTCCTTGTATATCCCAAAATAAATAAAGCAGGATCAAAATGAGTGTGATAGTTAGTAGGCTCCATATTTTAAAACGATTACTCATAAGCATTTCTCCTTATTATGAGATAGAGAAAGATAAAGCTTCCAATTACCCCTACAACTACCCCTACTGCAATTTCATAAGGAAAAATTATGACTCTACCCAAAATATCACACGCTAATAGAAATATCGCACCAACGAGAGCGGTATAAGGTAAGCTTCTTTTTAGATGATCCCCTTGATAAATCGAAACGATGTTAGGTACGATCAAACCGATAAAAGGAATGGTCCCAACAGTGAGTAGTACAACTGAGGTGATTAAGGCGACAATCGTCAAACCAAGATTCACTACCACTCGGTAGTTCAGTCCTAAGTTCTTTGAGAAATCTTCTCCTAAACCAGCAATCGTGAATCGGTTAGCAAAGATATAAGCAAGAATAACTAATGGAACACTTATATATAGCATTTCATATCGCCCTTCTAGAACTAAAGCGAAGTTTCCTTGCATCCAAGAGGACATGCTCTGAATCAAATCGTTACGATAAGCAACAAACGTTGTGATTGAACTGACAATATTACCAAACATTAACCCTACTAAGGGAATAAAGACAGCATCCTTTAATGTCACTTTCTCTAAAAGCTTCATAAAAATAAATGTACCTAACAAGCTAAACGCGAAAGCTACCAGCATACGCTGCATGGTGGTAGCATGACCGAAGGCGATCATAGCAACCAACATACCAAATCGTGCTGAATCCATTGTACCAGCTGTAGTCGGTGAGACAAATTTATTGCGACTTAGCTGTTGCATAATTAAACCACAAATACTCAGACCTACTCCTGCCATAATAATACTTAATAGTCGAGGAATTCGACTAATCAAAATAATCTGTATTTGCTGATCAGTTAGTGTTAGCAAATCTTTTGGAACAAGTGGAACAACACCAATAAAAATTGATAATGCTGATAGAATAATAAAAATAGGGATAAGATACTTAAACTTCATAACAAAATTCCTTTATACGATAATGAGATTCATTATCAATTAGATGTATTTAATTTTATCACGGATATGAAAACTGTCAATAGCATTTCCTTTTTTAATTAAATGTTTATTAAGTTTTTTATAATCTGTGTTAAAATAAGAGACAGAATAGATCTTGCTCTTTTACTAGTAGGATCTTTCATTTTAACAAAATATGATCATTTACAATAAAGAGGAGTGTTATGAATGGATGCATACCAAGCTTATATGCGTGAAGTTGCTCAACCAATGCGGGATGAGCTAACTAATAATGGTTTTACTGAGCTTACAACAGAAGCTGAAGTTGATCAATTTATGGCTGAAGCTAAAGGAAGCTCAATTGTTTTAGTTAATTCAGTCTGTGGCTGTGCAGGAGGGTTAGCACGCCCTGCTGTCCTCTATGCAATATCAGAGGGTGGGCTGAAGCCTGACAATCTAGTAACTGTATTTGCTGGTCAAGACCGAGAAGCAACCGCAAAAATGCGTGAATACTTTGGAGAAATTCCTCCTTCTTCACCATCTATTGCTATCTTACAGGATAACCAAGTCAAACATTTTATCCCACGCGAAGAGATTGAAGGGGCAGATGTAGAAAGTGTCGTTAATCATATTTTAACAGGCTTTCAAGCTAGTTAATCAACGCTATGCTGTTTTGTTCAAAATTGCCAAATTAGAAGCAAGTAGATCGAGGCGGCGATGGTTTGAGCAACGGAGCGTATGCCTTTAAATACGTGAGTCGCGCAAAAACAAGGCCAACAATGAGATACGACGATTATCATTTGGTAACTTTTTGAACTACCGCTAATAAAGGAGGAATGAGCACAAAACCAAACGCTCATTCCTTTTTTAAATGAAAACAGACATTAAACTTTTAGCCATAGGGCTTTGTCAAAAAAGTAAAGATAGCATTGCTCAACTGGAGCTTGATAAATGGTTTCTACCGCTTGCGTATACAACTTTAGCTGTGTTTGATATCTGTTTTTCAGCTTATCTTTTTCTAGCAAACTATTATTTATACGGTCTGTTTTATAATCAACAATTATCCAACCTCGCTCAGTTTGAATTAATAGATCAATGACACCTTGCAAAAAGATTTGTTCATCCTGCTCACCCTGCCAATCTAAGTAAACATCACGTGCTGGTAACATCAAACTAAAAGCGACTTCTCGTTTGACTTGATCATGTTGATTTAAAATTTCTGACATGAGCTCGGACTCTATAAATGCTAAAACGGCATCTACTTCAATTATGTCTGCCTGTTCCTGGGACAAAATCGCTTGTTCAACTAAACTTTGAGCAAATTCAGTAATCGTTTGTTTGCTCCACCCTTGCTTAAAGGGGATATGCTGCATGAGCGTATGCATGGCTGTTCCTTTTTCTGCAGCACTTAAACGTTGCTCTTGCTGCATAAAGCGAGGTCTCGTAATCATCGGTGCTTGAAATGCACGAATAATATCCTTGCCACTATTCTCGTCAATTTGCTCTTGCTGACGCTTAATTTCAGTAACAGTCTGTTTGGCCCGATGTAAGGTAGCTTGGTTGTATCGATATTGAAAAGCTAGCCGTTGTTCTACTTTTTGATCATGGTCAGACTCTGTTGTTATACGCTCTTGTCCTGTAATCACCTGTTCAAGATCAATAGCTACGGGCTCTTCTTCTTTGGACGCCATTTGGTAATCTGATGCAGATTGGAGTTTGATTTTCCAATTAGATTGATCCTGATAAATGTCTTCTGATAAAGCCGTGTAGGCATGTTCTCCCCTGATCTTCTCTGCGTGTTGATGCCTAATGATACTTGCTCCAATCCAATCCATGTAAGAGCTGGAATCTAACCGCATGGATGCCGGTAATACCCATTCCGAGTGATTAAGCACTTCTTGCCATTTAAGCTGTTTCTTTTCAAGATCATTAACGGTCCCAACCATCACCAATTTTTCTTTAGCACGTGTTAAAGCTACATACAGTACACGCATTTCTTCAGCCCATAATTCTTTCTGCAATTGCTGTTTAATCGCAAAATACATCAAGGTAGGGTACATAATACGATTAATGGGATCAATATATTTACTAGCAAAGCCATAATCTTTATGCAATAAATAGCGTTGGCGTAAATCCTGTTGATTGAACGGTTTATCCATTGCACCAAGGATAACGATTGGAAATTCAAGGCCCTTGCTTTTATGGATAGTTGTAATTCGGACAACATCTTCTTGTTCTCCTAAGGCTCGAGCCGCACCAAGATCCTCGCCCCGCTCTTCCATTCGCTCAATCATGCGTAAAAAGCGAAATAACCCTCGGAATGAGGTTTGCTCATATCCATGTGCTCGATCATAGAGGGCACGAAGGTTTGCTTGGCGCTGGCGCCCCCCTGGCATTCCCGCAACAAAATCATAATAGCCTGTTTCCCGATAAATTTGCCAAATGAGTTGAGCTAGACTCCCTTGACGCGCCGCATCTCGCCATCCCATTAATTGTCTTAAGAAACGCTCTAATCGCTGCCTTAGCTTGATCTGATCCGTTTGTTCCATCCATTTATGTAGCGCATCATAGTAACTAGCTTTTGGATCAGCCAATCTAATCTGAGCCAATTCATCTTCATTAAGTCCAACTATTGGTGATCTTAGCACACTTGCTAGTGGTATATCTTGTTTTGCATTGTCAATTACCTTTAATAAGTTAAGCATTACCTTGATTTCAATTGCTGACAAATAGCCTGTTGCAAGCTCGGCATAGACCGGGATGCCTTGCTTTTTAAGTTCTTCCATAATAGTAGGCGCCCATGTCATCGATCTAAGTAAGATGACAATATCTCGATATTGAGCGGGCCGACTGATTCCCTTGTCTTTATCAAAAATTAAGCTAGGCTCATTGCCATCAAGTCCAATCCATTTTTTGATATATTTAACATAAGCTCGTCCTTCTAGTTCCGCTTTCGCTAAATCTAATTCTGTTTCCTCTCTGCTTTCATCTGTACTTGCTTTTAATTTATCTGAACGATCAATAATGACTAGCTCAGCATCAAAATCTTGATTAGGAGCTTGATCATAGCTATGATTTCCATAAACCAACTCAGAGCCTTGATCGTAGTTCATTTCACCAACTTGCTCATCCAATAACTGTCTAAAGATAAAGTTCGCCGCCCAAAGGACTTCCTTTCGACTACGAAAGTTTTTGGCTAGCTCAATTTTCTTACCTGACATGGTTAATTCAGTAAACTGCTTATATTTCGTGATAAACAGAGAAGGCTCTGCATGACGAAAACGATAGATGCTTTGTTTCACATCACCTACCATAAATAAATTGCCCGGGTCCTCTCTTGTTACAAGTTGCAAAATGGTTTCTTGGACCATATTTGTATCTTGGTATTCATCCACTAATACTTCCTCATACTTGGCACGTAATGCTTTAGCAATGGCTGAAGGCTTAACCTGATCTTCAGTAGAAGAATCATCCATTAACAAGGCTAAAGCAAAATGTTCTAAATCAGAAAAATCAATTAATCCTTTTTCCTTTTTTATCTGCTGATAACTTACCTTAAATTGCTTAACCATCTTAACCAATTGAAGGATCGTTGGTTGCAATGCTTTCATCTCGGCTAAATAGGCTGATAATTGACGCGCAAATAGTTGTTCAGCCATATCTGTCAATCTTTTTTTTGCCCGACTTCTTAGCCCTTTAACTTGTTCTTTCTTATCTTCTGAGCAGTCCATTTTTTTACGTGATAAGGCTTTAAATGAGATAGATTGAAAGGCATGATATCCTTCTTCCCAGCTTAATTCAATGCTTGCCTTAATACGCTCAACCATAGCTAGGTCCTGTTCAATCGCCTCAGCATAATGTGAAGGTCCATCACTTTCTTGGGTGATCGCAATGGCCTTCTGTAGTTCGAGCATCGTTGCCTCTAATTGTGTTAGCACACCATCCTTTAAAATTCGCATCCATTTAAGCTCAGTAACATCCTGTTCATCGCCCACTGCATAGGTGGAAACAATACGATCAAGCCACACATCGGGCCATGGGCTTTGCGTAGCAAAATCATATAGATCTAATAGCAGTCTCTCTACCTCTTGATCACTACGATCACTAGAAAATCGATCAACCACCTCAAAAAATGCTTCTTGCTCCTCAAAAGACTGGCCATACCATTCCTCGAATAAAGACTCCAGCACCTCTTGACGTAATAAGTCAGCCTCAATCTCATCAGCAATTCTAAAACCTGGATCTAGGTCTAACAAATAGCTATGGCGCCTAACGAGGTCAAGACAAAAAGCATGAAGGGTCGAAATAGATGCCTGTTGTAACAAGGTTAATTGTTGCTTAAGGTGTTGCGACGAGGGATGTTGTTCTAATGATCGTTCCAATGCTTGAGCGATTCGATTACGCATTTCCTGAGCAGCGGCATTGGTAAAGGTGGCAACCAGCAGTCGATCAATATTGACAGGATTCACTTCATTCATCACTTTATGAATAATCCGTTCTACTAAGACTGCTGTCTTCCCTGACCCAGCAGCTGCTGCTACTAACGTATGCTGTCCTGATGTTTCAATCGCCTGTTTTTGGGCTTCTGTCCACTGAGGCATAGCGATTACTCCCTTCTAACATTTCTGTTAATAGTTGATCTTTGGGAAGCTCGGCTAACTTCCGGTACTGATTGTTTGGTAAGGAAGGGTCAAATTGACAAAGTGATTTAAAATCACAAAATTGGCACGCATTTTGTTGAGCGCGTTGATATGGATTTAGCTCGATATCACCGCTGGTAATAGCAACACCTGCCCTAACCATTAATGATCGGACATAATCTTGAAGGGTATCAAACATCTCAGTGCTTGCTACTTGTGAGCCGCTACGAAGCGTCCCATCCTTTTTTAATCCAGCAGGGATAATTGAACTCATACCAGTATCTAGCTCTTTATCCATTAAACTAATGACCTGTTCTTGATCAATCAATAAACCTTGCATTTTATACTTTTTGAAAAGCTTGTCCGCTACAGTGTCTGGACTAACAGCCTGTGATTCACTGAGAATGGGATCATGGACATGAAAATAAAGAACACCTGCAGGCATGGCCTTAATACCTAACCAATGTTCTGAATTGGCTAAGATTACATCTAAATAGGCGAGCATTTGTAATGCTAATCCATAATAGACCTCTATTAGATTCAAGCCCTTAGCACTTGATTTATAATCAATGATTCTTAAATACAGCTGATCTTCAAGCATCGCTTGATCAACCCGATCAATCCGTCCACGCAAAACAAGCTCATAACCATTGGGCAATGGCAGCCGAGTTGGTGGTAATGACTGATCAGTTAAACCAAAGCCAATTTCTAAACCGATAGGAGTAAACTGGCTTTTTCTAGACTGTTCACTTAATACGTAAGTAGCACGAGCAATGATTTGCTCAAGCTTTTTCTTCATATACTGATAACGATTTGAACTATGCAGAATTTGATGCTGCAAGATCGGGGCAAGCTTTGTGACTGCGCGAACCGCATACTGCTGTGCTTCAGCTTGATTTAACTCACCAAATGAACGACCCTCTAATTGAATCCACTCCGTTATCTGCTTTAGCGCTTCATGAAATAACTGACCGATATCCGGAGCATCAAGCTTATATGTGCTCCGTTCACTTAAGTTTAAGCTATATTTAGCAAAGTATTGATAAGAGCATTGGTGATAAGTTTCTAAACGTGAGACACTAGCCTTGACTTCTTTTGAATAGAGCTTATCCACTGTGTCTGGACTTAAAGGAGCAGCTTCATTCCGGTAAAATAAACTCTGTAAAATCGGTTCTATGGTAGGATCTTGATCCTTTCTACTCATAAACCATTTTAAAGCACTCCACCAAATCGAATCAATCGGATAAGCGCGTTGATATTTAGCTAGTTGTGCCGTTAATGCGGATAACGTTTTTCTCGGTGTTGTAATAAAACGCTCTGCCTCAATCATTTCTTCTGGATCTTGTAATAAAAGCGGTTCTGACAAATCTGGAAATAATGTTCTGATTCGTTTTATTAGCGAAGCAGGCATCATTGTCTTACCTTCATGGTCACTTAAAGGGCAACTTAACCAAAGACGATCTGTTGCCTTAGTCACTGCTAAATAAATGTAAAACCAATCATCAATTAACTGTTGGGTTTCACCATCAGCTAGAGTCAGTCCCTTTTGATTAAGCAACATGCGCTCTTCTTCTGATAGGATCGTATCCACTTTAGGCTTGCTTGGCCATTGCCCTTCATTTACTCCAAGTAAAAAAGCAACCTTCACTTGACTCATTCGTGATCGGTCAATTGACCCAACCACAACATGGTCCAGCGTTGGCGGAACATGAGCATAGGTCAACGTATCTAACCCTGCTTCTAACGTTTGCTGAAATAGTCCAATCGAAAGGGTTTCATCACCAATTAGCTCAACCATTTCATCTAATAGCTGGATAACAGCTTGCCAAACCTGCTCTTGCTCTCGAGCCTGCTCTACCTTCCCTAACTGATCCAGTTCATTTTTCCATTCTTCTAATTCTAGAGGAATACCAATTTGTTCAAGCCATTGGTACAAAGCAGTTGCCTGCTCTCGTACAGTTGTTGCCGCTCTAAGTGCCTGATCAAAAGGCGCGAGCATCGTTACGACTTGGTGTCGATAGCGGTTGACACGTTCCTGCATTTGTTTTTCATAATCTGTCTGCACCGCTTGATCAAAGCCTTTAAAACGCTGAAAAATCCAAGGCTCTTGACTTGTCCATTGCTTTCGTCCTCTAATACCATATTCGATAATATAATTCTCCAGTGTGTCAATGGCTTCTCGGTCAAGAGGATTAATTTGATCATTAGCGTTTAATAAGCCTGTTTTTAATAGGCGAAAGATTGCTTCATAACGCCAATTGCTCAGCACCACATCTAAAGCCGAGCGAATAAACTCTATTAACGGATGATCCAGCATTGTTCTTTTCTCATCAATAAATACAGGGATATGGTAATCCTCAAATAAAGTTGCAATCAAATGATGATACAACTCACTATCACGCATTAAAATGGCGATATCACGATAGCGATAGCCATGCTCACGAACAAGTTTGAGGATCTGTTGAGCTACACCCTCCACCTCAGCACGAGGATGGACAGCATAGGCAATGTCAATCGGTGCTTCTCCATAACTCGGAGGGGCTGGTCGCTTATCAAAGTAACGTTCAAGGTGAACGAGATAAGGCTGGCTTTGGCTAGATCGTTCAAGCTGCTCAATTCGGATCGTTTGCTTGTGATCAAGAGCTAGTTGATGTAATTGATCAAAAGTATCCTTGGTCTGGTTAAAGAGGTTAAACTTCTCTGTTTTTTTGGTTATCTGTTCTGGATCTAATGTTAAGGTAAACGTCATCGATGTTGCACGATCCATTAATGCTGCTAACACGGCCTGTTCTTGTGGGGTAAAACGGTGAAAACCGTCTACATAAATAATGGCATCCTTTAAAAAAGCAGAGCTTGGAATTTTTTCTGTTAATAAGGTCAAGCGATCTTCTCCATCCACATATTGATTGGCAAGCATGTCTGTTAAGCTAGCATAAAGATAATGAAGATCCTCTAGTTTCTGACTTAGCTGTGATACTGGTGCAGCTTCAGTCAGTGAAGTTGCTTGAGTCGCTATCATCTCCGGCGTAATCTGATAGCGTTTAAATTCAGTAATCATGGCTTCAACCTGTTCAATGAAGCCTCTTTTCTCAATCGATTTTTGGAATATTCTCCAATCTGTCTTTTTTTGCTCAATAATCTTGCGCAGCATCATTTGAATACCTGTTGAACTAATGAAGGGCTTTGTTACACCACCACATTCTTGCATTACTCGAAAGGCTAATCGTGAAAAGCTTAGTACTTGAGCTCTTATACTTCCCTTAAGCTTAGCACCTGCTAGTAAAGTATATTCTTGCTGAAATGTCATTTGATCAGGGACTAAATAGATAATGGGCTGTCCCTGTGGTTGCTCAGCTAACTGTTGGCGTATCTCTGTAACACAGTGGTCACTTTTAGAGGTTGTAGCGGGCCCTAATAAAAACCGAACCGTCATAAGTCTTCACCCTTTACTAAACGATCGATCACCTTTTTCTTATATCGATCATTTGTTCTCATACAAGTAGTGTAACATATTTTAATTTTGTTGTGTTAATTTCAGAGGGAATGATTAAAACTGGAAAGAGCTATATTAATGATTGGTTTACCTAATCATTCAATCCCATCATTAAAACCAACCAAAATTACCTGTTCATAGTATAGGAGATCGTTCTCCTGAATATCCCTTTACTAGATAGCTAGAAAAGCGATGAACAATTTGTAAAGAAATAAAAAATTGACATGGAGTTATTTTTCAGCGAGAGGTGGGAGCGGACCATTAACGGTCTGCTCAATTTGCTGACAAAGCTCCCTTTTCGGGAGGGCTTCAAGTTTTTGTGTGGAATCAATACAATTGAAAGCCTCAAAAGTTAGATACTTATTTGACTCACTCCAAGGGACACTTTCAGTGGGCACGACTCGATCGATCTCGGCAGAAAATTCTGCCTGTGCCGTCTGTGCTAGTTGCTCTTTTGCAGGAATCGTAATAATCATTAAAGTACATATTCAAGTAATTTCATGTTAACACGATAAAACGAGAGTCAATATGGTTTTGTAAACAAACCGGCAAAGTGGACGCTGAACTATATCAAAATGGGATATACTTGTACTAATTGTGTTCAGAAGGCTGTTTTATTTCACCTTTACGATATAATCGCTTCTCAATTTGTTTACCGAGTAGCCAAAATAATGAAATACCGATACCGACTAAGATTGTACGAAGTGGATTTTCGGCGAATGAAACCAAACTACTGCCTACGTAAGCCAACGAGAAAATCATCACTGATTTACCTAATAAAATAGCTAAGATAAATTGGTAAATACTAACGTTAGATAAAGCAGACACTAGGTTAATTATCGATGATGGTGAGAACGGAAAGCAAAGCAAAATAAATAATGGACCAAATCCATGTCGCTCAACCCAACTCGTTACTTTCCCGACCTGTTTATTATTATGTATCCACCTAAAAACCGCCTTATGCCGAAAACGTCGAATAACAAAGAAAAACATAATAGAACCTAGTGTTTCACCAATCCAAGAATATAAAAAACCTTTAAATAAACCATATGCAGCTGCATTAGTCATGACAATAACCGTTAATGGTAAAAAGGGAAGGAAGCTTTCGATAAACGGTAACAAAATCCCTGGTAATGGGCCGAACCCTTCATAAATAAATAGCAGCCTCTCGATAAGTACATCATATTGATTGGTTTCGAGGAGTTCACGAACTTGTTCAATTGTAATGCTTTGCTCTAATGCTTGCTTCATCTGCTCACCCCTCAGTACTGGATGTTTGCTGTTCACACCCTTATTATGATCTATTCCCAGAAAAAATGTAGTTATAACACTTTTATTTAGGCACGTTTTCGTATATAATAACAGAACACATGTTCTATAATCAATAAGGAGATGTTGATATGCGTTATTTAACTGAATCTGAATATGCTCTAGCCTCACGTTTCCTCTTTTTATCAATGGCTTTGATCGTCTTGCAAAAGGATTCAGCCAAGCTTGCTGACAACTCTACTTTAACAATCAAACAGCCCTACCTCGATTTGCTGACCAAAATGATTGATAAAGCCTTATTAGAACGACAGCAGCTCCGTAAATACATGCATGATCAAAAGTTAAAGATTATAACTTTAGAAAGAAATAACACCTTTACAGGTTATCTCTTTATCTGTCAAGGGCGTGAGGAACAGCGCAACTATTTCAACCCTGCTATTCGAAAAAAGGTTGAAGTAATTTTATCTGAGCTTATGTTAAATATACTTGAATCTCCCTCCTCTAGTAAATAAGGACGGAAATAATTTCTGATTAGTTTCACCAAAACTAAATCATGATATGACTGAAAGATAAGAAAAACGAAGGTTATCAGCTAGCTTAGCATGAAAACCTTCGTTTTTTTAGAGGGCCAAGGCCAGTCGAATCAAAGACTCCTTAGTATATTTGCGCCAGATTTTTTCGAGCTTCGCTCGCTAGATTCGCTTTGAAAATTTGTGGCATCGGCCGGAGGCTTTAACTATATTCGGCGCGGTTTAACCCCCCACTAAATGGAATACAAATAGGCAGTTATCTCACCACTTATAGAAGTAGAGACTTCTGCTAAATCATATGGCCGATGACCTTCATCATAGCATTTAAAGCGCCTTGTTGTTGATTGGGCTTAAGTTGCTCGGACAAAATAAAACGATATTGAGCCGTACGATTAACCTGATTTTGCATAATGCCTTCTGAAATAGGCAGCAGAAGCTCTCGACCATCACGAAATACAATCATTGAGCTACCATAGTCAGCTTTTTTAATCCTTCTAATGTGAGTATGAGAAATCCATGAACAGCTTATACTAGTAGGGGATTGAGTTGGAAAGAAGAAGATACCATTCGAGGAACTAATCGCAATTGGAGTTTTATTATTGAAGTCACAGAGTAGCTTTGCACCATCAAAGCGAGCAATCAACTCTTCACCATAATGGCGACAAGCGGATTCGATTAACTTCAGTGGTGAGGATTTAACCAGTATTGGGTCCTTTACCTCCTCTTCGTACACTAATGAACACCATAAACCATCGTACTCAGTTGCAATAAAAGCCATGGTGGTATGTGACAGCTCATGGGATGTTTTCAATTCTTGACTCATACACTAAACATCCTTTCTCACATAATTTTTATTAAAGCTTACATAACAATTATACACTTTTTTTTAGAAAAAAGTGATAGAAATAATATTTTTTATCAATCAAAATTTAATCTTTGAAAGCGATTTTTCTGTTATAATAAAAGTAATAACTCTAAAAGAAGGGAGTTGAAAGATCTTGTGGAACCCCTTTAAATTAAAGAAAAAAGAGCCCCATTATCCTGTCATTAATGTGTCATTAGGAGAACTAAAACATGCGATACATGAGTATACAACAAAATTACCTGATGACGTTCCGTTAAGTACATTAATTAATGAAGATTTATCAATCAATTACCAAAAACTAGCCCCTATCCTAAAAGGCATCCCTATTAAAACCTACTACATGTCTACTGAGACCTATGAGATTTTTGATGAAGAAGACAAGCACTTAGCAGAAGCATTTGATGATGTTCAACGTGCAGTCGATCGCTATATCGATTTAACCAATGATATCCCTGTTATTCACGGTGATCCCTATTTTAAAATCAGCTATCATAAACTAGCAAAGCAAGGATTATTAGATTATCGCCCGCATGTTGAATTCTATCTAAGTAAGCATGAACATTTAATTACAACCAAACGGCCAAAATAGCCCTTGATAATTTGTATTCAACAGAAGGGGTGGTATAATTTTCACTCCACCACCTCTTCCTTTTGACCTTTTTCATTATTATAAATAACCTATCCGAAAAACTAAATATGCCAACAGTTTCCGCTAGTCTTCTCCTCCTGTTTTCATTAATAACTAAAAACACGCCTGCTTTTAATCAGACGTGTTTAGGTTCAAGCTATTACTAATCTAGATAACGATTAATAGATTAAATCAATAAGCTCTTCTTTGGTAATTTTCCCTAGATAATGTGGAACGTCTACATCTGTCAGGGCCTCTTCAAGCGCCTGACGCTGATAGCGAACATTTACAAGCTTTTGCTCAATGGTCTCGACATCTCCAACACCAAAAAAATCACCATATATTTTACAATTTTTAATGATCCCTTTTGAGACATCCATCCGTACATCAACTAAACCAGCTGGAAATTTATGCGATTTTTGAATGTCAAAAGTAGGTGATTTACCAAAATTCCACTCCCATTGTTGATAGCGTTGCTCTGAGATTTTATCAATGTTTGCCCAATCTTCTTCAGTTAGCTTATAACGAGGAACATCTTCAATATTCTCGACATCGAACAAATGCCTCAATATATGGTCTTTAAATTGCTCCATGGTCATTTTTTCTGCTAAAAATTCTGAAATATTAGCAACTCGACTTCGAATGGATTTAATGCCTTTTGATTTAATTTTTTCAGCATTAACATTTAAAGCAGCCACAACATGTTCAATTTCCGAATCAAACATTAATGTTCCATGACTAA
Organism: Amphibacillus sediminis NBRC 103570; assembly: GCF_001552275.1. Taxonomy (GTDB): domain Bacteria; phylum Bacillota; class Bacilli; order Bacillales; family Amphibacillaceae; genus Amphibacillus_B; species Amphibacillus_B sediminis. The sequence goes on from NZ_BCQW01000007.1 coordinate 28,851, forward strand.
ACATCCGTCCACGTGTTGTGAATTGTGCATTACCGGATATTTTCCGACCATCTGCAACCAAATCATTCCGACCGCTTAATTCAGCAGGAACACCTAAGGCTTGCAAGGCTTGGACAACCGGTTCAGTAAACTTGGCAAAGTTATGGAAACTGTCCCCGTCATCTTTAGTAATAAAACTAAAATTCAAGTTACCTTGATCATGATAAACTGCCCCACCGCCCGACAGGCGACGAACCACTTTAATATTGTGATCATCTACATATTTCGTGTTAATTTCTTCAATCGTATTTTGATTTTTACCTATAATAATAGATGGATCATTAATATAGAAGAGTAGAAATGTGTCCTTTTCACCAAAATTCTTTAACACATACTCTTCAATTGCAAGGTTAATATACGGATTGGTTACTCCTTCGTTATCAATAAACTTCAACTTTTATTCCTCCTTTAGCTTGTCCCACCATCTTATCAAATGCCCTTGGCGTATTTGTCCCCAGATTTTATCGAGCTTCTCTAAAAATTTGTTGTATCCGCCGAGTGCTTTAACTTGATTCAGCCTAGATTGTGCCGTACTAAATAGAGTACGAATAGCCATTCATCTTACTCCACTCGAACGAGAATACTTCTGCTCAATGCAGTTAATGGTGAGCTGCATTTACTGTTTCTTCCATTTGTAGCCAGAATGGGCTAACACGACGGACCCTTGATAAAAACGCTTCGCTTCCACTACCAGCTGTTCACGATCACCAAAGTGTGGGTGATGACTAAGCAACAATGTCCCAACATCAGCTGCCGTTGCAATCTCTCCACATTGTTGACTGTTCATATGTCCAGCCTCTTTGCCGTCCTGCCCTTGATAGAAATTACAATCTGTAATCAAAAGGTCAGCTGCTTGACTAAACGAGACAAATTCAGGTTTATAACTTGAATCAGCTGTATAAACAATCGTATCCTGTCCATCTGTAATCCGTACCGCATAACAAGGTACAGGATGATCAGTGGCCAAAAATTCAATCGTAAATGGCCCAATGACTAAACGACCAGTAGGGTCATAAGCCATCCCCTTGGTATATTGGTGATCGAGCATTGCCAAACCCTCTGAGTCATCAGCGTGTCCATAAATCGGCAACACTTTATCCTGTTTTTGGAGTCCATTTTGAACCAGCATGTGATATTGCAATACACCAATGTCTGCCACATGATCCTGGTGATAGTGCGTGAGTAATACAGCATCTAATTGATAGGGATTAACATATTTAGGTAACTGAGCCATGACCCCACTACCACAATCAATTAACAGATGGAAACCATCCTTTTCAAACAAATAACCGGATGTAGCTTCCCCTTGCTCGGGGTAAGCTCCCCAGTAGCCAACAACTGTCAAATTCATAATGTATCACCTCAATGCTAAAAATATTCTTATTCAAAAAAGTTCCCAACGAAAGCAACTAGCTCGAGACAGCTTGACTGCGCGATTCAGAGTCATTAGCATAAAACAGATAATAAAAGTGAAACTGCGTTCAGTGGGGGTTCGACGCATAGGATGTGCTCGTGCAGACGTTGCAACACGACGTCGCGAACTTAGTTATCTTCCTCTCTCCCCTACTGAACGTTAGTTGAACCAATCGGGCCGTTACTGGTTGTTGGATCTCCCACTTAGACATGACGTGTTCCCTTATTTCTTGAAGTGGGAGTCTTACAAAAGCCCTTCGATGGGGCGAGTAATCGCAGCCCCAGACAGTTACACTGCGATAAATATGTACCTCAACTTAGCATTTGGTTACTTTTTGACCAACTTTTATATAAGTAGTGTAACATATTTGACCTCTGATCAAAAACGATCAGCAAGGTATCTATTAGTCACGTAAAGAGAGTGTAGCTAGATTGGATTGATTACCTAGCTGATCAGTCTGGGCGTTATAGGGGACAACATAAAAGCTTGACTGTCTGAAAAGAGGTGGATTAACAAGGGTAAAGCTTGCTTCTCCCTGTACCTGACCAATCTGCTCCACTTGCCCTGCTTGATCAATTTGATAAATATAGTAAATGACACGGTCATCATCACTCGCGGTCCAAGCCAACTCACCTTGAATAAGACGCCATCCGCCAAATTTATAAGATACAGTTAAGTCGTTGATTTGTGGTAATTCAATCGGTGGTTCTAGTTCGTTTACATGGTCAGGTTTAGCAAAAGTAGCCTTAAGCGTCTGCTTTTGATCAAGCTGTGATAAGATCGCTTTCGTTAATTCAGTAGGTGCTTCACTCCCTATTGTTAAATAATGATCGGCATCACTATGATCATAGCCAATCCAGAGTGTGGTAACATATTCAGGTGTGATTCCGGCAAACCATGCATCCTTAACATAGCCAGGTGCATGAGGATGTTGAGTCGTTCCCGTTTTCCCAGCTAGGGCTTTATCATATACACCTGATTGAGCTGTTCCCTGCTTAACTACATTTTCTAGCATTCTAAGCATATGCCAAGCTACCTGATCAGAAAAAACAGAGCGTGCCTCAGGCTGAGCCTGTACGATCACTTCACCATGCCGGTCCCTAACTTCTGCTATAGTATGAGCCTCAATCCACTCTCCACCATGTGCAAAGGTTTGATAGCTTTGCGCAATTTGTATCGGTGTTAGGCCTTCACTTAATCCACCTAGACCGATGGCTAATCCCTGATCTGGAATAGTTAAGCCTAACATTTCTAAATACTGTTTACTTGTGTCGATCCCCAATTGATCCAATAACCATATAGCTGAAGTGTTCTTAGAAACCGTCAGTGCTTCGTACATAGACACCTGCTCCTGATATTGTCCATCAGCATTTCGAACGGAATAGCCCTCATAGTCTTGCTGGCTGTCATCAAGCAATGAATAGGGCTGATACCCTTCTTCTAAAGCAGGACCATAAACAGCCAAAGGTTTGATCACTGATCCAGGCTGTTGTTTAATTAACGCACGGTGATGATCGCCAATCTGAAAATCACGCCCCCCTAATGCCGCCTTTAGTTGACCTGTTTTATGGTCAAGCATCGTGAAGGCTGCCTCAATGTTTGGCTGTGCACCGTGAAAAAAAGAATCATCCTGAAACAGTTGATAGGCAATCTTTTGAGCTGTTTCATCCATATAAGCCGTAATCTGATAGCCGCCTCGTTGAAGTTCTCGCCTCGAAATTTGATAAACCTCTTCAGCCTCTCGAATCACAAGTTCTAAATAATCATCCAACCAGGGCTTTTCATTCTCATCATGGTCAGCTATATGTAATGTTTGGCCTTGTAAAGTAAGCATCTCCTCGAGGTCAAGATAGCCTACGCGTTCTAGTTGGCTTAGAACCAGATTCCGGCGTTCAAGCGCTCGTTCGTGATCAATATAAGGTGAATAAAGATTTGGTCCCTTCATCATCCCCGCCAACATGGCACCTTCTGTAATCGTTAACTGATCGACAGGTTTATCAAAAAAATACTTAGCTGCAGTACCTATTCCATTAATGCCATGGCCAAAATAGACTTGATTTAAATATAGCTCTAAAATTTCATTCTTACTAAAATGACGTTCCAAATATATCGAAGCCATCACTTCTTGTGTTTTTCGCATCCAGGACCTGCTCTGATCAAGAAAGAGATTTTTCGCCAATTGTTGCGTAATCGTACTGGCACCTTCTACTTTATCAAAGGCGCGGATATCTCGATATACTGCTCTAATCACAGATTTAAAATCTATGCCAGCATGCTGATAAAACCGTTCATCCTCAACTGCAATAAAAGCCTGCAGGACGTGATCTGGAATCTGGTCAAGCTCAACAAGCTGACGATTTTCCGTGTAAAGCTGGCCAATTTCAGTTCCATCCTCGGTTACAACACTGGTGGTAGCAGGAAGAATGAGTGCTTCTTGATCGACAATTAATCCACCACCATAAATAATAAATAAAAACCCCGCAAAACCTAAGGTTAGAATAGCTACTATAATCAGCGCTGGCCATTTCACCCATGGTCGCTTAATGGCTCTAATTATGTGATTGTATAGTTTGTAAATTTTATCCATAAAAAAACACCTCTAAACGTTTGATAGCTAGTTGCTATCAAACAAACATTATACGACAAATTCAGACTAAGCTAAAGTAAATAGCCTGAGTGTCTCATGTTTTAGAGGTGAATGAGATTAACTTGATTTGATTAATTGGTGACGATGGGCATAAACAGCCGCTTGAGTACGATCATGGACATCAAGCTTTCTTAAGATGTTGCTTACATGTGTTTTCACTGTTTTTATCCCGATAAACAATTGATCTGCAATTTCCTGATTAGATGCACCGTTAGCTAAGCAAATTAAAACCTCTCGTTCACGCTCAGTTAACTGTTCATGTAATTCTGGATCCTTGCGATGGAAACGTGTCATGACTTTATGAGCTACCTTCGGCTCGATAACTGTTTCACCATGATAAGCCTTTTCAATTGCTGCAACAATTTCTTCTGCCGATGCTGTTTTTAGTAAATAGCTAAACGCACCAGCTTCTAGCACCGGAAAAACTTGCTCATCATCATAATAGCTGGTTAAAATAATGACCTTACATTCTGGCAGTGCTTCTTTAATAGCTTTGGTTGCTTCCATACCACTACCATTCTCCATCATCAAGTCCATCAAAACAACATCTGGTCTTTTGTTTAGAACTGTTATTACTCCTTCATGGCCACTACTTGCTTCACCAACAATATCAAAGTGCTCTTCCGTTTCTAAATATGAAATAACACCTTTTCTAACGACATCATGATCGTCAACAACGACAATTCTGATCATGCCTGCTCCTCCTCGCATCGAAATGGTAGACGAATATCCATATATGTCCCTTCTCCTTGCTTTGTTCTTAGACAGAATTGACCACCTATTTCCTCACTGCGCTCACGCATCGTTTTTAAACCATACGACGTTTTTTTCTGATCTGCTATCGACCAGTCAAAGCCCTTTCCATTATCGGCTAAATGGATATAGATATGATTTGACTCACGAATTAAATACAATTTAACTTTAGTTGCCTCAGCATGGCGAAGTGTGTTAGACAAGCCTTCTTGAATAATTCGAAATAAATGTTCTTCAGTAAAGCGCGGTAGGCTAATATCATGATCAATTTTTAAATCAAACACTATCTCACACTTGCTCTTTAATTCTGCAATTAAATTAGCCAGTCCATCACTTAAAGATTGATCAGATAAATGAATAGGACGTAAATGTAATAATAATGCGCGCATTTCAGTCTGCGCTTTCATAGCTGTCTCGGCAACCTCTTCCATTCGCTCTTTGGCATTTGTCGGGTTTTTGGCTATCATTCTAACAACCGCTTTAGACATCATCGTTAATGCAAAAAGCTGCTGGCTAACTGAATCATGCAGATCACGTGCTAGCCGTTGGCGTTCTTCAATTGTTGCAATTTTATGTGCAGACTCTGCATAAGCTGCTTTCTCGTCAGCTAAGCGCTGTAAGAAACGAACTTGATCATCGAGCTTTTTCGCCAAATGATTCAATTCAGCACCAATCCGAGCAATCTCTCCCTCTGAATCTAATTGAAAGCGAGAACGATAATTGCCTCGTGTCAACTGCATAATCATGACTGATAAATCATCAATCCTTGATTTAAGCTGACCACTGGACCGAAACCCAATCAAGACAGCAAAGAATGAGCCCAATATAAAAAAACTCCCGACAAATAATACGATATTTAGCTGACTTAACCAAACCGGGTCAGCCACGATACTAATAACAGTTAAGATGACTAACATAGAAGCTGATGTGAAAAAAATCGATGATAGTTGAGATTGAATAAAAATATAGCGGATTGAGTTAAGCTTCCTAAACAAGCTACCACCCTCCCTAAATTCGATCTATCCTAATACTGCCTGCTTTTAGTCTTAAATCAAAGGTTAATTTTCTAGTCGCACTAGCATAGCCAGGGGTTTCAAGCGAAACGGAGCGATTAATGCCCTCCGAAGTCGTATCCAACACTACTATATTGCCAGCATTTACTTTAGCTATTACAGAAAAATCAACATGCTCAGGTATAACTATTTTGATATCACCAGCAAGGCCATGAATGATAATTGGGGTCTCCTGATCAGGAATAAAAGCCTTTGTGAAGTCCATGGTATGATCGCCAACAGCATTCCAAATATGGATTGGCTCTACCTTCCAATTGGGTTGATCATAGGAGTAGTCTCCAAAAATAACCTTACTATCTTTTATTTTTGATCCATGATCGCATCCATCGTGGTGATTAGAATCATAAATAAATTTAAATTTTCGTTTTTTACGTGACCAGCCTAAGAAATGAAGTCCAATAAAAATAAGAATCAACGGCCACAATTTATATAGATCCCAAAAACCAAAGTGAATATAACCCATTTGCCCCAAAAGCAATAGACTGCCAAAAATGATTAAAAACGTTGGCGTACCGAAACCGTTAAACCCTTTAAAAGCTTGAAAAAACCATTTAATTCCTAACACTATAAAAAAGACCGGGTAGAGGTAATGCCACCAATCACCAAATGACCAATTGAGTGTGCCTATATTGGTTAAGACCAGGATAATACCAAGTAATATCATGCCTAATGCAAATATATTTTCGAAGAAACGGTGTTTCATCTTTCCAGCCTCCTTTCTAACTCTCTCTATATATTGAACGATTTAACCTAAGTTGTTCGACAAGCCTATCAGATGCATTGCGACAGATCATTGTTAAAATGTTGTTCTATTACTCGATTGCCCGAATATGCGACCCACCTGCTTGCTTTCTTTGGTAGCCTGCGAACGCGTTCTATAAGATCCATTATACTCTAAAAAAACCCCACTGTAACGACCGTAAGAAGGGTTTTTACTCCGTCTTTAGTAGGAGGTATGTTATAATAATCATACATTTTAAAAGGGGGCAGGCCATATGTGGCAAGATATATTGGAGCAAGTCAATCATCAGTTTAACGAAATGGTCGAAATGAGAAGGTATTTACATCAGCACCCTGAGCTATCCTTCCAAGAGTTTGAAACAGTCAAATTTATTAAAAACTTCTATCAGAAATTAGCCCTCCCTTATCAGGCTCCAGTTGGAGAAAATGGGGTCGTGGCTCGACTCGAAGGTGGCAAACCTGGTAAAACAATCGCCATACGTGCTGATTTCGATGCCTTACCGATCCAAGATCAAAAAGATGTGCCCTATCGTTCCAAAAAAGATGGGGTCATGCACGCATGTGGACATGATGGGCATACTACGATTCTATTAACCTTAGCTAAGCTATTAAAGCAGTATCAAAACCAATTAGCCGGGAACTTTGTCTTCATCCATCAACATGCTGAAGAGCTAACACCCGGCGGAGCAAAGTCAATAATAGAAGCAGGTGCCCTTGATGATGTTGATGTTATTTTCGGCACACACCTTTGGACTGGAGCACCATTAGGCACAGTTCAGACTGCACCATCAAGATTTATGGCAGGTGCCGACAAATTTAAGATTACCATTTATGGACAAGGTGGCCATGGGGCCATGCCGCATCAAACAAAGGATGCTGTGGTGATTGGTTCACAGCTTGTTAATAACCTTCAACAAATTGTTAGTCGACGCCTTAACCCTCTCGATACTGCTGTTTTAACGATTGGTAAATTTCAAGCCGGTGATGCTTTTAATATTATTGCCGATCAAGCGATTTTAGATGGAACGGTCAGAACATTTGACCCGATCATGCAAGATCAAATGATAAAGGAAATGGAAGCAATAATTGCTGGTACTTGCCAAAGCTACCAGGTCGATTTTGATTTTGATTATATCAAAGGCTATCCACCAGTTATCAACCATCAGCAAGAAGCAGAGCTGGTGCTAAAAGCAGCTCAACAGGTTCCAGAGGTTCAGACAGCTACTTTTGTTAAGCCCACGATGACTGCTGAAGACTTTTCTTACTATCTTCTAGAACGTCCAGGCGCATTCTTTTTTACTGGAGCGCAACAAACAGGGCAGAATTATCCTCATCATCATCCAAAGTTTGACTTTGATGAACAGGCGATGAGGATTGCAGTAAAAACCTTCTTAAAATTAATTGAAGCTTACCAATAAAAGATATCATATCAAAAACATTAAAGAGCAAGCCTGGGCTTGCTCTTTAATGTTTTTAGGAAAATTAATGGACGCTTTTCCAATGCACGTTTGTCAGGAGCTGGTTATCAGTATAGCTTAATTTATTTGTTGCCAAGTTTATTTGGGATATAAAAACGACAAAAACCATAAATAAATGTTATACCTACTAGCATAACCGATAATAACTCTGTCCACTCTCTTAGTGCTACAAATACGATAAGATAGGCAGCTAGTTGAATCACTAGTAGACGTTCAATTAACTTCACTAAAGCCTTTTCCCGCTGCTGTTCAGCAATCGGATAGAGCCGTTGCCACAAATTGAGCCGATGATGGTACCAGAGCGATAGCAGTTGAACACCAGATAAATACATGAAAATGATTGGTATAACCAAGATAAAGATAAAATGATTCATATAGGCTAGCGCTAGACTTGCAATAGCCACTAACCTTATATAAATACCTAGATAATCACCAGAACGTATCAACGTAATCCGGTATAGGTAATCATAGCTTTGGCTCTGAGTAAACCCGATTGAACGCGTGAACCAATTAACCAATAGTCGACGTTTTTTTGCTGCAGGTTTAAAGTGCGGTACATCTGTAAACATACTAGCAAGACGATAAAAGCTTTGTAGCCGCTGACGATCCTTTTCAATTAACTGGTCCCAAGCAAATGCCTGCTGATGAGAAATAAAGTAAACCACTAGAAACAATCCGAATAATAGAATCGTTGCAATGATCATAATGGTGCGCTCATTAACGATTACACTGTAAAAAATAACAAATTGTACTATTAAACGTATACTATTGATGAATAACCGCTGGAATTGGTAGCGTAAGCGAAACAACCACCAGCTTGTACTGAAATGCCAAAGTTTAAAAAAGAAAACCAAAAAAATTAGGAGCGTATAGCTTTGGTTCGGATAGCTTGTCTGAACTAATGGTGCCAAGGCAGCAAGGACAAGCATCACTAAATAAAGCTGGGTAACAAAACTGTAAATTAACGTGTAATTAAAATATGATGTCAAACGTCTCTCAGCTGGTAATAAAAAAACTAAATCAGCTTCCTTGAGTAAGTTTTGGATAGGATTAGACACCGTTACAAGCGTCATGCAAATCGCTGTAATCAAAGCAGTTGGGAAGTTATTCGGAAGGTTGGCTAGTAATTGCTGATAGTAAAAAGCACCCGCTCCAACTAAGAAAATTAAAGCTATTGCAGTATGACCATTAACAATATATTTCAAGTAACGAATCGTCTCATTTAAGTGGGACTGTAATCGTTCTTTAAAGAGTTGTCTATTATTCATGCGTTAGACCCTTCCTTTGTTAACCGAAGATAGATGTCATCTAAGCTCGCATCAGAGAGACCAAATTGCTGACGTAACTGTTCAATATTACCGTTAGCTTTTATCTCACCATCATGCAAAATAATAAACCGATCGCAATAGCGTTCAGCTGTTGCTAAAATATGCGTTGACATTAAAATTCCTGCTCCGCGCTCTTTTTGTTCAACCATAAGATCAAGAAAGGCTTGAATGCCTAAAGGGTCAAGCCCAACAAATGGTTCATCAACTATATAGAGCGGTGGTTCAATTAAAAAGGCACACATGATCATGACTTTTTGCTTCATTCCTTTAGAGAAATGAACAGGAAACCACTTTAATTGCTTTTCTAGTCTAAAAATCTTTAAGAGCGGTTTCAGCCTAGCTTCAAATGTCTCCTCCTTGATCTGATAAGCCATTGCGGTTAATTTCATATGTTCATAAAGGGTCAATTCTTCATAAAGTAAAGGCATTTCCGGAATATAAGCAAATTGTTGTCGATAAAAATCTGGATCTTGTTGATAGGATTGTCCAGAAATAGTAATTTTGCCTGTTCTAGCCTGCATTAAGCCAATAATGTGTTTCAAGGTTGTACTTTTGCCCGCACCATTTAAACCAATTAACCCTACAATTTCTTTTGGCTTAACTCGAAAAGAAATACCATGCAAAACATTTTTATGCGTGTAACCGCCTGTCAATTGGTCAATATGTAATAAATCTGTCATGCTCGACCTCCTAATTAAAGTGATTGTTGACTATTATGATATCGCTTGAAATGTCATGTATTTTATTTTATAAAATAAGTTAATAACCTTCTACCACTGATTAAAATTTTACCATCTTCTAGAAGGAATGCAAACTTATTATCAAAACGTTTTTTGCTATAACATGGCGATTAATGCTAAAATAAAGATAATAATCGCTAAGGAGTGGAATTCATGACAACAATACAAAATTGTCTCTTTTGTAACATAATACAGGGCAATATTCCTGCCGCAAAAGTTTATGAAGATGAGGATGTATTTGCATTTTTAGATATCAGTCAAGTGACTAAAGGTCATACATTAGTCATTCCTAAAACACATACGGAAAATATTTATCAAACATCGGAGGATGTGGCAAGTCAAGTATTCGCAAGGGTTCCTCGCATTGCCAATGCGATCAAACAAGCCTTTCACCCTGCTGGTATTAATATCCTAAGTAACACTGGAGAAGCTGCGGGCCAATCTGTCTTTCATTTACATATTCATCTAATCCCCCGTTATGACCATACAGACGGTTTTAATGCCAAATGGGTAACCCATAACGATGACTATGATACCAATCAACTGGCTCACATTGCTTCTGACATTGCAGCACATTTAAATTAGGGCAGTTCCGTATTGGGTTTCTAAATAGGTGCAAACCTATCCCTAGTTACCTAGTTCATTTGTCCACTATCACATCAAAAATGACAACGTTTAGAGTGGGGTGAGCCTAGGCTTTTCACTCACGCTGGGTGTGTTTTAAATAAAGATTTTTAATTTTTTGTTATTTTTATGTTTGACCTGCCGAAATAAAGAGAAGATAATAAAGTAGAGGTAGAATTGAGGAGGAAGGAGTGTAAGCAATGGGTAAAAGTAAATCATTATTACTAGGGATTTTAGCTGGTGGTGTGGTTAGTGCAGCAGCTGTTCTATTAAGTGCACCGCAATCAGGTAAAGAAACCCGTCAACATATTAAAAGCTATACTGATGATTTAAAGCATTCTTTAGAAAATGTGAAAAAAAACGGTAAGGAGCTCTCTCAGCAAATTGCTCACGCGACAAAAGAAGGAGCAGCTTTAATAAAAGATCTATCCATTGACGTTAAACAATCGATTGAAAGCTGGAAATCTACTATTGAGCCACATCAAAGAAATATTCAGCTTTATTTAACGCAAATTGAAGAAAGGTTAAAAGAGCTGGAGGAACAGACTCAATCAGCGGAATAAGTCATGAGCTTTACCAATCAATCAGGATGTTTTTATCCAGAAATAAGCACATGCTACATACATAACGCCTAAGCTCCTTTAAGCTTAGGCGTTATGTGCTGTATAAACTTTTTAGCCAAAAAGATCACTAGGCTTACTCAATTCCCTCTAACCACTGATCCACTTTATCTTGGTTAGCTTCAATCCAGTTGGCAGCTGCTTGTTCAACAGTTGTACCTTCAGAGATTTCTAACATAACTTCCTCCATGTCAGAAGCTTCCCAATTAAATTGATCTAAAATTTGATAAGCGACTGGGCTATCTTCCTCAAGTCCTTCCCGAACCATTGTTTCAATTACTTCCGCACTACCAAAAGTTCCTTCAGGATCTTCTAAATATTTTAAATCATATTGGGCAAACTTCCAGTGTGGCGTCCAACCTGTGACAATAATCGGTTCTTCATTGTTAATGGCTTCACCTAAGGCAACTGCCATTGCACCACTAGAGGATGTTTCAACAGTCCAGCCTTCTAAATCGTAATCTTCAAGGGCTTGCTCAGCTGCTCCAACAACTCCTGCTCCAGGCTCAATTCCTGTAATAGTAGTTATCTCGTCATAGTCAGCTAAGTCTGCAATAGAATCAACATCCATGTATTCTGGTACGACTAAACCAATCTTAGCCCCTTCTAAATTCACTCCGAGCTCAACAATTTGATCACGATATTGTTCGTATAAATCACCATGTGTCGCAGGTAACCATGCTGCTACCATTCCATCAACATCACCAGATGCTACTGCTTCCCACATAATCGCATTATCAATTGGCGTCACTTGAACATTATATCCTTGTGATTCTAATACTTGTGCAATGACGTTGGTAGAGGCAACTTCAGAATCCCATTCTACATAGACAAGCTCAATATCAGTATTGCCTAAGTTAGCATCACCTTCATTGTCACCTTCTGTCCCTTCATTATTACCGTCTCCACATGCTACTAACACAAGTGAAAAGATAAGAATTAGAAATAATCCTGTTCTTTTCCATGTTTGTTTAAACATTGTAAAAAAGTCTCCCCTTTTTTGATTGTATTTATGGTAAATCCTCTAAATAGAGGATAGCCAACTTTTTATTTTGATTTATAAATATTTTGGGTAATACGATCAATAATAATAGCCAAAATAACGATCGAGATCCCTGCAACAAAACCAGGACCTGCTTGTGCACGCTGTAGTGCTGATAAAACTGGTCTACCTAAGCCCGGTGCTCCAATCATGGAAGCTATCACAACCATCGATAAAGCTAACATAACCGTTTGATTTATCCCGGCCATAATCGTCCCTTTTGCCATAGGCAGTTCCACTTTAAATAACCGTTGTGCTCCTGTACTTCCAAATGCTTCTGCGGCTTCCACCAACTCCGTTGAAACTTGTCGGATACCTAGATTAGTAAAGCGAACCGTTGGAGGTGTGGCAAAAATTAATGACGCAAATACGCCTGGAACCATTCCAATACTGAAAAAAGCAACCGCTGGTATTAAATATACAAAGGCAGGCATCGTCTGCATAAAATCGAGTACCGGCAAAATAATCGTCTCTGCAACTTTACTTTTTGACATTAATATACCAATTGGCACACCAATGATAACCGATAGTAAACTTGATATTAAAACTAAAGTGAAGGTATACATCAGCTCACTCCATAATCCTTGATTATAGATCAATAGTAAGCCAATGATTGAAAATACCGATAAGCCTATTCGCTTACCTGAAATAAAAAATGCTAATACTGCGACTAAAATAATGACGATTATCGCTGGAATTGAAGCCAACAAATCTGCCGTCCATGACATAAAGTCACCAAACTGATTTCGAATGGGATTAAAGATAAACGAAAATGTGCTCGTTAGCCAACTAGTAAATGAATTAACCCAATCAGATAATGGGATTTGTGGTAGATTATTCAGCATTCAAACGCACCTCACTCTCACCAGCTAACGCTGCTAGCACAGAACCTCTAATAATGATCCCGACTAGTTTTCCCTCTTCCACGACTGCAATTGGAACAGGTGAATCATAAATGATTTCAATAATTTCATTCATTGGTTTGTCTCGTTCAACAGTTGGAACATCTGTTTTTAAAATCTCTTTAATATCTCGTATTTCTTTTTTTCGTGCGATTGACGCATCATCGGCTGTTACATAACCTTTGAGATTACGTTTATTGTCTGTAACATAGATACTCGATAAGCCCTCTTCCCGCATTCGCTCTAGTGCAACTCGTGGACCATGCTTCTCAATATTAATTGTTTCCGGTCTTCTCATAATATTTTCAGCCGTTAACACCTTCGAACGATCAACATCTTCAACAAACCGTTCAACATAATCATTAGCAGGGTTAACGAGAATATCTTCTGGTGTTCCGATTTGGACAATTGATCCATCCTTCATTAAAGCAATCCGATCGCCAATCCGTAACGCTTCATCTAAGTCGTGTGTAATGAAAATAATCGTTTTTTTCATTGATTGCTGTAGCTCTAATAACTCATCCTGCATGTCTTTTCTAATTAATGGATCTAAAGCAGAAAAAGCTTCATCCATTAATAAGACCTCAGGGTCGTTTGCAAGTGCACGAGCCAAACCAACACGCTGTTGCATACCACCAGATAATTGATCTGGATATTGCTGGATGTAGTCACCTAATCCAACAAGCTCTAGTGCCTTTTTAGCCTTTTCTGCTCGTTCAGCTTTAGGCATACCCTGTACCTCAAGACCGTACTCTGCATTTTCGAGAATTGTACGAAATGGAAATAAGCCAAACTTCTGAAATACCATACTTAGTTTTTCACGACGAACGCGACGTAAGTTTTCTTTATTCATTGTCGCTAAATTCTCACCGTCGATCATTACACTACCTTCAGTTGGCTCAATCAAGCGATTAATCAAGCGAATTAATGTCGATTTCCCACTTCCGGATAGTCCCATAATTACGAAAATCTCACCAGCTTCTACTTCAAATGAAGCACGATTAACCCCCACCGTGTCTCCAGTTTGCTTTAGAATTTCATCTTTTGTTTTACCATCATCTAAAAGTTTTAAGGATTGTTTCGTATTCTTTCCAAAAACTTTTGAAAGGTTCTTTACCTCAATGACTGGCATAGTACTCACCTCTCTTCATTCATTACAACTACAAAACAAAAAAAGAAAATGGACGAACTCTTAACGGTTACGATCTTAGAATCACCGTCTTTTCTAATAGGTCCATATTCACATTTATCGAGACCGAATTTGTCTACTTTAATACTATACCCTTTTTCTTAACAAGCATTCAAACAACAAAAACGTTTAATTTTGCACATATTTTACGTACAGTTTAAACTGTACAAAAAATACATAGGATTTTCTTAATAATCCTAGTTTATCCTTTAAAATGCTCCATGATTGCCCATTTCCAATTAGAGCTAAATTTGTGTAAGCTAACTATAACATGACTGAAAGTGAAGGAGATGATCAAACATGACGCTCAACAAAATCACAGATGATCTTATCCATGAATTTGCGAAGACGGTCGAAATGTTTGATCTATCACTGGTCGAAGCGCGTTTATTTACGATTCTCTATTTAAATCATTCACCAATGTCACTGGATGAAATGAGTCAAACAGTTGGCAAGAGCAAAACATCAGTTAATAAAGCTATACGTAGCTTATCTGAGTTAAATTTAGCTAAACAAGTTTGGAAAAAAGGAACGAGAAAGGATTTCTATACAGCTAACGAAGATCTTTATCAACGATTTATGCAAACCTATTTAGAAAAATGGATTAACCACACTTCAATGCAAAAACAAATCCTTTGCCAGATTAAACAGAGAGCTAAAAAGCAGTCACAGGGAAAGTTGATTGATGATAAAATTGATGAAATGGTAAGCTTTCATTCGCTTATCGAAAAAACCTTCGTCAAGTTAAAGACACTAAGTGAAAAAATGCCACTACAGGATTAACAAGCCAATTGTAAATCCTGTTTTTTTATTAGTGAAATATCCAATTTTCTGGTAAAAAACGGATGACCTTGAGAAGCTTTTTTCAGTGCTTTTTTCAATCTATGCCTTACTTTTCGATTAACGGTTATTTCTTTTTCAAGTGCAATCTTGCTGGCTAGTCTGCTCCTTTGCCAAACTACAGCTCAACTTTTTATGAGGAGGGTGATTTTTTTTCAAAAAACTCTTGATTTCCATGCCTAAACGTACTATATTCGTTTGAGTAAAGTGAGCGAGCATTATGGCGGAGGGAATCAAATGAATTGCTGGAAATCTATTAACATACATAGAGATATGGAACAAAAACGGTTAAACATACTATCGGTTATAATAGCTGTCCTTTCATTTATCATCTTCTATTTACTCTATACTCGTATACATCAACATAGTGTCATAATAGAAATTGGACTCATTCCTATGTTGGTATTATTAGGCATCATGCCTTCGCTACATCGTCTTGTTCATTTTTTCTTTCTGAAGCTAGTCAGCCGACAGATGAAAATAGCGGTTTATTTTACACAATGGTACAGACCTAGAGTTAAAATTAAAGGGCAAATTCGAACAACTAAGCGAAATTTGATTATCGCCCTGTTCGCGCCAACCTTATTGGTTACACTACCCTTATTAGCTTTTGCCTGGCTCATATCGAGCATATTTGTCTACTGTTTAATCCTAGCGTCGGTCAATATCGGTTTATCGATAAAGGATTATATTCAAATGGAACGATTATTGAAAGCACCGCCCCACAGCTTTGTAGAAAGTGATGGAACCAATCTAGATATTTTGATTTCCCGGGGCTAACAAGCAAGTCCTATCATAATCATAAACACATAGTCCTTTACTAATAGAAAGTTCAAAACGAGGGTATCTCTTACCGTTCCTAGAATTCTATACTTTTTTAGTGAATTGCATATGTTTTCTTATATTTAGTCCATCAGAATTTTTAATACGGTGAAGGATACCTTGCTATAGCTTTATCCATTTTTAACGTGCAAAAAAGCAAACGCCCGGTTGTGGATAACTGGGCGTTTGCTTTTTCATTTGTAAATAAACGTTTTAATTATTGACAACTAACGTTAGTGAATTGTTCTCACTTGGCATACAGTGGCTTTTCGTCAAAGAGAGGTGACGATTAGCCATTTGAGATTAGTAGACCCAAGCAGCACCTACAATAATTAATAAAATAAATAGCACAACGATTAGGGCGAAACCTCCGCCATAGCCATAACCGCCGCCATATCCGCAACCTTGGCTCATTTTTTTTCCTCCCTTCTTTTTCACTCAATAGCATCATATGCATACACCCTAGCTTAAGTCTGGGCGAATCGTTTAAATTATGTAAAAAGAGAGAAATTTTAATTTGAGCTAGTTATTCCCTTTAAATTTATGGTATATTAACATTTGAGAAATAAAATTTGGACAAAAGTGTCTGAGTAAAGTGGGAGTGTTAGTTAAATATGAAGAAATTAGCTTTAGTCGCCACCATAACAGCCGGTGTTATTGGTTTATCTGCCTGCTCTTCTGGTGACCCCGAAGTAGTTGTAGAGACAGAGCATGGTAATATTACCAAGGAAGAATTTTATGATGAGCTAAAAGCTACAGCGGGAGAAAACGTATTACAAAATCTTGTACTAGCTAAAATTCTTGAAGATAGATATGAGATTGATGAAAAAGCTGTTGAGGAAGAACTTGAACAATATAAAGAAATGTATGGCGATAGCTGGGATGATGCATTATCTGCTAATGGTTTTAGTGATGAAGATGCTTTTCGTGATCAATTACGCATACAATTATTGCAACAAGAGGCTATGATTGATGGAATTGAAGTATCAGATGAAGAAGTTCAAACGCGCTATGATCGTATGCAGACAGAGATTGAAGCAAGTCATATCTTAGTTGGTGACGAGGAAACAGCCAATGATATACTTGCGCAATTAAATGATGGTGGGGATTTTGCAGAATTAGCAGAGGAACACTCCACTGATACTACTTCAGCCGTTGAAGGTGGACAACTTGGTTACTTTACGGCTGGTGATATGGTACCTGAATTTGAGGAAGCAGCCTATAGTTTAGCGATCGACGAAATTAGTGAGCCTGTCCAATCGACTTGGGGTTGGCACATTATTAAGGTAACTGATATTAAAGATGCTGAAACAGAACTTGAGGATTTTGCAGACATCAGTGATTCAATACGTATGGATATTGCCCTATCAAGAGTTGATCAGGCTGCATTTGCTGATAAACTCAATGAAATGATTGATGCCGCTAATATTGATGTTAAAATCGATGAATTTAAAACCATCTTTGAAAGAGAAGAACCTAACGTTCCAGATACAGATGGTGAATAAGCCACACCGTTACAGTGTATTGATCCAATCAATACACTGTTTTTATCTTCATAAGCCACATAAGTTAGCACCCTGGTTGTAATTGTTGAGCATGATCATTGAACATCTCACTTCTGTTTGATATGTTTTCTATAGAATAAAGTGAAGAATTGGAGGGTTTTTTTATGGCTTTTACATTAAAATTGGGAGAAAAAGCACCAGATTTTAAGCTACCTGCAACAGACGGAAAAACATACGGTTTATCAGATTTTGCTGATGCGAACGTTTTGGTGTTATTTTTCACTTGTAATCATTGTCCATTTGTTGTTGGTTCAAATGAAGTAACGCGAGCAACTGCAGAAAAGTTTGCAAATCAAGGTGTGAAGTTTGTTGGAATTAACTCTAACAGTGAGAAAACAAAACCAGATGATTCATTTGAAGTGATGGTTAAACAAATGGAAGAGCAAAAATTCCCTTGGGTCTATTTGCATGATCAATCTCAGGATGTTGCTAAGGCATATGGTGCTTTGCGCACACCACATTTTTATCTATTCAATCAAAAACGAGAACTGATCTATACTGGGCGTGCTTTAGATAATCCGCGGGAAGCTGAAAAAGCAACCATTAATGACTTGGAAAATGCCCTCTCTGAACATTTATCTGGTAAAGAAATAACCAGACCATTAACTAACCCGATTGGCTGTAACGTAAAATGGCATAATAAAGATGAGCATTGGATGCCTGCTGAAGCTTGTGATTTAGTTTAAAGCTAAATAGATCAATTGAAGATCGCAATCAGAAGAGACCAGTACCAAAAATATCATTAGATAAATGGAACCCGACTGTGGTTCTCTCACAAATACTTGCTTGCCACAGGCATTGGCTTCAGCTAATTGGGTGAAAAAAGACCACTTGACACAGTGGATCTTCAGTTCACGCTATTCCTGTAGGGATCAGGTATTTTGCCTATACTCGGTCAGATTGTTCGGATCCTTATTTTTGTCCTAGTCTCTCCAGTTTGTTAGCAGACATAGCTATTTGGATGACAATGTTGCATTAACCGAGTTGTTTAGCATCATTTATGATGTGAAAGTTTGACGTTTTTTCAACAAAAATCATATCAATCTCTCCTCCTTTCCGTTAAAATTAAGGAAGAAGGGAGTGGCTAATTTGGAAATTAAAAGTCCAGAACGCTATTTTTTTGACCTTATTCCAATTGATATTTTACTGGAGCCAGAAGAAATTAATGAGATATTATCTACTTTTCCTGCACCTGAGCTACATTTTACAAAAGACACATTTAAGCTTGACGATCAGCTTGCTGGCAATAACATTACCCAACGCGTATTGCTGAATGAATTTGAGGTTAAGTTAACTCGGACAGACAAGCAATACCTTAGATTATCCTTTAGCAATAATCATGGGATTATACCAGCAAAAATGTGGGACAATCAGGGGGCAGTCAATAAATATCTTCCCATTCTTGAACAGCATTCAATCTTCCATATTGAGGGGATTGTTGATGAGTATAATAATCAAAAATCACTGACCATTAGCCAATTAAATCCAGTCAGTGAAGCGATCGATCCTTTTTCATTATTGCCATATACTCGCGACGACTTCCCAAGCTTAATTGTAGAATTATTTAGCTACATAAAGCGACTTGATCAACCATATAGAACTTTAGCTGAGCAAACACTTAAGCATTTTTGGCATGACTTCCGACTTGCACCTGCAGCTAAGAGTCATCATCATAATTACTTAGGAGGTCTACTAAAGCATACTGTAGGCTTAATGCGCTTTGCCCATTATATTTCGACCTTTGATAAAGGGCATATTGAAGCTGTCATGACATTGATTCAAGTTGTCGAAAAGGCCTATAAAAAGGAGCTTTATCAATCATATAAATCAGACAATAGTAGCTCACGCTTTATTTGGCGAGATACTATTGATCATCTTTATGCCATGACTAATGGTGCGATGCAGTATAAAAATCAACTACCTAATTATCACATATTAATAACAGCAATCTTATTTCATGATCTTGGTAAGATACTTGAATATGATCATGCTGGACGTTCTGATACCGCTCTGTCCTTTCTCTATCCAACAGCAGATCTAACTTCCATTAAAAATAGGAAGCAAGCGGGAATCTCAATAAATGATCTAGGAGGGTTAATGGGTCATATTCCATATGGGGTCTTACTTTTAACTCGATTACTCGAATCCTACCAAATTGAACTTGATATCCAGGCTATTCATGAGCTTAGTCACTGTATTTTATGCCATCATGGTTTGCCAGAATGGGGTTCAGCGGTACGTAGACCGCAAACATTAGAAGGGTATCTTGTTCATATTGTAGACTACCTCGATAGTCGCTATGAAAATGCCTTATCTAAATGAAAGGTAAGAAAAGCTATGATGTCTTTCCCATGGAGACTAACTAAGATTAGCTGCTTAAACCCGATAACTAGAGCATGTCACAGCTAGATCAGATATAATATTAAAAAGTATATAGAATGAAAGGGGAAGATTCTCAGTAACTTCCCCCTTTCCTCTTGACCACGAACACACAACAGATTTAAATCATTAAGTATAACTCCTCTTACCATTCGTTGTTCTTTTCCATTAATGCTCCTGACTTTGTCCAAACTCATTCATTGCTTCTTGTACGAGAGTTACCGCCTGGCTCATCGCGGCACCTCCTCCAAATGCAGCTGTTACTCCGATAGCTTCCAATATTTCTTGCTCTGAACAGTCCTGATCGATGCACCCCTTGGTATGATAGATCATGCAATACTCATCCTGGGTAACTACACTAATACCAAGAGCAATAAGCTGCTTTTGCTTTTGAGACAGCTCACCTTCTGCAAAACATGCTTCGGTAAAATCAATATACTTCTGGGCAATCTCAGGCATTTTCTGCTGAAAGGTACCAAGCCCTTCTTTATAATCCAAAAGTGCCATTTCCATCGAATTTATTTGTTGTTGTTCCATTGTCTAAACCTCCTATTCCTTTCAATATTTTATAGTATGAGATCGATTCGGATCATTCATGCACGAAATACTTTTAACAGTAAAAAAAGATATAGCCGTATTCAATATAACCTTAATGTTATTTTTCTTGATAAGATCGTTATCCCCCCTTGTCACAAACGATTGACAAGAGGGGATTATTTCCGTTTTTTCGCTCATTTTCAAAAAATACCTTATCAATAGAGCAAAGCACTTTCAGAGCGAGCGTTTTTAGCTCGCTTAAGTTAGCTGAAGCCGTGCTCGTGTAAAGCGAGTCATTGGATGACCGATGAACATCACTCATCTCGGATTCAGGTTTATCATTGCTTTGGAACATATTGGAAAATTTCACCAGACTCAACAACTTGGATAAAGCGCATTAACCATCTATAATAATTCTGGGCATAACGTAAACGCTCGATATCCTTGGTAACCTTCTCTTTTAACTGTTGATCGTCAGTCACATGGTAAAGCTTCTCTAATTCTTGAATGGTTTCTTCAGCCTCTTCTATATTTGTTTCCGTATGATGACGCCAGCGATTTCCAAACAACGAGGTAAAAGATTTGTACCAATCCTCTTCAGATTTATACAAATCCTTTCGTACACCTTTACGAAAAGCAGGCTCAACCATCTTCATTTCAGATAGTGCTCTAACGCCTGTTGACATGCTGGTCTTACTCATCTCTAAGGCATCACGCATATCGTCTAAGGTCATTGGATCTTCATTAAAGTAAAGCTTACCATATAATCGACCTACCGATGGTGTAATTCCATATAAATTCATATTTTTTGCAATCATTTGGATAAATTTATCGATTGTTTCTTCATAACAAAGCCAATCCTTGCTTATTTCTTTATCAATCAAAATAATACCTCCATTACACAATTAAATACGATTTATGGTATTGATGAGCCTATTATACCAGCTACATTCTAGGTACAGCTATCATAATTGTATAAATTTATAATCCTGAATAACAGCGTGGTCTTCAACCGATTTAGTCAAGTAGAAGACTTGATGCTTTTTCGTTAAATGCTTGATTACATCTAACATGACTAGCTTCCGATCATGATCAAAATGAACAAAACCATCATCGATTAAAAATGGCAATTCATTTTGTTCAGAGTACCAAACACTTATCGCCAATCGTATGGCAATTAAGAGCTGATCACGCGTTCCTTGCGACAGTTCTTTTAATTGATATTGGCTACCATCCTTGGCTTGAATACATAATTGATTCGTATCAGGTTCAAAAAGCACTTGCTGATAGCGATGGCGAGTTAATGTTGATAGTAACTCACTGGCTTTTAGCAGGATTTGTGGTAGATAAGATGTTTGAAAGCGTGTCTTCGTTTTTTGAATGTGATCGAATGCCATTCGGTAGACAAGCCAGTTCCTTGCTTGCTCATTCAACTGATCTCTTAATTTATAATAATCATGCTTGACATGAATGAACTGCTCCGAGTGTTCCTCTTGACTTAGAAGCGCAGACTGATCGGCACACTTTTGTTGAAGTTCACTAATTAACCTTTGCTGTAGAGCTATTTTCTCCTGATAATCCGTCATTTTTGCTTTTAGATCTGCTAAAGCTAAATATTCCCCTGCTAATATAGCATCTGCTAATGTTGGTGGTAAATACAAGTTAATTTGTTGCCTTGCTTCCTCTCGTTGTTCAGTTAATTTCTGATACTGAGCATACTTACTTGCTCGTTCAAGAAAGGCTTCTTCACTATCAACTTCTGCACGTATCAATAACATGTCCATTTCTTCCTGATAAGGTTTTAGCTTTGCTAACACCGCTTGCTTTTGTTGCTGATAATCATTTAGTCGTTCCTGTAGGACGCCTTTTTGTTTTAAAAGCGATTCCTGCTCCATAAGTTGACTCTGCCATTGTTGAAGCTTGTCTGTAAAGCTAGCTTGTTTATTTATGATAAGATCGGAAAATTGATTAATCAGTTTTTGTTCAAATCGATTAAGCTGTTTAAGCACCTCGTCACGTTCTTTAACAAGCTTATTTTGTTGCTTGATCTGTTCAATCAAGTTGCTCAATTGCTGATAGAGCTTTGGCCAGTACTGAAGTGGTAGATGCTCCAAGAAAGGAAAGCGTTCAATTTGCTCCTCCTTTAATTGGATTAAGTGAATCTGGCGTTGCTCCAATAAATCGAGACGCTCAATCAGCTTCAACTGCTCGATTTGATTTTGCTTTAATTCCTGCTTTAATAAAAGGATAGTCTCTCGTTGCTGCTGGTATTGAGCAATTTGCTGATCAATACGCGCCTTTCGCTCTAGATGATCATGCTTTTGTTGATCGGTAGTTAAATCCGCCTGTTTAACTAATTTTATAAGTTTAACAGTCTGGCGTTTTTGGTAGATCAATAAGCCTAAACTTGTTAAAAGGATAACCAATGGAATCAACCAGAAAAATAGATTGAGAGCTTGCCATGATAGAAAAACTCCAGTTGCTGATCCAATAAATGTAAGGATAAAAATAGTGATCAGGAATTGACGCTGTTTTAATTGATTTTGTTGAATGTATCGCTGTGACAATGAATCATCGTCATTTATCTTTTGCTGAAGTAACTCACGTTCATGCTCTAGTTCGTGTAACTGCGTTTCCATTATCAGTGTCTGTTCAATTTCGTTTAGATCTGCTTGTAAAGTCTGCTCTTGTTGCTCTACCCGACCTAATTGCTGTTTGATTGGATAGAGCTGTTCATTTATATGCTCATTTTCTGCATGAATAAAACCCCACTGCTCTTCGGTCATGTATGAAAGTGGTAGTGATAATAACGCTTCAACACTTAAGCCCAATTTTAACTGATTAAAATAATCAGCAATCTTCTCCGCTAAATGATCGATTTGATCAGATAAGCTTTTTTTCTGAGTAAGCCATTTATAATAGTGATCGATCCCTGCTAAACTTTGTTTAAGTTGCTCTCGACGATTAGCTTCCATAAGTTGACTTAAAAGATCGGTTAAATCCTTGCTTACGTCGCTTTCTTTTTGAGAAATTAATTCTAACTCTGATGTTAAAGGCCGCAACGCTTCTTTTAGCTCATGAAAACGTGCTTGCCCTTGCTCAGGAAATACAAAAGGATCTGGGAATTTCTTTAATTGATCGGTTAACCGATGAACGGCTTCAATTGATGGATAAATACGTTTTTGCTCTTGTAATAGTCTTAATTGTTGTGTAAGTTCGTTTAATACGTGTTGCGCTTCGTCTAACTCGTTTTGATATTGATCTTTTAATTGTCGATTGCGCTCGTAATTCGACACCGCTGGTTCATATTGCCTTAACAGCTTAGCTTTGGTCGCTAATTTTTCTAATAATTGATTTAAGTGAGGCTTTTTCCCCTGGGGTTTAAATTGATCTTGCAGATATTGATTTAGCTGTTTCTCCGCCCGGTAGATCCGATCAGAGCCAATCATGCCGATGCTAAGTAACACTTCTCCCAGCTGTTCTGCTGAAATATCACGGTCATGCTGTAGTGATAAAGCATCAAAACTGAAAATCCGCTCAAACAGGTTAAAGTCGATTCGGTTTAATTGCTCGGTTAACCAATGCTTGGGCATTTTTTGCCCTTGTTTGTCACGACATATTGCCTCCCCACTATTGCGGTCATGAATCCGTTCAATCGTATATATATGGCCGTCGTTCACTGAAATTGTCAGTGTTCCGCCTAACTGTCCTCCATGCTTTGGTAAGTAAATGGAACGCTTTTGTGGCGTCAATCCAAATAAAAGATAAAGAATAAAAGCACGTAATGTCGTTTTCCCTGCTTCATTAGGTCCAGCTATAAGCACAAGCTTTTGTCCATCAAAATCAAAATGCTGATTCTGCCATTTTCCAAACCCATAGATATGTGCCGAATGTATTCTCATATTATACCTTTCCAACAAGCTGATATAAAGCAAGATCTAAAGCTTGTTTGTTGATTTGTGCTATTTCATCATCATGTAGCTCTAATAAAAAACGACGTGCTTGAGGGTGATGCCACAACTCTGCAGCGACCTCATCTAGATCAGCGTGTTCAAAGGACTGGATTAACTCTGCCATAAAGGGATCGTGATTCAACTGAGCTTGGTCGATAACAGATGCACGTTCAGATAAGGTGATCGCTTGAATCCAAATCCATGGTTTTTGGCTACTAAATCGTTCATTTAACATGTCTACGATATCCTCTATTTCGCCTTTATAATAACCTCGTTCTAGGGTTGCATTATATTTCTTTAGCGAGATAAATAAAATGGTGGATTTCGCTTGATAATGTGTTAATTGGGTCATTAATTGCTGATAAAGCTGATCAATGTGCTCACATGTAGAAACGTTAACTGTAAGTTCTCTAAATTCAATACGATCAAGCGGGATAAATCTTATATCTGCTTGATGTTGATTGAGTTCAACTACATAGCAGCCCTTCTCACCTTGTTCCTTGATCGAACGTCCTTGTGTATTTCCTGAGTAAACAATAAATGGTTGCTCACTTAAAATTGAACGCTTATGGATGTGACCCAAAGCCCAATAATCGAAGCCTTTTGCTTTTAGTTCACTGAGCTGAAAAGGGGCATATGGATCATGGTCTTTGCTTTGAGCGATACTACCATGAAGCATCCCAACCTGAAAAGGTACACCTTCTACCTTCTTATATGCCGGTGTTTTATTTTCAAATACGGCTCGTTCAGTATAGCTAAACCCGTGGATCGCAACAAGGGGCTTAGCATCTCTAGTGAACAGTTTATGTTGAACCTGACTACTTGTAAAGAAGTGGACATTATCAGGATAGTTTGCTAGCCGATGATGCGCTTGGCGAAAATCATGATTACCAAAACTAATATATACGGTAATATTGGCTTGCTTCAATCGCTGACAAGCTAATAAAAATTGCATCTCAGCATAGACACTTTGAATCGAGCTGTCAAAAATATCTCCTACGATAAGGATAAAATCAACTTGCTCCGCAATGGCGGTATCAACAAGATTGTTTAAAGCTGTAAATGTGCTCTTTTTTAATTGCTGATATAACTGATCAGGCAGTGTACTCATTCCTTTAAAAGGGCTATCTAAATGCAAATCAGCGCAATGAATAAATTTAACGTTCGTACCCATTTTGTTGTTCTCCTATCTCCCGTTAATCTTACCCATATTGTAGCAAAGCTCATGAACGAATGCACGTTCGTTTTTCAACTTTAGTCTTTGCCTAATGAATGTTATTACAGCTCGTTCTTGAGGAATTATCCAAACGATCTTCAAAGCTGAAATCAAATGCACCTTGGCGATTGCCAATGAAAATCTGTCGCAGCCTCCGGCGTCTTTTAGACAGAAAAAAGCCGACGTAGTCATTCATAGCCACGTCGACATTTCTCATCCGTAAAGGTAATGGAGAGTGGGGCAAAAATAGATTAAACATAAGCAAGCACTTTACTCATATTAAAAATTGCTTTGTCCCAACCCTGCCCAAAATTATTGATCTTTTTTTGATAGTTGTAAAGCACGTTTGAAATCTTTAAGGGATACCCCTCTTCCGTACATCAGCACACCACCACGATATACTCTTGCCCCAATAACTCCTAAAATGATAATCGAACCAACTAAGATCGCGATACTTAGGGCTACTTCCCAAATTGGAATATCTAACAGCCCAATTCGTAAAAACATAACAAGTGGTGTAAAGAAAGGAATATAAGATGTAATCGTTACAAATCCTGACTCTGGGAGGTTAATCCCGAACATAGAAATCATAAATGCCGCAACAATCAGCAAAATAATTGGCGTCATCAGCTGCCCGACATCCTCTACCCGACTTACCAAAGAGCCTAGCATAGCAAAGAGGGTAGCATAGAGTAAATAACCAAGTAGGAAAAAGACAACTGCATAAACATACGTTGAAATCGAGATGTCAGAAAAACCAAATACTTCAAAAAATTCCCCAACAAAATCACTTTGTCTACTTTGAATCATATAATAAGCTGCTACGATAAAAATCAAAATCTGTGTTAAACCGAGCAGTGCAATACCGATAATTTTTGCAAACATTTGACTAATCGGAGCAGAGCTTGAAATCAGGATCTCCATTACTCGTGAAGACTTCTCGTTAGCGATATCCATAGCAATCATATTACCATAATTAATCACAGCAAAATATAACACAAAGAGCATGACATAAACGAGTCCACGTGTAACACCAATTTCTTCTTCTGAACGAGCAGTGGTACCATCAGGTAACTCGATGGCTACTGTTTCAAAAGACACCGGCTCATAGATCGATTCAATAACAGCTGGGTCTATCCCCGCTTCATTTGTTGCCATCACGACTTTAATTTGTTGTAAAAAGTTTGTTAATTGAGCTTGATAGGACTGATTTAATAATTGGTCCGTATAATATTCGGCTAAAAACAACTCATCATCAGACTGTAAATGTAAGACTCCAACAAATTCTCCAGCTAAAACGGCTTCTTCAGCCTGTTCGAGTGTACCTTGGTAATCTTCTAAAGCAAAATCAAGTTCACTCCATTCAACCTGCTCTTCTAGCATTGAATACAGTTGGTCTGTTTCATCGATAACTGCTATGTTCTCAACATCATCATTTGCAAACAAATTTATAATTCTATCAAGATTACCTGCTAAAATAACAAATGCAATAAATAATAAGGTCGTGATTATGAACGATTTTGACTTAAATCGGCTAGTGTAAGTTTGTGAAAGTACAATCCAAAATTTATGCATAGGATTCACCTACCTTCTCAATAAAAATATCATTTAATGACGGTTCTTCTAAAGCAAATTTTCGAACAAAGCCTTTCTTATGAACGGCCTCAAGAATCGACTGTGAAACAGATTCATCTTCAATCTGTAATTTACATCCTTCTGGGAAGAGTTTTTGACTAACTACTCCTGGCAAGTCCTTTAAGAAGGTTAAATCAAAATCAGCATGGATAAATAAGTTTTTCTTACCAAATGAACGCTTAATTTCCTTTAATGATCCGTGCACGATTGGCTTACCGTGTTGCATAATACATAAATATTCACACAATTCTTCTACTGTCGACATTTGGTGTGAAGAAAATACGATAGATGTTCCTTCTTCTTTTAAGGCAATCACTGCATTTTTTAATAACTCCACATTAACAGGGTCTAATCCTGAAAATGGCTCATCTAAAATAAGTAATCTTGGCTTATGAATAACAGCAGAAATAAATTGAATCTTTTGCTGATTCCCTTTTGATAGTTCTTCAACTTTCTTCTCTAAATAATCAGTGATATTAAAACGCTCTAGCCATTTGTTTAATTCTACTAAAATTTCTTTTTTCTCCATCCCTCTTAACCGACCTAAATAAACAATCTGGTCCTTAACTTTTAATTTAGGGTAGAGACCTCTCTCCTCTGGCAAGTAACCAATTTCATCGGTTCGATCGTAATTAATCGGTTTACCTTCCCACGTAATTTTACCTTCTGTAGGATCTAGCAAACCAAGAATCATACGAAAAGTCGTTGTTTTACCGGCACCGTTAGCACCTAGAAAACCAAAAATTTGTTTTTCTGGTATTTCAATTGATAAATCATCGACCGCAGTAAATTTACCAAATCGTTTTGTTACCCGATTAATCTGCAAGGTCATCATTGTTACTCCTCTCAAATCATTTTTCCCGGTAAAATCTTTCATTATTAATCCTATGTAGAGTAGGCATTGGGCTTAATCATCGTTTATCTACCAATACCAAGCCTTTTAAGCAATAGATCAATACTGACTTTACCTTTTTTAGTCAAATCTCCCCCATAAAACGAGTCAATCGACAATTTTATAGGTCATTATGACAAGTTTTTTTGTCATAATCTATTATAAGCATGGCTAACTTATACTGTCAATGCTAATAAAATAGATTAGCTCAGAATTTAGTAGCAACACTTCCTGATTTAGGCAACAAGACAGCATTCCGCTCACATTTTCAAAAAATCGGCTAAAATCCTACCTTAATTGATAATTGCATGTCCTAATCAGCAAACACTGTGTTATGCATGTCCTGATCCTTCTCCTATTAGCATCCTACTCATAGCCTTCCTATTTTATCTCCATATGATTAATGCTTGATTCAGAAAGATTAGTAGTATAAGATGTCTCAACCTTTAAGCCTTATGTTAACCATTTAGCTTTCAGTTTTTTCGTAAAAGGAGATTTTGATCGCAGTGTAACGGCTGGGGCTGCGATTACTCGCCCCATCGAAGGGCTTTTGTAAGACTACCACTTCAAGAAATAAGGGAACACGTCAAGTCTAAGTGGGAGATCCAACAGCCAGTAACGGCTCGATTGGTTCAACTAACGTTCAGTGGGGGAGAGGAAGCTGACTAAGTTCGCGACGTTGTGTCGCAACGTCTGCACGAGCACATCTATGCGTCGAAACCCCCACTGAGCGAAGTTTCACTTTATTTCATAAGCATGATTTTTATTGAGGATGGTTCTCTAATACTCCCAAAAGCATCTAATAGTAGCCTCCCGCGAGCTGATTAAAAAAGCTTTCCAACCGGAAAGCTTTACGTTCTGTACTTATTAGTGGATGTTAAGATACATGCAAATCATTTACTGACATCGGTCACCTGATAAATAAAGAATTAGGAATGATTACTTAAAAAATTAGCTAATGTATCAATGGCTGCTTGGTCATCATCACCGTCACTTAGTAATGTAATCGTATCTCCGGTTGCAACCGCTAAGCTTAGTAGTCCCATAATGCTTTTGGCATTGACCCGCCTTTCTCCTTTTTCTAAAAATATTTCTGCAGAAAAATGATTGGCTTTTTGAACAAATTCTGACACAACTGTCGCCTGCAGCCCAGGCTCAACAGCAACAACTAAAGTTTTCTCTACCATTTAACATAGCTCCTTTCAACTTAGCCATCAAACTATACCAGTATATGTTCATTTATTTCCAAACAGACCATCCTAGATCGTAAATTTTATCTCTATTTCCAAATAGTGAATTTCATAACGGCTAAAATTCAAACAGGCTAATTTCGCTCCGGCTTTCATCCACTTGCTTAGCACTTTGCCTGACGATGCTTTTCCTTAGCATCTTGTTTACGCCTTCCTACACTAATATTGCGCTTTAACGATATCTCACACTTTATCGCAGTGTAACTGGCTGTAACAAGAAATAAGGTCATGTTTAAGTGGGAGAGCCAACAGCCAGTAACCGGCCCAATTGGTTCAACTAACGTTCAGTGGGGATAAAGGAAGCTAACTAAGTTCGCGACGTCGTGTGTCGCAACGTCTGCACGAGCACATCCTATGCGTCGAACCCCCACTGAACGAAGTTTCATTTTATTTAATTTTATAGTGGATTGTATTCGTGTTTTAGCTGTTCTGCAAATTGATCGATTTTTTTCAAACGATGATTTATGCCTGATTTACTAATCTTCCCTCCACTAACTAATTCGCCTAATTCCTTTAAAGTAGCCTCTTGATGCTCCACTCGCAGCCGTGCAATCTCTTGTAGTTTATCAGGTAATGCATTTAGTCCAACCGTTTTCTCTATAAACTTGATATTCTCAACTTGGCGAAAAGCAGCTCCGATTGTTTTGTTTAAATTTGCTGTTTCACAGTTGACTAGACGATTAACCGAATTACGCATATCACGCATAATTCGTACATCCTCAAATCTAAGCAAAGCCTGATGTGCTCCGGTATAATTCAAAAATTCAGTGATTTTTTCAGCCTCTTTAATATAAGAAATATATCCTTTACGTCGCTCCAAAATCCGCGCATGCAAATCAAAATCATTCATCAACTGACATAAAGCATCATTATGCTCTTGATAGGCATTAGCTATCTCTAGATGATAGGAGGAGGTTTCGGGATTATTTATCGACCCTCCAGCCAGAAAAGCTCCCCTTAGGTAGGCACGCTTACAGCATTCTTTTTCTAGATATTTCTTAGATATGGTACGTATTAGCGAGAAGGATGTAGTCAGAATATCGAGATCAACCAATATTTCCTTCGCACCCTTTTCAATTCGAACGATATAGACATTATTTTTTTTCAGTTTCATCTTTTTACGAACAAGTAATTTGATTGGATACGGATATAAAGATTTAAGCAACACATAAATCCGTCTGGCAATGGCTGCATTTTCAGTTTGTACATCTAATAAATAGCTTTGTCTTGCAATTGAAATGACACCATTCATTCGAATCAAAGCCGCCAATTCTGCTTCTTGACAGCAATTTTTATTTTCAATTTGAGTCATTTCCTTTTTTATTTCCGATGCAAATGACATGGTTTACTCACCTTTCTCACTATACATTTAGACATCAATTAAAGAGCAAAGCAATTGTGCTACTTTGTTGGTATCATGTCGTAAGCGGGTTTGCTTCTCATCGATAATATCTGCTTCAATGATTTCCATTCCCAATTGCTTTAACCGATCACGGTCGTATACGACTGGGTCCGCATTTTCTTCCGCATATTTAATTCGTGCTGCCTTCGTAATCTGTTTATTATGGACTAAGATTTTATCAATACAGCCTTTGCCAACATGGTCAATAATAGCTTGGGCATGATCAGCTGCACTATAGCCACCTGTCTCACCTGCTTGTGTCATGACATTACATACATAAACCACCTGAC
The DNA here is from genome assembly GCF_001552275.1 of Amphibacillus sediminis NBRC 103570. GTDB lineage: Bacteria > Bacillota > Bacilli > Bacillales > Amphibacillaceae > Amphibacillus_B > Amphibacillus_B sediminis. Next base: position 60,222 of record NZ_BCQW01000007.1, read on the forward strand.
CTTTTGCTTCCCTTAGCGCATCTGCAATTTGAGGAACAACTAAATTAGGTAATGTACTTGTATATAAGCTTCCTGGTGAAATGACAACCAAATCTGATTCCCTTACTGCCTGAACAGCCTCTGGTAATGGTTCAACCGCTTTTGGTTCAACGAAAACACGCTTAATTCGCTTATTTGCTAATGGAATGTTTGACTCACCAATAACAATCTCACCATCAAACATTTCTGCATGTAAAAATACATTTTGATTAGCTATTGGATAAATGCGTCCCTTTACATTAAAAACACGAGCGATTTCTTTAATGCCATTATAAAAATCACCCGTTACTGCAGTCATAGCTGCCAATATTAAGTTCCCCATAGAATGTCCCATCAGTCCATTCCCATTTTGAAATCGATGCTGAAATAGACGTTCCATAATAGGCTCTACTTCGGACAAAGCCGCAATTACATTCCGAATATCTCCTGGTGCTGGCATTGACATCTCTGTTCTTAAACGTCCTGAGCTACCACCATCATCTGCGACTGTTACAATAGCCGATAAAGATATCGGATAATGCTTTAATCCACGAAGTAGCACCGGCATGCCGGTTCCCCCACCTAATACAGCCACTTTCTTTTTATCTTTACCATTTGCCATCTCTAATGTCCCTTTCTTTTGTCTATATCTCGATGTGATACATGTGTGATATATTGTTTGGAGTAATATTGGGCAATATGTTCTGCTAAAGCAACGGAGCGATGCTGGCCACCGGTACATCCAATCGCTATTACAAGCTGTGACTTGCCCTCCTTTTTATATTGAGGCAACATAAAAGTTAACAGATCCAAAAGTTTTTCTAAAAATTTTTGTGTCTCCGTCCATTTAAAAACATAATCTGCTACATCTGTTGTTAATCCCGTTAAGGGCTGGAGATGTTCAACATAATGTGGATTAGGTAAAAAACGAACATCAAAAACAAGATCTGCATCAATCGGCATCCCATATTTAAAACCAAAAGATATCGTATGAATAGAAAAGCGACGTTGCTCATCCTCACCATATTTAGCGATAATCTTTTCTCGTAATGCTTTTGGTTTTAAATGAGTCGTATCAATATAGTGCTGTGCGCGTCCGCGCAGTTCTCCTAGTATTTGGCGCTCTTGCTGAATGCCTTCAAGAGGTAAGCCTTCTGGAGCAAGAGGATGCTGTCGACGCGTTTCTTTATATCGAGAGACGAGTACCTTATCTTGAGCATCTAAAAACAAGATATGCTCCTCCAACCAATCAAGATCTGTTAGCTGGTCAAGAGCATCGAATAAAGAATCGAAGAATTCTCTACCTCTTAAATCCATAACAAGTGCAACCTTATTAATATTATTAGCTGCATCTTTCATCAATTCTAAAAACTTCGGAAGTAGGGCAGGTGGTAGATTATCGACACAATAATAGCCCAAATCTTCAAAGCTTTGGACAGCAACCGTCTTTCCTGCACCCGACATTCCCGTAATAATGACTAGCTTTGTCTCACGATTTTCAGTCATTGAATCACTTCCTTTCATCATCAATCTTAATTAAGTCGATAGCTAATTAATTGATCATGCTCATCTAACGCAAAGCTTGCAAAAAGCTGCTGGTTCAATTCAATCATATATTTATGGATAATCCGATCACTGGGGGCGGTAGGAATCGAAGCTAGTTCAGCCACATCAACCCACTCAAGCTCCCCTTCTGAACACTCTTTTACTAATTCTCCAGAAACCTTGTCGGCTTTAAAAGTGAACATCATCCATTCATCTTTAGGATATTGAGCTGATTTCTTCGTCATTGTTGCAACACTATATAATTGAGGGTTCGCTACAAGTAACCCTGTTTCTTCTCTAACTTCTCTAATTACGGATTCTTTAATCGATTCCCCTGATTCCATCTTTCCACCTGGCATTGCGTACCAACCATAGCGTGGTTTTTTTAATAATAGAACTTGTTGATTATTTATAATTAAGCAATTGGTTACACGCTGCAAGTCTATTCACTCTCTTCATTCATTTATATTCATTATACTATAACAGGAAGGTACTGACTAGTGAACGCCTTCCTATGCCACTACTATTATTGAAGCCTATTATAGCTACTTTTTTCGAGTCTAAAAATGAATTACCACTACTAATTATAAGATTACTGCTAATCAAGAAAAAACACCTGTAAAAGCTAATTCTTACTATGTTACTAATCTAAAACAAATTATGGAGTTTTATGAAGACTATATTGGAAGGACTATTTAGTACCCTTCTTAGGCTAGAATCGGATGATGTACCTTCCAAAATATTAATTTATCCTGAGGACTATCCGAAAATACCAAGAGCAAAACCTCGCTTTAAAGACGAATTCGTTCTATAGCAATTGAACAGTCACCTTGATAAATTACCTGATTATATAGCTACGATGACTATGATTGTTCAAGAATGTAGAATGAGATATGTGAATTGTGACCTTGAAAAAAGGTTGTCTATTAGAGGAAAAGATGGATCGCCATTAAAGCAAGAAACATTTAGAGGCGAGTTGAATAAATTAGCCTATGAGCAAAATATAGTGGATAAATCAGGTGAGATTTATAGATTCCATAATTATATGGAGATCTGTATAATAAAGAGTAGTTTAATTATTAATCTGTAGACATATTTTAGGAGTTGTTATAGGAATATTTGCAATGAGTTTGTGGAGAAATAATGAGGCAGATTGGCAACTTATGGTTAGTTTAATTATAGGGGGCCTCATTGCAATACTTATTGTATCAAGAATAAGAATGTATATTAAAAATGCGAAGGATGAAGCCAGTGAATAGTGGTTGCTTCAATTTAGGTAACGGGTGCATTAGAAAAACACTATAGAAGAATTGGGTTCTTTTGAATACCTATGCGAGTCTTTAAAATTAAAGCTGTGGGGGTTGAGCACATGAGAAATGGAAAAACTCATATTGTATTGGAAAACCGTTTTAGAAAAGTGATTCAAAAGGATAAAAATATACAAAACGCTTATATGCTAATCCATTCGGAAAAGCAGGGTATCCATGTGAATATGGCTGAAGGGTCAACAGGAAGTATACCTGCTCACCCTGAGCAACCTTACTTTATTGCAAGTATCGATAAGTTGTTTACTTCTGTGTTAATTGGTAGTTTGGAAGAGCAAGGAAAACTGTCCTACGAAGATGCAATCGCTTCTTATTTTGATTCAGAATTACTGCACAACTTACATATTTATAAAGGAAAAGATTACACAAACGAGATTAATAAAACATTTATTGAATCACACGTCTGGGTTATTTGGTGATGGCTTAGAAAAATCAAAACAGGGCACATCAATGATGGATTTGCTTCTTGATGAATCACCCCATTCCTGGACACCACATTATATCATTCAATGGTCTAAAGAAAACTTAACATCCCATTTTCCACCAGGTAAAGGATTTTATTATTCAGATACTGGTTATTATCTTTTAATTTTAATCATTGAGAAAATCACCTCAAAACCATATCATGAGGTACTTAAACAATCACTTTTTCAACCTCTTGAGATGAATCAAACCTATATGATTCAGCACTCTGAACCAGTGATAAAAAAAGAATATCCTGTTGCAGATTGTTTCTTACACAATAAAAATGTGACACAAGATATTCGTCTCGGGATGGACGAAACTGGCGGAAGAATAGTTGCTACAACCGAGGACTTATTGAAATTTATGAAAGCCTTAGTATGTAATAAACTCCTCCGTAAAGAATCAATGGAAAAAATGAAGGATTGGGCAAAATTTTCTATAGGTATTGACTACGGCTTTGGGATTATGAATTTTAAACACATCCCCTTATTAATGCCTAAGAGATATAGTGTATGGGGAAATGCAGGATCAAATGGCTCTTTTATGTTTTACCATTCTGAATTGGACGCTTATTTCATTGGTAGCTTAAACCATTTTAAATACCAGCGAAAAGGAATTATGCTCATGTTTAAAATGATTGATATCCTTTTAAAAAGTAACCCAATATAAGTATATAAAAATTGCAAGTAATAATAGTTTTTGGTATTACTAAATATTATAGAAACCAAATTAAGGGGAAGGTTGTGAATTATTGTACTTAACATAACGGGTGCGTTAACTGAACAACTTAATGATTTGAGGTTGGAGAGAGAACAAATGGAAAAAAAGAATGTCCTAAATGTAATAACAGTCAAGTAGAAAAAGGAGCAGTTAGAGCAAGAAATAGTGTAGTTCATATGTTTCCATATAATAATCTAAGAAGTCTATCATCACCAATATTCTCATACTACTGCTCGAATTGTGGGTATGTGTTAGGCTCATATGTTGAAAATCCTAAAAATCTTAAAAAGTGATATTCAATTAAATGGTGCTTTAGTTAAATGAATAAAAATCAGCCTGTATCTTATGTTACTATTAAGTAATTTAAGATACAGGTTTTACTATTTTTGAAATAATTACCTTTCACTTCAAATACATGTATTCTTCAAAGTGAAAGTATTGATTTAAATGATTCTTTTGTAATTTACTCTTGATAACAGCCAACGTCTGCACGAGTACAACCTATGCGTCGAACCCCCCCACTGAACAAAGTTTCACTTTATTCTTTCAATTCTACATAGCCTCGATACCAAAAGATCAAGAAACTCTCGGTATGGAATCGAATAGCCCGACTGGAAGGGGGGCAGATACAGAATAATACTTGCATTAGTGCCATCTTCATTGATGTCGTAACTATTTACTTTTGCTTAATTCAAATGAACATGCTACGGATTTCAGTTTTTTAGCAAGCAAGAGAGTGAGGATATTTTATTATGGGTTATGCTTAGAACATCTAAGACATACCTAGCTTGTAAACCCGTTAATGATTTTGGCAGGTTAATGACAGCTCTAGAGGCATTTGTTCAAAAAAAAGACACAGACTATGTTAGTCTGTGCGTCAATCTTATATATTTAAAAAAGGGGGTTAATTAATTAATTAATTAAAGTATACCCCATAAGTGTTGCATTCGTGTTACAGCGTGATTAAGATAAGGTAAAGATTGGTTTTATTCTAAAAAAAGCCAAGTATAACCTTTTTTACCAATTAATTAGTTGAAATTATGGTTTAACTTTTTAACAATGTTTCTTCTAATTCCTCAACATAGGCTTGAGCATTTTGCGCAGCAATACTACCATCACCGGTGGCTGTAACAATTTGACGTAATTCTTTGTCACGAATATCTCCAGCAGCAAATATACCCGGAATGGATGTCTCCATTCGTTCATTTGTTGGAATATAACCTTCTTCATTGATAATCCCTAAAGCTTTGAAAGGATCGCTTAATGGCTCCATTCCTATATAAATAAATACACCATCTGTTGCATGCTGATAAACTTCATTTGTTTTTAAATTCTTCAAGGTAACCGCACTAACCTTACCATCTTCCCCCTCGATCTCCGTAACTACTGTATCCCAGATAAAATTGATCTTCTCATTCTTAAATGCACGATCTTGTAAAATTTTTTGAGCACGAAGCGTATCACGACGATGGACAATGGTAACCTTGCTTGCGTAACGAGTCAAATAGACCCCTTCTTCTACAGCGGAATCACCACCACCAACAACGATAAGTTCTCTATCCTTAAAGAAAGCCCCATCACAAACGGCGCAATAAGAGACCCCTCGTCCTGATAACTGATCCTCGCCAGGAATGCCAAGCTTTTTATATTTCGCCCCTGTGGCAATAATAATCGCTTTAGCTTTATATGTTTTTTTGCCAGCTACAATGGTTTTATACTTCTCACCATCAATAACCTCTGTGATATCACCATATGCATACTCTGCACCAAATTTCTTAGCATGTTCAAACATTTTATTTGATAAATCCGGACCTAAAATGCTATCATAACCCGGGTAATTTTCTACATCTTCTGTATTCGCCATCTGGCCACCTGGAATACCTCGCTCAATCATTAGTGTATCCATATTTGCACGTGAAGTATATACACCTGCCGTCATACCAGCAGGACCTGCTCCAATAATTATGACATCATAGATGTGTTCCTCTGTCATCAACGATCATCCCTTCTCTCGTACTAAATCGCAATCATTACTGTACCCATTATCATATGTTCTTATTAAAACGTCTACTGATTTGCTCAAATTCTTTAGGAACGCCATGGCGTCTGCTCATTAGTCAATTCATGATGTAAACGGCAGCCTTCCTGCCAAACTTGCTCAGCAACTAAAGTTCTCCCCAGCCCATGAGCAGCTTTAGCCAAGGCTCTAAAATAGGATAAATGATTTTTCAACCTCGCCTTTGGTAAGCGCGATAAACGCTGAAAGCCTTGGTTATAACAACCAAGATGGACAAAAGTAATCGCAACTCTTAGTGCCTGTTCTATATGAATGGGATGGATATTCACCAATTCCTCAAGATAGTGCTTGGCCTGCTCGGTTTGGTTTTGCTCGTAATGGAATACAGCCAAGTTACACAAGGCAGGGAGCTTATCATGACATGTTTGATAAAGGTCCAACTCGTGCTCAAGTGCCCGTGAATGCTCTCCCGAAAAAAATAATGCATAACTATATTCATGTTTGGCGATATGATAATCTGGAAAACGCGTTAGCATTTCTTTTAGTAAAGGAAGTGCTGAGCTCCATTGCTTACGTTGAAGGTGATAAAAAGCTGTTTCCTGATGAGCCAATAATTCATCCTCTTGTTCAAACCATTCGTCTTCTTCCTCCAACCCTAATTCTAAAATGGTGAGCAACTGCTCAGTCTCTGAGCTAAATTCACCTTTTGGATCTTTTTCAAGGTAAAGTGCGGCATACTTTTTGGCATCTTTTAGTAAACCTAAATGAGCATAGTTATTAGCCATCAAATAATAACAATCAAAATAGTCACTTCCATGTTCTTTTATCACATCAATTAGGATTTGGTTAGCCGCATGGTAAGCGCCTATCTCGGTATAGACGATCGACATTTGCGACGGATAAAGTGCTTCAGAGGGATTTGCTTCAACAGCTTTCTGAAGCCACTTAAGTGCTAATTCAAATTTCCGTTTATAAAAAGCAGCTACTCCTTTTGAAAAATAAAAATCACCCTCAGGAATAAATGGTATTATTTTCTTATCCAGTTGAACGTCCTTCCATTTATTCTGCTCTTTTTGCTTACGTGTCATATATTTCCCCTTTACTACAGATTAATGAAGCGGTTAGATCTAATGGATGCTTGGTAATAGATCGTGATACAACCTAAACGACCTAAACATACAGATATAACTTCATTCAGCAGAAGGCTCCCTCTTCTATGAGTGGTGAGACGAATGCCTATTTGTCTTCCCCTTAGGGAGGATTTAAAACCCCAGCTAAATAAAGTTGAAAATCCGATGGATGCCACAGATCTTCAGCAGCAATTTATCGAGCACAGCGCGATAAAAGTGGACTCATTCAGTGGGGGGTTCGACGCATAGGATGTGCTCGTGCAGACGTTGCGACACGACGTTGCGAACTTAGTCAGCTTCCTCTCCCCCCACTGAACGTTAGTTGAACCAATCGGGCCGTTACTGGCTGTTGGATCTCCTACTTAGACATGATCTGTTCCCTTATTTCTTGAACTGGGAGGCTTACAAAAGCCCTTCGATGGGGCGAGTAATCGCAGCCCCAGCCAGTTACACTGCGATAAAATCTAGGCACAAATACGACAAGGCGCATTTGATTTGTTATTTTGCTATTGTCGAGTGAAGTATAACATATTTTTGCCAATCTTCCTATCACGAACTTGAGCCATTAATCTTTTTAAATTGTAGTATGTGAAACTTCGTTCAGTGGGGGATCGACGCAAGGATGTACTCGTGCAGAGACGTGTTCCCTTATTTCGTAGCGGGAGGCTTACAAAAGCCCTTCGATGGGGCGAGTAATCACAACCCCAGCCAGTTACACTGCGATAAAAAAAGCTCTCAAATCAAAAGGGAGCACCACTATTTGTTAGTGATACTCCTAGCCTCGGATCTTTACTTCTAATTATCTCGAAAATTACAAATAAAGCGAACAAGAATAAAGTAGTAACTTTAACACTAAACTAATTCTATTCACTTGCCGATTACAAGATAAAAACAAGGATAAGAAGAAACGGCAGAATCGGTAAATTACAAACAGTCATTTAACCAAATTCGGCACTCTCTTTCATAATAGGATCTTTCTTCTTGCGACCAACCTAGCTGGTTTTCCATATAGGTTAAAATGCCATGTAATTGTAACTGAATGTTGTTTTGATCACGTAAAAAAACCTTTATCCTTCTTTTCAAGAAATCGATAGGCTTATAAATGGCTTCATTTTCTAAGCAATAGACAAGCTCCGCAAATAATAATGGATTAAGTGCTCCATGGGCTTGCTCTTGGATAACCTGCTTTAGATAAAAAAGCACATGATCAATGTGTTCACCATAATGATGAAGCAAATAACGTTTTTCAGCTTCAGTAAAGCAATAGAAAGGATGATTTTCTAGAGCATTTAATGCTTCATCTGCCGGTTCGCCTATTAATCTAAAAGATCTTGTCTCTGATTTTGAGTAAAGAATATTTAATTGTCGTTTAAAGGATTTCATTAATAAGTCAACTACACGATTAGCTTGGTAACGATAAAAGATAAGTGGTGCTCCTATCACCGTGATTAATCCTGTTGTTGATTCAACTATACCATTATTAGGCAATTGAAATGGGTCATTATCAACCACATAAGTTAATTGATATGATTTTAAATCGTTTCGCTCTAGATCATCATTATCAGTAAACATCTGATCAAGTAGATTCGATAATCGAATCAACTCCTCTTGACTTAAGGTGCCATCTTCGATCACATGCCATTCCGCTGGCTCATAGGTCATGATATAAATCCATTCATTTATTGGAACAAGATGAACCATTTCACCACTTACCTGATTACGGAAGCTTACTCCCCTGTTTAGAGGGAAATTTGCACGAGCTAATCGCATCTGGATCATTTTTTTAATTTTTAGTGAAGATTTAATTTGTAAATCCGTTGAATCTAATTGACTTAATTTTGCCAATCGTGAGCCGGTCGCATTAATCACTTTACGGCTTTTAAATTGATATAATTCTCCAGTGACTTGATCTTCTGCTTCCACACCATTAATTATTTTTTGGTCATCGTATAGAAAACGGACAGCCTTCATATAATTAATCATTTGCCCACCAAATTGATTGGCTTTTTTCAATAGAGATAGGGTTAAGCGCATTTGGTCAAGATAGCTTTCATTATACCGGTTAACCGATCTTATCATCCGTTCATTTAACCGTGGTTCTAGATTGCGGATACTCCTTTTCGAGATAGCCTTATAATGATTAGGTTTATAACTTTTTTTTAGAGGCTCAATTAACTGCTGAGCTAGCGTTTTATTTGAAGTTAGTATTGGATCCATTTTATTGGTAGACTCTAAGACGTCAATTGGCCAACATAGTGGGCTAGCTATTTGTTCAATTATGGTTTTTTCCTGATATGCTTTTGACCATAATTTCCGACTTGGATACAACTGTTCACTTAGTAATGGTGTCAATTGCCCCGATGCTTCTGTTGCAAAGTCATCTTTCTCTATTAAAATGGTACTCATGCCTCTCGAACTCGCATCTAAGGCAATACTAGCCCCAGTTACACCTCCGCCAATAATTAACAGATCATACTTCTGTTCTGTCGCTGTTTGACACAGTTGCTCTCTGTTTAAGTTTGTCAAGGCCATCTTCATCCCCCTCTCCTAACTTTGTCTCTATCTTATTGTTACCAATAAGCACTGCAATGAAATGAAGTAGGCTTTAACTTTACCTCGTCCCTAGCAGCATCCCAATCGACCTAAAATAGCTATCTTATCCCTATTTTTATTACCAGTTTAGAATCAATCCTGATTAGAATCAGCCTGTTTTTGACGCTGTTTCATTTGTTCTGCTGTGAAAATAACGCGCATAGGGTTACCAGCAACAAAGCTGCCTGGCTCTACATCTCGGTGGACAACTGTTCCAGCCCCTATTACCGATCTATCGCCGATTTTCACTCCCGGTAATACGGTGCTGTTAGCCCCAATCATCACTTCGTCGCCTATTTCAATATCACCTATCCGGTATTCATCAATTAAATATTCATGTGTCAATAGGGTAGTATTATAACCAATTACCGTGTTATTCCCTACACGAATACGCTCAGGAAAAAGTAAATCAACCATAACCATTAATGCAAAAGCAGTCTTTTCCCCTACTTTCATCTGTAACATATGACGATATAACCAATTTTTCATAGGTAAAAATGGTGTGTAGCGAGCCAACTGGATAACGATAAAGTTTTTCATTACTTTCCAAAAAGACACGGTATCGTATAATTGCCAAAGTGCGTTTGACCCCTTAACCGGATGACGATCGGTCCGTCGCATTTAGACCACCTCTAGTATTGTTAATAAATCCTTCATCTGTTCTAACATATAAGTCGGCTTCAATGCTGCTAAAGTCTCTCTTCCTTTAATTGCCCAGGCCACACCTGCTGTTTGAGTACCCGCATTTTGTCCCGCTTCAATATCATGATAGTTATCTCCAACCATCAAAGCATCAAATGGCGTAGCGCCTAAAGCTTCAAGTGCCTTAAAAATCGGCTCCGGATGAGGCTTGGCATGCTCTACTTCGTCTAAACCAATCACAACATCGAAGTAAGGCTCCAGCCCAGTTTTCGCCAATCCTAATTTGGCTGTATCTGTTATTTTGGTTGTCACAATACCGAGTTTAAAGCCTTGTTGATGTAGTGTCTGAATGGTATCCACTACGGTTGGATAAGCTTTTACATAGTGATCGTGGTGGGCCAAATTATGCTCTCGATAAGTAGCCATCATCTCCTCCGCTTGAGTCTGATCTACTGCCGATAAGCTTTCAATAAGAGGAGGACCAATAAAAGGTAGAATTTCCTCTCTCGAGTAGGTACGACCTGTGTGTTTTTTTAACGTATGGTCAAATGAGGCAATAATCAGCTCATTTGTGTCAATTAGCGTACCATCTAAATCAAATAATATTGTTTTTATTGTCATTGTATACATATTCCTTTCTTTGTTTTGATTCTTTATATGACCATATCTGACTAATAAGGAGCGTAAGTAGTATGGCTGTGCATAAGCGAATAAGTAGTAATAGCCAAACCGGAATACCTAGTGGTGCAAAAATTAATGTGTCTTCAATGACCGCATGACAAGCAACTAAAAAAATAAAACTTAAATACATATCCTTCTTCGTCACACCGTCTTCTTTAACTGCCTGAATCATCATACCTGCTCCATAGGCAAGTCCAATCGTTAAACCTGCCACTAAGGTCATGGATGCATTAGGTTTAATGCCTAGCATTGACGTAAATGGGCGTAATAACCGCGATAGTTGATTCATCCAGCCTAATTCTCTAAAATACTGCATGATAATCATAAGCGGGACAACAATTAAGACTAACTGGGATACTTGACTTGTTGCCGTTAATATCCCCTTTAATCCAACTTCATACCAGCCATCTGGAATTTGTTGATCCACTTGGATAAAACCATACTGGGCTTGAGTATCGCCTCCCTGCCAAAGCCAATGAATCATAACGGCAGATAAACAGGCTAACACCAACCTTACACCAATTACAATTGGCCATTTAACACCAACCTTTATCGCCACAGTGGATTCAATAAATAAATTATGGGAAAAGGATAGCATAATCGCCATAATAAACACTTCTTTGATCGTAAAATCAAAGGAGACAATCGCAGCAATGCCTGCATATAAATTCAATGTATTCCCAAGCACAAGAGGAACAGCGGCTTGTCCTGGTAGCCCCAATAGACGCATAATTGGGCTAATCTGCTCAATTAACCATGGTAAAAAAGCGGTATGTTGCAAGATGGTAACTAACAAGGCAATTGGAAAAATCACCTTGCTCAAGGTCCAGCTTACCTGTAAGCCTTGGGTAACTCCACGTTTAAATGTAGCAATCAAAGTAACATCCCCTAATTCTTTTTTTCTATTATCAGGCTATCGAGATACACTGTTCGATATAGGCCTTGCTTTTTTTACTAACAAAATACCATCAATTATTTGTAAATAACCTGCTAATGATTACTCATCAGCAGGTTAAAAGGGTTAAGCTTTTTTACCATTATACCTTATCTTAGGATGATTCATCTTGCGACGATAAACAATCATGCCGATACCGCCTATTATTAAAATCAGTGAGATCACTTGAGCTGTTTGCAGCTGTCCAAATAGATATAGGCTATCGGTTCGTAAGTCCTCAATAAAAAATCGACCAACCGAATACCAGATCACATAATTTAAGAAAATTTCACCACGAATTGGATTTCGCCTTCTAAACCAAAGTAATCCAGCAAAGATAAGCAAATTCCATAATGACTCATACAGAAAAGTAGGATGATACAATACACCATCAATGGTCATTTGATTTTCGATAAAATCTGGCAAAAAGCGGAGGAAGTTATCATAGACGGTAGTAGAAACCGGGCCTCCATGTGCCTCTTGATTCATAAAATTTCCCCAGCGGCCAATCGCCTGTCCAATAATTAGGCTGGGTGCAGCGATATCTGCCACCTTCCAAAAGGGGACCTCTTTCTTACTACAAAATATGTAAGCTGTAATAACAGCACCAATCAAAGCACCATGAATAGCAATGCCACCCTCCCAAATGGCAAAAATACTCCACCATGGTCGGTCGACATAACGTTGCCATTCAAAAATAACATAGTAAATCCGTGCTGAAATAATTGCAATTGGTAAGGCCCACATTAACAGATCACTGAAAAAATCTTTTTTTAACCCTAAACGAACCGCTTCGTTAGTGGCTAGCCATAAGGCAATAACGATCCCTGACACAATAATGACAGCATACCAATAAATTGTAATAGGTCCGAGTTCAAGAAAAATCGGGTTAAGTGCAGTACTCAAAACAGGCAAGCTAATTCCCCCTTAAATTTAATCATAGTCAACACTCGAATTAAGATTGGCTTCCTCCTGGTTGATCATTTTAGTTAATCGAGCTGAAAATTCTTCAGCAGCATTAACACCTAGGCGCTTTAAGCGGAAATTCATCGCTGCTACTTCAATAATGACAGCTAAATTCCGACCAGGACGAACAGGGAGTGTCGCTTTAGGGACGTCCACGTCAATAATTCGTATCGTCTCCTCATCCATGCCAATTCGATCGTATTGTTTTTTCTCATTCCAATTCTCTAAATTAATGACAAAATCAATTTTCTTGTGGGATCGAACTGCACTTGCTCCAAATAGTGTCATAACATTTATAATACCAAGTCCTCTTATTTCAAGTAAGTGTTCAATTAACTCTGGTGAAGAGCCAATTAACCGATCATAATCTTCTTGGTGAATCTCCACACTATCATCAGCAACAAGGCGATGCCCTCTTTTTACTAATTCCAAAGCAGTCTCGCTTTTTCCAACCCCACTTTGACCAGTAATTAAGATACCCACCCCATGAATATCAACTAGTACACCGTGCATGGCTGTCGAAGGGGCAAACCGTGCTTCAAGAAAGTTAGTTAAACGGCTAACCACACGTGTTGTTTTATAAGGTGATCTTAACAAAGGTACATGACTTGCTTCACAAGCCTGCTTTAATTCTTCCGGTATTTCCATACCCCTCGTCACAACAATACACGGGGTAACATCTGTGCATAAGCGCTGGGAGCGATCCCGCTTTTCATCACTTGATAATTCATTAAAATAGGATAGTTCAGTTTTTCCAAGCACTTGTAGACGTGCCTTCGGGTAATAACGGAAGTAACCTGTTAATTCAATACCTGGTCTAGAAATATCGCTCATAATAAACTCTCGATCAAGTCCATTCTTCCCTGCAATAAGTTCAAGTTTAAATTGCTCTAATAAATCCTTAGTTTGTACTTTGGCCATCAGGCTTCCCTCCATCAACTCTGAAATACACATTCGTAACTATTGTAGCATTTTTTGATCAGGAGTGACACTAATTACGGTTATCAATTTTTCAATGTTTAGTAAATAGAATTGCTCAAGCTGACGATAAGATAGGTTACTAAATGATTCAAGGATAATTTATTTGGACTTCAACCCAACCACGTACCCCGTTAATCAACCAAATTTTATCAGCTTTCTCCAGTTCTTCTTTAAAGATAATTTGTTCATCAACCACCTTTTGATCAAGCAGCTGTTGTCTTAAAGTTCCTGCTAATAAGCCCGATTCGATAGGAGGCGTTTTATAGATTCCATTAGTTTCAATAACTAAGTTACCAATCGTAAACTCCGTTAATTCCCCCTCTTCATTCCATAACAATGTGGCGAAATTACCTGGCTTATCAATCATTAGCTTGTCATAATTGTCCCTTGCCGTTGTTTTGTGATAATAAAAAGGGTCATTTAAATCAATGGGTTGTTCAGCTAAATAACATTTAACAGGCTGCTGAATAGGCTGAACAAGCTCAAGTTCAACCTTTATCATACCTGTCCTTGCTACTTGTAAACGGACTTTATAACTAGCTGTTGGATAATCAACAGCTAACTGCTCTAGCCTGTCTTTAACCTGAGCTGGATCATAGTGGTAATTAAAATAAGTAGCTGACTGGCTTAAGCGCTCCAAATGATAGGAAAGTAAAGGGTATTTACCATGATTCAGCAAGATCGATTCCAATAAATCGAACTTTACATTTTTGGCAGTTAAAAGCGCAGCTTTTGTTTTTATTTCCTCGTATTCATGCTCCGTTGCTGAATCCCATGTAATTCCGCCACCAACCCCATATGTTGCCTGGGCCTTTTCTTGATCAATAACAACCGTGCGTATGGGTACATTAAAGATAGCATCACGATTTGGCGTAACGTAGCCAATGGCACCACAATAAACCTCACGGGGCGTGGTTTCTAAAGCATTTATATAACTCATTGTTTTCAGCTTTGGTGCGCCTGTTATAGAACCGCAAGGAAACAATGCATCAAACCAGTCCTTCATTTGGCTCTCAGGTTTTAAGGTAGCTTTAACTGTAGATGTCATTTGATGAACAGTTGGATAGGTTTCCACAGTTAATAACTCGGGAACATGCACTGTTCCTTCCACTGCTATTTTTCCTAGATCATTTCTAAGTAAATCAACAATCATTAGGTTCTCTGCGCGTTCCTTTTCTGATTTAATCAAGTAGGCCTTGTTAGCCTGATCTTCTGCTAGCGTTCGCCCTCTTTTAATCGTACCCTTCATAGGTCTTGTCGTTATTTCATTTTGATGAACTGAAAAGAATAATTCTGGTGAAGCTGATAGTACTTGAAATTCACCAATATCTAAATAGGCACTATAAGATGCCTTCTGCCGTTCTGTCAATTGATGATAAAATGTTTCCGGGTCAGTTGTAAAAGGACTAACTAATCGTGTTGTGTAATTGACTTGGTAAGTATCACCCTTTTGGATTGCTGTCTTTATCGCAGCAATTCCAGCCTGATAATCTTGATAAGATATAACAGATTGCCATTTCAAAATTGGCTCACAATCACGATTTGGCTTTGAAGGCGATGGAAGCAGCGGTTGTTCAAAGCTTGCAAACCAAAGGAGTGGCATTGTTGTCTGTTTTTTAACGGCAAAACGTGGTTCAAAAGCAGGTGCTGCCTCGTATGAAAGGTAGCCAGCCACATAACGCCCCTTCGTTAGCTCTATTTCAAGTTGTTCAAGGATCGGTTTTACTTCATTTAAATCTGATGTTGTATAAATTTGCTTTGGCTCTTTGAAAAGTAATAGTTGCTTTTCGAAGTCAAAACGTAGTTTAATGTTATCCATTTTGCGACTCTCCTTAATTAGCAGCATCCAACTAGCAAATTCAAGCATAATTCGGGCTAGGATTTTTCTCACTCTATTAGTGAATAACATCTTTAGTAAATAAAATCAATAAAAATTGACTATCTACTCAACTGAATGATAAACCCAACCAAAATGATTTGACTAAATGATTAGTGTCTGATAAATAAAACAAGCATGGAAAAAGCCGCTCCCATGCTTGTAGCTTACTTATTTAAAAGTATCGTATCCTTCACCATTTTGTTAAGGATTAAATTAATAAGTGAAATGACAATCGCCGCGAGCACGGCTAAACCGAAGCCATTAATAACAAATGTTGGCCCAACAATTGCTTGAGTTAACATAAGGGTAATGGCATTAATCACAAACAGAAATAACCCCAGTGAAATGACGGTCATTGGTAATGTTAGGATAATAAGAATCGGTTTTACCATTACATTCAATATCGATAGAATAAAGCTAGCTAGCAATGCAGTCCCAAAGGTTTCAATATAGAAACCGTCAAATATTTGTGCAACAACAATTAAGGTCGTGGCATTAAGGATTAGTGATAATAACCAACGTGTCATCATTAATACACATCACTTTTTGGCATGATGACAGCTGCTACTATATATAATACCAACAACGGGAATACTGCCGTAAAGATAGCTGCAATGACGTAGATTAAACGAACAATAGTAGCATCGAGGTTAAAATACTCTGCTACACCTGCAAGAACACCGGAAAGCATCACATTTTGATTTGAACGATAAAGCTTCTTGGTCATTTAATACCCTCCTCCAATTTCACATGATTATTTATTCCTTATATTCTTTAGAAAGCTTAGCCTATCGCGAAAGCATTTGTTTTATCTTAGAGTCTGATAGAAAATTTATTCACCCTTACTTTGTTAAAGTACTAATGCCTCCTAATCAAATGCGCCTTGGCGTATTTGTGCCTAGACTTTATCGCAGTGTAAATGACTGGGGCTGCGATTACTCGCCCCATCGAAGGGCTTTTGTAAAACTCCCACTTCAAGAAATAAGGGAACACATCATGACTAAGTGGGAGTCTTACAGCCAATAACGGCCCGATTGATTCTACTAACGTTCAGTGGGGGAAAGGAAGCTGACTAAGTTCGCGACGTTGTGTCGCAACGTCTGCACGAGCACTTCCTATGCGTCGAAACCCCTACCGAACAAAGTTTCACTTTATCGAACTTCACTCAATAAATTTCCCATGAAAATCTTTGGCTATCCGCCAGAGGCTTTAACTTTATTCAGCTGGTGGTTGGACTCCACTGCATGGAACTAAATATCCATTCAGCTCACAATGGGAGAATTCTTCTGAATGACATTAAAATACCCATTTATAAAAAGCTTCATGAGATAATTTATCTCTGACAATTTGGTCCAAGCTTCCAGGTCCTTGATTAATTCCACCAAGGATCCCAGATGCTTGTGATTTATGAGCTATAATCGCTTCAAATTTTTGAGTGAAGGTGGCTGTGATGTCAAATTGAAGATCCGGTTCCCCTAAATCGGCCTCTTTTCCTTTTTTTATTGCTAAAGCCCATAGTTCAGGGCGGTCGGCTTGATCCATTTGTGAAACAGCGGATACGGCTGCAGCACCAAAAGCATCATGGTCTGGATGGACAGCATATCCAGGATAATAAGTAATCACTAGTGAAGGCTTAAGTTTATTAAGATAGCCTAGTAAATGTTCAGCTATTTGTTGGCGATCCTCAAATTCAATCGTTTTATCACGATAGCCGAGCATCTCTAAATCAATGTCTAAGACTTGACAGGCTGCGATGAGTTCCTCCTTTCTGATTTCAGGTAAAGACTCCCGAGTCGCAAAGGTTGGGTTACCCATGTTTCGCCCCATTTCACCAAGTGTGCCACAAAGATATGTCACCGGAATACCTTGTTCACGAAAGCGAGCAATTGTGCCTGCTGCTCCGAAAGCTTCATCATCTGGATGTGGAAAGATAACAACGACATGTTTTTCCATTGGTTAAACAACTCCTTAACAGCTAAATTGAAAAAGGCTGATGACTAATTTCAAGTGTAACTAAAAGACGCCCCTGGTCATCATGACCTGCTAATAGTAAACAACCTGGCTGATCTAATTGGTAATCTCTAAGTCCTTCAGCATAGACCCAGCCGATTTCTGTTTTTAAGCCGACGCGATAATTAGTTGGATCACCACTTATTTTCGCCTGTGTAAAACACACCTTAGCATTGCGAATAAAAGCACCAACGTTATACGCAGCTCGATTATGATGCGTTGCATAAGCCCCATTTGTCGTCTCCAAATGTATAAAAACAGGTTGGTTTACAAATTGGTTTAGCTGTTCTTGCACAACTATTGGATCTATTTTATTCATATTATCCCCTCGCCTTATCACATTCTATTTTGCTAGTTGAGTGTTACCGTCATATAATTCTATTGTTCGTTGACGATCACGTTGCAAAATGGGTTTTAGATAATGACCGGTATAGGAACCCGTGACCTCAGCTACTTCCTCTGGTGAGCCAGTCGCTACGATCGTTCCGCCTCGATCTCCACCTTCAGGCCCTAGATCAATAATATAATCTGCCGCCTTTATTACATCTAGGTTATGCTCAATAATGACAACCGTATCACCATTTTCCACAAGTTGTTGTAATACTTTTAATAGACGGCTAATGTCGTCAACATGAAGTCCAGTGGTTGGTTCATCTAAAATATATAATGACTTACCATTTGAACGACGATGCAATTCGCTAGCTAGTTTAACCCGCTGTGCTTCTCCGCCTGAAAGTGTGGTAGCCGGCTGACCAAGTCGAATATAGCCTAACCCTACATCATAAACGGTTTGAAGCTTACGCTTGATCTTTGGAATATTAGTAAAGAAATCAAGTGCCTCTTCAATTCGCAAATCTAGAATCTCTGCAATATTTTTCCCTTTATATTTTACCTCTAAGGTCTCACGGTTATAACGCTTGCCATGACAAGCTTCACAAGGTACATAAACATCAGGTAGAAAATGCATTTCTATTTTAATAATACCATCGCCACGGCATGTCTCACAACGTCCACCTTTAACATTAAAACTGAACCGTCCTTTTTTGTAGCCACGAACTTTAGCTTCATTCGTTTGAGCAAAGACATCACGAATATCATCAAATACTCCTGTATAGGTAGCAGGATTAGAGCGAGGAGTACGACCAATTGGCGATTGATCAATATCGATGACTTTTTCTAAATAATCACTGCCCTTAATCGCCTTGTGCTTTCCAGGCTTCTGTCGAGCTCGATTAAGCTCCATCGCTAATTTCTTGTGTAATATCTCATTAATTAGCGTACTTTTACCTGAACCGGATACACCAGTAACAGTTGTAAACAAGCCAATAGGAATTTTAACATCGACTTTTTTTAAATTATTCTGTTCTGCTCCCTGAATCTCAAGATAGCGTCCATCTGCTTTTCGACGCTCTAAAGGAATTGGAATAAATTTATCCCCGGATAAATACTGTCCAGTCATGGACTTTTTATTTCTCATCACTTGTTTAGGTGTACCACTAGCTACCACCTGACCGCCATGCTCTCCAGCACCAGGTCCTATATCTATTAACCAGTCAGCTGCTAACATTGTGTCCTCATCATGCTCGACCACAATAAGCGTATTACCAAGATCGCGCATTTGTTGTAACGTACTAATTAATCGGTCATTATCCCTTTGATGTAAACCAATAGATGGCTCATCTAATACATATAAAACACCTGTCAATGCTGAGCCTATCTGTGTTGCCAGGCGAATACGTTGTGCTTCGCCACCTGATAATGTCCCTGCAGCTCTAGAAAGCGTTAAGTAGTCTAACCCAACATTCGTTAAAAAGGTTAAGCGATTGTCTAGCTCTTTTAAAATCATTTTAGCAATTTGTTGCTCTTTATCAGTTAAAACAAGGTTTTGCAAAAAGCGGTTAGCTTCAACAACCGACATTTCGGTAACTTGTCCAATATGCAAATCATTAATACGTACAGCCAATGCTTCCTTCTTTAAGCGATAGCCTGAGCAGGTCGGGCAATCTTTTTGCGCCATATATTTTTCCATCTGTTCACGAATATAATCTGAGCTTGTTTCACGATAACGACGAGCAATATTATTGAGCACACCTTCAAATTGAATATCGGTTTCTCGCTTCATACCGTAATCATTTTCGTAACTAAAATGAATGGTTTCCTTGCCACTCCCATGTAAGATCTTAGCTAACTGGTCCTTTGGCAAGTCAGCAACAGGTACATCCATATCAATCCCATAGTGCTGACAGACACTTGCTAATAGTTGAGGATAATATTGAGAAGTGGTTGGTTGCCATGCTAATATTGCTCCATCATTCAAGCTAAGCTGTTTGTCCGGTATAACTAAATCAACATCGACCTCTAACTTCGTGCCTAATCCATCACAGTGCTCACAGGCCCCATAAGGACTATTAAACGAAAACAAACGTGGCTCAAGTTCACCAATAGAAAAGCCACAAATAGGGCAAGCGTGGTGCTCACTAAAGAGTAATTCATCTTGACCGATTACATCAACTAATACTTTTCCTTCACCAAGCTTAAGAGCTGCCTCTAAAGAGTCTGTTAATCGACCAGATATCCCCTCTTTTACTACAATACGATCAATCACAACTTCAATCGAATGCTTTATATTTTTCGCTAATTTAATATCATCGCCTATCTCCATCATATCGCCGTCAACACGTAGACGAATGTAGCCCTCTTGCTTGAGCTTATCTAACAGCTTAACGTGCTCACCTTTTCGCCCAGAGACTACTGGAGCAAGGATTTGGAGTTTTGTTCGCTCGGGATAACTTAATATGCGATCAACCATTTGCTCAACAGTCTGTGAAGCAATTTCCGTACCGTGTGTCGGACAAATCGGGCGTCCAATACGTGCATATAAGAGACGTAAATAATCATAGATTTCAGTAACAGTTGCAACGGTTGAACGCGGATTACGGCTGGTTGTTTTTTGATCAATCGAGATTGCAGGTGATAAACCTTCGATAGTATCTACATCAGGCTTATCCATCTGTCCTAAAAACTGACGGGCATAGGCAGAAAGGGATTCAACGTAACGGCGTTGCCCCTCTGCATAAATCGTATCAAAGGCAAGTGACGATTTTCCTGAGCCAGACAAGCCTGTCAGAACAACTAATTTATCTTTAGGAATGTCTAAATCAATATTTTTCAAATTGTGAGCGCGAGCTCCCTTTATAGAAATATGTTTTTTCGCCATTTATTCTCATCCTTCCGCTTTCAATTCAAGTACGAGATCACGTAATTCAGCTGCCTTTTCAAAATTAAGCTCACGGGCGGCCTGTTTCATTTCTTGTTCTAATTTTTCAATTAACTTGTTGCGCTCACTTTTTGTCATCTTAGCTAATTTTGGCGCATCCTCTTGGTAAGCTGGTGAATCCTCAGCAACCATTGTTGCTCGAATGACATCACGTACTTCCTTGTTAACGGTTTGTGGTACAATCCCGTGTTTTTGATTATAAGCTTGCTGAATTTCTCTACGACGTTCTGTTTCATCAATAGCTCGGCGCATTGAATCTGTGATATGATCAGCATACATAATAACCTGACCTGAAGCATTTCGAGCTGCCCGTCCCATCGTTTGAATAAGTGAACGATCTGAACGCAAAAAGCCTTCTTTATCCGCATCTAGGATTGCAACGAGCGATACTTCTGGAATATCTAACCCTTCTCTTAACAAATTAATTCCGACTAATACATCATACTTACCTACACGTAAATCACGAATGATTTCAATTCGTTCTAATGTCTTAATTTCAGAGTGAAGGTAGGCGACCTTCATTCCTATTTCCTTAAGGTAATCGGTTAAATCCTCAGACATTTTTTTGGTCAAGGTTGTGATTAATACACGCTCATCCTTTTTAATTCGTGCATTAATTTCACTAATTAAATCATCGATTTGACCATCAATTGGTCTAACATCGACCTTCGGATCAAGTAATCCAGTCGGTCGAATAATTTGTTCCGTCATTTTCGGCGTATGTTCTAACTCATATGGACCCGGTGTTGCTGAAACAAAGATAAATTGGTTAGCCTTTGCCTCAAATTCTTCAAAGGTTAACGGTCGATTATCCAAAGCAGATGGGAGGCGAAAACCATGGTCTACCAGCACTTGCTTCCGAGCCTTATCACCATTAAACATCCCCCTTACTTGTGGTAGAGTCACGTGTGATTCGTCAATCACAATCAGGAAATCATCAGGAAAATAGTCTATTAAGGTATATGGTGTTGACCCTGGCTCACGTAAAGTGAGATGGCGCGAGTAATTTTCGATTCCAGAGCAAAAGCCCATTTCGGCCATCATCTCTAGATCATAGCGTGTCCGTTGTTCAATACGCTGTGCTTCCAGTAACTTGTTATTCGCTTTAAAATACTTTAACTGTTCTTCGAGCTCTGCTTCAATGTTCTTCATCGCCATTTTTAACTTATCTTCACCTGTCACGAAGTGTGAGGCTGGGAAGATGGCAATATGCTCACGATCACCGATAATTTCGCCAGTTAAGGCATCGACCTCACGAATACGATCTATTTCATCACCAAAAAATTCGACCCGAACACAATGTTCCTCTCTTGAAGCTGGGATAATCTCAACAGAATCCCCACGTACTCGAAACGTCCCACGCTGAAAATCAATGTCATTACGTGCATACTGGATATCGACGAGATTTCTTAGTAATTGATCACGATCCTTTTCCATGCCTTTGCGTAATGAAAGGACTTGTCTACCGTACTCCTCTGGCGACCCTAAACCATATATACATGATACACTCGCCACGATAAGCACATCTTCACGTTCAAATAAAGCAGAAGTGGCTGAATGTCGTAATTTATCAATTTCATCATTGATGCTGGCATCTTTTTCAATGAATGTATCTGTAGAAGGAACATAAGCTTCCGGTTGATAATAATCGTAATAACTAACAAAATACTCTACAGCATTATTCGGAAAGAATTCCTTAAATTCACTATACAGTTGCCCCGCAAGTGTTTTATTATGCGCAATTACAAGCGTTGGTTTTTTGACCTCCTGGATTACATTGGAGACCGTAAATGTTTTACCTGTTCCGGTAGCACCGAGCAATGTTTGCGAACGTTTACCCGCATTGATTCCGGCAACAAGTTCTTTTATCGCGTTAGGTTGGTCTCCTTTAGGCTGATATTTTGCGACCAATTCAAATTGATGTCCCATCACTTTTTCCTCCAATCTTTTCTCTATCTTTTGCCTATCCGATTTTGTTATAAACCTATTATACACAATTATACCGAAATATGCGAACGAACATTCGGTATATTTGAAAATTATCTGTTTATTATTTAAATATGTGTTCAAAAATGTTGGATAAGAACTAGTAGAAGCTGGGTGAGTGTTTTAAGCAAAACTAATCGCCCTACTTAACTAGTTTATTTGATTCCTTCATTAATCACAAATGAGTAGCTTGGAAACTCACTTAAGTCCAGCAAAAGTAGACGGGCAAGCCTATGCTTACCCGTTCCGAGTTTTTCTCTAGATCTACGCTTTATTTAACTTTATCGCAGTGTGACTCTTCCACTTCAAGAAATAAGGGAACACGTCATGTCTAAGTGGGAGATCAACAGCAGTTCAGTGGGGGTTAAACCCAGTCAGAGCAAGTTAACGTCTCATGGTTGTCATAGAATTTCAGTGGAAATTTATTGAGCAAAGCTGGCTTAAATACGTCAAGGTCATTTGATACGTATTATCAGCTGTTACATTATTCTATAGCCTCATAATGGGCTCGCCTTGCTTCAAACAAATCAATCAGCTCAATCTCCTTATGCTTGTCTTGAAACCACTTTAAAGCAAAATCATTTTTAAATAAAACAAGAAAAGCACCTTCACGATCCTTTACTAACATATTTCGTTCATCAAAGAGCTGTGGATCAATATTGTCCTGATTAAGCAAACGCGGGATACGTTCACCAATTGACTCAAGGTGGACTTCTACATTATATTCATGCTTCATTCGATGCTCAAATACTTGATATTGTAGCTCTCCAACTGCTCCAATAATATAGTGCTCCATCGGATAGCCTGTAAATAATTGAATAGCTCCTTCCTGAACAAGTTGTTCAAGTCCTTTTTTAAACTGCTTTGCTTTCATTACATTCTTGGCTGTGACACGTTTAAACAATTCAGGTGGAAATTGAGGAAGCTCATCATATTGAAAGCTATTTTTACCCGCTAATAACGTGTCGCCGATCCGATAAAGACCCGGGTCGTAGATCCCAATGATGTCACCAGGGTAGGCCTCGTCTACTGTATCTCGGCTTGAGGCGACAAATTGCTGTGTTTGATTTAACTTGATCATTTTATCAGTGCGTACAAGTCTAACAGTCATCCCACGCTCAAACTTACCAGAACAGACTCTTAAAAAAGCAACACGGTCGCGGTGAGCAGGATTCATATTGGCTTGAATCTTAAAGATAAACCCTGAAAAGGTTGGCTCGTGTGGCTCCATTTGTCCTGTTGTTATTCGTCGAGGCTTTGGGCTTGGCGCCATATCGATAAATGTATCAAAAAAAGTTTGAACGCCAAAGGGTGCGAGGGCACTTCCGAAAAAGACCGGTGTCTGTTCTCCCTTTAATACAGCCGCTAAAGAAAATTCATCTCCTGCTTCATCAAGGAGGGCCAGTTCTTCTTTAGTCTCAATAAACGTAGGATCTGATGTGAAATCCAGATCTTGATTTTCTGTTAATTCTTGATACGGGATCACCGTTTCCTGTTCATTTCCATTAAATTTAACGAATTGGTGATGAAACCGATCAAAAATTCCCAAAAAACGTTTACCCATTCCAACAGGCCAATTGATTGGATATGTCTCTATCTCTAACACCTGTTCGATTTGTTCAAGCAAAGCCAACGGTTCACGTCCTTCACGGTCCATTTTATTGATAAAGGTAAAAATGGGGATACCTCGCATTTTACAAACTTTAAACAGCTTAATGGTCTGGGCTTCAATTCCTTTAGTGGCATCAATTATCATGACCACACTATCAACAGCTGTTAGTGTCCGATAAGTATCCTCGCTAAAGTCTTCATGCCCTGGTGTATCCAAGATATTCACTTTATAGTCTTTGTACTGAAAATTCATCACACTCGATGTGACTGAGATTCCACGTTGCTTCTCAATTTCCATCCAGTCCGAGGTTGCATATTTACCAGACTTTTTCCCTTTTACTGTCCCGGCTGACCGTATTAAATTTCCGAATAATAATAGCTTTTCGGTTAAAGTTGTTTTTCCCGCATCAGGGTGCGAAATGATCGCAAATGTTTTTCGTTTATTCACTTCTGTAGCTATCGTCATGGTTAAAACCCCTTCTTTCGTTCATTCGTTTAACTTTATTCAGCAGAATTCTCCACTCCTATAAGGGTGAGATGAATGTCTATCATTATTCCAATCAGTGGGGCTCAAACCCCGGCTGAATAAAGTTAAAAACCTCCGGCTGATACCACAGATTTTTCAGTAGAAATTTATCGAGCGAAGCTCTTTAAAATCTGGGCATAAATATGCCAAGGCGCTTTTAATTAGCTATAAAGATCTGTATATCGGGATTTTACATTGGCACATGACTCCTTTTCTATTTTTCCATTCTGCTTATTGAAAGTAGCATAATTAGTTGAAAAAAGTCAATCTTATAGCATAAATTCAAAAAACCTATGACATAAAGCCGGAACGGGAATGTATGCCTTAAATATGTATAAAACGAAAAACAACGAATAATGCTTGCCGCTTGTTCTTTTTTATTATAAACCAGATTCACAGCCTGTTACTAGAAAAGGCAAAATGATTGAATATTTCAGCCAAATAGCTAAACAAGACTGATTCAATAAAAAAACCATTTACTGAACTATATTCATTTTCTGATAAATTTGCTAAAATTATAGGATATACCTTTTTATCGCTGTGTAACTGGCTGGGGCTGCAATTACTCGCCCCATCGAAGGGCTTTTGTAACACTCCCACTTCAAGAAAGAAAGGGAACACGTCATGTCTAAGTGGGAGATCCAACTGTCAGTAACGGCCCGATTGGTTCTACTCACGTTCAGTGGGGGAAAGAGGAAGCTGGCTAAGTCCGCGACGTCGTGTCGTAACGTTTGCACGAGTACATCCTATGCGTCGATACCTTCACTGAACGAAGTTTCACTTTATATTTATGTAAGGGAGTTAATTATGACAACTTTCTATCTTGAAACAGAAGATATCATTAAAATTACAGGACAAAGATTCTATAAGCGTGGACTTGATTATTATAAAAAAGGACGTGTCCATCGTCTTAGTTATAACCAAAGTATTGATTCATGGAGTGCAGTAGTCAAAGGGGCTCAAACCTATCATGTTCGTATTTTCTTCTTTGAACACGATGATTTAGAAGCAAAATGTAACTGCTCAGCTTACGAAACCCATTTTACCTGTAAGCACATTGCAGCGGTCCTACTTGCAATCAGTCATCAGCAGGATCCATCTCAGTCTGCAATCAAAGAGGTTATCGCGCAACCAACTGATCCTTTTCCATTAAGGATGATTGAAATCTTTGAAGTGATGGACCGGGCTATTGTTGAACAGCAAACAACGTTACAAATGGACTATACGATTATAGAAACAAAACAAGCTGGCCAGCAAGAGCCCCATTTTAAAGTTGCTTTGAAATGCGGGATGAAACAATTATACATTGTCAAAGATATTCAGGCTTTTATCTTAGCTATCAAACAAAAACAATCTTACTCTATTACTGATAAATTTATGTACCACCCAACAGAACATAAGCTAACAACTAACGATCTAAGCATGCTTGATTTAATTAACCAAGCCATTGGACAAGCCGTTATCTATGCTGATGACTATTTCGATCAGAATAAACGAGAGGTTATTATTCCACCTTTTCTGATTAATCGCTTTTTATCAAGTTTAGAATCCTGTTCGTATCAACTGATAAAAGAAGACGGTACACCTATATCAAAGCTTATTTTGCATGATCGTTTATCTGAGATAAAATTTCCGATTCAGTATGATAACAATCTTTATCACATTGATTTTTCCGATTTATTTAGCTATCGCTTCTATTCTAGCTATGGTTTATTGATGAAACAATCACACGTTTATCCATTAACGACTGAGCAAAAAGAAGTATTAGCACAAATATATCGTATTCTTCCCTATCGTCAAAAGCACCAGTACCTGATAAGTCGAAATAAAATGGCCCACTTTATTGGACATGTCCTGCCAAAGCTTGAACAATTGGGAACCACCGAATTTAGCCCTGAAGCTAAAGAAACGATTGAGCAGAAGCCGTTACAAATAAAGCTTTTCATCGAAGAAATTAAACAAACGTTAAGTGCTACGGTCGTTTTTCAATATGGACAGGTTGAACTAGCACCTTTTCAAGCGCAGACAGCTGGTGAAAAAGTATTGGCTCGTGATTTCAAAAAAGAAAATGAATTAATTCAAACATTAAAGGCAAGCGGTTTTTATTATTTGAATCAACGCTTTCAGCTTTTCAGCCATGACCATATTTATCAATTTGTCAACACGGTTTTACCTCAGCTAAAAGAGCAAGTAACCGTCTATTTATCTAAAGAGGTTCAAGCATTAACAGAAGAAGTTCCCTCCGATTTGGAGACTTATATACAAATGGATCATTATACCGGAATGCTCGATGTCCAATTTAAAATGGATGGCATATCGAAAAATGAGATTCAGTTAATATTACAAGCATTAATTGAAAAGCAATCGTTTCATCGCTTAGAGAGCGGCACCTTACTCAAATTAAATGATGATCGCTTTAAGGCATTTCAAAGCTTGGTCGATCAGTTACATTTACGAAAAAAAGATGTGGTGGACGGGCATATTGAATTACCCACAGCGCGCAGCTTTCAAGTTAAAGAAGCATTAGATCCATTTAATGTTAATTATTCACAAGCATTTCAGCAGTTAATGTCCGAATTAAACCAAACTAGGAATGAACAGGCTATCTTGCCGACTAGCCTTAAAGTAAAATTACGTGATTATCAGCAGCACGGCTTTAACTGGTTCAAATCATTGTCACGCTATCGATTGGGTGGTATTCTTGCTGATGAGATGGGATTAGGAAAAACGGTACAAGCCATTAGCTTCATTGTCAGTGAAAAAGAAAAGAATAACACAGATAAGCTACCTTCACTCATTCTCGTTCCTGCCTCGCTGATGTATAACTGGAAAAAGGAGTACGAAAAGTTTGCGCCAAATTTAAAAGTTAAGGTCATGATTGGGCCTAAAGCTGAGCGAAAAAAAGCAATTGAAAAGGCAAATGATTACGATATTTTGATTACTTCTTATCCATTACTGCGACAAGATATCGCATTATATGATAACCTCATTTTCGATATTATGATTTTGGATGAAGCCCAAGCAATTAAAAACCATCTCACATTAACAGCTAAAGCAACTCGCAGACTAAAAGCTAAACTGCGTTTTGCTCTTACAGGAACACCTATAGAAAATCGGCTTAATGAATTATGGTCAATCTTTAATACGATCTCACCTGGCTTTCTTGGTTCGAAACAACAATTTTCGCAATACTCAAGTGACTATATTAAAAAGATAACCCGACCGTTTATTTTGCGACGACTAAAAGCAGAGGTATTGCCAGAGCTGCCAGAAAAAATTGAATTTGAGCAATACGCTGAGCTTACAATAGATCAAAAACATCTTTATTTAGCCTACTTAGAGCAGCTTCAACAACAAGTTGATACACGTATTGCCCTTAATCAATTCGAGCAAGGCAAGCTAGAACTGTTAACAGGCCTAACTCGATTAAGACAAATTTGCTGTCATCCTCAACTATTCTTAGATGATTATCAAGGTGAATCAGGTAAGCTCGAGCTATTAAAAACTTTGTTAGAACAGCTATATGAACAAAATAGACGTGTGCTGATTTTTTCTCAATTTTCAAGTATGCTTCAGCTTATAAATCAAGAGCTGACAGCAAAAAGCTATCAAACCTTCTATTTAGATGGCCAAACACCAGCTAAGCAACGTGTCGAGATGGCAGATGCCTTTAATAATGGTGAACGGGATCTCTTTCTAATCTCACTCAAAGCAGGTGGTACTGGACTAAACTTAACGGGAGCTGACACGGTTATATTATATGATTTATGGTGGAATCCTGCTATCGAAGCTCAGGCCGCAGGAAGAGCGCATCGAATTGGTCAGACTAAAAACGTAGAAGTGATTCGATTAATCACAGAAGGAACCATTGAAGAAAAAATCTTTCGCCTCCAAGAAAAAAAACGACAACTCGTCGATGAGATCATTGAACCAAATGAGACCCTACTCTCATCACTTAATCAGGAAGACTTACAGATACTACTGAGTTATGATCGTGAAATTGATTAACAAACTGTACAAACAATATGTATATGGTAAGTGACACCGTAAAGTAATTAAGAAAAGCGATATTTCCTAGGAAATATCGCTTGTTTGCTCATTTAATTGTTCTTGATGGTCAATTGCGAAAATGATACCTAATTCATGATGCTCATTTTGATACAATGCACGCTGCACAAAACGTAATTCCCCTCGTTCATCCAAGACCTCTAGCTTACAAAATGCGCGATTGGTTTGAAGTGCCCGGTAAAAATCATCACGTTTCACAATATCAATACCATTCACTTTGACAATCGTTTCACCAACCCTTAAATCCATATCTATAGCTGGTGAGCCTGGTGTAACAGCTAATACCTTTATTCCTTGTTCGGATGGATTAAACAGCGCAGGCTGCCTTTGATCTTGAGTTCGAAGCCGATAGCTTAACCATTCTCGTCCAGCAAGTGCGATGATCACACTGACTAAGGTAAAAACGCCGAAATAAAACCCTGACAAGGCAACTGCTACAACGACTAGCCCTAAAATAAATAAAAACTGACTAAAGCGTTTGGACATGTGTGTGGGCAGGGCTCCTTTTACAACCTGTTCGAATCCTATAATGAGAGGAAACAGAACAAAACCATAGCTTGTTTCTCCAAAATTAAGAATAGGCCACCAATCCGCAGCAAAATCTAACTGTCCAACTGGCCAGATTAGTACCAATGGAATTAAGCTAATACGTTTAATTCGATGTTGTCCAAGCATCTTTCCTCGAGCACCACGAAAAATCTCAGGAAAGGTTTGGTCTACCTTCAATGTTCTAAGCATTGAGGCTTCTATCAATAAAAGCAGACCCATTAACGTTGTAAAACTCACCCATTGCAGGGTAGTCAGCTCCAATTGAAGTGGAGCCGGTAAATAGGCTTGAAAATATGGATAAAACAATAAGGTAATCGAAGTAAAACCAAACGTATAGGCGCTAGATAACCAAGAAAAGCGCTTTGAGATTGAAAACAATACAGAATAAAAGATAATCCCAAGTAGCATCAATGGATGTAACATAACAGTTAAAAATATCGCGATAACGGAAAGCAAAACACCATAAAGAAACCCTCGTAAACGATGTCCATACATTTCATCCATCATAGGAAAAATTTTGTGACCAAATGATCGCCGTTCCTGCTTAATCCGAGCTGCTGACGCTAATGCAGTTATCATAAAAAACCAATAAACGAGCGGATTTAAAAATAATCGTCCAATCGCTTTAGCTATTTCCCATAACCATATTTCCATAACCATACCCCCACCCAACAAAACAATTCTACATTGTTAATTCGCTATATCATGTGATAATCCTGCATTAAAAAGCAATTAATTTCCACTATCACATCATTTTTATTCAATTAATCAAATAAAGCTTCAAGTGCAGCTTGCTTTTGCAAATCATCCTCGTTCCCACGAATACGATCAATAATATCATACTGTAACAATTCTGCTGTATCCTGGTCAAGGTCACCAGTAGCATCTAAATCTCGATCTGTTTGATAGTCAAGAAGTGCAGACTTAGTAGCCTCACTAAAGTAACCGTCCTTACGGTCAACCTCATAACCAAGACCATCAAGCATAATTTGAGCAAATTCGATGTTGTCATCACTATGATCAAAGCGAAGTGTTTGATCAAGCTGAATAGGTGCTGTATAGTAATAATCTGGCTGTGACACTTCAATCGTAGGGGCTACCCCTACTTCATGAATTGAATTTCCTTCTGGGGATAGCCACTTTAAAATCGTAATTTTTATTGAGCTACCATCTCCCATTGGAATAGTCTGTTGGACAGTTCCTTTTCCAAAACTGTTCATCCCTACAATTTCTGCATCAACTGTTTCCTTTAACGAAATAGCTAAAATTTCTGAAGCAGATGCACTTCCTTCATCAATTAAAACACTGATCGGATAATCTTTAGCTTGATCAAGGTTTGAAAAATAACGTTCTTTATTATCCGTACCATCAGTAATTTGCATATACGGTTGATCCTTCGTTACAAATAGCTTTAGGATATCTTCAATAACTGGCAATAAACCACCTGGGTTGCCACGAACATCAATGATTAAACCTTCCATCCCATCAGCTTCAAGCTGGTCAAGCTCTTCTTCAAATCGCTCTGCCGTATGCTCTGAGAATGAAGTCATTTGAATAACGCCAGCCTTTTGACCTTCTACTTCAATCATCTCTGCATAAACGGTCTCTAAAGGAATGGTATCACGTTTTAATGTAAAGGTAATTGGATTAGAAACACCAGGTCGTTGAATTTCAATAGTCACTTCAGAACCTTTTTCTCCTCTAATTTTAGCAACAGCTTCTAATAAGTCTAATCCTTCCACGCTTTCACCATCAACTGAAAGCACCTGATCATTAGGTCTTAACCCTGCCTTTTCAGCAGGCGAATCTTTAATGGGTGCGATAATCGTCACTTGACCATCGATCATGCTGACCTCAGCACCGATCCCCTCAAAAGAGGACTCGATCTGTTCATTAAACTGGGCCATTGTTTCCTGATCCATATATTCACTATAAGGATCATCTAAGGTTGCAAGCATTCCTCTTACAGCACCTTCGATTAATTGCTCATCCGTCACATCATTTAAGTAATTCTCTTGAATAACGTTAAATGCCTGAAGAACCTTAGGTAAACTAACCGATTCAGTCAATTCTTCTAATAGATCTTCATATTCAGCCTCTGTGAACGCCTTTCCCTTATTCTCCGACTCTAATTGGGTATCACTAGTATACTCAATGATAAGGTACGTCCCAAAACCACCAATCGCAAAAGCCAATAGTAATAAAAAAGCAAGCATACTCCTCTTTAGTTGCACTTGTTTCACCTCGATAAAAAATCTTGTCCCTCTAGTGTACCATAAACTGTTCAAAAAAGGCATCACAGCAAAATGTGCGATGCCTTTAAATTTATTTTATGTTTAACTTTAATTAATCATTACGGTAAAAACGGCATTGGGTCAATTCCGCCACCTTGACTCCATCCACCATTATGAACCTCAAAGTGGAGATGGTTACCAGTTGATATCCCGGTCGTACCCATGGTTCCAATCTGTTGTCCCTGCGATATTGATTGACCGTAACTTACGCTACGCGTATGTAAGTGTGCATAGACGGTTGTTTTATCAATATCAGGGTGATAAATATAAATCACATTTCCATAGGATGATGAAAAGTCTGATCGTGTTACAGTTCCTGAGGCAACAGCTTTAATTGGTGTCCCTTGTGCATTTGCAATATCGATACCACCATGGAAGCTACGCACTCCTGTGACAGGGTGTGTTCTCCAACCATAACCAGAGCTTAGCCGACCTGTGGCTGGCCAAATAAAATTAGCATTACCGCCTCCACCTCCACTTGGTGTCGATGGATTATTATTCTCTGATCCCTGGCCCTGCTGTTCTTGTGCCAATTGTTCAGCCTTACGTTGTTCTTCCTCTTTCTCTCGTTTCAGTTTTTCAATAACAGCCTCTTGATCAGCTAAGACTTGACGCTCTTCCTCAAGTGACATAGTATAATCTTCTAACTCAAAATATTCCTCTTCAAGACTCCCTAACAGCTCTGATTGTTCCTGTCGTTGTTGACTTAGCTGGCTTTGTAACTCAGCCAATTCTTGTTGCTGTGCAACTAAATTATTCTGCTGTTTTTCTAGTTCTGCTTTATCATGGTCAAGCTTTTCCTTATCGGCAACAAGCTGCTCTTGCTTCTCTTCAACCTCAATACGCTTTGCTTCAAGATCTTCTTTATCTGCCTGTTGGGCCTCGAAGATATTGCGGTCAGAATCCATAATCTTATTTACCGCTGTTATCCGATTAATGAAATCACCGAAGCTTTGTGCCCCAAAAAGCACCTCTAAATAGGATATATTACCACCGTTTTGCTGAATTGAGCGTAACCGACTCTTAATTAATGCATCACGCTCTTCTATCCTAATGATGAGCTCATCAATTTCTTCTGTTAATGTATCAATCTCTTGCTCAGTTTTGGTGATTTCCGCTTCTGTCTCAGCAATAGACCCCTCTACTCTACTAATCTCGCCAGCTGTTGAATTAATCTCACCTTGTTTTTCTTCGATATTAGCCTCTGTTGTCGCTAAATCATTATCAATCTCAGAAATTTTATTTTTAACTTCTTTTTGACTTTTCTCATTTTCAGCAATTTTTTCTTGAGCATTACTAGCATTCTCATCGATATTTTTCCGCTCTTTTTGTAATTCAGCTAGTTCTTGCTCCAACTCGCTAATGGTTTGTGCAGAAACAGAATCACTCATTGGAATTATCACTTGCAACAAAAGGATGACTGTTAATATGTAGTATATGATTTTTTTCATCATAGCTTTCCTCCATTCAAGTTTCTGTTCTATGTATAAAAGGTAAGTCTCCTAGATTAAGAGACTTACACTTTAAGAAATTTACGTACACTCATGACACTGCCCCATATACCTATACTTGCGCCGATTAATAGAACAATTCCTGACAATTGCCAGACAAACGGATGATAAGGCAAGATTTGGATGAAATCGAACTGGTCAAGTCCTGCACTATGATTAAGGTAATAGTAGCCGCTAAATAAAATCGCAATGGGAATGATACTACCTAGTACACCTAGTAGTAAGCCTTCAACAAAGAAAGGCCAGCGAATAAACCAATTTGTCGCACCAACAAGCTTCATAATCTCAATTTCTTTACGGCGCGCGTAAATGGTTATTTTAATTGTGTTAGAGATTAGAAAAATAGCCGTAAAGACTAAGGCAATAATTAAAACTAAGCCAATATTTCGGGCAAAATTATTAAACGTGAACAAGCTCTGGATAATATCCTGTCCATAATTTACACGCTCAACCCGATTGAATCCTTCAATTTCTTGGGCAATCATTTCGGTATCTTGAGGATTTTGCGCCTTTACTACATAGACATCGTTTAATGGGTTATCCTGTTCAAACATTTCCCAAAAACTACCTTGGTCACCCATGCTCGTCATTAAATTTTGTAGTTCTTCATCACGAGATGAAAATACAATAGATTCAACATGTTCAAGTTGATTTAATTCATCGCCAAGCTGTTCTGTTTCTTCTTCTGTCGCCGTGACATCAACCAATACTTTAATTTCAACATCCTCTTCAATACTATTAGCGATATGATTTATATTCATAATAATCGTTAGAAAAGTCGCAACAAGGAGAAGTGTGGTTGTTACCGCTGCTATAGATGCTAATGTCATCCAGCTATTTCTCCAACTATTCTTTAAGCCTTCTTTAAAATGTCTTTTTAATGTTCTAAGCCTCATAACCGTATTCACCTCTATGCTGATCACGCACAATTAAGCCACCTTCTATGGCTATAACGCGACGCTTAATCGTGTTAACAATATCTTTGCTGTGTGTAGCCATAATAATCGTCGTACCTGAAGCATTAATCTCTTCGAGTATTTTCATGATTCCCCAAGACGTATCAGGGTCTAAATTACCAGTTGGCTCATCAGCAATCAGCAATTTTGGGTAATTCGCAATAGCACGCGCAATAGCAACCCGTTGCTGCTCTCCTCCAGATAGTTCATCTGGTATAAATCGAGCTTTATTTTTTAAGCCTACTTGATCTAATACTTCCATAACACGCTTGCGAATATGACGGGGTGATTCCTCAACAACCTCTAATGCAAAAGCCACATTTTCATACACAGATAGCTTAGGCAGAAGTTTAAAATCTTGATATACAACCCCAATATCGCGACGCAATAGAGGTACTTCGCGCCATTTCATATTTAACAAATCTTTTCCATTTACTTCTATTTTCCCACTTGTTGCAACCTCTTCACGAAAAATAAGCTTAATAAAAGTTGATTTTCCAGCACCACTTTGCCCAACTAAATAGACAAATTCACCGTCTTCAATCGTTATACTGACGCCATTCAACGCTGAAACGCCATTTGGATAAGTCTTTTGTACATCCTGCATCTCTATCATAAATTAATCACCTTATTAGTTATTTGAGTAAATTAAGCTGAGTCGTCCGAGCTATTTAAGAAAATTTGAACCACTCAATTTACTACATTATAACACTTAAATCTACTTTTTTTGTTACAATTTCATTTCAAAGTGTGTAAGTATTTGTTTAATTATCGAAAATATTACTAATTATACTCCAAAAGTATGGTATCTTTTTTCCTAAATAAAGAAAGGGTTTAGCTTTTGCTAAACCCTTCTCCAATTACTTCACTTGCGTTCATGACAACGATGAAGGCACTTGGATCAATACTTTTTATAAACTGAGTCGTTCGACTAAATTCGCTTTGAGTGACCACACACATGATTATTTTCCTGTTTTGCTTGGTATAGCCTCCTTCAGCATGCCAAACCGTAACACCACGATCAATTTCATTTAACAAGGCCTGACGAACCTCATCAACACGTTCAGTAATAATCATAATATTCTTTGAAGTATTTAACCCAACTTGGACAAGATCTACGGTCCGACTTGTAATAAATAAACCGATTAACGCATATAGCCCTTGCTCAATTGAGAATACAAACATAGATGTTAAAACAATAACACCATCAAATAAGGCAATACAAATGCCGAATGGAAGTGGGACAAATTTATGTAAAATTTGTGCCGCTAAATCAATACCTCCTGTTGAGCCCTTTCCTTTAAATACAGTACCTATCCCTAGACCAGCTGCCATTCCACCAAAAATAGCTCCCAATAGTGGATTAGGCGTAGCTGGTGCCAACGTACTCGTAAGTGCAACAAACAATGGCACAAAAATAGTTCCAACTAATGTCTTCAGGCCAAAATTCTTACCTAAAATAAATGTCCCTAAGAAAAATAATGGAATATTAATTGACCACTGAACAAATGAGGGTTGCCAGTCAAATAAAGCATTTAGAATTGTACTTATTCCGATTACACCACCGG
This sequence comes from Amphibacillus sediminis NBRC 103570, assembly GCF_001552275.1. GTDB lineage: Bacteria > Bacillota > Bacilli > Bacillales > Amphibacillaceae > Amphibacillus_B > Amphibacillus_B sediminis. The sequence goes on from NZ_BCQW01000007.1 coordinate 96,473, forward strand.
AAGCAACATCATTAGGTAATAAAAATAAATTGAAGCCAATCGCAATAAAAAAGGATCCTAAGAGGACAAGACCGTATTCTAGTACAACCATTACTTTACCTGATAATGATTGACGTCGATTTTTTGCCATCATCTATTTACACCTCTATTTTCAAATTTAAACCTTTAGGAGTATAACACGGGCTACATCTGTCGGACAAGTATCAAAATGAAAAGAGTTAAATTGAGATACTTTCTCGAATTTCACTGGAAATGCACTGTTTTTGCTAATATCTCTGCGTTTTTTCTCTAATTAGGCTCTATCTTGCCAATTGACTTACAAGTTTAATCATTTCTAAGCGATATTCACTCAAATCTCCCTTGACATATTTGCGCTCAGGTTTTATCGCGCTTCGCTCGAAAAATTCCCACTTAAAATCTGTGGTGTCCACTGGCGACTTCAACTTGATTCAGCCGGATTGTCCCCCATTGAACGTTAGTTAAACCAATCGGGCCGTTACTGCTGTTGGATCCCCCACTTAGACATGACATGTTTCCCTTATTTCTTGAAGGAGGAGGCTTACAAAAGCCCTTCGATGGGGCGAGTAATCGCAGCCCCAGCCAGTTACACTGAGATAAATAATACAAAAAAATGGGCCCTGTTTATTAACAAAGCCCATCTCGCATACTATTTTATTTGCTGTCGCAAATACGCATCAATAAATGGATCGATTTCGCCATCCATAACAGCTTGAGTATTGCCCATTTCAAGATTGGTTCGATGATCCTTAATCATCGAATATGGGTGAAAAACATAAGAGCGGATTTGGCTTCCCCAGCCAATCTCCTTTTGTTCACCACGAAGCTCATTGAGCTCAGCTTGTTGCTTCTCTATTTCCAGCTGGTAGAGCTTGGCCTTTAACATTTTCATTGCTTGTTCACGGTTCTTAATTTGAGATCGCTCCGATTGACATGTTACCACTGTGTTGGTTGGTATATGTGTAATACGGACAGCAGAATCGGTTGTATTGACATGTTGACCACCAGCACCACTAGCACGGTAGGTGTCAATCTTTAAGTCTTCATTGTTTACATCGATGTCAATTTCACCGTCTAACTCTGGCATCACATCACAGGAAGCGAATGAGGTATGACGTCGTCCAGATGAATCAAATGGAGAGATTCTTACTAGACGATGAACACCCTTTTCAGCTTTTAAATAGCCATATGCATTATGTCCTTTTATGAGTAATGTTACACTTTTAACGCCTGCCTCTTCACCTGGAAGATAGTCGAGTGTCTCAACCTTAAAATTCTTCTTTTCTGCCCACCGTGTATACATACGTAAAAGCATGCTAGCCCAATCCTGCGATTCGGTTCCACCTGCTCCTGGATGTAATTCAAGGATAGCATTGCTCTTATCATAAGGCTCACTTAAGAGCATAATCAATTCAAATTCATTTAATGCTTCACCAAGTTGTTTAAGTTCTTCCTCTAGTTCTTCTTTTAAATCAGCATCTTCTTCCTCTTTGACTAGCTCATAGCTTACCTGTAAATTTTCTAGCATTTCCTCATGCTTATCGAAGGCTTGAACCAATTCTTTGATACTATTGGCTTCATTGATAACCTTTTGTGCAGCTTGTTGATCATTCCAAAAATCAGGATCAACCATTTCAGCGTCAAGCTCGGCAATGCGTGTTCGCTTCTCTTCTAAGTCAAAGAGACCCCCTAAAATCCGCCAGACGGTTGCTCGTTTTCTCAAGCTCTTGTTTAATTTCAACTAATTCCATCTTAACCATCACCTCATTAATTAATAGCGTAATTTCTTAGTTATAATTTTCAATCACTAGGATATAGTACTAACTTAGCCTAAATTAGCAGTTTCACAGCGTTCTACACTTGACTTCTACTTTAGACCAAACAAATGGCAGCTAACATAAAGTGAAACTTCGTTCAGTGGCGGTGTAGCCGAATAGGATGTGCTCGTGCAGACGTTGCGACACGACGTCGCCAACTTAGTCAGCTTCCTCTTTCCCCTACTGAACGTTAGTTGGAACCAATCGGGCCGTTACTTGCTGTTAGATCTCCCACTTAGACATGACATGTTCCCTTATTTCTTGAAGTGGGAGTCTTACAAAAGCCCTTCGATGGGGCAAATAATCGCAGCCCCAGCTAGTTACACAAAAAGACTTAGAGCGAGCTAGTCGAGACTTGCTTCTCACACTTTTCTCAGTCAGAGAAACCTTAACATAACTATAGTTGGTTATATTCCGTTTCCCTGACAAATCAGCTCTCTAAGTCTTATCCACCCACTATGCTTACACGTAAACGTTTGTCCATCCTTAAGTCAAAGCTTATCTTCGTTTCGCCGAAGTGACAAAGAACGGTCATTACCGACCATGACAGTGCTTATACTTTTTACCACTGCCACACGGGCATGGATCATTACGCCCAACTGTATCAGCTTTAACGAAAGGCGTTTTCTTCTTCTGTTTTTTACCTTGGTCACCAGACACAGCTGTTGCATTTTTGGCTACTTCTTGACGCTTGAGATTTTCTCTCACCTGTGCCTTCATGATATAACGTGCTACATCTTCATTAATGGAAGCAACCATGTTTTCAAACATTGCGAATCCTTCCATTTGATATTCCCGTAACGGGTCATCTTGACCGTATGCACGTAAATGAATACCTTGACGTAATTGATCCATTTGATCAATATGATCCATCCATTTTGTATCAACTGTACGTAATAATATAACTTTTTCAAATTCACGCATCTGCTCAGAGCCTAGCTCTGCCTCTTTAGCGTCATATTTAATCAGCACTTCTTCCATAATCGCATCAATTATAGCTTCTGGCTCCTTGTCTTTTAGGTTTGCTTCAGTTAAAGCATTATCTTCAACAAGGTTCGCATGAATATATTCCTCAATCGCTTGTAAATTCCATTGGGTTTCATCATCGTCCTGAGTATGCGCTTCGACCATATCACGAACAACCGTTTCAATCATCTTAATAACAATATCACGTAAATTCTCTGAAACAATCACATCATAGCGCTGTTTATAAATAATTTCACGCTGCTCACGTAATACATCATCATAGGAAAGAACGTTCTTACGGGCATCAAAGTTGTTACCTTCAACCCGCTTCTGAGCAGCCTCTACTGCACGGGTAATCATTTTGCTTTCAATTGGCTGTGAATCATCCATATTAAAGCGATCCATCATGGCCTTCATATTATCAGAGCCAAAGCGACGCATCAGTTCATCTTCCATTGAGAGATAGAATTGGGTTACTCCTGGATCACCTTGTCGACCAGAACGACCTCGTAACTGGTTATCAATTCGACGTGATTCATGTCGTTCTGTCCCAATAACAGCAAGACCGCCTAAAGCTTTAACACCTTCACCAAGCTTAATATCAGTACCACGTCCAGCCATGTTCGTTGCAATTGTAACTGCACCTGCTTGACCGGCATCTTCAATAATTTCTGCCTCACGATAGTGATTTTTTGCGTTAAGGACATTATGCTTAACCCCGGCCTTTTTCAACATCTGGGAAACAAGCTCAGATGTTTCAACAGCAACAGTACCGACTAATACAGGTTGTCCTGTTTTGTGGCGAGCTTTTATCTCTTCGACAACAGCCTTAAACTTACCTGACATCGTCTTGAAAATTAAATCAGGCTTATCCTCACGCACAATCGGCTTGTTTGTTGGAATAGCAACAACATCCATATTATAAATATTTCTAAATTCCTCTTCCTCTGTCTTTGCCGTACCTGTCATACCGGCTAATTTAGCATACATACGAAAAAAGTTTTGGAATGTAATCGACGCTAAAGTCATGCTTTCATTTTGAATATTTAACCCTTCTTTGGCTTCAATTGCTTGGTGTAAGCCATCACTATAGCGACGGCCCTTCATTAAGCGCCCCGTAAATTGGTCGACAATGACAACTTCGCCATCCTCAACGACATAATCTGTATCACGATGCATTGAAACATGAGCTTTTAAAGCCTGGTTAATATGGTGTGTCAGTGTCACGTTCGTAAGTTCAAATAAGTTGTCAATACCAAAGAAGCGCTCACCCTTAGTAATTCCTTCTTCTGTTAGCTGTACCCCTTTTGTTTTCTCATCATAGGTGTAATCTTGTTCCTTCTTCAAGGTTCTAACAAACGAATTCGCTTGCTGGTATAACGTTGCAGATTTCCGAGCAGACCCAGAAATGATTAACGGAGTTCGGGCCTCATCAATTAAAATCGAGTCAACCTCATCAATAATGGCAAAACTCAATGGACGTTGAACCATTTGCTCTTTATAGAGCACCATATTATCTCGCAAATAATCAAAGCCAAATTCATTATTTGTTCCATAAGTAATATCAGCTTCATAAGCTTGACGTTTTTCCTCTTTGGAAAGACTGTTAACGTTTAAGCCAACCGTAAGTCCTAAAAACTTAAATAATTCTCCCATTTCACGTGCATCACGGTCTGCTAAATATTCGTTAACGGTAATAATGTGAACGCCTTTTCCTGTTAAAGCATTTAAATAGGCAGGCATTGTCGATGCAAGCGTCTTTCCTTCACCTGTTTTCATTTCTGCGATATTTCCACCATGTAAAACTACGGCTCCAATCAATTGGACCGTGAAAGGGCGCATATTTAACACACGCTTTGATCCTTCACGTACAACAGCATATGCTTCAACTAATAAATCATCAAGCGTTTCGCCAGCTTGATAGCGTTGTTTAAACTCCTCTGTTTTCGCTTTTAGTTCTTGATCAGATAAACGTTCGTAGTCACTCTCTAACGCTTCAATTTGATCAACGGTTGATTGAATTTGATTTAATTGACGTTGATTTCCATCAAATATTTTTTTAAGTAATCCACGCATTTTATACGCTCCTCTATCGATTAAAAATGGCTCCAGATAAGCCTAATTGTCTAAATTTTATCATAACACTTGGTAGTGCTAAAAACAAGAAATTCATTGCTACCAGACATGATCGACGATTTTACTTAACGATAATGATTTGACGAATATTGATAAAGCTCGTTATTTTTAAATATCATTCGGTTTATTTCAGACATACAGAAACACTTCTTTATGCCGAATCCACATTTAAAGGAGTTTTATTGGTTAATTAAAGCAACCAAAGCCGATTCATCTGCACTACTAAAGGCGCAAGTATTCTCGGCTAATTGATAAAAAAACTGTCCGCTATATGAACTAGCGAACAGAAGTACAACTAAGATAGTTTAACTTATATCAAATGCGCCTAGCTTTTTTATGCTCAGATTTTATTGAGCTATTGAACAAAGCTATATCATTTTCCTTAAAAATCTGTGACAACCACTAGAGACTTTAACTTGATTCAGCCGAGGTTTGCATCCCTACTGAATGGAGGATAATAGGCGTTCATTAGAAGTGGCCTCATGCTGAATGAAGTTAGCTTTTCTGATCAGATAATAAAAGATTTAGTACAATTGCAATTAACGCAGCTGGAATCACGCCTGAGGTTAGCACCATTTGTAGATTGAATGGCAGCTGGGCTGTTGCTTCAGGCACCATATTAAATCCAACACCAACCCCTAGAGAAATCGCAATAATAAGCATATTTCTGCTGTTGAGATTGATTGATTGCAGCAAGCTGATTCCTGATACAGCGACCATAGAGAACATCGCTATGGCTGCCCCTCCAAGTACTGGCTCGGGCATAATCGATATAATCGTTGATATTTTAGGGATTAATGCCATTAAAATCAATAGAAAAGCCCCGACTTTTACAACATGCTTACTAAAGACACCTGTTAGGTTTACTACTCCAACATTTTGAGTATAGGAAGTATTAGGAAAAGCGTTAAAAATTGCCGCAATACTGCTTGAAAGACCATCTGCCATAATAGCTCCAGACATTTCCTTATCGGTCGGCTCTCTTCCTTCTGCCCCTCTTGTTAAAGCAGAAATATCTCCCATTGTTTCAATCGTGGTTGCCAGATACATAAAAAGCATTGAAAAAATCGCAACCGGCTCAAATGACCAGCGATACTGAAGGGGATTAGGAAAGGAGAGCCAATCACTATTCGCTACTTCATTAAAATCTACCATTCCTAAAAAGAACGCAACAAGATAGCCAAGGACAATGCCTAAAAGAATTGCTGACGATTTCAACAGCTTATTTTTACTCTGATGAAAAACGATAATACTCACCAAAACAATCCCGGCTACAAGGAAATTTTTCGGGCTACCAGTATCAATATTACCTGCTGCCTGCCTGATCCCGACTGGCATAAGTGTAATACCTATAGTTAAGATGACAACACCACCTATCAGTGGTGGAAAGAAGCGCTTCAACCGATTGAGATGACGACCAATTAAAAATTCAATCAAACCGCCAATGAAGGTAGCTCCCAATACAGCACCAATTCCAAAATCATTTGCAATGGCTAAGCTTGTTGAGATAAAGGCATTACTTGTCCCCATTACAATGGGTAAACCAGACCCAATTCCCTTAAAACGTCCGATCTGTATAAGTGTGGTAACACCAGACATCAATAGAGCAGACTGGATTAAAATGGTGGTTTGTTGGGGCGTTAAGTTCAAAAGGGACCCCATTAATAGTGGTAACGTCGCATTCGCCGCAAACATTGCTAAAATATGCTGAAAGGCTAATGGTATACTTTTCTTCATACTTGGTTTATCGTTTACATGATAAATAATGTCTAACTCCGATTGTTGCTTCATTTCATCATCACCCAACATTAAGTAATAATTGTGCTTCTATAGGTAAATATATCAATTGCGCCTTGGTGTATTTGCGCCCATGCTTCACTCGATAAAGTGAAACTTCATCAGTGGGGTGTTAACCCTCACTGAATGGTAGACAAATAGTATTGATCTCGCGACTTATCGAATGGCAGACTTTGGCTGAATGAGCTTAAACAAAAATTAGTGCGATTATAATAACGAAAACGAGCATACCAACAACGTACTTGGCTTGATCTTTAATAATATCCATAATATCTTTATTAAACCCTTTCGCAAGTGCAGCTACATTTATTTGCACAGGGCTTACTTGGGTCCCAAGACCAGTTGCAATCGCTACAAAGCCCATGGCTTCTGACGGGAGCCCTAAGACAGCTAATGTAGGTAAAGTCAATGTCAATACCCCGGCTGTAAAGGCACCTGATGGAATAGCAATTAAAAATGCAAGAATCATAGCAACAGGTAACACTAAGCTAGTCGGAACATGACTGGCTAATTCAGCTACTTGTTCAAAAACACCTAGTTCGGCGATCATATTTATAAAACCTAAAAAGATCCCTACAGAAAATAAAGTGGTCAAAATAAATCTAGATCCATCAATTAAAGCTTCACTCGTTTGGTCACTAGACAAAGGTGTTAAGAGAACGGTAGAAATGGCTGTGATTATAATAATTGTAGCAGGAGTGAAGATAGTTGTCCCAAATAATTGATTGAGATTCGAGCCAAAGACAACCATAATTAGTAACAGCAAAGCTGGAACGGAATACTTAAATAGTTGAGCATTAGAGCTTTCATTAATTGCTCCAGTTTCTTGTTCCTTATTTGTCAAGGCACCACGCTTGTACACACCATAGATGGCGAGCCCAATCGCAATTAAATAGAAGACAATAACAAAAGGCAACATAGCAGAGGCATGGGCCGTAACCTCTCGTCCGGCACTTTCTGCTGTTAATACCGTTTCTGTCGAGGCAGGAGATGTCGTGAATCCAATAGCAGAAATAATCGCCATAGCTGCAATAACTTCAGGAACCGCTCCAACTGCTGCTGCCATAAGTGGAGCTGTAACCATCGTGTTCCCTGCTCCCATCCCCGCCATGTAAGTTGCTAATCCTTGAATTAAGACAATGATGCCTGCTAATAAACCAAGTTTACCTTTTAACGATCGACGTGCTAGTTCAATCAAAGCTTGTATACTCCCTGCCTTCGATACCATAACTGCTGCAGATGCGTATAAAATAGGTATGGTAATAGACAACATATTTGATATTCCACCCAAGAAAATCCCAGACATTTCGTCAATAGATAATTGACCAATAATCATCGCAATAATTCCACCAATAAGACCGGCTATTAACATATGCTTTCTGAGAAATAATAAGGTTAAAACAACAATAATGGGAATTAAATTTATTAATAAATTCATAACGATCACTCCGTTTCTGCAATTTAATTACCGTAACTGATTTTTAAAATAAATAAAGAGGGTCATGCCCTCTTTATTCATTTGCGTATTATCACAGAGATTGGCCCTCCGCCAGCTGGACCCTGGTGTTCAGCACCTCCGGATACATAAACCATAGGATCTCCTACAATTGCAGCAATTACGCCATTGACTACCGCTCTTGCCTGACGGGTATGATTAATATCTGAATCGGTTAGCATAGTGGTTCTTCGCTCCCTAACCTGACCATCCGGTGCTGCTTCCGCTTTCGCTAGCACATTAACGATCTTAGCTTTATCGGTCTCATTTGGTAATCCATGTAGTTGTAGTCCACTATTTGCTATTGCTTCTAACACACTGTCTAAATCAATAGCATCCTGCATCACACTATGGCCAATTCTAAACGGACTAACCGATTGAGCAGAGTTTCCCATTAAAATAACTTCACAATTTAATAACTCAACCCCTGCAGATGTTGATGCAACCGATGAATACAGTGACCAATCAGTTAAGATTGCCTCATTAGTTACTTTATCTGCTGCTACCTCATTTAACGCAACGGCCACACCTAAGGCTGAAGCTCCACGAGAGTAGCCCATTGATTTATACGTATCATCAACGACCACCGACTTCCCTCTACTTCTCGCATCACTAATCCGCTCTGAAGTTAATAACGGACACTTAATTTGGACAAAGTGAACATCATCTTTACTTTCAATGCCAGCTTCTCCAATTAGTCGATCGACCGTTTTACGTACTTCTTCTACCATAGTGGTTGTCCCAATTTCTTCTGGAAGAAAGTCCCGGGTAAAGCCTACACTAACAGCAAGAGACTTTTCTCCATTTGTCTCTACTTGCTCTACTTCTTCTTGTGTAAAAATCATTGCATGCGGTGACATCACACCCTCAGTTCCACCTGACATTACAAATGCTACTTTATCAGCAATTTCCTGCTCAGTAGTAGCAAGCTTTTGGGCGAGGTAGTGTTTAAAAACAAACGTGGAAAAGCCACGAGTAAAATCGTTTACACAACCATTCCCTTCTGTCTTAGCTAATATGGCAACAATGTGTTTAGGGTTTATTTGTCCTTCTGAGATCAAACGGTCTAATTCAGACATATCATCCGGAGACGACATCGCAATTTTAAATACGTTAACATTCATCATTTAAATTCACTCCTACCTGTATTATGGTTATGGTAGCGCTTTCTGAAAAAGTTGCATTTACACTTGTTTACTTGTTTAAGATAACATGTGTCACGTGCTTATTCATTGTCGAATAATGACAAAACTCATCCTATCTTTTTGTTGTTTTTCAACTATTCAAAACAGGTGTTTAATCCTGTCGTTCACGATAGATAACGGTTCCCGTCTTTCCAAGCACAGCATCTTTGGCCCGCTCCAGTGACGAAATAATTGCTTTCCGCTCTTTCTTTGATTCAACAAATTTGAGCGCTGCCTCCACCTTTGGCAGCATGCTACCAGGCGGAAATTGTCCTTCTTCAATATACTGCCTAGCTTCAGTGACAGACATCGAATTTAGTGATTGTTGATTGGGTTGTCCAAAGTTAATCGCCACTTGATCGACAGCGGTCAAGATAAATAAAAACTCCACATCTAATGCCTCGGCCAAACATTCACTTGCCAGATCTTTATCAATAACAGCCTCAATTCCCTTTAATCGGTGCTCTCCTTCCTTAATAACAGGGATACCGCCACCACCAGTGCCGATAACAATATGACCTGAATCAACTAAATCTTTCATCACCTCTTTCTCTACTACTTCAATAGGAACTGGTGATGGGATAACCTTACGATAACCACGACCTGAATCCTCTATATATGTGTCACCAGTTTCCCTCATAAGTTTCTCAGCCTCTTGTTCTGTATAAAAAGGACCAATCGGTTTAGTTGGTTGATCAAATGCTGGATCATCAGAACTTACAACAACTTGACTAACAATTGAAGCAACGGATTTAACGATACCACGCTTAGCCAATTCTTCTCGTAATGCATTTTGAAGGTGATAGCCAATGTATCCTTGGCTCATCGCGCCAGATTCAGCAAACGGCATCTTCATTTCATGTCCTTTATCCTCAGCATATTTGCTAAAGGCTAAATGAATAGCTCCAACTTGTGGTCCATTGCCATGTGAAATGATGACATCATGCCCTTGTTCAATCATATCGACTATTGGCGTAGCGGCTTGATACGACAACTCTTTTTGTTCTTTAGCATTGTTCCCCAATGCATTACCACCTAATGCAATTAATATCCTACTCATTTTGCTCACCTCGGTACTTTGCTGCAAAAGTTAATAAAGCCTGTTCAAAGCAAGCGAATGGTGGGTGGACAATCCCCGCACCAACTTGTCCTATACCAGCTTCCTTATGTGCCATACCTGTATTAATGACTGGTAATATATTCGTATCGACTACTTTACGAATATCGATGCCGTAAGCTCCACCACGGAAATTCAAAGCCGGAATCGAATAGTTGCTGTTTTCTCCTACAGTAATCTGATACATCTGCTCACTATAATCAATCGCGTCCTCAACTTCTCCTCCAACAAACTGCACAATTGCCGGGGATCCCCCCATTGCAAAGCCACCAATACCCATGGTTTCCGTAATGGTACTGTCTCCTAAGTCAGGTGCAGCGTCAGCTTCACTATAGCCTGGGAAAAATAAACCTTTAACAAAATTAGCTGGGGCTGTAAACCACGTTTTCTGATCAAGCCCACTAACACGAATACCAAACTCGACACCGTTTCTCGCCATTGTCGTTACGACTGTTGAATAAGGAATACCGTGTGCAGCATCTAATGCAGATTTACATGCAGGCATTGAGAGGTTTAAATAATAATGCTCATTATTTTTGATAAATTCAATCACTTGACGCAAATCGGATTTGTCTAAATCTGTTTGTAAAAAGTAATCGATAATCTCTCGATAAAATAAACTCGTTGAAGCCTTATTGCGATTATGACATTCATCGCCCATGTGTAAAGCTTGTGAGGTAATTGACTTAAGATCAATTCCATTTGATTGCTGAAGTGCAGCTTTTAAGGCTGGAGCAAAAACTGTCTCAATCCATTTTAAGCGTGTAATCACATCTTCTGAATTTGCTCCAAAGCGTAGTACTTTACCTAACCCCTCATTTACCGTGCAATAGGCTTTGTTGCCATGGGTACGATTTTCAACCACATGAACAGGCATTGATGGTGAAATAATTCCTGCCATTGGTCCAACAGCTGAATGCTCATTAGCTGGGGCAAACTCAATCTCTCCTGATTCTGCTAGCCTTGCTGCCTCTTGCTCATTGTCTGCCAATCCTTCATAAATTAGCGCTCCAATAATTGCACCTTTAGCAGGTCCACACATATTCTCCCAAGTAATAGGCGGACCAGAGTGGAGGATTTTCTTTGCATGCATACCAGGGATCACCTTGACCGCGGGCTCAATATCAACTAAATAAGGATGTGCATCCTTGATTCGTTTAATCGCCTCTTGATTGGCCATTTCAATCTGCTCATGGTTCTGGAGCCAATCAAGTGCTTCTATTAATTGGGGATTCCCACCTGCCGGAGGTCGCCAATCGTATTGGATAGAATCAATATTTTGCAAATCTAAGTCTTCTTTAAACTTGGCTGCTCCTATATTTATAACCTGCAATCTTTGCTGGAAAATTTGATCTATTCGACTCATTTTGCTACCTCCTTATTGGCAATCATGCACGCTAGTCTACTAGCCATTTCATTTGAGCTAGCAACGTAAACACCAGCCTCTTTGAGCTTTTGCTCCTGCTTACGGTAATCTTGCTTATCGGTTTCAGTTCCACATAAATAGGCAACAATCGGTAAGTAACGACCAGCATCTATCGCCTGTTGCTTAGCTTGTTTGATCACTTCTATGGATTCACCAACTGGATCGTCGTGTGAGCCATAACCAAGCTCAAAATCAAGTAAAAGAACGGCTGTTTCTGGATCTTGCGCTTCAATTAATAGGCGTTCATTTCTCAAAGCAGGCTCAATCATTGGGTGCGGCTTCCCTTTCGTAAAGTCATCATCCCCCATATCAAGCAAAGTATGACCAACACTTAAGCTAAGGTTGTCGATTTTTTCTTCGGCTTTTTTGGCAACATTGCTCTTAACTTGTAGTCCCCTCGCTCGCATAATTGAGAGTGCTTCAGAAGTTAACGTGCCACCACAAAATAGACCTCTAACATAACGCTGCTGAGCTGTTAGATTATGCGTCACCTGCTCTACCCAGTCAATAGCGGCTTGATCTAGCTCACTTGAAATCGTTGCGGTCGGATCAACTAATGAAACGGCTTGTCTTGCTGCGTCAATTAAAGTAGGGGCAAACGTAGCACCTACAGCTTCAATCGCTTCACGGTCTCCGTCTAAGAAACCAACCACAACCGGTTTTGTCACCTTCTTAATTTCATTTAAGATTTTATCTTGTACAGGCTTAGCCGGTGGCTTTGAAATAAGTACAATAACATCAGTTGCATCATCATCAGCCAATGCTCTCATTCCTTCAAGCATCATAATCCCACCAATATCTTGATGTAAATCTCGCCCACCCGTACCAATCGCCTGCGTAATACCATAGCCAAGCCGATCGATTTGTACGGATACCTCTTGTAAACCAGTACCTGAAGCCGCTACAATCCCAATGCCACCTTGGTTGATTTGATTAGCAAAACATAAACCAACCTGATTAATAATGGCCGTTCCACAATCTGGCCCCATCACCAGCAGACCTTTTTCTTGGCCAAGTAGCTTTAGTTCACGTTCAGCTTCGATCGTCACATTATCACTAAATAACATGACATGTAAACCTTGATTAAGTGCTTGCTTTGCTTCTTTAGCAGCATACTCACCTGGAACAGAGATAACAGCCATATTCGCTTCAGGCAAAGCATCAATAGCAGCTGGTAATGTTTTAACAGACTTGACACCATTTCCTGACTTGTGCTCTTTTCGTGCATGTAAAGCTTCATCAACTAAACGAAGCACCTGCTCAACCGTTTCATCCGTATCTGCCTTCACAGCAATAATGAGGTCATTTTCAGTGGCTTGTTCAGCTTCCTCTGTCAATAAAGAAATATTCCCTAGTAACGATTTATTCATCTCAGTTGCCATTGAAACAACTGCTTCTTCAACGCCATCCTTTGCCAATAGCTTTCCTGACAAAGACATTAATGTGACTGAATCGTGATAGGCATTCTTTTCAACGATAACCTTTGACGTCATCTTCTTTATTCCCCCTTTGGAATTTACTCTTAATAATTAATTGTAAGCCAATTAAAACACCTACTAGCATATCTGTACCTGAACTTGAACCGATCGCGACCAAAGTCTGTAAATCATTCTTATTGACCAACGCCCCCTTGGTTATAACTGTTTTCAATGCTGTGTTGATCCTTCCAAAGAAACAGTGTTTTAACATCTGGCCACTAACAAAAGTGGTATGTTGTTTAATCAGATCAAGCCAATCCTGCTTAGAATCCACTAACTCAAGTTGGTGGTTTTGCCAATATTGCCAAGTAGCTAAGAAACCTGTTAAAAAATCATCACCAGATGGTGTTAGTCCAATCCCCACTCCTAAAAAATTCTTTAACACTCGTGTATCTCTTTCTACGCACAACTGGTTCAATTGCTCAGCCAAATAACGTTGATGAATGGATAACTTGTCGACACGATCTTGCTGTAAACCATATAATGCAGCCAAAATCCCTTGTCTATTACCGTAATCCATAAGAAAATGGTCAATGGTCTCAACTTGACTTTTTAATTGGTCATAAACTGGAATAGCCGAACCAAGCTGACTGCTCCAAACGGTAGCTTGGCTAAAATCAAGGACAAAATGACTCACACGCAATTGCTGACGACCAAGATAGATCATTTTTTCAGCAAAAATGGTACGGTGCCAAAATCGTCTAAAGCTATCCTCATCAGCTATCTTGATCATGCTTGGAGCTGGAACAATCGAATCCATGGCCATGGATATCATACTTTGTTGATCAGTTGTGACAAAGTTAATTACCCGTCTATACTTGCGGTTTAATTCCCCAACAATTGTTCCAGCATTATTGCCAATCAGTTGCTCTTTTAGCTGACCATCCAGCTCTGTAACGGCGATATGCATTTACAAACACCTACCCTTTGACCATACACTTCTCCTACCATAGTAAGAAAGAGACTGTCGATCTCATCAATCCAGCAAACAGTAGCTTGCTCCCTTTAAGATAGCGGTTTCATTTCATCCTCTAGACTAAGCTCTACTCGTGTAATATGACCCGTGTTGCCATTGATTAACTTGATTATAACAATCACTTGCCGAACAAACATTGTCATTTCACTACAAAAAAATAAGCTTTTTTCAGCATTATTAGACAATTAATCATAGCTACTTTCTCAAGTGAGCAGTAATCGACTGAAGCAAGGTTGTTTATCACAGTGTAACTGGCTGTCATGTCTAAGTGGGATCTCCAACAGCCATTAACAACTCGGAAGTTACATTTTATATGGATAGAAAATCAGCAAAAGGGAGGCGGAGATTTGATGTTTTCACCAAATGGCCGGCAAATGGGGGGCAATCTGCTTCAACAGGCATCTCGCAGATTAAAGAAATTAATGTTAATAGGTCAAAGAAAAAACCGAATAATAAAAGGAGTTAAATCCAGTTATCATTCGATGTTTTCTTTTGATCCAAAGCAGTTAATGATTTGCTAAGCATTCTTAATGCGGACTAGCTCTAATAAGGAGATAAGTAGCTTAGGTAGTTAAATATTGATGAAGCTGGCAGGCTACTGCTATTTCAGTAAACTCTTGCCCATCATCTAAAATAAGTCCTAGCTCTTTCAGTTTATTTACCCGATAACGCAAGGAATTGTAATGAATAAACATATCATCTGCTGTTTTTTGCAAATTGCCATTGTGTTTAATTAAATAGACTAGAGTGTCGAATAAATTAATATCACGTTGCTGGTCATAAGCAATCACTTTACCCAATTTATCCTGAACAAAGTCTTTCAGCTGTTGCTGATCGTTAATTAAGTGGAATAGTTTATATAAGCCTAGATCGTCATAAAATTGGACAAAAGAGCTTAAACCTAGTTTTGAACCAAATATTTGATGCACGAGTAAAGCGTGTTGATAGGCAAGCTTTACTTGATCAATTCGATAAATTGTATCAGATATCCCAATCGCTAACTCACCGTAATCTTTAAAAGTGGAGCAAAGTGACTCACCCACACGTTCTAATCTCTGCTTTAGTCGAGTCTCAAACGCAACACCTATAAAGCAAAGCAGCTCGTCATTAAAGTAGGTTACTTTACAATTTTGTGAAGGCACATCGAATATATCAGCAATAATAGAGGGGATCTTATCAGAATCTAAGATTTTATAATAAGTTGACAGCCTTTGACTACTATCCTGAATATTCGATTTAATGACTAAAATGATGTTGGGAAAATTAAAATTCCAACGAAAGACCTTTGCCTTTTCAATAATTTCTGACTGAGAGTGGTAACGTTCATTGATAATATCTCGAATAAAGCTATCCAAATAATGCCGTTCCTTCTGAATAATTGTCTGTTCTGTCTGAAGTAAAAAAGCAAGTAGAATGATTGCTTGTTCTACAACAATATCCAGATGCTTGGTTATCTCTTCAGGTCGGTCAATTAAAACAACTAAATAACCTAAGCCTTTCTTACCAGCGGAAATAGCTTGAATAAACAGTTGATTAGCATGATAGCCCTTATCATTAATTGCTAAGACTACCTGATTAGCATGATCATATTGCTTACGATTCGCCCAATTGTCGAAAGCATCGCGATCGACGTGGAGCTGATCATAATTATAGTCTAAAGATGATTGAATACAGTTTAATCCATTATCAAGAATAAGAATAGAGGCACCAGTAATTTGAGAAATGTACTGAACAAATTGAGACATATCAGCGCCATGTAGCAGCAAACTGTGCAATTGATGTGAAATCGCTTCGCGAAATTCCAGCAAACTCGTTTTCATACCTAATAAAGTCGTTAAAATGTGGTTGGTTAGAGTGGATAAGTTTGCTTCGTTAGGCAGTACTAAAATTGGAAAATTTAATTGATTTGCTTGGTCGATCATATAAGCTGGTACCTCTGGCACATAGCGACCTAATTTAATCGCCACACCGGCCAATTGATGCTTAGCTAATTCTACAATAAAGCTTTTTAGTGCCGCTTCGTTGTCAGCGATCGGATACAAAGTAGTAAATAACAATCCATCCTTATCAATATATGAGAAAATATCCGGAACTTCCATAACATATACATTTTGGACCTGTCTCTCTAAACCACTTTGTCCAGCTATGACGATTACATCTGAAAATGCATCCATTTTTAAGATATTATTAACCGATACAGACACACGATTACCCCATTTCTCCACAATGGTTAGATATCAAATACGCCTTGGTGGATCTGCGCCCAGATTTTATTCAGCGAGGCTTAATAAAGTGAAACTTCGTTCAGCGGGAGTTTCGACGCAACGTATAGGATGTGCTAGTGCAGATGTTGCGACACGACATCGCGAACTTAGTTAGCTTCTTCCATCCTCCACTGAATCGAAGACAAATAGACATTTACCTCACCACTTTTAGCAGTGAGAGACTTCTACTGAATGAAGTTAAAGCAAAGCATTCTTTCGCTTAAGCATTTCCTTAAAAGAGTTACCATATTCTAGAGATTGACTACTTGATCCAAGTACGGAGATTCTCGCTCTTGTTATTTAGTAACTTCTAATGTACCATATACTATTAGTAAAAAGAAGGAGAGATAAGATGACCAAAAAAGTACATGTCTTTAATCACCCCTTAATTCAACATAAACTTGGGATTGTTCGTGATAAAAATACTGGACCAAAGGAATTTCGCGAGTTAGTTGAAGAAATATCCAAACTAATGGCTTATGAGATTACACTTGATTTACCTCTTGCTGATGTCGAAATTGAGACACCGGTTTGCTCAACCACAGTCAAGCGGTTAAGCGGTAAAAAACTTGGAATTGTTCCGATAATGCGTGCCGGCCTTGGCATGGTTGATGGGATTTTAAGCTTAATTCCTGTTGCAAAGGTAGGCCATATCGGTCTATATCGCGATCCCCAAACACTTGAACCCGTAGAGTATTATGCCAAGCTACCAGAAGATATTGGCGAGCGTGACTTAATTGTCGTTGATCCTATGTTAGCAACAGGCGGTTCTGCATCTGCGGCGATTCAGGCAATTAAAAACCGTGGGGCAAAGCATATTAAGTTTCTATGCTTAATCGCTGTTCAAGAGGGGATTGATCGTATCCATGCAGATCATCCAGAAGTCCCTATTTATACCGGAGCTCTTGATCCTGGTCTTAATGAAAAGAGCTATATTACACCTGGTTTTGGTGATGCAGGTGACCGTCTTTTTGGTACGAAATAATGCTCATTTAATAGTACCCTGTTCCCGAAAAACTAAACAACAAGATGCGTTGATCTAATTTGTAAAAATAAATCCTCTTATCTGATTTGGTGAGATCATATAACTAACGCCTGATTCCAACCCCTTTTGCCAACAAACGGTAACACCGCTTAAGGCAAAGTAATATTGGAATCAGGCATTTTATTCATCACGTTAAACCTCTCATGACTAAAGCAAATCTTCAACATTCTATCCACCCCGTCTAGCTTAATAGCGAAAATTAAGCAAGAGGTTAGAGCAACGTACAATTGACATAATTTTCGCCATAGAGGCTACAGGTAGAGATGGTCACAGGAATCCACCAATTCAAATGTCGTTTAAGTGGCGTTTAACTTTTCTCTAATAGCGTTACGCATACCAGAAACCGGTATAGCCTTTTTCCAGTCGCAATAACGCTTCTAAATAAAAGTAGTCCCCCCAAATCGTATAGTCGTCCGGTGATTTATTTTCCCTGACACTATAAGAACCATGATCGATCAGCCCTTCAGATCCATGCTCGGTAGTATAATCGGCAGTCAAAGATTGCATCGTTTTTTCAATTGCCTGACTAAATTTAGTATAGTCACTGTCCTCCGTACCTAGCCATGTTAATAACTCGTGCATGCCACATACAGCAATCGCCGAGGCAGAGCTGTCTGGTTTGATCTGGTCATCGATTGGAACATCAAAGTCCCAGTGGGCGACATAATTTTCTGGTAAATGCTTAATAAAGTAACGGGCTGCCCGCTTAGATGTTTCTAGATATGCTGGATTATGAGTATACCGATATGCAAGGGCAAAGCCATAAATCGCCCATGCTTGACCGCGTGTCCAGGTCGATCCATCTTTATACCCTTGTTGAGTTGCCCCACCAATAGGTTCACCTGTGACTTGGTCAAAGTAAAACGTATGATAGGATGAATCATCACCACGCATTAAGTAGCGCCGGGCTTTTTCAATAAATTGAACCGCTGCTGCTTGATAATGATCATGCTTTGTTTCTTGACTTGCCCAAAACAATAATGGCATATTCATTAAGCAGTCAATGATAATCCGACCACCTTGATTCGGATCACCGAGCGGTCCCCAAGCTTGAATAAGCCCCAGTTCTTTACGATAGCGCTTCATTAGGCGATCAGCTGCTTTAATTGAAGCTAATCTAGCCTGCTGATCTTCATCAATCATCCATTGGGCAACAGTGGCTGGCGTATAAAGAAAGCCGATATCGTGAGTATCTAAATGCTGGTCTAAATCAAGACGTTCCTTCATCCGCTCTACGGCAGACTGGGCCGCATCTCGATAAGCCTGATCACCACTGTACTGATAGCATAACCATAATATCCCTACCCAAAAGCCATTTGTCCAATTATCATTTGGATTCAACTGATAAACCTCGTCTTTGCTCGTATGTGGAAATAAGTCACCAAATCGTGTGATATTTGCCTTTGTTTTAATTAAAGCTTCTTCAATTGCGTTTTGATAATTCATATTATCCCATTCCTTTCTAAATAATATCTAATCAATTTTCAAGTTAAGCAGTTACTAATAATTGACTATGGTTTTTGATCAACAGAACGCCCTTTTCTCTTCCTTCCCTGCTATCAGCAAAAAATCGAGTTTGAAAGTGTAGCTGGTTTGGGTAACACTAAAGCTTAATTGCAGCTTAAGAGCTGATTGGTGCTGTCCAAAGTGATCTTTGTACTCGATTGGATCAAGCTTTACTTCTGATATTTCTTCTGACCAGATAATCTTCAGGTCATTCTGTGCCCCAGTTAATATGAGTTGATGACCTGTTTGAGAATAAGGAAGATTCGCTAATATAAATGTCTCTGTTACTTCTTGATTAGCTTCAGTAAAATGATAATGATCGGTTAAGGTTAATGTCGCTTGATCGGAATTTAAGTTAAATTGACGGGTAAAGTGCTCTAATTGGCTAACTTGATATGCCTCTGTTAACACAAAAGTGATCTCTTCAAATGGTTTGATTTCCCTTACCTGAGAAATAGCATAAGCGGACCGTCCCGTTTTTTGTGGTTCACCGCAAATAATTGGGACAGAATGCCCTAGTGAAGAGGGTTGAAGCAGTTGGTAACGTTTATCCGAAAAATAATCTCGCGTATATTCTCCCGCACCTAAATCAATAAAATAAGGCTGGCCATGACTATAAAGGATAAAGTGGCCCAAATCATTATGGTTATGTGGTTCTTGGTTATGCCCACCTTTTACCGCAAACTGAAAGCAAGGCTTCCGAATAATCAAGAGCTGGGCATCGGCTAGCCAATACTCACCCGTTGACCAGCTATGTTGCTTCAGATTTGAATGACGCCACGCCAGTTGCCGATAAGCCTGTGGCCATCGTCCACAATGATCAATCAAAGTATCGCTACTGACATCCCCTGGAGGATAGTCTATCATTTCCGGGAATCGCAATTGGTAGAAATAGGCCAAATCGTAAGCGGGAGACTGCTGTGCTGGCGCATCAGAGAAATTGACCACATGGTCTTGCTCTAAATACATCTTTTGTTGAAAAGCTGCAATTCTAGCAATCTTTTGCTCAAGTAACAGATTATCCTTACCATCAGTATAACGGGACAATAGCTCAGCAAAATAGGTAAAATAGCGAAAGCCATATTGCCAATACTGCAAGCCTTCAAGGCAAGCACCATCATCGCCAAAGCCATTTAAGTAATACGTTAACGTACGCTTCACTCTTTCTATTATCTGCAAACACACGTTCTCATCTTCTATTAAATAAATAGCTGTAGCCCCTATTGAACTTGCGCATACTGCCGCCCAATTATCGTGGGACTCTTCCCAATGATAAGGTCCATTATTGAGATATGGAACAAAGACACGTTCATGAATGTTAGCCCTTACAATATTGAGAAGAGCTGGTGTTAAATACTCGGATAGCAGTGCTGTCACTTCTGCCAATGTGAATGCTGTTTCACAGTTAAATAAATCCAAGGTATAGCTTTTTTTGCTCGCATTCTCTTCACGACTACGATCAATATGAGCGGGTAAGCACCAGGTAAACTCCTGACAAATAGAAAAAATAATGTTCTCAAGCTGCTGTTGGTAAGATTGATTTTCCGGCTGATCTAGTAAAAGGAGAGCAAGAGCGGTTAAGCGCTTTCTTTTCCGAAAATAGATTTCTTCATATTGGCTACGATTACCTGTTTGAAAAAATAGCTTGTAGGTTTGGAAATCTAGCTCTTGCTTTACTTGATCAGCCTCAACACTTAAGCGCTCGGCTAAATCATTTAGAATAGCTTGATAATGACGATCTTTATTCATCATTAAAGGTTGCATGATTCAAATTCTCCTTATCTGTTAACAAGGTTTTGCTGCATTTACTCGACGATATTCAATCGGTGTCACACCTTCATGTTGCTTAAATAATTTAATAAAGTAACTTTGCCCATCATAGCCGACCCGTTCACTAATCTCACCAATCGTTAACTGTGTCTCATTTAATAGTTCTTTCGCTCTTTCCATTTTTAATTTCTTAATATATTCAACAAACGTTATCCCTACTTCCTTCTTAAACAATCGACTAAAATAACTTGGATTTAAAAATAACTTTTGGGCTATTTCATCCAAGCTAATCTTTCGATCAACATGCATCGAAATATAGACACAGGCCTCTAAAACTTCCTTATGGGTTGACTGGCCAAAAGATTCCATCATCAAATCGATAATCTGGGTTAGACACTTGACAAACCATACTTTAAGCTCATGAATCGATCCAATGCTTAAGACTTCTTGATGAATCCTTCAAGCTTAAAATGGGTTTGAAAATGGGACAATTCTTTTAAATTATTTTTTAATTCTAATAGTAATTTTAACAGCCATTCTCGTACAATGCTATGATCAAATTTGTTTTTTTCAATTAATCTAAACCATTTATCAACAAATGGTTCAACAAGCTTTACATTCTTCATCACGATAATCTTCCTTAACTCATTTGAGGCTTGATTATAAAAAATCTGTAGATCAGTAAATTCTTTTGTCTCCGTTAATTTAATTTTTTCAATCGATTGAGGTGATACATAAAAGAGGTAGTTTTTATTTGTTAAGATCGCTTTTATTTGAGTTACCATTTCATTCTTACCAGATCGCTCTCCAACCACAAATGTTAAGGATATATTTAAAGCTTGATCAACCGCCTCTTGAAACCGCATTAATATCTGGATCATATGTTGGCTATTATCAAACTTAATTGAAGCGTTAACTGGTAAAATGATAAATGATTGATTTTTTTCATAATAAAAATAATGAGCCAACGGATCACATGCATTCGTTATAACTTCCTGAAAAACATTGCTGATGGCAAATTGAAGTAAATCGTCAGTCAAAAATTTACTTAGTTGCTCGTTGTAATGATTAATTACACATAAAATCGGTGTATATAGCTCAACATTCCGATCGATTCTAAATCGATTCGTTAAACACCATGCTACAAAATCACCAGAGCCAGAATGGTGGACAAAATGATGAAAAGAATGATGACTTCTCATTTGATTATGCTGGCTAGCAAACGACTGTAAGTCATGCTTCAGTTTTTTTTCTTGATGAATTTGGTCCAGCTTCCGCTTAATCGTCATTAATAGTGATGATAATTCTTGAGGTTCCAGGCTCTCCTTCAATAAATAATCTTGAACATTGAGCTTTAATGCTTGTTTGGCATACTTAAATTCATTATGACAGGAAAGAATAATGACTTGTAAATGTTCATCGAGTGCCTTTAATTTTCGGGTTAGCTCAAGTCCATCCATCTTCGGCATCCCAATATCTGTGATTAAAATATCCGGCAAATGATCACAGCTTTCTAAAAAAGCATCTTGACCATTATCATGCATACTTTGTAATTCTAAGCCCAAATTCCCCCACTCAATAACCTCACTTAAAAAGTCCAATACGGGATAATCATCATCAACCAACATCACCTTGTACATGATTTATCACCCCCTTCTCTAACGGGATGGCTAACATTATTTTTGCCCCTTTCCCCGTTCCGCTCACTATGGTCACGCTTGCCATTGGGCCAAAGGTCATTTTTAAACGTTCATTGACATTAAATAAACCAATGCTTGAAAATCCAGCACGTGCTTTTGTTTCTATTCCTTTCAACAAATGGTTTTGGCTTAGAACTTCAATTAAGTTTTCTAATTTTTCTGGCGGTATTCCTTGACCGTTATCGGCGACTTTAATGATCAGGGCTTGCTCAACCAAATAAGCTGTAATCTCAATGATACCTTCGTTTTGGTTGAAACCATGGATAATCGAGTTTTCGATTAATGGCTGTAACACAAAACGCGGTAGTAATTGTACTTCAGCTTCTTTCGTGACATTAATCATTAATGTGGCTTTTTCTTTCTGCCTCATGTTCATAATTTGCATATAATCTTTAATGATCTCAATTTCTTCCTTTAATGTAATCATTCCTTTATTAACGTCGATCGTCATCCTTAATAATTTCGATAGTGAACTTATCATACTTGCACTTTCTTGATCACCAAACTTGTATACATTTAAGCGGATCGAATTGAGTACATTAAATAAAAAGTGTGGGTTAATTTGAGCTTGGAGCATCGCTAATTCTGCTTGTCTTTTTCTTGTTTGTGTCTGATTAATCTCGTTGATCATCTCATTGATCCGATCAAGCATATGATCAAAGGAAAGTGAAAACTGACCAATTTCATCTTCACTGGTCACATGTGTTCGAACATGTAAATCGCCTGCTTGCACTTGCTTAACAACCTTAGTTAATTGATGAAGTGGTTTCGTCATATGTCGAATTAAGTAGGCCAATATAACAAGAAAGACAGCAAATAATAAAATTAATAAAAGAAAGACACGATTAAAAACAGAATCGATATTTGAAACAGATTGGTTATAGGGTATGATCGAGGCTATCCGCCAATGATTATTTTCAAACAAAGATGTTGTTACTAAATATTCCTCACCATTTATAAATGTCACCGCACTTCGACCATAGCCAACATATGGAAACTTCTTACCGATCTGTCCTTGGTCGGGATGGGACAAAATGGTATGATCACGTCCTAACAGCATGACCTCTTCATATTGATTGCTATTCTCAAAAATCGCACTTATTTTATTTTCAAACATTGTAACGATAACATAGCCATAAATGATTGATTGCTCATCCCTTAAAGTTCGTGCAACTGAAATTTGATAAGGATTGGCTATTTTTTCGGCTTGAAAAACAGTAGGCTCAGTTTCAACCCAGAAAGACTCATAACCATGGAGCCCGTTTAACTCCTCAAACCATTTGGTATCGATAAAACTTAACGGATCGTAATCGGTCACAGGATAGTTCGTATAGGCTTTACCGTTCTTCAAAAGGATGGTCACATGTGCTTTCTCCCCTAATAGCGTCATATCTTTAATCGTATTCATGACGGTTCTATCTTCTAGAAATTCTTCATATGTAGCGGGGGATTGATCGGTAAATCCTTCTTCTGCTTGCTTTTTTAATAGTGCATTTAATCGTGTATCAAATTGAACAAAATTAATGATATACAACATATCCTGGAATATCTTTGAAACGTATTCCTCTGTTAGCTTCATTTCTTTATTAGCATTTTGAATGGCTTGTTCTCTTACCGCATCATTTGTAAAGTATTGGTAAAGTGTCAATGAAATGGTAACAGGTAAAAAAATACAAGCAATCGATGCGACAATCACTTTATTCCTTAAGGAACGATTGAAGCATTTTATTAGCCAGTTCATATACAAATCTCCTTAGAGATAGTATCGTCAGAATACTCAGCATGGCATTCCACTATTGCTAAAAGTTTGTCGTCTACCCTGTTTGGCACGAAGTTGGTCAGCTTATACCATACTTTAGCGTACAATCAGGAGATACGGTATTTGACCAATCCTGTTCAATCCGTTTCTCCTGATTGTTGATCAGCTCATCTTCTTTTTTTCATTTGACCTCGCCAAGTTTTCATTTATAACTTACTAAACCGTTATCAAAGCTATTGATTTCTTTCAATAATTTCTGTTGCCTTCTCTTGGAGTACTCGTATCGTTGTATCAATGTCTTGTTGATCATAAATCAGTTTCTCATATTCATCATTGACAAGCTGATATATTTCAGCTTGACCTGATACTGGCGGTGTCAATTTTGATGATTGAGCATTTGTTAGTACGTTTATAAGTGAGTCTTTATCAACTTTTTCGGGATTATTGGTATCTTCTAACACTGTATCAATAATCATCGCAAATTCGTTTTCACTCACTTCATTCCATGACGGTATATTCTTACCCTGAATAAGCTGTCCTTCTGTCGTATACCAACGGATAAAGGTGTATGCTTCCTCTTTTAATTCAGAATTGGCGGCGACAGCCATATAATCTGTCGTAACAGGTGTATAACCAGTTTCACCACTATCTGCATTGGCTGGATATGGTGCTACCCCTACTTCAAATTCTAATGGAAACTGATCCGTACCACCAAGCTCTGTATTCATCCAGCTACCAATTAATAGCATGCTGGCATCCTGATTAAAAAATTGATTCCGATAGTGAAGGTCTTGAGAGAAGATATCGGTATATGGTGTTGCCGACTTGTCTTCTTTCTCCATTTGTACTCTTATTTCAAGCGTTTTTCTAAACATAGGATCTTCGAAATTAGCTGTACCATCCTCCTTAATAAATGTTGAGTTGTCAGCCTTACTCGCTAACGCTAAATTCATATACTCCATCCAGCCACCATTTTGTGGACCATGAAAAAATGTACCGTAGCGTTCGCCTGTTGTTAATTGTTTAGCATAATCTACGAATTCATCCCATGTCCATTCCTCTGGTAATGGTAACCCTGCTTCATTTAGATGATCTTTATTGATTAGGACATACCAAGGGTTGAATTTTCCAGGTAAAGCATAGTATTGACCATCTATTTGAGTATCTACCTTATACTCTTCTGGAACAAGATAGCCATCTTCAGCAATAAATTCATCAATCGGAGCGACCATTCCAGCATTAACACGTTCAGCATAGGAAGCAGGGTCACTAAACATTAGCACATCCAATTGTTCTCCAGAGGCTGCTGCCAAATCCAATTTTTGCAGAGCCTCATTTGTATCACCTTTTTCACTTAGAATAATGAGCTCTACCTTAATATGTGGATAGTCTGTTTCAAATGCTGCTAAGGTTTCAGACCAATTATATGACGCTTCATTACCGTGGGTATGGAATTTAATGATGACTTCTTCTTGATCACTACTTGAACTTGAATCACTGGTGACCGGGTCACTACTTGGCGTTGATTGACCTTCTTGATTACACCCCACTATAACAACGAACAACGAGAAAAGACATACCATTAACACCACATTCTTTTTCATGTGTATTCTCCTCTTTAATCATTTTATACCTTTTACTTCATAAATGTAAGCACTTACAAAAATAATTATAGTCAATTTAAAAAGTCAAACGTAACACTATCTTTACTCATCTTACGACTAATTTTACTTTTAGTTAGATGTTCAATAGGTTGCCAAATTAGAAGCAAGCAGGTCGAGGCGGCGATGATTTGAGCAACGTAGCGTATGCCCTTAGATACGTGAGTCGCGCAAAATCGAGCCAACAACGAGATGCGCCGCTTATCATTTGGTGACATAGTGAACTACCCATTTAGATAAATGTTCAATAGGTTGCCGAATTAGAAGCAAGCAGGTCGAGGCGGCGATGATTTGAGCAACGGAGCGTATGCCCTTAGATACGTGAGTCGCGCAAAATCGAGCCAACAACGAGATGCGCCGCTTATCATTTGGTGACATAGTGAACTACCCATTTAGATAAATGTTCAATAGGTT
>NZ_BCQW01000008.1 GCF_001552275.1 Amphibacillus sediminis NBRC 103570
GCACTTACGTGCGCATCGATCAGAATCGATGATCTTTTTATTGCTCGGTTTCAAGCACTAGCTTTTCTTACTTTTTTGTACTGGTTGGTTGATTCAGTTTTCAAAGATCAATCAAGTTATCGAAATCGATAACCATTTAATTATACTAAAACACAATAGTAAAGTCAAGTTTTTTTAAATTCAACTTTGCTTTGCATATTTAGTTAAAAATGACGCCTAAATAATATAGCATGATAAATATTAAAAAACAAGTCTTTTTAAAAAAATATTATTATTTTACCCAATAGCTTACGATATAATCCTCCCTAGAGAAACTACAGAAGATATATAGTTTAGATTTTTTTGGGTGCTTTTTTTGCAAAAAAAAAAAGGGGTACTCCTTTTTGATCCTTTTGTTCTCATCTCTTTTTCAATAACTAAAGTATAAATAAGTGTAAAGAACTAAGGGCGATAACTCCTGGAATACCTAAAAATCCAGCCAGAGATGCTGTGAATAGATTAATGGGTACATGCAAGCCGAACGAGCCACTAAATAGATTTAAAAAGAAGATACATAATGCTCCAATCGTCACCTTTACTAATGTTTTAGACAGTAATTTAAACGTTTTCCTATGAAACAAGCTAATGAGAATGAGACAGATTATACCTATAATAACCATTGTCTGCATGTGATCACTCCTTATTGACTTTCTCTTTTCCTTCAATCTTCCCTAGTACACCTCTACCTTTAAGTTATGAGAGAAGGGCAAAAAAAAGAACGCCCATCATATTTTAGCTAATGACGGGCATTAATGTTTCGATAGCGAGCTTCTCTAAGTAAATAAAAATACTTAGCTTCAGCAATCATTAAATCAAATTGACCAATTTCGCTCGGTTCCACACTTCGTTCGATAATTCCTTTTAACTTAACCCATTCGGATTGTAAACGGAGTATCTCTTCAAGCAAAGCATCTTCTACTACTTTCCGTTTCTTTCTAAACCCCATTCAGCCACTTCCTTTATAGTTCACGTCTTCCTTCTAAAGCTTTTGATAGTGTGACTTCATCAGCGTATTCTAAATCTCCACCCATCGGCAAACCATGAGCAATTCGGGTTATTCGAATCCCTGTTGGCTTGACTAATCGAGATATATACATGGCTGTCGCCTCTCCTTCAATATTAGGATTTGTCGCTAAAATTAACTCTTTCACTTGTTCATCCTTGAGACGGTTTAATAAAGAAGGAACATTAATATCTTCCGGTCCTATTCCATCCATTGGTGATATAGCACCATTTAACACATGGTATTTCCCGTTGTATTCTCGCATTTTCTCCATTGCAATCACATCTTTAGGATCCTGAACAACACAAATGACAGATTCATCTCTTGATTGATCCTGACAAATAACACAAGGATCTTGGTCAGTTATATGACCACAAATATTGCAATGGGTTAGCTCTCTTTTTGCGTTAACTAGTGCTTTAGCAAAGTCTAATACATCGTCTTCCTTCATATTTAGTACAAAAAAAGCCAGTCGGACCGCTGTTTTCGGTCCAATGCCTGGCAGCTTAGTAAAGCTATCTACTAGCTTTGAAATTGGTTCTGGATAATACACAATTACCCCTCCTAGAACATTCCTCCGGGTAAATTCATCCCTTGGGTAAACTTGCCCATTGTTTCATTTGATTGATCATCTACTTTTGTAAGAACTTCATTAGTTGCGGCAATAATAAGATCTTGAAGCATCTCAACATCATCCGGATCAACAACCTCTTCTTTTATCTCTACTTCAAGAATTTCTTTCTTTCCGTTAGCTACAACTTTTACCATGCCACCGCCGGCTGTTGCTTCAAAGGTCATTGCTTGAAGTTCTTCTTGAGCCTTTAGCATATCTTTTTGCATTTTTTGCATTTGCTTCATCATTTTATTCATGTTTCCCATATTTCCTCGCATTTGGAAATTCCTCCTTAGGTTTATTAAATTTAATTACTCGTCATGTATTTCTAATAAATCATCGCCGACAAGCTTTCGAGCCTCAGTCACTAAAGGTTCATCTAAATCTGATCTTGACTCTTCTGTGTCTTTCTGCTCTGGTGATTGTTGGCGTTGTTTCTCAATAAATTCCTGACGTACCTCCAACCAATTGGCTTCAGGAATCGGTATAATGGTTGTTGACTGGCCCAATAAATCATACAATAAACCTTCTATTGTCTCTTGGTGATCAAGTGCAAGCGAGCAATGGATCTCATATTTAAATGCAATGATCACTGAATCCTCTGACGCAGCACTCGGCTTAGCATCTTGTAAAGTAGCATGAGCAGGGGCATTTTGCTGCTTTAGCATCTGCATAAAGCTTGCCCATTTGCTTTGGACACGTTTTAAGTAAGTTTTTTCTGCTTGCTCTAAAACTTGACGTACACGCTCCAAAGGAATTCTGTAACCATTTTTTGAAAAGGTTGGACTCTTTTTTGGCTTAGTATGCTGTTCTTCTATCTGCTTGAGTTGATTGCCTTTTTGCTTTAAACCTGTTAGTTCTTTTTCTAGTTTAGCAAGCTTTTCTGTTAACTGCAAAATTTGCTGATCATCTATTTGATGACCTTGGGATTCATTTTTTTGCTCAGTTACTTTCAGGATAGCAATTTCTAAAAAAACTTTAGGACTATTCGTCCACTTCATATTCTGTTGACACTGATTGAATTCATTAATGGCTTGTTGTATCCAATTAACAGTAATGGTTTCAGCAAGCTCCTTAAATGCATCGTCTACAATAGCCCTTTCCATGATATCTTCTAAATTAGGCGCACTCTTCGCTAATAGTAAATCACGCAAAAAATAGATTAAGTCATGAACAAGTCTACCCGTATCCTTACCATCTCGGATAAAGCTGTCGATGAGCTTTAATGCTTTTGGCGTATCATGGTGGTACAATCGTTGAATAAATTGAATTAGCTTATCTTGCGAAACAGACCCAGTTACAGCAAGCACGTCTTCTAATTCCACCTGCCCATCACTGTAAGAAATGGCTTGATCTAATATACTTAATGCATCTCGCATACCACCTTCGGCAGCAAGGGCCACAGCATGATAAGCAGGTTCAGTCACAGTCGTACCCTCACGACTCATTATGTCCTGCATTCTTCCAATGATATCATGGTTAGATATACGCTTAAAATCAAACCGTTGACAGCGTGAAATAATGGTTAGTGGGATCTTATGTGGCTCAGTTGTAGCTAAAATAAAAACGACATGTTTCGGTGGTTCCTCTAAAGTCTTTAATAGCGCATTAAAAGCCCCTATAGAAAGCATATGTACCTCATCAATAATATACACCTTATAGGTTACAGAACTTGGTGCGTATTTGACTTTATCTCTTATATCACGAATTTGCTCTACTCCATTGTTAGAGGCAGCATCGATTTCCATCACATCACTAATGGCTCCTGTCTGTATACCGATGCATGCATCACATTTACCGCATGGATCCTTTACAGGTGCTTCACGACAATTTATGGCTTTGGCAAAAATTTTGGCTGCGGTTGTTTTACCGGTACCACGAGGCCCTGAAAATAAATAGGCATGTGAAAACTTATCCTTAGCAATAGCATTTTGTAATGTTCGAGTAATATGGGATTGTCCAACAACATCAGCAAAGCTTTGTGGTCGCCATACGCGATAAAGGGCTTGGTAGCTCATTTTTTGCCTAATCCTCTCTAATTGGATTTCCTTTCTTATTATAACTGAAATTGAATGCGAATGTGAATAGTTATCCTAAACAACTGATAGCTCTTTTTATTCGTAACGATCACTCTCAGACACACAAATGGTTGCAAACGTCTTTATGTAGTTACTTTTATATAGACAAAAACCCTTACCACGAATGGCAAGGGATTGACTAACAATTATAACGCCGTGCACCCATCCTTGATAACAACACTCCAAGCGTTACACAAGTTCATGGCTCAGCCTAGGCTTCCCTGCGGCACACGAGAAAAAACCGCTTACTGCTGCTTCCTTCCGGACCTGACAGGATTCACGGGCTCCCGTTGCGCAGGACCCAAGCGTCAACACCAATTCGTTATGGCAGACCTTAAAATGTTGTACCTCAAATGGGAATTCAGTCTCGCTACAGCGGATTGCGAGTAAAGGGCACCGCTACCTCCCCACCTAGCACGGCAAGATTGCTAACAAAAATTAATATGCGTCTTTTCCGACGCATGTATTAGTATAAATCGTTTAGTACAAAAATGCAAATCTTAACCGTTGTTATTTTTTTCCTCATCAACTGTCATTGCAGCAGCTTTGGCTACTTGCTTTTGCTGACGTAGCTTTTTAAAAAAATCCGTTAATATTTGACTGCATGCCTCTTCAAGTACACCACCTTGTATTTCAACTTGGTGATTAAAGCGATCATCTTGTAATAGATTGACTATTGATCCTGCACAGCCAGCCTTCGGATCATATGCACCAAAAATGACGCGAGGAATTCTTGCTTGTAAGATCGTTCCAGCACACATTGGACAAGGCTCTAAAGTAACATATAATGTGCAATTTTCTAATCTCCAGCTTTTGGACCAATCATTTGCTTGGTTAATGACAAGCATTTCAGCATGAGAAGCTGTCGTTTGAAGTGATTCTCTTAAATTGAAGGCGCGAGCCACCACCTTTCCCTCATGTACAAGTACTGCTCCAATTGGTACCTCGCCTAATTGTTCAGCTTTAATAGCTTCGGCAATAGCCAATTGCATGTAATCCTCATCAGTCATGTTAAATATCCTTTCATCCATTTAGTTTTAAGGTTAGTCTGTGCCACAGAGCTAAGTTGAGATTGGAGCATGTGCCCCTTTCAACAGATATTTAGTAGAACACAAACTCACGATCAGATGCTTCGCCCTATCATTGTGAGTTTTTTGAACAAGCCTTTATGGCTTAGTTTAACAAATTTCATTTAAAAAAAGTACTTCAATGAGCGAATCACGCATAGGCTTAGAAAAGAATGAACGATGTGAGGAGGAAAGCGTGTGCAAATTTATTCTGTTGAGCAAGGGGATACGGTTTACAGTATTGCTAATCAATTTGGTTCAACTGTAGCAGCTATTGTTGACGCCAATGAATTGGAAGCCCCAAATCAGCTTGTTGTTGGTCAAGCATTAGTGATCCCTGTTGTTGGACAGTTTTATTTTGTCCAACCAGGTGATAGCTTGTTTAGTATTGGTCAACGATTTGGTATTAGTCCGACTGAGCTAGCCAATATTAATGCCATTGATCCTAATCAACCACTTCCGGTTGGCCTAAGATTATATATACCAGAACAAGTAAAACAATTAATTGAAACGAATGCCTATGTTGAACCAATTGGTGATACTGTCTCAGAAACATTGATTAATGCAACTAGAAAGCATGCCGAGCTACTCACCTACCTATCTCTCTTTAGTTACCAAGTTAACCGTGATGGAACTTTACGTCCACCACTTCTTGATAACTTTAGACAGATCGCTGAGGAGAACCAAGCTGCTTTATCACTCGTTGTAACGAATTTGGAAGAAGGGGCTTTTAGTGATGAGCTGGGAAGCTTAATTGTTAATGATAGAGCCATCCAAGAAACTTTACTGAATAACATTATTGAAACAGCAAGGGCCGGCGGCTATCGTGATGTCCATTTTGACTTAGAGTTTTTACCGCCTGCAGATCGTGAAGCCTATAATAATTTCTTGCGTTATGCTAAATCACGTTTAAGTGAGGAAGGTTTATTAATGTCAACCGCACTTGCACCAAAGGTAAGTGCGACTCAAGAAGGTCCTTGGTATGAAGCACATGATTACAGGGCACATGGAGAAATAGCGGACTTTGTCATTCTGATGACCTATGAATGGGGTTACAGTGGTGGTCCCCCAATGGCTGTTTCACCTATTGACCAAGTAGAGCGAGTTGTAGATTATGCCTTAACAGAGATGCCAGCCAATAAAATTATGTTAGGTCAAAATTTATACGGCTATGATTGGACATTACCTTATCAGCCAGGTGGAGAATACGCTCGAGCGATAAGTCCTCAGCAAGGCATTGCACTAGCTCGTGATCATAATCAAGCTATTTCATTTGATCCAGTTGCTCAAGCCCCTTATTTTCACTATGTCGACACAGAGGGAAATGAGCATGAGGTTTGGTTTGAAGACGCAAGATCGATTCAGGCTAAATTTGATTTAATCAGAGAAAAAGGTTTACGAGGGATTAGTTATTGGAAATTAGGTTTAGCTTTTCCCCAAAATTGGCTCTTGCTTGAAGACCAATTTAACATTAATAAATATTAACTAACCCCGCCTATCACTGATAAAGCGGGGTTGCTTTTTCAGAGGGAATGGAATGCCTAGTCAGTAAGGTCTGTGATTACGAATTAAGCAGTCGTAATGATTCACGGTTAAATGCTTCGAGGTCGTCAGGTGTACGACTGGTAACAAGTTGCTCTCGATCGACAACAACCTCTTGATCAAGGAAATCGGCCTTAGCATACTCCATATCAACTTTTATAGAGTTAAATCCCGTTGCTTTTCTTCCCTCAAGTGTCTTAGCAGTAATGAGCAACTGAGGGCCATGACAAATAGCAAAAACGGGCTTTTGAGCCTCCATAAATCCTTTGGCAAATTGTACAAATCGGTGATCTCCCCGTAATATATCAGGTGAGAATCCTCCCGGAATGAATAAGGCATCAAATTCCTCTATCTTAACCTGATCAATCCCCCGTTCTACCTTAAGTTGAACTTTTTGATTTTTTCCCGTTACAGTAACACCTTCTTCCTTACCAATCGTTACCACTTGATGTCCCGCCTCTTGAAATGACTCAACTGGTGAGGTGTATTCAATATCTTCAAATAAATCAGCAATAACAACAGCAATCTGCTTCATATTCGATCCGCTCCTTTATCTTGTGATCTATTTGTTTAAGGTATACCCATGTATAGATAGGTTAAAACTATCCAGACTAATTTTATAAAAAGTGAAACTTCATTCAGTGGGGGTTTCAACGCATAGGATGTGCTCGTGCAGACGTTGCGACACGACGTCGCGAACTTACCTCTCTCCTCCACTGAACGTTAGTTGAACCAATCGGGCCGTTACGGGCTGTTGGATCTCCCACATAGAAATGACGTGTTCCCTTATTTCTTGAACTCGGAGTCTTACAAAAGCCCCAGACAGTTACACGGCGATAAAAGGGGGTGAATCGGATTGCAAAATCGTAGAAAAAAGGCAAAAGGTAATGAATTTGGAGTAGAAAATAAACTGAGTTCAGACTTAGTGGCAAATATAGACTTGCTCAAGCATTGCTTTTCTTACGGTAAAAATAATGATTTTTCAATGAGAGTTTTCCAAGCAAAATATAATCAAAAGGATGTGTTGCTATGTTATTATGCCTCTCTAGTTAACAGCGACAAAATTGAGCAAACAATTATTCGGCCATTGTTAGAGCAGTCTGGATCATCACTCTATCATGTTATTATTCCCGAAAGTGTTAAAGTCACATCAAATTTAAATGAAATTCAAGATCATATGACTAGTGGAAAGGCCATAATGCTTATGGAAGATGACCCGATTGCTTATTCAATCGATGTCTCTAATTTCGAGCATAGAGGGATTAGTCAGTCAGAAAATGAAAGTGTTGTACGTGGTCCTAAGGAGGCTTTTACTGAATCACTTCGTGTCAATATTTCACTTGTACGTAAGCGAGTACGTAATCACAACTTGATGACCGAAGTGAAAAAAGTTGGTGACCGTTCAACGCAAGATGTTCAACTACTTTATATTGATAACTTGGTCAATGATAAATTACTTGAGGAGGTTAAGGAAAAGTTAGATGCGATTAAAGTCGGTAATGTTCAAAATTTAGAATTATTAGAGCAATATATTGAGGATCGTCCCTATTCCATATTTCCCAGTATTTATTATACAGAACGGCCAGATAATGCCGCTATTTACTTAGAGCGTGGGCATATTATTCTTTTAATGGAGAGTTCTGCTGCTTGCTTGATTGTACCCATTACATTTTGGTCTTTTATCCATAACCCCGAGGATCGCTATATGCGGGTTATTTTTGGTAATTTCACGAGAGGCGTTCGTTTTTTAGCCTTATTTTTGACGACAATGATCTCAGCCATCTATGTTGCCTTAGCTAATTTTCATAGTCAAATGATCCCGCCTGATCTATTACTTGCCATTACAGTAACTCGAGAGCGTGTTCCCTTTCCGCTTATTTTAGAAGTGCTGATTATGGAGGTCGCTTTTGAGCTGATTAGAGAAGCAGGTATACGCATTCCAAATCCATTGGGTCCCACGATCGGGATTGTTGGAGCGCTTATCTTAGGACAAGCTGCAGTAGAAGCCAATATTATTAGCCCAATTATTGTGATCGTTTCAGCCTTATCTGGGTTAACATCATTCGCCATCAGTGATCCGAGCTTTAATTATACGGTTCGAATCACGCGTTTTATTTTTATTTTATCAGCAGGCTTTTTCGGTATGTACAGCTTGGTTATGGCCTTTACAATTTGGTTTATGTACGCTGTCTCATTGAAATCCTTTGGTATCCCTTACTTTGCTCCCTTAGCACCGATCTATCTATCAAATCAAGATACTTATTTTAGAAAAGCCATGCGTAAAGAAAAATGGCGACCGGGTTATTTGTTGCCCAAAGATCTCCAGTCAGCTCGGAAAGATAAATAAAGGAAGAGGATGACAATGAAAGTAGATAAGAAATTAGCAGCTTTTGAAATGTTTTCTCTAACGATGATCTTAATTGCACTAAAGCTAACCGACACAACACCATCCTTATTCGCACAAAAAGCTCAAAATGCCTTTTGGTATATTCCGCTGCTTGCCTTTATTGTCATACTCCCAAGCCTTCTAATCCTGCTCTATTTACTAAAGCACTATCAAGCTAAGCACCTCATTAATTTATTGGAAATTTTGCTAGGCAATAAGTTAGGTAAAGCTATTGGCTTTATTTTTTTACTTTTGAACATAACATTTATATCCTTAGATAGTCGCAATTATGTTGAACAAATAAGAAATTTATACTTTTTGAACTCTTCGACCCTTATTATTTTTGTACTCTTTACGATAATTTGTATTTTCGGGGCGATTCGAGGTATTGAAGTGATCGGATATACGGCGAAGATCTTTTTTCCGTTTATCTTTATTAGCTTTTTTTTGTTGGCTTTTCTAATATATGAAGAATTGGTCTGGGACCGTATTTTTCCTATCTTCGGGTCAGGACTCCCATTAATTGTCGAAGAGAGTCTGTTAAAAGGATCGATATATAGTGATTTTATCCTTCTAACTATGGGCTATTCAGCCTTTCGAAAGTCACATGACTTCAATACCGGGGGCTTAGTTGGATTACTATTCGCTATTGGCGTTATTACTTTTTTCTTTTTGATCTATGCTGTTGTCTTTGACTATAATTCGATTGAAAAAATTTCATTTCCTTTTCATGAAATTACGCAATACGTTAATTTAGGGGATTTCTTTACAAATATTGAAACGTTTTTTATGGTTTTTTGGTTATTAGCTACTTTTATTCGATTTATTCTACTTCTTTACTTGCTGACATGGCTTTTTGGGGCGATCTTCAATATCAAGCACTTTGAGCTATTAATACTGCCAATGG
This sequence comes from Amphibacillus sediminis NBRC 103570, assembly GCF_001552275.1. Taxonomy (GTDB): domain Bacteria; phylum Bacillota; class Bacilli; order Bacillales; family Amphibacillaceae; genus Amphibacillus_B; species Amphibacillus_B sediminis. The sequence goes on from NZ_BCQW01000008.1 coordinate 9,636, forward strand.
GCTATTTAGTTATGGTGGTCGGTTTAGTCCCTGATAACTCTGTCGTGAACGAGCTCATTTACCGTAACCAATTATTAAATTTAATGACCCCGATTATAATGGGGTTTCCATTGGTATTACTGCTCATTCATTTATTTAAGCGAAAGAAGGTGGAAAATTGAAACTCTTATGGCTAGTTTTATTATCCTTTTTTATTATGGGATGCGAGGATATGATTGAGTTGGAAAAGCAATCCTATGTTATTGCTGTTGGTATTGATGAAACTGAACAAGAGGGAATCTTTTTATTTACCTTTCAAATTGCCAATCCTGAAGTTGGCTCTATCGCCTCATCAGTAGGATCAGAGCAAGAAGCAAGCGAAACGGTAACCATTAGAGGGACCGATATTATGACAGCAACAACAACAGCAAATGCTTTTGTCACCAAACAAATTGCGCTTGATCAAACACGTGTCATTATTGCCTCTGAATCATTAGCTCGATCTGATCAATTTATTCGCATTATTCAATCAGCGGGAAGGACACCACAAATTCGAAGAAGTGTACAACTGATTATTTCACAAGAAGATGCAGCCACCTTTATAAAAAATAATCAACCAACACTAGAGCAAAGACCACATAAATATTATCAATATATGTTGACTAGGGCAAAAGAAACGGGAATCATTCCAGATGCTGATCTCCATCGTTTTTTTCAAATTACTGAGGGAGATGCCGATTTATTCTTGGCTATGTATGCCACTACAAATACGGATCCCAAAATAGATCGTGGTAGTGAAGATAATTTTTATGCTGGCCAAATTCCTAAAAGTGGTGGTAACCCTACTCAGTTTATGGGCTCAGCTGTTTTTAAAGAAGGGATCATGATTGATCGCTTAACAGGTGAAGAAACGAGAATTGCCAATATCCTTGATAAAACAATGGAAATGTCTGAGTTACTCACCACCTATCCAGATCCATTAGCTCCAAAGTATCGTGTCGCAGCTGACTATATTCAAAGTCAAGAACCTATAATAGATATACAATATGATGCTGAAAGAAACCATGCAACCATTAATGTGCTAGTCCAGTTTGAAATAGAAATACTAGCTATCCCAAGCTTAGTCAACTACTCACAAAGTGAAGCAGATAAAGCGACCTTAGAAAAATCCATTGAAGACTATAACGAAGCAATCACAAAAGAGCTAATTAAAAAAACACAAGAAAGCTACAGGGCTCAGCCATTTTATTGGTCACTTTATGCAAGAAAGCATTTCAAGGATATTCCAGCCTTCGAACAAGCAGATTGGAATAAAAATATCTATCCCAACGCTGATATTCATGTGTCTTATCAGCTAAAAAAAATGCAGTTCGGTAATTTATTAGATGACACGAACCTAAATGAGGTACGAGATTAATGCAAAAACTTCTATTTGTGCTTGTTTGCCTATATTTGTCGTATTATTGCCTAACATTCAGTCGTAAGCTGTTACGTGAAGCAAACAGAATCGGTGGTATTGCGGTAATAGGCCTCAACTTACTGTTTATTATTGTCACATTCTTAATCCAAATTCTATAAGCAGAATCAAATGCGCCTTGGTGTATTTACGCCCAGATTTTATCGACTTCGCTTGATAAATTTCTGCTAAAAACCTGTGGGTCCCGCCGGAGGCTTTAACTTTATTCAGCAAGGGTTGATCTCCATTGTATTAAGCATTTCATCTTACCACTTATAAATGTGGGAGAATTCTGCTGAATGAAGTTAAATATCTGCGACTTTTGAGACTAGGTTAAAAGAGGCGCTTAACTTTATATGTTTTATCCCAGCCCTGGTAAGGGGAATCGATCGACCTTTCATAGTCCACTCCGATTCTCCTACTGAAAAAAATAAACCTGATCCGCTCCTCAAATATATAACACTAATTTTATTTTTTATATTGATATATTTATGAACTTTTACCGATTCGATTCTAAATATGATAGAATAGTTTTTGTCTTTATTATTGAAAGGTTGTAAGTTTAGGGAGGAAATAGTATGCAGCAGGTTCCTTTTATTGCAGTTGAAGGACCAATTGGTGTCGGCAAAACATCTTTATCTAGAAAAATAGCTAAACACTTTAATTTTCACCTTTTGAAAGAGATTGTTGAAGAAAATCCTTTCCTAGGTAAGTTTTATGACGATATTAAAGCATGGAGCTTTCAAACGGAAATGTTTTTCCTATGTAATCGCTATAAACAGATTGAGGATATTGATAAGCTTTATTTGAGTAAAAATAAGCCTGTGATAGCCGATTATCATATTATGAAAAATATGATCTTTGCGAAACGCACTTTATCAGGATACCAACTGGAGAAATACGAGAAAATCTATCATATTCTGATGGACGACATGCCTAAACCTAATGTGTTAATTTATTTGGATGCAAGTCTAGATACTTTATTACATCGTATCGATCAACGTGGAAGAACAATTGAAGAAAATATTCAACCGGCTTATCTAGAGCAATTAAAATATGATTACCAGTCATATATGGATAATTTTGAGCAGACCCATCCGAATATCCCTGTTATTCGTATTGACGGAGATAGCTTAGATTTTATCAAATATCAAGCTGACCTTGAAGCGATTTTTACTAAAGTTAAGCCACATATTGCTGAAGGAGTTTTATAAAAAATGAATTTAAGAGAAAAATATAATATCCCTCATGATAGTGTGATAACCATTGCTGGAACTGTCGGAGTAGGGAAATCTACCATGACCCATGCTTTAGCTAATGCATTAAACTTTCGTACTTCATTAGAAAAAGTTGATACAAATCCTTATCTAGATAAGTTTTATGCAGATTTTGAACGTTGGAGCTTCCATCTGCAAATCTATTTTCTAGCAGAACGTTTTAAAGAGCAGAAACGTATTTTTGAATATGGTGGTGGCTTTATTCAAGATCGCTCAATCTATGAAGACACCGGCATTTTTGCTAAAATGCACTATGAGAAAGGTACCATGAACCCAACTGATTATCAAACCTATCGTAATTTATTTGATGCCATGGTAATGACGCCATACTTCCCACATCCACACTTGCTTATTTACTTAGAAGGAACACTAGCAGAGATTCTTGAACGTATTAAAGAACGTGGACGACCAATGGAGCAGCAAACCCCTGTTTCATATTGGGAAGAAATGCATAAGCGTTATGAGGATTGGATTAATAGCTTTAATGCTTGTCCAATTTTACGGATAAATATTTCAGACTACGATTTAATGCACGATGAAACTTCAATTGAGCCAATTTTGGAAAAGATAGGACACTTTATTAATCAATCACGTTACTAATAATCTACCTTATAAAAACAGGTGTCATCAGTAGAATTCTGATGACACCTGTTTTTTAGAGGTTCAAACATTTATAAACTATTAGTTAATATAATGGAGTTTGTGAAACCAAATAAGCCTTTAACTTTATTCAGCAGGGGTTTGTACCCCCACTGAATGGAATACAAAGCTACCTTCACCTCACCACTTATAAAAGTAGAAGACTTCTGCTGAATGAAGTTAAAATGACCCTTTGAGCAAGCAGATAACGTATAGATTTGATTAGCTTAACGATTATTCCCTAATTCAATTGACCTTTGGTAAGCTGCTTGGATTGCTTTTTTTACAATTTGATCAGTCTGATCTGTTTCAAGGCTAGCGATACCAGCTTCTGTTGTACCGTTTGGGCTAGTTATTTTTTTGCGTAGCTCAGCAGGAGAAGCAGTTGATTGGTTAAGCATTTGGGCAGCACCTAAAAGTGTTTGATTAATCAGTGCTTTTGCGCTAGCTTCTGATAACCCTAATGCTATGGCCGCTTCTTCCATTGCCTCTACGATATAATAAAAGTAAGCTGGACCACTTCCAGCAATGGCAGTTGCGATGTGAATGTCTTCCTCTGAAACTTGTTCAACAATCCCAACTGTTTCAAACATTTGTCTGGCCATTTTTACATGCTCATCATTGGCAAAGGTTCCTTTTGCTATCGCTGTTGCACTTAACCCCACCATGGATGAGGTATTGGGCATTGCTCGGATGACAGCCATATCTCGATTTAAAAACTGTTCAATATATGTTGTGGGTATACCAGCCATAATTGAAATAATAAGCATCTCTTTATTTATAAATGATTTTATATGTTCTAAAGCAGTTTGGGCATCCTTTGGTTTAACCGCAAGCACAAGGATATCTGCTTCTGAAACAGCTTCGCTAAGCTTTTGTTCAACTTGAATATGATACTTATTATTTAATTCAGCTAGACGACGAGTGTTTGACTTATTGGTTACAACAATGGATTTGGGTGAAAATTCGGCTGTGACCATACCAGCAATTAAAGCTTCCGCCATGGATCCCGCACCAATAAACGTGATTTTATTCATTGATTAAAAACCTCCATATCTGATTGTATCCTACCAAAATATGATATTCCTGTACAGTTTAAAACCCTGAATATTCTAACTATTAGATCAAATACCTCTTATCAGATTAGCGCCCAGATTTTATCGAGCTCCGCTCAAAAATTGCTGTTAAAACTATGGCAGCTTTCGGAGGCTTTAACCTTATTCAGCCGCAGTTGTGCCCCCACTGAATCAATACAAATAGGCATTCATCTCACCACTTATAGAAATTAAGGACTTCTACTGAATATAGTTAAATAATTAAAAAGATCTTATCACCTAAATGATAAGATCTGATATCGTCCATAAGTATAATATGGCGGAGGAAGAGGGATTCGAACCCCCGCGGGCCGTGAAGCCCCTGTCGGTTTTCAAGACCGATCCCTTCAGCCGGACTTGGGTATTCCTCCGTGAACTGACGACAAGATTTATATTATCAGTTCTCATTATACCTGTCAATATTTTTCTAAATTTTTTTACTGAATAATTGTTTTCCCGCCCATATAAGGCTGTAAAACCGTTGGGACTGTCACACTGCCATCTTCATTTTGATAATTTTCTAAAATGGCAGCTACCGTCCGTCCAATGGCAAGTCCTGAGCCATTTAAAGTATGGACGAATTCAGGCTTTGCTTTATCAGCACGGCGAAAACGAATACCAGCACGACGAGCTTGAAAATCTTCAAAGTTGGAGCAAGACGAGATCTCTCGATAAGTATCATTGCTTGGCATCCAAACTTCAATGTCATACTTTTTAGCTGCTGTAAAACCTAAATCCGCTGTACACATACTCATGACTCGGTATGGTAATTCTAAAAGCTGTAACACTTTCTCGGCATGTCCTGTTAATTCCTCTAACGTTTGGTAGGAATCTTCAGGCTTAACAAAATGGACTAGCTCCACCTTATTAAACTGGTGCTGGCGAATAAGACCTCTTGTATCACGGCCAGCAGACCCAGCCTCTGAACGGAATGAAGCACTATAGGCTACAAATTTTTGTGGTAATTGTTCAATTGATAAAATATCATCACGATAAAAATTGGTAACAGGGACCTCTGCAGTTGGGACTAAAAAGTAGTCCCAATCTTGTATTTTAAACGCATCTTCCTCAAATTTAGGTAATTGGCCCGTTCCTGTTAAGCTTGTTCGGTTCACCATGTAAGGTGGTAGCATCTCACAATAACCATGCTGATCTGCATGTAAATCCATCATAAAGCTAATTAATGCACGCTCTAACCTTGCCCCTAAACCAGTATAAAAAACAAACCGACTACCCGTAACTTTTGCAGCCCGTTCAAAATCTAATAATCCTAGATCGGCTGCTATATCCCAATGCGGTTTTAATTCATAGTCTGTCGTCTTTACTTCTCCCCATTTACGTACTTCTACATTGTCTTCTTCAGAATTACCGACTGGTGTTGATTCGTGTGGGATATTTGGGATTGACAGTAATAATTGCTCAAACTTTGCTTCAACTTGATTTAACTCACGATCTATTTCTTTAATTTGGTCACTAACTGCACGCATTTCTTGAATTAAATGGTCGGCATTCTTCTTATCCTTTTTTAGGCTGGCAATTTCCTTACTAACATCATTTCGCTTTGCTTTTAATTCCTCTGTTTTGGCAATTAATTCTCGACGTGATTGATCAAGTATTGGAAATTGATTGAGATCTGTTAGGTCCTCACCTCGATGCTTTAACTTAGCTTGGACCTCTGCAAAATTTTGTCTTAATACTTTTACATCTAACATCATTCATTCCTCCAAATTAATTAAAGTTAACGCTAATCTTACTAAAATAAAGTGAAAGTGCGTGTTTCGACCGAGAGGATGTGCTCGTGCAGGCGTTGCGGCACGACGTCGCGAACCTAGTCAGCTTCCTCTCCCCCCCACTGAACGTGAGTTGAACCAATCGGGCCGTTATTGGCTGCTGGATCTCCCATTTAGACATGACGTGTTCCCTTATTTCTTGAACTGGGAGTCTTACAAAAACCCTTCGATGGGGTGAGTAATTGCAGCCCCAGCCAGTTACACTGCGATAAAAAACACAAAAAACTCCCATCCCTAATTAAATATTAGGGACGAGAGCTATTCCCGCGATGCCACCCTGATTGAAGACACTATGTCTTCCAACTTCATTTCAAGATAACGGTTTAAACCGGATATGTTTTTGACCACATATCACTCAAGGATGGATTCACCATATTTTCACACTAGTTCACACCAACCACTAGCTCTCTTAAGAAAAAAGATTGGTTACTAATTCCTATCAACGTATTATAAATTTCAATGATTTTAATATATCATAGCGAAAAGATCCTTAAGATGCAAGGCCTTTTATCGATTTATTTAAATGGTAGAGATATGACGTGTTCCCTTATTTCTTGAACTGGGAGTCTTACAAAAGACCTTCGATGGGGCGAGTAATCGTAGCCCTAGCCAGTTACACTGCGATAAAAATGTTTATTCATCTTAATTAAAGATCTGCCTTCATCATAGCTTAACCAGTATATTCCGCTATATTCAAAACCCACTAAAACCAGCCTTTGACCGTTTCAACGACTGTGGTAAAGATATTAGCAAAAAAGTCACCAATTGCATTCAGGGTTAGCATAAACCAATTGGCTTGTTCAACTTCAGTTACTGTAATTAAATCGACAGTTTGTCCATTACGATCAGATTTAATATTGCCATAATCTCCATTACCATCATAAACTAATCGTGCTTCTCCAACTTTCTCTCCACGTTCCAAAGGAGCGATTAACTGTCCATCTTCATTTAATTTATTTTCATCAATAATATACTCAATTGAATAGCCTTCTTCTTCACCGACACGAACCATTGATGAAAGACTATCAGCTAGTTCAATTTCAACTTCTTTTTCTTTACCTTTACTTACTTCCAACAATGATTGATTTTCTAGCTGATACCCTGCAGGATATAGCTCAGTATGATTAAATTCATTAAAGCCATAGTTTAAAAGCTTTTGTGTTTCCATAAAGCGTGAGCCATAGCTATCCGTCCGCATGACGACCGTAATTAAACGTTGTCCATCTCTTACTGCTGTTCCAGTAAAACAATAACCCGCCTCTGTGGTGTAACCTGTTTTTAAACCATCAACACCTTCATAGAAATATTGAGCAAAGTTTGTATTATTCCAAGGTAGCATCCAATTTAAATTTTCTAAAGGCTCACCATCTAACTCAGAATGGATCGTACTAGAAAAATCTAAAACCTCTGGATAATCATTCACAAGATGGTAAGCTAAAGTAGCAGCCGAACGTGCTGAAATTAGATTATCAGCATCTGGATCCGTACCTTCTGGATAATTATCACCTAGACTTGCGTTGGTTAGCCCGCTTGAATTGACAAATTCAAAGTCGGTTAAACCGAGCTCTGTTCCCTTTTGATTCATTAACTTGACAAATTCACCTTCACTACCTGCTACTAATTCAGCTAAAGCAATGGTAGCAGCATTGTCTGAAATGATAGCCATTGCTTCATATAATTCCCGCACCGTATAGTCCTTATTCTGTCTTAAACCTATGCCAGAAAAAGACGTATTGGCTGCAATACTATAGGCATAATCACTAATTTGAACGGTTGTCTCCCAGCTTATTTGATCTTGATTAATCGCTTCTAAGACTAAATATTCAGTCATCATCTTGGTCATACTTGCTGGAGGTAACTTAATATCTGCATTTTTAGCAAATAAGATATCACCTGTATTTGCATCTACTAAAATGGCAGACTCTGCTGCAATATCTAAAGCTTGTGCTTCTAAAGTTAAAGGTTTGCCGTTAAATAATATCATTGTACATATGATTAGAAAGCCTATTAAGGTCTTATTCAGTATTTTTTTCAACTTCATTTACCCCCAAAATAATTTGTTCCACAACCGTTATTCTACCATATTCCTTTTCTTTACGATATCTACTTTTGAACTGTATTTTTTTCCAGACTAAAGACGATCACATTTTTGCCTTTATCTAAGTTGAACGAGCAATGTTTAATGATATGAAAATCAGGAAAAAATACCCTAATCCTATTAAACCATCGTACTCATTGCGAGGTTGCTAGCAAAATAAAAAGGCTTATCCCAATGGGACTCGCCTTTTTAGTAATTCTTATTGAACAGAGTAGTTAGGAGCTTCTTTCGTTATTTGTACATCATGAGGGTGAGACTCTCGTAAGCCTGCACCAGACATTCGAATGAATTGAGCATCTTGTCTAAAGGCTTCAATGTCTTTAGCACCACAGTACCCCATACCGGCTCGTAAACCTCCAAGCAACTGATGTACGGTATCAGATAGAGGACCTTTATAGGCAACACGGCCTTCGATACCTTCAGGTACAAGTTTCTTAGCATCATTCGTATCTTGAAAATAACGGTCTTTCGAGCCTGACTTCATCGCTCCAACAGAACCCATACCTCGATATACTTTGTAGCGTCGACCTTGGTAAATTTCAGTCTCTCCAGGACTTTCACTTACTCCTGCAAATAGGCTTCCTAGCATAACTGCTTTCGCCCCTGCTGCAATTGCTTTGGCAATATCACCAGAATATTTAATCCCGCCATCAGCAATAACTGGAATACCGTATTTATCTGCCTCTGCAGCACAATCATTGATCGCTGTAATTTGTGGAACACCCACCCCTGCAACTACTCGGGTTGTACAAATTGATCCAGGTCCAATACCAACTTTAACGATCGAAGCACCTGCCTCAATCAATGCCTTCGTTGCTTCTGCTGTAGCCACATTTCCAGCAATGATATCTAAATGAGGGTATTTTTCTCTGACACGTTTTACTTGATCGATGACTCCTTTAGAATGGCCATGGGCTGTATCTATAACAATGACATCAACACCTGCTTCAACTAGCTTGTCTACACGTGTCATCGCATCAATGGTAATCCCAACGGCAGCACCGACAAGAAGCCGTCCCTGGCTATCTTTGGCTGAGTTCGGAAATTCAATAACTTTCTCTATATCTTTAATGGTTATTAAACCTTTTAAAACTCCATTATTATCAATAAGTGGTAACTTTTCAATCCGATGCTTTTGTAGTATTTTGCTTGCTTCTTCCAATGTAGTCCCTACAGGAGCAGTAACAAGATTTTCACTCGTCATGACTTCTGATATTTTTATTGAATAATCTTCAATAAAACGTAAATCACGATTGGTTAAAATACCTACAAGCACTTGATCTTCCTTATTATTGACAATTGGAACACCTGAAATTCTGAATTTACCCATTAAATGCTCAGCATCAAAAACTTGATTATCGGGCATTAAGAAAAATGGATTTGTAATAACACCACTCTCTGAGCGTTTAACACGATCAACGTGCTCGGCTTGGTCTTCAATAGACATATTCTTATGGATGATACCAATTCCGCCTTGGCGGGCCATCGAAATCGCCATTTCTGCTTCGGTAACAGTGTCCATACCAGCACTAATTAAAGGCATGTTCAACTTTAAGCCATCGCTCAATGTCGTTTTAATCGATACATCTCGAGGTAATACCTCTGACTGTGCAGGAATTAACAAAACATCATCAAACGTTAGGCCTTCTTTGGTAAACTTGTCCTCCCTCATTATTACTCCTCCTTTTAGTTTCTTTTTCTCTTTAATCTAGTCATGCTCTTTTTCTTATTGTTATTTACAATACGATAACCATTCAGCTTTTTCAACCTTTTTTCGCAACTGTTCAGTCTCATTAATTAAATTCAGTTTAATCAGAAAAGTCGAAAGATTGTAACATATTAAAATATTAACAGATTAGCTAATTTTATCTAACTGTAATAAAAAAGACTTGGAGCAGCCATACATAGTTTCGTCCGGGCATCACTTCAAGACATTTCGAGGTGATATAGCGTCCGTTCTTTAAATGAATGCTGCTCCAAGTTATCAAATTATTGTTATTCTCTATCTATTTGCCAACATCAGTGGCAAAGCTTAGACTTGGTTAGTTTTCTCCACTAACCAAGCTATCTAATCGGATACGTTGCACCGCCCAGACTCGCTTAGCTCAAAGATGAAAACTCGATAGGCAGCCTTTCGTATCAAGAAAATTAGTTAAACCAAAGGTCAATTCATTCATTAATAAAATGTTGAATCCTTAGATCATCCTTCGCTCCAATCGCGATAACTTCGTAAGTACGGTGGATTTGTAGTAATAATTCAGGGAGTGCATTAAACTCTAAGGCAACTAAAGTGGCTGTTCTCCCATCTGATAAATAAACGTTTCGTCCTAATAGAGCATCCTCTAGACATGTAAAAAAAACATTTAAGTAATGCTGGTCAAAATGCTGCTGAGCTAGTCCGTTCATTTCTTTCATAACAGCAAAGAAGGCACGCTGATTTTGATAAAAGCGGTTTGATGTCATGGCGTGAAAGGCATCTGCTATAGCAATTATTTTGGCATAGGGATGGATTTGACCTCCCTTAACTCCTAATGGGTAACCTTTCCCGTTGACCTTCTCATGATGCTGGAGAATCGCTAATTTAGCTTCCTTTGTTAAATTGGTGATTCTTTCAACTAAATGATAGGAAAAGGTAGGATGCTTTTCTAATTGTTCACGCTCTGCTGACGAAAGCCTGCCTCTTTTTTGATACAATCCTTCAGGAAGCTTAGCCATACCACTATCAGAAATAAAAGCAGCTAAGCTAATTTGAAGCCAATCTCGATCAAAGCCTGAGCGTTTTGCTGTGATGGCAGATAGTAAACTTACAGCTACATGATGGTGATAGAGATAGTCTTTTTCCGTTGATTGATTAGCTAATAAAAACACTTCTGCTTGATAAGCGTCAGCTTGGTTAAGCAAAGGCAGCAACAAATTTTGAATGGCCTGAATATCTAAAGCAGCACCACTTTGCCACTGGCTAAACATACGTTTGTATTGGTCAACAACACGATGATAATCAGCTAGAAAAGGAGACAAACTTGAATCTATCTTTGGTCCTTCCGTCTCTGTACTTCGCTTATCCTGCTGTGGAACAGGAGAAAAGGCATGTCCATTCGCAAGCTTTTCTGATACCTCTACCTTCGTAATCAAAAAGCGTTTTAATACGTCAATGTGCTGATCATCAAGTACGGTATCGCGTTTAACAATTGGATTACGTGTCTTACTATATACATCTGACTCGATAACACATTGCGGAATAAGCTGATCTGGATGTACCTCCACTAGTTCCACCTGCCTTTGCTATATCGTTCAAAAAAGTTATCAGCTTTTAGCATAGCTTTTTTGCTGCTTTTCTATAGCTGATCCTAATTTGCTAAAAACCGGTTAGCTCGACATACGATCATGGCTAACTATTTGAACACACGATCATACATTTTGCTTGAGGTTTAATTCTCTTCTGCTAAGGTTTGAGTTTCTGTTTCGTCTGTTTCATCTGCTTCATCTTCTTGTGGCTCTATTCGTGCCACAGTTGCAACCTTCTCATTATCTTGCAATCGGATTAAACGAACCCCTTGTGTGTTTCGACCTGTTTTGGAAATGCTGTTGACTGGCATACGAATTAAGACACCAGTTTCGGTAATAATCATCAGGTCTTCTTCACCATTAACTGCTTTAACCGCTACGACCTTACCTGTTTTTTCTGTAATGTTACAGGTCGCCACACCTTTACCACCACGATTAATCATTCGGTATTCCTCAATAGGCGTTTGCTTACCGTATCCATTCTCTGTCACATTAAGCACATAATAACCTGCTTCTACAATCTCCATTGAGACTACTTCATCATCATCACGTAATGAAATTCCCTTCACACCTGCTGCTGTCCGACCCATAGCTCGAATCTGTGTTTCTTCAAAACGAATCAAGGATCCATTTCGCGTCGCAATCATAATATCTTTCTTGCCATCTGTTAAGCGAACAGAAATCAGTTCATCTTCTTCACGGAGATTTAAAGCAATTAAGCCACCCTTACGAATATTAGCAAACTGACTTAATTGTGTCCGCTTGGATATTCCATGCTTAGTTGTAAAGAATAAATACCAATCATCCTCAAATTCATGGACGGTAATCACAGCATTAATCCATTCACCTTTATCTATTTCTAATAAATTGATAATCGGTAAACCTTTAGCCGTGCGGCCATACTCAGGTATTTCATAACCTTTTAGACGATATACTTTACCTTTGTTAGTAAAAAACAGCACTGTATCATGTGTAGAGGTAGAGACGAGGTGCTCTACAAAATCATCCTCATTAGTATCCATACCTTGGACACCTCTTCCACCTCGACGCTGAGTACGATAGGTCGATGACGGTAAACGTTTAATGTAGCCTTTATGTGTTAAGGTAATGACAATATTCTCTTCTGGGATTAAATCCTCATCTTCAAAGAAGTCAAAACCTCCGGCCGCAATTTCTGTACGACGCTGATCATTATAACGTGTTTTAATATCTTCTAGTTCTTCCCGAATAATCTCTAATACTCTTTCCTCATTTGCTAAAATTTCTTTTAGCTCACGAATTAATGATATTAATTCGCGATACTCTTCTTCAATTTTTTCTCGTTCCAAACCTGTTAAACGCTGCAGACGCATATCAAGAATAGCCTGTGCTTGTTTCTCACTTAAATTATAGTTGGTCATCAACGCCGTCCGCGCCTCATCTGCAGTTTTAGACTGACGAATCAAGGCAATAATAGCATCAATATGATCAAGTGCAATTCTAAGTCCTTCTAAAACATGGGCCCGAGCTTCTGCCTTTTTCAATTCGTACGCTGTACGTCGACGGATGATTTCCTTTTGGTGTTCTAGATAATGAGATAGGGCTTGTTTTAAATTTAGCACCTTTGGCTGTCCATCAACGAGTGCCAGCATGTTAATACCAAACGAAGTTTGTAAGGCTGTTTGCTTATATAAATTATTTAATAAAACATTAGGATTGGCATCACGGCGAAGCTCAATTACGATTCTCATTCCATTTCGGTCTGATTCATCGCGTAGATCAGTAATCCCTTCAATTTTTTTATCACGAGCTAACTCAGCAATCTTTTCTATAAGCTTGGCCTTATTTACTTGATAAGGTAATTCTGTCACTAAAATTCTTGCTTTACCGTTTGCTTGCTCTTCAATTTCGACTTTGGCCCGAACGGTAATTGATCCTTTTCCGGTTTGATAGGCTTTTCGAATCCCGGAACGCCCTAAAATAATACCACCGGTAGGAAAGTCAGGTCCATATAGATGGTTTTCTAACAATTCTTCAATCGTGATGTCAGGGTTTTCACTAATAGCTAATACGGCGTCAATAGTCTCTCCTAATTGATGTGGCGGAATATTGGTCGCCATCCCTACTGCAATACCAGAAGCTCCGTTAACTAATAAATTTGGGAAACGGGCAGGTAAAACTTTCGGTTCACGCTCTGAGCCATCATAGTTATCCATGTAATCAATGGTATCCTTGTTGATATCACGCATAATTTCCATCGATATCTTAGACATTCTTGCTTCGGTATATCGCATCGCTGCTGCTGGATCACCATCTACAGATCCAAAATTTCCATGTCCATCTACAAGCATATAACGATAGCTAAAATCTTGTGCCATTCTGACCATTGCTTCATACACCGATGAATCACCATGAGGGTGATACTTCCCGATCACGTCACCGACGATCCGAGCAGATTTCTTATAGGCCTTATCAGAATGCATACCTAAGTCATTCATCGCATATAAAATTCGACGATGCACAGGCTTTAATCCATCTCGAACATCTGGAAGGGCTCGAGAGACAATTACGCTCATGGCATAATCTAAGAAAGATGTACGCATTTCATTACCAATATTTACTTCTTGTACTTGAGGACGTTGATTATCCACCATCCAAAAACCTCCTATTCAACTAAGGAAACTCGTTCAACTGACTGTTTATTTAAATATCTAAATTTTTCACATAAACAGCATTATCTTGAATAAAGTTCCGTCGCGGTTCGACCTTATCTCCCATTAACATATCGAAGATCAGATCCGCTTCTATTGCATCTTCTAAATTCACTTGTAGCAGTGTTCGATTGTCAGGATCCATAGTCGTTTCCCAAAGTTGGGTGGAATTCATTTCTCCTAGACCTTTATAACGTTGTAACCCAGGCTTTGGTTGTTTAGGTAGCTCTCTAATGATTCGTTCCATTTCATTCTCATTATAAGCATAATAAATAGCTTTTCCTTGCTGTACCTTATACAAAGGTGGTTGAGCAATGTAAACATAACCGTGATCAATTAACGGGCGCATATAACGATAAAAGAATGTTAATAATAATGTCCGGATGTGTGCACCATCAACGTCAGCATCAGTCATAATGACAATTTTATGATAACGTGCTTTGGTAATATCAAAGTCTTCACCAATTCCGGTACCTAAAGCTGTGATAATTGAGCGAATCTCATTATTTGATAAAATTTTGTCCAAACGTGCTTTCTCAACATTGATAATTTTCCCACGTAATGGCAAAATAGCCTGAAAATGACGATCTCGACCTTGCTTAGCAGATCCACCTGCTGAATCTCCCTCAACAATATAAAGCTCACTTATGGTCGCATCACGTGAAGAGCAATCAGCTAGTTTACCCGGTAAATTAGATATTTCTAAGGCACCTTTTCGTCGGGTAAGCTCACGTGCCTTTTTGGCCGCTAGCCGGGCACGGGAAGCCATTAAACCTTTTTCTACAATGATTTTAGCTGTGTCTGGGTTCTCAAAGAGAAATTTAGAGAACAGCTCACTAAATGTCGCATCCGTAATCGTCCTAGTTTCGCTATTACCAAGCTTTGTCTTGGTCTGTCCTTCAAACTGTGGATCGGGGTGTTTAATCGAAATAATTGCTGTTAACCCCTCACGCACATCATCACCTGTTAAGTTAGGGTCTGCTTCCTTAAACAAGTTATTTTTACGGGCATAGTCATTAATCACACGTGTCAAGCCTGTTTTGAATCCTGATTCATGCATACCACCCTCATAGGTATGAATGTTGTTAGCAAAAGAGTAAATTTGACTAGCGAAGCCATCATTATATTGAATAGCTACCTCTACTGTAATCCCTTGCTCTTCTTTCTCTGCATAAAATGGCTCATGCAAAACTTCCTTCGATTGATTTAAATGTTCAACATAAGACTTAATTCCGCCCTCATAATAGAAATCTTCTCGCTTAACCTGTTCTTGGCGTTTATCTTCAATACTAATTCGCAAGCCTTTGTTTAAAAAAGCCAGTTCTCGTAATCGATAAGCGAGAGTATCATAGTTATATACAGTTGTTTCTTCAAATATTTCTGGATCTGGAGTGAAATGTGTACGTGTACCCGTAACATCCGTTTCTCCAATGACTTCAAGTTCATTTTTAGGTACACCTTTTTCAAAACCAAGAAAATAAATGTTATTATCACGGTGGACATAAACCTCTAAAGAAGTAGACAATGCATTAACAACCGATGCACCTACCCCGTGTAAACCACCAGACACTTTATACCCACCGCCACCGAACTTTCCTCCAGCATGTAAAACAGTCATGATAACTTCAACAGCTGGTCGGCCTGTCTTTTCGTGAATACCAACAGGGATTCCTCGCCCATTATCGGTAACGGTAATACTGTTATCTGCCTCGATTATCACTTGAATATGATCACAGTAGCCTGCTAAAGCTTCATCAATACTATTGTCAACAATCTCCCAGACAAGGTGATGTAAACCTTTTTCACTTGTTGAGCCAATATACATTCCTGGTCGCTTTCGTACTGCTTCAAGTCCTTCTAAAACCTGGATCTGATTCTCATCATATTGTTCTTCATTTATGTTGTTGTTTTCTTCAATCGTCACTTGAATTCACCTACACTTCTCATTTCGACTAAACAATAGTCGTCATTTTATCTATATAAAAAAATCAGAATCGATTTATTATTTTTCTAGCTTTCTGTTAGTCTTCCTTAATCGATCTCTAATGTTTCGCTGTCTGTATAATCATCTAAATGACTTAAAGTGGAAAGCATGCTCGCTCGTTTTTTTAATGTTGCAATCGAGAGTGGACTATAGTAAACACAATCTTTCGTAATAATAATCGACTTTGTGACTTCACTATCTAGCTCTTCAGCTTCTTCTTGCTCTTCATGATTTTCAATCAGTTCCTCATTAATGGTAGAGGAAGCGATATATTGTTGATCAATCATTGCAATAATATCGTCTGAGCGAATAACTTGGTCATCTCCGATATGAATAAACATTTGTCACCCTCTTTTCTGCTGAGTTATCGTACCATTCTCCACAAAAAATAATTCAGCCTGTTGGATTGTTTCATGCTGAATATCACTTATACTTGTTGTCGAAACAAATGTTTGCACTTTTCCTTGGATTGTGTGCAGTAAATGTGACTGTCTATATTGATCCAGCTCACTTAATACATCATCTAATAACAGGATTGGATATTCTCCTACCTCAGCCTTTATTAACTCGATTTCTGCTAACTTCAAAGCTAAAGCTGTAGTCCGTTGCTGACCTTGCGAGCCATAGGTTTGAACATCTCGTCCATTAACGTAAAAAATTAAGTCATCCCGATGAGGTCCGACTAATGTTGTCCCACGTTCAATTTCCTTTTCTCGGTTTTTTTGAAATAGATCTAAATAGGCTATCTTTATTTTTTCCTTATCATCGCTTTCTAATACCTCGACAGTCGCGTGATAACCGATTGTGAGCTCTTCCCTTTGCTGACTAATGCTATGGTGAATCGCTTCTGCCCATTCTCGCAATAGCTTTAAGAAGATAAATCGCTTTTCAATGATGATACTCGCATGCTCGATTAATTGCTCGGTTAATACTTCTAGCATCGTTAAATCTGGACTCTTCTCACGTTGTAATGATTTTAATAGATAATTGCGTTGTTTCAAGACTTTTTGATATTGCGTAAGATGATAGATATAAATTGGCTGTATTTGGCCTATTTCCATATCAATAAAACGTCTTCTAACTTGGGGGATACCCTTTACTAAATATAAATCTTCAGGTGCAAACATTACGACATTAAGGGCGCCAATATAGTCACTCAGTCGCTGTTGTTCGATATGGTTTAGTTTTGCTTTTTTCCCCTTTGTCGAAAATTGCATTTCTAACGGGAATTGCTGTTGTCTTTTAAATACGGTACCTTCTATTTTAGCATAGTTTTGATCCCATTGAATAAGTTCTTTATCTTTAGCAGCTCGATAGGATTTAGTAAAAGCCAAAACATAGATAGCTTCCATTAGATTTGTTTTGCCTTGTGCATTTTGCCCAATAATAACATTTACACGATCATCAAAGGTGACAGATAGATCTTGATAATTACGGTAATAGGTCAAGTTTAAATTGTTAATATACATGAGTTAGCCTACCTTTTGGTTAATAAATCAGGTAGCCCTGACAATACGAAAAACGCCGATATCTTCTATTTCAATTAAATCGTTAGGATAAAGCTTCCGACCTCTTCTTTGATCAGGCTGATTGTTAATAATGACTGGGTATTCAGCGAGAAAGATTTTAACCATACCACCTGATTCAACAATATTGGCTAGTTTTAAAAATTGCCCTAGCTGAATATATTCAGAATTTATAGTAATATCGTTTATTTCCATAAGTGTATCCCCCTATTATCATGTAAAGGTTATTCCGTACATCTCATCGCCTTCCTTTTATTTTACTAAAGTTTAAGCAAATAGCAAAGTACCTGAGTGATAATATCAAGTAATCTAAACCAGACGATCGAGGTCAGAGGACTTATGTCCATCCAATCGATTAGAATGATTTAACTGGAAACAATAGAAGACTACCACTGCTACAAGTGGCGAGAGGAATGCAAATATTGAAAAAAAAGTTAAAGTCTCCAGTGGATGACGCAAATGTGCCAAGGTGCATTCGATATAAATACTGACCACGCTTAAGCAAATCAGTCGCCAATTGATCGTTTTGGCTATGTGTAGCTAAAAGAAGATAGAGCGAAAAAATCGCTCTATCTTGTTGATTAATAAGTTCTAACAGGTAGTATTAACTGTAAAATTTGATCATTCTCATTTGGTTGAATAATAAATGGTCGCATCGCCCCAGTAAACTTGATCGTCACATACTCTTCTTGTATGATTTTAAGAGCATCCATCATATATTTAGCACTAAATGAAATCTTTAATTCATCTCCGGTAATTTCTTCTGTTGTTACTTCTTCTATAACCTGCCCAACTTCAGGTGTATTACTGCTAATCACTAATTGGTGATTGGCTCTGGTCTCTAGTTTAACCACATTATTACGATTTTCTTTAGCTAGCAAAGAGGCTCGATCAATGGCTTGGAGCAGTTCTTTTGTCTTAGTTAAGACTGTTGTTTTACTTTGATCTGGTATTAAGCGAGAAGTTTCAGGATAATTCCCATCTAATAGTCGAGATAGAAAATACAAATGCTTTGTTTGAAATAAGATTTGGTTCTCCGTTACACTTATCGTTATATTCTCTTCATTATCATCAATAATTTTACTTAGTTCTGCTAAACTTCTTCCCGGGATAACAATATTTTTAAAACTTAGATCGTGGTTCGTCGTTAATGGCAGTTCTCTTGAGGCAAGGCGGTGACTATCCGTTGCGACAAATTTTATTTGCCCATTATCTAAATTCATATTAACCCCTGTAAGAATAGGACGTGTTTCTACTGTGGATACTGCAAAGACTGTTTGTCTAATAACCTCTTTCAATAAATCATTTTTTAATTCAAAGCTATTATCCGTATGTAGAACAGGAAGCTGTGGATATTCTGCAGCATCTTGACCATTCAAATGAAATTCAGCCCCACCTGAAATAATATTGACTTGAAATTGATCATCTGTATTTATTTCTACGGTTTTCAATGGAAGCTTACGAATAATATCAGGAAAATATTTAGCTTGCACAACAATACTTCCAGCTTCTATTTCTTCAATGTTAACAATACCGTCTTCTTCTCTCGGAATAAAGGATTCAATCGAAATATCAGCGTCACTTCCTGTTAATTTTATCCCATCTTGATTGGCTTCAATCTTTATCCCTGACAAAATCGGAATCGTCACACGAGAAGAGATGGCTTTCATGACGTGTTGAATACTTTCAATTAATAAATCACGTTTAATTACAAATTTCATAAACAAAATCCTCCTAATGGAAGTATAGTATATATTAATTATTAATAAAAATATAGTAGTAATAGTAATAGGCGCTGTGAGTATGTGGATAACTTATGTTGACGTGAATAAATCATTGGTTATCCACTTGTGGATAAAGTGTGAATAGCAGTTAATTTTTTTCCACATCATTCACAGATAACCTAATAGACATTAACTATAGGCTTTTCAGTTGCTCTTTAATTTCTTCTATTTCACGATTAAGCAGTTGATCCTCACTTATTAATTTTGAGATTTTTTCATGGGCATGGATAACAGTTGTATGATCACGTCCGCCAAATTCTTCACCGATTTTAGGCAACGAGAAGTCAGTCAATTCTCTTGAAAGATACATAGCGATCTGACGTGGAAATGCAACGGACTTGGTTCTTTTCTTAGCTGCAAATTCTTCTAGTTTCAGATTATATTTTTCAGCAATTAGTTCTTGAATGGCAGCTATGGTAATTACTTTTGGTCGATTATTAGGAATAATATCTTTTAAGGCTTCAGCAGCAAGTGCTGCATCAATATCTTGATTAATTAATGAGGAGTATGCAACGACCCTAATTAATGCACCTTCAAGCTCACGTATATTTGTATCAATTTGATTGGCGATATAAAGCATAACCTCATTAGGGATTTCAAGTCCTTCAGCTTTGGCTTTTTTTCGCAAAATGGCAATCCGTGTTTCTAAATCAGGTGGCGTAATATCGGTAATAAGTCCCCATTCAAAACGTGATCTAAGCCGGTCCTCTAATGTAGGAATTTCTTTAGGTGGTCGATCACTAGAAATAATAATTTGCTTACTTTCTTCGTGTAAGGTATTAAAGGTATGGAAAAACTCCTCTTGTGTTTGTTCCTTGCCAGCTAAAAATTGAATATCATCAATGAGCAGGACATCAACATTGCGATACTTACTGCGGAAATTCTCAGCTTTATTATCCCGAATCGAGTTAATAAATTCATTGGTGAATTTTTCTGAAGATAAATAAACAACCTTAGCATTCGGGTTATGGTCCAATACGTAGTGACCAATAGCGTGCATTAAATGGGTTTTTCCTAGCCCCACGCCTCCATAGATAAATAAAGGATTATAGGCTTTTGCAGGGGCTTCCGCAACTGCAAGTGAAGCGGCATGCGCAAATCGATTCCCAGAACCGATAACAAATGTGTTAAATGTATATTTATCATTTAACATGGTCTTGGAATGATCTTGTTGATCTTGATCTTTAATCGTTGGAAGTTTCATTGCCTGCTGGGCGTTAGCCTCAATATTTTGCTCTGACTCCGGTATGATAAACTTTGTTTGAAGCTTTGCTCCTGTAACTTCAAAGATAGCATCAGAAATTAATTTGGTATAACGACTTTCTAACCAATCACGGGCAAATTCATTAGGAGCAGAGACGATTAATGTGTCTTCCGTAATACTATCGGCTTTCGTATTTTTTAGCCATGTATCAAAGCTAGGCTTACTGACCTTCTCTTTTATTGCCGACAGTGTGCTGTCCCATAGTTCTTCAATATTCTCCATTGCTGGCGAACTCCTTTCTCCTACACTTTAGGCCACAGATCTTAAGATAAGAAATAAAAAACCTCTCGCAATCTTATTTTTTGCAAACAAGATCGAAAGGTTACTATTCATCTATGTGGATAAATTATCTAATAGTTAACTAAGAACAAGTCAATTTATACAACTTATACACAAACCTGTGCATAAGTAAATAAACAAGTATGTTAATAAATGTCCACAGGTTATCCACTGGATGTGGATATTTTCTCCGAAGTCCCCACGAAATTTATGTATTAACCACAAATATGATACCAAAAAAAAGCTGAAAACGCAAGGCAACTCGACAGTTATCCACAAAAAACTTATGATGTTAACAAATTTCGTCCACAATATGTGAAACTGTTATTATTTTGTCGATAAATTGTGTGGATATTTATAAAAAATCTAGTACTATTCACAGTAGTTGTGGATGACTATTTGTCTTAATTAAAATGTAGCTTTTTCGTCATTGAATAGAAATAGGGAACTTTAGTCAGAAGTCTGTTGCCCAAAAGGTGCTAGAGTCGAGGGGGGAGTCTATTGAGAGTAGATAGTTTATTCCGATCAAACTAAGGAAAGTGATCATGTTGTTTCTGAGAACAAGATGCGAACGATTTTGTTTGGCGAAATCTTTTACTGGTTCAGTTGAGAGCCACATTCAAATTTGATAAGGTAGTTGAGGGAGAATTCAAAAAACGTTTCTTGGAATAGTGGTTGACAGATAAATGCTATATTACGTATAATGTATTGGACTGTCTAATTATAGTTGATTTTTAATTCCTCAGGGAGGTGTAATATATAATGAAACGCACATTTCAACCAAATAATCGTAAACGAAAAAAAGTTCATGGATTTCGTTCTCGTATGAGTACTAAAAACGGACGTAATGTTTTAGCTCGCCGTCGTAAAAAAGGAAGAAAAGTCTTATCAGCATAGGCCACTGAAAATATGTCAGTGGTCTTTTCTACTTATAAAGTGAAAATTCGTTCAGTGTTTTTTTCATCTCCCACTTAGAGATGACGTGTTCCCTTATTTCTTAAAGTGGGAGTCTTACAAAAGCACTTCGATGGGGCGAGTAATCACAGCCCCAGCCAGTTACACTGCGATAAAATGGTACTTTATCAGCTAATAAATTAAAATTGAGTAGCCATATTAGTTAATATCGTTAGCTATGAAAAATTGGGGGTAGCAAGAAAAGATGAAGAAAAGTTATCGATTAAAAACCAATGATGAGTTCCAGAAGGTTTTTAAGCAGGGCAAATCATTTGCTAATCGTCAGCTTGTCTTATATTATCTCCCTAAAGAGGCTCAACCACATTTTAGAGTTGGTTTATCCGTTTCTAAAAAAGTAGGCAATGCTGTAGTGAGAAATCGAATAAAGCGCTATCTAAGACAAGCCTTTTTAGAATTAGAATTGGATATTAAGCCAACTTATGATTTTGTTGTGATAGCTAGAGTACCAGCAAATAATTTGGACTTCCATCAAACGAAAAAAAGTTTAATTCATGTGTTATTTAAATCAAAACTATTGGTAAAAGATATACGTAAAGTGCGTGTTCAAAAGACACCGAATTAGAATCAAGCAGATCTTAACCTCTTATTAAAAAAATATATTTACTGATCGTTATAGTATTAACGCTAAGATAATGATAAAATAACACTTGAGTTTTACATATATATGCTATGAATGTATATGAAGGAGGAAAATCATGCGTAAGAAGGTCTTTTTTGTCACGGCCTTAATTGGTTTAGTACTACTCTTATCTGGATGTGGAGATGTTAACCAACCAATCACATCAGAGAGTACAGGATTTTGGGATTCCTATTTTGTCTACCCACTATCATGGTTAATTACTAATGTAGCTGACATATTCGGAGGAAGCTTTGGTTTGGCGATCGTTGTTGTTACGTTATTAATTCGATCCTTGCTTATTCCATTAAATGTTAAACAACTAAAAAGTTCAAAAGCTATGCAAGAGATTCAGCCAAAGCTTCAAGAGTTAAGAGAAAAGTATAGCTCTAAAGATGCGCAAACTCAACAAAAATTACAACAAGAAACGATGGAATTATTTCAAAAAAATAAGATAAACCCAATGGCGGGCTGTTTACCAATGGTTGTTCAAATGCCGATTTTAATTGGCTTGTATCAATCGATCATGCGTACACCTGGCTTACAGGACGGTAGTTTCCTTTGGTTTGAACTTTCACAACCAGATCCATTTTATATTTTACCGATTGTAGCAGCAGCAGCTACTTTCTTACAACAAAAATTAACAATGGCTGGTACGAACTCTACTCAAAATGCTGGTAGTCCGCAAATGACGATGATGCTGTATATGATGCCAATTATGATTGGTGCTATGTCAATGTTTTTCCCGGCAGCGCTCTCCCTATATTGGGTTGTTGGTAACGTCTTTATGGTATTACAAACTATTTTTATTCGTAAACCGTTTAAATTTCAGCAACAAGCGGGAGGAAAATAATAGTGAAACAAGTTACTGCTTCTGGACAAACAGTTAATGATGCGGTCCAATCAGCCTTGCAGCAACTTAACACCACAGAGGACCAAGTCCATATTGATATTATCGATGAAGGTAAAAAAGGGATGTTTGGTTTATTTGGCGCTAAACGAGCTATCGTAAAAGTAACAATTAAAGAAGATCCAATTGACCAGGCAAAAATCTACTTAAAACAAATTGCCCATAGTTTTTCTAATGATGTCGACGTTGATGTAAAACGTGATGGACAAAATATTCGTTTTGACTTATCAGGTGAGAAAATAGCTATGATTATAGGTAAACGTGGACAAACCCTTAATGCTATCCAACATCTTGTGCAAGTTATGTTGAATCGTCATACAAACGAGCACTTTAGAATTATTATTGATGCTGAAGGCTATCGGGAACGGCGGCAGGCTACTTTAGAGCAGTTAGCTCAGCGTTTGGCTGACAAAGCAATAAAAATAAAGAAGCATGTTGCACTTGAACCAATGCCTTCTTACGAGCGTAAAATTATTCATAGTATTTTACAGGATAATCATGAGGTTGAAACCTATTCAGATGGCAAAGAACCTAATCGGCATGTGGTTATCAAGCCATTATTGTAACAGAAAGTTTAGTATGCACGTAACATTACTAAATAAAATTTTCTAATAGTATGTGTTCAAGAAAGCTGAATGATCAACTCGGTGCTATTTTGAACAGCCTTAAATAACGGTCTTTTCTCGGATTCAAAACGAGGAAAGACCGTTAAATTTCACTCAAAAATGATTAAAATCGATAACAAACGATTTGAGAAAATTGTTCTAAAAGCTAGTTTAGCCGTTTTTAGTATCTATATTAGAGAAGCAAAGTCTATTTTTGAGCTTTTTCCATTAGAGTTCTGGTAAAATGTAATACAAGTAGAAAGACGGACGAAGAGTTATCCACAGTGGACAAACGGTAGGTTGAGTTGAAGGTGAGCTAATTTTATCCACAAGTGGATAAAATTATTTATTTTTTTTACTTGTGATTTATGTTATTCTATTAAGTTAGTGATGGTTAATATAAATTGACAGACATGTTTAATATATATTTAGGAAATAGTAAATTTAAGGAGGTGAGAGCGATGGAATTTGATACAATTGCGGCCATATCGACCCCGATTGGAGAAGGGGCGATTGCAATTGTCCGTTTAAGTGGAAAGCAAGCTATTACGATTGCTAATCGAATGGTTAGTGGACGGGATTTAAACCAAGTGGACTCACATACGATTCATTATGGGAAAATTGTTGACCCTGCAACGAATGAATTAGTGGAAGAGGTTATGGTTAGCGTGATGCGAGCACCCAAAACGTTTACGCGAGAAGATGTTGTTGAGCTTAATTGCCATGGGGGATTAGCATCAGTTAACCGCTTATTGGAGCTTACTCTACAGGAGGGAGCACGATTAGCTGAACCAGGTGAGTTTACTAAGCGTGCTTTTTTAAATGGGCGTATTGATTTGTCACAAGCTGAAGCTGTCATGGATTTAATCCGAGCTAAAACGGATAAAGCAATGGGGGTTGCCATGAAACAGCTTGATGGTAAGCTGTCTAAGCTAATTCAACGGCTACGACAGATGCTCATTGAGACCGTCGCCCACGTTGAGGTAAATATTGATTACCCTGAGTACGATGATGTTGAAGAGATGACGAAGCAGGTTATGTTTGACAAAATCGGTGAAGTCTATCAAGAAATTGAACGATTGCTCGCAATGGCAAAGCAAGGAAAGGTACTACGTGAAGGTATTTCTACTGCAATCATTGGCAGACCTAATGTAGGAAAATCCTCCTTAATGAATTCACTCGTTCAAGAAAATAAAGCGATTGTCACTGATATTCCAGGAACAACCCGTGATATTATCGAAGAGTATGTAAACGTTAGGGGTGTCCCGCTAAGACTAGTCGATACAGCTGGAATAAGAGACACTGATGATATTGTTGAAAAAATAGGGGTTGAACGCTCTCGACAAGTCTTGAAAGAGGCAGATTTAATCCTACTGGTCTTAAATAATAATGAACCTTTGACTGAACAAGATCGTCAGCTATTTAACTTGATAGCTGATCTACAAACAATTATCCTCATTAATAAAACCGATTTACCCCAAACGATTGATCGTGAAGAGGTGGAACGGTTAGCGAATGGAAACCCAATTGTGGCAACGTCATTAGTTAATGAGGAAGGGATAGACCAATTAGAAACAGCTATTGCAGACACATTTTTCACAGGAAATATTGAAACAACAGATTTAACTTATGTCTCAAACGTTCGACATATTCAGCTTTTGAAGCAAGCTTTGCGAGCATTAGATGATGCACGAGCAGGTTTAGATGCTGATATGCCAATTGATTTAATTCAAATTGACGTAACGAGAACTTGGGAATTGCTAGGTGAGATAGTTGGAGATACCGTTCAGGATAGTTTAATTGATCAATTATTTTCACAGTTTTGTTTAGGGAAATAGTATATTTTAAGGAGGGAGAAAGATGATATATGATGCAGGACATTACGACGTAATTGTCATTGGTGCTGGCCATGCAGGGGTAGAAGCTGCAAATGCAGCTGTAAAGCGTGGCGCAAAAACACTAATGTTGTCATTGAATTTAGATATGGTTGCCTTTATGCCATGTAATCCATCCATTGGTGGTCCCGCTAAAGGGGTCGTCGTCCGAGAGATTGATGCTTTAGGTGGACTAATGGGTAAAGTCATTGATAAAACCTATATTCAAATGCGAATGCTCAATACTGGGAAAGGTCCAGCTGTACGAGCATTACGAGCTCAAGCCGATAAACCATTGTATATTCAAGAAATGAAACATCAACTTGAGCAATTAGATCTTTTAACTATGCGTCAAGCCATGGTAGAACGACTAATCATAGAGGATGGCATTTGTAAAGGTGTGATAACCGAAACAAAAGCCGCCTATTATGCAAAATCTGTTATTATTACGACTGGAACATTTATGAGAGGAAGCGTCATTATTGGTGACCTGTCTTACCAAAGCGGACCTAATAATCAAAGACCATCAATTAAGCTTTCTGAACATCTAGAAGAGCTAGGTTTTGATCTAGTTCGCTTCAAAACAGGGACACCTCCTCGTGTAAATGCAAAGACCATCGATTATTCAAAAACAGAAATACAACCAGGTGATGAAGAGCCGAGCCATTTTTCTTATGAGACTAAAGAGGCGATTCTTGATCAAATTCCTTGCTGGTTGACTTATACAAATGAGCAAACCCATCAAATCATCAATGATAATTTAGGTTTATCTGCGATGTATTCTGGAATGATCAAAGGGACCGGCCCACGCTATTGTCCTTCAATTGAGGATAAAGTGGTTCGTTTTCATGATAAACCAAGACATCAAATTTTCCTTGAACCTGAAGGACGAAATACGGAAGAAGTCTATGTACAAGGCTTTTCAACTTCTTTGCCAGAATTTGTTCAACATGATATGTTACGAACAATAGCAGGTTTAGAAAATAGTGAAATTATGCGACCGGGTTATGCAATTGAATATGATGCAGTAGTACCAACACAACTTTGGCCAACTCTAGAAGTGAAAAATATCCCTGGTTTATTTACTGCAGGCCAAATTAACGGAACATCTGGTTATGAAGAGGCAGCAGGTCAAGGGCTGATGGCGGGTATTAATGCAGCTGCTCGCGCTTTGAACCTTGAACCACTTATTTTGGATCGATCTCAAGCCTATATCGGTGTATTAATCGATGACCTCGTGACTAAAGGAACAAATGAGCCTTATCGTTTGTTAACATCACGTGCAGAATATCGACTATTGCTACGCCATGATAATGCAGATATTAGATTGACGGAAATTGGTTATAATTTGGGGTTAATTAGTGAAGAGCGTTATCAAATGTTTGAACAAAAACTAGCAAGCATTGAACAAGAAAAACAAAGATTGGCAAAGGTAACAATTAAACCATCAGCAGAACTAGATCAACTGCTAATGGATGCAGGTGGAACAGGGCTAAAAGAACCAATTAAAGCTTTAGACTTATTAAAACGCCCTGAAGTAAGCTATGGATTGATTAATCAACTAGCCTCATCAGAACAAGACTTGCCAAATGATGTTCAAGAACAAGTTGAAATTCAAATTAAGTATCAAGGTTATATTGATAAAGCTAAACAACAGGTTGAACGCATGCAAAAAATGGAAAATAAATCCATCCCTGAAAATATTGATTATGACGCAATTAGTGGTTTAGCTACAGAAGCAAAACAAAAGCTAAAAAAAGTACGCCCATTATCAGTAGGGCAAGCATCCCGAATTTCTGGGGTCAACCCTGCAGATATTTCTATCTTGTTAGTTTATATTGAACAAGGTCAAATTGCGAAGCGGCCAAAAGAAGCTTAAAGCTATTTGGGCCAAAGGAAAGGGAAAAAATCAATGAATATAGATCAATTTGAGCAAGCATTAAGCCAAAATGGTATCACCTTATCAACTGAACAGAGGCAACAGTTTGAGATCTACTACCAAACCTTAATTGAATGGAATCAAAAAATGAATTTAACTGCGATAACTGAACAAGCTGAGGTTTATCTTAAGCATTTTTACGATTCCATTACAGCTGGCTTTTATGTAGATTTGACAAAGGATTTAACTGTTTGTGATGTCGGAGCTGGTGCAGGATTCCCAAGTATACCATTAAAAATTTGTTTTCCTCAATTGAAAGTCACGATCGTAGACTCTTTAAATAAACGTATTGCCTTTTTAAATCATCTTGCCAATCAATTAGGCTTAGAGGATGTTGCCTTTTATCATGATCGAGCAGAATTTTTTGGCCGCAATAAGCAGTTTAGACACCAATTTGACCTTGTCATTGCAAGGGCAGTAGCAAAAACATCGGTACTCAGTGAATTTTGCCTGCCCCTTGCTAAAACAGGTGGTCTTTTTATTGCGATGAAAGGACCGAATGCTGAGAGTGAACTAAAGGAAGCTGAAAATGCAATTGAATTACTGGGGGGACAAATTAATACCGTTTATACGTTTGATCTCCCTAAAAACCAAGGTGAACGCAATATTGTAGTCATTGACAAGAAACGTCAAACGCCTAAAGCTTATCCTAGAAAACCAGGTACACCAACGAAATCACCACTAGTTTGAATGAAACAGTTGCCTAATTTTAAATATTCCTTTACGATTTTGCAGGATATTGTGATAAAATAGTAGAAGTATAGGAATATATGTTGGTATTATATCAGGTTTATTTCATTTAAATGTTCCACGTGAAACATTTTTATTCTGGGATAATGAGAGAACGGAAGAGAAGGTGGTGTTGATATGTTGCCTCCGTTTAGTCGTATATTCGGAATGGGTGATAAAGAAGGGGCAATGGAAGAAGAAACATTGAATCAAGGGGAAGTTGTCCATCTTGCCATAAATCAAATTGTACCGAATCGATTTCAACCAAGGACAATTTTTAATCAAGAGAAAATAGAGGAACTTGCTCAAACGATTCGTACTCATGGTATGATTCAGCCAATCGTCGTAAGAGTCTTAGATGAGGATAGCCAGAATGAAAAGTATGAAATCATAGCAGGCGAACGTCGCTATCGTGCGGTATCCCTCTTAGAATGGGAGCATATCCCTGCGATCATTCGTGAAATGAATGACAAAGAAACAGCTTCGGTTGCCCTTATTGAAAATTTACAACGCGAAGAATTGACAGTAATAGAAGAAGCGAAAGCCTATGAGCGCTTACTTTCGATACATCAATTAACACAAGAAGCACTTGCCCAACGTTTAGGAAAAAGCCAATCTACTATCGCCAATAAAATGCGTTTGTTAAAGCTACCGGAATCTGTTCAAAATGCAATATTAAACAAAAAGATTACAGAAAGACATGCTAGAGCCTTGATCAGCTTAAAGGATCAAAATAAGCAAGAGCAATTATTAGAAGAGATTATTAATCATCATTTAAATGTAAAACAAACAGAACAACGCATTGAAAAGATGCTTAACGAACAGCCTAAAAAGAGAAAACCAAGATTAAAGGGTTTTAATAAAGATATGCGAATAGCTATGAACACAATACGGCAATCACTTAATATGGTATCAGATACTGGCGTTAAGTTAGAAACAGATGAGCAGGATTTAGATGAATACTATCAAATCACAATAAAGATACCAAAAAATTAACCTATCTCACCAGCTGAGGTAGGTTTTTTCTTATTTTATCGCAGTGTTACTGGCTGGGGCTGCGATTACTCGCCCCATCGAAGGGCTTTTGTAAGACTCCCATAACATGAAAAAAGGGAACACGCCATTTCTAAGTGGGAGAGCACAAACCTCAAGCGAAAATGACTTCATTGTTCTGATTGATCAAAGGATATTATTCTACTAGCAATTGAACTAAAGATGTATTGTCTATCAACTGCAAAAATCGTGTTCTTTATAAATAAAGTGTTTAGAAATGCAAGCAGAATAGGTCTATTAATTTAATTTTTATAGGTAAAATAGATTGATTTTTAAATTTAACATAATTATCTATTTAAATTGCGATGTTTATTTTTAAAAAAAATGATAGAATAGATATGATAGAGTTTTAGACTAGGTAGGTGACACGATGGGAAAAGTAATCGCCGTAGCAAATCAAAAAGGCGGCGTAGGCAAAACAACATCAGCCGTAAACTTAAGTGCATGCTTAGCACATTTAGGTCATAAAACGTTACTTGTTGATATTGATCCACAAGGAAATGCAACAAGTGGGGTAGGTATAAATAAAGCAGATATTGATCAATGCATTTATAATGTACTTGTAGAAGATTTAAGTGCTGTTGATGTCTGTGTTTCTACAGCGATTGATAATCTAGATGTGATACCTGCCACGATTCAATTGGCAGGAGCAGAAATAGAGTTAGTTCCAACCATTTCAAGAGAAGTACGATTAAAAAAAGCATTAGAATCATCAATAAATCAATATGATTACATCATTATTGATTGCCCACCATCTTTAGGTCTGTTAACCTTAAACTCGTTAACTGCGGCCCATAGTGTCTTAATCCCTGTTCAATGTGAATACTACGCATTAGAGGGGTTAAGTCAATTACTAAATACTGTGAGGTTAGTACAAAAGCACCTTAATAAAGGATTAATGATTGAAGGTGTGTTGTTAACGATGTTAGATGCACGAACAAATCTAGGATTGCAGGTCATCGAAGAAGTAAAGAAATACTTCCAAGATAAAGTGTATCGCTCAGTTATTCCTCGGAATGTTCGTTTGGGTGAAGCACCAAGTTATGGTCAGCCCATTATTACTTATGATCCAAAATCTAGAGGAGCCGAAGTTTATTTGGATTTAGCAAAGGAAGTGATTGCGAATGGCGAGAGGGTTAGGTAAGGGGATTAATGCTTTTTTTCCAGAGCTTGAACAAGAAAATCTAGATCAAGAAAACGTTATTCAAGTAGAAATTACAAAGTGTCGCCCTAATCCATATCAACCTCGAAAGACTTTTCAAGTAGAAGGACTTGAGGAGTTAACGGCGTCAATTTTGGAATATGGCATTATTCAACCATTGCTTGTAAGAAAATCGATCAAAGGCTATGAGATCATTGCTGGTGAACGACGCTATCGAGCAGCGAAAGAAGCTGGACTTGATCGAATTCCGGTCATCGTTAAAGAGATGGATGACCAAAAAATGATGGAACTTGCTTTACTAGAAAACTTACAACGTGAAAACCTGACACCTATTGAGGAAGCTCAAGCCTATGTGAATTTGATGAAAACCTATGATTTGACTCAGGACGATTTAGCAAAAAAACTAGGAAAGAGTAGACCACATATTGCGAACCTGGTGAGATTATTACAGCTTCCTGCTCCAGTTACAGCAATGATTAATAACGGTGAGCTATCAATGGGACATGGTCGGGCACTTCTAGGATTAAAAGATAAGACGAAACTAACCGTATTAATAAAAAAGATTACCTCAGAGAAACTTAATGTTCGTCAAGTAGAGGGACTTGTGCAACAGCTAAATCAAAAAGCTCCTAAAGAAAAGGCAACCAAAGTTAAGAAAAATATCTTTATTCTCGAACGTGAAAATACATTGCGAGATCGATTAGGGACAAATGTTAAAATACATCAAGGCAAGAAAAAAGGCAAAATTGAGATCGACTTTTATAATAACGATGACCTTGATCGAATTATTGAATTGTTACAAGATTAATAAAGAAAAAACTGATCTGGTTTAGTATCTTACTAAACCAGATTTTACTACATGTGTTGAGAATTTATTCAGAATGTTTCACGTGAAACATTTTAGGCAGGTGCAGCAATGATATTAACAGGAACATTTATCAATGGAGGAGCAATCCTTCTTGGTACTTTTTTTGGGCTTTTTATTAGAAAAATTCCGGATAGATTTAAGGATACAGCTACGGCTGGTGTGGCATTAGCCATTTTATTAATTGGATTACAAATGGCTTTTCAGGTCAATAATATGATTTTAATTCTTCTTAGTCTAATGCTTGGAGGCGTGATAGGAGAATGGCTTAACCTCGAGAGTGCATTTAATAAAATTGGTACAAAAGTTGCGTATTACGTTAATAGAAATCAGCAAGATTCAAGGATTGCCCAAGGGTTTATTACAGCAAGTATGATCTTTGTTGTTGGGGCAATGGCTATAATCGGTGCATTAAATAGCGGGTTAAATAATGATCATACGGTACTGATAACAAAGTCAATGTTAGATGGATTTACTGCTCTTGTGTTAAGTGCGACCTTGGGAATTGGTGTCGGTTTGTCTGCGATACCGGTTGTATTATATCAAGGAAGTTTAGCGATACTTGCTCAACTGATTCAGAGTTCTATTCCTCATGCATTATTAGATAGACTTATCAATGAAACAACTGCTATAGGAGGGTTGTTAATTGTAGCAATAGGATTGAATATGCTAGGTCTAACCAAAATCAGGATAGCAAATTTAATTCCAGCCATCATGATTGTCGGATTGCTTGTAACGGCTGACTACCTCATTAATTGATTATTTTGCTGTGATTCGAGTGGGTGAGATAGGTACGGTGAAGATAATGAAGTGATCTTGCGATGACTTCTGCTTGTTCCATTACTAAATGGAGCCTCGTGTTTTGTAAGGATAAATAATCAACAGGTGTGGTCGCATTAACAATACCGGTTATGTGTAAGTCACCCACTTCAGGTAGCTTCTTTTTTAGCGCCAAACCTGGCTTTAAAGCACCAATACTTGCTGTTATTTTACCAACAGATGTAGCTTTCCCTAAACAGGCATCAACGGCAATTATAAAAGCATGTGGATGGTTAAGATTAATTTGGTTTAATTGTTCTGTCAAATTTAGTGCATGGATTGGCTGTGCTAAAGTACCGTAAACGGTAAAAAAGGCGGGCTTCCATCTTGTTAATAGTGAGCCAGTTATAGGACCTAAAGCATCTCCTGTAGATCGATCTGAACCAATACAAATAATAACGATTTCCTGAGTATAGTTAGGTAACCAAGAAAAAATAAACTTCGCTATATCCTGATAAACCATTAGTTGGTTATAATCTAAGCTCAATTTCTCCGGGCGTTGATCATGCTGTTTAGATAAGCTCATAGTTTCAATACCTCCATCATATTTTTATTAGTATACGATGTTTTGTTCACATCTATACGTGAAATAATGGAGGCAATCATAATGGGGAAAAGCTATCATTGGATATTTTTAATCATTGGCACAATGATTGGAGCTGGGTTTGCATCAGGAAGAGAGCTTTGGCAATTTTTTGGCCCGAAAAGTGGACTAGCTATTTTTTTATTTGTTATTTTAATGGCAATAAGCTGCTATAGTACTTTGCAGATTAGTTATCAGGAAAAAACCCATGACTATCGCCCGATCTTAGCAAAAATAGTAGGAAAAAGAATGAGCTTTTTCTATGATACTATGATTATCATTTACTTATTTTCAACAAATGTGATTATGGTCGCTGGAAGTGGAGCCACGTTTGAAGCATTAAATTTTCCTAAGTGGGTCGGTATTTTATTTATTGTTAACTTGATCTTATGGGTGTTTAATAAAGGTGTTGATGGAATTTTAAAATTAAATAGTCTAGTCCTTCCTGTTCTTCTTATCGTCCTGTTCGGATTATTAACTTTATTTTTAGTAAAGGTTGATTTAATGCCAGAGATAGCTACAAATCAACTTAAGTGGAAGTCGGCTTTTCCCTTTACAGCATTAAACATATTGCCACTAATCTCAGTGCTTGGAGCTATAGGTGGCAGAATTAGCAGTAAAAGAGAAATTATTATAGCGAGTGTTGTAAGTGCAAGTATTCTTGGCGGGCTATCCTTTATTTATAATTATTGCCTTGTCTTAATTTCATCAGAAATTAGTCGATATGAAATGCCGCTATTTGGTATATTAGTGCATTTTCCATATACAGTGATGATCGTCGTTACTGTTATTCTATGGTTAGCCATTTTTACAACAGCTATTGCAGGGATGATGGGCTTGACCGTTCGCTTAAAGTCATTGTGCCCTTGGAGCCTAACTAAGCTAACCCTTATCCTACTATTATTTATTACGCCACTTGCCTTTATCGGTTTTCAAGTGTTAATACAGTATCTTTATCCCTTATATGGTATGATCAATCTCTATCTTTTATTTTGCTTACTGGTCTATCCATTAAAAGTGTGGTACAAGCAGGATAAGAAATGATAAAATGATTGTACAAAGGAGGAATACACGGTGAATAAGCAATATCAATTAAATGATATCGTCGAGATGAAAAAGTCACACCCTTGTGGAGAAAATAGATGGAAAATCATTAGAATGGGCATGGATATACGGATTAAATGCCAAGGCTGTGGCCACAGTGTTTTAATTCCTAGAAAAAAGTTTGAAACAAAACTCAAACGAGTACTTGAATCAGCAGAGTAATATCTAATTGTTTCACGTGAAACATTAATTTTAACTTCATTTAAAGGGGCGTTTGATTTTTTATCTAAAAATCAATCGATAAAAAGAAGGATTTGTTAATTTTTTTAGAAAAATAAGACCAAGCATGGTCTAGTTATCGTTTTTTATAAACTTGTTTTTTCTAGGATCGATTACTATAATGATTAAGGGAATAACGTTCAGATGAGCGGCTTATTTAAGGAGTGGAAGTTTAATGGCATTAACAGCAGGGATTGTCGGCTTACCGAATGTAGGGAAATCGACATTATTTAACGCAATTACACAAGCAGGGGCAGAGTCGGCAAACTACCCTTTCTGTACAATTGATCCAAACGTTGGCATCGTTGAAGTACCTGATCAACGTTTAAATCGATTAACAGAGCTTGTTAAACCAAAAAAAACCGTACCAACAGCATTTGAGTTTACTGATATTGCTGGTATTGTCAAAGGCGCTAGTAAGGGTGAAGGATTGGGAAACCAATTCTTATCACATATTAGACAAGTGGACGCTATTTGTCATGTTGTACGTTGCTTTCAAGATGATAATATTACACATGTAGCTGGAACGGTTGATCCAATATCTGATATTGAAACGATAAATTTAGAATTGATTTTAGCAGATTTAGAAACTGTTACAAAACGGCTACCAAGAGTGGAAAAATTAGCTCGTCAGAAGGATAAAGAAGCGCTGATTGAATTTGAAATTCTAACAAAATTAAAAGAGGCGTTTGAGCAGGAGAAGCCAGCAAGGTCTATCTCATTTACAGATGAACAATTCAAAATTGTAAAAGGGCTACATCTATTAACACAGAAACCTGTGCTATATGTAGCAAATGTTGGAGAAGATGAATTACTAGATGCAGATCAAAATCCTTATATAAATAAGGTGCGTGAATTTGCAAGTAATGAGCAAGCAGAAGTGATTGTAATTAGTGCTAAGGTAGAATCTGAAATTGCTGAGCTTGATGGGGAAGAAAAGACCATGTTTCTAGAGGAGTTAGGTATCCCCGAATCTGGTTTAGACCAATTAATTAAAGCTACTTATCAATTATTAGGCTTAGCGACTTACTTTACAGCCGGGGAACAAGAAGTGCGTGCTTGGACATTTCGTAAAGGCATTAAGGCACCCCAGGCAGCAGGTATCATTCATACCGATTTTGAACGGGGCTTTATTCGTGCGGAGACCGTTTCTTATGTGGATTTAGTGGAAGCAGGTTCAATGTCTGTAGCGAGAGAGCGTGGTAAGGTTCGTTTAGAAGGTAAAGATTATGTCGTGAAGGATGGCGATGTTATTCATTTCCGCTTCAATGTCTAGCATAGTTTTAATGTTAGAGATAGGCAGAAGTGAAATGTGATTATAGCTTGCTAATTGATACTATGTTTGGTATAATAACTGATTGTGAGTAATGATATATTTATTACTCCTTGCTCTTTGTAATCACAAAGGGCCGCTAAGACCAAAAGGAGGTGCAAACGAATGAGAAATTACGAAATTATGTATATCATTCGCCCGAATATTGAGGATGAGGCCAAAACAGCTGTTATTGAGCGTTTTAATTCAATCCTTACTGAGAATGGAGCGGAGGATATTAAAGTTGATGAGAAAGGCAAGAAACGCCTTGCTTATGAAATTAATGATTTCCGTGATGGTTACTATGTCGTACTTAACTTTAAAGGCGATGAAAAAGCTATCAATGAATTTGACCGCTTAGCCAAGTTTTCTGATGATATTATTCGTCACATCGCTATTCGTGAAGACGATCAATAAGGAGGGGTTCTCATGTTAAATCGTGTCGTACTCGTCGGCAGATTAACGAAGGATCCAGACTTGCGGTATACTGCAAGCGGAGTAGCAGTAGCTAATTTCACACTTGCTGTAAATAGACCTTTTTCTAATCAACAAGGTGATCGTGAAGCTGATTTTATCAATTGTGTAGTATGGAGAAAACCAGCGGAAAACCTAGCCAATTATATGAGTAAGGGTAGTTTAGTTGGTGTTGATGGTCGAATCCAAACAAGATCATTTGATGGACAAGACGGGAAACGTGTCTACATTACAGAGGTTGTAGCTGACAGTGTTCAGTTTTTAGAAACAAAGGGCAGTCAGTCTGCAGCTAGAAGTGGCGAACAGGGGTCTGGAGCTTATCAGTCCGAGCAATACCAGAACCAACAACAAGCGCCAAGTCAAAATTATTCCAATCAACAGTCAGGTTCTAGTCACGAAAATTTAGAGCCGATTGATATATCAGATGATGACTTACCATTCTAATAAGTAAAGGAGTTGTTATAATGGCACCTCGTCGTGGTGGACGTTCAAAGCGCCGTAAAGTTTGTTATTTCACAGCAAACGGCATTACACATATCGACTATAAAGATGTTGATTTACTAAGAAGATTCGTTTCAGAACGTGGGAAAATTCTTCCTCGTCGTGTAACAGGAACTTCAGCAAAATATCAACGTAAATTAACAAAAGCGATTAAACGAGCACGTCAAATGGCATTGTTACCATTTGTTAGTGAATAATCTATTTTAAAAAAACCTATTTAACGTAATAGACTACTCTAGTCAAATTACCGTTAAATAGGTTTTTTAATGTTCAAGTTATTAGAGGCAAAATTTATTGGTTAGGGGAGGTCCAGCACAAAGACGCTAGCTGTAAAGGTATATCATTTTCATTCTTACCTTACTCACTAAGACAAAAAAGTGACAAAGTAGCTGTAATTGGAAAATGAAGAACCTGCTAGATATCACAAGAGGATTAGGGTCAAAGCTGAAGTTTCTTATAACTCCAAGGTCTTGTAGTAACCTAGGCTCCACTTCCAACGTGTTTTGGATAAAGGCTTTTATTGTAATTTTCTTGCTGTTGCTAAATTCAACGGTTAAGTTCGTTGTATGATTTATAGTTTCGTTTTAACATGACACCTCGATTTACTTGCACCTCTTTCGGTTAATTTTGATCACATCCTTACATCTAGATAAACTGACAAACTATTTTTTCTAGTCAAAACGTTTAGCTTGCTAGAGAAAAAAGATATAGAGTATCATAGAGACGTATAGAAAGGAGCGATGCTTTTGGTTATGTCATTACATAGAATTTAATACTAAGCCAATCTAAATCGAAAGGAAGGATAAGATGAAAAAATTATTTCATTTAATGCGAAAGAGGCAAGGGGCCTACACAGAGGACCGTAAAGAGAGGACCGAACACCGCCCCGTCGAAGAAGCACCCGTACCTGAATACCTCATATTCCCACTATCAATGCACATTGGTGCACCAACAAAACCAATTGTTTCTATTGGTGATCATGTCAAAGTAGGCACTTTATTGGCTGAAAAAGATGGTATGATCTCTGCAAATATTTATTCATCTGTTTCAGGAGAAGTTGTTGATATAACGAATCATCCAACTCTTAATGGGGATTCGCCTTGTATTATTGTCAAAAATGACTATAAAGATGAAAGCGCAGAACCTTTATTTGACCCCTCAATAGAATTAGATCCGACAAAGAAGCTTCAGTTAATTGAACAAGCAGGAATAGTTGGAATGGGAGGTGCAACGTTTCCTACATCCGTAAAGCTTTCACCACCACCTAATAAGACGATTGATACTTTAATTATAAACGGTGCAGAATGTGAATCCTATTCGACTGCTGATCATCGCTTAATGGTAGAGTACGCAGAGGAACTTGTAGAAGGTGTTCGCATTCTAATGGAGGTATTGTCTGTTAATAAGGCGTATATAGCATTGGAAACAAACGTGCACGAAAGTGTGGCGATTATGCAAGCAGCCATTCAAGATCACGATACTATTGAGATAAAAGAATTGGAAACGATTTATCCACAGGGATCAGAAAAAAATTTAATTCAAAAGTTAACTGGAAGAGAAGTCCCACCAGGTGGATTGCCAGCTGATGTGCATACGGTTGTAACGAATGTTGCCACAACCTATGCGGTTTATGAAGCTGTTAAATTAGGACGTCCGTTAACTAAACGTATTACTACTGTTTCAGGCGAACCTATTAAAGAGCCGAAAAACTTTTGGGTTCGGATTGGAACACCGATTAATACGTTAATTGAGGCCTGTGACGGATTTCGATCCAGTCCAGGTAAAATGATTCATGGTGGTCCGATGATGGGGAAGCCATTAACCTCAGGTCGTGTTCCAATCACAAAAGGATCCTCTGTCATTACCTTCCTAGCTAAGGAGGAGGCTAGCCGTTCTGAAAGAACTCCTTGTATTAAATGTGCTGAGTGTCTCCATGTTTGTCCAGTTAGCTTACAACCGATTCTCATCAGTAATGCTTATGAAGATGGAGATTTAGACCAAGCTGAACAGCTTGGTGCATTAGATTGTATTGATTGTGGTAACTGTTCCTATATATGTCCAGCCAAAATTCCATTATTGGATAATATTCGAGCAGCAAAACAGGCAATCAAAGCACAGAAGGAGGACTAACCCATGAATGGAACGATTTCTTTAAATGAAGGCCGCTTAAATAAAACCCCATCACCTCATTTGTATTCTAGACGAAGCTCTGGGTGGATTATGCAACAAGTTATCATTGCCTTACTCTTCCCAACCATTGCAGCTACTTATTTTTTTGGTTGGCGTGTGTTATTAATGGTAGCAGTTGGGATGATTAGTTCAATTGGCTTTGAGTTCCTTTATCAAAAATGGCGTGGGTTGGATATTACGATTCACGATTATAGTGCAGCGGTAACAGGCATGTTAATTGGTTTAAGCTTACCGGTAACTGCCCCAATGTGGAGCATTGTTTTAGGTAGTGCTTTTGCCATTCTTCTAGTCAAGCAGCTTCCAGGTGGTATTGGCCGTAACGCCTTTAATCCAGCCGTTGCAGCAAGAGTCATGCTGAAGATATTTTTCTCACCATGGATTACGAATTGGGTAACACCTGAACCAGATGTTGTGGCGACTGCTACTCCACTTGAGTATATTGGAAACTTTTCACGTTCGGTCCCTGCTGAAGTTCCAGGGCTATGGGATTTATTTCTTGGAGTAGGTCTTGGGGGGAATGTTGGTGAAACATCCAAATTAGCGATCTTAATCGGATTTGTTTACTTAGTTGTAAG
This sequence comes from Amphibacillus sediminis NBRC 103570, assembly GCF_001552275.1. Taxonomy (GTDB): domain Bacteria; phylum Bacillota; class Bacilli; order Bacillales; family Amphibacillaceae; genus Amphibacillus_B; species Amphibacillus_B sediminis. Next base: position 49,286 of record NZ_BCQW01000008.1, read on the forward strand.
AGGGATTATTGACTATAAAGTTCCGATCATCTTTGTTTTAACAACCGCTACTCTCGCTTCTTTATATGGTGACTTTAGTTTTACCTATTATATGACCCATGTTTTAAGCGGTACATTACTTTTTGGTGCTGTTTACATGGTAACAGATTATAGCTCAGGAGCCCTTACTCCTGATGGGAAAATTGTTTTTGCTATTGGGTGTGGTGTACTAACCATGCTACTTAGGATTGTATTTGATTTCCCTGGAGGAATTGGAATTGCTATCTTAATCATGAATGGACTTGCACCATTGATTGATAAATACCTTGCTCCACGAATATATGGGCATAAGAAAAGACCGACTAGAGAGAATGTGAAGATAAGTTAGCATTATAAAAATCAATCGAGGATATTAACTTCTCCCAATTCTATAGGTGGTGAGATGAATGCCTCTTTGTCTTCCATTCAGTTACGAGGTTCAACCCCTGGCTGTATCGAGTTAAAGATAATAAAAGATAAGGAAGCGGTGTTGTTGCCTGTTCTCAGAACTAACACCGCTTCCTTTACTAGTTATCATAATATATTCGATCGATAAGATATTTTGTGTTGTAAAATGATCGTCTGATGATGTGTGAACAGCCACCTTAAATGAATGAAAAAGATAGTTGACTTTTGCCAAAATCATGCTATGATAAATAAAAATTCAAAATTTTTAGTCATATTAAAAACGATGAAGAAGATAGGTTTATTGTTTTTTGGAGCTTTAGAGAGCTGGTGGTTGGTGTAAACCAGTGCTTCAGTCAATAAATAGCACTTCTGAGTATTCGAATTGAACATCAAGTAGGTTCGAACGGTGATGTACGTTACACATAACCAATGAAGGCTATTCATGATATGAATAGTAAAATCAGGGTGGTACCGCGGAGGTTTTTAGACTTTTCGCCCCTTACAGTTATTGTAGTGGGCGGAAAGTTTTTTTTATTTCTGTCTAGGAAATGATAAATTTTTCGGAAGTGGATAACATGTAGGCAACCTGTTTAGCGACGTCCAGTTTCGAGTGCCAAAAACTAGGCGACTTCACGAATCGTCCTACGATAAGTCATCATCGGTTCGCAAGCTCACCGTGATTCCTTTATCTCAGTTGATTCGCTCCAGTCGCTACGTTTTTAAGCGGGCGCTCTGCGCTTTTGTTCTTTCGAGTTAGGTTATTTAGTTTTCAGATTTTAAAAAACCTAAGACTAAGGAAATAGAAGGCTGGCGAAAAGACAATAAGGCTTAAATCAAAACATATCTGAATTCGGCTATGTTGGTGTAAAAAAATAAAACAGGAGGAATGAACTTATGACGTATCGTGTATTAATTAGTGATCCATTGAGTGAGGATGGTATTTTTCCATTAAGGGAAGCAAAACAGATCGAGGTTGAGATGATTACAGACTTATCACCAGAACAGTTAGTTGAAAAGATCGCTGATTATGATGCATTACTTGTTAGGAGTCAGACCAAGGTCACACGTGAAATTATTGCAGCAGGACGTAAGCTTAAAATTATAGGACGTGCAGGTGTAGGTGTTGATAATATTGATTTAGAGGCAGCAACAGAGCATGGGGTAATTGTTGTAAATGCCCCTGATGGTAACACTAACTCAGCAGCTGAGCACACGATCGCAATGCTAATGGCATTAGCTAGAAAAATTCCCCAGGCTTATTATGCATTAAAGCAACAAAAATGGGATCGAAAAAGCCATGTTGGGGTTGAACTAAAGGGGAAAACATTAGGAGTTGTGGGATTAGGCCGAATTGGTCGAGAGGTTGCATTACGAGCCAAAGGACAACGGATGAAGGTGATCGCTTTTGATCCATTTTTAACGACTGAAAAGGCAGATCAGCTCGGTATCATTAAAGGATCTATCGATCAGGTTATCGAAGTGGCTGATTTTCTAACTCTCCATACTCCGTTATTAAAAGAAACTAAACATTTAATTGATGCCACTGCGATCGCCAAAATGAAGCCAGGTGTTCAAATTATCAATTGTGCCCGTGGTGGAATCATTGATGAAGAAGCATTGTACCAAGCAATAAAATTAGGGAAAGTAGCTGGTGCTGCTCTAGATGTATTTGAACAGGAACCAGCGACCAACCATAAGCTCTTGGAGCTCCCAGAGGTGATCGCAACGCCTCATTTAGGCGCAAGTACAGTAGAGGCCCAAGAGAGTGTGGCCATTGATGTCAGTCATGATGTTGTTCGTCTCTTAACGGGAGATTTAGTTAGAAATCCTGTCAACTTACCGTCTGTTCCGAAAGATGTTATGAAAAAAATAGAGCCATACTTTTACTTGGCAGAAAAGATTGGTATGATACTCTCACATTTAACAACAGAGGTCATTGAAGAAATTAACCTTTCCTATTCAGGTGAATTACATGATGTTGAAGTCGGCCCACTGACTCGAAATGCGATAAAGGGGCTACTAAAGTGTCACTTTGGTGATCATATCAATGATGTGAATGCAGCCTATTTAGCTGAGCAACAAGGACTCGTTATTAACGAGCTTATTACCAGTCATGCAGAAGGTTTTGTGAATTTAATTAAAGCAGAAATTAAAACTAAATCAGGGTCAAAGGTAGTGGCGGGAACGCTACTAAGGGGTATTGGACCACGTATCGTTCAAGTTGAAAGCTATAATGTAGACCTAGTACCAGAAGGTCATATTATCTTTATTCGTCACACTGACCAGCCCGGAGTTATTGGTAAGGTCGGTAGCATGTTAGCAGAGAATCATATTAATATTGCCACGATGCAAGTAGGTAGATCTAATATTGGTGGGGCAGCAATTATGCTAATAACGGTTGATGTGGCAGTTACGGATCAAGACTTAACGGGTTTGACCGATGTCGAAGAGATTTTAGAAGTAGTGGCCCTTGAACTTTAGCATAGGTAGCAAGACCATAAGAAGAGTGAACGCTAGGATCGAAAGGTAGGAGCAAAAGATCAGGGTCTGACCCTTAGGAGTCTCACAGTCTAAAAAACGTCGATATGGTGATAAACCACTTCGACGTTTTTTGATCAATAAATCCATCTTATTATCCTATGGGTAAAGAGCTTCTTTATGCCTGTAAACGTCTGTACTGTTGACGATAAATAAAGCGAAGTCGAATCAAAAAGCCTATCGCTGCACCGGTAAGACCGATTGATATTCCGATCCATAAGCCAAACGGTCCAAGTTCGGTAAATGCAGCTAGTAAATAGCCGATCGGCATGCCAAGCATCCAATAAGCTATAAAAGCAATAAAAAAAGGAATTTTTACATCTTTATAACCTCGCAATACTCCTTGTAATCCTGCCTGAGCACCATCAGATAGTTGATATAAAATAGCAACTAGAAATAATTGACCTGCAAACGTAATAACCTCAGGGTCATTCGAGTATAATCCCGCGATTTGTTCTCGGAGGAAAAACATAAAAATAGCAGCAACTCCTAGAGCGCCTATTCCACTTAACACACCAAGCAAACTATAATGTTTAGCAGCTGTTAGTCGTTCACCACCTACAGAAAAACCAACTACAATAGTTAAAGCCATAGACAGGCTTAATGGGATCATAAAGATTAACGATGAGAAGCTAATGACAACTTGATTAGCTGCTACGGTAATGGTTGAGAACATCACACCAATAAGTAATGTTACAATTGAAAAAATACTGGATTCAAAAAAGATGGATAAGCCAATTGGAATACCGATAGTCAACTGCTCTTTCCATGCCTTTATCGAGGGCTTAAGCCAATCAAGACAAATACGATATCCTCTTACTGCATCAATTTTAAACAGCATAAAGATACTGGCAAACAGAATAATCCAGTACGTAAAGGCTGTAGCATAACCTGCGCCAACTCCACCGAGTTGAGGGAGGCCAAATTTACCAAAGATTAAGCTGAAGTTCAGTAATACATTAAAAGGTACAGCTAGAACAGTGATAAACATAGAAATACGTGTTAATCCTTGTCCATCAAAGAAATTACGAATAACATTGGAAACAAATAGTGGTATGATACCAAAAGACAAGCCAATTAAGTAATGCATAGCTATATCGTGAACCTGCTCATCGAGTTTCATAGAGGATAATATAGGCGAAAGTGCCACACTCCCTATGAGAATAATCGTTAAGCCAATCATAACAGCTAAGTAGATAGCTTGTGTTACTGTATAATGAATCTTATTTTGTTGCTTACGTCCTAAGTAATGCGCGATAATAGGCGTTACCGCAAGCGTAATTCCATTCATACCTGTAAATACAGGTGACCAGAGACTTGAGCCAATAGCAACCCCGGCTAAGTCGGTCGTTCCAACCCGTCCAGACATTATCGTATCTACTAAATTCATCATCGATAGACTAATTTGTGTAATCATAATCGGCCATAATATTTTAAGAAAGAGTAATAACTTTTCTCGGAATGTTGTCGCATGATACATAGTATGACTCCTCCTATGTTGTCAAAGTTGAATTGAGGCCATGCCAGTAAATTGCCCAGCTAGCAGCCAGTTTTTCCTTTGCCCGTTCTTGATCTCCATAAATAAGCTCCATGCCAACAGAATCAAGCAAAGCGGAGAAAGCTAAGTTAGCTTTATTGGCATCTTGTATATTGATTTCTTGATGGTCGACTGCCGCTTTAAACCGCTCAAGGTAGAGAGACTCAACATTTAAAATATAATTATTTAACATTAGATTCACCTGATCATATAATTTAGTTGGAGGTAAGAAGGTTACCCGTAACCAAAATTTCAAACGATAATCATGATGAAAGCGCGATAAAAAGCTCGCCAACGAATCTTCCAAGAAGGAGTGGAGTGGTGCATTAAAATGATTTTTCAGGAAGGTTTGCTCACGAGCTAATTCTACAGCAAAGGTTTCCTTTAGCAGGCTTAGGAATAAATCATCTTTTCCTTGAAAATGAGCATAGATCGATTGTTTTTTGATCCCGACCACCTCGGCAATAGAGGCCAACGATGTTCCGTCATATCCATGTTCGGCAAATAGTTTTAGCGCTGCCGATTTAATATATTCAGCACTCAATTAAATTCCCTCCTTTACCTGACGAACGTTCGTTAGAACATCTTACCAAATTGTGACGAGAAAAGCAATTTGTATTTTCAGGTTTCAGGATCTAATCAAGTTAGTTAGATTAGGCGGAAATCATTTGAGAAAAGAACCGAATCGTATAGTAGAACGATTCGGTGGTGGTGATCATTAATCGATAAGAGAATGGAAAATAACTTGCCAACAATGGCTAAAGATAGGGTGCAATCCCAAATTGCTTCTAATTAAGAGGTATATGTTCCAATCGATTCCAAGTTAGACATAGACGTTTGAGCGGGCTTTTATCTATTTATAATCGTGAGAGCCTCTGTTAATGATTTGACTTGATAAGTAGGTGTTACGTCTTCCGCGTTTTGATTGTGGTGATTAATCCAAATATTTTTAATACCTGTTCGATGAGCACCAAGTATATCTGTCATTAAGTTGTCGCCAATCATGATAACTTCATGAGGTTGAGTGTTAGCTTGTTTGAGGGCATGTTCAAAAATGGCTGGATCCGGTTTCCCACGACCAAACTCGCCAGAAATAACAATATGGTCAAAATAGTGCTCAATTTCAGGTGTGATCATTAACTTTGTCCGCTGTAATGAAGGGGAGCCGTTTGTTAATAATAAAAGCTGATATTTGCCTTTAAGCTGCTCAAGAACAGAAAAAGTATCTGAATAAACATAAGGGTGCTTTTTTCTTTCCTCAATAAAACGATTCGCTAAATGCGTTGCTAAAGAAAGGTCAGTTATACCACAGGCCTTTAATCCATTAGACCAGGCCTTTACGCGATATTCTGGCATAAGCTGATACATCATTTTGAAATCGTCGCCAGGATCATCGAACGTTCCCCACAGTGCCTCAAAAGGATTGATACCGATCATTTGAGTAAATGAATAGGTTGGATAGCTTTGATAAAGCTCGCGAGCAGCCTTTCGTACAGCTTGTTCTAATTGATGTTCATCACAGCCAGGGACAGATTGACATGCTTGCTCAAATGCTGCTTTGATACTCTTTTTGTCCCATAGTAGGGTATCGTCTAAGTCGAAAAAAAGCGTAGAGACCATAGTTTAGCTCCTTTATAAATGTGATATGCTTATTATAACAAGGAATAATAGAAAAAGAGTAATTTTTCAGAATTTATCCGTCAAATGATTAACGGTTTTGGTTTGTCATTTTGTTCAGTTATCGCTATAATTATGGATAAACTTTATATTTTAAAAAGAAATTGAGCTTAGTATGTAAGCACAGCACTATAGCTGTGCTTTTTCTAAGTAGCTCAATAACCATTGAGGTGTCAAATACTATGCAAGAACAGAACGCGAAAATAAAAGATGGACTTATCCTAGGGGTGATCTTCGTTGCAATCCTTCTTGTGACGATATATTTACCTGCAGTAGAATTGATCACCATGTTCGTCCTACCCATTCCAATTATTATTTACACGACACGTCATGGCTGGAAAGCTGCAGCCGTTTTAGGAATCATAACGATTCTTACAACGTTACTTTTTACCATCTATGTCTTAATTGCATCATTACCATTGACATTAATTGCAGTGTTAGCAGGTATACTAATTGGTCAGGCGATAAGATCTCACCGTCATCCATATGAAGTTTGGCTTCAAGGAACGATTGGATTTACGGTAGGTTTTCTCATATTATTTGTGTTAATAGAAAGATTGGCAGGGATTAGCTTTGCTGCTGAATACCAATTATTAATAAGTGAATCCTTAGATTCAAGTAGAGCTATGTTAGAATCGATGGGAGTACCCGTTAGTACGGAGGATTTAAATTTAATCGAGCATCAAATGATGATTTTACTTGATATTATTCCATCCATCCTGACTATTATGGCAGCTGTGATGGCATTTGTCACACAGTGGTTAAGTTATAAATTCCTGAGCAGATGGCAGGATCGTCAATATCGTTTTCCGGCATTTCGTTTATTCATGCTGCCCAAACAAATGATCTGGCTCTATTTTATCGTTATGATCTTAAGCTGGATAGACCTCAGTTCACAGCCTACTATAGCTGCAATTATTTTAAATCTGTCGATTATAATGAGTATAATTTTTGCATTGCAAGGTCTGTCGTTTGTTTTTTATTACATGCATAAAAAGAGACAACCCATTTTTGTAGCTATCCTTATCACGATATTTAGTTTAATATTTCTTCCAATTGGGCTGTATCTGTTACCGATCTTAGGTATAATTGATATAGGTTTTCAAATGAGGAAAAGACTGAAGTAAAACATGATAGGTGTCAATGCAGTAGGAGATGACCGTAATGCATGCTTTTTTTAAAAAGAAATATATGAGTTACCATATTGTCTATATTTATATTTTATCCTTTTTGTTACTAGGGTTTATCTGGTTTTTACATTGGATCTTAGGTGTCGTGATGACTTTTTTAATTGCTATATCGCTTTACTATACGATACGATCTGAGCAACAATTAATGAATGAACGTGAAGCTTATATCTCAACATTATCTCACCGGGTAAAAAAAGTCGGTGAGGAAGCTCTGCTGGAGATGCCCATCGGCATTGCCCTGTACAATGAACACTTTCAAATTGACTGGGCAAACCCGTATTTAAATCAATTTGCCGAAGGGGAAAAATTTGTTGGGCAATCCTTGGATGTTATTTCGGACTATTTAGTAGCAGCCATAAAAGAAGATAAGGATGAGGTAAACTTTCGTTTAGATACGCATGACTTTAATGTCAAAATTAAAAAGGAAGAACGGTTACTTTATTTCTTTGATCGCACAAAACAAACTAACATTCAAAATTTATATTATAATGAACAGACGGTATTAGGGATTATTTTTTTAGATAATTATGAAGAAATTACCCAGGCAATGGCCGATACAGACAAAAGTCAAGTCAACTCTCGTGTCACAACGATTTTAGACGAATGGTCACAGGAGTATGGAATCTATTTAAAGCGTACATCTCAAGATCGTTTTTTAGCGATTATGAATCAACAAATACTATCTAAGCTTGAGAAAAACAAATTTGAGATACTAGATGAAGTAAGAGAGCTGATTTCCGATAATAAAAATATTCCGCTTACCCTTAGTGTAGGAATAGGTCTCGGCGATGTTTCCTTACCGACCTTAGGTGATTTTGCGCAATCGAGCTTAGATCTTGCCCTTGGTCGTGGTGGTGATCAAGTGGTAATTAAAGATGAAACAGGTAAGGTTCGCTTTTATGGAGGAAAAACTAACCCAATGGAAAAGCGAACGAGAGTCCGTGCCCGCGTGATATCTCATGCCCTAAAAGAGCTCGTTCAAGAGAGCGATCAAGTATTTATTATGGGACATAAATCGCCTGATATGGATTCAATTGGGTCAGCAATAGGTGTGCTAAAATTAGCTTTAGCCAATGAAGTAGATGCTTTTATTGTCCTTGATGACAATGATATGGAGACAGGTGTAGAAAGGTTAATGAGTGAAATTAAGCAAAATGAATTATGGCAATTCTTCATTTCACCAGAAGAGGCAATTGAAGCGGTAACAAAATCGACCCTAATCGTCGTGGTCGATACCCACAAGCCTTCACTTGTAACCGAGGAAAAGCTTTTAAACAAGACCGATCATGTGGTTGTTATTGACCATCACCGACGGGCTGAGGAGTTTATTGAGCATCCTACGCTTGTTTATATGGAACCTTATGCCTCGTCGACGGCGGAGCTTGTGACTGAACTTTTGGAGTATCAGCCACGCTCACAGCGGTTAAGTGTGCTGGAGGCAACAGCTTTATTGGCAGGTATGATTGTCGATACCAAAAACTTCACATTACGTACAGGCTCACGGACTTTTGATGCAGCGTCGTTTTTGCGCTCTAAAGGAGCTGATACAATACTTGTCCAAAGCTTTTTGGAAGAAGACTTGGACATGTACGTTAAACGTAGTCATTTAATTGAAAATGCCGTTATTCATCATGGTAGTATTGCCATCGTACGTGCAAAACCAGACGAGGTTTATCATGCGGCCATTATTGCTCAAGCTGCAGATACATTATTAATGATGAGTGGAATTTCTGCGTCATTTGTAATCTCAAAGCGTACCGATGGACGAATAGGCATCAGTGCAAGATCTCTTGGTGAGGTTAACGTTCAATTAATTATGGAGCAAATGAATGGTGGTGGACATTTAACAAATGCCGCTACACAGCTTGATGATACAACCGTAGAAGAAGCATATCAACAATTAGTGATGATTATAGATGAATTGATTGAAGGAGGAGAAGACGAATGAAAGTAATTTTTCAACAGGATGTTAAGGGGAAAGGTAAGAAAGGCGAGGTAAAAAATGTTTCAGAGGGCTATGCTCGCAATTACTTATTGAAAAATAACTTAGCAGTTGAAGCGACTCCTGGGAACCTAAAGGCTCTTGAGGCACAAAAAAATAAACAGCAGCGGCAAGAACAAGAAATTGTCGAAGAAGCTAAGCAGTTAAAGGAACGACTCGCTAAATTAGAAGTGACATTGAAAACAAAAGCAGGCGATGCAGGCCGCTTATTTGGTTCAATTACAAGTAAACAAATAGCAGATGAATTAGCAAAGCGTCACAATATTAAAATTGATAAACGTAAAATAGAGTTAGATCAACCGATTCGTTCGCTAGGCTATACACATGTTCCCGTTAAGCTCCATCCAGATGTAATCGGTGAAATAAAGGTACATGTTACCGAAGCTTAATGGTTTTGGAGGGGAGCGCTCCCCCTTCTTTTTTTGCACTTTAAGCAAGGATAACTTTTCTTCGGGCTATAGTATAAAAAAACGAAAGCTTCGCCTTTAGACTTGACGATAAGCCGAGTTTTTCTAATTAGCTAAGATTTAAGTGCGTATCATAATTAGCTAGATTAGCAGTAAGTACGGGTTGAGAACAAGGCCTGCCTATACATGGGAACAGGTGAGCATGGAGAACAAGTTAATATCTGATAAACGGCTTATTATTTGAGATTTGATCAACCTCGATAAATATAGCAGCTACTTGAGCGCTTAAGTTATAATTTAACGCTGTCTAGCTTGATCAAATAAGGATAACTTAGTTTGGATGCTTTAACATGACTTGAATGGACAACCGTTAAAATTAAGGAGGACCACGGTTATGAGCGAAACATGGGTAGAACAACGGATCCCCCCTCATAATATTGAAGCTGAGCAGGCAGTGATCGGTGCAATTTTTCTAGAGCCTGATGTAATGTCTACCGTATCGGAACGATTGATGCCCTCTGATTTTTATCGAGCAGCCCATCAACGTATTTTTCAGGTTATGACTCAGTTAACCGATCGTAGTGAACCAATTGATTTGGTCACTGTTACCACAGCTCTTTCTAATGCTAAGCTACTTGAGGAAATCGGTGGAGTTTCATATTTAACAGACCTTGCAAACTCGGTTCCTACAGCAGCAAATGTTAGCTATTATACAATGATAGTTGAAGAAAAATCAGTCTTACGTCGGTTAATACGAACAGCAACAGATATTGTTACGGATAGCTTTAGTAAAGAAGATGAGGTAGAAGAAGTACTTAGTGATGCAGAGAAAAAAATTCTAGAGGTATCGAATCGCCAAAATGCAGGTGCTTTTAAAAACATTAAGGATGTCCTCATTGATGTCTATGACAATATTGAGAGACTTCATCAGCAGGCAGGTGATGTAACGGGGATTCCAACAGGCTTTCGTGATTTAGACAAAATTACGTCAGGCTTCCAACGTAATGATCTCATTATCGTCGCTGCTCGACCTTCAGTAGGGAAAACCGCTTTTGCCTTAAATATTGCCCAAAATGTAGCGACTAAAACGGATGAGAATGTGGCGATTTTTAGTCTCGAGATGGGAGCCGATCAGTTAGTCAATCGTATGCTTTGTGCGGAAGGCAATATCGATGCCCAAAGGCTACGAACAGGGCATTTAGAGGCTGATGATTGGGGAAAACTAACTATGGCGATGGGAAGCTTATCTAACGCTGGGATCTTCATTGACGACTCTCCTGGCATTCGTGTTAATGAAATTCGTTCCAAGTGTCGCCGTTTAAAGCAGGAACATGGCTTAGGTATGATTCTAATTGATTACTTACAACTGATTCAAGGAAGTAGTGCATCAGCTAAGGAAAATCGTCAACAAGAGGTCTCGGAAATATCGCGTTCACTGAAAGGGCTTGCCCGTGAATTAAACGTGCCTGTTATCGCCCTTTCACAATTATCACGTGGCGTGGAGTCTCGTCAGGATAAACGCCCAATGATGTCCGATTTGCGTGAATCGGGAAGTATTGAACAGGATGCCGATATTGTTGGCTTCCTATATCGCGATGACTATTATGATAAAGAGTCTGAAAAGCAAAATATTATCGAAATCATTATTTCTAAGCAACGTAATGGTCCCGTTGGCACCGTAGAGCTTGCTTTTGTTAAAGAGTACAATAAATTTGTCGATCTCGATCATCGCTATCAGGACACAGATATTCCGCCAGCTTAGCATTTATTTATTACAGTGTAAGACTCCCACTTCTAGAAATAAGGGAACACGTCATGTCTAAGTGGGAGATCCAACAGCCAGTAACGGCCCGATGGGTTTAACTAACGTTCAGTGGGGGATGGATGTACTTGTCTCATTCTGTGAGGTATAAACCCCGTCTGAATAACGTTAAAGCCTCCGGCGCACGCGACAGATTCTCACATCGAGCTTCACACGATGAAATCTGGTCGCCATACGCCAAGATGGATTTGATATTTTCAATTGAGTAATCGTTAGCAGACAATGGTAATGATTACTCTCTTTTTTTGGGTTAATCGATCAACTTAGGCGATAATAGGCTTTTTTTACAACATCATGTAATATCGATGAAAGTCGAACGAAAAACCAAACCACATGTTTGAATGTTCGTTTTGTTAATTGACAATGTCTCTCTGGATTGGTAAACTAGCATTGGTTCAAATGAAAATATTATATAAAAATGAATGATTGGCGGAGGTGCCGAATACATGTCTTCAGTTGTCGTTGTTGGAACACAGTGGGGCGATGAAGGTAAAGGTAAAATTACGGATTATCTATCACAGAATGCAGAAGTCGTCGCACGTTATCAAGGTGGAAATAATGCGGGTCATACCATTAAATTTGATGGTGTCACGTACAAGCTTCATTTAATACCCTCTGGAATATTCTTTGAAGAGAAAACAAGTGTATTAGGGAACGGGATGGTTATTGATCCGAAAGCATTAGTAGAAGAGCTTGCTTATTTACATGAAAAAGGAATCAAAACAAATAACCTTAAAATAAGTAATCGTGCTCATGTGATCCTTCCCTATCATATTAAATTAGATTTATTGCAAGAAGAGGAAAAAGGAATCAACAAAATAGGTACAACAAAAAAAGGAATCGGTCCGGCTTATATGGATAAAGCTGCTCGAATGGGTATTCGTATAGCTGACTTGCTCGATAAAGAAAGCTTCCGAGAAAAGCTAGAGCAAAACCTAACTGAAAAGAACCGTTTATTTAAAAAAGTATACGAAGTAGATGAGATAGAAGTAGAAGATATATTAGAAGAGTATTATCAATATGGGCAACAGATCGCCCAATATGTTGTAGATACATCCGTTATATTAAATGATGCACTGGATCAAGGGCGCCGTGTTTTATTTGAAGGGGCACAGGGTGTCATGCTTGATATTGACCAAGGAACTTATCCTTTCGTAACCTCATCTAATCCAATTGCTGGTGGTGTAACCATAGGCTCAGGGGTTGGCCCATCAAAGATTAACCATGTCGTTGGTGTATCTAAAGCCTATACCTCCCGAGTAGGTGATGGACCTTTTCCAACCGAATTACATGATCAGATTGGTGAAAGAATACGTGAGGTTGGAAATGAATATGGGACAACAACTGGCCGTCCGCGCAGAGTTGGTTGGTTTGATAGTGTTGTGGTTTCACATGCTCGCCGCGTTAGTGGTATTACTGATCTGTCCTTAAATTCAATTGATGTGTTAACAGGCATAGATGTGTTAAAGATTTGTGTGGCTTACCGTTATAAAGGAGAAATAATTAAAGAATTTCCTGCTAGCTTAAAGGTTCTGTCCGAATGTGAGCCAGTATACGAAGAGCTACCAGGCTGGAATGAAGATATAACAGGAGCTAAAAGTCTAGATGATCTACCGGTTAATGCCCGTCATTATATTGAACGGATATCACAATTAACTCAAATTCCATTATCGATCTTTTCTGTTGGACCAGATCGCAGTCAGACAAATGAAGTTCGAAATGTCTATCGACTAGTTTAATTTCATTTAGCAGAAGTCACCCACTTCTATAAGTGGTGAGCTGAATGCCTATTTGTCTTCCATTCAGTGGGGGAGAGAGGAAGCTTACTAAGCGCGATATCGTGCCGCGACGTCTGCATGAGCACATCCTATGCGTCGAACCCCCCACTGAACGAAGTTTCACTTTATAGCCATGAGGTTATCTCTTAAAAAGATCACGAAATGTGTCTTTATCGAGATAACCTCATTTTTTGATTGCTAAGGGTGACAAGATAAACTTAGGGCCAAATATGTCGGTCTACTTAGTGATTTCCCAATCCGACAAACCTCAATTCACTATTTGACAGCGATTAAGCAAGCTCGGGATTAGGTAAAGGGAGAAAAATTTTAATTTCTTCAAAATTCTAGATCGAAGTGATATCGCTAATTTACATATTTCCCGTAGTCGGGCTTAGCTATTTCATCAAAGTTTTCCACTAATTTTGTTAAACTTTCTGATAGTAATGCTCCAGTCATAGGTAATCCATGACCAGTTACAGCGGTAGTGGGTTTTAGCTTCCATAATGTATTAACCGATTCCTGTGCAGCCTGCCAATCTATAGTTAGATATCTAGGTGGACCGCTGATTTCTTGCTCCTGTGTTATAACCTTGTAGAGGTATTCCTGCTTAACCGTAACAAATGCATCTCCTACTATCAATGCTCTATCCTTTTCTCTAAAAAATGAAACATGCCCAGGTGAATGACCTGGTGTATGAATCCACTTGAACTCTGGCAAATTAGGGACAGACCCATCAGAAGGCAGTGGTTTTACATTGTTCCCTAAGTTTACAGGTTCATTTGGAAACATTGGCGAGATTTTTGCTATCATCCCACCTTCTACGGTTGAATCGGGTTCTGGATAGCTTGTTTTTCCTGTTAAAAAGGGTAACTCTAACTCATGGGCGTAAACAGGAACATTCCATCTGTTCACTAATTCAATGATTGCCCCCACATGATCAAAATGTCCATGAGTTAAAATAATCGCCTTAGGATGACTGTTTGCTCCAAATCGCTCTTCAACAACTGAGATAATTTCAGCTGCGGAATTAGGCATACCAGCATCGACTAAAACAAATTCGTTTGTTGTCGGATCACCAATTAAGTGAATATTTACTATCTGTATTGTGTAACTATAAAGATCTGGTAAAACCTCTATCCCCAACCCACTTCCAATCGAGGTTGCTGGGATATATTTATAATCACTTCCGTAATTCATATGCTTGTCCATAAGCATACTCCTCCTAAATTCAGATTTGTTTTTTAGTGTTCCCTATATTTTTTTATTTATCGCAGGGTAACTGGCTGGGGCTGCGATTACTCGCCCCATATCGAAGGGATTTTATAAGCCTCCCGCTTCAAGAAATAAGGGACACGTCATGTCTAAGTGGGAGATCCAACAGCCAGTAACGGCCCGATTGGTTCAATTCACGTTCAGTGGGGAAAAAACCACTGAACGAAGTTTCACTTTATTGGTTATTATTAGTTTGGATCAGCTTTTAAATCAGCACCTAATATTCTGAAGTGGTACACTAATTAAGAAAGGTGGAAACCGATAAGTGAATCAAAATGAGTATGAACGTTTTTAAAAACAAGTTGGGAGAGCAAACGGTTGGGATTTTAGTAAACTGCAAGTCATTTCAGAAGGAGTTAAATGGGACTTTTACGAAGAAGTCATCAATAAGTGTAGTGATCAAGATATCCTTTTAGACATGGGTACTGGCGGTGGAGAAGGTATCTTAAAGATAGCCCCATCATTACTTCTACTAATCGGAATTGATTTATCTAGTGAAATGATTAAAACAGCAAAATCAAATGTTAAAAAATCAGGTGCGTCAAACGTCAGGTTTTTTCAAATGTCTTCTGAAAAATTGCAATTTCCTAATGAATTTTTCGATGTTATTTCATGTCGACATGCTCCTTTTTCTTCAAGGGAAGTTTTTAAAGTCTTAAAAAGTGGTGGTTATTTTCTGACGCAGCAAGTAAGTGAAGCAGATAAATGGAGTTTAAAGCAATCCTTTGGTCGTGGACAAGCATTTACTAAAGCGGATGGAACCTTAAAAGAACAATATATTCGTGAACTAAGTGACACGGGATTTTCTGAGATTAAATCATACGAATACAATGCTGCGGACTACTATCAAAGACCAGAGGATCTGATATTCTTATTAAAACACACGCCAATTGTTCCTTATTTTGGTCAAAATAACAATGATTTTGAAATATTGAAGGGCTTTATTGAAAGAAATATAACGGATAAAGGAATAAGAACAAATTCTAAAAGGTTTCTTATCATAGCTAAAAAGTAAGCTGAACACACCACTTAGGCACATTTGATTGATATGACGGAAAATGTAAATCGATTAGATTCGTATGGTTAAATCCTAGGCCCCAGTCATGTTCAAAAAACTAGTCATAGAGTTTTAAACAACGGAGCATAAGCCTTTAATCCGTAAGTAGTAGAGCAACTAGCAAACGAGATGCGCTTATAGTTTGGTGATCTTCCTGTAATTCTATAAATTGAAACTAGTAAACCCATATATAGGAATCTATGATACAGTTTGATTACATTATGATGAAAAAGGTTTAAATACAATCTTTTCGTATGTTACTCTACAATAGGTTCGTATAAAAAGGTTTCAATATATTCAGGAGGATCTTACTATGACGAAGGCGAATGACTTACAAGTAAGCCTTAAGCTAGTTTTAACTAGTCTACTATTAATCATCGGTTATGGGCTGATTAACCCGTTGGTTGTTCATGCGACTGATGATAGTGAATTGGCTACAATTTATCATGTCTATTTAGACTATGAATATATCGGAGCAGCGAATAATGACCAGGTCATTTACGATTACATAGATGAGCAAGTTGAAGCCAAAGCATTGGAACATGATCACTTTCGATACGGTGTTGCACAAGAGCTAACCCTAGTTCCAGAACGTGTATTTCATCAAAGTGGATCGGATGAAGAAGTCGTTAATAAACTTGCTGAGAAACTGATGATTCAAGTGGAGGCAACGGCGCTTGAACTTGGTGGAAATGCTGTTGGTTTTTTTGCGTCCGAGCACGATGCCGAGCAAGCTTTATTTGAATATAAAACAATTTTTGTAGATGAAGATGTATTAAATCAATTAGCTGAATTAGATTCAACCGATCAAGGGGTTGAAATAGAAGATGATGCTGTTATTTTAAATGTTGAGCTTTCAGAAGAAGTGAGATTGTCTGAAGCTTTTGCTGACGAATCAGAGATTTTAACTGTTGAACAAGGCGTTAAGCTTTTAGAACAAGGTACATTGGAAGACAAGATTCATAAGGTAGAATCTGGTGATACACTTTCGACGATGGCTAGTCACTATGATTTAACGTTAGATCAATTGCTTGAGCTTAATCCTGAATTGTCAGATGATACCGTCTTACAGCTTGAACAAGAAATAAATGTAACGGATTATACGCCATTTGCGGATGTTATCGTTTATCAAGAGGAACAAGTTGAAGAGGTCATTAAATATGAAAAAATAGTTGAGCAATCAGATGATTTATATCTAGGCGAATCTAAACAGAAACAGCAAGGTGTGGATGGAAAGAAAGCCGTCCGCTATGCGTTCACAGTCATTAATGGACAGGAGACTAACCGTGATATTCTAGAGGAAGACGTGATCAAGGAAGCGGTTGATCAGATTGTCATAGAAGGAACAAAAGAAATCCCATCACGTGGGACAGGTGATTTTAATTGGCCTGCTGTTGGGGGTTATATCTCAAGTGGATATGGTCAAAGGTGGGGCTCTATGCATAAAGGTATTGATATTGCAAGACCATCAAACCGCGATATTCTAGCTACTGATAATGGTACAGTGGAAAAAGTCAGCTATGAGTCCAATGGCTATGGTCATTATATTGTGATAAACCATAACAATGGCTATAAAACGCTATATGCTCACCTTGAAAGTGTAGCTGTGAGCACGGGTGAAACTGTCCCTCAAGGGACCAAAATTGGAGTGATGGGATCGACCGGTAGATCGACTGGTGTCCATTTGCATTTTGAAGTATTAAAGAACGGTTCTAACCTCAACCCGACGGATGTTTTAAATTAAGATGGAAATATTAATAGTGGCCTCTGCTATAATGATAGCAGAGGTCTTTGTATAATAGATAATCGGCTTAATCACAGTTAAAATGATTCCAGAAAAGACATTTAGCGTAAAGTGCGATAAAATATAATTAAACCAATTCACTCTTTAAGGAGGATATTGAATGAGTCAGAAAATATTAGTTGTAGATGATGAAAAACCAATTGCAGATATATTAAAATTCAATTTAGAAAAAGAGGGGTATGAAGTGATTTGTGCCTATGATGGTGACCAGGCAATAGAATTAACCCTTCAGGAGGATCCTGATTTATTGCTTCTCGATATTATGCTACCGAAGCGTGACGGCAATGAAGTTTGTCGAGAAGTACGTAAGACCCATAATATGCCGATCATTATGCTGACAGCGAAGGATTCGGAAATTGATAAAGTATTAGGGTTAGAGTTAGGGGCAGATGATTATGTTACAAAGCCGTTTAGCAACCGAGAAGTCATTGCCCGTGTTAAGGCAAACTTACGCCGTCAACAACAGCCGGTAGATCAAACGTCAACGACAAAGGATATCCAAATTAGCTCGCTCGTTATTCACCCAGATGCATACGCCGTTACGAAAGAGGGTAAGCAAGTCGAGTTAACCCATCGAGAATTTGAGTTGCTTCATTATTTAGCCCGTCACTTGGGTCAAGTGATGACGCGTGAACATTTATTAGAGACCGTATGGGGCTACGATTACTATGGTGATGTACGTACAGTAGACGTAACGGTCAGACGGTTAAGAGAGAAGATTGAGGATAGCCCAAGTAACCCATTATGGATTATTACACGAAGAGGTGTGGGGTATTATTTGAGAAATCCTGAACAGGAGTAATGACATGAAGAAAGTCAGTTTTTTTCAGTCTATTCGCTGGAAAATTATAATTATTATGATATTATTGCTACTTCTAGCTATCCAGGTAATCGGGGCTTATTTCGTGCAGCGCTTAGAACAAGATTTGAAAGATAGCTTTGAAGAAAATCTTGATGAGCGTTTGGAAGTGCTCAGCTATAATATTAAAGAAGCATTATTAGCTGATCGTCCAGAAGACGGCACAGGTTTACCACTTGAGGATGAGGTCGCCGAGATATTATCGTTGTACGGTCAAAGTGATGTCTATTCAAGATTACAGGTTGTCGATCGACAATTTCGTATTATAGGGACAAACACTCAGCCAGATGATATTGGTAAGCTTGTTACCGGTGAAAGCAGTGTAAGGCCAGCGATAGTCTCCGGTACACCGTTTCGATCGATTCAACGTGATACGCATAGCGGTGAGCGTCACTTAATTAAGATTTATCCGATGGCTAACCCAGATGATGAGCCGCTTGGTGCTATTTATTTAGAAGCCTCAATGGAAGAGGTTTATGAGCAGCTTTCAAGTATTAATAATATATTTTTAAATGGTACGATTATAGCAATCTTTGTTTCAGCATTAGTCGGAATTCTAGTAGCTAGAGCGATAACCAAACCGATAACAGAAATGCGAAAGCAGGCACAGGTTATGGCAGAAGGTGACTTTTCACAAAAAGTTAATGTCTATGGACTAGATGAAATTGGTCAATTGGCAGATACATTTAATGAAATGAATGAAAAGATTAAAGTGGCTAACCATTCGACAGAAGAAGAGCGACGCAAGTTAAGCTCAATTTTATCAAATATGTCAGATGGTGTGATTGCGACTAATGAGTCTGGTCAAATAACACTAATGAATGATCCAGCTACGATCTTAATTGGTCAACCATTTGAAGAGGTTCAAGGACGATCTGTTTTTGAAGTCCTACAACTAGATGACAAAATGGTTGACTTTGTAGAGATGCAGGAATCGGGTTCTATTACAATCGATTTTAGTGATGATGATCATTTTCTGCTCTTAAAAGCAAATTTTACCGTTGTCCAAGATGAGAATAATCAATTTGCCGGACTCATCATTGTTTTAAGTGATGTTACAGAACAAGAGAAGGTAGAACGGGAACGTAGAGAATTCGTTTCAAATGTATCACATGAATTGCGCACACCACTTACGACCATTCGAAGTTACCTCGAAGCGTTAAGTGAAGGGGCGTGGCAAAATGAAGAGATCGCTCCACAGTTTTTAGAGGTTACACAAAACGAGACTGAGCGGATGATTCGACTAGTCAATGATCTTTTACAACTATCTAAGATGGATCATAAAGAGCAAGAAATGATTAAGCAGAGGGTAAATGTCATTCCTTTCTTCCATCATGTCTTGGATCGCTTTGAAATGAATAAAGAAGAGGCCATTAAGATCGAGCGTTATATTCCTAGAGAAAGCATCTTTTTGTGGATGGACAAAGACAAGATTATTCAGGTCGTCGATAATATTATCTCAAATGCACTAAAATACTCACCAGCGGGCGGTGTAATACGTTTTCGACTAACGCGGGAAAGAAATCGCATTAAAATTATGATCGCTGATCAAGGACCGGGTATTCCTAGGGCAAAACTTGATAAAATATTTGAACGTTTTTATCGTGCGGATACAGCTCGCTCCCGAAAGTTAGGTGGTACAGGACTAGGACTTGCAATAGCTAAAGAAATCATTAACAGTCACCATGGACAGATTTGGGCGGAGAGCACAGAGGGGAAAGGAACAAAAGTTTACTTTACCTTACCTTTAATCGCACGAAAGAGGGAGGGTTAGCCTATGAGTGTGGAAAATTTAAAATCAATATTACTTATATCACTCATTGCATCTAGCTTACTTTTAACCCTAGCACTATGGAATCATCAGCCTAATTCCATCGTCACTTCAGATGACGAGGAGGTTATTGATCCAAAAATAGAAGATGGTCAACATTTAACTAAACGTGAGGTTCTTATGCCAACACAGATTGTGTTGCATGGTGACCAGGATAACCCGAGTGGTTTAAAGGATAGAAGCGCGGAAATACAATTATATGAGAATATATTGTCCATGTCATTGTACAACTTTAAGACCGTCAATTTTACAGAGGAGCAGTGGCATCAAGATAATCTACATCGTTTAGAGTTAGTTTTCCCTACTGAGATTCCTTCCGAAAGTATTTATGACTTATTTATGGTTGATCCAGAGGTTGATATTCCTTCACAAACCTTTAATCGGATTGAACTGCTGCTTGATTATGATCGGCAAGACTACCAGCTTGTTTTTCGAAATGATCGGGAGGGGGAGAACACAAGCGTAATTGGAGCAAATTTACAAAATTATAATCAAGCCATTGAACTCATTGAACGGCGCTTTGATCAAGAGGATAATATTGAGTTTACAACCTTTGAAAGCAGTAGAGGGGCAGCCATTTACCTACCAAATCAGTTTAAAGAATCGATATTGCTCTTTTCCTATAAAGAGCTGTCGATTGATCCATTCAAGAACCTACTGTTTAACAACCCTTCGATTGTTCGTGGGGCATCAGATATGGGAGGACATACCACTTTTATTGATGGGACACGGGAATTAGCTACAAGGTCTGATCATATCGCATTTACAAATTATACAAATGAGCAAAATCAAACGGAAGAGGAGATCCCCCTTTATCAGCTTTTGGATCAAGTCCAAAGTTTTATTAATAACCATAACGGCTTTACTTTTGAAGAACCTTTTAGCTATTTCCTTTCAGATTTAAGTAGGAATAGCTCAAATAGAGCAGCCGTAGTTAAGTATACCTTAGCTTATCAAGGCATACCTATTTTTCAACTAGATAAAATCTCATCCATTTCGGTGGTTTGGAACAATCAAGATGTTTATGAGTATAGTCATCCACTCATTGTCTTATCGGAACAGCGAAGTGCGGATCGAATGCCGACTAGTCTTATGACGCCTGAGGAAGTTATCGAAGTGTTAAAAAGCGAGTTATATCGTAACAGTGCGATTTATGATGTCGTACTGGGTTATCAAATGAGGCAAGGTATGGGAGGTCAGAGTCAGGTCTATGAACTGACGCCGACCTGGTTTGTTAAAGGTATTCACGGTTGGCAGACGCTTGCTATGCCGACAGAAGAAATGGGAGGAGATAATAATGCAATGGGGTCAAATTAAATCGCTTTTTATTATCTGCTTCCTTATTTTAAATGTCTTTCTTGTTAAACAATTGTATGATCGCCAGGATGAGAACTTTTCATTTATCCCTGAGGCATCTAAAGAGGAAGAGTTGGAGCTTAATATTAGTGGTTTGGACAGTCTCTCTGACGAGAGCTTCAGTGCACCATTGATCTATGCTCAGAATTTTAACTACAATAAGGAGGCGGCTGATCAACTTGAAAGCTTAGCTAATCAGGAGATTGTTGTAGTAGATGATTACCTCTTATATTCGCGTTTTACTGAGCCGATGGAACTCAACTTTGAAGACCCTGAGCTCTATCCTGAAATGTTTAATCAAATGGTGTTTAATGGCGGCTCATATTCTTATTGGGGGAAAATTGAACGAGCGAATATGCTTGTCTTTTTTCAGCAAATGGAGCACCCTATCTTTTACAACCCTAATGCACTGCTATTAATCCAGTTGAATGCCGATGGAGAAATGGTTCACTATATTCAAACGAGACTAAAGATTGTTGAGGAAGAGGAGGAGTCTCAGTCACTTATAACGCAATATGATGCCGTTTACCGTTTATATCATAATTCTAATGCTCTGCAAGCAGGTGATAGCATAAGCCATGTGACGCTTGGTTATCACAATCTCGTCTCATTACCGAATGGTGAGCAAGTGCTAAACCCCACTTGGAGTATAGAGGTTAACGAAACCGACTATCGTTTTATTAATGCTGTTGAGGGACATAGCTACCCAAGTAATCGAACCTTTATAGAAGATAGCATTGGGCAATGGATAAGTAAAGTCGATATGGCATCATCATCTGATAGAGTTGTTAATTATCGTATTAATCAAGAGGATGAGAATGACCTTGTTGAGGCTTTGTTACAAACATTAAGAGCTATTCGTCAAAACATGACTGAGGTGGAATCAGAATGACATTAAGTTTTACAGTACTGGCTTCTGGTAGTTCAGGCAATGCCTTTTATATCGGAACAGAAAAGGAACGAATATTAGTTGATGCAGGGTTAAGTGGTAAGCAGCTTGAACGGCTGTTTGAACAAGCTAATCTTAATCCAAAAGATTTATCACGTATTTTGGTCACACATGAGCATAGTGATCATATTAAAGGACTTGGTATTATAGCACGCAAGTATAATTTACCAATTTACGCCAATGAAAAAACGTGGAAGGCAATGGAAGGGTCGATTGGTAAAATTTCATTAGATCAAAAATTTATTTTTAATATGGAAGAGGTCCAGACCTTTCATGACATTGATGTCGAGTCATTTGGTGTTTCACATGACGCTGCTGAACCCATGTTTTATACGTTTCATCATCACGGTAAGAAAGTAGCCTTAGTGACAGATTTAGGCTATGTTTCCGAAAAAATAAAAAAAACAGTTGAAAATGCCGACGCATTAATCTTTGAAGCAAACCATGATGTTTCAATGCTTCAGATGGGACGCTACCCATGGAATGTTAAACGCCGAATTTTAGGGGACTATGGCCATGTCTCAAATGATGACTGTGCCGTAGCTTTAGCCGATATTATTGGTGAAAGAACCAAGCGTATTTACTTAGCCCATTTAAGCAAGGATAATAATATGAAAGAGCTTGCCAGAATGTCTGTTGAAAATCACTTAAAGGAAGCAGATTTCCCCATTCATTTTGGTTTAGATATTCATGATACGGACCCAGTCACACCTACACCGCTTTATCAAGTTGTTTAAGATTGATAAAAATGTGGAAAGCTAAAGATAACATGGATAAGGAGGGATTTACATGGTGTATTTTGATGATGGCTCTTCTAAGCGTAGAAAAGGTTTATATCGAAAGAATCGTCCATATTGGCTCTTATACTTAGCCATTGGAGCAGCAGTTGGTGCTTTTTTGTTTGCGGTGGCACTACCTAAAATTGTTGAGTACAATATACTCCCTTATCAGATTTATCTTGTATCCGAAGAGCAAGTTGATCAAAATAGCCATGTGAAGCAAGGTGATCGTAGTCAGCTCCTTGACCTTATTTCACCTGTTCATGTTGATATATCCACACAGGTTACATCGATTGTAGAACAGGTTATGCCGGCTGTGGTTGGGGTAGAGAATATTCAAAAACAAGGTTTTAATTTTTGGGATCAAGCTACATATGATGGAGGTACTGGATCCGGTGTCATTTACCGTGTGGACGGGGAACATGCTCATGTAGTTACCAATCATCACGTTATTGAAGGGGCTGACCAAATTGAGGTCATCCTTGAGGATGGAACACGAGTAATGGCTGAACTAATTGGTTCTGACTTGTTTACCGATTTAGCAGTATTACAAATAGACAGTTCTAACATAAACGTCGCGATTGATATCGGTAATTCTGAATTAGCTAAAGTTGGGGAACCCGTCATTGCTATTGGGAATCCACTTGGATTTGATTTAGCCGGCTCGGTTACCCAAGGGATAATAAGTGGGAAGCAGCGCTCCATCCCCTTAGACTATAGTGGAGATGGCCGGGCGGATTGGCAAGTAGAGGTCATTCAAACGGATGCTGCTATTAATCCAGGAAATAGCGGAGGAGCACTAATTAATATGTCTGGTCAGTTAATTGGAATCAATTCAATGAAAATTTCCCAGTCTTATGTGGAAGGGATTGGATTTGCGATTCCGATCGATGAAGCCTTACCTGTTATAAATGAGCTTGAACATAATGGGGAAATGACACGAGCATTTCTTGGAGTTGAAGCCTATTCGCTAGTTGAGGTTCCTAAAGTAGAATGGTCAAGGAGCCTGAATTTACCCTCTTCCGTTGAAGGTGGTATTTATGTTCAGAGTGTAGAACCCCTTTCCCCTGCTGAATTAGCAGGCATCGAGCCTTATGATGTTATTGTAGCCTTAGATGGTGAGCCCGTCTATACAATTGTCGATTTGAGAAAACACTTGTATCAGGAAAAGGCGCCTGGGGAAGACATGGTTATTACCTTTTATCGTGAAAATGAACGCCGAGAGGTAACGGTTGAGTTATCCACACAATAACATAAAAGAAAATCAGCTTAACTAGGGTTGTTCAAAGATCACCAAATGATAAGCGCATCGCGTTGTTGGCTTGGTTTTGTGCTACGCACATATCTAAAAGGATATGCTCGGTTGCTCACCCCTTCGCCGCCTTGCTCGCTTTTTATTTGGCTCCTTTGAACACATGCTAGGGGATAAGCTGATTTTTTTGTGTATAAGTCAAAAAGTTATTCACAGCCTGTGCATAATATTGTGTGTAACTTTCTAGATCTAGTAGAGAACACCTATTCGAATACTATATAGATAAATAAAATATTAAATATGTGTATATTTTTGTGGGAAAGTTGTGTTTAACTTGTTGAAAAAGCGTTAATAATTAATAAATCACTAGTTTGTGAATAACTGTGTGGATAACTTATCGTCGTTTCTACTATTTATAAAACAATTTTATCTTCCGTCTTTGCTTCAAAAATTATTATGACATTTTTCAATAACCGACTTGCACAGCCGCGTTAACAATATACATAAGGTCATTCTTGTCTGCTTGCTCTTCAAGCATAATCCCACTTGTTGTGGCCATCCCACCCTCAACCACTTCAACGGTGACCTCTCCGTATGGAATCTCGGCTTTAATTCGATCAAGATCGACTAAGTCCTTATCTGCAGGCACTGCAAGCTTAACGTGGACCTTCATGTTGTGTAAAGATTGACCAGGCAGGAAATCCTTAAGTCCAGGCATTGAATTGTAATGAATCGCATTTTCAACTGCACGAATGGAGGCTTTTGTGACATCTTGACCATGTGTGTCAATCCCTACCCCTGTTTCAATAAAAATAATTTTCTCCATCATTTCTTCCTCCTTTATTAATTGAACAGTAATATCCTATTAGGAGTATGTCTGTTTTAGCTTACCTTTATATTAGCATAAAACGGTCAGCTTCTTTTAACCCGTTATTAAGTGAAAGATAATAACTTGTTAACCCGCTAAACCAAAAACAAGATAATAGCTCAGCTACCTTCTTAACATTCACCTACCTTAGCTTCTAGCAGTTTAATCGAGGAATGCTAACTCCTCATTTTGTTTATTTCAAAAAAATAGCACAAACTAAATCGTTTTAGTCTGTGCTAAGATTAATCATGTTATTTCATTACTCACTTGCTTCATTTAATAATTGTTGTACGATCTCTTCATCAGCCTCTAAGGACAAGCCTGTATCCACAAGTGGACTAACTGTTGAAACGGCAGGCATTTTGTTACCTTGGTAGAATGAAATAAATTCATCTTGGTTGATTGAATATAAAATAGCCTGACGCAATGCTAAATTCGTTGTGACTTCACGATCATTCATGTTAAAGGCTAGATAAGTAACCCCATTACTTTCATTTTGCTGAAGGGTAAGAGATTCATCATCATGGACTGTATCATAACGATTTTCTGCAACGCCATTTAGAATATGGATTTCATTATTTCTTAGCGCAGATAGAGCACTTTCAGAGTCTTGGATAAATTTAACAATAACCTCGCTAATATTCGGTTCGTATTCCGTTCCAGGCATATAAGCAGGGTTTTTAACAAAACGGGCTTCGTAATCATTTTTTGAGACTAAGATGTAAGGACCGCTTGCATAGAGTGTATTTTCATGCTCACCGCCTTCGGTAACGGTACGTTGATCACCATAAGCAATGTCAGTATTGACATCATATTGATCAATATCGTAGGTATTAATACTCTCTACTTGCTTTTGTGAGACAATGCCTGCTGATTGGTGAGCAAGGTAGTTAAGCACCTGTGGGAATGGATCATGTGTGGTAATCTTAACGACTTGATAAATACCGGCATCATTATCCACTTCATCTTTATTTGTAGTTAAGGTATCGATACTGTTTTCTAAACCTGTTTCGAGCGCTTCTCTTACAGATGTCCCCTCAATGCTTTGTGTTTGCTCTAATTCTGCTAGATCATCAACGATTTCAATCGTATCCATACTTTCATGAAGACTATACGTACGGTGATCTGGAACAGAATGACGATCCTTAGCTCGGTCTAGTGAGAATTTGACATCTTCAGCACCAACACGTTCCTCGGTATCAATAGCCTCGTCTTCGTCGACAGCAGCAAAATGAATATCGTCACGTAGAACAAAATAGTAATCTTGATTTCCATCAGCAATAACGTGATTTAAAGATAATGAACCATCAGAAACAACTCGATCATCATCGGTTAAATTAACCAAACGAACATAAATATTGGTATTCAGTGTATTGATCGATCCATCGTTTCCTTTAATTGGATCAAGAGAGGTCAAAGAACTGATTGCTTGATGAACAAGCAATGGTTGACTGTCACGTAAGGTCGTGTCGTTGAAGTCAACAGCTTCCCAGACAGCTGCGCGTGATTTAGGCAGGCGAACCGTTTCTTCGTTAATGATATCATGATTGACACCCTGTGCCTTGTATGAAATGTATAATGGTGCAATATATGCTTGATCAAAAACAACCCGCTGCTCTAATTCGGCATAGGTGTCTTGGTATTGATCCGGTAGCTGAGTACTTGCAAGTTCTACTAACTCGTCTGCTTGCTCATCCGCAAATAAGCTATTGTCACCCTCAGAAGTAAACAAAGAGCGTACGGCATAGTCAGGATTTCCAGTTACGGTGGTCCAGCTATTTAAAGCTAAATCATAGTTACCAGCATCTTTTTGAGCTGAGAAACTACCATAATCGGGCTGAATGTTTAACTCAACATTAAAGCCATTACGTGTTAATTGATCACGTAAAATATTTAAATCATCTTCTGATGTGCTCATACCAAGAATTTCGATGGTATAGCTTTCTGTATTTGGATCATTGGCTGATTGTCCGTCTTCAATATCGGATTCAGTACTTACACACCCCGTAATCAAAAGGGCTATAAGTGTGAGTAAAACAAACTTCAATCTCTTCATTACATTTCCCCCTAATAAAAATAGTTTATAAAATAAATAGATTGTGATTCCATATTGGAGCCACGATCTAGAATAACTAGGTGACAGTGTGTTCAACTAGGTGTTTCCCACTTTATCGCAGTGTAACTGAGTGGTTCAACTAACGTTCAGTGGGGGGAGAGACGTCGTGTCGCAACGTCTGCACAAGACATCCGATGCGTCGAAGCCCCACTGCGAAGTTTCACTTTATTTTAACTTTGGATCAAGTGCATCCCTTAAACCATCGCCTAAGAAGTTGAATGATAAGACGAGTAAGATGATCGCTAAACCTGGGAAAATAGCTAAATAAGGTTCAGTTTCTAAATAAGCACTTCCGATTTTAAGAATATTCCCCCATTCCGGGATATGTGGTTCGACTCCTAGGCCTAGAAAGCTTAGGCTGCTTGTTGCAATAACGGCACTCCCAATCGTAAGGGTAGCTCTGACAATCATAGGAGCAAAGGCATTAGGAATTGCGTGCTTAAATAAGATGATCCAGTCAGAGTCACCTAATGCTTTAGCGGCTTCAATATAATCTAGATTTCTAACCATTAATATGTTAGCCCGCATCGTCCGTGCATAGGTTGGGATTGCTCCAATACTTAAGGCAATAATAAGGTTAATCGTATTTGAACCAAATGCCGCTATAATCGCAATAGCCAGTAAAACACCCGGAATGGCATATAGTACATCTAATATACGCATGATTACTTGGTCAATGGCGTCCTGAAAGTAGCCAGATATAGCCCCTAGTAAACCGCCAATGACCATTGGAATAAGGGTGGTTAAGAGTCCGACTATTAATGAAATTCGTGCACCATAAATGATTCGAGAAAAAACATCACGACCAAAATTATCAGTACCGAATGGATGGATTAAACTCGGATCTGTAAGCATCGCTCCATAATTATTAGCAGTAGCAAAGCTAGAAACAAACGTCCCAACACTTGTTATGGAAAGTGAGAGAATAATTGTGATAAATAATAGACCGATCATTGCGGTAAAGCTTCTTGTGAGCCTTTGCCAAAAGAACTGCCAGTTATCAACTGTTGCTTGATCTTGTCGAGCGACTTGTAGCCAAAGGCTGTAAGCTAAAATAAGTCTAAAAAGATTACCTGTCAAACTCGTCATAACTAAAAAGAAGACAAGCCATTGATAACGTTTTTTATGATTACCTAAATGACAGCCCTGTTTAGCAATCAGTATAATCACGATCAAATCAGTAATGAGTAAACCTAGTAATATCCCGATTGAGACGATAAAAGAATTAGAGACATAGGGCTTAAATAAATTAAATGCGGTAATCCCGATGACGAGTAAATCCGTCATAAACAAATAATAAGCAAACGTATAATTAATCGTAGGTTGTTTTTTAATGAGACTGAATGCAAAGCTGGCGGTAAAAACATTTCCGACCAAAATCGTTGGTAGCTGAATGTAAGCTAACAAAAGGGTTCGTCTTTGTAGCTTTCCAGTTGTCAAAATATCCTGTCGCAAGCAGATCATAATCATCAGTTGAATCAACGTTGTCAATCCATACAAAACTGTAAGACCCAATACACCAGTACGCCAACTTTGCTCGCTCATATTGTAGCTACTAAGCAGTAAGATAACGCTCAAAGCAAGCGAAAGGGTTAAAGCAAAGTAACCATGTTTATATGGATCAGATTGTTTAAGCTCAAATAGATTGCGATGATTTGTCAAATGCCTTTACCTCCTTAATTCCCCTTCATTTGTGAACGAATACGTGGGTTTAATAGGGCATAAAATAGGTCAACCACTAAGTTCACAACTGAGATCGCAATGGCAATGTAGACAACACCAGCCAAAATAGCAGGAATATCAGGGATGAATTGCTTATCAACAATGTAGCTCCCAAGTCCACTAATATTAAAGACCTTCTCGGTTACGGATGCGCCGCCAAGCATCACTCCAAACTGTAGTCCGATAACTGTAATAATTGGAACCCAAGCATTTCGTAAGCCATGATAAAGGAAGATCTGACGAGACGATAACCCCTTGGCTTTAGCCGTAATCATATAATCCTCATGCATGACCTCTAATACTGACGATCTCGTCATTCGTGCAATGGCAGCTGCTAGACCTGTTCCGAGCACAATAACCGGCATAACTAATGATAGATAATCCTGAGGGGAATATGCTGAAGGTAATATGCCCCACCTAATGGAAAAGGTTAGAATAAAAATTAAGCCTTGCCAAAAGCTAGGTATAGATAACCCAATGAGTGCAATAAACATAAAGCTATAATCCCAAAAAGAATTTGTTTTAGCAGCTGATACAATACCGATAGGAATAGCAATAATAATGGCGAACACGAGTGAAGAAATGGCTAAAGTCAATGTAACAGGAAATCGATTGGTAATACTCGTCATAATCACTTCGTTTCCGGTAAAGGAATGGCCAAGATCAAAGCTTAGAATCCCTTTTATCGCTTGCCACAATTGAACAAGATAAGGCTGATCAAGTCCATATTGACGATTAAAGGCCATGCGCTGGTCCATGGTTGCTGATTCTCCTAGAATATTTGCTGCCGCATCTGAAGGTGAAATATAGAGTATCGTAAAAACAATAACAATAACAGCAATAATGACAAAGAAAGTCATCATAATACGCTCAAAAATGAAGCGGGAAAATGCATTTTGATAGATTAGTAATAAACTATACAAAAGTAAACCAGGTATGAATGTGGATAACACAAATACTTGTGAGCGCAGTAATGATTGGAATACATCCTGATAACGAACAGCTCTAATTGATCGATCAGCAAGTTGTTGCTCAGCGACCTTCATTAAACGTTGATCAATCTGTTGATTTACGACACGCTCTCGTTCTTGTTCATCGAGTGGTCGTTTAAAGTATTGTTGCTTTTGCTCGTACTGACTTACATATTCCTGACGTAATTGCTGATTCAATGCAGAATGCTTGAGTTCGGCTAACTCTTGCCGTAATATAGCTTGATAATCGAGCGCTCGTTTCTGCTTGAGATAGAAAATGGACGCAATAGCATGAACAGGCAGACCTACTAACCCAATAACCCACTTTAGGATAGGATGACTTTTAGTCATTCGATACCCATTTACTAAAGCTTGAGAACGGATCCGGTTAGGCAATATCAATCACCTTCTTTAATCTTGATTATTCCTAGTTGTTTAGTGTAATATAACTTACAAAGAGTATAGGTAGTTTTTTAATAAAAGTCAATATAAATAACTTATAAATGGAGACATGATCATGGCGAAACTTTTACATGTGAATCAATTGGCTGTTTCTTTTGCTACCAAGCAGCAAAAGGTTGCAGCGGTAAAGGATGTTTCTTTCTATATTAATAAAGGTGAAACGTTAGGTATTGTAGGTGAGTCTGGCTCAGGTAAAAGTGTAACAGCTCGAGCAATTATGAAGTTATTGCCAACTCCCCCTGCCCGAATCACAAATGGGACCATCACTTACGATAACCAACTCATTTCTGACTATACAGAAAAAGAGATGGAGGCCATTCGAGGTCAGGAAATAAGTATGATTTTTCAAGACCCGATGAGCTCATTTAATCCAATCATGAAAATAGGCAAGCAAATTGACGAAATGGCGATCAAGCATCGTAAGCTGTCGGCTAATGAGGCTAGAAAAGAAACAATCAACATGCTCGAACTTGTTGGGATTAATCATGCATCTGATCGTTACCACCAATACCCACATGAGTTTTCAGGTGGGATGCTCCAGAGAGCAATGATCGCAATGGCTCTTATTTGCCGCCCGAAGCTACTTATTGCTGATGAGCCAACAACTGCGTTGGATGTAAGGATACAAGCACAAATTCTACAGCTTATGAAAAAAATGCAAGGAAAATTTGGTATGGCTATTATTCTGATCACACACGACTTCGGTGTCGTAGCGGGGATGTGTGATCGCGTTGCTGTGATGCGTCATGGTGAGATTGTTGAGCAAAATGATACGATTGCAATTTTTAACAAACCACAGCATCCTTATACGAAACGATTATTAGCTGCATTGCCTCGAATCGATCAAACTAAAAAGGATCGCCAGCTTGGATTAGATCAAAAGAAACCGTTGGTTCAAGTTAGACAGCTACAAAAGAATTTTGATTTAAAATATGGTGGAACGGTTCGAGCTGTTGACCAAATTGATTTTATTATTCGCCCTGGTGAAACTCTAGGTTTAGTTGGTGAATCTGGCTCTGGGAAGTCGACTACCGGTCGGCTAATCTTACAGCTTCTGCAGGCTACTGACGGTGAAGTCATTTATAACGGGATGGGGATCCATCAGTTTAATCGAAAAGAACTTAAACAATTACGACGTGACATCCAAATTATTTTTCAGGATCCGCAAGCATCACTCAATCCACGAATGAAGGTGCTTGATATTATTGGTCAGCCCCTTGATATTCATAAGCTTTACCGCAGTAAAAAGGAACGACAAGAACGGGTTGAAGAACTATTAGAATTGGTGGGTTTAGAAAAGGAGCATGCTAACCGTTATCCCCATCAATTCTCAGGCGGCCAACAACAAAGAATAGGCATTGCACGAGCTTTAGCTGTTAACCCAAGGTTTATTGTTTGTGATGAACCTTTATCAGCCCTTGATGTGTCGATTCAGGCTCAAGTAGTAGAGTTACTACAGGATTTGCAACAAAAGCTTGGCTTAACCTATTTATTTATTGCCCATGACCTAGCTATGGTGAAGCATATTTGTGATCGGGTAGCTGTCATGTATGGTGGTAAAATTATTGAAGTAGCAGAAAGTGAAGAACTCTATCAGCACCCACTTCATCCCTATACAAAAGCCTTATTAGAGGCCGTTCCAGTGCCGGATCCTGTAATTGAAGCTAAAAAGCTTCGTGAGCACCAGATTACCATTCAGACATACCACTTTAAACAGAATGTTTTAGAAGAGCAGCGACCTGATCATTGGGTATTGGTCTAAGCTGGTTTCTCATCATGATTTTTTAATTTACCTTATCCTATGTAACGCTGAATCTCACGTATACCCCAAAACAGAAACAGCCACCACCTTAAAGGGATGGCTGTTTTACATTTTACTTTCTTATTAATGCCTCCTTGTCAACAAATGCGTATAAACCCTTCATTCTCCATATATTCCTGTTGTTTTTTATTTATTTAATTGTAAACAACATTACTATTATGTTTTACATAGTAGATGAACTCTGTTAAGATAAAAAAGACAGCTATTATGTAAAACAATATAGCTAGAAAAGGGTTGATGATTTTGAAAAAAACACAACTATTAAAAGGTGTATTAGAGGGCTGTGTCTTATTGATCGTCACAGACGAAGAAATATATGGATACGAGATGGTGTACCGATTACGGCAAGCAGGCTTTACTGATATTGTTGCAGGCACGGTCTATCCCCTTTTGCAAAAATTGGAAAAGCAAGGCTATTTGACGAGTGTGATCAAGCCTTCCCAAGAAGGACCAAATCGTAAATATTACCAAATTACTGATCAGGGTAGACAATATTGTGAGGATTTTATTATTCAATGGCTAGAAATCACAAGCCATGTTGATACTTTAATTAACAAGGAGCGTGTTAATGATGATAGGTCATAAACGGTCTGTAGCGCACATGATCGATCAAAACAATCAATTACGTACCCAACTCACGAAAGAGAATAAAAAATATTATGAGGATTTACTTATTTATATTCGAACAGCAGGGTTATTTTATAGAGATGAGGAAATTGAGCCACTGTTACTTGAAATTTTACAGGATATTTTACTAGCCCAATCAGACGGACAATCAGCCCAAGATTATTATGGACAAGATCCTAAGGCAAGGGCAGATGAGTTAATTCAAACGTTAGGAAAAATGGATTTTTATCAAGGAATGAAACTGTTTGGATTGATTTTTGCGATTAGTTCATTCTTTTCAATCTTTAATGGACTTATAGCTCCTAACACAAGTCTTAACCTATTGGTGTTACTATTTAATGCAGGCTTGAGTGCTATTTATGTTAAGCTTATTTTCGTCATGCTACACCGTAGTATCTATAGAAAGTCCTTTGGTAGAATATTAATGTGGTTAATCCTTTCAGCTATAATGGCTAGCTTTGTATTCGTATCGATCCTTACCCCGCCAGTATGGGTGATCGTCCTTTCTGACCGTATCGTAATATCGATTATCGTCCTTCTGATGCTAGTTGCAACAACGGTTATTCTTAGCCTGAAATCAGGCAACAGGAATATTTGGTTACCTACGCTGTTTATCGTTTGGATGTTTGGCCTAATTGGTATCCTATTTCACTTACCGGCAACAGCTACTTGGATGACGAGCTCGCAAGGAAGTATCGTCATGGTTCTAGCCATCGCTTTTATTTACCTTTTCTTTACATTCTTGTCCCTGCGATCACTGAAAAGGGAGAACAATCAACAATAAGATGACGATGTGGTCTTTTTCAATCGATGAATTGAGCGAGGAGAGATCACCTTAGATCCGGAGTGGGCATATCGATTAGGCTTTATTGCTAGGGAAACTTGCAAATTAGAATGTTTATTCAATTTGGCTGCTCGGTTGATCTTGCCTTGTTTTGTCGAAATTAATGAATAAATGGTAAATCATTGTCTTATTTCCCGGGAAATGAGATATAAACTATTGCTTGAAACTTTCCATTTCAATCAGTTAATGGTATGATATCGGCTAATCGTTAGTGAAGGGAGAAGAGGTTATGATTCGAAAATTGACAACAGCAGATGACCACGCTGTAAAAGCTCTGATTATGCAGAAACCAGCAGAGAATTTATTCATTATTGGAGATGTTGAAGCCTTTGGCTACGAGCAGTCATTTCAAGAATTATGGGGAGATTTTGACCAGGCTGGACAGCTACGGGCAGTTTTATTACGCTATGAAGAAAACTATATTCCATTCAGCTTAACAGAATTCGATGCCCAAGGATTTGCTGAAATTATAAATCAGTCTAAAGCGAAGCCTACTTTGTCAGGTTTAAAGGAAATTACCGAACAGGTCATCCCTTACTTGGCAATAGAAGATAGTAAGCCACGTCAGCTTTATTATGCGAAATGTACCAACTTAGATGCTATCCCACAAGTAAATACAGATTGTGTGCAGCCTCTTACTATAGCAGATATAGACAAATGGGTTGATTTTCTAACTGATGTTCCTGAGTTTGCTGATTCGGCAATAAGTGCTGAGGCGAAAAAGCGTGATCTCGAGCAAGGTGTCGGTCGCGTTTATTATATCGAAGCTGATCAAAAAGTGATTTCAACCGTTTCAACTGCAGCCGAAAACAGTAAATCAGCAATGGTTGTGGCTGTTGCAACAGCTCAAGCCTATAAAGGTCAAGGACTTGCGACACTCTGTTTAACAAGGCTAATCAAAGATTTAATAGCAGAAGGTAAAGAGCTCTGTCTTTTTTACGATAACCCTGTTGCTGGTAAACTCTATAAAAAGTTAGGCTTTAAGGATATTGGCTATTGGATGCTGTATCGATAAAAAGTAGTTAAGTGATGATGGCATCAGAGATTGCTTGACCTATTCATATTTTGCTAGGATTCTTTATGGTCCAACTAACGTTCGGTGGGAGAGAGAGGAAGCTGACTAGCATCGCGACGTCGTGTCGCGATGCCTGCACGAGCACATTCTATCCGTCGAACCCCCACTGAACGAAGGTTCACTTTATTTTTGGTTCTACCTTAATATCTTACAAGCAAACAGGAACCCTCTTAGAATGGGGCTTCCTGTTTTAATATTTGCTGACTTGGGTAATCATTTAGTATTTGCTCAGTATTAAAGTGACACATTTTAGATTAGATGTCGTATCGTTTGTTGTTGCATGGTTTGGTTATAGTATATTCGATTTAACTCTTGCTTTGATCTGTCAATATGATGATCATAACCGACCCTAGCCCGCTCTCTTTTATCCTTTTTGATAATAGGAATGAGTATCTTCATTGCTCCCACCCTTTGCTTCATTTGTTAAGATAATCATAAAATGAACCCAGAGAATTAAAAACGACCTAACGAAGGATTTCCATTCATTTTTTAGGTGGATACTAATTTCAAACTTAAGACGGATTAATATTGATAACGATTGATGAAGACCTTCCTCACTGGCATAGCCCGTTATTTCATTATATAATTAGCTTTTAAAGAACGGATTAGGATGGTGTGATATGAAGATAAATCAGAACCGTTTATGGGAAAGGATACATCAGCTTGGCAAGATTGGACAAAATGCTCAGGGGGGAGTGACTCGGCTAGCCTTTACCGAAGAGGAACGTCAGGCTAAAGATTTAATTAAACAGCATATGAAGTCAGCTAACTTAGAAATTCGAGAAGATCAGCTAGGGAATTTATTTGGCAAACGCCGTGGTACAAACCCAAATGCCAAAACGATTTTAATTGGTTCACATATCGATACGGTCTATAATGGGGGTAAATTTGATGGTGCTGCAGGGGTATTGGCAGGTGTTGAAGTGCTTCAAACCTTAAGTGAGCAAGGGGTTGAATTAGATCATTCGGTTGAAGTTGTCGCTTTTACAGATGAGGAAGGTGCTCGTTTTTCGTCCGGTATGACAGGGAGTCAAGCCTTTATAGGCCAGCTAACGATTGATGCATTACAGAATCATATCGATCAAGCCGGTCATTCGATAGCAGATGCAATGAAACGACAAGGCTATCAACCGACACAACTTGCAACGGTAAAGGCAGATCCAGATCAAATAAAATGCTATTTAGAGTTACATATTGAGCAAGGCAAGGTTTTAGAAGCCAATGATATAGCAGTAGGATTAGTGACAGGCATCGTCGGTTTAAGGTGGCTGAAAGTTAAGTTAGTGGGTGAAGCGGGGCACGCTGGCACAACGCCAATGTCGCTAAGAAAGGATCCATTAGTCTGTGCATCCAAGCTGATTCAATACATTACAGAGCTTGCGCAAAAGCAGAAACAAACTGTTGCCACGGTAGGACAAATGACGGTCAAACCTGGGGGAATTAATGTTATCCCAAATGAGGTTACGTTTACGGTTGACTTACGTGATCTTTCCGACCAGCTTTTAGATCAGCTTGTTGACCAAATTCAAGCTCAGATAATGAAAGTGACAACAGAGCAGAATATTGATGCAGTGGTAGAGGTTTTAGATCGATCACCAGCTGTTCAAACGTCGGAAAATGTGAATCGGGCCATCTCAGCTGCGATCGAACAATCTGGATTAGAGCTTATTAAGCTACCAAGTGGAGCAGGCCATGATGCAATGGTTGTGGCTGAATTGACAGATATTGGGATGGTGTTTGTCCGAACCCGTCATGGTCTTAGCCACCATCCAGATGAGTGGGCGGAGCCTGAGGATCTTGCCGTTGGGGCGCAGGTATTATTGGATACGGTGATTTACTTAGCTGGTTCAAATTAATCTAAGGTTCCACATAAAAGGATGTCGACGAGGTCAATCATAACCGCGTCGACGTCAGCTCACTATTCTGATACTAGCATGTGCACCAATACTTCACTTTATTACGTATCGCAAGGCACCTGATCCATTGCAATAAGCATCACCGCCTAATCTGGTCAATTCTTGATTCAATTCATTTTGAACGTCTACTTAAATGGTTATTGTGTTTGAAATTGACTGATCAGCGTCTGTAGATCAATAGCGAGCTTTGCTAAATCATCTGAGGATGCGGTCACCTCTTCCATTGCTGCAAATTGTTCCTCGGTCAACTCAGCAACCTGCTGTGAATGTGAGGATGACTGCTGTACGGACTGTGTCATCGAATTAAAGGATGTTTTGACATGTTGAGTATGTTCAGTCATGCGTTGGGTTGCCTGTGATAATTGTTCAATTCCAGTACCAATCGCTTCAATCGATTCTGTAATAAGTTGAAAAGTCTGTTCTGTTTTCTGGATAAATGCTACGCCAGCCTGTGCCTCAGCTTGTACGTGTTGAATGGCTGAATCGGAATGCTCCATTTCCTTCTGTATTTCTAGAATAAGATCAGAGATCATACTTGCCGATTGCTGTGACTGTTCAGCTAGCTGTCTTACTTCATTTGCGACAACAGCAAAGCCTTTGCCTTGTTCGCCAGCACGTGCCGCCTCGATGGCTGCATTTAATGCTAATAGATTTGTTTGATCAGCAATCGTGGTGATCGCTTGTGAAATATGGTCAATTTCCTGTGAACGGGTATTTAAAGCTTGGATGGCTTTCCCGTTTTCCTCAACTGAACCAGTGATCTGCTGCATTTGTTTTTGTAAATCCCCAATTTGCTCCACGCCAGATTTGGCTCTATCTTTAGCTTGGCGACTTTGTTCAGTCATTTTATGTGCATTATTCGCAATGCTCGAGATATCGGTGGAAACGTTTTGCATCGTTTTATCATTGGCAACCATTTGCTCGGTTTGGTGGTTAGCGGCGTGTGCCATTTCTTGAGCCGAAACGGTAATTTTTTCGGAGGCTGTGCTCGTTTCCTCCGCACTTGTGGCTAGCTGCTCAGATGAAGTAGCTAAAAGCTCTGAGCTTTCACGAATGTGAGTGAGTGTTTGGCTCAGTTTTTGGCGCATTTTATTGTAATGACTTGCCAACAGAGCGATTTCATCATAGCGATTATCCTCTACATCAACGGTTAAATTCCCTTGCCCCGCTTGATTTAGAGCAGAGGCAATGGTTCCCATCCGCTTAGTAATGCTCCGCGTAAAAAGTAAGATCGCCCCGATAGCCAAACCTAATCCAATTATGAGGACAATGATAAACTGAGTAAAGAAACTCTCTAGTAACTGATTAATAATACTTTGATCTGCTCCCGTATAAAAAATGCCAATAATAGCACCTTCTTGATCTATAATAGGCATATAGGCCGTTTGATAATGTCGTCCTGCAACATTCGCCTTACCATAAAAATACTCACCTTGATTCAGTACAGCCTCTTCAACCTCTGCTGATACCTCCGTTCCGGTTGCACGTTCCCCATCAACCATAACATTGGTTGCAATTCGGGTTGGGCCTTGAAATAGTGTGACGGTATTCCCGGTAAACTCTGCAATTCGATCAATGAGTTCATGATTATCGTTCATTAATATGTCGCCTTTGTATAGCTTTCCTTCTCTTATTTCCCAAGCACCATCAATGGCTTGATCAATATAATCAAAGCCAAGCATCAAATCTCCTTTTGCTTTATTGGTGGCCATTTCTTCAATATTACGAATCGATATATTGCTAACGACAATACTGACAACTGCGGCAAATAACAATAAGACAGCTACAAATAACAGAATAATTTTTGTACCTAGTTTTAAACGCAATTTTCCTTGCACTGCACTCTCTCCCTCTGTGATCAGAATGTTTATACCCCTCTACTCCATCTATCGGTTAAAGCCAATCAACAATGAAATCAAAATCATCAGAAGATAAATTAGCTTGAAAAATAATGAAGTCTGTTAAAAATTTCTTTGTTAATTAAGCACAAACTCAATAATCATTCTGGAAACATTAGGATAATGGAATGTATAAATCGGGT
This sequence comes from Amphibacillus sediminis NBRC 103570, assembly GCF_001552275.1. Taxonomy (GTDB): domain Bacteria; phylum Bacillota; class Bacilli; order Bacillales; family Amphibacillaceae; genus Amphibacillus_B; species Amphibacillus_B sediminis. The sequence goes on from NZ_BCQW01000008.1 coordinate 88,286, forward strand.
GAACAGCAACTTATTTGAACGAATTCGTTCATTTAAGTGCATTATTTGATACTAAAATAGTCATGATGTCAACTTTCATTCATTTCATTGAACTAAACAGTTCACAGTGTTAAGATAACAGTGTAAAGGTAAGCGCTTACCAAAATGAGATAGGAGGGTTGATATGGATATATCATCGATGCTAGACAAACGAAATATGGTATTTGATTTAGCCATTCAAACAAAGGAAGATCTGTTTGCTTGTTTAGCACAAACCCTTGAAAATAATGGTTATATTACGAATAAAAGACGGTTTATCAAAGATTTAAAAAGGCGAGAAAAAGAATCTTCTACGGGTATTGAGGATGGTTTTGGTATCCCACACGCGAAGTCTAAAGCTGTTATTAAGCCGACGATCGCTTTCGCTCATGTGGATGAGCTAAAGGATTATCCTGCGCTCGACGGGTCACATGTACAGTGCGTTTTCATGTTAGCTGTCCCTGATCACGCGAATGATACCCATCTTCATATGTTAAGTTTTTTGGCTAGGCAATTAATGAATGATCAACTTAAAGCAAGCCTTAAAGCGGCTAATGATCCAGAGGAAGTGTTAGCGATTTTAACCAAACTAGGAGGCGAATAAGATGAGAATAGTTGGTGTTACGGCTTGTCCGACAGGAATAGCTCATACCTATATGGCTGCTGAAAAGCTACAATCGACGGCAGAGGAAAAGGGCTATCAGGTTAAATTTGAAACACAAGGTGCCAAAACGGAAAATATTTTGTCTGAACAGGATATCAAAGCGGCTGATGTGGTTATTTTGGCGGTTGATAAAGACATCGATCTAAGTCGATTTGCTGGCAAAAAGGTTAAAAAAGTCTCAACATCAAGAGCGATTAAAGATTCGGCTAAAGTATTAGAAGAAGCCATAAATGGGAATGGCACGTTTGTTCCTGCTCAGGATGATTCAAGTCAGGCTTCAGCTTCAAGTGGTAAGAAGAGCTTGTATAACCACTTTATGAATGGTGTCAATTATATGCTTCCATTTGTTATTGCGGGTGGGATATTAATTGCGATTAGCTTCGCCTTCGGTATCGAAGCATCTAATCCTGATAGTGACAAGTACAATATCATCGCAGGAGCACTATCCAAAATTGGTGGTGATACGGCCTTTGCTCTTATGGTACCGGCCTTAGCTGCTGGCATTGCCTCATCTGTTGCTGGTCGAGCAGGCTTTGCACCCGGTCTAGTAGCAGGAACATTAGCCGCTGCTGGAGGTTCAGGTTTCTTAGGCGGTATGGTTGGCGGTATTTTAGCAGGTTATGTCACTGATTTTGTTGCAAATAAAATTCAAGTCAAAAAATCAATTTCGGCTATTTTTCAATTAATTGTTGTTCCCTTGATTGCCATTACTGTTGTAGGGTTGGCGATGGTTTTCCTAATTGATGCACCTATATCATGGATTCTAAATGGACTAACTGAATTTTTAAATGGATTAGGAGAAACATCAGGTCTTATGTTCGGATTACTCATTGGTGTAATGATGGCGGCGGATATGGGAGGTCCGATTAATAAATCCATTTCCACTTTTTCAATCGGGCTTATGTCAGCTGGAGTTAACGCCCCGATTGCTGCTTGTATGATGGCTGGTATGACTCCACCTTTAGGTTTAGCGTTAGCAACCGTATTGTTTAAAAATAAATTCACCGTTGAAGAAAGAACATCGGGTAAATCATGCTGGATATTGGGCGCTTCTTATATTACTGAAGGAGCTATTCCATTTGCAGTCGCTGATCCAATCCGGGTTATCCCAAGCTTAATGGCAGGATCTGCTGTAGCTGCCTCTATTTCTATGGCAGCTGGCGTCACATCAATGGCTCCTCATGGTGGGGTTTGGGTCATGTTTATTCCAAATGTCATCAATAATTTGCCAATGTACATTTTGGCCCTAATTGCCGGTACGATTGTAACAGCTATTATGGTAGGTTTACTCAAGAAACCCGTTCAAAAAGAAAAATTAACAAATTCTTTAATAGAAGAAGGGATTGTTTAAATTGTTATATACAATGAAGGCATTACTCAAGGTAGCCAAAGCGAATAAATTTGCCGTACCCGCATTTAATATATGTAGCTTCGATATGTTGAAAGCGATTATGGAAGAGGTGGAGGCACAGCGCGCTCCTGTGATTCTCGAAATTCATCCCGATGAAATCGATTATTTGGGTGATCCATTCGTGGCAACAGTGAAAGAATATGCACTCCGAAGCAATGTGCCAGTTGTCATTCACATGGATCATGGTGGAACCATTGCAGATGTGATGCGCGCTATACGTAATGGTTACACATCGGTAATGATTGATGCTTCGCTTGCAGATTATGAAGACAATGTTGCTCTAACTAGCCAAGTAGTCGAGTTGGCGCATCAGGTTGGAGTTTCCGTCGAGGCTGAGTTAGGGACGATTGGAAATAATGGCGGATCATATGAGGGCGGATCTGATACAATTATTTATACAGACCCTGACCAAGCTGTTGATTTTGTTAACCGGACTGGGATTGATACACTAGCCATTGCGATTGGAACAGCGCATGGACTTTATCCAAAAGACGTTAAGCCAGAGTTGAATCTTCCGTTATTAAAAGAGCTGAATAAACGCATTGATATTCCATTCGTTTTACACGGAGGATCAGGAAATCCTGATGCCGAGGTCAGTGAAGCTGTTAAATATGGCGTTGGTAAGGTTAACCTGTCATCTGATCTAAAGAGTGTTTTTTTCAATGAGATACGTCGTGTTTTAAATGAGAACCCTGATATGTATGAACCGAATCAAGTTTATCCAACACCAAATGAAAAGGTAAAAGAAGTCGTACGACATAAACTTCATATTTTAAATACTATTGGTAAAGCAGATTTATATTAAAATCCTAAGGCGTGGACAGAGTCCATGCCTTTGATCCATTGGAGGTAGCAAAGATGGCAACAGCAATTCAAAAAGAAAGACAAGAAAAAATCGTTAATCATTTAAAAGCCGAAAGCTTTATGAAAACGACCGATTTAGTAGAATTACTTAATTATAGCGAAGCTACCATTAAGCGGGATTTAATCGAGCTTGAGAATAAAGGGCTGATTCGGAGAACTCGTGGCGGAGCTGTCATCATTGATCGTCAAAAGATCGATATTCCTTATTTGATGAAGGTTGATCGGTTTAATGATGAGAAGGAAAAGGAGCAGATGGCGAAGGTTGCAGCAACCTTGATTGAAAACGATATGAGCATGTTTATTGATTCGAGTAGTACTGCGTTACACTTAGTCCATCATTTGAATCACTTTAAAGGGCTTAAAGTGATCACCAATGGCGTGATTACGGCGAGCTTATTATCGGAATATACCTCTGCTGACGTTAATATCCTTGGTGGTTCAATTGTGCCGAAGCGCTTTACGGTCAATGGTTCGAAAGCTTTTTATGATGCTTTAACCTACAACGTTGATTTGGCCTTTGTGTCCTGTCGTGGATTTGATTTTTCTCTTGGTGCTACTGAAATTACGGAGGGAGAAGCACTCATTAAGCAGTCTTTTCGTAAGCGCTCTAAGGAAGTCGTTCTAATGGTGACCCATGACAAATTTAATCAAAAATATTTGAACCAAAGCCTAGATTGTACCGACATTGACTATATGATTGTCGATCGTCCATTAACGGAGTCTGGGCTTGATCAGCTTCAGCAACATAAGATACAGGTTCTCTATTAAATAGTAAATAGGGCGCTTTATTAATCTAGCAGTCTTTTAATCATTTTTTGAAACCCCTTAATCAAAAAAGAAAGGGTATTGCATAATCACGTAAACCGTGATAATATATTCTTAATTCAATAGAGTAAGACGACGTGTTACTGGTAATGCAGGCAAGATCGGATTGAAATGTTTTTACAGGGGAGGTTTGTCCTTCTGTAAAAAGCAACGTTTCAATTGGGTCTTTTTTTGTGCGCATTTTTCTAACTGGCCATTAGTGAAAGCGTAACTCAAGAATAGAAAGGATACAGACGTATGGATTATCAAAAAATAGCTCAAGATATTTTAGATAATGTAGGAGGAGCAGGAAACGTTAGAGGATTAACGCACTGCTTTACAAGATTGCGCTTTGTTCTGAAAGATAAGAAAAAAGCTAAAAAAGAGGTGCTCGAGCATCTGGAAGGTGTCATTTCCGTTGTTGAAAGTGGTGGTCAGCTTCAGGTGGTCTTAGGTGCTAAAGTAACCAAAGTTTTTGAAGCGCTCGCGCCCATGGTAAATATAGAGCAAGGAGCCGATCAAGGTGAGCAACAGGAAAAGGGGAATATTTGGAACCGGATACTGATTGCTATTTCAACCATGTTTACCCCGATGGTACCTGCCATCGCGGCTTCAGGGCTAATGAAAGGTATCTTAACGATTGCTAGAATTGTTGCTGCTGACCGAGGAGTCGACATTACAGATGATCAAACTTATGTCATTTTACTCGGTGCGACCGATGCGCTCTTCTATTTTATGCCTTTGATTCTAGCTTATACAAGTGCTAAGGTATTTAAAGCAAATGAATTTATTGCGATGGCGCTTGGGGGAACCATGTGCTACCCAGCTATTGTTGCCTTAATGTCTGGCGAAGAGGCTGTGCAAATGTTTGGTATTAATTTGACACAGGCGAACTATACTTCATCTGTTATTCCGATTATCATCGGTGTCTTTATTCTGTCTTATGTTCAAAAGTTCCTTGAAAAGGTTATTCCTGAAGTCTTAAAAATCATATTAGTTCCAGGGATTTCACTGTTTGTCATGGTTCCAGCTACATTTATGGTGTTTGGTCCAATTGGGATTTATATTGGTAATGCGATTAGTTTTCTATATACAGGTATGATGGATATTAGTCCAATTCTATGTGGAGCATTTATTGGTGGTATGTGGTGTGTATTTGTTGTATTTGGTGCACACAGAGCGCTACTACCGATTGGAATTAATGATGTTGCCCTTTATGGTCAACAAAATTTATTGGCGTTCGCTGGAGCAGCAAACTTTTCGCAGGGTGGAGCTGCGTTAGGAGTTATGCTTAGAACGCGCGACAAAAATTTGAAAACGGTAGCTGCATCTTCAATGATTTCAGCTGCAGTTTGTGGAATTACAGAGCCAGCTATCTATGGCTGTAACTTAAGACTGAAAAAGCCTATGTACTATGCCATTATCTGTGGTGCCATCGGTGGTGCAATCATGGGTGCAGGTGGTGTTTATGGTGATTCATTCGCCAATAATGGTGTTCTTACCTTAGCAACCTATGCTGCTTTTGGCTTTACTAAGTTTCTATTCTATCTTGCTGGTATCGGTGTGGCTTTCTTTGGAGCAGCTATTTTAACTTACCTACTCGGTTTTGATGATTTCTCTGTTAATGAGACAGCTGATTCAAAGGCGGAAAATAAAGCTAAAGTTCCTTTTACAGGAGATCCAGACTTCGCCATCACTTCTCCAATCGAAGGTGAGACTCTACCGTTAGCGAATGTCAATGACGAGGTGTTTGCATCAGAGGCGTTAGGAAAGGGTATTGCGGTCATTCCAGAAAAAGGTGAGGTTATTGCACCGGCTGATTGTACGGTTCAAATGGTCTATCCAACACTACATGCTATTGGTCTTCGGTTAGACAGTGGTGTAGAATTAATTATCCATGTCGGAATAGATACAGTTAATTTAGAGGGACGATTTTTTGAAAAGCATGTTGACGAAGGGACGCATGTAACAAAAGGTACGAAGTTATTGTCGTTTGATATTAAAGCCATTAATGAAGCGGGGTTTGATACCGTTACACCGATAATTGTCAGCAACAGTACTGACTATTCAGAAGTGGATGGTATCCCTGCCGCTCATGCCAATATCGACAATGATGTTATCCTAATTAAAGCTTAATAAAAAATTTTGAAAAGGGGTAGTAATATGGCTAAATTTCCAGAAAACTTTTTATGGGGAGCCTCTTCATCTGCATTTCAAATAGAGGGTGCATGGGATGAAGATGGGAAAGGAAAAACTGTAGCAGACTATAATTCTTTTAAACGTTCTCACCTTCAGGCTGATAGTAAGGTAGCGAGTGATTTCTATCATCGTTATCAAGAGGATATTAAATTGATGAAAGAATTAGGATTAAAAATTTATCGATTCTCAATTTCCTGGGCAAGAATTATCCCTGATGGAGATGGCGAGATTAATCAAAAAGGTATTGATTTCTATAATAAGGTGATTGATTGCTTAATTGAGCATGGAATTATGCCAGTGGTAACGCTGTACCATTTTGATCTTCCATATGCTTTGGTGGAAAAATACAACGGCTGGGAAGCGAGGGACTGTGTTTACGCGTTTGAACGCTATGCAAAGGTCTGTTTTCAAGCCTTTGGTGATCGCGTCAAGTACTGGCAAGTGCATAATGAACAAAATCTGATGATCCGTGTCGACGAAAGAATGAATATTAATGAGTCAGATCCATGGAAGGCTGATAAGATTCGAGCACAAATGGATTATCATATGTTTGTAGCCCATGCTTTAGCAGTGAATGCTTGTCATGAATTGGTCCAGGATGGAAAGGTTGGTCCAGCCGTATCCTCGACTTGTACCTATCCATCAACGAATAAGCCAGAGGATGTTTGGGCAGCTAAAATGAATGACTGGTTCAAAACGAATTATTGCCTTGATATGCACTATACCGGCGAGTATCCTGGTTATTATATGCGCTATTTAGAAGAACGAAATATTGTCCCAATTATGGAAGAAGGGGATAAGGCCTTGCTCAAAAGTGCCAAAATGGATTACATCGCCTTAAATTATTACCGAACTTTATCAGTAAGCTATTTACCTGTTGATGAACAGAATCCAATTGGAAGTCGTGTTTTTCCGACAAACCAAGTTGATTTTGATCAATATGGTTACTTTAAACATGATAAAAATCCACATTTAGAAGCAAGTGAGTATGGTGCACAAATTGACCCAATGGGGCTTAGAATGGTTCTAAATGAATATTATCAACGTTATCGATTGCCGTTGATCGTAACAGAGAACGGCCTTGGTACAGCAGATGTCCTGACTGAAGATAAAAAGGTACACGATGATTATCGGATTGACTATTTAAGAGATCATATTCAGGCGTGTGCGCTTGCGATTGAAGACGGTGTTGAACTGTTTGGCTACTCACCATGGGCGGTGATGGATATTTTAAGCTCACATCAAGGCTTCAAAAAACGCTATGGCTTTATTTATATTGATCGAGATGATCATGATTTAAAAAACTTGGAGAGAATAAAGAAGGATAGCTATGATTGGTATAAGCATGTCATAGAAACAAATGGAGGGGCTTTATAGGTCGAAAGTACAGAAAGCAGAGGGTGTTAGGATGCGTGTTATTAAGGTACTAAATAATTCACTAATACTTGCACTGGATGATAATGGTCATGAAATGATCCTAATGGGTAAAGGAATAGGCTTTAATAAAGCGATAGGCTATCGTCTTAGAAAAGACGAAGTCCAAAAGGTATTTGTTATGAAGGATAGGGCGATTGCCAGAAACATTATCAAGCTAGCTTCTGAAATTGACAGCACTTTTTTTGAACTGGCCAAAACAATTATCGATTATGCGATCGAAAACTATCAGATGGAGTTAATGGAACATATATATTTGTCATTAACCGATCATTTGTCATTTGTCGTTAAGCGAATGGAACAAGGGATAATTATTGAGAATTTCTATCTGTCTGAGATGAAAAAATTCAGCCCAAATGAGTATCAGGTAGGTCTCTTTGCTCTCGATTTAGTAGAGGAGAAATTAGCTTTAAAGCTCCCTGTCGATGAGGCAGGAAATATTGCTTTTCACTTTATAAACGCCCAGCAGAATAACCCTTATAATGTTAATAATCGTATTATTACTGAAACCTTGAAGGATATCCTTGATATTGTGAAATATAATTTTGGCTTAACTTATGATGAGGAGAGCATTTCTTACTCACGATTCACAACACATCTCAGATTATTTGCTCAAAGGCTTTTAACCGATCGGCAAAAATTGGAGCAAGACAATGATTTTCTTTACGATCAGATTATCAGTAATTGCCCGGATGAGTATGCCTGTGTCAAAAAACTTGAGAAATATATTAAAGAGAAATTTGATACCGGGTTGACCATGACAGAAGAATTGTATTTAACTATCCATATTCATAGGGTGTTGGAGGAAAGTAAACAGAGGGAAATGTCCAATAACACAGAGACAGATGGTAAACGCTCATGAAGAACATGAAAAAATCTCAAGAAATCATCTTCCTTGCGATGGTTACATTATTTTGGTTTGCCCAATATGTCTACATTCCTTATCAGACGACCTTCCTAACATTGAATGGGGTAACGAGTAGCTTTGCTGGAATTATTGTTGGAGCTTATGGGATAACACAGCTGCTCTTACGCTTCCCTGTCGGATTGATGGCAGATTCGATTGGAATACACAAGCCTTTCATTCTAATCGGTGGTCTTGCTTCCGGACTCGCCTCATTACTTCGTATTTTCCCATCAGGAGGAATAGGTTTTTTATTAGCTAATCTTTTTTCAGGATTAGCTTCCTCCATGTGGATATCTTTTATGGTTTTTTATACCCATCATCAAGCTAAGGATCAACAGCAATCTGCAACAAGTCGGATCATTCTTTTCAACAATGCAGGTATGTTGCTAGGGTTTATCGTAAGTACGCTATTTTATGATCGTTTAGGTATGACCGTTATTTGTTTCTTTAGCCTAGTCGCAGGTATAGCAGCGTTTGGCTTAGGCTTCTTTTTGGAGGAAGCCCCTAGTCACCATGATCGACAGACCATTAAGCAGCTAATGGTTGTTATTACCGGTAAAAGAATTTGGATGTTTTCAATTATTGCCCTTATACAACAAGGTATTCAGCTTACGACCACGATGTCCTTTACGTCACAGATCTTAAAAGATATCGGTGCGACTAGTGCTGTGGTAGGGTTGGCTTCCACGGTTTATATGATTTCAGCTGTTTTGTTTTCCGCATTTGCTTCTTCTAAAAAGGGTGGCAAGAAAGATCCGAAGTTTTGGATCCCTGTTGTATTGATTATAGTAGCGATCTACTGTTTTCTTGTGCCAAGAGTTGATTCGATTATAGCCATTTTCTTTTTGCAAATTCTACCCGGTATGTCAACAGGCATCCTCTTTTCTTATGCAACCTCTGAGGCGATGAAGGAGATACCTGAGGATAAAAAATCAACAGCTATGGGATTTTATCAGGCATTTTATGCATTGGGTATGACATTGTTCCCGATGGTTACCGGTCAGGCTGTGTCTAGATTTAATATGGAGACAGGTTACGCTATTCTTGCGATGATTGCCATTATAGGCTGTCTGCTCGTAACAACCTTTTATCTGCGCAATCATTACACGTCAAAGAGGGTCAATGCACATTCAAAGGTTAGTGGTGAATAGAAGCTTACTGAAAAAGGACATAGACTAGTAGCTTTACTAATCTAAGTTTGAAAGCTTTTGCTAAATTGACATCGGGCTTAATGATCACCTCATTTTTAATCAACTAGGGGAAGCTTAGTTTATCGGGGCTGCGATTACTCGCCCCATCGAAGCACTTTTGTAAGACTCCCGCTTCAAAACATAACGGCACACGTCATGTCTAAAAATGGTTGTTGACTTTTGTCAGTGTATTCGTTAATATTATCCATAATTCAATAGCAAATTTGATGACGAGAACGAGTAATTATGCAGATCTTATCTACAGAGAGTTGGCATCTTGCTGAAAGCCAATGTTAAGACCATAATGAAAATCCTCTCCGAGAAGCAAAGTTGAAATAAGTATAAACTTTGACGGCATCCTACCGATAACCGGGACGCGTATGATGGTACGTAGTGTAAGCATGTTAAATAACAACTACTAATGGTTTGGTATGAATGCTAATTAAACCCGATTCTGCGCAAATGAATCGGGTTTTTTGATTTGGTTGAACAGAGGCTGTCAAAAAGGTAATTAAAAAAATGAGGTGATTACAGGTGAAGGAGCAAGCTCTTGAGCGCGAATTACGAATCAGAAAAAAATGGCAAAAGGAACAAACCTTTCAACAATCGATTGAAAATCGGCAGGGTAGCCCGACCTTTGTCTTCTATGAAGGTCCACCTACAGCGAATGGCTTACCACATGCTGGGCATGCGCTTGGACGCACGATTAAAGACTTTGTTGCACGCTACAAAACGATGTCAGGCTATCAGGTGATAAGAAAAGCTGGTTGGGACACCCATGGTTTACCTGTTGAACTTGAGGTTGAGAAGCAATTAAAGATTAGAGGTAAGGATGAAATTGAGGCTTATGGCGACGAACGCTTTATTGAACAATGTAAAAAAAGTGTTTTTACCTATGAGCAGCAATGGAAGCAATTTACCGAGGCACTTGGTTATTGGGTCGATATGGATCACCCTTACGTAACCTTGACCAATAAGTATATTGAATCAGTCTGGCATATTTTAGCTTCTATTCATGGAAAAGGCTATCTTTATCGTGGACACCGAGTTGTTCCCTATTGTCCACATTGTGAAACATCGTTAAGTTCACACGAGGTGGCGCAGGGCTATAAAGACGTGATCGACTTGTCGGTGACGGCTAAATTTAAGCTCGAAGGAACAAATAACACCTATTTGCTTGGTTGGACCACAACCCCGTGGACTTTACCGGGTAATGTGGCGGTTGCTGTTCATCCAGATATGACTTACGTAAAGGTTGAACAGGGCAACCAATTCTATATCATTGCTGAATCTAGAGTTTCTGCTGTTATGAATGGAGAGTACAGGATTGATCAACGGTTGAAAGGTACAGACTTGATCGGTTTATCCTATCAGGCGCCATTTGATTATTTCGACATTAAACATGGTCATCAAGTGGTAGGAGCAGATTTTGTTACAGATACAAGCGGGACCGGACTTGTTCACATTGCTCCAGCTCATGGAGATGATGATTATCAGGTGGCAATGAACCATCAATTTGATTTTATTAATGCTGTTGATCGAAAAGGGTGTTATAAGCCTGAGGTGACACCCTTAGCCGGACAGTTTGTCAAAAATTGTGATGTTGAGATCATCAAAATGCTGGCAGAGCGTGGGCGGCTTTTTGATAAAGAAAAATATCAGCACAGCTATCCACATTGCTGGCGTTGCGATACTCCGTTACTTTACTATGCCATGGGTGGGTGGTTTATTAAAACGACAGCCATTAAAGATCAAATCCAAGCGAACAATCAGCAGGTGGAATGGTTTCCAGACCATATTAAAGAAGGTCGATTCGGCAACTTTTTAGAAAATATGGTGGATTGGAACATTGGCCGGAACCGCTATTGGGGCACACCATTGAATGTATGGATATGTCAGCAATGTGGTCAAGAAAAAGCTCCGAATTCCATTCAACAGATGCGAGAATGGGCCACGCATGAGGTGTCTGAACAGATCGAGCTACACAAGCCTTACGTTGATCAGGTTGAGCTATCCTGTCGCTGTGGTGGAACGATGCGACGAACAAGTGAAGTGATTGATGTTTGGTTTGATAGTGGCTCAATGCCTTTTGCCCAATACCATTACCCATTTGAAAATCAAGAACGTTTTCAGCAGCAATTTCCAGCCGATGTCGTCATTGAGGGAATTGATCAGACTAGAGGGTGGTTTTATAGCCTGTTAGCCGTGTCCACTTTATTTACGGGGGAGAAGCCCTATAAGCGAGTTCTTTCCTTAGGTCATATCCTTGATGAACATGGACAGAAAATGTCGAAAAGTAAAGGAAATGCATTAAGCCCAACTGAATTAATTGAGGAGTTTGGCGCAGATGCCCTTCGATGGGCACTCTTGTCTGATAGCTCACCATGGCATAATAAGCGTTTTTCGAAAAAAACAGTCAGCCATGCTCAATCCAAGCTGATTGACACCTTAGTCAATGTCTATCAATTTTATGCCATGTACGCTAAAATTGATCAATTTGATCCGAGCACAGATTTAGGAGGAACACGATCTAGGCTTGATGATTGGGTGCTATCCCGATTAAATACAGTGAATCAACAGGTCGTAGATAGCCTCGAGCATTATGACTTAACAAAAGGCGCACGTGTTATGGCAACATTTCTCGATCAATTAAGCAATTGGTATGTTAGACGTTCACGTCAGCGCTTTTGGAGCAGTGGTATGTCAGAGGATAAACGTGCTGCGTTTACCACCCTTTATCAGGTATTGATTAAGCTTAATCAGTTAATGGCACCATATATTCCTTTTGTAACAGAGGATATCTTCAGTCAATTAACAGGTACTAGTGTTCACTTATCTGATTATCCCAAACCAGATGTAACCTTGATTAATCAGGAGTTAGAACAAGAGATGGACACTGTTCTACAGCTCATTGAATTAGCCCGTTCAGCTCGAAATGCAGCCAGTATCAAAACAAAACAACCACTAGCAGAACTGACCGTAGTTCCTAAAGCATCGATCGATCCGATCGTGATAGAAAAATTCCATACGATTATTAAGGAAGAAATAAATGTTAAGTCAGTAATCTTTAAAGAAGATGCAGAGTCATTTATTCAGTTTGACATTAGCCTTAACTTCCCTGTGGCAGGTCCAAAGCTTGGTAAAGCTATTGGAGAGGTGAAACAACGGCTAACTGAACTCAATCAAGCAGAACAGCAGCAGCTGGTAGCTAATCAGCAACTCGAGCTTAAGCTTAAGTCTGGCCATTTAGTAACCCTTATGTCAGAGGACGTGCAGATAACCAAGCAGGCGTGTCCAGGTTATCAGTTGGCTGAGAACAATGACCTGATTGTCTTACTTAATATCGAGTTAACTACAGAATTAAAGCAGGAAGGACTCGTACGGGAATTTATTAGAGTGGTACAAACACAGCGGAAAAAACTAGCACTACCTGTGGAGCTTAAAGTAGATCTTTATGTCCATGCAGAACCAGAGTTTCAAGATATTCTTCAAACATTTAAAGCCCTACTTGAACAGAACCTTGTACTTAATACGATTTATTTTGTCGAGGCGTCAGCTGAGCAGGAGCAGATTAAAATTGAACCCTACCAAGTCGGCCTTTTTATCGCAGTGTAACTGGCTGGGACTGCGATTGCTCGCCCCATCGAAGGACTTTTGTAAGACTCCCACTTCAAGAAATAAGGGAACACGTTATCTCCGAGTGGGAGATCGAACAGCCAGTAACAGCCTGATTGGTTCGACTAACGTTCAGTGGGGGATGGAGGAAGCTAGTTAAGTTCGCGACGTCGTGTCGCAACGTCTGACTCACAGATCCTATGCGTCGAAACCCCCACTGAACGAAGTTTCACTTTATTCAAGCTCAACCGGTCAAGGCTGGCAGGGGGAAATAAAATAGACATAGACGATGGAGCAAGCTTAAGCTTGCTCTATCATACGTTCCAATCGAACAAGATGATATGTTTTCTAGCAGATCGTTTCTGGGGAATCTAACCTATTGATCTTTATAAATTTGATAAATAGAAAATGAAAACCCACCTTCAAGCTTTAGCTTTATTAGGTGAGTATAAAGAATGAAGAGCGTTGAAACGGTTATTAAACCAACACAACTTAACATCGATATTTTGTATTTTCTCTTTAACTAAATGATCATTTGTTTATAATGAGGTACTGAGATACATTTCGAGTAGACGTTCTCTACATTTCTAGCATAATGATTAACTGAAAATTTTTCGACTGACTGGATAGCGCCTAAGGATAATTTCTTTTTTTGTTGTTCATTATATAAAATAATATCTAAAGCTTGTAAAAAATCTATTTTATTATGAAAATTATAACCGTTAAGCTCGTTTTGTACGACTCCTTTTAAACAAGGATCTGACTTAGCTAAGACAGGAAGGCCTGATGCTAAAGCCTCGATATATGTGATACCTTGTGTTTCACTTTGAGACGCACTAACAAACACATCGCCTATTTGATAATAATCACTAATAGATTCCCAAGGTTTCTCTCCTGCAAAGATCACTTGATTTTCAATACATAGCTGATTTGCTAAGGCCATTAACTCATTCTTGGCTGGCCCATCACCAATAAGTACAAACTTTAAATCTTCTTTTTTATGCAAATATAAGTGCAGATTCATGAGTAATTCTTCAATATTTTTTTCTTTCGATAATCTTCCAATATAGAGAATCACTTTATCATTCTCTTCGACTCCTAAAGATGAGCGCAGTGCTTTGGTCTGTTTTGAGCTATAATTGAAGTTTGAAAATTTATCGAGTTTTATTCCAGTTGGAATAACGGATATATCACGTTCTACTCCATAAGATAAGAGCAAATCTTTGACCTTTTGGGTTGGAACGATCAATCTATTGGCTGAACCACAAAAACTACTACTCATTTTTCTAGCGGCTCGCTTAGCAAGTGGATCTAGTTTAGACAATTTGATAATATAATGTGTATAATCCTCATAAATAGTATGATAGGTGTGTATTAAAGGAATATTTAACTTTTTAGCCATGCTTCTTCCGAATATACCCAAGGAAAATTCGGTATGGGTGTGGATAATATCAAGATTTAGCCCTTTGATTAACTTTGCCAAATGTGGTTGATAAAACATAGCTAATCGTCTTTCTGATAAAACAGGTATACTTGGTACGCGAAATACATTCCCCTCGTCTTTTTTGACTAACTTATCACTTGTTGTAAAAACATAAACTTCATGCCCTAACCTCTCTAAACTATCTTTTAACATAAAAGTAGAGGTTGCTACTCCGTTCACTTGTGGATAATAGGTGTCTGTAAATATCCCTACTCTCATTTCTAATCCCTTCTCCTTCTGTTTATGTCTTTTTCTCCTTTTATTTTAATGCAATAAGAGAATATACTCAATGCACCATTGATGTATCTTGGTATAAGACTTCAGACCGATAAAAGCTCCGTCCATTGAATGCCTTGGGGGAGATCCCTGTTCAAGCCGTCCATTTATTAAAGAAATTTTAATCATTAAACGACTCTTGTGATTAACTGTCAGTTTCCTTATACAAGATATTAGTAGGGTAGTGTTAACCAAATGGGAAGGGGCTGCAATGCGAAAAAAGAAACGCTTTTTTGCCCGCCTATCCTCATTTTACGATACGTTATGATCCTTTAACAAGTCTGAGTTTTTTTGTTTGTTTGCTGCTATTGCTTTGGGTTATTCATATTTGGATCTGTATTGCAAGAAAAAAGTGTGAGATTTGATTCGCTTGAAGTGCTGATGAAGGCTTTTAATTAAGGAACGATTTCACTTCATTCAAAAGAAGTCACCCACTTTTAAAGGGGTGAGATGAATGCCTTCCGTTCAATGGAGGTTCAAACCACGGCTGAATAAAGTTAGAGCCTCTGTCGGATACCACAGATTTTTAGCGGAATTTTATCGAGCCAAACTCGATAAATCTGGGCGTAAATACACCAAGGCGTAATTAATATACAGTTTCTTATTTTGTTGAAACGAGCTGGTTTGTAAAGTAAGGAGGAAAAGCAATTGAGCAATAGATAAGAATTTCTTAGGAGTCAATTGCGGCAAACTGAGGGATATGGAGGATGATATTATGAAAATTCATAAAATTGATCATGTGGGTATAGTCGTCAACGATCTTCCTGCTGCGAAAGCCTTCTTTCTCGACCTTGGTCTTGAAATGCTTGGCGAAGGGGAAGTGGAAGGCGAATGGGTGGAGCGGATTATAGGGCTTCAAGACGTTAAAGAGGAAGTTGCCATGTTTCGAACGCCAGACGGCGAAGCGAATATAGAACTAGTAAAATTTCACAAACCATCAGATGGGGAGGGTCAACAGCTTCCATTAGCAAATACTCTCGGTATTCGCCATATTGCCTTTGCCGTTGAAGATATTGAGGCCATTGTTGCCAAACTGAAAAAGAAGGGCGCAGAACTTATTGGTGACATTCAAATTTACGAAAACACTTATAAATTATGCTACATTCGTGGGCCGGAAGGAATTATTTTAGAGCTTGCCGAGAAAATTAGGGTAATATAGAGGGCTTTGAATAAATTTCATCTCTAATTTCAAGCGTTGATGCCGTTATTCCAGGAGGCAAGCGCAAAGAACGCATCTGTGAAAATGTCCAGGTAATTGATATTACTTTGCCTAAGCAAGAACTAAAAACTATTCGTGACATTTTAACTGTTTAGCTGATAACACAAAAAAGGCACTATCCGTTTTCTAATCAAAAAGACTTGGTCAAATGGGTAAAAAAATACCGAATGATAGAATCAAATTATCATTCGGTATTTTGTCTGTAAAGATGAACTAATCCTCACGATCGAGTATGATATGTTGATCAATTTTTTCAAGGCCCTTGACCAAAAAAACACTTTTCCCAGTCACCATATGATATTCGTTGGAATCACCAGTCTCTATGCCTATACCAAATGCTGTTTCAGCTTAATTGTTTATTTGAATTTCTTACCAAATATTAAGTATTTTTTTATTAAAATCGGTTTACGATTGAATAACCATTAAGCAATCACCGGTAAAATAATGCATAGGGATCAATGTTTGATCATTGTTATACTGCATCGGTAATTCTGCGGTACGACCACTCTCTAACTCGATCACCTTAGTGATGCCGCTTCCCCACTTGCCTTTTAAGGTAATTTCTATACTGAACGGTACATAGATCAGTAGCATATCCTCTTGTTTGGCGGCACGGATTTCCGTTGTCTTATTTAAAACGATATTTTGAGGCTCGAGTGCGTACAAATGGTGTTCAGTAATAAAACGCTTGATAAAGCTATAATCCCATGCCCCATCAAACTCCAAGGCAATTCGCCACGGATAAGGAGTAACAAAGCCCTCTCCTGTTGAGGAACCGAAACGACTATTGAGCTCATGCCAGCTCCAAATGCCGTGAGCACCGTAAGTTATCCCAGCTCCAGCTCCAGATAAAATACTTTGCCAGGCTGCCTTTCTGACATCAAACCGTGTAAATCGACCATAGACTTGACGACTATAACCCATTAATTCATAGCAGGGCTCTGAATTAATAATCGGGCGTTGCGGTGATTTTTGGTAAAATTGTTCAGCTACCGTATAGGCCGTTTCCTGATAAGACGAATTGTGACCAGATTGATAAAGATAAAAATCTAGATTCGTATTTTGTTGTAGCTGTTCAGGAAGTGTAGCTAATCGACCTTTAATGTGTAAGGTGGTTAGACATTGCGGCGCTAACTCCTTTAGCTTGTTTAAAGCTATTTGATAGTATTCAATCGCTTCCTCTGTTTCAAAATCGGTATCGCCACTAATAAAATAAATGGGATGATACTTCGAGAAATAATCATTAACTTTTTCAACATAAGGTATGATGGCATCTTTAGGCATAAGCATTGTATCGAATATTTGCGAAGCCCACGTCTTTGGCACATAATTACACCATAAGACAACGAGAGCAGGGGTAAAGCCTTTGGCTACAGCCATTTTAACCATTGTCTCAGCATGCTCAAAGTAACGTTCGTTAAATTGGTTGAAATCGTAGCCATCATCGGTTTGTTCAAACGGATGAAGATGGTCTTGTCCGCGGCTCCGATCCCATTGGGGTAAAATATTGATTTGAAGAACGTTAAATCCTTGCTGAGCACGTTTATCTAAATAATAAGCCCAATCGGTTAAGCTAATATTCGTGAATGCACTCCAAACGGTATCAGCTAAATAGAAGAAGTCCTCACCCTCACTTGTTTGGAAGTGTCTATTATCTTCGTGAATTTTTAAACGGAACACTTTAATCCCTCCATAAATAGATTAAGAAGAATAGATCCTATCATCTATTTTCCTAATGCATTGAAAGAAATAGCCTAGTTAACAGCTACGGCCTCTTCCTCCTCTTGATTTTTTTCGTTTTTTAATCCTTGTTTATCTAGAACCTTAAAGAATGGATAGTAAATTAACATACATATTGGGATAAGAATTAATTGAAACAGAGCAATTCTTATACTTCCTAAAATTAAACCACTTGCAAAAATCGGTGTACCAAATGCAGGGTAAACCCCATTTGGAGGAGGAAGTATTCCCGCTGTAGTACAGATATAGGCAATAATAACACAGATTATTGGTGTAAAAATATATGGAATGGCCAAAACAGGGTTAAGCACTAATGGAATTCCGAAGACAATGGGTTCATGAATACCAAAGAATGCACCAGGTAGACCTAGCTTACCAATTTGACGATATTGCTTGGTTTTTGCTCGGAAGGCCAATAACAGGATTAATCCTAGCATTGGAGCAAAGTTAGCTGAGTAAGACCAGAATCCCATACCAATAATATTTGGAAGCTCAGCGCCTGCCTCGAAGGCCTCCAAGTTTTGTAGGTCTAAGCTAATCCATATGGGCTGCATAACGGCCATTACTACGATTGCACCATGAATACCAAATAGCCAGAGTGTTTGCATAACAAATAAGGCAATGATTAATCCACCTAAGGAACCACCTAGACCTTGTAAAGGTATCTGCAAATAGGAATAGATAAAAGCATGGATCGTTTCAAAAGATGTTAATTGAAATAGAGCCGAGATAATTAATGCCGCAATAACGACTATAATCGCCGGAATTAAACCGACAAATGTTTTAGCTACCGTTGGTGGTACTCCTGCAGGCATTTTAATGGTCCAATTCCGATCAACAATCCATACGTAAAATCGACTAGCCAATAGACCAACAATGATCGATACAAACAAGCCCTGCGCCCCCAACCATTGTAATGGAAGGGCAGACACACCATCAAATTTGGCGAGTGGCGTTAAAACTAAAAACGACGCCAATGAAATTAAACCAGGGGTAACAGGATCTTTTTCAAAGCTCTCTGCCAGCCTATATCCAATTAAGAAGACCGCATAGACTGCAATTATAT
Organism: Amphibacillus sediminis NBRC 103570; assembly: GCF_001552275.1. Lineage (GTDB taxonomy): Bacteria > Bacillota > Bacilli > Bacillales > Amphibacillaceae > Amphibacillus_B > Amphibacillus_B sediminis. Next base: position 107,176 of record NZ_BCQW01000008.1, read on the forward strand.
TGGTAGTGAAGGTTGTGACTATTCCTAACAGATCTTTCACAGGTGCAATAAAATTTTGATAGGGCTCCCATGCTATTGATGAAAAAAGGGTAGCGAAAGCACCAATAATTAAAAAGGGTAAAGATGACATTAATCCATTTGAAACTGAACGTAAATAACGGTTTGCCTGCAGTTTTCCGGCATATTTTTGTAATGTAGTTGTCCAACTATTTAAAGACATAATTTAACCTCCATATAGGATATTTTCTACCTTATGTGTTTAAAAGGCGTAAATTTGATTAGCAACGCCGTGCTATAAATTAAATTGCTCAATGGCAACCTGGCTGATTAAGCTCGAAATTATAATTCGAACGCAGATCAAACGCTTTCATTCCGCTGCTGACTATTTTTGCTTAAGCCCATTTTTGGTCTTACAGCACGGCGGGTAGATCTTTGTTCGATCCCTACTCTCTTCGATGATTAAGCAATAGCTTCTAAGAGAACCTTTTCCCCATTCATCATGCCATAATCAACGGAATTAATCACATTGACCTTAATCCCTTTTGGCTCATATTGGGATTTAAATTCATCGAACATATAGCTTATTTGTGGGCCAAGTAAGAGAATGTCTGTCTGATCAGCATATTTTTTAAACTCGCTATTGGCAATGGCCCTAATTTCCACCTCAATGCCTTTTTGGTTAGCTGCTTGCTTCATTCTTTCCACCAACATGGATGTTGACATGCCAGCGGCACAAATTAATGTGATTTGTTTCATTTTAATTCTCCTCCTATTTATTTTGGTTTTTATATAGATCCACAAATTCTCTAGCTAAATCTTGGACAGTTATCGATGTCATTAAATGATCTTGAGCATGAATCATTAATAAAGAAATCGGATAACTCTCACCACGAGCCTCACTTTGAATTAAGGAGGTCTGGACTTTATGAGCCTCTGACATTTGTTCACTAGCCTCTTCTAAGCAAGCGTTAGCTGCTGCAAAATCATTGACTTTTGCATGTTTAATCGCTTCCATTGCTTTGCTCTTTGCATTCCCTGCATTCACAATTAAACCAATAATAACCTCTTGAAAATCCATCAATATTCTCCCCCGCATGTGATAAAATGGTTAACTTAAATGTAATCGATTTTTTGAAGTACATGACCTTGAATTATTTTGGCAATGGGCATTGCTAAGATGTGATCTCAAACGTGCTACTGTCGTGGTTTATTTAAGCGTATCTAAGCTTATTGCGCGCACTCAAAATCAATTGGCTCCTCGCCGTTGCCGTTTTACTTGTTCTGCAACCTTGCTGGACTCGTTCGATTATACTAAATCACTTTATTTACGGCATCTTTCCAGCCTTGATACAGTCTAATTCGTTCTGTTTCAGGTAAGCAAGGTAGGTATTGCTTATTGGCCTTCCACTCAAAATTGATGATATCACCAGTTAATCTAGCTGCCCCCATTGCTGACAGCTCCTCTATTTCGGTTGTGGCAACAGGCAGGTTTAAGATATCCGCTAAAAACTGCATCACCTGTGCATTCTTGGACACCCCTCCATCGACTTTTAACATCGAAGGGTTTGAATAGGCCTCCAGCATGACGGTAATATCCTTGACCTGGTAGGCGATACTTTCAAAGCCTGCCCGAAGGACATGACTTCTAGATGTATTTCTATTTAACCCAGAAATGCTTGCTCGTGCTTCTGTATCCCAATAGGGTGAACCGAGCCCTAAAAAGGCAGGGACTAAATAAACCCCTTCATTACTCGCTAACGCAAACGCTGAATCGGTCGCCTCCTGATAATCTGAAAAGAGCTGAAGCTGATCCTTTAGCCAGTTTAAGGTATCACCACTTGAACGAATGGTGCCTTCAAGTGTATAGCTAATCTCTTGACCGATTTTCCAGCCAATCGAGGTCATTAATGCCTCATTCATAGGTGGCTGCCTATTTCCGGCTTGCATCAAAACCGAACAGCCTGTACCAAACGTAGCTTTTACTGCCCCTACTTCGTGACAATCGTGTCCATACAAGGCAGCCTGAGAATCTCCGATTACACTTTTAATGGGAATACCACGATACGAGCCATAATCATCGTGAGAATCCTTCACCTCAGGTAATAGCTGGTGAGGGATTTGAAACAGCTCTAAAAGCTCTTGGTCCCATTCTAACGTATCAATGTTAAACAACATCGTTCGAGAAGCATTGCTCACATCGGTAGCATGGACCTTTCCATTGGTCAAATTCCAAACAATCCAGCTATCGATTGTCCCGAAACGCGTCTGCTCATTTCGTTTAATGCCACTATCTTTGATAATCCATTCAAGCTTAGTAGCTGAAAAGTATGGATTAATTTTTAAGCCTGTCTTATTTTTGATTAGCTCAGAGTACCCCTGTTTGATTAAAGATAAGCATCTTTCCGTTGTCCGATTACATTGCCAAACAAGGGCTGGACAAAGTGACTTTCCTGTCACTTTATCCCAAACGACAATCGTTTCCCTTTGATTGGTTATGCCGATACTTAGAATCTCGTCAGTTGTTAATTGATTTTTTAGCAGTAGCTGATCAAAAAGCTGATCAATATTATCGATAATTTCCTCCGGGTCATGCTCAACCCAGCCCTGCTTCGGATAATATTGGCGATGCTTTTTGTAAAGCTTGTCTACGACCTTCGCTTGCTGGTTCATTAATAGTAGCTTTGTTCCAGCGGTGCTCTGATCTATTATGATAAGATACCTTGCCCTCATACCGCACCTGCTTTACAATAAATGTTCTGTTACAATTTGTTTAATATTTTCAGTTGATAGACCGTAATGGTCAAAGATTTCTTTTGTTTTTCCAGTGACCGCTGGTTCATCAGCGATACCAAGAATTTTGACAGCTGCTCCGTCGCGATTGGCGCTGACCACTTCTGCTACAGCTGCCCCTAAGCCACTGTAAATGCTATGCTCCTCTAATGTTATGATCAGCTTCGTCTCGGTGGCCGCTTTGACAATCGCTTTCTGATCGAGCGGTTTTATCGTATGCATGTTTAATACTCGAACAGACAGCCCTTGCGCTTCGAGGTCGGTTGCTGCGTCTAGAGCGACACGGACCGTTTCACCAGTAGCAATCAGGGTAACATCATTCCCGTTACGCATGGTGACCGCCTTACCTACTTCAAAATCTGTGAGCTCGGCTTGATAACAATCCTCTACCGGATTTCTACCTAAGCGCACATAAGCGGGCTGATCAGATTGGGCTAAATAACGAAAAACAGCCTTTGTTTCAAAACGATCTGCCGGGATAATGACTTGTAAATTAGGGATCGCTCGGGTTACCGCAATGTCCTGTAATGAATGATGACTCATGCCTAAGGCACCATAGCTTACACCACCGCTAATCCCAATTAGCTTAACGTTTGTGTTGGAATAGGCGACATCAACCTTGATTTGCTCAATGCTCCGCATACTCAAAAAGCAAGCAGGTGAAGCAACAAATGGGCGTTTACCGCTATGAGCCAAACCGGCTGCGATACTGACAATATTTTGTTCGGCAATTCCTACCTCGATCATTTGTTTAGGCTGACTTTCGGCAAAGGCGACTAATGAAGCTGATCCTCTAGAATCACTGGTTAGAACGACAATATCTTGGTTTTGCTTAGCTTCGTCTATTAATGTTTCACACATCACTTGTCGGTTTGCTATTTTATTCATTGGCCAACGCCTCCAATTGCATGTCTAGTTCAGCGATTGCTTGATCGTATTCCTCTTGATTAGGGACACGGTGATGCCAGCCAGCGGCATTTTCCGCCATACTAATGCCCTTCCCTTTTACTGTATGAGCGATTATACAGGTAGGCTTGCCGTCGACCGGCTGTTTGTGCAGCTCTTCTGAAAGAGCGTGAATATCATTGCCATCAACCTCGATTACCTCCCAGCCAAAAGCTCGCCACTTATTAGCTAAAGGCTCTACTTTCATCACATCTTCACTTGCACCAGTGATCTGCAGGCCATTGCGGTCAATGATAGCGGTAAGGTTATCCAATTGATAATGAGCGGCAGCCATAGCCCCTTCCCAGACAGACCCTTCAGCAAGCTCACCATCACCGAGTAAAGTAAAGGTATGATAAGATTTGTTATCCATTTTGGCAGCTAAGGCGATTCCCGTTGCGATCGAAAGGCCGTGTCCTAAAGAGCCGGTATTCATCTCGACCCCGTCTACCTTATTATTCGGGTGACCAATCAAGCGGGAGCCGAAAGCGGAAAAAGTCTTAAGCTCTTCTTTTTCAATAAAGCCTTTGTCCGCTAGTACAGCCCAGTAAACCTCAGCGGCATGCCCTTTACTCTGGATATAACGATCACGATCAGGGTCATCCGGGTTTCTTGGGTCAATATTCATGACATCATAATACAGTGCAACAAGAATATCGGTACAAGATAAGTCAGAGCCTGTATGCCCTGTTTTGGCATGGAAAATCATCTCAATAACATCTTTTCTAATCTCTAGCGCTTTCTTTTTCAAATTGACCAAAATAATTGCCCCCTTTGGTATTTAGTCCCCACGAAGATAAGCTTTTACATCCTCTTCAATCGGATCATAGAAATCTGGTTGTATCCCTAAATATTTACACGCCTCATACAAAATAGGTACAACATTACCATGAATAGCCGAGCAATGGTGAATATAAGGACCGTAAACCAGTTTGCTTTCAAGCCGGTTTAGATTTTCTACCTCAATCCAGACATAGCTGCCTTGATTATATGGCCCTTCAATTCCTTTGGCATTCCCGAGTAAGAGGGAGTACTCACCATTGTCACCATCGAAACGACAAAGTGTCATCTCTCCTTTTTTTGCTTCCATCCCTACAGAGCCTGGATAGTCAAAGACAAAGTGGGTAGGAATTAAAGTAGGTTTCTCCTCTGCTGTTGATAGTGGAAAAACGCCTAAATGCTGTAATAGCTCGCCATTTTCATTATCGGGATGTCTTACGGTATAATCGGCAAACATGGATTTGTATTCATTTCTAGTTGCCGCATCAACCATTAAGGTGGTGATCGCACCATGAACATCTGTCTCGCATAGTACTGGGAAGCCTTCATCCTGTAGCATCGCCTCGACAGCATAAGGGGTAATACCAAGCTCATCCTGGAAATCAGTCCAGCACTGGATCACACCAGCTGTGCATTGATATTTTTCGCCTAAATGCTTAATCGCTACCTTTAAGGCAGCTATTTTCGCTAATGCTTGATCACTAATTTCAACATGGGTATGGCTACGGCAAAAATCAATGACCTCCTGCACCTTTTGTTCTTCTTCAGCCTGGACTCGGTCAATTTCTTTATATAACTCGCCTAATGGAACCGGTGAAAGCTGAATATTGAATTTTTCTAACAGCTCACCTTCATTACACATAATCGACCAAAAATCGAATGGACGTGGTCCAATTTGTAAGATCCGAATCGACTTGAACGTCTTGATCACATTACATACCTTTAAGAAGTCCTGAACGCCCCGTTCAAATTCAGGGTCATCTAGGCGACAATTTTTCATATAAGTGAACGGCACTTGAAAACGTCTTAACACTTTACCTGTTGCAAATAATCCGCACTGTGAATCACGCAAGCGACTTCCATCAGCTTCAGGGCGCTCATCACGTGGTCCCCATAATAAAACAGGAACATTTAATTTTTTTGCTAACCGAGCGCACGCGTATTCTGTACCAAAATTACAATGAGGTAAAAACAAGCCATCTATCTTCTCGGCTGCAAACTTTTCAGCTATCTTTTCGACGCCTTCGTCATCATAAAGCAAGCCATCCTCATTGATATCGGTAATATCAACATACTCAACATTTAGCTCATCTAGCTTGTTACGGGTTAGGTTTGCATACTTGATTGCATCTGGTGCACTAAAAAGGTTACGTCTCGTTGGAGCGAAGCCTAATTTAACACGATCTAAAGCCATCCCATCTACCTCCATCAATTATAAGATTTAGATCACACTTCCACTAAACTAAAATATTTAGTTTAGTATTATTTTTGATAAAGTAAGTGTTTTCTTTAGTTAAAATTAACACTAAACTAAATCTTAGTCAACCGTATTTTGAAAAATAAATTTAGCTTTATAGTAATGGTAGAAAAGGGGTTTTTGGTTGTTGCTTACTAAAATCAACATTTCTTTGCGTTTATCAACTGAAAATGCTATACTAAAATAAGAACTAAACTAACAGAATGGGGATTTTGAGTTGAAGATAGAAGATATTGCGAGAATAGCCAATGTGTCAAAATCGGCGGTATCACTTGCGTTGAATGGCAAACCAGGCGTTAGCGAAGCAACACGCTCACATATATTAAAGGTCGTTGAAGAGTATAATTATAAGCCGTTAAGAAGCACACGTAAAAAAAGTCAGGTCGATAAAAAGATCATTCGTTTTGTTGCATGTAAAAATAGTGAGATCATAACCGAGCATTATCAAAATCTTCCTTTTTTTAGTGAGCTGATGAGCTATGTTTCAGAAGGGGCCAAAAGCTCGGCCTATTCGCTATTGATCTCGTCGATCGACGCTGAGCATATTACAGAAGAGCTTAAACAGCTCGAAGCTGAACACCCTTCAGCAGGAATATTATTATTAGGTACCAACCTTACTAGCGAACAGATTAAATTAGTAAAAGAAATCCAGCCTCAGTTGGTCGTTGTTGATACATGGGTCAATAATTTACCAGTAAATGCTGTATCGATCAACAACTACTTAGGAGGCTACCAAGCAGCGAAGTATTTATTGGAGAATGGCCATCGCCAGATCGGTTATGGAGAAGGTGTCCCTCGAATTGAGAACTTTGAGCTGAGGAAGAAGGGTTTTTTTGATACATTACGAGAAGCGGGTGTTTCAATTGAAGAGCACAATGTTTTTCGCTTGCCGGCGATGGAGATCAACGAACAGGAAGCGGTTTTGCAAGCGTTAAAAAATCATGACCAGCTACCTACGGCTATTTTTTGCGAAAATGATTATATGGCCATAAGTATGATTAAAACGCTACATTCGCTCAATATTCGTGTTCCGGAGGATATTTCAATTATCGGATTTGATAATATCTTGGAAAGCAACATCATCCTACCAGAACTAACCACCATTCATGTCAAAAAAGATATGCTGACAAAGCAAGCGTTAAAGCTTTTAATGGATAATATAGAAAGTGGCAATACCAACGATACAATCCAGGTGCAGGTTGATACAGGCTTAATCGTAAGAAATAGTGTGAAAAAGATTAACTTCAAGCAATAGAAGTCGACCACTTCTAAAAGTGACCAGAAGAATGCTGAGTTGTCATCCATTTAGTGGGGGTTCAACCCGGCTGAATCAAGTTAAAGCTTTCGACGGATGTGACAGATTCAGTGGAAAGTGTCGGACGTAGCACGATAACATCTGGGTGCAAATACGAAAGGTGAAATGGATTTTGTATATGGTAGAAAAAGCTCTGAATTATTAACACTGCACGACAACGGAGAGCGGAGCGGGTAATTCCCTGACAAGTTACTAACTTGTGGGGGTGGTATCTGCTCTAACCAATGACGTGCAGTTTTTGTTTGCCTATTTAACGACGGCCGTTTTCTTCACTTTTACATTTCCTTCGATCGTTCGAGAATATGGACATGCCTGATCTGCTTGCTCAACAAGCTCCTCTGCTCCTGCCTGAGAAACGCCCACAATTTCAGCCTTTAATTTAACACTCAAGCCAAAACCTTTTAGTTGCTTTTCAATACTGACATCAGCAGTCGCTTGAGAGGTGATTTTTGCTTTGCTTTACCAGCCACCATTTGAAGCGCACTAGCAAAGCAAGCCGGATAACCAGCTGAGAAGAGCTGTTCAGGGTTTGTTTTACCTTCTTTTCCTTTGCCCCTAACCCTTTCGACAACGATAAAGCTAAATCTACCGTACCATGGACGATCTTACGAGTTCCTTGACGACCACCAGAAGCTGTTGATGAGGCGGTATATCATGCTAATCCCATTTTATCCAATTAATATGCAGACAACTTAATTACGTGATATCAAGATATAAAACTGTTCTGTTATAATAAGCTTAGGAGTAATCAGGCTTGACAAATATAATTTAAAATTAGATGCTTCCTGCTCTATGCCGTAACAAGAGCGATGACCAAGCGCTATCGCCCGTTACTAAATGCTAAACGTCACCTACCCGCAATATTTAGTGTTACTTGTATTAGTGGGAAACGGATCGAATATCGGTTAAAGCGTTAGGTGAACGGCTCCTTTTAGACTCAGGCACACTAACACCGATGTTAAAAAGAATGGAAAAACACGGCTTAATAAAGCGGACACGCTCTAAGGAAGATGAGTGGGTTGTCGAAGTCACCTTAATCGAGCAAGGAAAACAAGAGGAATAAATACCGCTAAAATTCCTCGAACAAACCCAGTTAAATGAAGAAGAATTTATCCAGATTAAGAAAATTTTGACTAAAATGCTTAATCAGATTGAAGAAAGCTAAGGAGTTTTACCATGAATATAACGATTATCAGTGTAGGAAAGCTAAAGGAAAAATACTTAAAGCAAGGCATTGAAGAATACAGCAAGCGTCTACGTGCTTACGCTAATCTGAACTTAGTCGAAGTCGCAGATGAAAAGGCACCCGAGAACCTAAGCCCTGCACAAATGGATGAAATCAAAAACAAAGAAGGCGAACGTATTTTAGCCAAAATCCCGGACGATACCTATGTGATAACCCTTGAAATAAAAGGGAAGCAGCTAAGCTCAGAACAATTCGCTGACGAGCTTGATCAGCTTGCCATACATGGCAAGAGCAAAGTGGCTTTTATCATTGGGGGCTCATTAGGATTAAGTGAAGCGGTCATGAAGCGTAGCAACTTTGCCCTGTCATTTTCGAAGATGACACTGCCACATCAGTTGATACGGTTGGTGCTCTTGGAGCAGGTGTACCGGAGTTTTCGGATTAGGAGGGGTGAACCGTACCATAAATAGAGGCAAAAACTTTTGAAGATATGGAGGTAAATGTCTATTGTTTGGGTCAATTATGGATAAATTAGACCATTTTGAGTCGCCAAATAAGTGATGAATAAGGATGATAGACTTGGAATTATGTTGATCCAAGAAGTCAAACTCTAACTCGATTGATTTAACGCCTCTCTTCAATGGGCCATTTGGTTGTAAGGCAACATTAATTTGCTTTACAAGAAGTTGTAACAAATGCTTCTTCTGTTCTCTGGTTCCGTCTTCATAAACAATGATAAATCTTTGTAGTAATTCTTTGATTAGTTGTGGGGAGATAGTCTTATTAATGGAGCGAGTAATTTCTCCCCTCAAACTGTTTAATTTATATTCTATAGCAGTTTTTTCTTCAGAAACCAACCTTAGCCTATCTTGTAGCATATCAAGCGGGAATAGTTTGTTCTCGAACGCATGAAAATATCGTTCTTGCAGATCATTCAGTTCGTTAATCCTTTTATTTAACTCATCAATTTCTTGTTGGAAGGCATTTTCATGCTGACTGTTATTCTGATTTATTCCCTGAATCTTTTCCCTTATTTGTTCATCATTTTGAATGAAGTTCTTAATAAGAGAAAATACACGCTCTTCTGCTTCAAATGCACGTACAGAGTTTGCATTACAAGCTACTGTACCTTTATTATGGAAATCACCACATTCATAATATCGGTGTTTTCTTTTTGTCCCATCTTTTCTTTTATAAGTAGTTATATGTGGAACCATACCTTGTCCACAAACGGGACATCGGAGTAAAGCATTTAATAAGAATGGCTCATCAGATTGCTTTTGTTTAAAAGATTTGTTTGTTCTAAGTTCTTGCACAATAGCCCATAAATCCTTTGAAATAATTGCTTTGTGATTACCATCTACTATAATAGGATTTGGATTTTTGCCTTTACGTCTTTTTGTGTTCCAATCGTTCATCCGCATCCAACGAATTTTCCCGATGTACATTGGATTATCAAGAATTTGTGCAATACCATTTATAGAAAATAATCTTCCTCTTTTTGTTTTATATTCAGACTTATTAAGTTTGTTTGCAACAGCTTTTAATCCTTTACCTTGTGCGTATTCTGTAAAGATAATTCTAACTACCTCTGCTTCCTTTTCATTAATTACAAGCTCTCCATCAATTGAATCATACCCTAAAACACTACCGCCGTTCCAACCACCTTCCAATGCTTTTTGTTTCATACCGAGTTTTACATTGTCGCTAAGAGTATTCCGCTCCATTTCAGCAATACCCGCCATAAGTTGTAATACAAGTCGGCCAATAGGGGTAGATGTATCGAAGTTTTCAGAGTATGAAACAAATTGTACGTTAAATTCTTCAAACCTCTTTAGTAATGTCAAAGTATCATAAAGAGATCGGGATAATCGAGAAATCTTCCAAACAAGAATCCCATCAAATTGCCCGTATTGCATATCAACAAGCAACTGTTGTAATTGTGGTCTCCCTTTAATTGATTTTCCGCTTATGCCTTCATCTGCATATACATTTGTAACATACCATCCCTGGAGTTCTGCGTATTGTCGCAATGTATTTACCTGAGCGGAAAGGCTATAACCTTCTGTTGCTTGTTCCTCGGTTGAAACACGTATATAAAGACAGACCTTTTTGATTTCGTTAAACATATAGTACCTCCTTTCAATACCATGATACTATGTACAAAATAAAAAAGGAAAGGATGTTCTCCTTTCCTAATTTCTTTTAAGATGCTATTTCTTTTAAAGTTTTTTCATTGAAGTGATAGTGAATTTCAGAAATTTGGCGTTTTTTCCTCTTGCCACCTGTATCTACTTCCTCAACATGAATATCTGATATAATCTCCCGCAAAAGTTCCTTTTTTTCGGTGTCTCCAAGAGAACAAAAGAAACCTTCAAAGTTGTTTAAAACCTGGTTGACGATAAATGTGGTGTTCTGTGAAGAGGTTAGGCTTAGTTTGATTTCTATCATTTGTTTTCGAGTTTTTAAATCTACTTTCATACTTTCATATCTTGATAACTGATCTTGTAATGTTTCTTTGGAAATTGTTTGACTTGTATATAAGTCAATTACTTCGTTCACTTTTCTTTGAAGATCCTTTTCCTCTTTTTCAATCATTGAAATTTGCCTTTTAATCGGGATTTGTTCGAGTTTGATTTGTGAGTTAATTTTTTCTATGAGGAGATTTTCATATTCAGGGGATTGTAGTTTTGAGGATAATTCAGAGAGGATTTTTTGTTCTGCAGCTTCTTTGTTGGTTAGGTTCGAATTACAGAGACCCTTTGTCTTATTTCTGCTACATTGATAATACAGGTATTTACCACCTTTGGATTTATGCTGAACCATAGAAGACCCACATTCTGGGCATTTTAGTAACCCAGATAGAAAGTAAGACCCTTTATGAATCTTTATTGGTTTTTTACTTTTGGAATCAAATATTTTTGTTGCCTTTTCCCACTTAGTCTGGCTGATGATAGCTTGATGTTTTCCCTCATAGACTTTTCTTTCTCCATTCCTTTCTCCCCATCGAATATATCCTGCATAAATGGGGTTTGTAACGATAGTTTTAACCGAAATTACATCCCATTCTCTTTCTAACTTAGCTTCTGTATATTGCGTATTGAGGAAATGTGCTATTTTTTTATAGCCCCAATGATCATCTGTATACCGATCAAAAATGAACTCTACAACTTTGGCCTCATCAGGATTAACTTTAAGGGTTTTAGATGGAGTCGATGTATAGCCGAAAACCCGTCCTCCATTAAAGTAACCTTCCACCGCTCTTCTACGCATTCCTTCTTTACAAGTTTGATTGATTTTGTGTCTAGTATTCTCTGAAAATGCTAGAAGAATATCTAACGCAAAACGTGCGTATGGATCTTCAGTATTGATGCCCTCAGAAATGCAAACTAAATGATGTCCTTTTTTTGATATTAGTTCAGTGATATATTTTGCATCTAAGAGTTTTCGAGCAAATCTATCAGACGACCATACAACAATATACGTTTTTTCCGTATTCTCAGAAGAAAGTACATCTTGTATCATTTGGATGAATTCTGGGCGATTCTTTAATGAGGAACCAGATCCCGATTCTTCATTATAGATTTTCTCCAAGGTAATATTTTTGGATTTACAATAATCCTCAATTCTCTCAATCTGAGCATTAATTGAATAGCCATCAAGTTGTATATCTGTTGAAACACGAACATATCCTACTGCTTTTTCCATGTTATGCAACCTGCCTTTCCTCAGACTTATTATTTAACTCCGCTTGATTACTGTTCTCAATAATCAAGTCGACCATAACGTTAAGGAAGTTTTGAGCATGAACTTTTTGTGAATCCTTCTCCCCGAAAAGTATATCCTTCATATATTCTTCATAATCCAAAATTAAATCTTTTTTCATATGTTGTA
>NZ_BCQW01000009.1 GCF_001552275.1 Amphibacillus sediminis NBRC 103570
TCATAGCTTATATGATGTAAATGAATTAAACAAATTCTATCTTCTACTTTATAATTTAAACTACATAGCTAACAAAAGTAGATATTATTTGGTGACTTCCAAACTTTGAATCAAGGTATGACCAAAGATAATACTAAAAATTATAGCGACATATCGTATTTCAATCATATTTATATTTACAATGTTAATATTTAGCGAAAACAACAAAGTAACCCAAACGTAAGGTAGGGACAGAATGAATGATGGAATACCTAAAATGAACAAGCTGATCTTATTAATTTTCAGATTGCCTTTTAGGGAAATAAGAGAATTGAATAGACCTAATAAAAAGCCAATTGCTCCAAAACAAATAAAGATTAAAAAATTTAAGTAAAGGTAGTTATGTTCTAATGATGACTGAACTTGTAATTCGTAATTTCTTAATAAAAAAATTACCACAGTTATTAATAAAATAATAAGAAACAAGTTAGCAGAATACTTTAATATTAATTTATTTTTCAATATTATCACTCCTCGTATATTATATTTAATCCCATCATTTGGACTCACTATTTTACTCATTAGACCTGTAATAAAAAAAATACTTGGACGTCTTGTGATGTTCCCTAGATAATGGTCCTAAAGATCATTTGGGACAATTATGTTCACTCCTGTGGCCAACCATATGACTGGTTTCCAGTTACGTGCGGAACCTCCTACTCACAGTCTGTGCACTCTGTCACTCGAACTTGGATGGTAGTAACTCCAAGGTGGCTTTCGATACAGAGATATTACGGATAACGAGGTTGATCGGCGTTCACACTAGGGATATTTCAAGGCGTCTAAGATAGGTTCCAATTTCTAATTTTAGAAAGGAAGGGAGGGAGGGAGGGAGTCCCCCATGCGATCGATGGACAACCTTAGAAGTATTAAAGATTGCCTTAGAATCCACTTCCGTGTAGTTTTCATCCAACCATTATTTCATAAGGATGAGATCATTATAAAGTTAATTTTATCATAATATTCACTAAATTACAACAATTGTAAAATAAAATTCATAAATTTTCCCAAAAAAATATCAGTTAATTCCCATAAATGCAGTGTTATCAAGAGATTAACTCCTATACGGGTCATGGGTTGGTTGGTTTCCATTCCTTTTTTGTTGGAATAGGCGTGATTTTCTTGGTATTGACGTGCTCCTACATCTTTGAGATAGACTGGATAATATTTCCGTTGTGACGTGATCTGTTGCTTCGCCCCTCGCCGTAGTTCTCTTGAAATCGTTGATTGGTTAATCCCGAGTGCTTCAGCCATTTTTATTTGCATGTCGTTACCTGAACGCGTCATTTCATTCAAGCCGCCGCGTTGAAGGGCAGATAGGTGTTTAAAGGATGGTGAGATTTCTTATAGTCAAGAGATTGAGATCATTGAACAAGAAACTACCCTCACTGCCTATCCAAAAATAAAAGAGACATTAAATCAACTCAGAGAAACCGAGAATGACGACATCTCGAAATAAAGAAAATGAATTTTCATTCAATAAGGACGCAGGTATGTATGTGTTTAAAGATGGACATATGACGATATGGAAGGCACGTCAAGAGAAGAAGGATGTGTCCAAGAATCAGACAGATACTTACTAATTTTGATGTAGGAGAAGTGTCGATTTACCCGTTAAGAGAGGGGTGTTATAAACTTGGTGCTAAAACGAAACCTATTCCGTTTCGATCAAATCTGACAAGTATAGCGCTCAAGCTCAGTTTCAAGAGATCGACACCTTTAAACAAAAACGAAAGACGCTATAAATTACAGCGAAAAATAGTAAATTAAAGTGTAGACACGGGTATGATATTTCAAAATTCACTGGTCTAATCGAAATGGAATTACAAGGAGCCATGACGGTATTCGCCATTAATCTCAAGAGAATATTGAAATTAATGAGATTAAAATAAGGAAAAGAATGTCTAAGTATCCATAAAAAGCCGACTTAAATTAAAAAAATTCTAAGTCGGCTTTTTTCTACTGAATTTTTTGCACCACTGAAAGTTTTTCAGTAGTCTCCCTGTAGAGGCGGAGTTTAATTAAAGTACTGTCGAACTTGGGTAAGTGCATTCTCCGAAAAAATAACGTTACCGTATTCCTCCACTAGTGGAAACGCTTCTTTAACACCCTTCCCATATTCTTTAATGATGCTCATTAAATCATCCTGTTTATCAATCGTTATAACCGTGTCATCAAATGAAAGTTTTAAAAGATAACGATCCTGATAATGATATAATTGATCTAAGACACCATCATGCTGACCAAATTGGTGACTTAATTGAATGATATCCTCAAAATCATCAAATGCAACCATATTATGCACATATCGGTCATCTTCATTTTCATCATCATCATCTAAATCGTCAGCTTGGCCAAACTTCTCTTCAAGTAAATCTTCTAGCTTGTCATCAAATTGTTTATCTCCAACAGCAGATTCTAAAGGTAACTCTAAATTTTGTCCATCTTTAGAAAGCTGGGCCTTCGTCACTGTAATCTCTAATCCCTTTTCTAAAGCTTGTACTTGAATCCAAAGAGGGCCCTCAATGTCAAAGTCTTCTTCTTTATGATCAGCTTCCTCCATAACTTGCCAAAACAATTGTTCACTGCGCTCACGATTATACCAAATCTCTTCTCGATTAAAACCACGGTCTTCAATATCGATATAGGATATATAAAATTTAATTGTATTTTCATTTATTCTCTCTATTTCCATTATTCACTCCCCCTTTAAGCAGGTGATCTATTATAGATAAAGCTCCAATTACAAAAGAATCCCCTCAAATTGAAGCCATTTTAAGCTTATGATAAATCTATATTGACTATTAATTTTAACTTATTTTTAATAAATTGTCATCTCTTACAATGATAACATAACAGAAAAACGCAACCCTAACAAGAGGTTGCGTAAATATAGTAAACAATAGCCCTAGTTAACCATTTTCTGTGCTTCACGTAATTGAAAAGTTCTTACTTTTCGAGGTAAGAATCGACGAATCTCATCTTCATTATAACCTACTTGAAGACGTTTTTCATCAATAATAATCGGACGACGTAAAATGCCTGGATTAGACTGGATAATGTTAATTAAATCCTTTAGTGGCATTTGCTCAATATCGACTTCAAGCTTTTGGAATACTTTGGAACGTGTTGAAATAATTTCATCAGTTCCATCCTCAGTCATACGTAGAATTTCCTTGATCTCATCAAGGGACAACGCATCGGAGAAAATATTTCTTTCATGATATGGAATATCATGCTCTTCTAGCCATGCCTTTGCTTTCCGACAAGATGTACAGCTTGGTGAGGTATAAAGTGTTACCATTGAACTTCACTCCTCAATATAATAAAAAATTTTTTAACTAATTAATTTTAGGATTTATTAAATTAAAATGAATTTAATTTAAACCTCTAATTCTAAGTATACTACACCTTTTGTCTTTGCGATAGGGGGGGACACATTTTTACTCATAATTTACACAAATTAACGCTAATTTAATTCGTTACACAGGATATACCCTTATGATCTATCATTTAAACACTTTTGATAAAAATATTTATCATTTTTAAAATTAGGTTAAATAAATAAAAATGATCACTGCACTGTGCTAAGCTTTTCTCAACTAACACCTATAAAAATGATTTTAATTGAAAATAAAAAAGAACGCAAGTTCGAATCCTATTCCTATTTTTTCCTGATTGAATGATTTAAACCTGTAAAAATATCCTCTGTTTGATGTTCTGTGCTATAGGATAGGACGTCATCAACACTTTGGTAAGACTGACCATACATCTCTTTATCTTTATAAGTATGAATATTTTCATACATGTGTCGCATTTGTTTGTAGATGGTTTCCTCATCTTGATTGTTAGGCGACCAATAAAGAATTTCGAGTCGACTATTTTGATTAGTTGCTAGAGAGCGTCTGCTGTAGCCAATTGAATTAGCATGCGTAAAGCCTTCTCGTTGATAAAAGTGTAGTCGCTTGGCTGTATCCGAATCTGAATAATCAATCGGCTCTACCTCAAGTATAATAGGCTTTTGCTTTGATTTAAGCTTTTCAATCAATTGATGACCAATCCCCTTACCTCGGGCACTTGAGGCAACATACAAATAATCAATAAAAATGAACTCTTCAAATTCAGCATACATCATCACATGCTCTTGACCCTCATCTTTATAATAGACGTCTCCTTTTTCCTTTAGTAACGTCTCCATATGCTTTTTAGACTTCATTTCATGTACTGGGAAGTATTCATTTAATTTCTCAAACCAATCCATGACTTAACCTCCTTCTCAAGCATTAAAAAAGCTCCTTTATTCACTTATTATGATTCTCTCTTTTTGAAAACGAGATTTTTTTGCATGACCCTTTAACTCTCTAGCTCAAATGTTAATCCTAAAAAAAGCTCCTCCTCATGATGAAGAAGAGCTTAAAGGTCAATCTAAAGGCGTATAGTCTACTCCTTTAGTATAGACATTTCCAGCGTTCCATAACAAAAATTCATCAATCCCATTTTCATTTAAGGCACGAATTTGTGCTTCAACCTCGTCAACACCATAGGTAAAGGCCGGACCACTATATAACCAAGTTGCACTAAAATCCTGAATCCAAGGTCGAGATATCGGTCTTTCCTCAAGTCTATCCAACACTTCATTCTCTAACTTACTATATGCATCGACAAGACGATAAGGCTCCTTATCAGGGAAGTCAATACCAAAATGTGGTGTCCAGTGACTAGGATAAATCATTGACGAGATAACATCAACGTTTTCAGAAATTCTTGAGAAATTTTGACCAATACCTGGTGTTTCTTCTACAGTTACTGCATAACCAAAAATATCAACAGAAACATCTACACCGTAAGGTTTTAATTGTTCCCGAGCGTAGGCGACAAAATCTGTCACAGCCTCTACTCGTTTTTGAACACCATCCATGTCAACATCTTTATAATCACCCTGTGAGTATTCTAAATCTTGTTCTCGAAGTTCAAAGCCCTCTGGATATCTCACATAATCGAATTGAATATCCTGAAAGCCCATTTCAGCAGCCATAATAGCAATATTAACGTTATATTCCCATACCTCTTTCTGATACGGATTAACGAATGCTTCCCCACGATTGTTAACCCAAACCTCTCCATTTTCTAAGAATGATAGGTCTGGTCTATTTTTAGCTAACAAACTGTCCTTAAACACAACTACTCGTGCAATTGGATATATTTGATGTTGCTCTAAAATCTCCATCATCTTACTTGGGTCTTTAATATAATTTTGCGCTATATCATAATAAGGTGAGTCTTCATCAGGGATAAAGGTTAAATTACCATGGTCATCTTTAATATCAATCACCATTGTATTTAATTCAGTATCATTAACAAGATCGAGTAGTTCATTAAAACGAGAGCCACCAGCTGAATGACCTGTTAAATAAATCCCTCTAACGGCCTCTGGATAAGAAAAGTTAAGACCAGAGTCATATGTAAATCTTGCTAATCGCTTTACTTGCTCAGGAATGGCTAAATGTATTTCTTTTTTATCATAATCACGTGCTAAAAGGTGCTCGCCCTCTTCTGCTTGTAATACTGTTGAGAATGATATCAGCATCAGTCCAACTAAGGTGCACACTACTAGCCAATTACTTCTAAGCTGTCTACTCATAAATTTTACCCCCTGCTGTCTTAGCTTAGTCAGATTGTTATATAAATTTGACTATATAATGACTTTTATCTCTATTATAATAAAGATAATGACTTAATGATAGAAGATCTGACAATTTCCAATAAAAAGTACTATGTAATTCTATTGTATGCCATTGATAAATGGTTACTCTACATTTTTCTAGGTAAAGCTTAACGTTTATGTTCCAATTTGTAGAAAAAACATTTATTATCTCTTACCCTAAATAATCTATCTTCAAACATTGACTATATTCAGTAAATACAAGCTTATCAAATGCGCCCAGATTTTCGAGCTTCTCTCGAAAAATTTCCACTTAACATCAGCGTCATCCGCCGGAGGCTTTTACTTGATTCAGCCGAGGCTGGTATCCCACTGATGCAAGACAAATAGGCATTCATCTCTCCACTTTTAGAAGGTAGAAGTGGAAGACTTCTGCTAGATCAAGTAAAAAAAGCCCCAAGGATCAAATCCTTTGGGGTTTTTCCCTATTATTCAGCTTTTGACGCAGAATCCTTATTTACAGCTAATTGATGGCGATAAAGACCTGCCGATGGATGAAAATCAACGGCATAATTAAGAACACGGTTATTGGCGGCGACTAATTTGACTCGATATAAGGTCGGAAACACAGGGATATCATCGACCATTAACTGCTGCCATTGACGATATACATCTTGACGATATTGTTGATCAAAAGCAGCTTCAGATAGCCCTTCCGCGATTAAACGATCATTTTCTTTACTTGCATAACGAGAATAGTTGAAAGCAGATTGACGGCCATATAAATTTTGCGGATTGACATCAGCTCCAACCGTCCATGCTGCCAAATAGATATCCATTTCGGGATCATCTGCTCCAATTCGGTCATAGAACCCATTAAATTCTTGTAAACGACCATCTAACAATTGGACATTTAAGCCAACTTCTTCCCAAGCTTGGATATAATAACGCGTGAGCGGTTCAGCTGTGTCACCGCCAGACATAGAGGCAAAGTTAATAACAAGCTTATTGCCGTCTGGATCTTCGCGAAAGCCATCTCCATCGATATCTAAATAGCCCGCTTGATCTAAAATCCGATTTGCTTCATCTGGATCATAGGTTGGTGTTTCAATGCTATCGTCATGATAGGCTGGGTGCGAAGGTGGGATAAGTGTGGTTGCATTCCAGCGTAATCCATTATAATAATTCGCACCAACGCTATCATTATCGACTGCATACCACATCGCACGACGCAAATTGACATCCGCCATTTTAGCATCAGGATCTGGCACGACCTCCCCTCCATCATCATCCCATGCTCCAAGCTTAAAACCAAGGTATATATACGAGAGATCAATATCGGCTAGAAACTCTACGTTTGACATATCACTGTGGTCAACATATTGATCAGCTGGGAATGAACTAACCAGATCTACTTCTCCATTTTTTAAAGATTGAGCAACAACTTCTGGGCTAACAACGCGAATAGTTAAACCATCAAGGTTAGGCTCTCCGCGCCAATAATCATCATTTTTCACCAGTGTTACCGATTCACCTGGTGTAATATTTTCTACTTTAAACGGTCCAAATCCAATTGGGTATCGTCGAACTGCATCGGATGCGGACATATCTGATACTTCATACTGTGAAAAGATATGCTTAGGTAATGGATATGCCCAAATCCCACTTGATAACAGCGCTGGAGTAAACTGTTGATAAGTAATTTTTAATATCTTATCATCAATGATCTCCAGCCCAGAAATCGTATCGGCTTCTCCTGTCCGATACGCTTCCATTCCTTCGACACTACTTAAGGCTTGAGAGTAACGGGGACCATCATAATCTGGATGACCTACCACTTCATATGCATATGCCCAATCTTCTGCAGTAACTGGCTCTCCATCATGCCAATTAACCTGATCACGAATAGTAAAAGTAATGGACTTGTCCTCATGATCTACTTCAAAAGTGGCAGCTCCATCCTGAGTATATTTATAATCTTCATCAAAATCTAATAGTGATTCATCAAACCAACGGATGATTTCCGCATCAGGATTACCTGAATAGAAATTAAAATTTAACGTTCCCTCGAAAGGAGTGTCTGTTACTAGACCGAAATTAATGACTCCTCCATCAATCGCCTCGCCTTGATTAGTTTTGACTGAAGAAAAGTGATCAATGGAATAAACGATAGCCTGATCACTTGACTCGTGCTCGTCCCTTATTTGGTTGTTACACGCACTAATAACAGCCATCGACATACAGATCATCGCTAAAAATAATTTATTAACTTGCATTAGTTCTGGCCTCCTCAGACCGATTATCAGTTTTTTAAGAAAGTATTACTATTTTTGAATATCATTCGACTAGAATAGCATGATTATATTGGATTAATCTTTAAAAAGCAATCCATTATTAATGGTTTACAAAACCAACACTTTTTGGGTATGTATTCAGAAGTCTAGATTAGAAACGAGCCAACAAATAAGGAGTTTCGATTTAATAGTCATCTACAACATGGTGACAATTTTCTCACTATCGCTGCCAAATAAAAAGTAGCTAAATCAACAAGATAAGCTACTTTTTTTAAATCAATCATCTATCTCTTAAAGTAAGAATACATCACCTCGTCCTGATCTTTTTGATAATCAACAGTTAAATCGTGTCCATCGAAAAACCAAAGATCATTTGACTCAATTACAAAGTGCATCCCGCCTTGTTCAACAATGACCGCTGGATCAATTACCTGATCAACTTTAGAAAAGGACAATGCAAAATTTTCTTGGACCGGACTGCTACCATAAATCCGCGGATGAAATTTAACATACTCTGTTTCAGCCACACCAACGTCATCTTTAAACCATTCTTCTGCAGCTTTTGATAAAGTTATTTGCATCGATGCGCTAACCTCCTTTGCTCCATCTCAAAATCATCATAGCTACTATTGAAAATATCACCAAATGCTAAATGCCATATCTTAATGATTGGCTTGTTTCAAATTCAGCTAATTTAAATACGCACTTCACTTATCGGACTTCTTAATCATTACGATATCATTTAAGAGATACTTAATCAACTTGAGTATTTAAAAAGCTTACTAGTGGATAAGATTAGGTTATGCATGAAACAAAGAAGGATACGTCTCAATCGTGCTGATCGTATCCTTGCATATCTAAATGATTATGCTATAATTTTAGTAATTAAATGAGCAAAATAGCAATGAAAAGGTTGAGGAGTCATATCCTCTGGTTTAAAAGAGAGTCTGGATGGTGAAAACAGATACCAAGATGTGATGAAATTGGGACCTTTGAGCTGTATGGATTCCATACCGTTACACCTGTAACGTTATTTAGTAAAAGAGATCTCATATTCTGAGGTAATCAGGGTGGCACCGCGACTATTCGTCCCTGAAAACAATGCCTTCAGAATATGAGTTTTTATATGCTTTTATCCGTAAATAAAGTGAAACTTCGTTCAGTGGGGGTTTCGACGCATAGGATGTGTTCGTGCAGACGTTGCGAGACAAACGTCGCGAACTTAGTCAGCTTCCTCTCTCCCCACTTAACGTTAGCGTTAGTTGAACCAATCGAGCCGTTACTGGCTGTTGAATCTCCCACTTAAACATAACGTGTTCCCTTATTTCTTGAAGGGAGAGTCTTACAAAAGCCCTTCGATGGGGCGAGTAATCGCAGCCCCAGCCAGTTACACTGCGATCAATCAAGCATAAGACTCTTTTATCCATTAAACATGTTGCTCACTACAAGACCCGATAGTGCCGGATAGTATCAAATGCACCTTGGCGTATTTGCGCCCTGGTTTTACCGCGCTTCGCTCGATCAATTTCGGCTGAAAATCTGTCGTATCGCCGAAGGCTTTAATTTGATTCAGCTGGGGTTTGACCCCACTGAACGGAAGACAAATAGGCATGCATCTCACTACTTACTAGCAGTGGGAGACTTCTACTGAATGAAGTTAAACAATTTATAAAAGAAGGGTGATAAATATGAAAACGATCTTTTCAGGTATTCAACCCAGTGGGACATTAACATTGGGCAATTACTTAGGAGCGATTAAGCAATTTGTTGAGCTGCAAAATGATTACAATTGTTATTTTTGTATTGTTGACGCACATGCTATTACGGTCCCTCAAGATCGACTAAAGCTACGTGAAAATATTCGATCACTAGCAGCTATATATCTAGCGAGTGGTTTAGACCCTGAACAAGCCACTTTATTTATCCAATCCGAGGTACCGGCACATACCCAGTTAGGATGGATCATGCAGACACAAAGTTATATTGGAGAACTGGAGCGAATGACGCAATTCAAGGATAAATCTGAAGGAAAAGAAGCTGTTTCAGCTGCATTGCTTACTTATCCACCTTTAATGGCTGCTGATATCTTACTTTACAATACAGATATTGTTCCAGTTGGTAATGATCAAAAACAACATATAGAATTAACACGCGACTTAGCTCAACGGTTTAACCGTAAATTCAATGATATTTTTACTATCCCTGAAATTAGGGTCCCTAAAGTCGGAGCACGTATTATGTCACTCCAAGAGCCAACAAAAAAAATGAGTAAATCAGATCTAAATCAAAAAGCGACAATCTATCTGTTAGACGATGCTAAGCAAATTGAGAAAAAAATAAAAAGTGCGGTTACTGACTCTGAAGGTATCGTCCGTTTTGATCCGGAGCAAAAGCCTGGCATTAGTAATCTTTTAACAATATTGGCTTGCTGTACAGATCAATCAATTGAAGATTTAGAGGCGAAATATCAAGGAATAAGTTACGGCCAATTCAAACAAGATACAGCTCAGGCCGTTGTGCGACTCATCGAACCGATCCAAAAACGCTATCATGATATGATTCAATCAACGGAATTAGATAACATTCTTGATGCAGGGGCTGAAAAAGCTAGCTATGTCGCAAATAAGACTTTGGCTAAAGCGAAGAAAGCAATGGGGTTAGGACGTGTTAAGAAGAAAAAATAGTTCAAAAAAAAATCAGCTTGTTGACCGAACCTTTAATTAAAGTGAAACTTCGTTCAGTGGGGTTTCGACGCATAGGATGTGCTCGTGCAGATGTTGCGACACGACGCCGCGAACTTAGTCATCTTTCTCACTCCCCTACTGAACGTGAGTTGAATCTATCGGGTCGTTACTGGCTGTTGGATCTCCCACTTAGACATGACGGGTTCCCTTATTTCTTGTAGTGGGAGACTTACAAAAGCCTTCGATGGGGCGAGTAATCGCAGCCCCAGCTAGTAACACTGCGATAAAATAGGTCAACGAGCTGTTTAAATCTTTCTAACTAGTATGTGGGGCTTTATAAGCGGCATAGTTGGTGATCCGATCACTTCATACGTTTTAATTGTGGTGAGTTATCATTCTCATGTGCTTTCTGCCACAGTTGCTCAAATAAGGGTTCGCCTTTAATAATAGCTTGACAAAACAGCTCATGCTGCTTTCCCCAGCCATGATAGACATGTTGATAAAGCTTGTTCCAGGCTTGTTCAAATGTTAATTTACAAATGCTTTCATATTGATCTGGCTCCCACTCTGTTAGCCAGTAAAGTACCTCATCGCGATTACAGCCTTGTCTTAGACTATCTAGTGCTAGCATTGTTAATTGCTTTAGCTCACGCTCACGCCGAATCAGACCAACCATTGCTTCTGGTGCTAACGAGAACATATGGTGCTCTTTTTTAGGAAAATGGGCTTTCTTTAATGAATAGTATAAACGTGACTGGTTTGAAACCATATGTAAAACACGACGTTCTTGTCTTGGAATAAGTCGGCTTTTCTTTAAAGGAATACGATAGCCCATTGTATCGAAGACAAGTACCCCAGATCCATCGGTGACGATAGCTGCATAGCGCAAAGGTTCTCCTTTGACCAACGTTTGATCACATATTTGATCAAGTAGCTTAGCTGGTAAATCATCTAGATGATTCTCTATGTAATTGTATAAATGTGATTCAATATAAAGAACTGGCATGGTATCAATCAGTTCAATTTTATCTTGTTTACGCCATTCATAAAAGGAGCAAACATTATAACCATTCTCTTCACCCTCAAACCAATTTACCCATACATCTTGTAGCATCATCGACTTTCCCTCACTTTTATGATTTAGCAAATAGTATCACCATTTAAGGAAATATTATTCATTTTAGCCTTCGTAACAATTTGGGTAATCCAATGAGCATAAGCACTAACCCTAATACAAAAAGTTGACATTCTGTCTGGGAGATAATATAAAACAAGTAGCTTGTCCAGCTTAGACCTGCAGGAATTAAATTTAAATATAAAATGATCATCACTCCACCTGCTACCGTTAAACCAAATCCAATTAAAAAGAGCATGAAGCTTCCCTCCACAGCTTGTCCCTATTCACTGTACTCTATGCGAGCAACCACTAAAAAAGACCTGTACGCTAAACGTAAAGGTCTTTGATTAATCTCTTGGTAACATGACAATCGATAAAGTGAAACTTCGTTCAGTGGGGGTGTTTTCCACCCCCCACTGAATGTTAGCTGAACCAATCGGGCCGTTACTGGCTGTTGGATCTCCCACTTAGACATGACGTGTTCCCTAATTTCTTGAAGTGGGAGCCTTACAAAAGCCCTTCGATGGGGCGAGTAATCGCAGCCCCAGCCAATTACACTGCGATAAAAGTGCAACGGATTTCAGTAAAATTCATTTTAAAAATTCATCTTAAATGAAGAATAAAGTCATTATTCCTTTTTGTGCTTTTCCCTACTAACATTAATCTTGATATCCTTTAAATATTAAAGTTGCATTATGGCCGCCGAATCCTAACGAATTGCTAAGTGCGACATCAACCTTAGCCTGGCGTGAACGATTCGGCACATAATCTAAGTCACACTCTGGATCAGGAGTCTGATAATTAATCGTTGGCGGAACAATCCCTGTTCCAATGGCTTTAATTGAAGCAATCGCTTCGACAGCACCTGCTGCTCCAAGCAAGTGTCCAGTCATCGACTTAGTTGAACTAATCATAAGCTTAGAGGCATGTTCCTTAAACACAGCCTTAATCGCAGCAGTTTCAAACTTATCGTTAAAAGGGGTACTCGTTCCATGTGCATTAATATAATCAACTTGATCAGGTCTCAAACCAGCATCGTTTATCGCCTGCTCCATCGCACGTTGAGCACCTTCTCCTTCCTCAGCTG
This sequence comes from Amphibacillus sediminis NBRC 103570, assembly GCF_001552275.1. Lineage (GTDB taxonomy): Bacteria > Bacillota > Bacilli > Bacillales > Amphibacillaceae > Amphibacillus_B > Amphibacillus_B sediminis. The sequence goes on from NZ_BCQW01000009.1 coordinate 12,884, forward strand.
GTGCAGTAATGTGATAAGCATCACCTGTTGAGCCATAACCAACAATTTCAGCATAAATGCTAGCACCGCGAGCTTGAGCAGATTCAAGTGATTCCAAGATTAAAATACCTGCCCCTTCTCCCATAACAAAGCCATCACGATTTAGGTCAAATGGACGACTAGCTGTGGACGGGTCATCATTAAATGACAATGCCTTTGCCGATGAAAAGCCAGCAAACGCCATGTTAGTTAGAGGTGCCTCAGCTCCACCGGTAATCATAACATCTGCATCTCCTCGTTCAATAACCTTAAAGGCATCACCAATTGAATTGGTCCCTGTTGCACAAGCTGTCACCGTACAAGAATTTATTCCTTTCGCCCCAAAGATGATTGAAATTTGACCAGCAGCCATATCCGGGATAAGCATTGGAACAAAGAATGGACTAACACGACGGTAGCCTTTTTCTTTAAATTTATTAAATTGTTCTTCATATGTGGCCATACCACCAATACCTGACCCAACCCATACGCCTACACGTGGCGCAAGCTCTTCTGTGATCATCAAGTTAGCATCTTCAAGCGCCATTCTGGCAGCTCCAACAGCATATTGAGTAAACAGATCCATCCGTTTAGCTTCTTTTTTATCCATATAGAGACTGGCATCCCAGTCCTTAACTTCTCCGGCAACCTTTGCAGGAAAATCTTCTTTATTGACTTTTGTAAGATAATCAATACCAGACTCTCCATTAGTTAATCGTTGCCACAGCTGTTCTACTGTTAATCCTAATGGACTAATTGCTCCCATACCTGTTACAACAACACGTCTTCTTTCCATGCTAGCTACTTCCTCCTTGAAAAATTATTTACCCCAACGTAATGCAATGGCACCCCAGGTTAAGCCTCCTCCAAATCCAACTAAAACCACGAGGTCCCCATCATTAATTTTACCTTGTTTGACATCCTCTGATAATGCGATTGGAATGGACGCTGCCGATGTGTTCCCATATTTGTTGATCGAATACGCCATTTTTTCTTCTGATATGCCTAAACGATTACGCGCCGCTTCCATTATTCTAACATTTGCTTGATGTGGAATTAAATAGTTTACATCTTCTTTATCGAGCCCTGCTTGTTCAACAACATGAACAGCTGATTCAGGCATTTGTCTGACAGCAAACTTAAATACCTCTCGACCATTCATACGAATTTTATCATCTTCTTGATAAAGTGCATGACCACCTGTACCATCAGCACCTAATTCAAATGACAGAATACCTCGATCCTCTTGAACTGGGCTTAACACAGCAGCACCAGCGCCATCCCCAAACAGCACACATGTATTACGATCTTCCCAATCGGTAATCTTCGAAAGCTTTTCTGCACCAATTACAAGCACATGGCGGTAAACGCCACTATCAATGAACTGTTTGGCGGTCACCATTCCATACATAAAACCAGCACAAGCAGCACTTATATCCATAGCTGCCGCTTTAGTCGCTCCTAATTTAGCCTGTAATTGGCAAGCCACAGATGGAAAAGGATGGTCAGGTGTAATGGTGGCAACCAAAATTAAGTCCAATTCACTAGCTGAAAGTTCTGCATCTTCTAATGCAGAGATAGCCGCCTGATACGCCATATCTGATGTATCCTCATCATCAGCAGCAATGTGTCTTTCTTCAATACCTGTACGGGTTCGTATCCACTCATCACTTGTATCAACTATTTTTTCTAAATCAAAATTTGTTAAAATACGTTTAGGGACATAATGTCCGACTCCAATAATTCCAGTAGCCATATTTAAATCTCCTCATTCGGATTTTTGATATTATAATCAATTATTAAGACTTGGTACTAATTTTAAGCGAAATCGGTTGGATAATCAAGTCTTTTTCACCAACTGCTCTTTCACTTTTTAAATTTTTTTGCTAAAATACGACATATTTAGCAGTGGTATTATCGAGATAGATTAAGTGTTTAGCTTTCCCGATTTAAAGTGAACACTATAATAAAGTGAAACTTCGTTCAGCTGGGGTTTCGACGGATAGGATTGCTCACGGTAGAAAGACTTTATAAAAATCTTCATTAAAACGGGTGCCATTTGTTTCTTTTTATTAATCTATTTGTTAAAATAGATAGTGAAAGAAGTGTATGAAACAGAGGTGACATCGATGCGCTTTCTAATAACAATTATATGGTCATTTGCCATAAGTCTCGTCTTAGGCTATGTTCTTACAAGTATGGGAGGCTATGAATTTCAAATTTTGCCCATTATCGGTATGACGATTATTTTTAGTTTTGTAGGTCTTCTAGTTGGTGAGAAATTTATTGATGAAAAAAAATAAAAGGCTAATTCTCTTAGGGAACGCATGACAAGCCATTTGGTGTGTGTAACAATACAATCCTTATGATTGTGCAAGCTTGCTTAACATTGAGAAGGCAACTTAACGGCTTCCAATAAGAAAAAAACCCCTTGCCTGATACTTTTGGCAAGGGGCTTATCATGTTAATACCATGGAAGCACGCTTAACGCAGTTAAGGCTGCAAGCGGCAAAATGACGCGACCAAATGGACGCGGTCGGTAAAATGGTGGGTACGGGCCATATGGTGGATACGGGCCATACGGCGGGAACGGTGGGCGTGGTCCAAAGCCTGGTCCATAAGGATACGGCTGACGCTCTTCTCTTTCACTATTATCTCGATTAGGTACAGCTAAGTAAACATATTGATCATCTAAGTCGGTAATAATACCATCAATTTGTTCACCATTAACTGTTTGAAGTAAAACATAATGATGCAAATTCTTTTTACATAAATCATGGATATGATGTTGTTGCAACTCAGATCCCTCCCTTTCTCACAATAGCCTATGCCTAATCTAAAAAAAGGTGACACGGTCACTTATCATGGAGGTTTTATAAAATGACATTTATCGATCAACTTATTTTTATTGTTCAATACATCTTTTTAGGTTTTGTACAAGGGTTTACTGAGCCCATCCCGATATCATCAAGTGGACACCTTGTAATCATCCAATCCTTATTCGGTCTTAAGCTTGAGAGCTTAACATTTGAAATTTTAGTTAATTTCGGTTCATTAATTGCGGTATTAATCATTTATTGGCAGGATATCGTACGACTAGCCGCCAATGCATGGCGTTTTTTATTTAAACGTGATCAGGCTGGTGCTGACGACTTTAAATTTGTCATATATTTAGTCATTGCTACAATACCAGCAGGCCTTATGGGGGTTCTAGTTGGAGACCAGATTGCAAGTATTTTCAGTACAGCAAAGACGACTGGTATAAGCCTAATTATTACGGCGATTGCGCTATGGATGATTCGTAATTTACGTGGAAAAAAAGCAGATCGTGACCTCACACTAAAGGATGCGATCATCATTGGGTTAGCACAGTCTGTTGCCTTAATTCCTGGAATCAGTCGCTCTGGTGCGACAATTGTAGCTGCTATGCTACTTGGAATGAAGCGTCCGACTGCTTTACGCTTTTCCTTTTTACTCTATATTCCAGTTAGCTTAGGAGCCATGCTATTATCTCTTGACGAACTAATGACTGTGACATCTAGCTTATGGATTCCATATTTACTAGCTTTTATAACAGCTGGAATTGCAAGTTACTATGCACTTCGTTGGTTTATGAACATTATGAATCGCGGTAATCTGATTTACTTCTCGATTTACTGCTTGATTATCGGTGTGTTGGCGTTTCTTATTTTGTAAGCTCTGATCTCGCGCCTGACACTGGGAGTGAAAACTGATGCGTAAACCTATTAAACTAAATCACTTAGATAAACAACTGAGACGCTATTTCACAGAGCCTGATCACTATCTTACAACGATCAAAAATAGCTATTTATTTCGTCAAGGTGATCAAGCTCGAGAACTATTTATCATTATTTCGGGCAAGGTGATGATTAGTAAAACATCACCTGACGGCAAAGAATTAACACTAAGGATCTGTGGTCCTGGGGATCTAATTGGGGAGTATAACTTAGCCGAGGAGGATTTGAGCTATTTAGTAGATGCCAAAGTTATTGAGGCTGGAGAGGTTTCTGTCTACAATCAAAAGCGCCTAATCGATAAATTAGCCTTGGATTCAGATGCCTCGCTCGCTTTAGTCAAATTAACGAACCTTCAATATCGTAAAGACCAAACAAGGTTTAGAGATTTGGTCCTTTATGGAAAGAAAGGTGCCCTATACTCTACGCTGATCCGACTTTCAAATAGCTATGGCCAAAAAACAAAGCAAGGCATATACCTTGATGTGAATCTAACTAATCAAGAAATAGCCAATTTTTGTGCGACTTCACGTGAATCTGTTAACCGTATGTTAAATGAACTGAAACGAAAAGGTGTTATCGGCATAGAGCGTGGACAGATCACCATATTTGATCTGGATTATCTTAAAACTGAAATTAATTGTGAAAACTGTCCGATTGTGCTTTGCACCATTAATTAGTAACGGCCTCGATTTCCTTTGGGCCAAAACAGGTTAAAAAAACAGAACTGACTAGAGTAATAACTAGTCAGTTCTGTTTGCTTTAATCTGGGATACCTAATGCAATTTTGGCATATCGTGACATGCGATCCTTACTCCAAGGTGGGGACCAAACGATGTTTACTTCTGTATCCTTCACCTCAGGAAGATCAGCAAGTGCTCGCTTAACATCTTGCTCAATATGAGCAGCTAGTGGACAGCCCATAGCCGTTAAAGTCATTGTCACAATGGCCGTTCCCTCTTCATTTAAATCAACTCCGTATACTAAACCGAGATTGACAATATCAATACCGAGCTCTGGATCAATAACGTTTTCCAAAGCACCGAGTAAGTTTTCTTGTAAGGCTTCTTCCATTTTAATTGGCTCCTTTCCTAATCATCTACCATCATTATAAACAATTTTGTTTAAAAATTAAAATCATAAGAAGATGTTCAAGATAATCAATCCAGCTTTTGTTAACTTCTCTTCATAATTGTGGATCGAATGGCATACGCTCTAAAGCTCAAAACACACCGCTGCCTCCAATCTACTTACTTCTGATTTAGCAACTCTTGAACACGTACTTAAAGTGACTTTATCAGCCAATTGACTAATGCCAATCTTCCATTTCTGCTAATTTTATGACCACGATTTGCTTCAGACAAAAACTCCACTTGACCTGTATAAGTAGCATCATTATGCAGTAGATGATAGAAATCGTTAGCATGTTCAAATGGAATAACCTGATCTTCTTGGCCATGCCAAATAAATAGTGAACGATTATGTAGACGATCAAGCTGACGTGATAAATCGAGCTGTTCAATCCTTACCAAAAGTTGCTCTAATTCAAGCTCAGATAACGGAAGTTCAATCCCCTGCTCTTTAATTTGGTTAATTTGGAGCTGGGCAAAATCATGCAACAATGCTGTCCCCATCATTAATGCACCAACTTGAATCCAATTATAACTAACCATCGCTGCTGCTGTCGTAATGGCCCCCATGCTTGTACCGGCGACGCCAATTCTGTCAGCTTCAATTAGATCACTTCGACTTAATTGATCTTTTATCACGGCTAAATCCAGTAAGCTTTGTTGGATAATATCAAAAAAGTACAACCTTAAATCTATATTTGCTACCTCACGCTCACCATGTAAATGAGCATCTGGCAATATAACACGATATCCTTGCTCTGCCAATAGGTAGCCGGTTGTTAAATTGTCCTCTTTAGCACTCGTAATACCATGCAAGTAAACTAGAGTAGGAAGTTTACTTTGTGAGTGAGCTTGATCAACAACCTCCAACACTGGTATGTCACGCCATATATGTCTTGTAACTTGAATCATAAACTTCCTCCTTAAATTAAGCCATTAATTCTAGCATAGCCTTTCTTGCCAACAGTTCACGACTAAAGTCGCGTGAAACCTTACTATATCCATGGTCGAAACAATGTTGATCAGCATAAACCAATAAAGTGAAACTTCGTTCAGTAGGGGTTTCGACGGATAGGATGTGCTCGTGCAGGCGTTGCGACACGACATCGCAAACTTAGTCAGCTTCCTCCCCACTGAACGTTCGTTGAACCAATCGGACCGTTACTGGCTGTTGGATCTTCCACTTAGATATGACGTGTTCCCTTTTTCTTGAACTGGAAGCCTTACAAAAGCCCTTCGAGTGGCGAGTAATCGCAGCCCCAGCCAGTTACACTGCAATAAATGGAATTTCAAGTTTATTACCTTTTCTATAACGGTCGACATTGAGGTTACTAGCTGAACTTATCATAACACATTTTAGAACCACGCTTCATCGTTATTGTCTCCCTTTTTCGGCTGGAAAAATACTCGGTTACTATTTTTTCACTTGATTCCTACGAATTAATTTTCTACAAGACTCATCCATTATTATTAATAAAATAGGATTAGCCCTTTACAGTTATTCTAAACTTCATTACACTAGTTTTAGAGATAAAGAGGTGAGTATATGATAAAAAAACAACATTTAATCGCCCTCGACCTTGATGGTACACTTCTTACCGATCAACAAGCAATTAGTGAACGGTCAAAGAGTGTGATTAAAAAAGCACGCGAAGCAGGGCACATTGTCGTTATTGCTACTGGGCGCCCCCATCGGGCAAGTCTTGACTACTATCATGAGCTTGCGTTAGATACTCCGATGATTAATTTTAATGGTGCCTATCTACATCATCCAACTGATAAGAAGTGGGAAGTACTCCACAGTCCTTTACCATTGAGAACAGCTAAAGGGATTATCCAGACTTGTTATGATCTAGAAGTAGATAATATAATGGCAGAAGTATTAAGCAATGTTTATATTGATCGTTACGATTCTAAGCTGATGGAAATTGTTCATACTAGCAAAGAAGATAACCCGATCAAAATTGGTTCTCTAAAAAATCTGCTTAACGAAGATCCAACCTCATTACTGATTTACCCACGTGATGAACACATTGATGAACTACGAGCCAACCTTGATCGTGATCACGCCGCCGTCATCGAACATCGGAGATGGGGGGCGCCTTGGAATATCATTGAGATTGTACGTAAAGGAATGAATAAGGCTGTAGCGCTTGAACGAGTCGCCCATTATTACCATATTGATCCGACTGAAATTCTTGCCTTTGGTGATGAGGATAACGATCTCGAAATGATTGAGTATGCAGGTGTTGGTGTGGCCATGGGTAACGCCATAGCTCAATTGAAAGAGATGGCTAATTACCAAACTAAAACGAATCAAGAAGACGGTGTTGCAGCTTTTATTGAGGACTATTTAAAGTTGGGCTAGTCATGATATCAGTCAAACTGCGCTTTTGAAAGTAAACAAAGTTCTTAGAATTAGTATTTATAGTATATACTAAAGTTGAACTACTCACAGTTTAATGTCTTTCTGACGAAATTTGAAGTGGAGCGGGTTGTCTTCTATTCAGTGGGGGGAAACCTCGGCTGGAACAAGTTACAGCCTCCGGCGAATGCCACAGATTTTTAGAGCATGACTCGAAAAAAAATCTGGACGCAAATACGCCAAGATGCATGTGATATAAATGATTTAGAGGAGGTAATAGTATGACGGTTATCGCAGAAGCTACGCCAAATCCAAATGCGATGAAATTCACATCTAATAAGCAAATTTTCCAAGGTAATGCTAGTGTTTCTGTTGCAGCAGGACAAACAAGTGAATTTGAGCTGTTGAATACCTTACTTGCACTTGAAGGTGTTGATAACGTATTCGGCTACCAACATTTCATCACCATTAATAAACAACCGGATTATGATTGGGATGATTTAATTCCTCAGGTAGAATCGCTTATGGAGCAATACGGCTTCTAATATCATTAAGCTGAACACACGAGCTTCAATCTAGGCTAAGATTGTTGATTCAGATATGTTCAGCTTAATTTTTTTAGGCTTTTTTTAAAAGCTTAGCTTTGGAAGTAGACCAAGTTGCTTCCCTTTTTTAAGTGCTTCTGCTCGTGAACTAACCTGCATTTTTTGGAATGTTTTAGTCAAATGTCGCTCGACCGTGCGTCTGCTTACTTTAATTTGATCTGCTATTTCATCATTCGATTTTCCTTTATCAACTAACAACAAAATCGTTTGCTCAATCTCTGATAGGGTCACTTGTTCACCATTTAGCTTGATCTTCCGATCGGTGCGTTTCAGTTCATTAAGCCAGTTAGCTGGAATAACAGCTAAATCCATTAAGGCACATTTAACTGCGTAAATAAGCTGCTGATTAGAATAGCTTTTGCTTAAAAAACCAATGACACCAAGATTAACTAATGTATTGAAATAGGCTGTTGTATCATATCCTGTGTAGATTAAAATGCGTGCTTCCCGATGTCGGGCTGTAATAGCTTTAGTCAAGTCAATTCCATTCTGCTCAGGCATATTTAGATCAATTATGTATAAGTCATAGTACTTATTATCCATGCTTATAAGCGCTTGGCTGCCTGACGACACAAAATCCGCCTGTAAATCTGGTTCATCACTTAATAACCGTTTTGTCCCTTCACCTACCATAATATGGTCATCAATAATGAGAACGTGCTTCATAATTTTAATTTTCTCCCTTCTTATAAGGTATAGAGATGGTCATCCTAAGACCTTGATTTTGACTAGTCGAGAAATTAATTTGTCCCATTAAACTGCGAACACGTTCTTTAATGGACAAGATCCCCATGTTTGAATACGTTCGTGGCCACGCATTTGTATCCATCCCAATTCCGTCATCATTATACTCAAGCTTGACTCGATCATTTTGGTCTACGATAACAATTGAAACATGATTAGCTTGGGCGTGCTTTCGTGCATTGCTAAGCCATTCCTGTACAATTCGATAGATCGTCAATTTTAGTTCCATACTAGCTGTTAAATTACCATTTATATTTGTATGAAAGTTTAATACACTATTGGACTGTAGCCTAAACTTGCTAACAAGCTCATGAATGGCCTCAATTAAACCAACTTCTTTTAATATTGTTGGATATAGGAATGAGCACGTTTCTCTGATTTCAAAGATAATATCTTTAATCTCCTGTTCAACAATAGTGAGTAAGTCTTGTTTAATCGATTCATTATTCTCAGTTTTTACAGCTTCAACTCGCCTTCTTAACACGATTAAATCTTGGAGAAAGGTATCGTGAATATCTCGTGCCAAAGATCGGCGCTCATTTTCAGACCAGTGAAATAGCAGTCTGGATAGCCATTCCATATCTTCTGATGCCTTAGCTTGTTCTAATTCACTTAACAAATCTTCAATTTTAGTTTGACGCTCAATGGCTAAGTTGGCAAACTGAGCTAAACTTGAGAGCCAGTCCAATTGTTCCTTTGATAATGGATGACCTTTAATTGCGATAAAAAGAATGGTAAATTTTCGCTCCTGCCAAGCCAAAGGTAACGCATATTGACTTCGTTTTCCGATCAATTTTCCAATAACTAAGCGCTGACCTTGATACTCATGTAACAAAGGCGAAAATATTTGATCAATCTGATAATCCTTTAAAGGTAATAAAAATTGTGATTCTTGTTCCACAGCTTCTAAATATGTAAGCTTTAACACATCTTTAATTTCATCCTTGACTGCTTCAATAATATGAGCACGACTTTGTTTTAACTTTACATTTTCACTAAATCGATAAAGACTTGTCTGATAATCATGTTTAGCAACATACAGGTATGAACGGAGATAATGATCTAACTGGTTTTTAAAAAAGATAAAGAATAAACTACTCAAAAGCATAAAAAGAAAAAAATGAATACTCTCTGTTAGGCTACGGATTTCATCATCAAGCATCACATAGATGAGCGTTGTAAGTAATGCAAAAGAAGAACCTAATAATAAATAATAGGGCAAACGTTTAATTTTTTGTCCAAGTACATATAGCTGATCTGAAACAATCATATACAGAAATCCACCAGGAATAAAAAACAAAAAAACCATCGTAATTTCTACTGAAATAATAGGTTTCCCCATTGATAAGGAAGGTAAGACAAATAGACATAAATAAGGTGCGATTGCAAAAATAATGGCCAACATTAGACTCTGAACCGTATCTATTATTGGATCATATTTTAACTTCCTCATTCCTTTAAACAATTGCGATAAAACAACAAACATAATGATCGTGTAGATAATTAGCACATGGATATGCGTGTTATAATCTTGATAAATATCAAGTGCTAGCAAGCTTGCTAAGCCAGCTAAGCTATATAATAACTGGACAGACTTTTTCGTTATCCATTGTTTGTCTTTTTCATAAAAAAATTGATAAATAAAATGATAGAAAATAGCCGGTGTAAACATTAGCAATATATGAACTATGGCTGCTGCCAGCATATTTAATTTTAAAGCTGATATTAACGATGAATAATTTACACTAACGAGCATTGTTAGAATAATAAGTAAGCGTGCGCTTTTAGCAGTAGAACTACGCCTTAAAATAACCAATACGACTAATGAAGTAAAAATAAAATATATGGTTGGCAAAATTAAATAGAGAAGATATTGTGTAAACAACTCAGCTTCATATTCAATTTTAAAATGATAAAGGTGATGATCCCGATTAATGGTAATCGAATCGGCTCTTTCAATCGCATGATGAGTCTTTACAGTCAAATAGTCCATTGTTGGTTTACCATCAATGGCTATAATTTGATCACCTATCATTAAGTCATTTGCTTTGCCCCAACCAAACTGCTTTAATCTTGAAATTTGATAGCCTTCATCTGTTTGCTCAAGCTCAATCCCGATATAAGGATGAGTATTTTCTATAAATAAATAGCTTTGAATAAGGACAACTGTAATAAGAAAAAGCATGAGTAAGCGATGGGGCTTTAGCCTTTGGATGATAACATTCATATTTTCCAACCTCTCATATACCGAAACTTCCTCTTCTAGTATACAATAATATATTGGCTAGGCATGACCTTTTAGTAAAAATATGTGATCATTCCGATAACTTGGTAGCATCGGTCTATTTGCTATCGTAAGGGCTTTGCCCGAATACATGAAAAAAGCCCTGACTTATGTAAAGTCGAGAGCCCGCAGAAACATTACCTATGTCGAAATATACCAAAGGGGTAGGTAATGTAACATTGTGCAACAAAGCACAATGTTTTGATATTTCTATTGTACCATAGTGGTACGAAATGTGAACCGACAATTTCAAATCAAAACCCGCCATTTGGTGGCGGTTTTACATCTTTTGATATTTTTGCAAATAAAACTAATCATCCTTTCGAAAAAAACCAAACACCCCGGTTGTTTGAACAATATTTGTAAAGGCTGCGGGATCTACCTCATTAATAATGCGCTCTAAATCATAAAGCTCATAACGCGTAATCACTACAACAAGCATGGATTTATCTTCTTTTGTATACGCGCCTCTAGCTGGTAAGATAGTGATTCCCCTTACCACCCTTTGGTGGATAGCATGCTGTAATTCATCTGTCTTTTTCGTCACAATCATTGCAGTCACTTTTTCATGACGTGTATGAATTCCATCTATAACCCGGGTGGATACGTATAATGCTAACAGTGTGTATAAAGCGTTCTCTGGTCTATTTAACAAACCAGCAAAGAAAATAATAATGCCATTAATAATCATTAAATAGCCGCCTATCGGTTTATCCTTCATTCTTGAAATTACCATTGCCAGAATGTCTGATCCACCAGTTGAAGCACCCCATTTCAACGTGATTCCAATACCAAAGCCTCCAAGTACACCACCAAATACTGCATTCAACATAATATCTTCTGAGAAACTGGTTATAGGAATGATTTCAAGAAATAAAGTCGTAGTTAACACCGATAACGCACTATAGATCGTAAAATGTTTTCCTACCTTATACCAGCCTAATATTCCGACCGGTATATTTAATAATAATAGCCAAATCCCTGTACTAATAAAATGTATATTAAAAAAGGTGGAAAAGACTGTAGATAAAAGTTGTGCCATCCCTGTAAATCCACTGGCATAGACATCTGCATGAATAAAGAAAAAATTTAATGCAAGGGCATTAATTAAAGCTCCCAAGATAACAATAATTATTCGTTTTGCTTCAAAGATAAACACATTTATCCCTCCCATCTCTAACTGAAACAGTCAATCACTGCTAATCATCATGACCCATTACATCCATTCTAAACCAAGCTAACTAAATTTCAAAATACCTTTTGACGAATACCATTGCTAACTATAAACTAGAAGTAGCAATATTTCTAGTTTATAAAAAATTTTAAAAAGGAATAATGGATATGGGAGGGAAAAGTATGACCGTAAAAATTATCGCGGATTCAGCGTGTGATCTAACAGACAAAGATTATCAAGAATTAAAGATAGATTGTGTTAGCCTTACTGTTTTGCTTGATGATAACAGTTACTTAGATGGCCAAACAATTTCTGCTAAAACGATTTATGATGCCATGCGGAATGGTAAAGCACCAAAAACATCTCAAGTTTCACCGCAGTCATTTAAAGAAATATTCACAAAATATGCTCAGGATGACCAGCCTTGCTTGTATCTTGCCTTTTCTTCAGAGCTTTCTGGTACGTATCAATCGGCTACCATTGCCGCTAAAGAGGTTCAGGAACACTATCCAAATTGGCAATTGCAAATGATTGATACTAAATGTGCTTCCTTTGGCTATGGTCTTGTCGTTTTAAAGGCTGCAGAGCTAGCCCAAAGTGGCCGATCTCTCGAGGAGATCACAGCTGAAAGTCAATTCCAAGCCGAGCATATGGAACATATTTTTACAGTGGACGATTTAGAATACTTATATCGCGGTGGTCGAGTAAGTAAATCGGCTGCCTTTATGGGTACTTTATTAAAAATCAAACCATTGTTACACATGGAGGATGGTAAACTCATTCCTTTAGAAAAAATACGTGGCTCCAAGAAGGTATTTAATCGTATGTTAGATATTATGGAGGAAAGAGGAACCGACTTCAGCAATCAAACAATTGGAATTAGTCACGGCGATGCCATCGAAACAGCCGAGCAATTAGCTCATGCTATTAGAGAACGATTTGATGTCAAGGATATTCAAATTCGAATGGTTGGTTCTAGTATTGGAGCACATTCAGGTCCTGGAACCATCGCTCTATTCTTTTCTAATGCTAAATACCAATAACAAAATATCGTAACATCCTAACATGGCAACATTTTTTTAATCGTTTGACGACAAAAAATGATTGCCTTTTTTATGCTCACCATTAAGATCATTTGGGAGCGGCATCTCGCTCCATTTTTTCTGTTCTTAGCGCCAATTCCTGCTGATATAAAGAAGTGACCCTACATTGTAGTTATATTAGAACATTACATTCCAGAGGTATCGGCAAAAAGCTTCAGCTAATCTCAAAACTAAAATGAGCAAAAATAATAGGTCATAGGCCCATTATAATAAAGTGAAACCTGTTTAGTGGGGGGGTCAACGCATAGGATGTGCTCGTGCAGACGTTGCGACACGAATTCGCCGAACTTAGTCAGCTTCCTCTCTTCCCGACTGAACGTAGTTGAACCAATCGGGCTGTTACTGGCTGTTGGATCTCCCACTTAGACATGGCGTGTTCCCTTATTTCGTGTAGTGGGAGTCTTACAAAAGCCCTTCGATGGGGCGAGTAATCGCAGCCCTAGTCGGTTACACTTCGATAAATGGTTTTAGAAAAGAAAAAGGATCATCTGACCTCACTTAATTGAAGAGTAGAGCTTAATCATCACGTTCAGTCATTGGCCTGTAATTAACTCTACTCTTATTTTATCTGTTATACTCAAATGCACCTTGGCGTATTTGCGTCCAGTGTTGATCGAGCTGCGATCGATCATTTCCGCTGAAAATTGTGGCATCACGCCGGAGGCTTTAACTTTATGCCACCAGGGTTTGAAGCCGAACTGAATGGAAGACAAATAGGCGTTCATCTCACCACTTATAGAAGTGGGAGCCTTCTGCTGAATCAAGTTAAAATTTTGATATCCTTTAAAAAGTTAACGCCCTTCCTAGTTAACAAAACGGAGCGATTGTCCTTAGATACAGAAATGAGCAAAACTAGGCAATCATCCGGATACACCGCCACTTAACTTGTAGTAATGGCTTGATCAAACCAATCATTTTGAACAAATAATCCGCCTTACTCAATGACCACATCGTAATACCTTAACCAGTAATCAAATTGCCCAAGATAGGCTAGTAACTGTGGACCTTGCATGAGCTGACCAAACCATGGTTCATCGATCGTATTGCCCTTATTTTCAACGAGTTGTTCAACGGCATCACGGTCAAAAATTTCAAACAGCCGTGCTTCGGGATCTTGTAAAATAGCTTTAATCCAGTTAACCATTGCCTCAGTAAAGTAGGGATGATAAGTTTTGGGATAGGGACTTTTCTTTCTCGTCCTAATTGGCTCAGGTAATATTCCTTTAAGTGCTTCACGTAATATTCCCTTTTCTTGTCCACCAGTGTTTTTGATTGACCAAGGAATATTCCAAACATATTCGACTAAATGATGATCACTAAATGGTACACGCGCTTCGAATCCTACCGCCATACTCATTCTATCTTTGCGTTCAAGTAACGTCTGCATGAAGCTTTCTTTGTTTAGGTAAAATAATTCTCGCCTGCGCGCTTCTAATGGCGAATCACTATCAGATCGAGGAGTTTGATCAATAATAGCTTGGTAGCGCTCCGTTCGATATTGATCTAAGTCTAGGTATTGCGCCCACTCTGATCGAAGCAAACGATTTCTCAAGCGCTTAGATCTAATCCATGGAAAGCCAGAGCGGTTCAGATCCTCCTCTCGATAAAACCATGGATAACCTCCAAAAATCTCATCAGCACACTCTCCTGATAAGGCTACCGTTACGTATTGTTTTGTTTGCTGACATAGCCAAAGTAATGACCCATCGACATCAGCCATCCCTGGAAGATCCCGTGCAATCACAGCTTCTTTTAACGTCCTTACCAATGTTGGCTGATCAAGGATAAAGCTTTGATGGTCCGTCTGGCTTTGGTCTACAACAAGTGTTAAATAATCTTGATCTCGAGTTGGTTGAAAGTCATTACCTTCAAAGTACTGATCGTTGTCAGTAAAATCTATTGAAAAGGTGTGTAATGATTGGTTTTTATGTTCTTTTAAATACTGAGCCGCAATTGTTGTTATGGCACTTGAATCAATTCCTCCAGATAAAAACGTGCCAATTGGTACATCGGAAACAAGCTGCCGTTCGACTGCATCTACTAATAAGCTTCTTACATGTTGAGCAGTCTCCTCAAGGGACTCACGATGTGGCTCACTTGTTAGCTCCCAATATTTTCTCTCTTCAAAGCCTGCTTTGGAATAAAAGCCATAATGTCCTGCCTTTAGTTCTTTTATACCTTTAAAAACGCCATGTCCTGATGTTCGGGCTGGCCCTAATGCCAATAATTCTTGGAGACCAGCGCGATCAACAACCGGCTTTATATCTTGGTGTGCCAAAAGAGCCTTTATTTCAGAAGCAAATAAAAGTGTCCCATTATTAAAAGTATAGAATAAGGGCTTAACCCCTAATCGGTCTCGCGCAATAAAAACGCCATTTTGTTCTGGGTCCCAGACTGCAAAAGCAAAGATGCCATTTAAGCGCTCAAGCGCCTGTTCTCGCCACTCAATATAACTTTTCAAAAGCACCTCCGTATCTGAATGTGACGCAAAACTCCAACCTACTTTAATCAGCTCGTCACGAATGAAGTCCGTATTGTATAACTCCCCATTATAAACAAGCGTATACTGTTTTCCATTTAATTCATACGTCATCGGTTGACAACCACCAGCAGGATCTACTACAATCAAGCGCTGATGTCCGAAAGCCACGTGTTGATTGAACCATGTTGCCGTTTGATCCGGACCTCGGTGTTGTAATTGCCCAGTCATGTACTCAACTTGAGCAAATTGGTCAATGATACCGTCAATAAAATTCACACAACCGACTATTCCACACATGTAAACATCCCCCTCACACTTACATTCTCTTGGATATGTATATGCCCAGATGAGTTAGAGGTGTCGATTATTTAAAACGGAGACTCATGTAACCAAAACCAGTATCCGTTCCTTGTCTTTATGAATATAGATCTGACACAACCGTTGGGGATCTGTTACGGCATACCAATCAAGAGCAATGTCCTTGAGTTTCGAAACAAAAAAAGCCGACATGGCCATGTTTGCGATGTCGACAATTCTTTAACGATAAATATCATCTAGAAGGATGAACGGACATTTGTCTGGCTTGTTTTTCCCTTATGGCAAAAAGCCCCATGGCAATCGCCCAAAGCCTAAGCCTAAGACAATCACCAACATAACCACAAGCTGAACCAAAAATCCACGCACAGGCTTCGCCTTTGTTAAGCGATATAGCGTCCACTCTAACATGACCACAACCCAAAGCCCAGCGATACTTTTGACAATGACCTCTGGAGCATAATTAGACCAAATTTCTGCCTGTGTGTAACGATAAAAAAGCATGAAGCCAGTAAAAATGATGAGTAAGTAGTTGATCCGGGCAATAAAGTGAAACACACGAGCAATGGTTAATTTACCAGTTACATAATACAACCAACTTAGTCCAAATAAGCACAGAGCTAATACCCAGCTCCCTACGTGCATATGGATGTACAACATATATCTCCCTCCCTTTCTCCTTCTATAACCACTTTTTATCATTGTTAAACCTTTCTTCAAAAAAAAGACACAGCGGTTCACCTCATGCATAGATTAATACAAGAGGGGGAATTCGTATGCCTGCAATTGTCGGCGCTATTAGTGTAAAAACCATTGGTACTTCAAGTGTTCTACATGTTGGCGACGTGTACTCTATAAACCCTTACTCTCAGGCAAAAACATATGCAGGTGGTGGATCGTTTAATACCGGTGAAGGAGTAACTGTTAGATTAGATAAAGCCATTACAAACATCACAGACCAAGATCAATTTGACCAAAATGTTACGGGCATTTGAGGTAGTGATCATGTTAATTCAGCAAACGATAATGATTCAACAGCTTAAAATAGGTACGGTGTCTAATGCTTCCGTGGTTCAAATTGGCACTACTGGCTCCTGGCAGCAATTTGCTGATTTATATAATACAGGTCAATTTCAAGCAGCTTTACCTCAGGCTGAATATGATGCGCCAATTGTACCTTTAGCACCACCAAGCATTTAATGATGATCAAAGGAGCTTTGTATATGAACATGAACCAGAATTATTGGTATTACATTAATCAGCAAGCCATCAAAATTAAAGAACTAGAACAGAAGCTATCCTTGCTAGAGGAGCAACTTTCGTCACACCCCCGTACACATATAGACAAAATTGAATATCATTTTGATCAATTAAAAATTGAACGGTTAGAAGGAACCTTACAAATTGGGATTAGCCCAGATGATATTGAGCAAATGGCTAAGTCTTACCCTCCCTATCATCATTTACTCACAGATATTAATCAATTATTACCAAAAGAGGTTGATCAGTTAGCTAATCAATATCAGCTTCGTTTGACAGAGCAAGAAAAAGAAATGATTCTTCATGATCTTCAACGTCAGCTCCCAGAGCGCGCAAACTATTATTATCAAAAACAGCTTTCTGAACAAGCGATCCAATCAAATTTACTTAAAGATATGCGAAATAGTCTTGAACGGCATTTTGAAAACAAGGTGGATGATATAAATGGAAGTTCATAATTGGCAATTACAAGTTGGTGAAATTGATATACAAACAATGTCCTCTTCTTCAATGTTATTAATCGGTGATAGTAAACATATCCAGCTGTATGGTTACTTTGATACACCACCCGAATCCTACGTCGTTCCAGTTCCTAAAGTGGAGTTAGATCAATGAAACGTACCGCTGTAGTAAAGGATTTAGATGTTATCTCCATATCATCCTCAGCCGTCATTCAAGTTGGTGATTGTCAAATAACTCAGCCTTTTACAAGACAAATAGCTGTGCAAAAATTTGCGGGTGTGACTGGAAAGGAAGATGAGCAATATGAGAATCACGAAATATTTACACGAAAAAATCCTACGTTTCCTGCTCATCATCATCAAACGATACGAACCATAAATCATAATAAAGCCATTAAAGTGAATCGGGTTTCACTAATAGGTTTAACTACAAGCTCACAAGTTCAAATAGGTTGTTGTGATAACATTCATGCAGAGGCACGGATCAAGCATATTCGCATAATCTAATGATACAGTGAGCATTGCTTTTTGTACATCAAATATGCTATTAACATAAGTCAATTACTTACCAAAATTTATCTAACAAATATCATGATGTTATGAGAAAAAATAAAAAAGGATGGGGTCATATGCCCGCAATTGTTGGACCAATCCAAATTGTTGAAGTTGGTGGCGGGGTGATTAATTTTGGTGATAGCTTTTACCTCGCACCTAAAAGTGCCTCAAAAACAGCCGCCGGATCTGGTACATTTAATACAGGAAATTTTGTTAATACAAACAGTGGACTAAGTGCCACGACAACATATGATCCAGATTTCCAAGATCAGGTGCTTGCAGGTAATGCTTAATCGTTCTATTTGCAGCAAGCTACTGATGCAACTGCAGCTTGCTGTAATTCGTTTATAGCGACACTTTCAGCGAAGTAATAAAATTCCTAAAAAGGTTATGGGTATTCCCCCATAACTTTTTTGGGTTAAAATCCGATAAAATGAAACTTCGTTCAGTGGGGGGGTCGGCGCATAGGATGTGCTCGTGCAGACGTTCCGACACGACGTCACGAACTTAGTTAGCTTCCTCTCTCCCTTACTGAACGATAGTTAAACCAATCGGGCCGTTACTGGCTGTTGGTTCTCCTACTTAGACATAACGTGTTCCCTTATTTTTTGAAGGGGGAGGCTTACAAAAGCCCTTCGATGGGGCGATTAATCGCAGCCCCAGCCAGTTACACTGCGATAAATTTATCATTAGAGATGATTAAAGCCATGTTAAATGAAGATTATGCTTGCTTAGATTCAATTACTGAATAGAACGTTACAATTAGAGACTTCTTGGAATGAAGCTAAACAAGATGATGATAGATATTTATTTTTCTTTTGCTACAAATTAATCTTAGCTAGGAAAACTAAAAACCCCTACTCCTTCAGAGTAGAGGTTGTTTATCTTTTAGTTCACACGGCGTACATGGCCTTTAAATGTATTTGCCCAATAACCACTTGCCATACTTTCAATCGCTACACCTGTTGATGATTGCGAGCCAATAAATTGGTTATTTCCAAGGTATATGCCTACATGACCATTTACTTTATAGGTATCAAAGAAAACCAAGTCACCCGGCTTCATTTCACTTGTCGAAACTTTTGTACCGACTGAAGACATTGACGAAGTACTTGCAGGAAGGCTTACTCCACCTTGTCTGAATGCCCAAGCTACAAAACCTGAACAATCAAATAACCCACGAGAGATATCGTCTTGATTACGTCCACCACCAAATTTGTATGCTGAATTTCCGATATATTTATAGCCTGCAGAAATAATGTCACTCATGCTGCCACTTCCCGCACTAACTGTAGGTGCATCAGATGATGAGCTAAATTGAGAGACTTGACCCCCACTCACTTGAGCAGTAGCTTCTTCGCGCTGGCGGGCAGCTTCTGCACGTGCATTTTCCAACATACGTTCAAGCTCACTATCTTCAATTTCTAAATCTTTAATGATTGCTTGACTTTCTTCTTCTTGTTCTTTTAATCTCTCTTGTTTTGCTTCATGCTCTTCTTTTTGTTCAAGAATCTGCTGTTGCATCATCTCTAATTCTATTTTAGTTTCTTCAAGCTCTGTTAATTTTTCTTCTACCAGCGTTTTTTGTTCTTCAACAATAGCCTGATCTATCTCTAATTGTTCGATAAGACCTTGATCAGCTTGGGTAATACGTGTCACCACAGAAACGCGGTCAATAAAATCAGTAAAATTTTGTGCGCCTAATAACACATCTAAGTAGCTAAGCACCCCACCACTCTTTTGCAACGCAGAGGCACGATCCTTAAGAATTTCATAACGTCGTTGGATATCTTCTTCTAGTAATACAATTTCTTCTTCCAATGCTTCAATTTCAGCTTGCTTCTCTTCAACAAGCTCTTCTGTTTCAGCAATTTTCTCTTCATTAGCCTCAATGGCTTCATTCACACGGTCAATTTCTTCCCGTAAAGTAACCAGGTCAGTTTGAATGTTTTCCAGCTCTTCACGCTTTTCTGCTAGCTCTGATTGTAATGCTGAACGCGCCGCTTCAATTTGACTTTCTGTTTCAGCAAAAACAGGTTGATTAACTGGTGAGACAAAACTAACAATTCCGATCGCTAAGGTTAGGCTCACTACAACTTTTTTACTATTCACGTATTCCCACTCTCACTTTCCTATGTATAGGTTGGTTACTTACTTATGTATGTAAATCTATGCTTTATACGTCTTAAGTGCTAGATTTATACCAGCACGGCTAGTATAACATCTCTAAATGTCAGTGAGATGATAGAAATGTTACAGTTATATTTCAATTTTGAAAATAAACCTTCTTTTTCATAACAATTCGATAAATGAGTGGTCATTCTAGTAAGTTGATTTTATTACATTTTTGGCTGATATATTCCAGAAAGGAAATAGTGTGGAAAAATAAGGGGATTAATGGAAAAACCGAATAACCAGAAGAAACATCAGTTATTCGGCTCTTAACAATTAGCAGGCCAGCATTTTAACAAATCTCGATACAAGTAGTTGATATTTAGGATGATTTATCCATTTTTCTAGACTGATTTGTCTAATTCTTCTAAGTTCTGATGAATAAGGTCTAAAACTGGTCCAATGGCATCACAGTTAATTTGACCTGGGGCTGAAGCCTGCCCGGCACTAGCAAAGGTTATGCTCGATCCAAAAACCTCTCCACTCAGTCGCGATAATAAGCCTAGGCCTCCCATTGCCATAGTTACGATTGGAATTTGACTTTTCTGGCTAATTTCATGTGTAACTTCCAATAAACTTAGCACGTCACTAACCTGTTGGGGCATAACCGCCAGTTTACTTATCGACGCCCCTATTAATTCTGCTTCTTTTAGACGATTAATTAACTCTTCTTTAGCAGGCGTTTTAGTAAAGTCATGATTAGAAACGATTGTTGCAACATCATGCTGTTGAGCCATGCTAATGATCTGATCTCGGACAACTTCAGACCGTTTTAATTCTACGTCAATTATATCCGCTAAACCTGATTTAATAACTATTTGATAGAGCTGAAGGTAGGCTTGATCTGTGATTGCTTGAGCACCGCCCTCCTCCTTACTTCTAAATGTAACAATTAACGGCATTGAACCTAGAATAGTGCGTATCTCGCTTAATGTCGTTTCAATATCCTGACCAAGGAAAAAATCAACTCTCCACTCAGCAAGCTCTGCATCCTGATGTTTAACTTGTTCTGTTTGCTTTTTAATTTCGGTTAATGTTTGACCAACAATTGGTAAGCAAACCTTGGGACGACCACGCCCTATTTCGACCCCTCTTATCGATAACATCATCAACACCCTTACATAAAATGATAGTCCACATTATACCATGTTCAAATTCAAGTTGGCTATACGAGCTTGATCAAAAGTTACTAATCAATAAGAAGGTTTATCCTTTCTGTACTTAAACCTAAAGAATGGAAAAAGGCACATAACTCCATTTGATAGTTTGGCACGATCAAATTTAATTAATTTGGCCGATTAATCATAGTGTGCGAATAAATACGGAGATAAATTAGGCAAAGCTAGTGCTCATCGATTCACTTTACCGCTAGTTCATTACCGGTCTCCTTTCCTTTTTCTACAGGTACTTTTTTAGACCTAACCACTCATATTCGGCTTCTGGTACCTCAATTTTATTCATAACCTTTATTAGTTTCTGAATCATTTCATTTTCAATTTGATCATCTTCTAATACATGCTCTTGATTCGGATCATTTTTCAAATCAAATAATAAATGCCCGATCGAATAAGAATCAATAAAGGTTGAAACCTCTATTTCTGTATAAGGAAATTGATTTGTAAAACGATTCCCTGGCTTCAATATCATATTATCTAATTGTTGCTTGTTTAAAAAACCACGCATTAAATTATAATTTAATGTTTGAATGACGTTTGGACCGTTATCTGGATGTACTGAAGCTCTCATGTAAACATAACGACCATCATAAATGCTTACATGTCCACCGTAAGTTCCAAAAATGATGCAATCATGTAATTCAGTTTCTTTTCCATCTAGAACAGGAAGTAGAGATTTGCCATCCATATCAAGGTTATTCTCAATACCAAAGTAATCCAATAATGTAGCCGGTATATCGATCGTCTGGCTCAATACATCACACTTATTACCTTCCAAAGACTTATTTGGAATATTCATAAAGAAAGGTAGATGGATAACTTCCTCATACATAGGGGGTAGATTTTTTCCTAACCAGTCATGTTCACCTAATAAGAAACCATGATCAGTATTCACAATAATTAAAGTATCATCCCACATATTATTTTCTTCTAAGAAATCTAAAACTCTACCTAGATGGGCATCACACATTGAAATTAGAGCCGCATATTCTTGTTGCAGTTCATTCAAATCTTCTTCCGAAATATCATCTGTGACTTTACCATATTTAGGCCAAAAATAAGGATTCTCATTTAGATTCTCATTATACAGTTCACGATATATTTCGGGAACATAGAAAGGTTCATGAGGATCGAAGCACTCAATTTGTAAAAACCAGTTATCTTCATCCTTGTATGCTTCTAAAAAGTCTAAACCTGCTTGAATGGTGATGACACTAGACATATCTTTCTCTTCTACTTGCTTTGTTCGGTTAGCTAAATGTTGATCGAACGATACCCCTTTTTTATTTAAGGGATTTGTTTCACCAGAAGATTTGCCGAGTTTCCAACGATCGCCTTCTTGTCCTCTGAAGCCTTCCCAGGTTGAGTAGCGATTGTGATACGTCGCACCACCATCTTCAAAGTAATGAGAATGATCAGTGACAAGATGACAATAAACACCATTTTTTTGCAATACATCGAAAATCGAATGATCAAACGGTTCAAGTTGTCCCCACATTCTATGCATGAAATTGTATCGCCCGGTATGAAGCTCCCGTCTGGCAGGCATACAAGGCATACTTCCCCCATAAAAATTCTCAAAAGTAATTGTTTTTTGTCTTAACCTTTCAAAATTCGGTGTTTTAATCCACTCATTACCGAAATTTGATAAAAAACCTCTTGACAGTGTGTCAAACATTAGCATCACAGCACGCAAGTTTATCCCTCCTTAATTTTTAACGCTTTTTATCGCAGTGTAACTGGCCCGATTGGTTCAACTAACGTTCAGTGGGGGAGAGAGGAAGCTGACTAAGTTCGCGACGTCATGTCGCAACTCTGCACGAGCACATCCTTTGCGTCGAAATCCCTCCTGAACGAAGTTTCACTTATATACCCTTCATCTTACTACATAACATTATGAAGAAATTTATAATTAACTGTAAAATGGTAATTATCTGTTAAAGGCCTAAGCGATCCGGTCAACCATTCAAAAAAGGCTAGCCCATTCACTCCACCTAAACCAATATGGTCTTGAAAGCCATCAATAAGCGGTGGCTTCAATAAAAAATCTCATGTACCTTGGCGTCTTTGGATACAGATTTTATCGAGCTATTTTCCTCTGAGTAGTGGGATACTATTACTGAATAAAGTTAATTAATTATTTTAATTCCTTTTATACTTTCATCCATGACAACATCTAAATAATTCTGATGATTCGTCACAATAATAGGTGTTTCAATACTATACCCTGCTTGTTTGATTTTTTCAGGCTCAAAGGTTAACAACTTGTCCCCTTGTTTGAAATGATCACCTTGCTCTACTAATGAATGAAAATATTCGCCTTCCAATTTTACTGTGTCCATTCCGATGTGAATAAGTAATTCTACCCCATCAGTGGATTTAAGACCAATGGCGTGACGTGATGGGAACAATGTGACAACAACCCCATCAAAAGGCGCAATCACTTCCCCAGATTCAGGAATGACACCAATCCCTTTTCCAAGTAACTCTGAAGAAAAAGCTTCATCTGTAATTTCTGATACAGGTATAATCTTACCGGAAATAGGCGAAACAATCTCTTTCGTTTCGAGCAATTCGGGGGATTCTTCTGTTGATTCATCAACTTTCTTCTTTGCTTGTTTTTCTTGTTCACGGTCTTCTTTAGGATCATAAAAGAAAGTAATCGTTAGGATAAATGCTAGAACAAAAGCTACGATTATTGCAATTATAAATCCATAAAACCCGATATCCCATCCTGTATCTGGATTAATGACGGTAGGTATGCCGAATATACCCATTCCACCCATCATAAACTTTTGGGATCCACTTAAACCAACAATAACTCCACCAGTTGCTGCTGCGATTAATGTTGCAATAAACGGTTTCTTCCTCGGAAGTGTCACACCATATAAAGATGGCTCTGAAACACCGAAGAAGCTTGAGATAAATGCTGGGATACCAATCGCACGTAATTGTGTATTTTTTGATTTTATAAGCACAGCCAAAACAGCACCAGCTGTTGCAAAAGGCGTAGACATACCTAAAATTAAAAGCGGATCATATCCAAAAACGGCAATATTGTTTATTGCAATTGGAATCACGCCCCAATGCAGACCAAACATAACGAGTACTTGCCAAAACCCTCCAACTATTAACCCTGCTAAGACAGGACTAAAGTTATATGCAGCGAGTGCTCCAGAGCCTAATATATTTCCTGCCCATGTTGCGATCGGACCAATTAGCAAGTATGTGAGTGGCACCATTAGAAGAACTGTTAAAAAAGGGACTAAGAAACTTCTCAATAAACTTGGAATTATTTTAGTGATGAACTTTTCTAGTTTAGAACCAAAGAAGTTTGCTAAGACAATAGGGACAACACTAGAACCATAATTCATTAAGATAACTGGGATACCTAGAAAAGTCACGTACACTGGTGACTCAAATAGCGTACCTGAGAAAAGCGTATAAAGTGGGTCTAACCCTACCGTTAAAGAAGACATGGAAGGATAAACCAAGGCAGCTCCAATTGCCATACCCACAAATGGTTTCAAGCCAAATTTCTTAGCCGACGTATACCCTAAAAATATAGGGAAGAAGTAAAAGAACGCATCCCCAGCAGCTTGTAATATCGCATACGTTCCTGATGTCTCTGATAACCAGCCCGTCGAAACAAAGATAACATTTAACCCCTTAATCATCCCTGTAGCTGCCAGTAAACTTAGTATAAGTGTGAAAATCCCTGAAATAAGATCTATGAATGCATCAAAGACGCCTTTTTTCTTTCCAGAATCTGATGAGTCGGTATTTCCTTCAGACATTCCAGCTTCCTCAATAAATTCTTTGTGCACTTCAGGGACATGGTTTCCGATAACAACTTGGTACTGCCCCCCACTTTGGACGACCGTTACGACGCCAGATGTATTCTTCAATTTATCTGTTTTTGCTTTGTTTTCGTCTTTAAGATCGAATCGTAAGCGCGTGACACAATGGGTTACGCCATTTATATTTTCTCTACCTCCTACACCATCTAGTATAACTTGGACTAATTCTTTATAAGCCATGACTTTCTCATCCTTTCTGTTTGTTTTCATATAATAAAAAAGGCAAGACCCATTCACCTTTCTTCATAACTAAGAGAGGTAAATAGTCTCGCCTGATTGAACAGTAACGCCTATTCGATTAATTTTTGTATATGCAATGTAAGATATAATTGCTCATCATCTTGTAAGGTAACTTCTAAATATTTCTCAATCAGCTTGACCGTATCGTAAGCTTCAGAATATTTTTGCACAGCATGTATAAGAAGTGGGTTACTCTTATTACCCATCACCTGTCGCTCAACTCGTTTGAAAAAAAATCGCATATGTGTTACAAATCTTTCAAACGCAAACGACTCCTCATCTACTTCAACACGATTATGCATTCGGATAATTGAAACGATGTCATTGATTTTGGTTAAAATCTTTTCAAGATCTTCGTATTCTGCATCCGCTTCCACCTTGGCGTTTATTAAATGCATGGCAATGTTCCCAGCTTCAAAATCATTAAAGGAAATTCCCAACTTTTCATCAATAATCTTAAGCGCTTTCTTCCCAATTGAAAATTCATTCGGATAAAACCGCTTTATTTCCCAAGTCAATCTATTACCTAGTTTAAAACCTTCTTTATATAATTTTTCTAAATTATAGATGTGATCTGCTAGCGAGGCATAAATCGTTTCAGCCAGATCATAAGAAACATGCTCTTTAGCTAACTTAACAATATCATCTGCGATTAATAAATAGTTAATTGGGATCGTATCCAGAATAGTAGTCAATTTGTCGATCTCATTTTTTTGATGGAGCGTGAATATTTTATCTATTTTACTATCAGTTTGATCGATAATTTGCCCTGGTTTTTTCTGAAAACCAATCCCGTTTCCAATCCAAATCTTTTCTATCTTTTTATCGGAAACAAGTATAGCATTGTTGTTTAGAATTTTCTTAATCTTCACTAAATCAATCACCTCCAAAAAAAAACCACACTACACCTTTTAAATATATCTCGGAGCCATCCGAAATAATCTAAACAGATATAGCCTGATCTAGTCAGTCACTACTCTTTCAATTACGGAAATTATAGCATTATTAAAAAATTCTTGTAAGCGTTTTTATGTAATTTGTATCAAGGTTTTCTCAGTCCCTTATCAGATCAATATTTCTGGCACTCTTTTTTTGTGCATTTTTATACTATCACGTGATTTCCATCTCAGGGTGCCCTAGCATCCGTCGTTACACTCCATTGTTCAAGAACCCAACACCAATATTAACATTTTTACTTGGATTGCTATTTGTACCGCCACTTTTCCGTATTTTTATCGTCTCTGTTCTCCGAATTTCATTTAAAGTGGTGAGAGTAAGTTAATTCTAAGCAAATCGCCAAATCAAATAGATTGCTATTTAAATGTTTTTTGATCATTTATAAATATGGAAAAAAGTTAAACAGCTGTGTTAAGATGGAGCCATGTTCAAAAGATGGGGGATATTAAGTGTTTCTAAAACGTGGTTTTATCTATTTTATTGGTATCTTTTTAATTGGTAGTGGTGTCGCCAGTATTATTAAAGCAGATCTTGGGGCTGGGGCTTGGGATGCCCTATATGTTGGGTTAAGTCATCGGATTGGGTTGACGACAGGAACCTGGGTTTGGTTAATCGGATTAATCATCATTATGCTCAATGCTTGGATTGGGATGGAAAGGCCTGACTTTAGTGCTTTTTTAACTGTATTTATTTTAGGTAATGTGATCGATTTTGCCTTGTATCTCCTTTTAGATCCGATCCAATTAACAGGGTGGTTTCCCAAGGTTTTACTATTCGCCATTGGTTTTATTCTTATTCCGGTTGGATCAGGTATCTATTTACAGGCACGGTTTGCGACAAATCCTTTTGATAAACTGATGCTTGCCTTAAATCAACGGTTGAACATTAGTATCGGATTGGCTCGATTTATTTCAGAGTTCTCTGCCCTAATTTTAGCATGGTTATTTAAGGGACCTGTTTCATTAGGTACTGTTTTTATCGCACTATTTATTGGTCCGGCAATCCAATTAAATTACCGTTATTTTAATCGTTTATTAAACGACCAAGAAGAATGGGGGATTCAGTCAGATAACACCTAAAAATTAAGCTATAGACGAAAAGCTTAAAGCAAGGGGCTGGGGCAAAGTTAAAAAGGGAGAATGAGGATCCGAACAATTTGACTCAGCGTAGGCAAAATACGTAAACTCCTACACAGGAATAGCATGAGCTGAAGATCCACTGAGGGAAGCGATCTTTTTCACCCAGTAAGCTGAAGCCACGCCTGTGGAAAGCGTAGGATTTTGCCTAAGCGGTAAAAAAGATATTAGCGTTCAGATCTCATCTATCTAACTATACTTTCTTTTCTTAAAGTCAATTCTTCACCATGTAGACTAGCTCGTTAACTTTTTTAAAATAAAGCGAAACTTCGTTCAGTGGGGGGTTTTCCATCCCCCACTGAACGTTAGTTGAACTAATCGGGTCGTTACTACTGTTGGATCGCCCACTTAGACACGACATGTTCCCTTATTTCTTGAACTGGGAGGCTTACAAAAGCCCTTCGATGGGGCGAGTAATCGCAGCCCCAGCCAGTTACACTGCGATAAATCGATGCTTAAATTTGATCACATCATATAGTTCTTATCTTTTTGAACGGGGATGTTAAATGCGTTTGCTGCTTCTTCTAAAAAGTCTTGACAGAAGTAATAGTGGCTAAAAAATACGATCCGATCTTGTTCTGTTTTAAGATAAATAATATCATTTAATTGTAGCTCATCGTTTTGCTTAATTAAAATAGCTACAACTGTTCTTCCCCATAACTTCCTAACCTCCGCATGCTGTTGCTCAATCGTTGGATCTTTAAACTCATCCGTGATCGAATACTTCTGAATAATGTCTTTGCCAAGTTCTTGCCCGACGTGGATAATATCATGGTATGCGTTCTCATCGAGTAGCGCAGCCATTGCATTCGGATTTCGCGCATTAAAAGCATTGACAAACGCATTGATCACAAGTGAATCGGTATCGGTTGCTTGTTTAATTGGATTGTCTGGAATTGGAGGCGTAGCTTTTGATATGCTTTGCAATTTATATCGTGCTCGATGTAATGCTGCTTTAACCGCACCTTCCGTTGAAGAAATCAGCTCAGCAGTTTCCTTTGCTGTAAAATCAAACACATCAATAAGTATGATCACCACAACTTGACGTAAAGGTAAGTTATGAACAAGAGTTTCAATTGATTCCGTTACATCAAATTTAATCGAAGCGGCTTGATCTGTCATATCATCATGCCATGCTATTTCCTCTATTTTTTTCTTTCTGTACTGATTAATCCAAGTATTCGTTGCAATCCGGAAAAGATAATTTTTCGGCTTTAAAGGTTGCCAAATCTGACCTAGTGAAGCAAATGCTTTCATCAAGGTTTCCTGAGCAAGGTCTTCTGCGTCCCATGGTGAGTTGGTCAGGTAATGACAATATCGCCATAACTCTGTACGGTATGGCTCAATCACCTTTAAAAATTGCTTCTTTAATTGCCATGCTTCCCTTTCTAAATCTTGTAGTTCCGGTATTTTTTCCATAAGAACAGTCCTTCCTATTATTTTCTTTCACTGATAAAGACACAACAATTGGCTGAAAAGATACGGTGAAAATTTAAAAATTTATTATTACAAATTAAAGCTTGAACATAGGTTAAGATCGTACATTGCCTTTTTAGCAAACCTAGTTAATCTACTTTAAGAGCATATTAAGATGATAGCGCTGAATAGCTAGATAGGATAGTCCAATCAGCATGAGCATGTTGACTAAACGTAAGGGCTTTTCTTATAGAAAAAGCTCTTTTTTAAAAAAATATGGTATTTTTATGTAAAAACAGATAAAATCAGAGTAAGCGTTATTTTTGTTGTGCTAAATAAAAAAATGATTATAGAAAGAGAGCTTTTTATGAAAAAAACCATGTCAATATTACTTACAAGTATTATTATGGGACTGATTTATTACTTTTTTAACCCTATATTCTTAGATACAATTTTAATCATTGCTGGAAGTCTAGTTGTTCTAGTTTTTTGAGAATTAATAGAATTGTTATATAAAAAAATAAAAAGTAAGCGATAAAGTTAAACTTCGTTCAGTGGGGGACGACACATAAGATGTGCTCGTTCAGACGTTGCGATACGACATCACGAACTTAGTCAGCTCCTCTCTCCCCCACTGAATCGGGCCGTTACTGGCTGTTGGATCTCCCACTTAGGCATGACGGGCTCCCTTAGTTCTTGAAGTGATCGGCTTACAAAAGCCCTTCGATGGGGCGAGTAATCGCAGCCCCAGCCAGTTACACTGCGATAAAGGTATGGCGTCTTGTTCGCAAATGATGGTCATTTCCATTTTTAGTCGAATTGACTATTCATGATGTCATTACAAAATAGACGGTGCAGGTGATTCAAGATTGATAGTCGCTCTGTCCTTCCTTTCTAATGGAATAGAGAGAAACTAGTAATCATCATCAAGATCCGCTTTTATTATTCATTGTTTCTGTATTGATTAAAGCCATATATATCAATAAATTGTGCGATTATATCCTTATCTCTATCCGCTATTAACAAATTAAAGTTGGAGATATTGTCATTAATTTCATTTAGTTCAGCTTCAGTCAATGCTATTTCTAGAATAAAAGTCACTTGATATTTTGAGTTATCGTTTGATGGTGTTTCAGCAATAACTGCATCACTATGTGTTTGCTGGAGAAGATCTATGATATTCTCAGGGTATTCAAGGATAAAATGCATCTCTTGGTTACCTTCAGTTAATATATTATATAGCTCCGGATCAATTTCGTAATCCATGTTAAAAAGAAGCTCTTGCTCTTCCTCTAAATAATCGATAGCAAAATCTGTAATAACAAATTTTGGTGGAACCAGCTTATTTTCTAGTGATTGGACAAGTTCAATATCTTCATTATTTACTTGATCTGTGATTACTTGATCACTAATTTCAACAGGTGATTGCTCTACATCATTTGATTGACAACCCATTAAGGTTATTAAGGTGACGATCATTACCCACTTCCACTTTGTCATAGATAACCCTTCCTTTTTTATTAATCTTATTTAGTTACAGTTTGATACTGTAGTTTACACTAACGTTTATTATCTTTATCTAGATTATGCATGAAGACTCCCGGCACAAGGAACGCAGATCGTTCAATTTATAGAGCTCGCTTTAAAACAGTTCATGCCATACCATCAACAATACAGTCTCTCCACTATTATTCTGCCAATAGTCAAGTCAAAAGAATTTAAAGATAGCTAATAAGAAGATAAAACTTATTAAGAGGATTGGAAACCTTATATCCCCTCTGTTTACTATCTCTTAACTTAACTCCATAGTAAAGATAAATTGAACTGCCTGCTAAAAAATATTGATTCTGTTACCATTAATACCTGTGAGGCAGTCACCTACTACCTGTAAGTTATAAAAAATTCAAAAAAAAAACAAGAGGGATCGATAAGTTTCTGATTCTTTAAAAACAAAAAAAGTTCAGAAACGTTGTTGTATCAACGATTCCGAACTTTTAACCCGAAGGTACCAGATTACATAAAATGGAGACGGTGGGAGTCGAACCCACGTCCAAAGATATTGGCACTCAAGCCTCTACGTGTGTAGTTGATTTATTAAGTGTTCACTTACTATTATGCCAATCAACAGGCGGCCTAGCAGCTAGTCTGATTAGTCTCTGCTAAACATCCTCAGACGGTGGATGCTAGCATATCCCGCTTAAGTTGAGACCCTATACTCTGCACACGGGCGATACAAAGAAGGATCCTTTAGGGCTGCTTAAGCAGCTGCTAAAGAGTAATTGTTTTGTTTGCCAGTTATTATTGGCGGGTAACGGTTAACGAGTCGTAACCTCGACACGCAACTTGAGCTCAATCTACCCCTGTCGAATCCGTAACGTCCCCTTGTTAAAAGGAACAAAACGAAGTAGGGACTATTAAGCCCTGTTCTTATTTTGTTAAAAACACTACTATTATTATAACAAATACCGCTAAATAATCAAGCTATACCTACTAATAGCGCTCTTTCAAAGCACGGTCAACATCTCGCTTGGCTTGCTTCTGCTTAAGGTCTTCACGTTTATCATATTTCTTTTTCCCTTTTCCTAAGCCAATTAAAATTTTGGCTACTCCATTTTTTAAATAAAGTTTAATCGGTACAAGCGAGTAACCGGATTGTTGTGTCTCACCAATAAACTTGTTGATTTGCTTTCTGTGCAATAATAGTTTTCTTGTCCGCGTCGGTTCATGATTATACCGATTCCCTTGCTCATAAGGTGAGATATGCATGTTGTGTAAAAATACTTCACCATGTTCAACACGTGCGAAGCTATCCTTTAAGTTAACTCGACCTGCACGAATCGACTTTATCTCAGTACCTTTTAACACAATGCCAGCTTCAATGGTTTCTTCAATAAAAAAATCGTGAGAAGCTTTTTTATTTTGGGCAATAACCTTGCCAGTTCCTTTCGGCATGTGCTTCACTCCTCTCATACTAACGCATTCTTCATTTTAACAGGTTGATGGATTAATGACAAAGAATTTTACGATTTTAATCCAAATTCTATCAAAATAATCCATTCCTAACGTTCACTAGATCTTTTCCGATAGGAAGCTATGTTTTTATCTAGACAAAGCAAATAAATGTGTGCGATGATAAGGTCGTCTGATTTTTGGTAAGGAGTTTGACGAGTATGCAAATAAAACGATTATCGATACGAGACTTAGCTACCTATAAATTAATGCAAACTGGCATCGAAGGAGATTATATCATAGATGTGTTTGAACGATTAGTCACGCCACCTGATCATGCCTTATTTGGTCTTTATCAACAGAATCAACTTGTTTCAGTTGCTGGTTATAGCATTTTCCCTGGTGGTTATGCCATGCTTGGACGTTTACGGAGTGATATTCGCTATCAAGGTAAAGGCCATGCGACACAGTTATTGCTGGCGATTATTGCTGAATTAGAAATAAATCCGAACATCCGATGGGTCGGAGGATATACCAATATTCATAATGATTCTGCTCGACGCGTGCTAGATAAATTAGGCTTTCAGGAGATTAAAACATTTTATAATTTACCTATGAAAGATAGAAGCTTAATCCAGTCTGCACAGGGTAAAGTGTGGGATCAGGTACATTCTCTTGAAGAGAAACGTTCTATTTTAGCAACTCTTGCAGAAACTGTACTGGATGTCTATCCTTATGAATGTTATTACCCGTTTCCCTACCGCACTGATCTTCTAACTGATCAAAAACTAGCAGAAACATATTTTTATCACAATTATAGCAAGGATCGTTGGCTTCTTATTTCAAACGACTTTAAACAGGAAGCCTATGCCCATGTTCGTTATTTTTGGGATGATTATTTTGAGCAAGCCGGGTTATTTGAGACTATTGATGCTTATCTTAGTCGACAGTCAGAAGAACGTAAGCCTTATTTTGATTTTTCTCCAAAGGCGTATCAGCGTATTCCAAACTTAGCGGCTTTTGAGGTATCAGATGGTTGGGTGCTTTATGGGAGAAAGATCCGTTAAAGATTGTAATCTACATGAAGCAGCTTACGTCACAAGTGGTACAGTAGCCAAGCAAATGTACTTAAAAGAGGAAATATGCACCTGGTAGCAAAACGTCAACATGACGATATAAGTATGATCATGTTGACGTTTTGAGTTATAAAGTGAAACTTCGTTTAGTAAGGGGTTCGACGCATAAGATTTGCTCGTGCAGACGTTGCGTCACCACGTCGCGAAATTAGTGAGCTTTCTCTCTCCCCACTAAACGTTAGTTGAACCAATCGGGCTATTACTGGCTGTTGGATCTCCCACTTAGCACTTATTTCTTGAAGCGGGAGGCCTTAGAAAAGCCCTTCGATGGGGCGAGTAATCGCAACCCCAGCCAGTTACACTGCGATAAAATGGTCTTAGAGCAAGCTCTTCTTTTCATCCATCCTTCATTAAATGAGCCATCTATCACTTATTTGACCAATACGCACTTTTAGTGATCTGATTTACTGAAATTATTGACTGACTGGGTTCTGTATGCTTCCCTTATTTTTTACGTTTCTTTTTTAATGCTTTTGGGGGTGTTACCTTCCCTTTAGCTTTACGCTTTCCTTTTTTCTTTAGTATGGCTTTTGTTTTCGGATCTTTTTTCTTACCGTTTTTTCCATTTACTACGTTATGCTTTTGTTGATTCTCCGGGCTAACTCGCTTTGCCCTTTTCTTCATCCCAACAATCTCAAAATCAATCGATTGCTCAGTTAAATCGACAGCCGCCACACGAACAGTAAGGGTGTCACCGATACGAAAGATATTACCGGTTCTTTCACCAATCATAGCGTAGCTACGCTCATCAAAATAATAATAATCATCGGTTAAATCACTAACATGAACTAATCCTTCGACCGTATTTTCCAGCTCAACAAAAAGGCCGAAATTGGTGACAGAGCTGATCACGCCATCAAATTCTTCACCAATTTTGTCTTGCATAAATTCTGCTTTTTTCAAATCATCCGTTTCACGCTCAGCATCAACCGCGATGCGTTCGCGCTCTGATGTGTGTTTCGCTATCTCGCCAAGCTTATCCTTCCAATAGCTCTGCGTTTGATGGTCCACTTTCCCCTCAAACAAATAGGTACGAATAAGCCGATGAACAATCAAATCTGGATAACGCCTAATTGGCGAGGTAAAATGGGTATAGAATTCCGTCGCTAAACCAAAATGGCCAACGCTGTGAGGGTCATATTTCGCTTGTTTCATTGACCGCAGCATTAATTTGGAAATCACCATTTCTTCCTGTTCGCCTCTTACTTGATCTAATACCTGCTGTAAAGCTTGAGGGTGGATATCATTAGCCGTTCCTTTGACACGATAACCAAACTGCCCAATGAATTCAAAGAATTTCTGCAACTTTCCGTCATCTGGGTCTTCATGAATGCGATGAATAAACGGTAAATCTAACCAATGGAAATGTTCAGCTATCGTTTCATTAGCTGCCAGCATAAATTCCTCAATTAATCGTTCTGAAACAGAGCGCTCTCGTATGACCACATCTTGTGGATGACCTGATTCATCTACAAGTACCTTAGCTTCCTTAAAATCAAAATCAATCGCTCCACGACTAAAGCGTTTTTCCCTTAAAATTGAAGCAAGCTGTTCCATTGTCTCAAACATGGGAACTAAGGCTTGATATTGTTCACGTAGCTCAGCATCTTGATCAACTAAAATCTGATTCACTTCTTGATAAGTCATGCGGGCATCTGTATTAATGACACTTGGAAAGATCTCATGATTGACCACCTCTCCCTGCTGATTGATTTCCATCTCACATCCAATGGTCAATCGATCAACGTGAGGGTTTAATGAGCAGATACCGTTAGAAAGGCGGTGTGGAATCATGGGAATAACGCGATCAACTAAGTAAACACTCGTACCACGTGCATACGCCTCTTCATCAATCGGTGAGTTTTCTTCAACATAATAAGATACATCAGCAATGTAGACACCTAATTGATAATTTCCATTACTAAGCTTCTCCACATACACAGCATCATCCAAATCCTTTGCATCTGCTCCGTCGATTGTAACGATTGACTTATCACGCAAGTCACGACGGTTCTTAAGTTCAGATTGGTCGATCTGCTCTGGTATTTGCTTAGCCTGCTCCATCACTTCATCTGGAAAATCAATGTTAATATTATGTTTATGAATGATTGAGATGATGTCCATTCCTGGGTCATTTTGATGACCTAAAATTTCAATGACCTCACCCTCTGCTGACATCAATCCCTCAGGAAACTTCGTTAGGTTCACAATCACTTTGTGTCCAGTTACTGCACCTAAGCTATCCGCCTTTTTGATGAAGATATCGTTTGGAATTCGTTTATCATCTGCAATGACAAATCCAAAGCTTCCCTTATCCTCATAGGTACCGATGATCCGAGTTGAATTCCGTTCAATAATACGTTCTACTACACCTTCCACACGTCGATCACCAACGGCAGCTGTTTCAATCCTTACAAGTACCCGATCATGATTCATAGCACCTTTTAAGTCACTTGGATTAATGTAAACATCCGCTTGCTCTTCATCATCAGAAATAAGGAAAGCAAAGCCCTTTTTATGCATTTGGATTCGACCTTTAACTAACCCCATTCGCTCAGGTAAAAGATAACGATTTTTTCGTGTTAATAATAGTTGTCCTTCATCTTCTAGTGCATTTAATGCCTTAACTAACTCTTTAAAGGACTCTGGGTCACCATTTAATGCTAAGCCTTGCTCAATTTCCTCGACTTTTAACGGCTTCTCGGCATATTCATGAAAATACGTCATGATTTGCTCTTTTATTTGTTGCATAGCTTCACCTTCTTTCTATCTAATCTATTCTTATTATTTGTTAGTCCCAATTTAATGATTCTAAAAATTGATCGATATCCTGATGGACTGCTTCCTTTTTAGGACCAAGGGTAATCGCATGTCCTGCATCCTCATACCATTTAATCGCCTTGTCGTCACTTTCAATGGACTGATAAATATAGTTGGCACTGTCAGGATTTATCATCTGATCATCCTTTGCTTGAATAACTAAAGCTGGTGTATAGATATGATCAATTTGCCCATTTACCTCTTGAATTAAACGGGCAAGATCATTAAACAACGGTTGAGCATCAATAACAAGCTGGTCGACTTCCTGATTTACTTGCTCAGTGGACTTACCTTCAACTTTTTTATATTGACTCGCATAATGACGAAATCCTTTACTAAGCTGTTCCTGATTGTCAAAGAACATTGGTGAACACATTGTCGATACACCTACTACCGGCTCTGAATAAGCAAGCTTAAGAGCGAGTACACCGCCAAGTGATAAGCCAATCACAGCAACTTTAGCATAGCCTAATTCCTTTAATTCACGATAAGCAGCTTGAACATCTTCCCACCAAGCATCAGCTCCTCCAGATAGTAAATCTTCTGGTGCTTGTCCATGGCCACGATAAATCGGTCCATATGAGGTGTAGCCTTTTTTTTGTAAAAAACGCCCCAGCATACGCATATCTGCACTATGTCCAGTAAAGCCATGTAACAATAATACCGCTCTTTCCCCTTCTTTAAACATAAATGGTTGTGGTGCTTGTATTTTCATGTTAATCATCCCTTCACATAATACGTGTTCAAAATGTCAGCTTTGTAAGCTGAGACAGCAGCTGTTAGCCTAAAAGCAAACAAACTGGATTTTGGGTCTCCTGTCATTTACGATTGATTTTTGAATGCTTTCTCTTTTAAAATAAATAGTTGTTTTAAGATTGGCTTAATCTTAACAAATTAAACCTAAACCTGCATGGTTGTTGATCAATAGCATGATTTGTACAAAAACAACTAATAGTTAGGAACATCGTTTCGAATACAGCTCGATTTGTATACTCATTTTGGACACAAACATAACGCTGTAAACAACAAAAACCCTCTCAATAAGCACAACCTTATGAGAGGGTTTAACGTGTTTAAATAATATAAGCAAGTGCAAATGTTAACAAAAAGAAAACAATTGAGGCAATAATCGTAGCACGTTGTAAAACAGCATCAATACCTCTAGCTTTCTTCTTACCAAACAATTGTTCAGCGCCACCTGAAATGGCTCCTAAACCTTCACTTTTTCCAGATTGCATCACAACAAGAATAATTAAAATAACTGAAGTAATAACTAATAATGAAATCGCAACACCTTGCATGGTTGCGCCCACCTCCTATACAAGCTTAACGCCAAAAACCCTTTTCAACTGTACAAGTACAGAAAACACTACTATTAATGTAGCATAAGTCTAACTAAGCCTGCAAGTTAATTTTGTGACAAACGTTTTTTAGTAAATAAATTAACCGGATATGACTGTTTTTGATTGTTTTTGATTGATTTCCGGCGATAAGTCGCTTATTATGAAGATAATAGATCACCATTGAAAATTATACATAAGGAGGTTTGGCCATGCTTACACCTAAACGCCATGCTTTAATTATTGAATTAATTAAACAAAAGCAGCTTGTTACCATTCAGGAACTAGTTGAACTCACTAATGTTTCAGAATCAACGATAAGGCGAGATCTTAGTGAACTCGAGACCAAACAAAAGCTAGCTAGAGTGCATGGTGGTGCAACGGCAATTCAATCAGCACGACAGGAGCTCTCATACCGAGAAAAGACAGATAAGTATGTTGAGGAAAAAAAACAAATTGCTCAATTGGCTGCAGCATTAATTCGGCCACATGATTGTATTTATCTGGATGCCGGAACGACAACCTATGAAATCATTCCACACTTAGAAACACTAAATGTTACCGTGGTAACAAACGGACTGACACATTTAGAATTACTCAATCAGTATCAAATCAAATCTTTCTTACTAGGGGGATTAATCAAACATACTACACGAGCTATTATTGGTTCTCAAGCACTTCATAATTTAAAGCTCTATCACTTTGATAAAGTTTTTATTGGAACTAATGCAATCGATCCAAGCTTTGGCTATTCGACACCTGATCCCGAAGAGGCTTCAGTTAAAAGTGCCGCTATCACGCAGGGAAGTCAAAGTTTTATTGTAGCTGATCATTCCAAGCTCAATCAAAGGAGCTTTGCCAAAATAGCTGAGCTTGCTCAGGCCACTTTAATCATTGATTCTATCCCTGCTGACTTGGAAAACAAATTAAGAGAACAAACTGATATAAAGGTTGTGACAGC
Organism: Amphibacillus sediminis NBRC 103570; assembly: GCF_001552275.1. Lineage (GTDB taxonomy): Bacteria > Bacillota > Bacilli > Bacillales > Amphibacillaceae > Amphibacillus_B > Amphibacillus_B sediminis. Next base: position 51,297 of record NZ_BCQW01000009.1, read on the forward strand.
GTGATTTATACTTGTACCGTTAACCCTTCAATTGATTACGTTATTTATGTTAACCCATTTGAATATGGTGGTTTAAACCGAGGCGAAAAACCTGCTTACTATCCGGGTGGAAAAGGCATTAATGTGTCTCGAATCTTAAAACGCCTAGATATTGCCAATACAGCTCTTGGCTTTATCGGTGGCTTCACTGGTCATTTTATCGAACAAGCACTTTTAAATGAAGGGATAAAAACCGACTTTATAAAAATTGATCAAGAAACGCGTATTAATTTGAAATTAAAAACAACTAAGGAAACGGAAATCAACGGACCAGGTCCAACAATTACAGATGAAAATTTAGCTTTGCTGGTTAAGCAAATTAAGACAATACCAAAAGAGAGTACATTAGTGCTCGCCGGAAGTCTACCTTCTTCAATTCCGGATAACTTTTATGCCACAATTGCAGAGCAGTGTGCTCAACAGAATATTCGAGTGGTTGCTGATACATCTAGTGCTTCTTTAAAAGCTCTTATCGGAATCCCCTTATTTTTGATCAAACCCAATCACCATGAACTCGGTGAATTATTTGGTGTAAAGATTCAATCTACTAAAGATGCCATTTATTATGGTCGCAAATTACAAAAGCAAGGGATAACGCACGTGATTATATCCATGGGAGGCGCTGGAGCGATTTATTTAAATGATCAGATGACTTTAACAGCCAATGTTCCAAAAGGGCAAGTTCAGAATACAGTAGGTGCAGGCGATTCGACCGTTGCGGGCTTTTTGGCAGGTCTGGTAACAGGTCTATCTAATAAGGAGGCATTTCGATATGCAATTGCAAGTGGAAGTGCAACAGCCTTCAACTCTGATCTAGCAGAAAAAAAAGATCTGGAAGCGCTTATACCGTTGATAGATATATCTCAATCCTGATGAGAAGTATTGTTTAGGAAAAAAAGGGATTGGACTTGTTTTCGTTTAGATGATATTGTATTAAAGGCGTATACTATAATACAGGTTAATATTTTTCACTAAGGTGGAAAGGATAACCGATAGTTTTACGTTGTTTTTGCGCTAAAGACTTGAAATATGACTATAAAACAAAGTAAAATTAAGATTATGGTATACTGAATATTGCTCAACATTTTTAATTTTATAGGAGGGGTTTTATTATGGCAGCAGAAAAAACAGTAACAATCACAGATTCAACAGGGGTTCATGCACGACCTGCAACTGTACTCGTAAACAAAGCAGGTAGTTTCTCATCAGATGTAACCGTTGAATATAACGGTAAATCTGTGAACTTAAAATCAATCATGGGCGTTATGTCATTAGGTATTCCTAAAGACGCTGTGATTAAAATCATTGCAGAAGGTTCTGATGAGCAAGAAGCTGTTAATGCAATTTACGAAGTCATTAAGCAAGAAGGATTAGGAGAGTAAAACCGTATGACAAAACTAACAGGGATTGCAGCATCAAATGGTGTGGCGATTGCGAAAGCGTACACACTAGAAGCACCTGATTTGTCGTTTGAAACAATAAAAGTTGATGATGTTGACAGTGAGGTGCAACGCCTACAAGATGCTCTTGATACTTCAAAGAAAGAGCTGGAAAAAATTAAAGAGAATGCTCGTCAAACACTTGGTGATGAGCATGCAGAAATTTTTTCAGCCCATCTACTTGTTTTAAGTGATCCTGAAATGATTACACCTATGACCGATAAGATCAAGAATGAAAGCGTTAATGCGGAAGCAGCACTTGATCAAGTAGCTAACATGTTTATTGATATGTTTAAAGGCATGGATAATGAATACATGCGTGAGCGTGCTGCAGATATCCAAGATGTGACTAAGCGTGTCATGGCACACCTATTAAAGGTATCGTTCCCAGATCCAGCATTAATTGATGAAGAAGTGGTCATTATTGCTGAGGATTTGACACCATCTGATACAGCACAATTAAATAAGCAATTCGTTAAAGGGTTTACCACAAATATCGGAGGACGTACGTCTCACTCCGCTATCATGGCTCGCTCTTTAGAAATTCCTGCTGTTGTTGGAACAAAATCAGTTACAGCTGAAATTAGTGATGGCGATTTAGTTGTTGTTGATGGTATTGACGGAGAGGTTATTGTTAACCCTAACGAAGATTTACTCGCTCAGTATAAAGAGAAACAAGCAGACTTTGCTAAACAAAAAGAAATCTGGGCTCAATTAAAAGACGAACCTACCGTTTCAAAAGATGGTAGCCATGTGGAGCTCGTAGCTAATATTGGAACACCTGATGATGTTATTGGTGTATTAAACAATGGTGGCGAAGGTGTCGGTTTATACCGTACAGAGTTCTTATACATGGGTAACAGTGATTTTCCGACTGAAGACCAGCAATTTGAGGCATATAAATCTGTTTTAGAGCAAATGGGTGATAAGCCTGTTGTCGTTCGTACATTAGATATCGGCGGCGATAAGGAACTTAGCTACTTAGACTTACCTAAGGAAATGAATCCGTTTTTAGGCTTCCGCGCTGTGCGTCTTTGTCTAGAGCGTGATGATATCTTCCGAACTCAATTACGGGCGCTTCTACGTGCAAGTACTTACGGTAATCTTAAGATTATGTTCCCGATGATTGCGACATTAAATGAATTCCGTCAAGCAAAGGCTCTACTACTTGAAGAGAAAGAAAACCTAAAAGCTGAAGGCATTGACGTGTCTGACGATATCGAAATCGGTATCATGGTAGAAATTCCATCAACAGCCGTTATTGCACGTCAATTTGCTAAAGAGGTTGACTTCTTCAGTATTGGAACAAACGATTTAATTCAATACACCATGGCTGCAGACCGTATGAATGAACGTGTTTCATACTTATATCAACCATACCATCCAGCAATTCTAAACCTGGTCAATAATGTGATTGAGGCAGCACACGCTGAAGGTAAATGGGCTGGTATGTGTGGCGAGATGGCTGGTGATTCAATCGCTATTCCAATTCTACTTGGTCTTGGTCTTGATGAATTTAGTATGAGTGCAACATCAATCTTACCAGCACGTACACAAATCAAAGGTTTGTCTAAAGAAGAAATGGCTTCATATAAAGATCAGTTGTTAAGTATGTCTACTGCTGATGAAGTTGAAGCATTTATCCGTGAAAAAACAAATCAATAATTTTCAAGTCCTTTGTGTTGAAATTTGACGCAATAGGGCTTTTTTTTATTTAAAATTATATTACTATTAATCAGGCTCGGAACTCCAATATAGTTATGGGTTTCGCGGTTGATTAGCAAGTATTTAGGATCGTTGAGTGCCGTTTTATATTCGACAAAGTCTTCGTTTTTCCCCACAGCACCCACAAGCAGTTGAAGGTATATACGTTAGGACACCTTCAATATATTGGCAAGACATACAGTTCTTTTCCCCATCATAGAGAGCTCAGGTTTGATCTGGAGTATCGAGCAGTTTTTAACATCATGAGTGTATGACAAGTACGTTTCCTTTATCAAGAGATAATGGAAAGGTGCTAGCCAATCGCTACTCAATTTCACAATTTCACAAACTCGTAACGTTAAAAAACTCCTAATCGGTGGCTTACATGCCGATTAGGAGTTTTAAACTGCTTATTTATTTAAGTTGTAGAATGCAGTTTTACCAGCATATTTAGCTGTTTCTACTAGCTCGTCTTCAATACGAAGTAATTGGTTGTACTTTGCAACACGGTCAGTACGTGAAGGTGCACCAGTTTTAATTTGACCTGCATTAGTTGCCACAGCAATATCTGCAATTGTTGCATCCTCTGTTTCACCTGAACGGTGAGAGATAACAGCTGTGTAACCAGCACGTTTAGCCATTTCAATGGCTTCAAATGTTTCAGTAAGCGTACCAATTTGATTAACCTTAACCAAGATTGAGTTGCCAACGCCTTGTTCGATACCTTGTGCCAAACGTTCTGTGTTGGTAACGAACAAGTCATCACCTACTAATTGAACACGGTCGCCAAGGCGCTCTGTTAATAATTTATGACCTTCCCAGTCGTTTTCATCTAAACCATCTTCAATTGAGATGATTGGGTATTTATTAACCATTTCTTCGAACCATTCAACCATTTCTTCAGATGTACGCACAACACCTTCACCTTTAAGGTTGTATTTACCATCCTCATAGAACTCCGAAGATGCAACGTCCATTGCCAATTTAACTTCTTCACCCGGCTTGTAACCAGCAGCTTCAATGGCTTCAATAATAGTTGAAAGTGCTTCTTCGTTTGATTTTAAGTTTGGTGCGAAACCACCTTCATCACCAACACCCGTATTATATCCTTTAGAAGATAAAACTTTCTTCAAGTTGTGGAATACTTCAGCACCCATACGTAATGCCTCTTTAAATGTTGAAGCACCAACAGGCATAATCATAAATTCTTGGATATCAACATTATTATCCGCATGCTCACCACCATTTAGAATATTCATCATTGGTGTTGGAAGAGTTGTGGCATTGAATCCACCTAAATAAGTGTATAATGGTACACCTAAATGGTCAGCAGCAGCATGAGCAACCGCCATTGATACACCTAAAATAGCGTTAGCACCTAATTTACCTTTGTTTGGTGTGCCATCTAATTCTAATAATAATTGATCGATAACAACTTGACGTGTTACATCAAAACCAAGAAGTTCTGGTGCAATAACATCATTTACATTTTCGACAGCTTTAAGTACACCTTTACCTAGATAACGGTCTTTGTCACCATCTCGTAATTCTACCGCTTCATGTTCACCAGTAGAAGCACCACTTGGTACTAATGCGCGACCAAACGCACCTGATTCTGTATAAATTTCTACCTCAACTGTTGGGTTACCACGAGAGTCCATAACTTCGCGTGCATAAACATCAGTAATGTATGGCATAGTTTTCGTCTCCTTTTTAAAAAATAGTTTATAAAACGGGCCTAAGCCACAGTTTTATTTAATTAATGATTGACCAGTCATTTCAGTTGGTTTGTCAACATTTAATAGATCAAGAAGTGTTGGCGCTAAATCACCTAGAATACCGCCATCACGTAACTCAATTCCCTCTTTAGTAACAATAACGGGAACTGGATTTGTCGTATGAGCAGTCATAGGCTTGCCATCTGGAGTGATCACTTCATCTGAATTACCATGATCAGCGGTAATAATCGCTTGACCACCTTTTTCAATGATCTTATCTACAATCTTACCTAAACACTCATCAACAGCCTCAATGGCTTTAATCGTCGGCTCAAGCATCCCTGAGTGCCCAACCATATCTGGATTGGCAAAGTTCAAAATAATCGCATTTTGATGACCTTGATCCAATTCCTCTAATAACGCATCTGTGACCTCGTAAGCACTCATTTCAGGTTTTAAGTCATATGTTGCCACCTTTGGTGAATTAATTAAAATGCGCTTTTCACCCTCAAATTCTTGCTCACGTCCACCACTCATAAAGAAGGTGACATGTGGATATTTTTCTGTTTCAGCAATACGAAGTTGGTTCAATCCGTTATTAGCCAAGACCTCACCGACAGTATTGATCAGTTCAGCTGGAGGAAAAGCAATCTTCCCATTAACTGTATCACTATACTTCATCATACAAACGAAGAAAATATCCTCTGGTGCTGCCTCGCCACGATTAAACTCAGAGAAATCGTTATTGGCGAATGCTTGTGACATTTGAATGGCACGGTCTGGGCGGAAGTTAAAGAAGATGATAGCATCATCTGATTGTACCTTTGCCACCGGCTCGTCATTTTCGTCAACAATAACGGTTGGTATGACAAACTCATCATAAATATCTTCAGCATATGCTGCATCGACAACTGCTAACGGATCCTTAGCTTTTGGTCCTTTCCCATATACCATTGCGTCGTACGCTTTTTGAACACGATCCCAACGTTTGTCACGATCCATTGCATAGTAACGACCAGAAATGGTTGCAAATTGACCAACACCTAATTCATCCATCTTAGCTTGCGCTGCCTTGATATATTGTTTAGCTGACTTTTGACCAACATCACGGCCATCCAAAAAGCCATGAACATACACGTTGTTAAGTCCTTTGTCTTTTGCTAATTTTAATAGGGCATATAAATGTTCAATATGGCTATGTACACCGCCATCTGATAACAAGCCGAAAATGTGTAATGCCTTATTTTTCGCTAAGGCATGTTCAACAGCATTAACTAATTGTTCATTTGTGAAAAAGTCGCCTTCACGAATGGATAGGTTCACACGGGTTAAACTTTGATAGACAATCCGTCCTGCTCCGATATTTAGATGACCAACCTCAGAATTACCCATTTGTCCATCGGGTAATCCGACTGCTTCACCTGAAGCAATTAATTGATTGTGTGGATAGCTATTCCAATACCGATCAAAATTAGGCGTATTTGCTTGTTTAACCGCATTACCTTTTTCCTCATCACGAAGAGCAAAGCCATCTAATATAATTAAAGCTGCTAGTTTGTCTTGACTCATTATGCACCAGCCTCCACTAATTTAAGGAATGAATCAGCTTCTAAGCTAGCACCACCAACTAACGCACCATCAATATCAGATTGTGCTAGTAACTCATCAATGTTATCAGGTTTAACACTACCACCATATTGAATACGAACAGCCTCTGCTGCATCAGTAGAGACAGCTTCAGCAACAGTTTTACGTACATGTGTACAAACTTCGTTAGCTTGCTCTGAGGTAGCTGTTTTACCTGTTCCAATTGCCCAAATGGGTTCATACGCAATGACAGCTGCCTTAACCTGGTCTTCTGTTAGACCAGCTAACGCTTTTTTAACCTGATCAGCAACTAAATCCATTGTTTGATTAGCTTCACGCTGTTCGAGTGTCTCACCTACACAGATAATGGGTGTAAGACCATATTCAAAAGCAGCATGAGCTTTTTTATTGACTGTTTCATCTGTTTCAGCAAAGTATTCACGGCGTTCAGAGTGGCCTAAGACGACATACTTAACACCTAGATCTTTAAGCATAGCTGGGCTTACTTCTCCAGTAAAAGCACCATTTGCTTCATAGTGCATATTTTGTGCAGCAATAGCAAGGTCAGTTCCTGCTGTTTTAGCAACTAATGTGTGTAAATATGGAAACGGGGCACATACAATTGAATCAACCTTATCCTGTGACGGTACTTTATCCTTTGTATTAGCCACAAACGCTTCTGCCTCTGCCAATACTTTATTCATTTTCCAGTTTCCTGCAATAATTGGTTTACGCATAATCTGCTCCCTTTCTTGCCTGGTTTTTTGATGCTGTATTATTTATCACTAATCGCAGCTAAGCCAGGTAATTCTTTGCCTTCTAAGTATTCTAATGATGCTCCACCACCAGTAGAAATATGTGAGAATTTCTCTGCAAAGCCTAATTGCATCGCTGCAGCAGCTGAATCTCCACCACCAATAATGGTTGTCGCATCGTCTAAATTCGCGATCGCCTCACAAACGCCGATCGTACCTTTAGCAAAGTTAGACATTTCAAAAACACCCATTGGGCCATTCCAAACAACTGTTTTTGCTCCAGCTAGTTCTTGCTCAAACTGTTTGATAGATTCAGGCCCAATATCTAGACCCATTTGATCTGCTGGTATTTGATCAACTGACACGACATTAATATCGCCTTCGTTAGAAAATTCCTTATTAATTGTTGCATCAACCGGTAAAATAATCTTACCGTTTGCACGCTCTAATAAATCTCTAGCAAGTTCTACTTTATCTGCTTCTAATAGAGAAGTCCCAATTTCTTTTCCTTGTGCTTTAAAGAAGGTATAAGACATACCACCACCGATGATAACTTTATCAGCTTTTTCAAGTAGATTTTCGATCACACCGATCTTATCACTTACTTTAGCACCACCAAGAATCGCAACAAATGGACGAACTGGGTTATCAACTGATTCACCAATAAACTTAATTTCCTTTTCCATTAAGAAGCCTGCAGCTGATTCAAGGTTAGAAGCAATTCCTACGTTTGAAGCATGGGCACGATGTGCTGTTCCAAACGCATCGTTAACAAATAAGTCCCCTAAACTTGCCCAATACTTACCAAGTTCAGGATCATTTTTACTCTCTTTCTTCCCATCAACATCTTCAAAACGTGTGTTTTCGAACATTAAAACATCGCCATTGCCCAAAGCGTCAATTGCGTTTTCAAGCTTCTCACCACGTGTTTCACCAACAAAGGTTACCTCTTGTCCGAGTAATTCAGCCAAACGGTTGGCTACGGGTTGAAGTGATTTACCTTCTTTATCTGCTTCTTCTTTTACACGCCCTAGGTGTGAGAAAAGAATCACTTTTGCACCTTCACTTATTAAATGCTTAATGGTTGGAAGGGCTTGAACAATACGATCATCATTCGTAATCTTGCCATCTTTCATTGGGACATTAAAGTCTGCACGAACAAGAACTTTTTTAGCTGTTACATCTAAATCGGTTACGATCTTTTTTGCCATGTTATAATCCTCCATTTATCAAATTTACATAGAAAAACGGGAAGCGCGATCGCTCCCCGCTTTCCTGTGAATGCTATTGGACCTAGCTTATTATTGTTTTGAATTATAATTTAGCAAAGTATTCTAAAGTACGAACCAATTGAGCTGTGTAAGACATTTCATTGTCATACCAAGCAACTGTTTTAACTAATTGCTTGTCACCAACTGTCATTACTTTAGTTTGGGTTGCATCAAATAATGAACCGTAAGAAATTCCAATAATATCTGAAGAAACAATTTGATCTTCAGTGTATCCATAAGACTCATTAGCAGCTTTTTCCATCGCTGCGTTTACTTGATCAGCAGTGACTTCTTTTTCAAGTACAGTCACAAGCTCAGTTAATGAACCTGTTGGTACTGGAACACGTTGAGCCGCACCATCTAATTTACCTTGTAACTCAGGAATAACAAGTCCAATCGCCTTAGCAGCACCAGTTGTGTTAGGAACGATATTGCTAGCTGCCGCACGTGCACGACGGTAGTCACCTTTAGGGTGTGGCGCATCTAAAGTATTTTGGTCACCTGTATAGGCGTGGATTGTAGTCATAAGACCTTCAATGACACCAAATTCTTTGTGTAATGTATCAGCCATTGGTGCTAAGCAGTTTGTTGTACAAGAAGCACCAGAAATAACAGTTTCATTACCTGTTAACGTTTTGTGGTTAACATTGTAAACAATTGTTGGCACATCATTACCACCTGGAGCAGAAATAACAACACGTTTTGCGCCACCTTTAAGGTGAAGCTCTGCTTTTTCCTTAGAAGTAAAGAAACCTGTACATTCTAAAACAATCTCAACTCCTAAGTCAGCCCAAGGTAATTCTGCAGGATTACTGTTTGAAAGGATTTTAACATCCTTACCATTTACTGTGAAATAACCTTCTTTAACGTCAACATCGCCATCAAAACGACCTTGAGTTGTATCATATTTTAATAAATGAGCAAGCATGTTAGCATCAGTTAAGTCGTTGATTGCAACCACTTCGATCCCTTCTACTTGTTGAATACGACGGAAAGCTAAGCGGCCGATACGACCAAAACCATTGATACCTACTTTTACAGTCATTCTTGTTTCCTCCTTGTATTATGCTTTTTATTTATCTAAAGGGAAATCCCTTTATTAATGCCTTAGCAGCCCCCTCATCAGTAATGAGGACATTGCTTTTTCCTTGTCTAAAATAAGAGGCTATAGCAGCTGCCTTAGATTCACCACCGGCAATGGCGATTACCGTTTTAATCTTAGACAGTTCCTCTAATTGCATACCGACAGTTCGAACTTTATAGACAACTTGACCTAACCGATCAAAGTAATAACCAAATGCCTCACTTACTGCGTTACCCGAACTAAGCTTTGCCAAAACATGATCTGACGTTTTTCGCCGCTTTGCCATTGTTAGAGCATCTCCAATACCGTGCATAACAATATCAGCCTGTCTAATGATTTGCAAAACGTCTTTAACGCCTGGCTCATGGATGATCGAGTGGTAAGTCTCTTCACTAAGCGGATCAGGAACATAGAGTAAGCGATAGTTACTTTTGATCTTTTTTGCCATTTCAGCACAAATTGTGTTTGCTTGATTTTCTACCCGTTCACCTAGTCCACCTCGTGCTGGGACAAATAGGCAATTGGCTACATTAGGCAATGGTTGGATCATCTCAGCAACGGTTGCCATGGTAGTCCCACCTGTAACAGCAATCGTCTGATTTGATTTCAATTGAGTACGCAAAAACTCACTAGCCCGACGACCTAAATCAAGCTTAACCCAGTCCTGACTATCACTATCTCCAGGTGTAATTATAACATGGTCAAGTTTTAATGTCTGCTTGATTTGTTCTTCTAATACACGAAATCCATTAACTTCTTCAATATAAGGTGTTAATTCGGAAAGGACTTCTTTACCAGAAGGGGTTAATGAGACACCTTTTGTACTCACTGAGAGCAAGCCTTGTTGCGTTAAAAAATCTAGCTCTGTTCGAACAATTCGTTCTTTTAATGCAATTTGTTCTGCTAAGCTTCGTCGTCCAATTGGCTCAAGCAATTGGATTGTGTGAAGGATGCGATAACGTCTTTGCATGGCTTTTAATAAATCAGGGCATAATAATTTTTGCAAGTCAATCAGCGTAGGCATGATTTATCTTCCTTCCCTTCAATTCCCGGGATAAATTCTATCCCGCCATGACACAATCCGTCCCACATACGACAAAAAATTTTTCTTACACTCTCATTTTAGCAGAAGCTAGTTGATTGCTCAAGCTATTTATTTCTGTCGATATTCAACTTTTGTAGAGAGAGAAAAGAAGTGGATAACTGCTTGTTTTCCCTGATAAAGTGAAACTTCGTTCAGGGGTTCGACGCATTGGATGTGCTCGTGCAGACGTTGCAACACGATGTCGCGAACTTAGTCAGCTTCCTCTCTCCTCCACTAAACGTTAGTTAAAACCAATCGGGCCGTTACTAGCTGTTTGATCTCCCACTTAGACTGACGTGTTCCCTTATTGCTTGAAAGTGGGAGTCAAACAAAAGACCTTCGATGGGGCGAGTAATCGCAGCCCCAGCCAGTTACACTGCGATAAATAGTTAGGTCTGTAAAGCTTTATTGACCATTTCCTTCAATATCTCTGCTGACTTATTTAACTGCTCTTGCTCACGATCCGATAATTGCAGCTGAATAATTTCTCGTACACCAGAAGCATTTACAATTGCAGGGATCCCTAAGAAAATTCCGTTTAAACCATATTCTCCTTCAAATAAGGTTGATATCGTCAGAATGGAGTTTTCATTGTATAAAATAGCTTTTGTCAATCGTGCCAATCCCATCCCAATCCCATAATGTGTCGCTCCTTTTCGTTCAATAATATCATAGGCAGCATCTCTCACGTTTTCAAATGTTTGTTGCATATCTTGATCTTGATAATAATTATCTATTTTGCCATATACATTAAGTGGCAATCCTCCGATTTGAACATGACTCCAAACTGGCAACTCAGAATCACCATGCTCTCCAATAATATAGGCATGAACATTGCGAGAATCAACTTGGAAATATTCACTTAGTAAGTATCGGAAACGCGCCGTATCTAATATCGTACCAGAACCAATAACACGCTCCTTTGGTAATCCTGATGCCTGATAAACGACCTGAGTTAAGACATCGACCGGATTTGTTGCCACTAATAATATCCCATTAAAACCAGTCCTCATAATGTGTTCAACGATATTTTGCATAACTTTTGTATTCTTCGTCACCAAATCTAAGCGTGTTTCTCCTTGCTCTTGGTTTGCACCTGCTGTAATCACAACGAGATCTGCATCTCTACACTCATCATAGTGACCTGCTCTAATCTTCATAGGTGAACCAAAAGGCATACCATGATTTAAATCTCGTGCTTCGCCATCGGCCCGATCGTGATTTAAATCGATTAAAACCATTTCATTCACAATCCCTTGATTTAAAAGTGCGTAAGCATAACTTGATCCAACTAAGCCTACCCCAATAATCACGACCTTACGTGTTTTGGTATTGTTATGTAGCTCTGCCATAATCATTCACTCCCTTTACTCAATGTAATTAAAATGCTGACCTATCTTATCGGAGATATCTTAGATTTGGTGACATTCTGATCCAGCTCTTATCGTTACAATACCCGCTATTCAGTATAATTATGTCTATATTTAGTGATTTGTCTCCAAAATCGAATCCATAGCCATAATAAAAGGTGTCCACTTCTGAGGTGGACACCAGATTTGTTAACTGACCTTTCGTTGGCGTAAATATTTATTTGTTAGTTTATTAAAATCAATTTTTATATTCAATAAATATGCAAAGTAACCGACACTGATAATATTGGCTACGTGCTGCCAAACTGGCGAAAAGTCGAAAATATCTTGTAGGGCATGTGTTTCCCATACTACTAATAATGATAAACAAACCCAGTAGATATATTTCATTGTGTCACCCCCACACCCCTATAATAAACAGATGTCTGTTAGCCTATTATAACCTAAATTGTTTAAAAAGGAAATATAGCAGGTAATCGTATCTCCTTACAAGTAAGAAAGTAGGTGTGTAGCAATTGTAAAATATATCGATAAGCCTAAAATATCGTTAATAGTCGTAATAAACGGACCTGAGGCAATTGCCGGATCAAGATTTATTTTATTAATAATTACCGGTATGACTGATCCAACAATAGCCGATACACTTAATGTCAACAATAATGATACGGCTACAATCACTGATAACATAAAGTTACCATATAAGATTGGTATAACAACAAAAAGAAAAAGTGCTGTGGAAACGCCGAGTAGTAGCCCTGTAAAAAACTCGCGCTTCACCGCATGGAGCAGGCCTTTCTTGGCAAACGTATCAGTGGCTATTGCTCGTACAACAACAGCTAACGATTGTGTCCCGACATTTCCTGCAGAATCCATAATTAATGGGATGAACACAGCTAATAAAACAACCTCTTCTAACGCTTGTTCAAACTGTCTAATAATACTACCGGTAATTAAACCAAATATAAGTAGCAAAATAATCCATGGAGCCCGTTTACGTGCTGCTTTGAAGGAACTAATATTAATATCCATACCCCCATTAGCAGCCGTAAATTCATCAAAATCTTCAGCGACCTCTTCGTCCATGACATCCATCACATCATCAACTGTAATTATACCTGTTAGTATATTATCTTTTGTGACAACTGGTACAGCCAAAAAATCGTAGCGTTTCATAACTTTAGCGACATCCTCTTGATCCATACTGGTTGTGACAGTAACAAGGTCTGTTCTCATAATATTTTCAACCGTTTCAAATACTGGCGCTACTATTAAATCTCGTAGTGATAATACCCCAACCAGACGTGATTGCTGATCTAGCACATAAAGATAATAGATTGTTTCGGCATTTGGGGCTTTGAAACGTAAATTATCAATAACGTCACCCGCTTTATCGGTAGTGTGGACAGCCATAAATTCTTTGGCCATAATCCCACCAGCGGTTTCTAGTGGATAACTTAATAACTCCCGGATCACCATCGCCCGTTTTTTATCCATAGCGTTTAAAAGTCTCGTAACATCCTGTTTTTCTTGATTTGCTAAAAAATCGGTGATTTCATCTGTTGGAAGAGTATTTAACAAAGCAACTAAGTCTTTATGATCTAATTCAAAGATCACCTGTTTTTGCTTTTCAGGTTCTAAACCTTCAAACACCGGAGCAAATTCCTCGGCTGAAATCATTTGATAAAGACGCTTTCTTAAAGGCTGATTTAATTGTACAAAAATACTAATTTGATTCGTTGGGTGTATCGAAAGAAATAATTCTCGAAATTCCTCTGTTTGATTATCTTTGATATATTTTAAAATCTCTAAAGCATAGTTTTCGTAATTAAGTTTTTCCTTCACCATATATTGATCCTCCTTCTAAGCTACCTGGTGATACAGATGAGCTCATTATCCGTTGTTTACTTTTCCTATAACATGAATCAGAATCCTGACTCCTCATCATGTATCCCCCCTTTCAGATCAATGAGTTATAAGAATTTATCTAACAGATAAAATTCTCATAACATTATGGTTTTTTTGATAAACTGATTCCTCTCTGCAAAGGTCGATAAAGGCCCCTTATCCTAACAGCAATAGACAGCTTTTAGGATTGCACTTTTGACGCTTGTCTATCCATTTAAATTCCTTGAGCATCCTTAATCCATCATCAAAAATCCTACGGAAAAAAGCATCTGATTTTTCTAAAAAAAACCAAAAACGCCCACCTCTAATAATGAAGGTGAGCGTAAAAAGCGCAACTTTAACAAACCAATGCCTCCATTCGTAGAGCTTTAGCACTGTGCGGCATAGGATAAACCAGCTACATTAAAAACTACCTTAATTCGATAGTTCCTGTTGACCCATTGGCGTCTTTAGACGTTTTTGGGCAGCAGCGTATCTCCAGCACAGGAGCCTCACCTAACGAGGTTTCATTCAATTATCACTAATAATGTTAAAGCAAGATCAGATGAATGTCAATAAACAAACTTTATATAGCATATTGTCTAAATAAGTACTCGCAAAGAATAAAGACGATAAATAATTGCCTTAATTCTTGAAGTCATTGATACGTATAGATCCTTATTGTATATGCTAAACTGTTCTTGCCCTGCATTGGGGCAAAGGCTCCTTCGTCAGAAAACCTAATATATCTTATTACATCTTTGATCCCTCGCTGTAAGCTCTCTGGAATTTGGGCATAGCCAAAAAAACTTCTCCATTCCTGTGAATGGAGAAGCAAAAGTTATACTAACATCTCTTCTGTATTTTATTTCGATCCAATTCCACTGGTGTCATTGGTTCGTTAGCAAATTCATGCTCAAATTGTCTCGGCGATGTTTCTTTAATTGTTTCATGATCATTGCGTCCTTTTTGTTTACGCTCTTTCTTGTCATGTTTCATTTTATCACCTCCACATCTATAGCTTGCTTAAAAGGAGTTAAACTATACAGAGGTTATAAGCACCAACTGAACCACAAAAGGGGAACAGATGACACGACAAAATGCGCTTTGGCTTATTACGCCTAGATTTTTTTCAGCTTTGCTCGATCAATCTCCCGCAGAGCTTAGAATTTGATCTTTTTTAGGGCAATTTTTTAACAGTAAAAAACCAACGGCTCAAACACAGAAGAAACCGTTGGTCATCATTTGTTTAAACCAAACACGCTGGGAGGGATTATAAAAAATGAACAATATAGCATGATTTCAATTTTAGTGTAAAAAAAATATGTGCGAATTAACGGGGCTTGCAACTATATCATTCCCAAAATAACAGGAAATACCAATAACATAATTAGTATAGTGAAAACTATTCTATACTTCATTTCTTTATGAGTATTTGATTTTTTCTTTCTTGCATAAACAAAAAAGTATACAGCACATACCACCATTAAACATGATGAAGCCAAAGTAAGTAATGTTGCGTTCATGGTTTTACACACCTTCCGATTTTTATAATGGCTCTACATTAAAAATTCCTACCCAAGTTACACCGACATAAACACCATTTCCTTTATTATTTGCATTTACTCTTGCAGCCACAAGAGACCAATCTGAAGGGAAGCTCTCGCAGAAACTTAAGTAGGGAAATCCGCCCAATGATCTCCTTTATTACTACATTATATTCAACGCTATATGTTAAAAACCTCTCTCTTTAATACAAAAAAATATTTTATTTTCGAATATGTATAAAGGTGCTGTGTAATTTATGATTTTCTAATAAAAATAAAAAAAAGCTAAAACATTGATGCAACAACGTTTTAGCCAATTCAGAAACCTTCTAAGCTAAACAAAGTTAACTTAAAAACACGCTCGGAGGGATTCGAACCCCCGACACACGGTACCGGAAACCGATGCTCTATCCCCTGAGCTACGAGCGCATAGTCTTTTTTAAGACAAAGATCATTATAACCGATCTATCATTATATTTCAATTGAAAAAATTTTTATCCAGTTTAAGATTTATTTAGCATATCATGATAAGGGTCTGTTATAATTTTAATCAAGGTTTATTTTGCCAATCATTCGGGGAAAATATCAACTAGGTTTATTGAAGTTATTTTATTTGACCTTTATTGACCAATTAGATATTATAAGGTTAATGAAGCAATCAAGTACACAATGAAGGAGGAAAAATAAAAAATGAATTTAATTCCAACAGTAATTGAACAAACTAATCGTGGAGAGCGCGCTTATGATATTTATTCTCGCTTGCTAAAAGATCGTATTATTATGTTAGGAAGTGCGATTGATGACAATGTAGCTAATAGCATTGTTGCTCAATTATTATTTTTAGAAGCTGAAAGCTCTGATAAAGATATCTCACTTTACATCAACTCTCCTGGAGGGTCGATCACAGCTGGAATGGCGATCTATGATACTATGCAGTTTATTAAAGCAGATGTGTCAACAATTTGTGTAGGAATGGCAGCATCGATGGGAGCTTTCTTATTAGCAGCTGGAGCTCCTGGTAAGCGTTATGCTCTACCAAATAGTGAGGTCATGATCCATCAACCACTTGGTGGAACTCAAGGTCAAGCATCAGATATTCAAATCCATGCAAAACGTATTATTGAAATGCGTGAAAAATTAAATCAAATTTTATCTGATCGTACTGGTCAACCAATTGAAGTTATTGAAAAAGACACAGATCGTGATAATTTCATGTCTGCTACGGCTGCCCAGAAATATGGGTTAATCGACAAAGTCATGGAGAAAAAGTAATAGATAGAAAAACCCGCTAATCTCACGGCTCCAATTCATTTTGGAGAACAGACTTAGCGGGCTTTTTTTCATTTCTATCGCAGTGTTACTGGCTGTTGGCTCAACTAACGTTCAGTTGAGGATGGAAAAAAACCCACTGCACGAAGTTTCACTTTATTGGCCACCATACAGCTCTTCTAAAGGCTTGGTAATGGTACGACTAATATTGTTAATAAGGTCATTAACACGTTGTTCTTGCTCCATTAATTGTGAAATTTGTTCATGTTGCTGAACAGTCTCAACCACTTTACGTGCTTTATCTACTTCTTCTTCAGTAATTTCTAATCCTTGCATTTGTTTTTGTTGAAGTTCGATCTGCGTATTACGAAAATCATCAAACATTCTCTTTGCTATTTCATCATTCATAACCGCGTCATAAGCTGATTTTAATGCATTAAATTCTTCACTTTTACGAATCGCTAGCTCGAGGGCTACTGCACTTTCCTGAATTGCTGACATAAATAAATCCTCCTAAAATATAGTGACCAAGATGGCCGTTCACCTTACACTGTTCCACTATAACAAACTTCGCCTATTAATCCAAATATATTCATTCTTAAAATTCCAATTTTATCTGGGTTCCTTCCTATTCCTAAAACTGTATGATTTGGTTTAACGGTCTTTTTAAACCATAGTAAAAATAGATAAGTCTTTACAAATCTTTGCTATGATTAATAATATAATTAAAGGCATACAAGGAGTTGAAAATCATGAATAAAAAGTTAATATACGGAATAGTTCTCCTATTTACAATGATGAGTCTGGTTGCTTGTAGTGGCTATCAAGCTACATTATACACGTTCCAGCAAACAAATAATCCTGATCAAATATCACTCACTATTAAACGGTTTAGCGGAGATAAAACAGAGCAACTGACTTTGAATCGTTTCTCATCGATTGACCTTGAAGCAACAATTGAACAAGGGGATCTCAACATAAGCTTAATTAGTCCCGAAGGTCAGGTGATATTTGAAGAACAGCTTAATAAAGAATCCGCATTAGCACTTCGCGACGTGCATTACCCTGCAGGTGATTACAACTTAACACTTGCAGCAGATCAAGCACAAGATGTTTCCATTCAATTACTATTTTCAGAATAATATGATTAACTTCCTAAAGCTTTCAACAAGCTTGTCGCACCGTTCCGTATGTAAACGAGTCTGTTCATTTTTAAATGACTGTCACTTGCAGTCGTTTAAAGATGGCAGACTGAAGTGTGATAAGATAAGCTTATCTGTTATGTCTCGATACCAACCGCTATCAGACCACGATTTCAAAGTATGCTCAACAAATCTCATTTGTTATAATTAAAAATAATAATTAAAGGGAGCTCGCATATGATCGATCAATTAAAACAACTTTTTCCTAGTTTATTAACAAATCAGCAGATAAGTCCAGATCAGTCAACTGACTATAAGTGGTTTACAACACCAAATAATGAAGTAATCGGAATAAAAGATACAGAGCTTGTCAATAAAGATCAAGCCTTACTCAGTCTGTTTCTGACACCTTACCACGGTGCTCATCCACCGGTAACTGCCAAAGAGCACGCTTGGTACAAGCTATTATTTGAAAAAGGGTTAAATCAATTAACAGAACGACCAGAGTTTTACCGCCTTGTGTATTTCTCATTGTCAAAGCCACTTGCTGATCCGCTCGCCTTTCGTGAAGCGATTACAGGTTTGTATCCTGAACAGCCGATCATCATTTGGATTGATCAACAAACAGGCATAATCATTGAGCAAGAAGTGTTTAATGATGAGGAAAGTATTTCATATCTTGACATGGTAGAAGTATTCACCAGTGATTTTTTTCTTGACCTTCGCTTTTTTATTGGTCCTTATCTGACTGACTTAACTGATGCTAAAGCTTACTTTCAGTGGATGAAAGCCACCTTTAAACGATTAGAACCATTTAATATTAAGCGTGTTATTACCTATGTCAATGCAGTTCCCTATCTTTTACCCACTTTAACAGCTCAAACCGATCAACACTTCCTAGTAAGATTAATTTTAAAGGATACTTTAGGTGATGAAGAATTACTTAGAACCATTCAAATTTTTCTAGAATGTAATTCAAACATTAGTCTGGCCGCTAAAGAAATGTACATGCACCGGAATAGCCTACAGTATCGAATCGATAAATTTATTGAAAAAACACAGATCGATGTCAAGCAATTTGAAGGCGCACTGGCTGTCTACCTCATTTTACTTCTTAAAAAGCAGTTAGAGCGGATTCAATGATTAATAATATGTAAGCGTGCACAAATAGGTATTGAAGTTTTTGTGCATGGTAACCATTTACCTATTCGCCAAAATTATATAAACTAATGGCATCAAGTGAAACGCTTTCATTTTCTTGAAGGAGGACATTTTAATGGCTGAGTTAGTACTAAAAAATATTGACAAAATTTATGACAAAGATGGGGTCAAAGCAGTTGATGACTTCAACCTTGAAATTAAGGACAAAGAGTTTATCGTATTTGTAGGACCATCTGGTTGTGGTAAGTCAACAACTTTACGTATGATTGCAGGACTTGAGGAAATTACATCTGGTGAGTTTTATATCGATGATAAACTAATGAATGATGTCGCTCCTAAGGATCGTGACATTGCGATGGTATTCCAAAACTATGCCCTTTACCCACACATGAATGTATACGATAACATGGCATTTGGGTTAAAGCTCCGTAAGTTCCGTAAAGACGAAATTGAACGCCGAGTGAAAAATGCAGCACAAATTCTTGGCTTAGAGGCATATTTAGATCGTAAGCCTAAGGCACTTTCGGGTGGACAGCGCCAACGTGTAGCATTAGGTCGGGCGATTGTACGTGATGCAAAAGTGTTCTTAATGGATGAGCCGTTATCAAACCTTGACGCTAAGCTGCGTGGACAGATGCGTGCAGAAATTCAAAAGTTACACCAACGCCTACAAACTACTACTATTTATGTAACACACGATCAAACCGAAGCAATGACAATGGCAACACGTATTGTCGTACTTAAAGATGGTGTTATTCAACAAGTTGGTGCACCTAAAGAGGTTTATGACAAGCCTGATAATATCTTTGTAGCAGGTTTTATAGGTTCACCTGCGATGAACTTCTTTAACGGTAAGCTTGAGGAGAATGGTTTTAGCGTTTCTCCAAAACAAACGATTAGCATACCAGAAGGTAAAATGAAAGTCTTGCGTGAACAAGGCTACGTAGGAAAAGATGTCGTTCTCGGTATTCGCCCTGAAGATATTCATGATGAGCCTGTTTTCCTTGATGCAAACCCTGGCTCAACGATCACTGCAGAGATAGAAGTAGCCGAATTAATGGGTTCAGAATCTTACTTATATTCTAAGCTAGCTGATCAAGAATTTATTGCACGTGTTGATTCACGTACAGATATTCAAGGCGGCGAGTCCTTAAAGCTAGCATTCGATATGCATAAATGTCATTTCTTTGATGTTGAAACAGAGCAAACCATAAGATAATTTAGTATACCCCCCTTTTATATATAGAGAGACATCCTCTAAATTGGATGTCTCTCTTTTATGTTTTGATATTCAGTTAACGATCGTTTTTATTATCGAAATGAATTTAAACCTATTATGCTCTAGGCCCAATTTGTTGTTGTGCTTCCTGCACAAGTCTTTTCGTAATTTCACCACCAATTGATCCATTGGCACGTGATGTTTCACTAGGACCTGGATTTACTCCAAACTCCTGAGCAATTTCATACTTCATTTGTTCGAGTTGGGCTTCAACACCAGGAACAACTAATTTGTTAGAGCTACTTCTATCAGCCATTGTTGTCCACCTCCTTAATCGTTAGTGTAAAACAATCGCTGAAAATTATGACTGTGTTTGACTGGTTGTAAAGGAATATTCCGCTAAGTCTGATTAGATCATGCGTTTAGGATCAACGAGTTGATCAAATTCCGATGCGGTCAACATCCCTAAAGCTATGGCGGCCTGCTTCAATGTCGTTCCCTCATGATAGGCCTTTTTTACAATTTTAGCTGTTTGCTCATAACCGAGATGAGGGGTTAACGCTGTTACGAGCATAAGCGAGGCGTTAAGGTAGTCAGTCATTTTCTCTTCATTAGCCTTTAGACCGATTAAGCATCGATCCGTAAATGAACGCATCGCATCACTTAGTAACCGAACCGATTGTAGAAAATTATAAGCAATAACGGGTTTGAACACATTTAATTGAAATTGCCCTTGACTGGCTGCAATACCAATCGTTGTATCGTTGCCCATGACTTGGACAGTGACCATCGTTAATGCCTCAGCTTGAGTCGGATTAACTTTCCCTGGCATAATTGAACTACCAGGTTCATTAGCAGGGAGTTCAATTTCACCAATTCCCGCACGTGGTCCACTGGCTAGCCATCTAATATCATTTGCTATTTTCATTAAGTCAGCTGCTAATGCCTTAAGCGTACCGTGGGCCCGCACTAACTGATCATGACTTGTTAGGGCATGAAATTTATTTGCTGCTGAGCAAAAAGTAGTTTCGGTTAGGTTACTTAATTCCACAGCAACTTCATATCCAAAGCTTGGATCTGCATTAAGCCCTGTTCCAACTGCTGTCCCGCCGATGGCAAGCTCACGAAGATAAGTTAAATCCTCTAATATCATTTGCTTCATTTTTTCCAACATATGCTGCCATCCGCTCACCTCTTGACCAAACGTTAGCGGTGTGGCATCTTGTAGATGTGTTCTACCTATTTTAATCAAATCTTGATACTGTTGACTAAGCTCAGCTAGCGTTGCTTCCATATTACTCATTGCCGGTAGTAATTCCTCTTCCAATGCTAATACACTCGCAACATGCATAGCAGTTGGAAACGTGTCATTTGAACTTTGTGATCGATTTAAGTCATCGTTGGGATGAAGCGTTTCAGAAGCGTTTTTTTCTTTTAGGATGCTATTCCCTATGTAAGCTAACACTTCGTTAATATTCATGTTCGTTTGTGTCCCACTACCTGTTTGCCAAACAACAAGCGGGAAATGCTCAATTACTTGTTCTTTCTGGTTTAATACATAATCACAAGCTTGTTTTATCGCCTCTACTTTTTCTTCTGTTAAACGACCTAGTCTACCATTAACAATTGCTGCACTCCGTTTGAGCATGACAAAAGCGTAAATGAGCCGTTCTGGTATCATTTCCTGACCAATTGGGAAATTTTCTAAACTACGTTGGGTTTGAGCACCCCAAAATTTAGTCTGATCAACATGGACTTCTCCTAGAGTATCATGTTCTACCCGTGTTCTCATCATATCTCCCCCTGCTATTTTCCTCTATTCTATCACAACAACTTATCAATATATTTGCCATATTTTTCGAATGTATCTGAGTAACCTATCCCTAACGCTTGAGTTCGTGGCTTTTATTTTACAAAAAAACTGTTGAAGTCAAATTACATTAACTTCAACAGTCAAAACGTAATCCTGCAGAGTCAAGTCCTGCTGATATATTTCGCTATCGGAATTCCCACATACCCGTAAGTGCCAAAGGTCATTAAAATGAATAACAACCTCATGTTCCAACACCTCTTCTTTTAGGTAAGGTCACTATACACAATCAGGCTATCTTCAAGGAAGTTAGCTAATAGCTACATGCTAGTCGAAATATTATACTTAGAACAAACTAAGTAGCGGACAAGCTTAAGCTGTCCGCTGCTAGTTCCAGTGCTGAACCATTTTCTTGTGTTCAGACACCTTAATACTCCCATGAATAGTGTTTATTTTGTTCACAAATTCGTTTAAATTGAGCAGGATCGTTGCTGTCAATAGCTTTATTAATCTTCCGATCAAAGTTAGCTTTATTATGCTCCGAAACAAGTGCGTCCATAACAAGTTGTGCGATCAGTTTGACTTCAAACGGCATCTCACGCTTAGCTATAAGAGGATAGCTAAAGAAGTTACGACGTAAACAATAATTTACTTTTTGTTTCTTCAACGATCTCAACTCCTTCTTAAGGACTAACAAAATTTATTTCTATATACCCATTATATCGGATTTGTAAACGATTTACTAATGGGTTTTTTTCATTAAAACAGGGGAAAGTATGATTAAGCGTACCAAACGAATAGATTTTGGCATCCACCAACTTGATTGGAGCCGATCAGTTATGATGATTAAACGAACTATTTTTTCTCTAGACCCACAGGAATTCTGCATGATAAGCTATTTTTATGAAATCAGAGAAGGGAAAAAATAAAAAAATGAATCAATATGATCAATTAAAAAGAGGAGAAACCGGTGCATGGTTAAGCATTACAGTCTATCTCCTACTAGCTGCAATAAAAGTCATTATTGGTAACTTATCAAATTCTCAAGCTTTACAAGCTGATGGATTAAATAATACAACAGATGTGATCGCATCTTTAGCCGTCCTGATTGGCTTGCGTATTTCGCGTAAGCCACCTGATAGTGATCATCATTATGGACACTTTCGCGCTGAACTAATTGCCTCATTAATCGCATCATTTATTATGGTGACAGTCGGCTTTCAAGTTATCGTTCAGTCGATTCAACTCATTTGGAATCGATCTCATACCCAGCCAGATATGATAGCTGCGTGGATAGCCTTAGCTTCATCGCTAATTATGTTAGCTGTCTATTGGTTTAATTCACGATTGGCTAAGCGGATCAATAGTTCATCTTTACATGCAGCTTCACAAGATAATCGATCAGATGCACTAATTAGTTTTGGAGCATTTATTGGCATTATCGGAGCCCAAATTGGTTGGTATTGGCTTGATCCGGTAGCTGGGCTGATTGTCGGAATTCTGATCGTTCATACCGCTTGGAGTATTTTTAGAAATTCCAGCCATTCATTAACGGATGGCTTTGATCAAGATTTAATCGAGGTTATACGAGAGCATATCGCTAAAGATCAAGAAGTTATTGAGGTACGAGATATTAAAGGTCGACGCCATGGAAATCAAACATTACTCGATATTATTATTTACGTCGACCCAAATATAACGGTTGAGCATGGACACAAAATTACCGATCGTATTGAGGAAACGTTAGAGCAGGAGCTAAATATTCCATATGCTCACATCCATGTTGAGCCTTATCACCAAGAATCAAAGCATAAAATAAACAACAGCAGAGGCTCCAAGTACGATTAAAACAGTATGAACACGTAAAAGTGACAATACAATGGCTACAATACCACCTATTAATCCTACAAGGGGACGATCTGGTAAGACGTTCAAAATACCAGGAAATATTAATGCGCCAAGCGCTGCATAAGGAACGGCTTCAAGCCAACGTCCAACCCAGTTAGGAAATTTAATGAGATCAACAATAAAAGCAGGAATAATTCTTGGTCCAATCGTGACAACTGCCATTAAAATAATAACAAATATTGGCGACATTAATCTTCCCTCCTAATCAGAAAAATCCCTAAAAAGCTAGCAGTAACTGTCGCCAAAACGATTGACCAGCCTTCTTGCCAGATCTTGGAGAAACCATAATTTAACAGCATCGCCAAACATGCAATGAGGCCATATCGTACATTTGATTTAATGGCTGGTACGAGTAATGCAATAAACATCGCATACAAGGCTATACCTAAGCTTTGGCTTATTGAGCTCGGCATAATATCACCAACGATACCTCCGAGAAATGAACCCGTTATCCAAGATAGATACGCACCAGTAAATAGAGCGATATAGAAGTAATACCCCTTATCTTCTTGCAACGCTTTTGGCTGAGTGGAAGCGACTGAAAAGGATTCATCGGTTAGCCCCATGGCAAGTAGAGCTTTCCAGCGAAGCGGGAAAGCCCTTGCTCGATGCATAAAAGATAAACTCAAAACAAAATGCCGAAAATTTAAGACAAATGTAGCAAGGATAATTTCAATTGAACCTGCACCAATGGCGAGCATATTGGTTCCCATAAATTGTGCCGCTCCTGCATAAACAAGTACGCTCATACTTGTTAATTCTAGCAAACTCAGCCCTGCTTGCTGTGCAATGACACCATAAGTGACTGCAATTGGAAAGTAGCCAAGCATAATCGGTATTCCAACGGCTAGTCCTTTTTTAATTTGTAGCTTTGCTTGCATAGCTACTCCCCCTCTATCTATTTTTTCTCTGTATCCACCTATTTTTTTATGATCAAAAAAATTATAACTCATCACAAAAATACCGTCATCGAACTTGACTAAATTCATAAAGTTAAGGCTTGCCTGGGTGTTAGTAAAGACAAGAGCAGTTGCTGCCATCCTCTGAATAAAACATTCATGACCGATACTCTCTTAACCGAATTTAGATGTTTGTTTGGAAAGATGGTTTACTCCGACATTTAAGGTATACAAAAAGCTAGCTAATTAGCTAGCTTTCTTGTTCAGTTAAAATTAATGGGCCATCTTGTGTAATGATAATGGTATGTTCAAATTGTGCTGAACGCTCACCGTCTACTGTACGTGCGGTCCAGTTATTATCATCCATTTTACTATGCCATGACCCTTCATTCAGCATCGGTTCGATAGTAATGGCCATCCCCTCTTTAAGACGAGTACCTTTACCAGGCAAACCGTAGTGCGGAATATGGGGCGCCTCGTGGATTGATGGTCCAATTCCATGTCCGGTAAAATCACGGACCACTGCATACCCTTCTGCCTCAGCATATTGTTGGATTGCATGGCCAATATCACCGATTCGATTGCCAACCTGTGCTTGCTCAATTCCTTTATATAGAGAAGTCTTCGTGACATTCAAAAAACGTTCTGTTTTTTCATCTACATCACCTACTGCGTATGTCCAAGCCGAGTCTGCTAGACCACCATTAAGATTAACGACCATATCAATCGTGACAATATCACCATTCTTTAATGCTTCATCACGCGGAAAACCGTGACAAATCTCATCATTGATTGAGGCGCATGTGGCATATTTATAGCCATTATACCCCTTCTGTTCAGGCGTTGCTCCATGTTCAGCTAAATATTTTTCTACAAATTGATCAATTTGTTTAGTTGTCACTCCTGGTTTAATCAGCTTAGCGAGTTCTTTATGGACTTCAGCGAGCAATTTACCTGCTTCAGCCATCATTTCTATTTCACGTTTACTTTTACGCTGAATCATTTAATCTTATTCCCCCCTTCTATCCATACATACTATATCATATTTTATTGATAAATGTGCTAATACTTTCTAAACAAGAGCTTTGGTTATTTAGCAATACATTGATGTAAAAGTAGGTATTTCCAACCAGACATCGAGACAGACTTAAACATTCCTCATTAGGAGCCCCGTTCTCCTGTCTAAAGCAAAACGTGATCCCCTTTTCTCGTTAACTTATCCAATTAATTTCCAATGAAATAAACAAAACTGTACTCCAGCCCCTAGATCATCTAGCCTGAAGCACAGTTGATTCGTTGTCCGATTACACGAAATTGATGTACGGTACATCCCCCTCTTGCCCTCTTACATACTTACATTTGTTAATCGTTATTTGACCCGTTTCTTAACCTTATCATTTAACAACTTCTTGGATCATAGCTAGGCTTTGATTTAATTTCTAATCACACGCACACCGTAAACACCACCGGCAATTTTTCCTTCTGGAGCCTCAAAACATACGTGGACGCTATTCTTTCCATTTGTTAAAGACTGAGGTATTGGATAAGCCTGATCAACTAACTGTTTGGGATTGGTTCCAGTTAACGTTTCTGTTGCGATGCATGCTTGATCGACTAAAATATTAAATTGTCTCGGGTAGCTCTTTCCATCAATAAATATTTCTTGGTCATTCCCATAGTAAGTCACAATTAAAGTATTGGCTTGTTCAGCCTCTACAGCAAGCTGATAGCTAAAATAGCCTCCATCACGAGCATCACGATAGTGGCGATCAACAAGATTCAAATAGCCGGTTGAGGATTGCTTAGCTTGAATATCATGCTCGATCTCAGGCTGTTGCTCTCCTGGCTGGACATAATCCACGGTCATGCTGCGTAATTTTTTCGCCTTTTGGTCAGCATCTTGCTGGTAAGACTGATAGTCTTGCTCGCTCATGACTTGCCAATAAATAGTGTAACGCTCATGATGTAGACGATAGAACGGAATCATTGTCACACTTTTTTGACCTGGTTCCCCGATTGGCCTTGATGTAAAAGTTAGTGTAGCTGGATCAGTTAATTCCAGCCAAGCGCTTGGTTCTTCAGTGGTGACTAAAGTTGGTACATCAATTAGAGGATAATTATTGTAGACTAAATGATCTGCTACAATATCTGTTTCCGGAAAACGGTCATGACCAAGCTTGCCAGCTAATACAATTGGACCATACAGAAACGCTTTATGATGAGGATTATCCTTAGCTGTATATGTGTGTAAGCTCATCGGTAAATCCCACGTTATACAGTCTCCTTGATGCCAGTGACGTGTCAGCTTAAGGTAGCCATGCTCAACATGAGCTTCAACATTTTCACCATTAATGCTAACATTCATCTCACCTGTTAACCAATAAGGAACACGAATTAAAATCGTATGCGTAGCTCCATTTGCTTCGGTTACCAGTAACTTGCTCTTCTGCTGATATGGAAATTGCGTTTCTTGTTTCAACTTAATTTGATTAGCTAGGGTAAACTCTGAAGCAATAAATAAATTAACATAAATTTTATCATCTATTCGCGTATAAATATTTTTAGCATAGCGTGCAGGATTCTCCATACCCGAACCTGTACAACACCAAAAGGATTGATCTGGTGTACAGTAAACTTTAAAGTGACCGGGTTCTGTAGAGATAAAATACGTTTTCATCCCTGACTCAGGGTCCTGTGATGCCAAAATATGATTAAATAAGGCGTTCTCATAATAATCCATATAGCGACTGTCAGGTGACCAAGCAAATAAATACTCCGTCAGCTTTAACATATTATACGTATTACATGTTTCAGTTGTTAAGATACCAAGTGGCTCAGTATCAACAGGACCAAAGTGCTCAGCATTACTGTTACCTCCAATCACATAGGAGTGATGATGAATAACTTGCTCCCAGAAAAATCGAGCTATTTTTTGATACTCTTCTTTTTCTGTTACATCGTAAAGCCGAGCTACCCCAATGACTTTTGGAATTTGTGTATTGGCATGTTTGCCTGCTAAATCATCAACTTCGTTTAACAGTGGGGATAGTATCCTTAAGTCATTAAAACGTTCAGCTAAATTAAGAAAACGTTTATCTCCAGTAATCGTGTATACATCAGCGAATACCTCGTTCATTCCTCCAAACTCACAGATCAGCATATGTTGAAATTGTTGATCTGTAAGCTTAGCTAGTCCTTTGTCTGCCCAATCTGATAGCTTTTCTAAAACCAATCTTGCTTTTTGACAATCTGCTAGTTGATAAGCATCAATAAGTCCTGCAAAAATTTTATGCAGACTATACCATGGAACCCACGATCCCCCTAGCTCAAAGTGTCCGACCCGAAAATCACCTGAAAAAACCTCGTCAAAGCAAGCTCGATTAAAGCCACTAACATAGCCTGATGTATCAAATGATTGAACATGTGCTAATTCATCGACTGCATATTCGAGCTTATCCTTAAGGATCTGATCTCCGGTCACTTTATACATCATCGCTGCTGCTGACAACCAATGACCAATCGAGTGACCAGCAATCTCTTTTTCCTCCCAGCCACCGTAACGTTTCGCTTTAGGCTTCTGTCCTGCTGCTTCATAACAAGGGGCAATTAATCGATCTAGATCAAGAACAACGAGATAAGTCTTACCTTTTTGTTCGGAATCCTTAAATAATCCTTGCGTCAATATCACTTTTTCCATATCTAACATCCTTCTTCTGTTTTTAAATCCAATATGCCATCAACATGGTGGTATGAACATGTCATGTTTTTTAAAAAAGATATCTTTTTTTAATATCTATCCAAAGGATCAGATCTATTTCCATCCATCTATGCTAAAATGAGAGGGAGGTGATTGATTTGCACACGATAGAAATAGCGTCTTATCACATTCCCATGCTCCATGAGATCGGTTATATGGAAGATTTGAATGGAGAATTTCGTCATCCTGATCGATTAATGAAAAGGCTACATGTCTTTATTTTTGTTGTAGCTGGTCAGATGGAGGTTATCGAAGACGGGCAAACATACACGTTAACAGCTGGTCACTTTTTGTTCTTACATAGAGGGGTTAAGCATTGGGGAAACAAATTTTATCAACCTGGTACCAAATGGTACTTTATTCATTTTTTCACTCCTGATCATAAGCAGCTATCGACATGGAATGAGTATCAAACTCCACATTTGCAAACGATGATTCCAGAGGATGGTTATTTTAAGAAGCTGACCTTACCTAAGCATGGTCAAGTACAGTACCTGTCCTATGTAAGACAGCAGCTTAATCAGATGATAACAAATCAAAAGAGTGATGCGATCGAGCGCTCTGTCCAATGTCATAACCTTTTTTTACAACTCTATGCCCTAGCAAAGCAGGCACAGGCTCAGCCACGGCATCAACAAATCGTCAAAGCCATTATTGAGCTTTGTCATCAAAGCGACCATAAGTTAACAAGCGATGACATTGTAGCTCAGATCCATTTAAGCTATCCCTACATTTCCACTATTTTCAAAAAAGAAACAGGACAGACCATTCGACAATATCAAAATCATATTTTAATCGAGCAGGCCATCGATCTGTTCAATAGTACGGATTTCAACATAACTGAAGTGAGTGATCGGTTAGGCTTTGCTAATCCTTATTATTTTAGTCGCATTTTTAAAAAGGTTACCGGGATTAGTCCTTCCCAGTATTTGAATCAACGCTATATTAGAAGTATCCATCGTAAAAATGAGAATTGAAAAGAGGATCCAGAAGAATCCTCTTTTACTATTTAATAGCCGCCGTATCCCCAAGATGCTCCAATAATGATCAGTAAGATAAATAAAACAACAACTAAAGCAAAGCCTGATCCATAACCACCGTATCCTGCACCCATTTATGAACCCTCCTTTTCCTACGAGTCACTTATAGAATATGTTGTTCAGTCTAAAATGGGAAGGGATAACGTAAAAATGGGTAAATGCCTTAAGATTTGTTGGTGATAACCTCTGTTAGATCGGCTTTTTTTTGGTTAACATCTCGCTACTTGAGAGAGATGTTCTCGTTTCACCTCTGTTATGCTTTGGCTCACTAAACATACTGCTTGATACTATAATATTTCCCGTTCTCGATCTGATCGTCATCTACGAGTAGGTTAACCAGAACTTCAGCTACCACTGTCGTATCGCGTAATTGCTTTTCCTCTTTGTATCGTTTAAATTGCTCGACATCAGCAAAAGCCTCCTTATCCACAGAACGGATATCTTGCTGCATACTCGTGTCCATTATACTTGGATCAAATAGGATGGCTTTATTATTTGTATTAAGCTCCTGTTCCTCTAGTGCTACCGTATTTGTATATCGATCTAAACCAGCCTTTGAAGCACCATATGCACTCCAACCATAAGTCGAGCGATTCGCTGCGCCTGAAGTAATATTAACGACTACAGTAGGAATGGCATATGACTTAGCCTTTTTAAGAACAAGCGAAGTGGTCAGCATTGGTGCAACTAAATTGATTTGCATATGAGCCTGGATCGCTTCCATCGTATGATTTGCTACTGTATCAATCGGATTGACTGTGGCGGCATTATTAATTAAATACACTCTTTGCGTCCCTGTTTTAAATATTTGATCATTAATCGTAGCGAATACGTGATCAATCTGATCACCATTGGCTAAATCACATATAAAATGCTGATAGCTAACATTGCGTTCAGTTGCAACCTTTATTAATTCCTTATTTCGATTTCTTGCAATACCAATGACATGTATTCCTTGTTCAAGCAAATGTCGAGCAATGGCAGCTCCCAAGCCTTTCGACGTTCCTGTCACAATCGCATATCTCATTCACCTGATACCTCCATTAGCATTTAATATTAATTTAAGTATAGCTCATTATAAAAGATATGAAAAATCATTGCTGAGTTTTAATGGAGCAAAATCAGTATCTAAGAATAGATAATTGTTTAACCAGCAATAACAGTCACCTACCAGGTAATTAAGAAGTCCTCTAATTAGATTACAAAAAGTGTGTTGCGTATCTTGAAGATCTTTTTTAACCTTCATCATACCAGCATACATGGAATATTTTTGCCAAAGAAAAAGACGATCATTAAGATCGTCCTGTTGCCTCTTCAATCGCTGCTTGAAAAACATCGATAATATCTTTAGCATCTTCAATACCTACTGAAATTCTAACAAGTCCTTTGGTAATGCCTAGCTTTTCCTGCTCAATATTTGATAAGGCACGGTGTGAAGTTGTCCTCGGATAAGACACACTTGTTTCCACACCGGCCAATGTAGGAACAAGCTTTACCCATGCTAAAGATTTAAAGAAGCGTTCAATATCACAGTCCTCATTCAAATCAATGGTAACAATTGCCCCATTCCCCTTAATAGAAGCATATTTGGGATAATAAACTTGCTTAACTTTAGGATTTTGTCTGAACGCCCGAGCAAGTTTTTCAGCATTTCCAACCTGTCGTTCCATTCTTACATCAAGTGTCTTAACTCCTCGACATGCTAACCATGCTTCAAATGGACTGAGTGTTGTTCCAAGATTAACCATTCGCTTTCTTGCTTTGGCTAATAATGTTTGGTGTCCTACCAATACACCTGCTGTCACATCACTATGTCCACCAAGATATTTCGTCGCACTATGCACGACTAAATCAACTCCAAGTTGATAAGGCTGGATCAAATAAGGAGTAGCAAAGGTGTTATCGATCATAGTCAAAAGCTGATGCTGTTTAGCCAGCTCAACGATTGTTGGCAGATGCTCTACCCTTAATAATGGGTTGGTTATCGATTCAGAATATAACAGAGTTGTGTTGGGTTTAATGGCAGATTTAACGGCTGAAATGTTAGTAAAATCAACAAAACTAACCGCTATATTAAAATGAGCAAGCTCATTCACCAAAAGCTCATAGGTACCCCCATATATATCTGATGAAGCGATGATATGATCACCAGCCTTAGTAGTGGCCAAAATGCCAATTAAAATGGCAGACAAGCCTGATGAAGTGGCTATACCTGTAGGTGCTCCCTCTAAAATCGCGACCGCCTGACCCAATTCATCCGTATTAGGGTTGCCGACCCGAGAATATAAATAGCCTTTATCTTCTTGGTAAAATGCCTCTATTTCAGCCAAATCTTTAAATTTGAAGGCTGTTGTTTGATAAATAGGTGTCACTTTGCTCTCTATTGTATCTTTCTTGTTAGTAGAAAAATGAACCGAACGTGTTGCGAAATTATCCTTCAAAACCATTTCCCCCTCTTCACTTTGTTAATACTTTACCTTAGGGGATATTATAATTGCAAGCTTATTCAACTTAAAAAATAGCAGTAAAATTGGATTAAACAGATCATAATATGAGATAACTTTATGCTGTACCGTGGTCTGAAGTTGTCTGAAAAGCAACATTTCGGACTAATGAGATTAGCAATACTATAACATCAGCATTCTCTCAATGGCTAGCAAGGCTTCATCTGCAACTTTTTTGTCCACCGTTATTTGGTTTGGACATCTACCTGCATAAAGTTCATCTAGTACCCAAACAAAATGAGGCAAATCGATTCTATTCATAGTCAGACAAGGGCACATCTCTGGATTGAGTGAGTCGATCGATTGCTCTGGGTACTGCTTTTTTAACCGTTTGACAAGATTCATCTCGGTACCGATTGCCCATTTTGACCCTGGCGGTGCGGCTTTAACCTGTTCAATAATAAAACGTGTCGATCCAGCTAGATCTGCTGCCTGAGTCACCTCCCATGAGCATTCGGGATGGACGATAATATTCCGATCAGGCTCACTTGCCCGATATGACTGGATATGCTCGATTCTGAAATTGGCATGTACTGAGCAATGTCCCTGCCACAAAATCATTTGGACTTGATCTAATGGCTGATCCCCTTCAAGCTCTTCATAAATCGGGTCCCATACCCGCATATGTTCAAGTGGAATACCTAAACGATAAGCTGTGTTTCGGCCTAAATGCTGATCTGGCAAAAAGAGGATCCGTTTCTTTTGTTTGAAAGCCCATGTCAATATTTTTTCCGCATTAGATGAAGTAACTGTAGCACCTCCATACCTGCCCACAAATGCTTTAATTTCTGCAGATGAGTTAACATATGTTATTGGAATAATTGTCTCCCCAAACATATCGATCAGTTTTTCCCATGCACGTTCGATTTGGTTTTGATTTGCCATATCTGCCATGGAGCAGCCTGCTCTTAAATCTGGCAAAATCACTTGCTGGTCGTCACCAGTTAGAATGTCGGCTGTTTCAGCCATAAAATGAACCCCGCAAAAGACGACAAATGATGCTTGACGATTGGTGGCTGATCCTTGTGCCAACTGAAGCGAATCACCAATTTCATCAGCAAACTGGATCACATTGTCCTTCTGATAATGATGACCTGGGATAAACAAATCCTTACCGAGTTGCCTTTTTCGCTCCCATGCTCGTTCACTAAGCTCCTGATCATCCGCTTCTTTGTACGAATCAGGTAACTGTGACTGCACTTCTTTGAATAAATTTGGACTAAGCATGCCCGCCACCTTCCTTAACTAATATATTCATACTAATATCCTTTGCTTTTACTGAATGGGTTAAAGCTCCCATCGATATCACATCAACCCCTGTTTTGGCATAATCTTTTAATTGCTCTTTCGTCATTCGGCCTGATAATTCAACGGTAATAGACTCTGGAATGAGCTTGCACCAATCAGCTGCTTGTTTAGGGCTGCAATTGTCGAGCATAATCAGATCAGGCTTTTCTTCGATAGCTTCCTTCAACTGTTCTTCATTTTCCACTTCCACTTCTATCTTGACCAGATGACCAATCGCACGTTTTACTTGCTGTAGGGTTGCTGAGACTGATCCAGTTTGGGCAATATGATTATCTTTAATGAGTACAGCATGGTCTAAACCAAAGCGATGATTTATCCCACCGCCACACACAACAGCGTATTTCTCCAGCATTCTGAGACCTGGCGTTGTTTTTCTGGTATCAGATATTTTTACACCAGTACCAGCAACCAGTTGGACAGCTTCATGAGTAAGTGAAGCTATTCCTGAGAGACGCTGTATTAAATTCAATACCACCCGCTCAGTACTGAGTAGTTCGATAATTGGTCCATTAATACGTGCCAACTCTTCGCCTGTAACGAAGGCCTCTCCATCCTTTTTATACATCTTTACCTTTATTTGATCAGAAACCAGTCGATACGCTTCTATAATCACGTCTGTTCCACAAAAAATGCCCTGACTTTTGGCAGATATAACAGCTACCCCGATTTCATCGCCAAAAATGGCTTGAGATGTTTGATCACCAAATCCAATGTCCTCATTTAAAAAACCGATTAATTGTTGTCTCAGCCAGATTCTATTCATAGCCTAACCTCTCCTTCAATGGTTTCTATCGTATGAAAGCCGCATGAATCTTTATTATTAACAGCTGCTTTTGCAATTAAGTTAGCTGCTATCAGCATCTGAACTTTTTTTATATCGGTGAATGCTTTCTGATTATCCGTTATCTGATCGGTGTGATCCAAATATGTTTCCGTCCATAAAATAAATTCTTTAAGCATTGATTCACGACGTAAAACACCTAAAGATCTGGAAACACGTTGACGAATCTCCGCTATTTTTGGAAGCTGATGGCTTGATTTGAGTCTCGTCTGCCATGTCCGCGGTTTATTACACTGAATCTCTCCCCAGTCACTTCCCTCTAGAATTCCTTCACCTGTTCTTTCACCAAACACAATTGCTTCGAGCAATGAGTTACTGGCAAGTCGGTTCGCACCATGAACTCCTGTACACGCCACTTCCCCTACAGCATATAGTCTTTTTACCGTTGTTCGGCCCCAAAGATCTGTTTTAATTCCGCCCATATGGAAGTGGGCACCGGGTTTGACTGGAAGATAACCTTCTTGCCAGTTAATTCCGGCATGACTACATAGTTGGGCAATTTGAGGAAAGCGCTCATTAAACTGATTTATTGATGAAATATCGAGAAAAACCCTTTTTCCATTTTGAATATAGTTATCCAAAGTTCTTGCTACCACATCGCGAGGGGCTAAATCTTTCATCGGGTGAATCCCATCCATAATGGCTCTTCCATCCTCGCTTCGTAGAACAGCTCCCTCCCCTCGCAAAGCTTCAGAGGCAAGACCGACAGTTCGATTTTGTGAAGTGATGAGCGTAGGGTGGAATTGAATGTACTCTAAATCTTTTAAGTCAGCTCCGGCCTGCCAAGCGATAACTAGGCCGGAACCTATTAAACTTGTGTCATTGGATGTCTCACTAAACAGCCCGCCAATTCCGCCTGTTGCTAAAATCGTAAAATTAGCAGAGATCGCTAGTTCTAATCCATCTTTATTAATAAATCTAGCCCCAGCACATTGTCCATCCTTTATCATTAATTCCGTTGCTGCAAAACCAGTTAAATACTCAACACGTCCGTTTAATTTTTCTGTAAAAAAGGTCATCAATCTTTTTCCGGTCTGGTCTCCACCTGCATGAAGGATACGCCTCATACTATGAGCTCCTTCTCGAGCAAAGTCGAATCCTCCATCTTGTGTTCGATCAAATGAAAGTCCCTGATTGATCCAGTGACTTACCCTGTTCTTACCCTCCTGTGTTAAAACATGGACAGAAGAAGAATCATTTTTATAATAACCCGCCTGCAATGTATCAGCTGCATGCAGGTCAGCACAGTCAGTCTTAGCAAGAGCCGCGGCGATACCACCTTGTGCTTTCCAAGAGTTCCCCTCATTTCCGTCTCCTTGCATGACCACGGTAACCTGCATGCAATCTACTAGCTTAAGAGCCGTTATCACTCCGGCCAGACCGCCTCCCACAATCAATACATCAGTCTTTTTCATGCCCTCACCCACATTTTCAGAAATAAACTTTACATATGTCTTGACATCTATCTTTACATAAAATTAAACTAATGACAAGATCTTTATCGGTTTCCGACAGAAAACTCCGTCTTCTGTTACGAAAAGGCTTTTTAGCCCAGCAATAAGGATTGGGAGAATGTTGATAAGAAAGTGAGGCAATCATGATATATTTAGATTATGCTGCAACAACTCCGATATCAAAATCGGCTATCAATGTCTGGATTAAAACAAATGAGGACTATTTTGCCAATTCAAGCAGTCTCCATGAGGCAGGAAGCCATGCAAATCAGCTTATTCAGACATGTAAAGAGCAACTTGCTTCTTTAGTAGGTGTACGGCAGGAGCATGTTTTTTTCACAAGTGGGGGAACAGAAGCAAATCAACTGGCCTTAAGAAGTTTGTACAAGGCACATAAACATAAAGGCAATCATGTTATAACATCAGAAATTGAACACCCATCCGTACACGCATTTTTTCAAGAGCTTAAGGAAGATGGGGTTGATGTCAGCTATGTACCCGTTAACGCTCAAGGTCTCATCGAAGTAGAGGATGTAAAACGACTTACCCGTTCGGATACTTGCCTTGCTTCTATTCAGCACGTCAATTCGGAAATTGGTGTTATCCAACCGATTGCATTATTGGGCAAATGGTTCCGAATGCACGGAATTCCATTTCACAGTGATTGTGTCCAATCATTTGGAAAAATACCACTAGATCTTTACTCCTTTCATACTGATGCTATTTCCGTGGCTAGTCATAAAATTCATGGTCCTAAGGGAATGGGGGCTGTTTTTTTCTCAAAAGACTGCAACTGGGTATCCACTGTACCTTTAACCACACATCAATCGGGCTTTCGTCCAGGCACATTAAATACGCCAGGAATTGTAGCATTTACCCAAGCAGCGATCGATTCCCAGCAAAGCATCACGGAAAACCTCCAACATAGCTGGCAACTTCGCGACTTATTTTTAAATAAGCTAGCACCACTCGGTGAGCGACTCGTTATCGAGGGAGCAACAAATAAACAACAGCAACTGCCATCGATTATCGGTTTAGCTATTCATGGCGTTCAGGGTCAATATATGTTACTTTCACTAGATCGATATCATATTTGCATTTCCACCGGGAGCGCCTGTCAGTCTCAAAAGCAAGACGCTTCCCCAGTCATGCGTGCCATTTATGCAACTGAGCAAGAACGACTTCGATTTTTTCGAATATCTTTTGGGAGGATGACCCGTGAATCCGATTTAATTTATACGGCAGAAAAAATAATAGAAATTGCTAATGACTACCAATAAGTTAACTTGATCAAAGGCTGACAACTAATTGAAATAATCAGCATAATCGG
The DNA here is from genome assembly GCF_001552275.1 of Amphibacillus sediminis NBRC 103570. Taxonomy (GTDB): domain Bacteria; phylum Bacillota; class Bacilli; order Bacillales; family Amphibacillaceae; genus Amphibacillus_B; species Amphibacillus_B sediminis. The sequence goes on from NZ_BCQW01000009.1 coordinate 88,421, forward strand.
ATCAGCTCAAGAAAGAGGGTAGTGAAAAGTATAACTAGTTTTTTACTCAAAACTATTGACGATAAAGTGAAACTTCGTTCAGTGGGGGTTTCGACGTATAGGATGTGCTCGTACAGCCGTTGCGACAGGACGTAGCGAACTTTGTCCTCCCCCTGAACGTTAGATGAACCAGTCGGGCTGTTATTGACTGTTGGATCTCCCATTTTCTTGATGTGGCAGTCTTACAAAAGCCCTTCGATGGAGCGAGTAATCGCAGAATGCGATAAATCATTTTAGCTCGGTATCACCCTAATGTGTACGACAGTTAGTGAACATACCTCTATTTATAGATTGATGCTATGTTTTTTTAAATACACGTACTACAGCTAATATGAATGGAATAATTAAACCAATAAACAAAGCGAATACCACATATGTAGAATTAATTAACTTTAAATCGCTTAATACACTTAGAAAATTTGTAATAGCCGACGCAAACGCAAAAATAGTTAATGGAATTGTGATGACCTTATAGCTCTTAAAATTAAACAAGTGTTGTCCAGTCCGATTAAGAAAATAAATCGACGTACATACTTTAAAAAAGATCGTGAAAAACCAAATAAAGGCGACAAGAACCTCTATGCGTTCAAAGAAGTTTGCAAATCGAATATTCTGTCCAAGGACATAGATGGGATAGGTATGGCGTAATGTTCCCCCAACTCCTAATACAGCTATACATGCTAAGGTTACAATAGTCATACTAAAGCCTGCTAATAATCCACCAATAAAAAATGCTTTTTTAGCTGCTTTACGGTTATTTACTGACGTGCAAATAACTAGCATATAAAACAATTCTAAAAAGGTGATTGCTAGGACTGGGATAACGCCAACAAAGGTACCGGCCTGTTGAAATTGCATGATTGGTTGAATATTTTCCATACGTGCTTCTGGCAATACAAATAAGGTTAGTAACACTAGACTAACGATAGTAAATGGAAAAAATATCTCACACGCTCTACTAATGCTTTCGATTCCATACCTTACCGCAATTAAACTTGATAAAAGAGTGATTAACGCAATAATCTCAGCTGGGGTCTCCATTAATATTTGTAGACTAATAAATTGAGATAAGGCCCACACGTTACCAATTGCAGAGATATAAGTGAACAGAAACATTAGCACAAAAATGACCTTCGCTATTAATTGTCCAACTAAACCTTCTATTATTTGGAAAAAATTTAATTGGTTATTATTATCTAGTATTTTAATGTAGATAAATATGGTTGCTAAGCCAGCAATTGAGCTTAAAATTAAAGTAACCCAGCCATTTTCACCACCGTATCTTGTAGCAATCGTTGGGATAAACACAACGGCTGTGCCTAATGTATTCATAAAAACAAGAATAGCAAACTGTTTTGCACTAATCACTTCTTTCATCAACGTACTCCCCTTATAATTGATACTTTATCAACCAAGATTCTAATGGGTCAACAATTGGTTTCAACACTTGCTGAATCAAGTCGACAAAATTCAAATCAAGCTCCTCGTTTAGTGCAAGCGTAACATAAATTGCTCCCAATATTACTCCACCTATGAAAAACTTACGTTCTTGCCCTCGATAGCGCTTTACATCATAAACAAACAGCAAACTAAGCAATCCTAGTATTAAAAGAACTTTCAGAAAACCCACCTCAATTCTTCTTTTCATCAAGTTTCTTTTGAAATTCTCGATCAAACGGGTCTGTAACCATTCCAGACTGTCTAATCTCAATTAACATGTCGTAACTAATCTCCGCATTGGCAAATGCTTCTGGCCAATTTTTCTCAAGAGCAGTCCAAGCTTTTGGATCCTGTCTTCTTAACTGATCACCAAAGCCAAATATATCGATTTGTTCTTTTTGCGCGACATCAATGGTTGATTGCATTAAATCCTTTAGCTTATCCCCTAAATGTTTCTCAATCTCTGACAACGTCTCTAAATCTCTAATTGATACATTAGCTGCTACATCACCAATATTGGCTATAGTAGAAACACTTAGCTTCACCTTAACTTGATCATCCTTCGCACTTACATCCATCTTGGTTTGATTCCTGATCAGTTCAAGCGTAATGGTACCACCCTCAGGCCAATCAATGTGCTCAACTGTATTCTGCACATTATCTACAACGAAATTAAGGCCTTGACTCTCTTCTCTTGTTAACCAGCCAATTAATTGATCATGCTTAAGTACCCCTAAGCTGTCCACGTACACCAACGCTAACGGGCTCGTACGTTCAACACTGCTTTGCTCCTTTCCTTTTTCAATGTCACCTCGGACTGAAACACCTGTTAATACGGCTTCTTTACCGTTGGATAAGATACTATCCATTAATTCATCTAATTCTACCCTTTGGGTCGATGCCCAGTTTCTTTCGGACGATTCGATACTGGTATAAACTTTCTCAGCTAAGGTTTTTTCAAGTGGTGACATGATCCCCAGAACATCCTTTGCTGACAGACCTTTGGCGACTGTAATTACGAAGTCTGATCGAATTTCATGATCACGTAACAGAAAGTCTAAGGTATCCCCAATTCCTTCTCTTGCCAGCTCTTCACCATAAACTAAGAGTCGTAGATGGCTAAGAAAAACTTTTCTCGGCGTAGTAACCGTCAATTGCCGAATTGCTTCAAAAAGCGTATCAGCGGTCACCGTATAATTGGTTATTGTGCTTCTGGTTGAAGTTCCTTCGTTAGCAGCGACTTCTGCTGGGTCTAATACTTGAAGAGTCACTTGGTATTGATCATCAACTAAATCAATACCTAATGCCACGCCAATCAAAATATCAGCTAACTCTCTGCCACTCCAGCATCCGGATAAAAGTATAAGTGATAGTGATAAAGAAATAATGAACCCTTTCATCATACTACCTTCCTTTCGGAGGCTGAGGTGAATCGGTTTGATTACGGACAATATTTTTCTGACTCTGCAAAGGCTGCCTTGTTCGTTGTAGCCAGAAAGGGGCACGAACAAATACATCCTTTTGTCCGCTTAGAGAAAATGGCCCTAAAGGTGTTAAATAAGGGACACCGAAGGAGCGTAAACTAACCATATGAAGCACCATAATAATTAAACCTGTAAATATCCCATACAATCCTAAAGTTGCAGCTAGGAGCATGTAACCGAATCGTAGCATGCGTACAGTAATGGCTAAATTGTAGCTTGGAAAGACAAAGCTACTAATGGCAGTAAAAGATACAATAATCACCATCATCGCTGACACAATCCCGGCATCTACCGCTGCCTGTCCAAGCACTAGGGCGCCAACAATTGATATGGCTGAACCAACCGTTGAAGGAAGACGAATCCCAGCTTCCCTTAGTAGCTCAAACGTAAATTCCATTAATACCGCTTCAATAAATGCCGGAAATGGTATACCTTCTCGTTGTGCTGCTAAGCTAATTAATAATGTCGTTGGGACCATCTCTTGATGGAAAATAGTCAATGCAATATAAAGAGATGGTGTCAATAAGGCTAAAAAAAATGAAATCGTTCTTAAAACACGGATAAAAGTAGCAATGTCTGCACGTTGATAGTAATCCTCACTAGATTGAAGAAAATCAATAAACAATGCTGGGATAAGGAGGACAAAGGGGGTTCCATCGACAAATATAGCAATTTTGCCTTCAAGAATACCTGCTGCAATTGTATCAGGTCTTTCCGTATTGTATACCGTTGGAAAAGGAGTGTACACCCCATCTTGGACTAATTCTTCAATATAAGCTCCTTCTAAAATACTATCAATGTCAATGTCTTTTAAGCGTTTGTCCAATTCTTGAACAATATCATCATTTGCTACACCATTTAAATAGGCAACCGTAACATCTGTTTGTGTTTTGTTTCCTATTTTGTAATTTTTCATCCACAGATTTGGATCTTTTATTTTACGTCTAATTAGTGCAATATTTAAATTAATCCGTTCTGAAAAAGCTTCCTTTGGACCACGAACGACTTCTTGAGTTGTAACACTAGCAATCCCTCGGTTTTCACCCCCACGGGTATCAAGAGAAAAACCTTTAGCATAACCATCAATCAGTAAAATTGAATCACCTGACAATAAATGCTTAAACAAATCAGTAATCGTTTCGACATGATTAACCATCCCAATAGCCAGAAGATGTTTTTCTAACAATTCGAGCCGATCGATTTGATTACTTTGTTCTGCTTCTCTGCTCTCAATCATTAACCCCTTTAATAGATCGTGGTGAATAATCACTGAATCGACGATTCCATCAATATAAAACAACTGTGCTTTAACCGGCTTTTGCACACCAATCATAAAAGAACGGGAAACAAAATCAACGCTTTCGCCTAGCATATTAGAGATTATCCTACTGTTCTCGGTTAAATCAGTTGATAGTGGTACGTTATGATCCTTTGATATATTTTCAACAATGGCTTTTTGCTTCTTTTTTGATCGAAATTGCATATAAATGGCTCCCAAAACTTGTTTTGCCTTAGTATAAGCAAGTCATTTAGAATTATGTATGTACAATTAGAAGTTATACAGAGAGGGGATTGTTTCGAAATTTACATATAATTAACTTGACCTTCACAGTTTAAAAAAGTTGATTAGCCGTAAATTGACGGTCTACCTAAACATTTTAAAATAAATTGGGAGTGAGTTTTTCACAGGTGAAATAATAGGGGGAGATTAGAAAGGAGTTGAAAACCGGTAAAACCTGCCCGCTACGCTTGCTTTATCTATTGATTAACCGCTTAGAAACACTAAGGGTCAGAAATCTTAATTAGATTTCTGACCCATTAAAAGATACTAGCCAAGCGAAGCATAAAAGTCTACTAATGTTACCATACCTTGATCAAAGCTTGAAAGTGGGAAGCTCTCATTAGGGGAATGCAAACGATCATCCGGGGTACCAAATCCTAGTAATACAACAGGAATATTGAAAATATGGTCGATCGACTCAACTACTGGAATAGAGCCACCCATGCGGACATAAACAACATCGCGACCAAAAGCTTTACTGTAGCTATCTGCCGCTTGCTTAATAAGTGGATGATCTGGATCGACCTTATAAGCTTTTGCTGATATAGGTTCACGTTTAATTGATACTGTCACACCACTAGGTAAATGTTGTTTGATATGATCAACTAAGTAGTCTTGAATCTTATTTGGATCTTGACCTGGAACTAAGCGACAGGTAATTTTTGCTGTGGCGGATGCTGGAATAATGGTTTTAGTGCCTTCTCCTTGATAGCCTCCAAACATCCCATTCACTTCAAGAGTCGGTCGTCCCATTGTGTGTTCTGCTGCTGTATAGCTCTGCTCAGAAACCGTGGACGTCACTCCAGTTGTAACTGAGTAATCCTCTATTGGTACCTGGGCCATTAATGTCCGTTCTTGTTCTGTTAAAGGTTCAACATCATCATAAAAATGTTGAATTTGGATCACTTCATTTTGATCCTTCATTGAAGCGAGAATATGAGCTAATGCCATTAATGGATTACGAACAGCACCACCATATAGCCCAGAGTGCAGGTCGTTATCTGGTCCATTGACAGTAAATTCAACTCCAGTAAACCCCTTTAATCCATAAAGAATCGTTGGCTGATCATTGGCAACCATTCCTGAATCTGAAATAACAGCAAAATCAGCTTTAAACTGTTCCTTTTTATTAGCTAATTGTTGATGAAGGTGTTCACTTCCGATTTCTTCTTCACCTTCAATACAAACCTTTACATTGATCGGTAACTGACCATCTGTTTTCATAAACGCCTTAAATACAGCTAAATGCATAAACACTTGTCCCTTATCATCACTTGATCCACGTGCATACAAGCGGTTATTTCTAAGTGTTGGTTCAAATGGTTCAGTTTCCCACAATTCAAGTGGATCAGCCGGCTGGACATCATAATGACCATATACTAATACAGTTGGAGCGTCGGGCCCAGCATTCAACCATTCAGCATAGACAAGCGGATGACCTGGTGTATCTTGAATTTCGACCTTATCAAAACCGATCTCGGTCAAATAATCTGAGACAAATTGAGCTGCCTTTCTAATATCAGTGCGATGCAATGGGTCCGTACTGACACTAGGAATACGTAAAAAATTGCAAAGTGCTTCTAAATGTTGGTCACGGTTGTCTTTCAAGTATTGAATAACAGATTCTGTCATTTCAAACATCCTTCTCTCTATACAAAATTATTCTGAAAATACATTTGGCCAGCTTGATTTTTTAGCCAGCATTTGCTTAGCAATCTTTTGTGCTCCAGATAAACTGTGGTTTGCAGCCCAACCACATTGTACTTCATTACAGGCTGGTACTTCTGTCGCATTTAACACATCATTCAATGTTTTTTCCAGTGCATCACTAACTGCCTCAAATGAATCATTGTTAAGCAGACTTAAATAAAAGCCCGTCTGACAACCCATTGGTCCAATATCAAGAACATGATCTAAATGGTTTCGAATGTTTTCAGCCATTAAATGCTCAAGTGAATGTAAGCCTGGCATCTCCATATGGTCTTGATTAGGCTGGCAAAAGCGAATATCGTATTTATATACTTGATCACCTTTTGCTCCTGTTGTGACACCTACTAAGCGGATGTACGGTGCGACAACCTTAGTGTGATCTAAATTAAAACTTTCCACGTTCATTTTATTCATGACCACTTCTCTCCCTTACTTTATTCTATATATTAAGATATCACAAACAACAAGGCATTCCAATTTTAATTCTTATTAGGTTTATTCGAATTTAATTTTCGCTCTTAAACGTAAATAGTCTAAAGGAACTTAACATAGAAAAAAGCAGTGAACATCTGCTCACTGCTTTTCACCTAGCGGTTCATCCCTGGGAAAATACGATCAATCATTTCACCAAACTGATCAAAAAAGCCTTCGACTGGTCGCCCTCGATCAACATCTCTCATATAGTTAGAAGTTAAGTTGACAAAATCAGGATTAGAAGAGACAAATACATTTTCAATGTCTTGGTCAGCGTCCTGAACTGCTTCTGTAACTTTTTGTTCAATATCATCGGCGAGGTCATCTTGATTAGCTGTTTGCTCATTGTTGTCAATCTCACAAGCCACATAAGCCGTATCACCCATAGTTAACACATAGGCTTGATCGATCTCATCAACATTTTGATTGACTTGCTCTGCAATACGATCAGCGACCTGATATTGATTTTGCCCTTGATTGCCCCCATTAGCACCATTATTTGTCCCATTAAGAGTGTCACTATTATTCATCGTTCCATTTTGATAAGCAGGATCTTGTTGATTTCGATCTAGTACTTGTCCAGGTGCTCCTGGATATTGATTGGTTCCATTGTACGTGTCGTACTGCTCCATTTGATTTGGACGATTTCGAACGGGCTCAACATTATTATCCCAATTACGATCATTTAGCGATTGATCATTATTGGTACCACAGGCTACCAAAGTAGAAAGGACAAGCCCAGTTACTACTATATCCTTTACACGCATTTTTACGCCTCCTTTTGATTTAAAGTCGTTTTTAATATGTTCGCAAATAAAAAAAACATACAAAGAAATGACAACCTTTGTTACCAAACTTCACCATGCTTTTTTTCATTTATTTAGGCCAAAATAATAGTGTCCCGACTTGTTCTGTAAAAGGAGCGAATGATATGGGCATTGCGGATTATGATAAGGCACTATACTATACAATGTGGCAGCAGTGGGACGATTTATTAGTCATCATGGTCCGTACAAAAGATGACTTTTTATCCAAAAAGATCGAAGATTTCCTCCATGCTTTTCGATTTGAAAAGAATACTGCTAAGATCATACGATTGCATGATGATTTGCTACAATATTTAGATCATGCGATGCAGAGCCAGTCTGCTGTAGTGACCTAAAGCAAAGGAGCCCCTAGAGGCTCCTTCTTTAGGTTAATGCAATTTTCACCATACATAGATATTACAGCTAGTCATTATACTACTGATCAAGTATTGTAGTATAGAAAAGGCTATTGCTTTTCAATAAAACGATCAATTTGATAAACCGGAATAGCTAATCCTACCTTGCCCATCTCTGGATCATTTCTCGTTGCATAGATCACACCAATCACTTTACCATCCTGATTAATAACTGGACTCCCGCTATTTCCACGATAGACCGGGGCTTGCAATAACATAATGTCGGTATCGAGCTGCGTACTCTCGATAAAACCGTTCCAGGTCCCTTCATTTACTATTCCATTGAAACGAAGCGGATTACCAATAAACATAATCGCTTCTTCTCCCTGATAGTTAACATCGTTAGCTAGCTCCAAATACGGTAACTGAGCTCCATTGACCTTCAACAAAGCTAAGTCGACTGAAGGATCATTGAAAATGACTTCACCTACATACAAGCCTTGATCAGGAAAAGCGACGGTCACCTCTTCTTCATCTTCAACGATGTGGTGATTTGTGACAATTAAACCATCCTCACTTATACTAAAGCCTGTACCTTTACGATCATCTGTTTCAATAACGACAACAGCATCCTTATATATTTGCACCTCTTGATTGCTGCTTAAACGAACTGAAGTAATTAAAAAATCAATGGCAGGTATTGAGAACGTTAGCGGAAATAAAGCCATAACATTAAGCAAAAGGGTAAATACAATAAGCCAGAAAAACCAACGAGGAAAGCTGACCTTTTTCTTTGTCTCAACTCCGTTTACTTCCATCTCAAGTTTTGCCTGATCTTCGGATACTAGTAATTCTTCCATTTGCTCAGGCTCAATATCCTCATAAAGATCTTGATCAATCCTATCTTCTTTAGAATCAGAATCAGTAGGTTGCATAGACACACCACCTTGTGGTAACATTTCCCGGGAAATAACGACAATTATTTTTGAAAACTAAATACTTGATCAACTTATTAATGATCGACTATCATATTAGATAGGGATGGGAGGAATTAAAATGCTATTAGATAATATTTTAGAACACAACTATCGTTTTGTTGAGGATAAAGAGTACAAGCTTTACGAAACCGATAGTGTACCAAACAAACATGCCGTTATTTTAACTTGTATGGATACAAGATTAACAGAACTTTTACCTAAGGCAATGAACTTTAAAAACGGTGATGTAAAAATATTAAAAACAGCTGGAGCTATTATAAAAAATCCGTATGGTAGTGTGATGCGCAGTATTCTTGTTGCTGTACACGCCCTTCAGGCAGATGAGGTATATGTGGTAGGTCACCATCATTGTGGTATGAGCAACCTCGATACTAATGATTTGCTTGAGCGAATGAAAATTAACGGGATCAGTGCGGATGCGATTAACAACCTCGATCTGGACGTTAGGGAATGGTTTAAAGGCTTTGATAAAATTGAAGACTCTGTTAAAAGTTCTGTTGAACTCATTGAAAACCACCCGCTTTTACCTGATGATGTACCTGTTCATGGTCTTGTGATTGATCCCTCAACAGGCAAGCTTGATCTTGTCGTAAATGGGTATCAATCATAAGAATAAGAAAACATAAGGTTTATTGTAATTTAAAGTATCGTATTTTTTGAAATGTGGCGGAGTAACATTTACTCCACCACATTTGTTTTTTTATACTCCCTTGGAGCATGTAATCATAGCAATGCTCGCCTTATTTTGCCAGCTGGTATATCGTTTCAATCACACGCTCCGTAGCATCCTGACGTTGATATTCAACCATTTTTTGTTTTATCTCAGTTTCTGAATCGACTAATTGTTTGACAGCTTGGAGAAAGCTAGTTTCATTTAAATCCTCTTCAAATAACACTTGTGCATATCCCTGCTTTTTAAAGGCTTCAGCATTTAGAATTTGGTCTCCTCGACTTGCTTGACGCGATAATGGAATCAAGAGCATTGGCTTTTGTAAAGCTAAAAATTCAAAAATAGCATTTGCTCCTGCTCTCGAAATCACAATATCCGTAGCAGCTAATAAGTCAGGTAATTCCTGATTGACATACTCAAATTGCTGATAACCAAACCGATTAATGGAATGATCAACGTTATCTTTGCCGCAAATATGAATGATATGGTGAGTTTCAAGCAACTGATCGAGCTGTGCCCGAACTGCTTCATTTATACGCTGAGCTCCAGCGCTCCCACCCATAATCATGATAACAGGTTTACCCTCGGTTAAATTTGCAAACCTCAGTCCACGTTTATAATCACCTTTAAAAAGCTCAGATCGAACAACAGCACCAATCCAGCTAGCCTTATCTTCAGGTAGATACTTCAATGTCTCCGGAAAAGTCGCCAATATTTTTTTGGCAAATGGCATCGCTAGCTTATTCGCTAACCCTGGTGTAATGTCTGATTCATGAATGACAGCAGGCACCCGTTTAAAACGAGCAGCTATTAATACCGGCACAGAAACAAAGCCACCTTTAGAAAATATCACTTGTGGCTTAGTTCGTCGTAAAATACCTAAGGTTTGTCTAATCCCATTTAAGACCTTAAAAGGGTCTTTAAAGTTTTCAATTGACATATACCGGCGTAATTTCCCTGTTGAAATGGGGTGGTAGTTCACCCCTTCAACCTGCTCAATTAATTCTCGTTCAATTCCATTTTTTGATCCAATATAATCAATTTTCCAGCCATCCTGTTGAAGGATTGGAATGATCGCTAAATTTACCATAACGTGCCCAGCTGTTCCACCACCAGTTAAAACAATTTGTTTTTTCTTCATTTATGTCATACCTCTTTCAAATTCTTCTTAGTTATTCCATCCCAATTTTAGCATATTAATTGAAAGAAGTAGAGACTATGATTGAAAAGACTGTGCAACTCGAACTAGGTCATCCTTTGTAATGAACTTAGCTGGATCATCCTTGCCGATTACGCTTGAGCGAAATTCAAGTTTATAAGATAGCCCCTCTTTTTGCCAAACTAAAGTCTTGGCAAAATCATTATCTAAATAATGCGCAGTCACATTCTGTTCCAGTTTAATCTCTTCTCCCTCAAATGGCCATTGATCAGAACCTTCAACAACTTGGTAAGTTAATAGATCATTATCTCTTGAATAAAAACTAATATCGAGCGCTTCCTTAGTTGTTCCTTCAATGGTGTATGGGTCTGAAATAATAAATTCAACAGGGATGGGCACAAATTGAGGTACTTCTGGTTCAAAGTTAACCAATGATAAAGCCTGTTCAACCTCTGATTGCTGATAGCTATAATATCCATCTGGAATTGCTTCTTCACTCTGACAGCCAACCAAGAGGAAAAGACTGAAAATAAATCCAATTATCCACTTCTTAACAAGCATCATGACCCTCCCCGTCTTATTTTAACAAAAAATCCCACTATAAACTAGACGTCTGGTTATTAAAAATTGTTACATAATTTCCAAGCATTCATACATAAAGTGAAAGTTCGTTCAGTGGGGGATCAACGCATAGGATGTGCTCGTACAGACGTTGCGACACGACGTCACGAACTTAGTCAGCTTCCTCTCTCCCCCACCGAACGTTAGTTGAACCAATCGGGCCGTTACTGGCTGTTGGATCTCCCACTTTGACATGACATGTTCCCTTATTTCTTGAGTGGGAGGCTTACAAAAGCCCTTCGATGGGGCGAGTAATCGCAGCCCCAGCCAGTTACACTGCGATAAATACTTATTATTCTTAATGGATAGGTTTAATCTTAAAACAAACTGAGCGAGGTCTGACAGTCTATGTAACGCAACATATACTCTTAAATCTGTAAGTTAGTAGTTAGCCTAACGATCAATTGTCCGATCGTATCCACAAAATTGAGCAAAGCGAAAAGCAGGTAAGTCTAAGTTTACCTGCTTTTCGAATCTTTTTCTGAACTACTTTGCTATTTTTGATTTCCCATTTAAAAAATCTTATATTAACCATGTCCTTCGCTCTGTTATGTTTTTTTGAAGCTTTAAACCATTCGCCTGCTTTTCCCATCTTATTAGAATAAGATTAGCAGCCTGATCCTAAGCTATATTCTGAAATATCAACTTGATCTTGGTAATCTGACAAAACAGAAGCGGTTATCTCGAAGCAAAATATTAAAGAGATGGAGCCAAACATGTGCACTAAGGATTTTTCTTATTTTTTCTCGTGAAAGTTCCTGGTACGTATTACTTTACGGGTTCAGCTAATGAAGAGTAAGGGTTTATATGTCCCATCAGCCTAGATTTGATATAGTCGAGAAAGCATTACTAAATGGCGCTAAAGTGCTTAAAAGAATAAGTAAATGTAGCTTGATACAATGAAGTGAAGCTGTTGATTACCTAAGGCTTTGTTCGTTTTATTCTTCTGTAACATTCCTTACTGATAATATATCAGTCACTTCTTTATTAATGCATATCTGGAAAGCCTTGCTGCTTAAGGACATCATAAACAATAATCGCAGCTGTATTCGAAAGATTTAGGGAGCGTACTTTATCATTTGCAGCCATATGAATTCTTAGACAATGGTCCTCTTTGCCAACCAACAATTCTTTTGGAATGCCATTGGTCTCTCTGCCAAATACAAAAAACCATTCTTGCTCATGGTCGCTAAAATCATAATCCGTATAATATTTTTTGCCAAAGTTCTCAATATAGTAGAACTTTCCATTCGGGTAAGTTTGATAAAGTTCTTCAATTGAATCATAATAGCGAATGTTTACATCATGCCAGTAATCTAACCCTGATCGTCTTAACATTTTATCGTCAGTAGAAAAACCTAGCGGATGAATTAAATGTAATGTTGCATTTGTCGCCAAGCAAGTTCGAGCAATATTACCTGTATTTGCTGGGATTTCTGGTTGATATAGGACGACATTAATACTCAATTTATTCACCTCGTTCTCTAATTAACACGTGCTTATTATAGCACATCTGTTCCAATCCGAAAAAATTTATATACACAGTTAGGTGTCCAAGCCATTGAATCTTGATAATCCCAATAGCGTCGTCGACTATTGTTGGTATGGGCATTAACCAAGGGCATATTGTCTTGGTCTTTTGCAACTACAATTGTGTTGTGATCAAAGCGACCATCCCCTTGAAAATCATAGCAAATGACATCTCCTGGATGAAGCTTTTCTGGAGCATCGACTTCAAAGCCACGTAATCCTTTTGTTGACCCGCTTAAATACCAGCGAAGTGAATGGGCAACTGACCAACTAAAACTCCAGTTGTTTTCTTGATACCACCAGCCTGTCGATCGATTTGGATAGCCACGCATTGGCGCACCACCTGCTCTTAAACACTGGGAAACAAAATTTGTACAGTCATTATCCTCAAAAAAATGGTAAGCAGGATTAGCATCGTTCCACCACCGTTCAGCATACTGAACAGCTGCCCGCCGATCATAATCAAACCGGATTGCCTCAGGAACTGGTGTTAATTCGATTGCTGGGTTCGTACGTATTTCTTGGTCTAGTTCGGCTGGAGCAAGCTCTTGGTGTGTGTGAATTTCGTTGTCAGAAAAGATCACTTGATGGTCTCGAACCTGCTCCTCTAAATAAAAGTCTGCTTCCTGTTTAATTAAAAAAACTACCCGTAGCTTGTAATCCATACGAACTTCTTGATCTGGTAAAAGTCTTTGACTATAAATCTGTCCAGTACCTGTCAACCGCGCTACCGTTCGACCACGGTTTTCATGCAGCATCCTCACTTTGTTAACCCAGTTTTCAGCTCGGTTTTCCAATAGTTGACGCCACAAACGATTAAGCATAGCCTGAAAGCTCATATCCGATCACTCCTTTTACAGACACTGTATGAAGGAGTTGACGTTTGCATGTCTAAAATTTATTGAAGCTCAAAGGCAAGGCCCTTCTCCATTTCAATAAGCACATCTGGATCCGTCTCTTTCGATTTAGCTATTCTGATTGCTTCATAACTATCTGCTCGACCAATTTTACCAATTGCCCAAGCAGCAGTCCCACGAATGACGGGGCGGGGATCTTCATTCATTAAACGAATTAATTCATCAACCGCTTCTTCCTCTTTGTAATGAGCTAAGGCGATGATCGCATTACGCTGAATTGGATTTTTCCCACGCCAAGAGCCGGCCATCCTGCCAAACTTTTCTTTAAATTGACGATTTGATAAAGAAAGTAATGGTAATAATTCTGGCTTAACCAAATCCGGGTCAGGCTCTAATTCCGGGTGCAAATGCGTATCAATATGTTTATTTTTTGGACAAACAAGTTGGCAGGTATCAAAGCCATAGAGTTGGTTTCCTATTTTTTCTCGATAATCATCTGGCATAAAGCCTTTAGTTTGTGTGACAAAGGCAATACATTGCTGAGCATTCAAACGACCTGGGGCTACTAATGCTCCAGTTGGACATGAATCAAGACATATCGTGCAATCACCACAGCTATCATCAACTGGCTGGTCTGAAGGAAATGGGATATTGGTGATCATTTCACCAAGGTAAACGTATGATCCAAATTCAGGTGTGATTATAAAACAGTTTTTTCCGCTAAAACCGATTCCCGCTCGTTCTGCAACAGCACGATCAGAAAGCTCACCTGTATCAACCATTGAGCGCCATCTAAAACCTGGAACTCTTGCGGCAATATAAGCACTTAACTGTTCAAGGCGCTCATTCAATACGATGTGATAGTCCATCCCCCATGAGGCCCGACAGAAATTCCCTCTACGCTTTCCTCTTTTATTCTTTGGTTTGTCTTTCATGCGAGAAGGATATGCAATAGCGATAGCAATGATCGATTCAGCATCCTCTAAGTGTAGTTTAGGTTCAGTTCGCTCTGCAATGGTTCCTTTTTCAAATCCGGATTGATAGCCAGACTCTTGCTGTAGCTCGAGACGTGCCTTCATCTCAGCAAACGGATTAGCAGAGGTAAAGCCAATCTTATCGATTCCAATCGAATGAGCATATTCAATAATATCTTGTTTAAGCTGTTCGTTAGCCATGCTACCGCCTCATTCCTTATAAGAATATTTGCCCACACACATATAAAAAACGCAACACTTCGTTGTCATTTCAACGAAATACTGCGTTAATAACAAAAATAATTCCAAACACTCAAAACAATTAGACAAAATTCGATGTTTATTATTATATCAGCATCTTAAGCCTGTTGCAATACCCTAATACCAAATAACTATTTTTCTCAAAAATTGTTTAACCAATAGAATGTAGGGAATAGTAACACACAAGAAAGCATTCACAGGCTAAAAGGACCCATCTAAGCAAACGTGTTAGATCCTCTGTCAATGATGTGAATGAAAATATCACTAAAGAAGTAAACAGTCCGTTTATCATGAAACTCGTTTGGACTATGGATCAAAGTTTTAGTTTTTCGTAAACAATACAAAAAGGAGTGTAACAATGATTTGGACAATTATTGGTATATTGATTTTAGCTTGGTTGTTGGGCTTTTTGTTTGAATTTGCGGGTGGTTTAATTCACATTTTACTCGTGATTGCCTTAATTGTTTTCATAGTCAATCTCATTACCGGAAGAAAAAGGGATGTCTAACAGGTTTGAAAAATCTAACCTGAATCAGTTTATAAACCGCCTTTAATGAGAATGAATATAGCAGGAAGCGTCGTCCTAAATGGGGCTTTGAGGCATAGCTAAGAATGAAGGAACTAGTTAGAGCCTTTAACATTATATGAGGAGAGTTAGGATTATGAAGGAAACAGATGAATCCATTGATATGCTTAATGAAATATATCAAGCTGCCACCATGGGAGTTCAAGGGTCCGAACTTCTGATTAATAAGACAGAGGATAGTCGAATGTCAGATAAACTACATGAGTATAGTTCCCGTTACAATGAAGTAAAAAAGGAAGCGGCTGAATTATTAGCAGAACAAGGTGAAGTTCCTCGTGATGCTTCCGAAATGAAGAAAGCTAGCTTGTGGATGGGAGTAGAAATGAATACATTATTAGACAAATCCTCGTCACATATCGCAGAAATGCTTATAGAGGGAAGTACAAAGGGAATTATTCAAAGTATTAAACATAAAAATAACCATAAACAAGTAGACATGCACTGTTATGCCCTTGAAAATAAACTTCTCTCACTCCAACAAGAGCAAATTGATGACATGAAGAAATTTCTGCTTTAACTAACTTCATTCAGCAGAATGCAAATATGTATTCCATTAAGTGGGCGTACTAACCCCGGCTGAACGTTAGTGGAACCAATCGGGCCATTACTGGCTGACGGTGGATCCACATATTTTCAGCAGAAATTTATCGAGGAAGCCCAATAGAACCTGAGCACAAATACGCCAAGGCGCATTGGATTTCTTCGTTCAAAAATTACTGCCTAGATTAGGATCCTCCCTAACCTATAAGGGCTAAAACTGAAAGTTATTGATTTGAAATCATTGGGGAATCACCTACACTATTAATACCATTATGATAAATGAAAAAGTCAGTAGAATGGACAAATTTCTCTATTTCTACTGGCTCTTTCAGTGGACTCACGCTTACGAATGAGGGGTTATTATTTATTTAATATCAGCTTGGAGACTTTCTAATAGCTACTTACTTATTGCCAAAGGTTTAGTGCTTCTAACCATGTCCGGGCCATCAGATAATCACCAGCACTGTTGGTATGGACACCATCTATCGTAAGTGGATAAGGGGATGATGTCGCTAAATAGCTAAGAAAAGCTTGATGTGTGGGCACAATCGTTAACTCGTATTCTTTAGCTAATTTATTGATAATCTCAACATAAGGCTTTAATTTTTGATTACCTTCTGCTTGAATATCCTCTTCAATAATGGTCGGCTCCATCAGTACAATTCTTGCCCCTGTCTTCGCCTTAGTCTGATCAATCAATTGACGATATAATCTTTCAAACTGATCTGGATAAACTTGCTCCATTTGTGGATTATCTAGTTGCCGCCATACATCATTAATACCAACTGAAATCGATAGCAAATCAGGCTGATGTGCAATCACATCCTCTTGCCAACGTTCGACTAAATCGGTCACACGATTACCACCAATCCCACGATTTATAATAATCGGAAATTGCTCAGGCTTGGTAATCGCAAGATGGTCCCTAATCAGACGTACATAGTTATCGCCAATCCCTTCATCATCTTCAAAACGGCCCCATTCCGTAATACTATCTCCTATAAACAAATACCGTTCTCTTACCATCGTGTCTCTCCTCCATTACACCAATCAAGAAATCGTTTTCTTTACTATTATGCCACAGAAAAATAGAGATTGTAAATATCTAGTTGAGACACTCTACCAATTGAGACTATACACTATAAAAGATCGCTTTATTCTTCCCCGTTCGTTTTGCTTCATATAACGCTTGGTCAGCTTTGATCACAATATCTTGAAGCCTCCTTGTTGGCGTCTCAGGCATGACGACACCAATACTAACACTTACTGTCGTCTGTTTATTTTTAATTGACCAAGGCATTTGGATAGCTTGTTCAATTCGGTTAACAACGTTTAGAAGATGTGATTTGTGCTGTAATTCAGGAAGAAGAATGATAAATTCGTCTCCCCCCAATCGTGCCACTGTATCCATTTCTCTGACACTATGCTTCAAGCGTTTACCTAATTCAACGATAACTAAATCCCCAGCCTCGTGGCCATTTTGATCATTAATCCCCTTAAAGTTATCAAGGTCAAGCATAATTACACCGAAAGGATTTTTCTTCCTTTCATACATCGTGATAACCTGCTCTAATCGAGCATTAAATAGACGTCGATTTGCTAGACCGGTTAACGGATCATGATAAGCTAACCGACGAAGCTCCTCCTCATAGCTTTTTCGTTCCTCTATATCACGCGCTACCACGATTGTATGTTTAAATGAACCATCCTCAGTAAATACCGGTTCTAATTGAAGCTCAAACCAACGCACATTATGCTTTATATCCTGAAATTTCGCTTCATATTTTTGAAGGCATCGGTGTTCTAAGGCAACGTGTAAGCACTCGATTAATGGTTGACGAAACTCTGGAATAACGAGATCAAATAAAGTGATACGAGTTAAATTGTCTAAATCATAGCCCAATACCTTGTGATGAGAGGGGGAAACATAGACAAGTTCACCTTGTTGATTTAAAAGCTGAATTAAATCTGATGAGTGCTCAGCAATTAACCGAAATCTTTCCTCACTTGCTAACAAGGCTTTTTTGGCAAAGCGTTCTGTTGTCATATCTTTAAAAATGGCATAAACGCCCTGCACTTCTTGCTCCATAATCATTGGAATAAACTTAACTTGAAGGCTAATTTGATAATGATCACCATTACAAAGCGAAGTATTAATCACTGTCGGTTTGCCAGAGAGTGTCTGTTGAAGAGTGGTAAGGACATCCTCTCTATCTTCTGGTCGTATTAAATCAAACACATTATAATTGCGCTCCGATTGACTAACTAAACTGATTAGCTGTCGACAGGCTTTGTTCATTTTTATTAGTCTGCCTTTTCCATTCATATAAGCAATGGCGTCTGTATTCTCATCAAACAATGACTTATAGCGTTTCCGACTAAGCTGAAGGCGTTTATTACTAATAAAAGTTTGCTGCTCTGCTTTTTTAATCGCTGTAATATCTCTCGTAACGGCCACAATCATTGTCACTTTCCCTTCCTCAATGATAGGCGTTAACGTTGTTTCACTCACTCTATAGCTATTTATATTATAGTAGGTATCTTCATAGGTACTCGGTTTTTTACTGATGGCTGTTTCCTGATACTGTTTAACGACGGTAGCCACTTTATCTTTTGCTAGAACTTCCCTTAGTTCACAACCAATCAGTTCATTTGACATACCTAGTTGCTCCCTAGCTTTCTTATTGATCAATAGGTAAAAAAATTGATTAGCATCTGCGCTGACACGCATGACAAAAACCATTTCTTGGATGCCATCAATGATGTTCTGGTTCATGATCTCCATGCGCCCCATTCCTTTCAGGCTATGATAGTTATCATTATAGCATTCTAAACTATTCCTACGAAATTATATGTAACAATGAACAAAATAATCAGTGAATCGGATGCAACTCCTTCACTGATTATTCTATCACCATAATATAAGCAATCGTATCTAATTAGAACGGAGATGGGATTGTTATTCCAACATGGGAAAAGGTAAGCGAACATGAACAGTCTCTTCCCCGATTAGAAAATGCATGTTAAAGTGTGCCATAACAAGCTAGCATGACTAAATGGATTTTCAAAACAGTCAAAAGTCCCAATTTAGCAAACAGTTCATATGGTGCTCAGGATCGTGGAATTTCTCACTTTGTGATTTTGATCAAACTTGATCTAGCCAATTCGCTTAAGCTAATCGATACTAATTAAGATGCTTTTCATTTCTTTTGCTAAAGACATGAAAGATCACTTTGACTACTTCCATAATAAGAACAGCTCCTAATGCTAATGCTGTGGCAATGATCCAGTGACGAAAGCCGAAATCATCAGGAATAGCAAAGACAAGCCGCAAGCCTGGCAGAACTGTAAGTAAATACAAACCAAAACATAAACCCACAGCCCCTAGCACATACTTGTTCGTTGTCAAACCAATCGCCAGAATCGTCTGCTTATTCGAGCGGGCTGCAAATGTTTGAAGTGTTCTTGATAGAATCAAGGTTGTGAAGGCCATGGCAACACCTACTTCTGTTGAATATTGCAACCCAATCAAATGTGCTATGATAACGGCAATCCCAATAATTGATCCTCTCGAAATGACTGAACGTAATGTTTCTCCAGCAAATATTCCCTCATCAATAGAACGTGGCGCCCTTTTCATCACATCGGGTTCAGATTGCTCCATTCCTAATGCAATTGCAGGCAAGGAATCATTAACTAAGTTGATAAAAAGTAGCTGTAATGCGGTAAAAGGATTCGGTAAGCCGACGAAAACAGCAAACAAAATGGCCAAAATAGCCCCTAAGTTTCCTGAAAATAAATAGGCAATCGCTTTTTTTATGTTATCAAATACCGTTCTTCCGACTTCAACTGCTTTGACAATTGAAACAAAATTGTCATCAGTCAAGATCATGGCAGAAGCATCCTTACTGACATCTGTGCCACTCCCCATTGCGATGCCAATATCCGCTTGCTTAAGGGCAGGGGCATCATTAACTCCATCACCCGTCATCGCAGAAATTTGATTTTTCCTCTGCCATGCTTTAACAATCCGAATTTTATTTTCAGGGGACACACGGGCATAGACGGTAATATGTTCTAACTTTTGATCTAGTTCCGGTTCAGACATGTTATCTAACTCTTGGCCTGTTACAGCAAAGTCATCTACGGCCATTAAGCCAATATCTCGTCCAATGGCTTCAGCGGTTGTTTTATGATCTCCAGTGATCATGACTGTTCTTATGCCTGCTGATTTGGTCTCTTCAATCGCATGATAAACAGCTTCTCGCGGTGGATCAATCATCGCCATTAGTCCGATCAGAACAAGGTTATATTCATCATCAAAGCTGATCTGCTCCTTTGCTTGATCAAATTTTTTATAAGCAAAAGCAAGTACACGTAAAGCCTGAGCAGAAAATGCTTCATTCTGTTCACGAAGTTTTGCCATCCAGTGATCATCCAATGGCTGCTCCTTACCATTAATTAAAATCGATTTGGCCCGATCAAACATCACATCAGGTCCGCCTTTAGTTAGCATCATCCGTTCACCTTGAATATTGTGCAATGTGGACATTAGCTTTCGATCAGAGTCAAATGGTAGCTCATCGATTCGTTGATGCAATTCTCGTAATTGAATATAACTTTGCTGATGCTTTTCTGCAAAGTTAATCAAAGCTACTTCGGTCGGGTCACCAACCTCTGCTCCTTTGGCATTGATGTAACTATCATTACACAATACGGCTACATCGATTAATCGGCTTTCCGCCATCGACCATTTTTCAGGACCTTGATCAATCATTTGCTTACTCTGAGCAGGAATATAATAATCGGTCACCGTCATTTTATTCTGAGTTAGCGTCCCTGTCTTATCTGTACAAATGACACTCGTTGAACCTAACGTCTCAACAGCAGGAAGCTTACGAATGATGGCATGCTGCTTTGCCATCTTATTCGTCCCAACGGACAAAACAATTGTCACAATCGATTGCAAGGCCTCAGGTATGGCGGCTACAGCTACCGCAACAGCAAACATCAATGCCTCAAGTAACTCTGTTGCTAAATCGGGTGTTTGTTCCCAAAACCAAATTCGTGCTGCCTGAACAGCAAAAATCGCAATACATAGAAACAGAATCCAGATACCAAGCTTTTTACTAAAGGCATCCAGCTTGCGTTGTAACGGTGTTTGCTTCTGCTCAGCCGTATTCAGCATGTTAGCAATTTTTCCAATCTCAGTCTTAGCTCCAATCTCAGTTACGACAAATGTAGCCCGTCCGTTGGTAACAAGGGCGCTACTAAACACCATGTTCGTCCGATCACCAAGGGCAACATTCTCTGTGATAGCTGCATTCGTTTTATCTACTACCTGAGATTCACCTGTCAGCATCCCTTCATTCACCTGTAACGATCCGGACTCAATGATACGACCGTCGGCAGGGATGTAATCACCAGCTTCTAAGTAAACGATATCCCCTCGAACCAATTCTCTAGCTGGAATGGTATGCTTCTCACCAGCACGAATGACCTTAGCCTCTGGTGCAGACATTTGGCGTAAGGCTTCCAGCGAACCTTCAGCCTTTTTCGTCTGAATCACACTAATGATAGCATTGAGCATTAGCACCAATATAATAACAATGGCTTCAATATATTCCCCTAAGAGGAGCTGAACCAATACGGCGACCAACAAGAC
Organism: Amphibacillus sediminis NBRC 103570; assembly: GCF_001552275.1. Classification (GTDB taxonomy): domain Bacteria; phylum Bacillota; class Bacilli; order Bacillales; family Amphibacillaceae; genus Amphibacillus_B; species Amphibacillus_B sediminis. The sequence goes on from NZ_BCQW01000009.1 coordinate 110,152, forward strand.
GATCACCATCGCATCCTTAAATGAATCTAGAAAAAGTTTCAAAATCGAATCCTTCTTACCTTCTTCTAGCTCATTAAAGCCTTCTGCTTGTTGACGCTTTTCAACTTCTGGATTGGACAGCCCTACCTTATTAGAAGCTAACGCTTTGAGGACAGCTTCTTTCTCCTGTCGATAATACTCCATCTCTCCACCATCTCCTGACTTTATCTTTAGTTATAACCATTCCAACGCTAATCCACTCATAAAGCTTATCAAAAAGGGGACCATTTTTTTCCTTTTTAAAACAACAAAAAAGACCCTTACCAATAAGCTTCCGAATAGAAGTCGGAAAATCATTGGTAAAGGTCTTGCTAACAACGGTTGTTGCCAGTAACGCCGGAGAAAATATATATCCCGTAATGACGACATCACTGTATAAGCTACTCCCCTTTATTGTCATTATTTTAAGTCCTAGCTTTACGAAAGTCAAGTTAAACTAAAGCTATACCAAAAAAAAATTAACGCAATTCTATTTATTTTTTGTGCTAAATCAGGTTATAATAAAGATATAAACAAATTTTATCAAAAAAAGGTGATTATAAATGACCAAGACAGGGATTACTAAGTTGCCAATTGCTGTTCCTGTTTCTAAAGCATTGGATATCATGCATAAACTTTCGGTTGTAAGCAGAAAAATCGGCCAATTAGATGAGCGATTCAAACATTCCGTCGTTAGCGAAGCATTAATACAACTTCTATCACTGAATGAATCCGTCGAATCTACTAGGATAGAAGGAACACAAGTAACATTTACCGATATGGTTGAAGAACAGCATGATAAGCATCCGAGATGGGAAGTTATTGAAGTAAATAACTATAGACATGCTCTTCTCAATGGTTACGAGCAAATTAAAAATGGGTACCCTCTGACATCACGTTTAATTAAACAGCTACACACATTTCTAATGGATGGGGCTAGGGGATCGATTCAAGCACCTGGTGAATATAGAAAAATTCAAAATTTCATCGGACCAACTAAAAAAATTGAGGATGCAACTTATATTCCTATTACAGCTGATTCTATCGAAGACTACATGCAAAATCTAGAATATTTTATTAATCATCATCCTTATGATAAAGCTTTATCCACAAATCATTTAGACCCAGAAGATTATATTTTTGATGAATATAGTGATGCTTTAGTTAAAACAGCAATTATGCATGCTCAATTTGAATCTATTCATCCTTTTTTAGATGGAAACGGTCGTCTTGGCAGAATTATGATTGTACTAAATCTTGTCCAATCTGGTCTAATTAGCCAACCTATCTTTTTTGTTAGTGAAGAATTAGAAAAGGAACGGGCTTATTATTATAGCTTATTAAATGGCGTTAGAGGAGATAACCCGGATTGGGGAAGTTGGATTCTGTTTTTTCTTAATGCCAGCGAACGTATGGCTGATCAAATCAACCGTAAGTTAGAAGCAGTAGAAAAACTAGCAAGAAGTGGATTAGCCAAATGCTCGACTCATTCTGAAAAAGCAGTTTGGATCTACACCTTTACCGATCCGTTTACAACCGTTCGGAAAACATCTGAAATAACTCAGTTATCCCCTAATACTGTGCGTAGAGCGTTAAATAATTTAGTAGAGAACCAATTACTATTTACTGATCATGATGTCGTAAGGAATAAAAAGTATCGAAATTATGATCTAATGCGTATACTACGCGACTAAAAAGCGACGGCAACTGCCGTCGCTTTTGGTTAAGAAGGATAAAGTGAAACTTCGTTCAGTGGGGGTTTCGACGCATAGGATGTACTCGTGCAGATGTTGCGACACGACGTCTCGAACTTAGACAGCTTCCACTTTCCCCCACTGAACGTTAGTTGAACTAATCGGCTGTTACTGGCTGTTGGATCTCCCACTTAGACATGACGTTCCCTTACTGCTTGAAGTGGGAGTCTTACAAAAGCCCTTGCGAGTTATCGCAGCCCCAGCCAGTTACACTGCGATAAAGATTTTATCAATAGCTTAGAACTTGCCAACGTCTAATTAGCTAAAGAAAACAGTGGTAAGCTAGCTACAAACAGATCAGCACTTTTTTTGTAGAAATTAGCATTGAATTAAAAAAGCCTGCTTCTATTTCTACAGATCAATCCTTCTGCTTTAGTCTCCATCTAAGCAATCATGCTTGGACATCAATGGTTTGTCCTAAATAAGGGTGTACGGATTTCTCCAGCATTTCGATTAAACCATCACTTTGCATCTCAACTTGGTCCATTGTTTTTCCCATCACACTTAATGAAACTTGTTGTTGAACATTCGCCTGACTCATTGCCATTGATAAACGGGCAATATCCATCTCTTGTTCACCTCACTTGTTGTTTTGACCTGTTATGTTTAGTCTATCATAAACAAAGATGGTAGACGAGGGTAAAAATGTCATTAGTATTCACAGCTCACTTTTCTAAAGATAATGCAAATAAAGTCGATATTACTGGTATAATTGAAGTATATTTTTCTAAAAAAATGCAAGGAGGAAAAGAATGAACGCTTTAGATGAAAAAAATCTAACCCAAATTTCAAATATAGTAGATACTTTAATAGAAGCAACTGAACATTTAAGCCAACTTGTTAAAGCAAAAGAGCTAACACAAAGTATTTATATCTTTAGCTCTATGGTTGATGGCGTTACAGCCATTTGTCAATCATTACCGGAACAGTATGCTGACGACAAACAAGCGATAGAAAAAATTATTTTACTAATGGCTCAAGAGATTGAACAAAACCAGTTTCTAAAAGTATCGGAAATGATTCAATTTACCTTAATGCCTCGACTAAGAGGATTAAAGAAACAAATCAATCAAAATCATTCTAACAATCAACAAACCATTTCTATTGGGGTATTTTTAAATCACATTAGCCCACGTAAGGCTTACTCAAAAGATAGAATTAAAGCATTAGTTGACGAAGCAAATCAACAAGAAACGGAACTTTTTTTCTTCTCCTCAGAAAACGTTGATTTTGATCAGGAAGTGATAAATGGGGAGTATTACATAGATGGGACATGGCAAACTAAAGCCTTTCCTTATCCTAGTGTGATCATTAATATTGGGATGTCATCCCGATTAAATCAATCACATACAGAAAGAAAGCTTCGACGGCTCATTCCATTTACTAGCTTTGGCCTAGAAAATAAATTCTACTTACCTAAGCGAATTTTAGAAAATAAGAAATTTGCTGACTTACTCGTTTTCTTCAAGGTTATTCAAAATGAAGATACTATCTTTGATTTCTTTAACGAATATAACCAAGCTGTTATTAAACCTATCGTGGGTAGACAGGGGCAGCGCATCTATTTCGTTGAGAAGCAAGAAGACTCTTTCATTTTAAAGGATCATACTAAATCAGAAAAACTTGATCGAGGACAATTTAGTAGTTGGATTAAGCAAAATATCCCAATGGACAAATATAGTTTTCTTATTCAACGTTATGTCAATGCACGGACTAAAGACAATGAACCTTATGATATCAGAGCTCATGTTCAAAAAAATGCCGATGGTAAATGGCAGATAACCAAAATATACCCACGAATTGGTAACAAAAAAAGTATTTTAAGTAATATTAGTCGTGGTGGAAGAACGCTTGATCTTGATGCTTTTTTAGTTGAAGAATTTGGTTCACAAAAGGGGAAGGCGCATGCGGCTAAATTAAAGGAACTATCTCTTAATCTAACCCACCATCTTGATAAAATTTATGGTTTCGCTCTTGACGAGCTTGGACTAGATTTAGCTATTGACCAAAACCAAAGCTACTGGATACATGAGGTGAACAATGGACCACAGTCCACTTACCATGAAAAAGAACGAGCAGTAAATTCGATCGGTTACGCAAAGTATATTGCTGCTAACGGCATCTACATCACAAATCAATCCCAACGCCAGAAATATTTTGCAGGTCAGTTTAATGCTAGAAGTTCCCAGTTAGAGATCGCTAATTTAACTGACCGCACAACAGTTGGTATGCTGGTTGCAAAGGAGGAAATGAACGAGCTAGCTATTGCTTGTGCTTATGTAGCTAACTTTGAGCAAGTTAATTTCTTTTGCTTTGGACCGGAAGATATAGATTTTGACGAAATGCAGATTAGAGGACACTTTTATCAAGATAATGAATGGGTAGCTAAAATTGTCGAGTACCCAGATGTTGTTTACGATCGTCTACGCTTAAGAGGAGTAAAAAAATATAACGTCATCTACGAAGAATTTGAAGAAATTCCTGTAACTAACGAGTTTTTTGGTAATTCGATAAATAAATTAGAAGTCTATAACAAATTGAATGACGCAGGAGTGATCAATCAGCATATTATTCCTTACCAACAGGTCCAGAAAACTCGAGATGTATTTCACTATCTAAATAAATATGGTGCCGTTATCCTTAAGCCAGAGGTTGGTTCTTTTGCTAGAGGTGTACATTTAATAGAAAAACAGACAACCGATCAGTATCTTTTAGTTGAAGGAGAAAATCAAGAACAATATAATGAATTTGCTTTATCTAACTATTTAAGAACCCTGTTGAAAAAAGGCAGTTTCATTGTTCAGAAATATATATCAACACGGACAAAAGAAGGCAATCCTTTCGATATTCGTGTCCATTTAATGAAGGATGGTAGCGGAAATTGGTCGTTTGTTAAAAGGTATCCTAGAATTGGCTTTAATTATGCTACGATTTCAGCAATGTCAAATGGTGGATATATTGGAACTCTAGATGGTTTTATTAAGCGAAACTTTTCAATTAAACCCGATTTGTTATTAGACCAAATAGATGAATTATCATTAATTGTAGCTAAAATGTTTGAAAGTTTTTATAGCCATGATTTTAACGAATTAGCATTGGACATTGCAATTGATTCCGAATCAAATCTCTATCTAATTGAAGTCAACACGAACAAGCCAGGAATAGTTTACATCGAATTTGAAGTAGCTCGTTTGGTTATTCCGTACTGTATTTTCCTTGCTCAAACTGCTGATAAAAATAGTGTGGTGGAACATTAGGTAAGATAAAAATAAAGAAGCGGACTTTTACTCAGCAATCTCAAACGGATTCAATCAAATTTACGTTAATATTTAGTAAGCCTGTCGACAATCACAAAGATGCATGTCGACAGGCTATTAAATTAATTAAGATAAGTAATTGTAGGAATTGACTCAGCACCACTAGCATAATAGAAGTTTAGCACGCTAAAAAAATCTATTGATTGATTAGTATTAAAATCATACACAATAATATGGTCGCCCCAGTTTGCAAGGTCATCCTCATCTAAAAATCTTGGAGTAGTTTTGCCAATTGTGTCGACAAATGAGTTTTCGTATTGGGTTGGCGGACCTGACCGAAAATAAGATTCAAAATGCGTAAATAATGTCCCTGTATCTAAATATATTAGAATGGCACTGTCTGAACTAGCGTAGCTTGCTTGATATCTTACTGGTGCAGAAATACTCTTAATTTTGACTTCTGAAACCCTATGCATTCGGCGATTATAGTTACCATCCCAATTAATTTGAACGTTACGCCTCCATTCTAAGTGTTCGTTATTTTCATTTAGATTAGCAATATAGGAACCATTCGAATAGATTTCCCCATTTTCATAGCGCAATACAAGATATTGTAAGGAAGTAGATGATGATAAAATCCCAACTGCTCCTTCCGGATTGGTAGCATTCATTCTAATTGTATATGAACTTCCTACTTCACCTTGTGAAAATACACGTAATGCCCAATCACCTTCAGGAAGTGAGCTGTGAGCAATAGTTTGGCCAGTTCCTCCACCTAGGGTAGTTGGATAAGCAGATCCAGAACTCCAATCGACTTGATAGAGCTGAACAAGATAATCACTATTTTCCGAATCTATTTGAAATACTATACTTCTATCACTATCAACTGTAAAAAACCACCAATCATCTGGATTCGATTCTGTTAACGAACTGCTGTTTATAAATCGATCTGAATCAGTTAGATAAGAGCCGCTTGTTTTAATATCATTATCCTTTACTGCAATGTCTTGTTGTTTATTTACTTCTAATTCAGTATCATTAAAGCTTGCGTCGATCTCTTCGTTACTGGCTTCAAATTTAAACTGCTTTAAGTCAACATTTTTTCCAATCGGTTCAATAATGGACTCCTGAGCCAATAGAGTATCCGTTGCAAATATACTAGACAAAATGAATATTACTACTAATATGAAAATACCTTTCATCTTACCAATACGCATAGTCTCACCTCTCTTATTTTAATTTATGTCAATCAAGGGTGTGTTTGTTCTTTCAATGCTGTCTATTTTAGCCTCCTATCTATCAAGCTCCTTTCTATAAAAAAGTGATAATAACATCTAAAGAATAACACAAATAATACGAAAAATATGTCAAAATTAGTATAATGGAATTTTTTTCAATATTTAAAAGTCTATGTCTCTTAATAAGTATTAGGGAGAATTTAAGCAACAGCCTTTGCTAAGCAAATTATGAAGTAGCTATACATTCAATCCGTTTACTAACAAGAATCTAAACATTATTGATATTAACTTGTTGATGGATTGAATTTCCGCTTCGTATTTGTATATGAAACAATAGAAGAAACAAAAACAAAAGTCAGAAAATCCATTAGTATAGATATTCCTAAGGATGAGACATACAAGTGGAGAAACTCACTTAAGAAGGGAATGGGT
>NZ_BCQW01000010.1 GCF_001552275.1 Amphibacillus sediminis NBRC 103570
GGTTCGTCACTTATTTGCGACAGCTCATATATTATATAATGAAAAATATATAATGTCAACATTTTTTTAATAAGTAATTCAAATGTGACTGTTCGCTTTCAGCAACCAAGTTAGTATAACATCTTCAGATAATGTGGTCAATAATTTATTTAGCTAAAATTCTCGTAAAGCGCCTTTTTTCAGATAACGCTGTTGGGAGATATAATAATATCACGAATAATCAAAAAAGCAACAGGGAAATGATGGACGTTTACCTCATGATCAATGCATGCAAACGAAGACATCATTTCCTTATTATCATAAATCATTATTTCTTTGGATCTCCAGCACTGAACATATTCTATAAAGTACGGAAACCATTCAAACTTACATGAATGGTTTCTTAAAATCATATTTAGCAAATTTCAAGGTTTTCCATGACACTCCACGAAATTAAATAGAAAACAAACCTTAAGCAACTTAACTATTCAATCCACTTAACCACTTGTTCACGTTTTTTTCTTGTTTTCGGTCGGGGTTCTGCTTCTCGATAACCAAATGCCACCATGACAGAAATATCTAAATGACCATCTTCAAGCAAGCCTTCCTCTTCTAGAATCTTATGAACAGATTGATAGTGGAAGCCTTCAATCGGACAAGAATCTATCCCGATTTGTGCAGCGGCTGTCATCATGTTTCCTAATGCAATATACGTTTGTTTGCTCGCCCAATCAAACAAGGTCCTTTCATTTTCAAGTAACAGTAAATCTTTTTCTTGAAAATTTTTAAATTTATCGTTCACAACTGTTTCAATCACTTCTTCAGGGTATTTTATTACCTGCTTCAGATGATTTTTAATATAATCTGAATCATACTTTGTATCTTTCATAGTTCGTGCCAAAATTAACACGAAATGACTGGCAGTAGGGAGTTGGCCTTGTGCTCCCCATGATACGGTTTTTAATTTTTCTCTTAATTGCTCGTTCTGTACCACAACAAACTGCCAAGGTTCTAAACCAATAGAGCTTGGTGAAAGTCGACCAACTTCTAAAATAAATTCAAAATCTTCATCTGATATTTTCTTTGTCGGATCAAATTTTTTGGTTGCGTGTCTAAAGCGATATGCATCGATAATTTCTTGTTTTTTAAGCTCATTGCTCATTTTTGTGTCCTCCCATTTTTTAATTTAGTTTCATTGGTGATTATAAAGAAAATTTCTAATTATTTTTTTATTATTTTGACTGGATTACCGCCCACTACAACATTATCGGGTCTGTCCTTAATAACGACTGAAGCTGATGTAATAACTACATTACAGTGCTCCTCCCAAAATCATAAACAGTTCCAATCGTGATTGTTTAACCTATTCTTTTCCTTAATCCGTCGGATTGTCTAGCGGTCTAGGATGGAATGTGCTTATCTAGAATTAATTTATCAAGTTCGTTCTATCCTTGTCAAAAAGAAATAGAAAGTTAATTTACACCTCTATCGCACCGCCATTGATCCGCCTAAAACCACGTATTTTGCTCAGCTCCTCCACAATCTTTAATGCTGCTTTGTCTTTTGCCTTTGCCTCGATCATAATATCTGCTGACTTTCCATAATCTTTTAATGCTTTTATAAATGGAATAGCAAAATCGACGTCCACATAATCAGCATGTGCTCGAATTAATTTATCAGACTTAGGTGAAGATAGGTGAAATTTAGGTGGTTTTCCCGTGCTTTCCCAAGTCGAATAAATACGTGGAATAAGATGTTCATATGAACCTTCCCCCGGGTTTGCCCAATGATGATGATAATCAAAAACGAACGGAATAGCTTGTTTTTCACAGACTTGCAACGTTTCTTCCGCAGTATAAGTTTTATCATCATTTTCCAATGTCGTTTGCATCCGAATATCTTTAGCTAGTTTTGCAAAATTCAGATGAAAACGAGTAAGTGTCTCTATTTTATTCCCATAAGCTCCACCAACGTGGATATTAATATTTGCATCTTTATGTAAGCCCATTGCTTCAAGCATTTCATAATGATAGGTCATGTCAATTATCGCATTGCTCGTGACATGATCCTGGGGACTCGTAAATAAAGTGAACTGATTGGGATGAAAGCTAACTCGCAAGTTATATTGCTGGACCAAAGCGCCAATTTCTTCAAAAAGGTTAGCGAAAGGCGTCAGGTAATCCCATTTTACCTCTGGATGTGTGGCAAGTGGCACGAGTGATGAGGACATTCGATACATGTCGATCCCCTGGTCAATATTATAATGAAGTATCCGAATTGTACTTTTTAGATTTTGCTCCGTTTTTTCAAATAGTTTTTCCATCCTGCTTTGTTTGTCAAGTTTCTTCCAACTCGCAAAAGTTAGTGTACGGGAAGGAGACACTTCATATAAAGACAGTGCTGTAGAAACATATCCAAACCTAAGAATCATCTCGCAACCTCCTGTTTGAGTGCTCTACCCTTTCACTTTTATTAATAACCCGCTTTCTAATTATACGTCATTATTCTATTTTAGTATGTCTATTTGTTTTCAAATCATAGGTATACGAAGTAACAAAGCAAACTTCGTACAATCACCGCTAATATAAAGAGATAAGTACACCATACATAATGGGTAGAGGGATCTGCATGCTAGTCAGGCATCACTTTTAACCAAGTATTCATTGACCTTTCAATAAGAAGATTTTTTATATCAAAAAATTACCGAGCATAGGAATAAGCGTCCCTATTAACTGCGAAACACCTGATATTCATTGTACATTCGATCATAAAGAACAAGACAACTCAGAGATATACAGCATGACTCATTGAACTTCCGCTTAAAGAATCTCCCTCTCTAGTTTGTCCCTATTAATAAGAAAGTACCCTGCCTCATCACGCTGAATCATGCCTTTTTTCCTTAATTGATTAAGTGTCCGATTCATTGTTTCTCTGGTTGTTCCAATCATATTGGCTAATTCTTGATTGGTAAAATGTGAGGTAAGTCGATAATGTTCCTTAATCTTCACACCATTCGATTGTGTTAAACGAAGCAGAAGCATGACAATTTGTTCGTATGTATTTCGAAGCATTTTTTCCTCTAGCCTACTCTGCAGATCCACTATTTTCTCTCCTAAAACCCTGAACATCTTTATACAAATTTCTGGGTATTCCAATAAGATATTCTCAAACTTTTGAACGGGTATCACAATCAGTTCAGCAGTCTCCAAAACCTCTGCGTGAGCCGGAAAATTACCATTTCTGAAGAACCCTGCGTGGGGAAACATATCACCCGCTTCAAGTATTGAGACGATTTGTTCTTTACCTGACAAATCCGATTTATGAATTTTTATTTTACCAGAATAAATAAAAAATACACGATCAAGGGGCTCCTCTTGCATAAAGACAAAAGCCTCTGCTTGATAAGTCCTTATTCTTGCAATGCCAACAATCGGGTCCATTTCGTCTGTCGAAAGCCCTTTAAATAAAGACACTGCTTGTAAATGTTTTTTTATTATCGATGCATTCATTGCTAAACTCCTTAGTGGAAATCATTCTATTTTTTCACCTAGAAATAAGCATACAGAACCTTTCCTTTCTATTATACTAAGCTATTCTATCAAAAACGATCATAAAGTGAAACTTCGTTCAGCGTGGGCGTCTCCATCGCCCTCTGAACATTAGTTGAACCAATCGGGCCGTGACTATTTCTTGAAGTGGGAGTCTTACAAAAGATTCGATGGGGCGAGTAACCGCAGCCCCAGACAGTTACACTGCGATAAAAAATCATCGTTAAATAGACATAACTCTGTGATTCAAATCACCATTTCTATATCAGAGGAATGATATCCTATTCTTATATTCAAATAAACATTATGGGAGGTATTTATTTTGGCAAATACATTTACAGAAGAAGCTATTGTAGGAGAAATTGTAACTAAATTTCCAAAGGCAAGTGATATTTTCAAATCCTATCGCATTGACTTTTGTTGTGGGGGAAACCGCCCACTGATAGATGCTATTAATGAAAAAAACTTATCGGCAGATGAGGTCTTAGACAAACTGAACACATTGTATGATGAAACGGTCGCATTAAATGAAACCAGAGTTGATTGGGAGAATATTTCCGATCGTGAACTGATTGACCATATTATCCATAAACATCACAGCTATCTAAATGAAGAATTACCGAGTTTGACTCCTTATGTTACTCGACTGTTACGAGTTCATGGTGCAGCACAACCGCATTTGGCTCAAATTCACCGATTGTTTAATGAGTTAAAAGTAGAACTTGAACAACACTTAATTCAGGAAGAAACAGAAGATTTCCCACTTATTTTAGAAATAGAGCAAAATCGCACAGATGAAAATATAGCGAAACTAAAAAAAGTTGTAGAAAATTTAGAGAGCGATCATAACCATGCTGGAGATCTTTTAAAAGAAATTCGCGAGGTGACAAACAATTTCACACCACCAGAAAATGCTTGTGGAACTTATCGTTTAGTGTACCAGCGGCTTGAAGACCTTGAATCAAACATGTTTGAACACATTCATTTAGAAAGTAACATCTTGTTCCCACGCGCTTTAGCACAACAATTAAAATAATAATGAACTCTCCCCTGTCAAGTAGACAGTGGAAAAAATAAAGTGAAACTTCGTTCAGTGGGGGGGGTTGACGCATAGGATGTGCTCGTGCAGACGTTGCGGCGCGACATCGCGAACTTAGTCAGCTTACTCTCCCCCACTGAACGTTAGTTGAACCATTCAGGCCGTTACTGGCTATCGAATCTCCCACTCTTTCGCCAAGACTAGAATGGATTGATGCCCATCACCTTTATGAGCAGAAAATGCATGGTAATAAAGTAAGCTATTTGTTTAAGAGAAAGAGACTTAATTAAAGGCAGGAAAGGAACTGGGACAAAAGTAGTCTCTGATACTAAAAAAGATCTCCGTCACCCAGAAAAAGTGACGGAGATCTTTTTTGTTTTTCCTTGACAACCGTTGATTTGAATCTGCCTGATATGGCCGATGCATTTCCTCATGTTCATCGCCATGAAGACAAATCCAATTTCATTTTTCATTTTCCCCGTCCTTCTGACCGAGAATTGTATGGAACGTGGCGCGTTGGTCCCTTGTTTTAAAGATAAGAAGCTCCCCTCTACATTAACAATATCTGCCATTCTGAATTTTTGTTTAGTGTAATATATTTTCTTATTCGTTCGCAGGTCGATACAATCGATGGTAAACACCTTGCCCCTTCGCTTCTAATAATTCAATTGTAATAAGTTGTTTTTCAACAAGGTAATCTAGCATCATACTTAGATCAAGCTGATAATACTGGAGGTCAGGATGGTTGGCTAAGTCACCGAAGCTCCAGCTTCCCTGCTTTGTTTTCATAACATCAAGTAAATGCTTAGCTGCTATTTTTGATTTACTATTAATCGACACATCGATTGCAAGCATCATTAAACCTAATCGATCTGCTAAAGGCTCATCACTCGAAAGTAATTCTTCATATAGTTTAAAGGTTGGCGGGTCAAGTCGTTTAATTTGATCCCAAACAATGCGTTCAGGATGATAGCCTTGTCCAATAAGGGTAAGCCTACCTAAACTATGCAAAGCAGAGATTACTTTATTGTAGCAGTCAAGTTGATTCTCTGTTTCAAAAAACTGCTTCGCTTCGCGATAGCTTCGTGTAAGCTTAGCAAATTCGATCGCCATTCTTAAATAACGCTTCTCATTCGGAAATTGATCGAGCTCTGTTCTTAGTTCGCTAATGTATTCATTCCGATCAAATATGACCTTCCCCTCTGTAACCCATTGCACGACCCGACGATACGTACTGGTATCAATCCATAATTTTAGCTGCTGTTCATTAACAACATGCATCGCAGCTGTTCCAGCTTCAAATTGATAATGTTTAACATACCAAGGTTGCTCACTATCCTTAACAATGATTAATAAAATAGCATCAAAATTATCAGTAATCGGGCTATGATTTAATTGTTTTTCTAAGATTATAATACCTAATGTTCTCGATTCACTTGCGCGCTCCTGATAAATAGTACGTAATAATGCTTCCACATTTCCACTCCTATACGTATCTTTTCTAGAAATAATTATTCGACAAGAAAAAGCAAAAAACCTTTAATTTCTTTAAAAATCCGCATTTAGTATTACAGAAAATTATTGATGTATTGTAATCGAAAAAACAGAAGTTGGCATGATAAACTTTATTTTTAGTTAGAATACCGTTTTTTCAGTATTAAACGTGAGTTATCTCCTGCTGAAAATAACTTTACTTTTTATATAGTTCTAATTGATATCCAACTTAACGGCAATCACTATTCAGGAAGTCTTATACCACTGTTCACCGATAAAGCTTTAAACGTGGTTGCTGATAAAATCCGAACCACTTAAGTGAAGAAACGCAAAAACCCTCTTTGTTATCAAAGAGGGTTGAATGATAGTACTTTAATGAGTGGTTTTACAATCAGGGCATTTTCCGTAAATCTCCATACGGTGATGGCTTATCTCAAAGCCTGTGACCTTTTCAGCTAGTGCTTCAACCTCATCCAAGCTCGGATAATGAAAGTCAACTATTTTACCACAGGATTCACAAATGACATGATAGTGCTTTGTTGTATTGTAGTCGAACCGACTTGAAGCATCACCATAAGTCAGCTCCTTAACTAGACCAATTTCTCTAAAGACACGCAAGTTATTATAAACAGTTGCGACACTCATGTTCGGAAATTTACCCTCTAGTGCTTTATAGATATCATCCGCTGTCGGGTGTGTTTCAGCATGAATCAAAAATTCCAAAACAGCATGACGTTGTGGTGTAATCCGCACACCTGATTCCTTTAAACGTTCGACTGCCTCTTGAAGCTCATTCGCATGCATCGCCATCCACCTCACTTTCACTAATATTACGATCAACTAAGATTCATTGTACATCACGAATATTCATTTTGCTTACCTATTTTTAATTTACTTCTATTATTATATTATAATCCTTATAATCTTAGTGTAACCGCTCAGTTAACATTCTGTCAATAAAAGTACGTCATCCTAGCTATCCTTTGAGGTAAATGGCTGGCTTTTATTACTTTTTATAGCGGAAAAATTTCTCGTCACAGGCACTGAATTGATTAACGTATCGTGCTGCGACAAAAAGTAAATCAGAAAGTCGATTCAGAAATGACAGGACTAATGGATTTAACTGACTTTTCAGCTCAACTACAATACGTTCAGCTCTGCGAACAATTGTCCGAGCATGGTGTAAGGTTGCTGATGCTTGATGACCGCTCGGTAAAATAAAATGCTTAATTGGTGGTAACTGTTCTTCCCAATGGTCAATTGCTTGTTCTAGTTGTTCAATATGCTTAGCTTCTAATGGCCATGGCACATCATGTCCCGGTGGTGTAGCCAGTTCCGATCCAACGTAAAAAAGCAACGTTTGAGTCATTTCCATACATGATAAAAATGTCTTGCGCTCTGATAAGGACCAGGTTAACCCGCCTTGATCGACTATACTAACTGCCAGACCAATGACTGCGTTAGCCTCATCACATGTTCCATAGGCTTGCACTCGCAAATCATTCTTAGCCACACGTTGACCTGAGATTAAGCTTGTCTCACCGTCATCACCAGTCCGTGTATAAATTGACAATATTAATACCCCCTTGCCGGATCTATTTGATTAATCGGTAATGATTTACCCTTTAAAAAATGATCTAAATTTTGCTCAAAGATAACCATTGCTCGTGACAAATAGTGGGCCGATTTCCCGGAGATGTGAGGTGTTAAGGTGATTTTGCCATGTGACCAAATTGGACTATCTTCTGGCAATGGTTCTATTTCCGTTACATCAAGTATAGCATGCTCAATTTGATTGGTGTCCAAAGCATGCAAGAGGACTTTTTCAGTTACCGCATCCCCTCGACCCATGTTTAGAAAAACCGCATCCTGTTTCATCGCTTCAAAATGCTCAGCTTGATAATAGCCTTTAGTTGAAGGCGTACTTGGTAATATCGAAACAACAAAATCAGCTTGAGCTAATGCTGCTTTAACCGAATCATTCTTAAAGACTTGATCAAAGTAAGGGCGCGAACCTCCCGAATTCGTTACGGCATATGTCGTCATATAGAACGCTTTCGCTAAACGTGCCAACTCCTCACCAATGGCACCTGCCCCTACTATCGTCATCGTACGCCCCGAAATCTCACGGGTAGGAATTGATTTATCCCATCTTTTTTCAGCTTGCTGGTGAGCAAATTGAAGATTTTGACGATAATAGTTTAACAGCATAGCTATAGCGTATTCAGCCATCGGTACTTTATGTATGCCTCGAGCGTTCGTTATGACGATCCCTCGTTCTTGAATCGCTTTAAAAGGCATTTGATCAACACCCGCTGAAAGCACCATTATCCATTTAAGCTTTGTGGCACGATAAATATCATCATCGGTAAGGTCCTCACCGAAAGTCATTAAAATATCCATTTCCTTAATAAGGGTATTTGCTTCTTTTATATTTTTAAAAAACTTGAAAATTAGAGCTGGATATTGATCTGTTAGTTTTTTTTCTAATTGATCACCAAGTTTAGTTGTTGATACAACGAGCACGACAATCCCCCACTATCTTGTTTAATTATATGTTTTTACTGTAAAGCATTATGTGGCTAGATGTCAAAAAACAATTCGTAGCACCATAAAATGAACCTTCGTTCAGTGGGAGGAGCGACGCCTAGGATGTGCTAGTGCATGCGTTGCGACACCACGTTGCAAACTTAGACAGTTACCTCTCTCCCCCACTGAATCAATCGAGCTGTTACTGCTGTTGGAACTCCCACTTAGAGATAGCATGTGCCCTTATTCTTGAAGGGGGAGGTTTACAAAAGTCCTTCGATGGGGCGAGTAATCGCAGCCCCAGTCAGTTACACTGCGATAAAAATCGCTAGTTAAATATAAAAATGATAACTAGCGATTGCTGCGACTAATTTAAATGTTCTCGGATATAATGTAAGGCCTGATCAACATGACCCTCAACATCAACATTTCGATATACTTTTCGGATGATACCTTCTTGATCAATAATAAAAGTAGCACGTTCATTACCGTAATATTCCCGATCAGGTTTCTTTTTTAAAATCCAGACCCCAAATTCCTCGGCTAACTGATGTGCCTCATCAACAATTAACGTAAACGGTAGATTGTAACGGTCTTTAAATGCTTCATGACTTTCTTTTGAATCAGGACTCACGCCAAGAATCACTGTATTTAAATCCTCAAAGCTTTCATGCAAATCACGAAACGAGCATGCTTCCGTTGTACATCCTGGTGTATTGTCTTTCGGGTAAAAATATAACACGATGTTCTGTCCTGGAAAATCAAGCAAAGATAGCTTGTCTCCATCACTTGTAACAAGTGGGAGATTTGGTACTTTATCGCCTTCTTGTATCGCCATAGTATCTCCTCCTCTATAACTTATACAGATATCGTAACCAATTTTCAGTTATTTCACAAATAATCTGTATAGCGTTCTTCTCGATCTGGAAAATGTTTGAAGAAAACAATCCTTAAAAAGAAAGCTGCTGGTATTAAATACCCGATTAAAGCCTCAATTAAACTTAATGGCCGAGCTATGCCAATCGGTGTCATATCACCATAGCCTATGGTTAATAAGGTTGTCCCTGAGAAATAAATACTTTTTAGTAGCAACCCTAGAAAGTCTTCAGGGACCGGCTGGTTATCAGTTAGCACTAAAACTTCATGATTGATTGCTAAAAGGGCATAGAGTAAGCCAAATCCGAATAAGATAATGCCGTACACGACAATTAAAGTGTAGAAAATTTCATAAGAGAAATAACCCCTTTGATAGCTTTTCCCACCAAAAAACTGTACCAAACTACTCATAATGATTCCCACAATTATCATGATGGAAACGATAATCATCATAAACCACTCCCTCGTAGCGCCATACCAAATGTCTCATAACTCACGATAAGATCAAGACTTACTTTAAAATATGAAATATAATGTTAAAGTAGTCCAAGTTCGATTCCGATTCTAGTTTGATAATGTTATAATAATGACGATATTTACGATGGAGGTTTTTTAATGGATTTTTCGCAATCAATTGCATTACATGATGAAGCTCAACAACATATTGTAGGAGGCGTTAACTCACCTTCACGTGCGTATAAAGGAGTAGGGGGTGGCACTCCTGTTTATATGGAGCGTGGCTCTGGTCCGTACTTCTGGGATGTCGATGGTAATCAATATATTGATTATTTAGCGGCCTACGGACCGATCATTACTGGACACGCACACCCACATATCACCAAAGCAATCAATAAAGCAGCTGAATCTGGTGTCTTATTCGGTACACCAACAAAGCTGGAAAACAAATTTGCCAAAATGTTAAAGGAAGCCATTCCTTCATTAGAAAAAGTACGCTTTGTTAATTCGGGTACAGAGGCCGTAATGACAACGATTCGTGTTGCTCGAGCCTTTACTGGACGTGAAAAAATAATTAAATTCGCTGGCTGCTATCATGGACACAGTGATATCGTTCTTGTTCAAGCAGGCTCTGGCCCATCGACACTTGGCAATCCTGATTCTGCCGGCGTGACAAAGGGGACTGCTCAAGAAGTAATTACAGTTCCTTTTAACGATATTGAGGCCTATCGTCAAGCGCTTCAACGTTGGGGTGATCAAGTTGCAGCAGTATTAGTTGAACCGATTGTAGGAAATTTTGGTATTGTAGAGCCTAAGCCAGGCTTTTTGGAGCAAGTTAATCAATTGACTCATGAAGCTGGCGCACTTGTTATTTATGATGAAGTCATCACCGCTTTTCGGTTTACCTATGGTAGTGCACAGCAACTTTATGGAATTGAACCTGACCTTACTGCCCTCGGTAAAGTAATTGGTGGAGGGCTGCCAATCGGAGCTTACGGTGGTCGAGTTGATATTATGGAACAAGTCGCTCCGCTAGGTCCTGCTTATCAAGCTGGAACAATGGCTGGTAATCCCCTTTCTATGTCAAGCGGTATTGCCTGCTTGGAGGTGCTGCAGCAGCCTGGTATTTATCAAGAGCTTGATCGCTTAGGCGCGAAGCTACAAGATGGCATTGAAGCAGCAGCAGCCAAACACAAAATAAATTTAACCATAAATCGTTTAATGGGGGCATTGACTGTATATTTCACGAATAAAAAAGTAGAAAACTATGCAGATGCAGAAGCTACAGATAGTATAATGTTCGGTCGGTTTTTCCACCTAATGTTAAGACAAGGTATTAACTTGGCTCCATCTAAATTTGAGGCATGGTTTTTGACCATCACCCATACAGATAAGGAGATTGAGGCTACTATCGAAGCAGTAGATCATGCTTTTCAAGAAATGAGTGATCAAAAATCGAACCATTAGGAAAAATAACTTAGGACCAGATCATTATTTTCTGAGTTTTATGCATAATTATGAATATTTATTATATTTTGAATTGATTATCAGTTTGAAATGTGCTATGCTATTTTTGAAAATTTATTTTTCAACTCATGCTTTATTTGTCAAAATTGTATGACTTCCCTTCAAAGCATGAAAGTACTTGGCCTTTTCAGAGATAATCTCCGAAAAGGTCCTTTTTTATTAGAATTGAAATCAAGAAGAAAAGTGATATAATTCGATTTTCGTTGAAAGAAGGGAGCACTGATCAGATGAGATTAGGTGCTAGAATATTTAAAACAGGCTTAGCTGTAGCAATTGCCCTCTATGCGGCAGCATTGATTGGCTTTCCATCAACTGTATTTGCTGGATTTGCGGCTGTTTTTGCGATGCAGCCATCCATATATCAATCATTTAAAACGATTGTCAAGCAATTGCAGGCCAACTTGGTCGGAGTTTGTACGGCAACCATCATCTCCTATATTATCGGTAACGATCCGGTCGTCGTAGGCTTTGCGGTTGTCATTGTGATTAGTCTTTGTAGATTTTTCAAGCTTGAAAAAAGCGCCGTTTCAATTGCTTTGATTGCGGTTATTTCGGTCATGGAGAGAACAGATATGGAAATCTATCAGTTTGCTTTCTTGCGCTTTTCTTCCTTAATGCTCGGAATCGTTTCGGCATCTTTAGTTAATTTATTGTTTTTGCCTCCTAAATACGAGACAACATTATTTCAATATATTGAGCATATCACAGGGGAGATTTTGCAATGGCTAAGGGTTACGATTCGCCATCTCTCTGATGATCCATCATTGAAAAAAGAGATGAAACAAATAAACGGTGAAATCCGAAGAATGGATGAGCTATATTCACTTTTCTCAGAGGAAAGAGTATACTTCCAAAAAAATCGTTTATTAAGGGCTCGTAAGCTTGTCGTATTTCGCCAGCTCATTAAAGTCACGCATAAAAGCTTTGCTGTGCTTAAAGCCATTCAAAGTGTAGATAACCGAGCTAATCTGATTCCGGAACAAGTGCGAGACAAATTAGTACAAGAAATTGATCTTGCCATTCATGCCCATGAGCATTTGCTACTCGGTTTTATGCGTAGGATTAAACGTAGTGAGCAACAACACGTCCATCACCTTACTGATTCAAACATACCAGAATTAGTTGATAGCTTGCTTGATATGTACCAACGAAACGATACCGACTACCTGACTTTCTTACCATTGGCTACAACCTTAATCACATATCATCAAGAATTAACACATTTACAAACCTTGTTAAATAGCTATGAACAATTCCATGGTGAGGAAAAACTTGAGATTATTCCATCACGAAAGCTTGAGTAATGCTTCATAAAGCTAAATCAAATAGTAGCTGGGACAAAAGAGTAATTAGATAAGAAAAATCCGAACATCAATGCCGCAATGCTTCTAACGCTTCGGCAAAGCACTTCGCTTAGTTCAGATGTTCGGATACTCAGTTTCATTATTTAGTTATGTCCCAGCCCCTTTTATTTTTTCAAGTATGCGACAATCGAGTTTATCACACGCTCTTTCCCTATTAGGGAGTGGGTTGTTCTAGGTGCTGAACTTGATAGAGATCGTAATAATGTCCACGCTGTTCCATTAATTGCTGATGATTACCTTGTTCAGCAATCTCTCCTTGATTTATCACAATAATTCGGTCAGCATGCGTGATGGTTGAGAGTCGATGAGCGACGATAAATGTCGTACGATTCGCAGCAAGCTTTTCTATCGCCTCTTGAATCAAATGCTCACTTTCAAGGTCTAATGCTGAAGTCGCTTCATCCAAAATTAAAATTGGTGGATTTTTTAAAAAGACACGTGCTATCGCAATGCGTTGCTTTTGCCCACCAGAAAGCTTGACACCACGCTCTCCTACAAGAGTTTGATAACCTTGTGGTAATGCCTCAATAAAATGATGAGCATTGGCGGCTTTAGCGGCCTGAATCACCTGTTCATTGGAAGCATCAGGATCTCCCATTCGGATATTCACTGCAATTGACTCACTGAACAAAATATTATCTTGCAATACCATCCCGATTTGATCCCGCAATGAGCGAGCTTGAACCGATTTTATGTCAATCCCGTCAATTCGAATCGCTCCAGAAGTTACCTCATAAAACCTAGGAATCAAACTAATTAAAGTTGATTTACCTCCACCACTTATTCCGACCAAGGCAATCGTTTCGCCCTTATTGACATGTAAATCAATATCCTTCAATACACTTACTTCATCCTCCTGGTATTGAAAATGGACATGATCGAATTCGATTTCTCCTTTAACAGGTGGCATGGCTTGAGCATTTTTATCATCTTTAATGTCATACTCTTGATCAATAAATTCATAGACGCGATCCATTGAAGCAATCGATTGAACAAGAGTGGTTGATGAGGAGATTAACCGTCTTAATGGTGCATAAACTCGATCCATATAGCTGACAAACGCCACCATAGTCCCAAGCGATAGACCACTGGTGATAACAAAATAGCCAGCGAAACCAACTACAACAAGAGGCCCTAAGTCGGTGACAGTATTCATAACAGCAAATGTTCGGGCGTTCCACTCGGTATGGCTAAGAGCTTGATTAAGAAAACGTTGATTACGCTTGGTAAATTGTTTTTGCTCGTAATCCTCCAATGCAAAGCTACGAGTAACAGGAATCCCCTGGACACGTTCATGGAGATGTCCTTGCACCTCTGCTAAAGCTTGAGAGCGTTGACGTGTCAATTTTCTTAAGCGGCCATAAAATATTCGAACTGCTAGCGCATAGACTGGAAATAGAGCAAGCGAAATAAAGGTTATTTTAGCATCCATGGTAAACATAATGATCATGGCAATCACAATGGTTGTCATATCGAGCCAAATATTCATCAGGCCAGTCATAATGAAATCCTTCGTTTGTTCAACATCGTGGATGACGCGTGAAATGATTTCACCCGTCTTCGATTTAGCATAAAAACCTAAGCTAAGTTTTTGGATATGATCAAACAATTGCTCACGAATATCAAAAAGGACTTTATTCCCAACCCATTGTGCTAAGTATTGTCTAAAATATTCAACAGGTGGACGGATCACAGCAAAAATAATGAAAGCAATAAATAAAAGCCAAAACAACTGGTCCAGCCTTTCGCTAACCGATAGATTTGGTACAGTCACAATATCATCAATGATATATTTAACGAATAAAGGCATTAGTAATGGGATAGCAAATTTAATTATTCCGATAATGATCGTTAGAAGAATCCGCCATTTATATGGTTTTACAAAGGATAAATACCTACGGATACTACTCATTTGATCGACTCTCCTTTCTCCACACAACAAAGTCTTGTCATCTTTTACTGACAAGACTAAGCGATCTTCTTATTGAGGCTTTGCAAAATGTCACTAGCTGATATGCAGTTTCTCAATTGTTTTTTACTAACGCATATGCTTAAAATGGTAAAACTCCTGCTAATCATTTAGCGACTTTTTTGATTACACATTCTTACAAGCGATAGGTTAAAAAGAGCTCGTACAATTGTTCAATTAATTCATGTGAAAAAGGACCCTTTCTTTGCCTAATCATAAAAGTTAGGTGATTTACATTGTCCCACAAGATGCGGTCAAGAACACCTGGATATTTCATTTGCTTTCGATGCTGTTCATACTCATCCTCATCAAGTAATGTATAGGTCATATCCGGAAACACCTTTACATCAAGATCATAATCGATATACTTAACGGCACCTGATTCAAACACATATGGAGAGCTCATGTTACAATAATAGTGAATTCCATCTGTACGTAGCATACTGATGACGTTAAACCAATGTTTGGTATAAAAAAAACAAATCGCTGGTTCCCGGGTGAGCCAGGAGCGACCATCATTTTCGGTTACCCGTGTTCGATCATTCGCACCAATGACACGTGTGCTTGTTGCTTTTAGGATCGTTGTTTCCTGCCAAGTACGATGGAGTTGCCCATTATGCTTATAGCTCTGAATCTGTATGGGTAATCCGGGTTTTGGGCCAGCCATCATATCAACCTCTCTGTAACTAATAACTACTCTTATTATAAACGTTCTTTAAATAAAAGAAAACAAATTGAATCATTCTGCCACTGCGCCTACATTTAAAAAAAACTCGGCATCCTTCAATAGCAAGTACCGAAGTTTTACTTATCCTATCGACAAACACAAAATAATAATCGAATAAAGTGAAACTTCGTTCATTGGGGGCCATTCACTGAACGTTAGTTGAACCAATCGGGCCGTTACTGGCTGTTACATCTCCCACTTAGACATGACGCGTCCCCTTATTTTTTCCAGTCAGAGGCTTACAAAAGCCATTCGATGGGGCGAGTAATCGCAAACCCAGCCAGTTACACTGCGATAAAAAGGATTGACAAAATCAGATCTATTTGATGTTCTAAAAATTAAGGATCTTCGATTGGTACCTTATCAATCTTCAGTACATCTTTGGGAATTAAATGCTCAGCAAATCCTTCCCCTATACCCAACCATAAAAAGAGCTCTCGCCACAGACGAAAGCTCTTTTTATGCGATATATCGGGATGTTACTGCTTATTTTGTTGCGATTGTTGATTTTGTTTTCTTACTTGTTGTGTATCGGTTTCAGAAGCAAATTCAGTCCCGAATTGTCCTTGACCTTGTTGTGCTTGTTGGTTTTGACGTTTAACGTGCTGAACATCTGTTTTTTGAGTTTGGTTTTGATTTTGGTTTTGATTTCTAGCCATTTTATATCACCTCCACATCGATTAATGTAACCAATTTCGTGATTAATATGCTAGAAAAATTCAACAGTCTAATAACTGTTGGATGACTTTTTGATGCGATACCGGAAATGGGAATTCACTTAATTGATCTCTAGTAACAAGTCGTTGCTCATCGGCATGCTCACTCAAATCAGCTACATGGATATGGAAAACTGACAACTGCCAAATAACATGTGAAAATACGTGCTTGACAGGCTCAAGCATTTTAACTTTGGATGCTTCTACTCGAAAGTATTCTTCAACAAAAGGGCGAATAAAATCTGGATCGATATTTTTTGGTTCAATCATTGGAAATTGCCAAAGCTGTGCTAATAAACCTGTTTCAGGTCTTTGTTCAATTAGTATTTCTCCAGCATTATTTTCGATAACAAACACATAATAATGTAAAGTCTTTTGTTTTTTTGCTGTTGATTTAACTGGAAGTTGAGCTTGAATATCTTCCTTATACGCCTTACAGTAGTCTTGAACTGGACAATTAAAACAATCGGGGTTTTTAGGACGGCATATTAGCGCTCCTAACTCCATCAAACCTTGATTAAAGCTTGAAGGATCATCTTTTGATATGATCTCCCTGACAATAGCTTCTATTCCTTTCCTTGTTCTGGCTTTCGCAATATCAGCTTCAATTTTTAATAGGCGGGATAATACCCGCATGACATTACCATCGACGGCTGGCTCTGGTTGATTAAAGGCAATACTCATTATAGCTCCTTGTGTATACGGACCTATCCCTTTCAAACGACTGAGTTGTTCACGATCTGCAGGAACCTTGCCTTGATATTTTTCCTGTACTTCCTGAACGGCTGACTGAAGATTGCGTGCTCGTGAATAATAACCAAGGCCTTCCCAAGCCTTTAAGACATCTTGCTGATCGGCTTGCGCAAGCGCAGTTGGCGTTGGAAATTTTTCGATAAACCGGTTAAAGAAAGGAATCACTGTATCAACCTGTGTTTGTTGGAGCATAATTTCTGAGACCCAAACTTTATACGGATCTTGATCTAGACGCCATGGTAAATCACGCTTATTTTGCTTAAACCAATCTACAAGAGCTGATTGGAAAGCTTTTGTGTCAAAATTCTTGATATATGTCATATACTCTTGTAATTTCATTATGTACTCATCCTCGTATTATAAAGTGAACCTTCGTTCAGTGGGGGGTTGACGCATAGGATGTGCTCGTACAAACGTTGCGGCACAACGTCGCGAACTTCGTCAGCTTCCTCTCCCCACTGAACGTTAGTTGAACCAATCAGGGCCGTTACTGGCTGGTGGATCTCCCACTTAGACATGACGTTTTCACTAATTTCTTAAAGTGGGAGTCTTACAAAAGCCCTTCGATGGGGCGTGTAATCGCAGCCCCAGCCAGTTACACTGCGATAAATTATAATAACCACGTTTAATTCAATAAAAAAATGGCTACTAATAACTATAGCACACATTTAACTTAATGATTAAAAATGTATATTAATCTTCGGAAGGGGCGAGTGAACATGGATACCGGTACCCATATTGCAATGGGAGTCGCAATTGGTGGTATGGCAACGCTTGATCCCGCTATACAAAATAATCCTCTTTTATTTGGTGCTGTTATGACCGGAACAATTATCGGTTCACAGGCACCTGATTTTGACACCATTCTTAAATTTAAAAGCAATGCTGTTTATTTACGGCATCACCGTGGTATTACCCATTCCCTCCCTTTAATCATTATTTGGGGGTTGTTGATTTCCGGTATTATTTATTTAATCATACCTAAACTACCATTCATCGTCCTTTGGCGCTGGATAGCACTGGCTGTATTTTTACATGTGTTTGTTGATATTTTTAATGCATATGGAACACAAGCATTACGGCCATTTACTAATAAATGGATTGCCCTCGGTTTTATTAATACCTTTGATCCAATTATCTTTGGTAGTCATCTTATCGGTATTGCACTTTGGTTGTTTGGCTTTAACCCTGCCATAACCTTTCTTACCATATATCTACTACTTGTCTTCTACTACTTAAAAAGATATTGGCAAAAAAAAGCACTTGAAAAGAAGGTTACACTCTATTATGGAAAGGTAGAAGATATTTACACATCGCCAACAATTAAACAAAACATTTGGCGATTAGCCATTAAGACCGAAGATAGTTTCTATGTCGCTAGGGCAATTGAAGGAAATATCCAAATAGTCGACCACTTTCAGCGTATCCCGATCCCTAATAATAAAATAATGGCAACGGTTAAAACAGATAAAAACGTAGCAGCCTTTCTATCCTTCTCATCTATCTATCGTTGGGAACAAATCGAGTACGCCGATTATACAGAAGTACGCTTTATTGATCTACGCTATCGCGCTAAAGACCACTATCCCTTTGTTGCCGTTGTAAAAATAACTGATGATCTGAAAATTATTAGTTCTTATACCGGTTGGGTTTTCTCTGAAGCAAAGCTTCAGGACAAATTAATCATTGAAGATATTTGAGCTAGCCATCGATTGAAAGTCAGTCGTTATTGAAACAGCATAAAAAATGGTTCCAAACATTAACTGGATCGTTTGGAACCATTTTTGTAGGATTGCGATTGATTAGTGATCGCTGTACCCCAGATCAAAATATATTCTTGATAGAAAACAGCTAATTAGTTCAAGTACTGATCAACAAACATGTCAATCTGTTCAAGACTAAAACCTTTTTGATAAAGGAATCCTTTAACTTTCTGAACGAGTTGAAAGCCTTCTGTTTTACGACTATAACGCTCAAACGCTTTTTTTCCTTGATATACAATAGCATTCCACTCTTCTTCATTATTATAATCATTAGCATTGGCTAGAGCTTGTTCAATAACATCCAGCTCAAACCCCTTTTGCATTAAAGTCTGCTTATACTTTAATTGCGTTTGTCGATGTGATTGTCGACTTGTTCGCTTAGACTGTTTAGCTAACCACTTTTGTACTTTAGCAATTTGTTCCTCAAAAGTATACCGTGTTAAAGCCTGGTTAATGATCGTTTGGGCAACTCCCTTTTCTGTAAGTTCTCGTTTGATCGATTGTGGCCCTTTCGTACTCGTTTGCTTCCTCGTATCAACGAAAGCAACGGCAAATGCATGATCATCAAGTAGTTTTTCGGATATTAGCCGGTTTATAATCAAGGTAACCTGCTCTGGGTGATATTCTTTTTCAACTAAATACCCTCGCATCTCTTGAACGGATCGCACTCGATAGCCTAAATAAACCAGGGCCTGTGAATAGCCTTTTTGTAAGTTATCTTTATCCCTCAAGCTTTCAATTGTAGCTTGGTCTAATTTAAGACCCTTTTTTAATCCTTCTCGAATTAATAGGTCCTCTTCGACGCTAAAGGCATAGCTTTCATTTCCAGCTTGATCTGTTAGAAAAATATTATAGCGATTTTGTTTTTTCTGGACAGTAATTTTTGTAATAGTGAACACTACACGATCACCTCTCCTTGACTATTATAGCATGACAAGAACAGATATTGACATAGACGAGCTACCAGATCTAACGCGTAATAAACTAGCAATTGGACAAACTATATTGACGAGACGATGCTAGTTATATTGTAGACGCTTAGTTAATGTTTCAATCGCAGCTTTTTTTGCCTCCGCAAGGGTTTCGCCAAATCCATAACTGGTTGTTGTGTTCGTCCATTCAAGTTCCAGAGCCAATTGCCAAACTGGGATCTTATCTTCAACCTCTAGCTTTAGACAGATCCAATCTGGGTAACCTTGTATACTTGAGAAAGTAATCGATTGTTCAAATGCTGTAAAAAACTTCAGATCATTCGAATTCTGTTGCCACTCATGTTTATTAATAAGTAAACATCCTACCACATAACCACCCCTCAAACGTTCTTAATAAGAACATTTTACTACATGTCCTTACTAAGAACAACAAGAAATGTAAATAAAGACCTAAATCATGTTAGGATTACCACATAACTTTAATTGAATGAGTGAGTGATTGGAATGGTTAGCTCGCAATTAGCAGCAAATATCAAATATTTTCGTAAACAATATAACTGGACGCAACAAAAGCTTGCCGATGAATTAAAGGTTTCACGGTCTGTTATCGCTAAATGGGAAAATGGCGATGTTTTACCTGACTTAACATCCATCATCAAGCTTAGCCATGTCTTTAAACAATCGATTGATCATTTATTAGGTCTAAATAGATATTCAAATCAATTTCTCAATGATTTTCAACAATTTTATGAAACGAAGCATGATAATGGAGAGGTTATAGATGAGTCATTATTAAGTGTAGTGGATTACCTAATTAAAAATCCACCGTTAAAGGAGCAAATTGTACAATTAAGTCAGCTAACCGTAAAGCAACAAAGAGCGGCCTTACGGATTTTAAAAACAACGATCACTGAGACTAAACGTCTTTAGCCATGCGAGGCTTAACAAGCTCGAGATACAGTCTCAGAAACAAACAGTTAGAGATATTAGAAATATATGCTATGATCGTCTGAGAACAAGCTATAATCAAATGCGCTTTGACCTATTTACGTCGGATTTTATCGAGCTATGCTCGATAATTTTTTTTGAGAAGCTGCGGCATCATGTTTTACTTAATTCAGTCGGGGGTTGTATCCCTACCGCATGGTAGACCAATAGGCATTTCTTCTCACCACTTATAAATTGAATTTTCGTACAGTGGGGGGGCCATCCTCCACTAAACGTTAGTTGAACCAATCGGGCCGTTACTGGCTGTTGGATTTCCCCCTTAGACATGACGTGTTCCCTTACTTCTTTAGCGGGAGTCTTACAAAAGCCCTTCGATGGGGCAAGTAATCGCAGCCCCAGCCAGTTACACTGCGATAAAGCGGGAGATTTCTGCCGAGTGAAGCCAAAAGGTGTCATGATCACTTTGAACTGAACTTTCTCTCCAATCACGAACGGCTAACCCCCTCATTTTTGACAGGAGTCAGCCGTTCTTTTTCCGCACCCTATTTTCTTGATAATTCAACTTCAGCTTCCTTTACAAGGTATTTGCAGCTGTTCTCTCCCTTTGCAATACAAGTAACGCGCTCGACCTGGTCTGTGCCTAATACTTCTTTGAAAAGCTGAAGTTCACATTGACAAGGTTTATCATATCGGTCAGCAATAGCAGCAATCGGACAGTTAAATTGTTCAAATGAGAAAATTAAGTCATGATCTTCCGTTCTCTGTTCTTCATGGTATTCTGCCATATAACCGTTTTCTCTTTGAACCTCAACGAGTTGCTTTACCCGTTCCTTTAATGGATCGTCTTGATAAATACGACGTCGGTAAGTTTTCCGCATCCGCTGCTCTCTATTTTCAAATAATTTATCAATCGCCTCATTCCCCATACTATCTTGAATATCTTGGAGAATTTCGACAGCAATTTTGTCATAATTGGTCGGAAAGAGATTATGGCCTTGATCAGTTAAACTATAAAAAATAACGGGCCGCCCCATTGGTTGGCGCACTGTTCTAGCTTTAACCAGCCCTTCACCCTCTAGTTTAACAAGATGCTTTCTTACCGCCATTTCAGTAATATCTAGATATTCTTTTAAACCGCTTACTGATAATTCCTTACTCTTTTTTAATAGTTGTAAAATCGCTTCTCTTGTCGACATATCTTTCACCACTCCCAACACCTGCCTTTATGACTCTATCTTACCGAAAAAAGTTTGTGAAGTAAATAACAAACTTTCCTTTTTATAGTTATTTATTTAGAAAGTTTGCATTTTAGACAAATTTGTCACATTATAATTTCCAAGCATAAAAACTGACAATTTACTCAGATTAAGATATAATTTGAAATTTAATAAAGCATCTTATAAAAAGGAGTGGGATACCATGGGTATTGTTATTGTCGAAATCTGTGAAAGCAACCTTTTACAAACAATAGAAGCCGAACAATTATTTGAATCAGAATACCCTGAAGTATCTGTTCTAATAAGTGAGTGTCTCTCTTTTTGTGGACTGTGTCGATTAAGACCCTATGCACTCGTTAATGGGAGAAGAATAAAAGGAAAAGACGTGGACGACTGCATTGTTAACATTAGAAAGGCTATCGAGGAAGAGCTTACCCTCTTCTACTCTTAAACCTATACAATTATTTAACAAAGTGCAATTAATAACCGACTCAACCATAGTAATCAAGCTTATCAACAAGGTAGAAAGTGGGTTATTAATATTCTAAGGCACATGGCTATAACTGCCATGTGCCTTTTTTGATCGTTCAATCTGTTGTACCCATATCAATTGATTACAATTGAAATTCTTCAATTAAATTATTTAATTTATGAGAAGAGCTTAGTAAACTACCAGCACCTTCTGCAACTTGTTCCATAGCTCCGGAAGCTTCTTCTGCTGAGGCCGAAGCTTCTTCAACACCTGCAGCAGACTGTTCTGAAATAGAGGCAATCTCTTGAACAGAGGCATTGACACTTTCACTATCATTTGCAAGTGCTGTTAAGCCTGTCATCACTGTTTGAACGTGTGCTGTCATGTCAGCAATCGCCTGCTCAATTGACTCAAAACGAACACCAGTTTCCTCAATGTCTTTTGTTCCTTGCGCCACTTCCTGATAACCTTTTTCAAGTGCTGATGATACAAGTTGTGATTCTGACTGGATCGTTTGAACAATTTGAGTGATATCGACAACAGAGTGAGCAACTTGCTCAGCTAGCTTTCTTACCTCGTCTGCTACTACTGCAAAACCTAACCCATGCTCACCAGCACGTGCCGCTTCAATGGCAGCATTTAATGCTAATAAATTGGTCTGGTCTGCTATATCCTTGATAACAGATACAAGCTTACTAATTTGTTTAGATTGACGATCTAAACCATCTACTTTACTTACTGCTTCTTTAACAATATGATCAATACTCTCCATTTGCTCAATTGATTTAGTCATATAACGACTACCCGCTTCGGTTTGTTCCAATACACTGGAGGATGATTGGTTGATTGTTTCACTACTTGCATTTATAGTCGTAATTCTCTCAGCAAAATCCTTCATCGTTCCAGCTAAATTGCTAGCAAAGCTCGCTTGCGATTCAGTGCCAGATGCTAATTCTTCCATTGTGGCGGCAATTTGCTCCGCTCCAGATCTGACATCATGAGCAGATTGATTTAATTGTTCACTTTGACTACTAACGATAAAGGATGTTTCCTTAATTTGATTAATCATATGAATAAGCTGCTGCTTCATTTCATTCATCGATTTGGCTAATAATCCAATCTCATCATTGCCTTGATAGTCAATGGCCTCAACGGTCAAGTCACCACTAGAAATCCGTTCACTGACTACAACTACTGCTTTTAAGCGTTTTGAGACATAGCGTGTCAGAAGAATAAGTAATATAATTCCAATTACGAAAGATAGAAACATAGAAGCAACTAATACGGTTAAAGCAAACTGCTGACTAGATTCAGCATTTAAAACTGCTTCATCACGTTCCTCTATAATAAGTTCACGCAAATATTCTAAATAGGCAGTTGTTGTAGCTGTTAAGGAACTAAATCGGTTACTATACAGACGCAATAAAGTTTCATCTTGTTCAGCAGCATTTAACACGTCCTCAAAAAACATTTCATCAAGCTGGTTGTTGTGATCTACAACTTCTAAATATAAGGTTTGTTGCTGCTCACTGTTTATATTTTCTGCCAAATAATTGAGGAGTTCTTCTACTCTAGCTTGTTTTTCTTCATATTCATTACGATGTGATTCATTTTTAAATTGGATGAACGCTGTAGCTGATAGAGATTTAGATTGGATTAGCTGGCTCAATTCAGTCGTCAGTACTGCACGATCTCCTTGGCGTTCTGATATTCGCATATCTCGCTGTGCATCTCTAATCGCATAGGCTACTAATCCAGTTGAGGTCAACAAGAGAACAAAAATAATCAGAAAGATTGAGCCGTACTTCCAGCCGATTGAAAGGTTATGTAGACCAAATTTATGAGCTGATTTAGCTTTAGATTGTTTAGGCTGCCTTTGCTTAAGGAAGGGCTTTACGTTAATCGAGTTATTCGCTTTTTTTCCTTTTAAAGGCCTTAGCTTCACCTGTCTTAAACGCTTGAACATGGTGTTTTCCCCTTTCTATAAAACGCTTTCATTTGTTGATAAATATAGTTCATCGGACAGACGAACTATATAATCATATAGTATACTTCTTTTACAGATAATACAAGTTTAAATTACCTTTATCTAGCTTATTAGACAAATTAAGGTCTTAACTCATCGTTCCAAAACAGTAATATAGTCTTAGCAACAACTAACCTGCTAGCGTTATCTGTGACTTGTTGACTATGTCTAATCATTTATTGACTTTCGATCATTTGAGCAAACTGATCATAAAGTGAAACTTCGTGCAGTGGGGGCTTCGACGCACAGGATGTGCGAGTGCAGACGTCGTCGCGAACTTAATCAGTTTCCTCTCTCCCCACTGAATGTTAGTTGAACCATCGGGCCGTTACTGGCTGTTGGATCTCCCACTTAGACATGACATGTTCCCTTACTTCTTATAGCGGGAGTCTTACAAAAGCCTTTCGATGGGGGCGAGTAATCGCAGCCCAGACAGTTACACTGCGATAAAGTAGATCGTTTTCTTATTTTTATTGGTTAAGTCCAGATCAATGAAGCCTGTGTGGTTACGGAGGAGATACAGGCTGACATCATTTCGTTATGATGGCTAATGTAACATGAGTTGATGCTCGTGATTGAGTCTAGCACGAATACCAACTTTTTCCTCTTGAACATGATATTGTTGGTCTCCAATTTTAATAATTGTACCTTCATGAGCTTTGTCAATCGAAATTTGTTGATCACTTGGAACAATGACAACTGTTTTTGTCCCCATCTTACCCCCTACCTCATGTATTTCGATCCCATTGCGCCCATAGATTTCGCCACCCCGAACAATTCCGTGAACCTTTACCACTCCTTCGGCTTGGATATAAGTATTAATACACGACCGACCAGTAACAATAATATCACCAGTACTGTATAGACGACTGTTCAGGCAATTAACCACGTTAATGGCTGCATCTTTATTATTTTGCCATTTACTAATCTCGAGAAGCAAAGCCATTTTATTAATGGTTTGTTCAAATTGAGTTAACGATTGATTTTGATGTGATAAACGCAAAAATAACCTATTTAGTTCGTTCGCCAGATCATCCCATTCTTGGTCGACTAATCCTAGCTTTTGCTCTGTGACCATTTTTATAAACGAACGTACCTCTGAGGTTAATGTTTTGAAGCGTTTTTCCTTAATTAGTGTGATAAGTGCTCCGATCCCTGACTCATGATATTGACTTTCCTTATATAAATCAGAAGTAACAATTTGATTGATCATGGCATACATTTGTTCAGCTTTTGTTTGGACCGTTTCTAATAAATATTGTAATTCTGGATCGACTTCTCCACCTACTGTGATATAAGATGAATTAACACTTGAATGTATTTGGATTAATTTAGCGGCATGGATCGTTGCCCCACTAACATCTTGATGTACATTCACATTGCCTCCTGATTTAATCATCATCCCTTCTGTCACTTGCCCGATTATTTGCACATCCCCTTGAAATTGAATGTGCCCCGATTCTAAATCAACATTGCCCTCGTGTACCATTTGGGGTAGAACCTTTGTTTTAACAATATTTCCGTTCTTTTCTATATAAGGACGACCATTTTCATTTGCAATAATTCGATCAGCTAATAATATCGTCCCACTTTGTGATATAACTTGAACAGGTTGGACGGGTTTAGCTTTTATCACTTCGTTAGTGACCGTTCGACCTGCACGTCCTGGTATTGGCAATCGAATCATTCCTATAATTTGGCCTTTTTCAACGGTTGGGATTTTTTTTCGCTCTCGATAATCAATGACCTGTTTATTCTGATTTTCAGCTAAAGAATCGGTGACTTTGGTCTCAACCTTTACCTCCATGTAACCATCGCTCCCCTCAGTAGCAGGAGTACCTTTAGCAATGATAAAGACTCCTCCCTCCTGCGATTGAAGCGCCTCAGTAATCGTTTCTTCTTTAATTCCAAATGTTATGTTTAGTTGGTCAAGCTTAGCTAATACTTTTTGATAGGTTAATGTTTGATTTAACTGATAATGTTCTTCTGTTTCTAACGTCATTTGATAACAGGGTGACATGTCCTTAACTGTCCGATTTATAATAAAACCGGGTCTGATCTCTAACTGTGCCTCTAGCATATTATCCGAAATTGTAACCTTCCATTCGGTTGGTTGTTGTTCAGTCACCGTTTCTATCTCAAGTCGATCTGATTCTTTTACAAAGATAAAGCCATCTTCAACGATTTGGCCATTTTTTATTAACTTAATACCATTGCCGATATTAATGGATGGATGATGCTTTTGTCCATCTCGAACATGAATTTGACCATCACGGACCCAGACCTTTCCTTCCAATGACGTTTGGTTATAATCAAGTGTTTCTACATTTCGATTATCTACTTGATCACCTCTAAACGATTCTTCACTCGAATCATTTTTGAATAGCTGCTCAACATCATCAAGGAGTTTATTATGATGGAGCATACCTTGATCAACATAAGCTGCCCTTGAGTCCGTTTGTTCATGTTGATCAGTCTGAAGTTGAATCAGCTTCACAATGGCTTCTCTACTCCTTATCCCTAGGAATCCTTTTTTCTCAGTTTGGATAATTTCAATATCAACCTGTTCAATCTTCAGATTGAGCGTCTTTAATCCCAAATCAATGGCTTCCTGTACCGTCGCACCTTTTGAAATAAACGTTTGCACAATTTCCACTCCAATTCTGCATTAATAACTTCATAACAACAATCCGATAGCGCAAGCTTTTATTACCTCGAGGCTGATTCGTGCTGTTATTTTTTGTGCAAAAAAAGCCCACCCAAATAGAGTGGACTTGTCGATATAGTTATATCGTATCCGCATCTCTTCGGTGACCCGGCGATCATAGAAATAATCCTTAGACCCGTGGCTTTGCGTCCTTGTTTTTCAACAAGTTTGCCTTTATCGTTATGCAGCTTTAAATTAATTTTTCCTAACAACATTATAGTAATTAAGTACTATCATTGCAAGATAAAGTCTTAAATTATAATGATTTATTACCCCACCAATATTTCCAGACAAAATCTAGCTTTAATCAAGCTATCTCTTTTAGGATATTTTCCCTATATCGTTTTAACGTAAAGCTTGAGATAATAGAGTGGTCAATCTTTTCAAACTTAAAATACTTTTTAATAGACAAATAGACATTTATGTTTTAATATACTATATATAGTGATCAAAATTGTTTTTGATCACTATATATAGTATTTTTTAGTTATAGTATTTTTTAGTTTTTTACATAATTCAGCATAAAAATATAGCTAAATATTTTGCTATTTCAACATATCAAGGAGGACGACATGATGTCAGTTGTTATTGATCAAATTGAACAAAAGCTAGATCAGCTTGCAGAAGTGCACAAAGTTGATTTAATAGGATTGAAAGAAAAGATAAGGCAGGTAGGAGAAAACCATGAAGATAAACAAGAAGCAGCTCTTTTCTATGCCTTAAATCAAATTGCAATGGATCAACCAAATTGGACATTTATTGCTGCGAGCTTTTATCTCGACCAGCTTTATCAGGAAGCAGCATCTAATCGGGGGTATAGCCACACTAAAAAGTATGGCAATTTTTTTGCTTTAATTCAGACCTTGGTTGACGAAGGAATTTACAGTTCTGCACTCCTTGATGGATATAGCCAAGCAGAAATTGATCAGCTTGAAAAGGAAATTGTTGCTGACCGTGACCAACTATTTAATTATATCGGTTTGTTTTTATTAGCAGATCGCTATTTAGCTCGTGACCACGAACGTCATTTGTACGAGTTACCACAAGAACGCTTTATGATTATTGCCATGACACTGATGCAAAATGAAGCAAAGGAAAAACGACTTGGATTAGTAAAAGAGGCATACTGGGCGTTAAGTAATCTTTATATGACTGTTGCTACACCAACTCTATCGAATGCTGGTAAGAGCTATGGACAGCTTTCATCTTGTTTTATCGATACAGTTGATGACTCTCTCGATGGGATCTACTTAAACAACTGGGATATCGCTCGTCTAAGTAAAGATGGCGGTGGAATCGGTGTCTATTATGGAAAAGTAAGAGCACTTGGCTCTGATATAAAGAAATTTAAGGGTAATTCATCGGGTGTTGTACCTTGGATTCGCTTAATTAATGACACTGCTGTTAGCGTTGATCAGCTTGGCCAACGACAAGGTGCAGTTGCCGTTTATTTGGATATATTCCATAAAGATATCATGAATGGTTTTCTCGATTTAAAAACAAATAATGGAGATGAGCGCCGAAAAGCACACGATATCTTTACCGGTGTCAGTATCCCGGACTTATTTATGGAACAGTTAAAGGTTACTGATGAAAATGGTAAGAGTATTGGGGAATGGCATACATTTTGTCCACATCAAGTTAAGCAAATAATGGGCTGGAAGGACGAGCAAGGGAATCCACTAGGTTTAGAAGATTTTTATGATGAAGAAGACCGAAAATATTTTACAGAGAAATATCAAGAGGCGGTTAATCATCCGTTACTGTCACGTAAAACTTATCGAGCTATGGATATTATGGCTCGCATTATGGTCGCACAGCTTGAAACAGGGACACCTTATATGTTCTACCGTGATGAAGTCAATCGACAGAACCCAAATAAACATGTTCGTGGTTTAGGACGTACATCGATCTATTCAAGTAATCTTTGTACAGAAATTGCCCAAAACATGTCCCCGACTGCAATTGTCAAAGAATATCAAGATGAAGACGGGAATATTGTCATTGTTCGTAAGCCTGGTGACTTTGTTGTCTGTAATTTATCTTCTATTAATTTGGCAAAAGCCGTTCCAGCAAATGTGCTTGAACGCTTAATAAATGTACAAGTTAGAATGCTAGATAATGTGATCGATCTGAACACAATCAGTGTCGGACAAGCACAGGCTACCAATCAAAAATATCGCGCCGTTGGTTTAGGTACATTTGGCTGGCATCACTTACTCGCACTCGAGCATTTATATTGGGAATCTGATGAAGCCGTTGATTATGCTGATCGTATCTACGAGGATATCGCCTATTATACGATCAAAGCATCGATGGATTTAGCAGAAGAAAAAGGAGCCTATCAGGCCTTTGCTGGTTCAGAATGGCAAACCGGTCGTTATTTTGAACGTCGCCAATACAGTGGAAAACGCTGGGACGAGTTACGCCAAGCTGTTGCTGAAAAAGGACTACGAAATGGTTGGCTGATGGCTGTTGCACCGAACTCATCAACAGCTAAGATTGGTGGCTCAACAGATGGGATTGATCCAATCTATGCAGTTGAATACGCTGAAGAAAAGAAAAACTTTAAATTTAAAGTAACAGCACCCGACCTTAACCATCGTACCTATGCTTACTACCGTCGCGCTCGACATGAGCTTGATCAGGTCTGGAGTATTAAGCAAAATGCTAAACGCCAACGCCATATCGATCAGGGCATTAGCTTTAATTTATATGTACGCCATGACATTAAGGCTCGCGATCTATTAAATCTGCACATGTCCGCTTGGGAACATGGTTTAAAAACAACCTATTACGTTAGAAGTACATCCCAGACGGAAATAGAAGAATGTGAAGCATGCCATAGTTAATAAAGGAGAATGTTTTATGTCAGATACAAATACACCTTTAACAAAAATAAAACTATTAAATCCAACCTACCCTAATAAGTCGACAGGATTGATCAATGGTCAATCCTCCGGCTTATTAAACTGGAATGATATTGCCTACCCGCAAATGTATGATTTATATCAAACCTTACTTGCGAACTTTTGGAAGGCACAAGAAATTAATATGCAGGATGACATTAAGCAGTGGGATCAGCTATCTGATATCGAAAAAGATGTATTTCTGCGGGTTAATACGCAGCTGGCATCCCTCGATAGCCTGCAAACCCCAACCATGACTCAAGTCATGGATTATGTGAGTGATTCTAGCTTTAAAGCTATCTTTGCCGTCATTGCTCAGCAAGAAGCTGTTCACAATGAGTCTTACTCTTATATATTAAGTTCACTCGTTCCTCTAAGTGAGCAGAATGAGCGCTTTAATCAAGCGAAAGCTGATCCAATTGTGCAAAAAAGAAATCAACTTATTTTAGATAGTTATGATGCCTTTCATCAGGAACCAACACCACAGCGTTTGTTTGAGCTAGCGATTAATTCGATTAATTTAGAAGGGATTTACTTTTATGCTGGATTTGCCTTCTTTTATCATTTAGCTCGTCAACAAAAGATGTTGAAGACAAGCTCAATGATCAGTTACATTCAACGTGACGAAATGCAGCATGCCTATTTCATCTCACAATTTATTCGGATTCTTCTTACTGAAAATCCAGAATTAAATACTGAGGCTAATATTAACTTTGCCTATCAAACGATTGATCAAGCTGTCCAACTTGAGAAGGAGTGGGCCGATTATATCCTTCAGAATATTACAGGCATTGATCTAACAGAGTTTCATCAATATGTCGAATACTTAGCTAATAAGCGCTTGCGTCAAATCGGTTTAGACAATTATTATCCTGAGCGTGACAATCCAATGGCTTGGATTCATGTTTTTAGTGATGAAATGATGAACGAAACCAAATCAGATTTCTTTGAGCAAAAATCACGAACCTATACGAAGGTCTCTTCTTCTAATGGTTTTGACGAGCTTTAGAAAGGAACGGTCGTTATGAAAGCAGCGATTATATACAGTTCGATTACAGGAAATACGCTTGCTTTAGCAGAAGCTATTTATGCTGAAATGAAGCAACGCGTGAATCATGTTCAGTTAATTCCCATTGATGAACTAGACTATCAATGCTTGGCTGACTACGATCTGATCGCAATAGGCAGCTATACATGGGACAATGGAGACATTCCTCCTGAGATGGACCCATTATTCTGTGAAATGGAAGAACAAGATTTAAAACATGTCAAAACGGGAGTCTTTGGTACGGGTGACAGCTTCTATCCATACTTTTGCGGTGCCGTTGATCTGTTCCGAGATATGCTCTATGTCCATACTGACCTTGCTGTTACATTAAAAGTTGAGCTGATGCCACAGCAAGAAGACTATCGTAAAGTTAGTGCATTTTGTGATCGATTAACCCGTGAGCATGTCCTTGTCTAACAGAGGTTAGGACATCGCAAAATCCTTAAATATGAATGCCACTTATTGAGTGTAACACTTTTGTTGACAGATACTCCTTTCTATCGACATAGCATCGTGCTTACAAGATATAAGTCAGTTAAGCATTGACACTAGGACGTGGCGATTTTAGCCCAACACTCCTCTTACTCTTAGTGGGATCTTCTGCTTGAGCTTTTCCCGCTAGAGTATCGCCAATTGCATCGACTAGTTATTGAATATCATTAGAAAACTCGGCTTATCACCAAGTCCTATGGTGAAAACCGAGTTTTTTTCTTATCCTTTATTCAAATTGAAAAGTTATCCTTTCATTAAATACAAAAAAGAAAGCATTAGAATGAATATTACGTTGATCAAACTTTATTCTAAAGCTGCATTTGTTTTTAAAAATAGCCTAAGGTACCCTATTCTATAGCTTTTTTCGTAAATTACGATTTTTCCCTTGACAATGTATTAAAAGATTTATATGTATGTACAAACAATATTAAATATAAGCTAGTTAGAATTGAGGTATTAGTTATGCTTGATAATTATTTGAAGGAATGCCTATACTTTACGTCAAGTCGTTTAAGTAGGATTGTTACTAAAATGGCGGAGGATGAATTTGCAATGAGTGGCTTATCACCAACCTATGCTTATTTACTAATGGCTGTTTATGATAAGGAAGGAATTTCTCAAAAGGAGTTAAGTGGAATTCTCCATCTCAAGCCTTCTACCGTAACGCGTCTGATTGAAAAGCTTAATTCCAAAGGTTTGGTCTATAGTATTGTAGAAGGTCGGATGTCACTCATTTATACAACGGAAAAAGGAAAAAATCTTGAGAAAACCATTCATGAATGTTGGATGAATCTTCGTCGTCGATATAGAGACATATTGGGTGAAAAAGAAGGGGACGAATTAACCCTTCGTCTAGATAAGATAAGTGATCAATTGGAAAATAAAGATTAAGGTCTTTATTTTCACCCAAATAGTTGCTTGTACAAACAAATTAAAGTCTGGATGGAAGGAGGAGAAAGTCGTGACACCAGGCTTTAAAAATAAACACATATACAAGGAGGATTTTTATGAATCAAAGTGTGGGAAAGCCTCAGGGTCCCATTTTAGTTCTAGGAGGTACTGGGAAAACCGGAAGAAGAGTGGCAGAACGACTTACTAAGCAAGTGATGCCAATAAGGATTGGCTCACGATCCAGCAAACTACCTTTTAATTGGAATGATCAAGCCACCTGGAGACCACTGTTGGAGGGGATAAGTGCTGTCTATATATCTTATTACCCTGATTTGGCCTCACCGGGCAGTTCTCGTTTTTATAAGATGACACTACTTCATACTTAAACTTACTTGAATAAAACTTATTGGACATAAAAAGCTCCCCCTAAGGCAAAACAGATTTTTATTTTTTAATCTGTCTACCTTAGGGGGAGCATATCACTATTCTAAATGTTTTGAGTCAGCCTCTTATTTTTAGCCAAATTGCGCTTGATGTAAGCGACTATATGGACCTTGTTTAGTGATTAATTCCTCATGGGAGCCTTCTTCCTCAATACCATTCTTCGTCACAACGACGATACGATCAGCGTGCTTGATAGTGGCTAAACGGTGTGCAATCACTAGCGTTGTCCGGCCTTTAGCCAATTCATTCAGTGATTTTTGAATCGCTATCTCTGTTTCGGTATCTAAGGCAGAGGTTGCCTCATCTAAAATAAGAATTGGCGGATTCTTTAAAAACATTCTGGCAATAGACAAACGTTGCTTTTGACCACCAGATAGTTTAACCCCTCGTTCACCGATAACGGTCTCTAAACCGTCTGGTTGTTCTTTAATAAAATCATCTAATCGTGCCTTATGTGCAGCAGCTAGAATCTCCTCATCAGTAGCATCAAGCT
This sequence comes from Amphibacillus sediminis NBRC 103570, assembly GCF_001552275.1. GTDB lineage: Bacteria > Bacillota > Bacilli > Bacillales > Amphibacillaceae > Amphibacillus_B > Amphibacillus_B sediminis. Next base: position 33,320 of record NZ_BCQW01000010.1, read on the forward strand.
TGCCATAGGCAATATTTTCTTTTATTGTACCCGAAAAGAGGAATACATCCTGCTGTACGATACCGATTTGACTTCTTAATGATGATTGTTTAACTTTGCGTATGTCTATGTCATCAATGGTGATCGCACCTGCTGTCACATCATAAAAACGTGGTAAAAGACTACATAGTGTTGTTTTACCAGCACCTGACGGCCCAACAAAGGCCACTGTTTCACCAGGGGCAATCGTCAAATTAATATCATTTAGGACATTTTCTAACCCTTCATAGCCGAAGCTAACATTCTGATACTTAATGTTTCCTACGACATTAATGTCTACTGCATCTGGTGCATCTTGAATCTCTGGCTCTGTATCAAGAATTTCAGTGTAACGTTTGAAGCCAGCAAAGCCCTTCGGATAACTTTCAATAACTGCATTAATTTTTTGGATGGGTCCAATTAAAATATTGGTTAGCAAAATAAAGGCAACAAACTGACCATGTGATAGAGATGAACCAATAACAAAATAAGAACCAAACATAAGAGCAGATAGCGTAATAAGACGCATCAGCATGTAATTTGCTGTGACGTTTTGGGCCATAATTTTATAGGAAGCTAGTTTGGTACTTCGATATTGGGTATTGTTTTTAGCAAATTGCTCCTGCTCATATTGCTCATTAGCAAATGCTTTAACCACACGAATACCACCTAAACTATCCTCCACTCTTGCATTAATATCTGCAACATCACGAAACATTCGTCTAAAGGTTGTCGTCATTTTTTTGTTGAAATGGATAGCAAAGACAACAATTAATGGCACCACAGTAAAGATAATAAGAGCAAGCTGCCAATCAATTGATAACATGATAAGTAATGAGCCTATTAATGTCATCAGAGCTACAAAAACATCCTCAGGTCCATGGTGAGCAACCTCTCCTATTTCCTCTAAATCCTTAGTTAACCGGGAAATAGAATGTCCAGTCTTACTGTTGTCATAATAACTGAAGGAAAGCTTCTGCATATGCTTAAATAACTTACGGCGCATGTCCGTTTCAATATTAATCCCAAGCATATGCCCCCAATAGGTGACAACAAAATGAAGCCCGGTATTTAGAGCATAAATCAACAATAAGCCTAGTGAGGACCATAAAATAACTGACCAATTCCCTTCCGGCAGCAACCGATCAATCACAAAGTTAACGGCAAGCGGAAAAGCCAGCTCCAACAAACCTACTAAAACTGCTGAGCAAAAATCTAGCAAAAATAAGCCCTTATATGGCTTATAGTATGCGAAAAAACGTGATAGCAACGATATCCCCCCCTCTTAACATGCTGCTTCTTTTTCTATTGCAACTCAAAAAAAAGTAAATTATATTATATCGCTAAATAAATCCCAAGACAAGTAACTTGTCTTGGGATTTGTAATTTTACGATCTAGTCAATTCGATAATTAAATGTCCGAGCAGCAATTAAACTACTTACAACGATAAAGCCTATTAAAAAAAGTACAATTAATAAATATTGATGATAGTTGTGTTCGACAGCTGCCCTCAAACCATTTAATAGCCATTGAAAAGGGTTATATCTAGCCAATTGCTGAACCCACCTAGGTGCTAAGTCTAAGTTATAAAAGCCATCACTAACAAGAATAAGTGGCATGGTTATCACATTTGCCATAATACTCATCTGCCCCTCATTCTTTGCCTTACTCGAAATGAGAAAACCAAGATTGACATACCCGACTGCTGCTAAAAACAGCAATCCTATTATAAGTGGTAAAGCAATCAATGAAATCGATATTTGAAAGAAAAGCATACCTAATAGGAAGATAATCGTTCCTGCTAAACTAGCAATAAAGGCCCAAGAGCAGGCGGTACTGATGATATAATGTACGAATGGCATTGGCGTAAGGCGTAATACATGATAGACACCACGTCTTCGTTGGGATAAAATTTGAAAAGCTGTCGTCATAAAACCATACATTAAAATACTAATAGCAGTAATTGCTAATAACATGGTTATAGTCGGTGTAAAATCGAAGAAATATGTTAAGGAAATAATCGCGACCAATGGAATAAAAATCGACCACGTTAATAAATAATGATCACGAGAGGCATGTTTGATCGTGATCCAAAAAATTGTACGCATGACAACCCCTCCTATACGAATTGAAAAAATAGTTCTTCGAGATTTTTGGCTTGATGTCTTTCGACAAGCTCTGTTGGAATACCTTGAGCGACAATCTCACCGTGATTGAGCATTATAATATAGTCAGCAATTTGTGTTACTTCCTCCATATCATGTGAAGAGAATAAAACGGTCACCCCTTCATCCTTCATACTTATTAACATATTTCGTATCTGCTTTTGTGCCTTCGGATCTAATCCCGCAGTTGGCTCATCTAAAATAACCAATTCTGGTTGATGAATCGTAGTTAAGGCAATCGCTAATCGCTTTTGTTGACCAATCGAGAGCTTAGCAGCTTGCGTTTTTCGGCTTTTGACTAGGTCAAAGCTGGCCAGCTTTTCTGTTAGGAGCTCTTCAGTCAGGTCAATACGATAAAAGCTTGCAAAAAGTTTAATATTTTCTTCAACCGTATAGTCTGAGAATAAAGGCGTACTCTGTAATTGCACTCCCGTTAAGGCATGAAACGCTTCTTCCCAATAAGTAATTGTGCCAGCTGTAGGTTTAATTAGGCCCAACAGCAAAGCAATCGTTGTTGACTTACCAGCCCCATTTGGACCAATCAAAGCGATAAGCTTATGCTTAGGTATGGATAGATTTAGATCATGTATGACCTGATGGTTACCGTAAAACTGATTAACCTGATTTGTTTCAATTAAATTCATATAATTCACCCCTTTAAACAAGAATGTATATTCAACTTTGACTATATGGTTATTTTTTAATCGCCTTAAAAAAGGCGACTAAGGAATTATTTAATAATGGCCAATGCTTGGTCAACAAATTTTTGTTGCAGGGCAATGACATCAAACATATGATTAAAAACTAGCTCGGTCATAGGTGGCAGCACATTGCCTGTAGCAGATTTTTTAAGAGCTAGGCCTTCCTCTAATGCGGTAAATTCAGTTTCTAGCCTGTCTTTTTGTTCTAAGAGTGCTGTTCTAGCTTGTTCTACACTGAGTCGATCCGCAAAGGATAAGCCGGCATATAGAGTTGTTGGATAACTCACTGTCGCGTTCTGTAGCGACTCAACAATCAGGTCCCGACAGTATCGTTGCCCTTCAGCTGTAATATGATAAATCGCTTTCTGGCGATGACCTGTTTGGGCAATTTCTTTTACTTTGATATAACCATCCTGCTCCAGCTTCTTCAAGGCATTGTAGATCGAGCCAATTAAAACTCCAGCCCAACGCTCTGCATCTGACAGTTGTAACATTTGCTTAATATCATAGCCTGACATTGGCTTAATTTCTAGTAAAGCCAATACTAATAATTTTGTCATCTCAACCTCCATATAGTCAACTTTGAATATTCATAATATACTTAAATGGAATGATCCTGTCAAGATAAAATTGCAAAATTTAATCATTTCACGTAAAATAGACTATAATCAAAAGATTGGAGGTGGGTAAAGATGTTGAATATGACTGTTTCGGTTTGTCAAAATATGATTAAATGCTTACTTTGCAGCCGAGCAAAATTTGCCATTTTAGTTGTTGACGGGATACGTATGCCCTTTTTTAGTAACCGTATAGCAACACTACAGTCAGAACATCTCTTACCCACATGACGTAAAAATCGATTTGTTGAGCCATGAGAGACGTTGTTCTCCATGGCTTTTTTTATTTCTGTTCATGTGTGTAGAGTTCTATTTAGGAGGACAACACATGATTATTTGTAGCGTAAATCAGATTAGTAAAATTTATGGTGGTCACACTATCTTTGAAAATATAACATTCGAAATTAAAACAAGTGAACGAATTGGCCTAGTTGGTCGCAATGGTAGCGGAAAAAGCTCCTTGCTCAAAATCATCACCGGTGAAGAAACACCTGATCATGGCGCTGTTCATTGGAAAAAAAACCTGAACATCGGCTACTTAGCTCAAATACCAAACACACCTAACACGACAACAGCCTATCAATTTTTATTAGAGGCCTTTTCGTCCCTGCTAAAATTAAAACATGAGCTGACACGCATTGAGCAAAAGCTAACCCAACCTGACTTACCATATTATGATCGGTTAATTGATCAATATGGGCAATTGCAGGACCAATTTTCCCTATCAGGCGGCTACGAGATTGATGCTAAAATTGCTCGCATTAGTTCGGGGCTAAAGATCAGTCATTTATTAGATCGGGACTTTTGTACATTAAGTGGTGGTGAAAAGACCAAACTTGGGCTTGCCTATGCTTTACTACAGGCACCAGAGTTGCTTATCCTAGATGAGCCAACCAACCACTTAGATATGTCCGCAATCGAATGGCTAGGTGATTTTCTAAAAGACTACTCTGGTAGCGTGTTGCTTGTTTCTCATGATCGTTATTTCCTTGACCAAATCGTCAATAAAATCATTGATTTAGAGGAGGGTCAGTTAACGATTTATCCAATGAATTATAGTCAATTCATGAAAGCTAAGGAAGAAAGACTCATAGCTGAATTTAAGGCTTACCAAGATCAGCAGAAAAAGATAAAAAAAATGAAGGAAACAATCAAACAACTGAGGATATGGGCAAATCAAGCTAACCCACCTAATGAAGGGCTGCATAAACGAGCACGAAATATGGAACGTGCTTTAGAAAGAATGAAGAAGCTGTCTAAGCCTGTTTTAGAGGCAAAAAGAATCGGTTTAGATCTTAGTGCAGCAAATCGTAGTGGTCAAGACGTCATCGTACTCAAGAATGTCAGTAAAGCTTTCCAGGATCAACTTCTCTTTGAGGACATTAATCTTTCTGTCTACTTCAAAGATCGTGTTGCTATCATAGGGGATAACGGAACTGGCAAGTCAACATTATTAAAAATAATGCTTGGCGAGCTTGACCCAGACCAAGGTGGAGTTAAGCAGGGTAGTCAGCTGAAGATTGGTTATTTATCACAACAACCCTTTGCTCACTTATCATCCGAATCTGTCATGGATGTCTTTAGAGATAAGGTAGTACTGTCTGAAGCGCGTCATTTTTTAGCTCGTTTTATGTTTTACGGACACCACGTGTATAAGAAAATTAGCCAGCTAAGCGGGGGTGAGCGAATGCGGCTCAGGCTAGCTCAACTGATGCAGCAAGATATTAACTTACTTGTTTTAGATGAGCCAACCAACCATTTAGATATTGAGTCAATTGAGGTGCTTGAGGATGTCCTTGAGCAATTCCAAGGCACGATTATTGCCGTATCCCACGACCGCTACTTTATTAATAAATTATTCACTAAAATTTATTGGATTGAAGACCGGCAAATTCATCATTACTTAGGTAATTATCAAGAAGCAAAACAGAAAAGACAACAGCTTGCTAGCCAAGTGTTTTCGAATAAACAAGCAACATCCAAGACCCGTTCTGATCGATCAAAAACTAAACTGAACAAGCTCGAGGCAGACATTATCAAGCTAGAAGAACAATTAGAGCAGGTCATCGGGCCTGAACAATCAAAAATTGTTCAGCAAAAACAACGGCTAGAAGCAGAGTGGGCTAAGCTTGTTGAGACCCTTGACTAGGTATAGTTCATGAAGAGAACCAGCTTGCAACGGTGCAAGCTGGTTTATTTAATCAGGGCTCGATATGAGTTGCCTATTTCTTTTGTATAAAGCTTAAATCTAGCCTTTCATTTGTTGAAAACTAAAGCTATTAACTCGAAATAGAAGTGTCAATTTAGCCTATCCATCTCTACTGGCATCGCTCGATTAGAGATTAGCTATTGCTTTAGTAACCCGAATCCTTATCTGTAATGTTGTCGAGCATATCATGATGGCCTCGCTGTAATGGTTTTTCCGCAGGTCCTTCTATAACTTCGCCCGTATAAGAGAACCTTGAACCATGACAAGGGCAGTCCCACGTTCGTTCAGCTGCATTCCAATTCACTTCACAACCAACATGCGTACAAGTCGTATCAACGATATGGAGTTGACCTTCATTATCTCGATAAGCACCTTTTCGTTCCCCTTTTAAGTTCACTACAGCCCCTTGGTCGTTAGCTAAATCTTGTAGCTTCTTGTGAGACACTTCCATTTTTCCTTTAACTAAATGCTTGACCACATCAGCATTTTCTCTAAAAAATCGCTTAAGGCTTGGATCTGCATAAAAGCGAGATGGTGTATATAACGATTGATATGGATTATCGTTTTCTAAGACAATATCCTTAAGTAAGCGTGCAGCTGCTGTCCCATTCGTCATCCCCCATTTTCTAAAGCCCGTTGCGATCAAAACATTGGGTTGTGTTGAGGTAATTGGACCAATATATGGCATTCGATCTAAAGTAATTAAATCCTGTGTGGACCAGCGGTAGATCGCTTGATCGATCCCTAAGACATCCTGTCCAAATGCTTCCAACGCTTTATAATGCTCACAGGTACACTTTCCCTGTCCTGATTTGTGACTTTCTCCACCGATCAGGACAATTTCCTCTCCATTCATCATGGCAGATCGAAGCGATCGACTTGGTTGATCCACACTTAAATACATGCCCCCGGGATAGTCTTTTTTCGTTTTGCATGCGAGCACATACGAACGCTCTGCATACATTCTTGTTGAATAAAATCCTGTTCCTTCATAGAAAGGAAAATGTGAGCAAGCAATAACATGTTTTCCGCTAACACGGTGCCCGTTACGGGTAAGGACAGTTGTATGGTGATTATCTTCTTTTACATTTACCGCAGTTGTTTGTTCAAAAATTAGCCCGCCCCCATCTGTGATCACTTTAATGAGCTGCGTCAAATACTTGAGCGGGTGAAATTGCGCTTGGTTTTCCATTTTCAAAGCACCCTGTACTTTGATATTAAATGGGATATCATCAACTAGCTCAGCATTAATGTTTAGTTTTTGATAGGCAGTAAACTCCTGCTTCAGTTTACTTGTATATTGTTCAGTTGTTGCATATAAATAGGCATCTTGTTGGCTGAAGTCACAACTGATTTGATGTTCATCGATCGTGTCCTTAATCAATTGCATCGCTTCCATATTAGCTTCGTAATACAGCCTTGCCTTACTTTGGCCGAAATGGTTAATAAACTCGTCATAAATTAAATTATGCTGAGCAGTTATTTTGGCAGTGGTGTGACCTGTAGTACCATTCAGTAAATGGTCTGCTTCTAATAAAGCAACCTTTATTCCTTCCTTGACTAAAAGGTAGGCTGTCGTAATACCTGTTAGTCCTCCTCCCACGATTACAACATCCACTTTCACATCTTCATTCAATGGATTAAAATTCGGTATACTTATCTTATCTCGCCAATATGGCTCTTGAACTGTCACCAGTAACCCTCCATTTATCAATTGATATCTCCTTTAGGGTTTCCAATTTTTGTTCTTTTAAACGAGGAACTTTCACTTGTGTGTTGCCTGAAGCGAAAATCAAATGCTCCCCCAAGATAAGTTTTTCAAAAACAAACAGCCTTCTCAATACTCTTTTGAGTACTGAGAAGGCTAGTCTACATCTTGACACAGTGGCAACAGTAACATTTAATAGATCGGGATATTTATCGCAGAGTAACTGGCTGGGGCTGCGATTACTCGCCCCATCGAAGGGCTTTTGTAAGCCTCCCACTTCAAGAAATAAGGGAACACGTCATTTATAAGCGGAAGTAACGGCCCGATTGGTTTAACTAACGTTCAGTGGGGAATGGAACCCCCCCATTGAACGAAGTTTCACTTTATCGAAAAAGGTGTGCTTTCTAGCTCTATCGAATTGAAAAAATGATGAGCTCTTATGAATCAAAAATAGCTAAGCATCGTCCATTCCGTATCCATGAATCTGCAAATGTGAGCATCTTTTTTTAAGCTCTGCGATAAACTCACTTTTGTTTTTTGGTGAAATTTTCACACTACCAAAAGCAGCTGTTTTATAAAAAATCTCAATCCCATCTTTTGAGGTCAGTATTCTATAGCCATATAAAATTGCTTTTGTTGGTGCAACCTTTGTAATAGCCTGATACGAAATTCGACTCCTAAATGGCCCACCCTTTATTAGTAAGTAGTTTTGATGAAAAACATATTTGACTGTACAGCAACACCATAAGATAAAACCAGCCATAACCAAGAAGAGTGAAACTGATTTAAGAATTGCTGGTAATTTAACTCCTTCGTCAAGTCCTAATGGCAAAAATGACACCAGTCCGATCGTCAGTATAACAATAATCATTAAGTTAATATAAAAGGCATCTACTTTTGGACGAAACATCATAAGAAAATAGCCCCCTCTCCCATTTACACTGTCATTGTTGCATCAGCATCTGATTAAGAATAGATAAACTAAGCAGATCACGCCCTTAATCTAAATAATAAATAAAAAACTCTCTTTCAAAATCGAAAGAAAGTCAACATACCCAATGATGGAGCCTAGGGGGATCGAACCCCTGACCTCTACGCTGCCAGCGTAGCGCTCTCCCAGCTGAGCTAAGGCCCCGTTTTTTTAATTCCTAGAATATTATAGCGGATTTTAATAAAAAGTACAATCCTTAATTGACTTTAATTTAACCTTAGTCAAAAGTGCCTTGGTGTACTTGCGCTCAGACTTTATCAAGCTTTGCTCTTCTTGGAGTCCGTGACATCCGCTAGAGGTTTTATCTTAGCGGCACTGCTCCTCACTGCATGGTAGATTGATCTGACCACTTATAGAAATGTAGGCGTTCTGGGGTTTGACAAAGCTAGCTGTCATTGGTTAAACTATAATTAATTTAAAACGGAAAGGGTGAATGGTTAGGCCGATGAAGTATTAATCCTATTTTTACACGGTTAATTAAATCAAGTGAACTTTTCAGCTTATTTAGAAGCTTATTTTAATATGTCTTGATTTAATAAACAAGAATAGGATGTCATCGGTATAACATGAACCACTGAACAATGTAGCTAATTTGTTTAAGTATGCTTATTAGCCTATGCCTCCTATTCTTGCCATTTAGAATAAGGAGGCGTTTTTGTCTCCAGATAATGGAGTGATATGATGATTTTGATTGAATTAACTGATATAAAAAAAGAAATAAACGGAGCAAGCCTGTTTGAAATTGATCACTTGCAAGTTGATAAGCAGGCGCGAATTGGTTTGATTGGTAAAAATGGTTCAGGTAAATCAACATTGCTAAACTTAATAGCTGGACATGATCAACCGGAACATGGTCATGTTAAACGATTCGGTACAATGCAATTGTTGCCACAGCTTAAGGACACGAGCACAACGGAAAGTGGAGGAGAAGTATCACAACGCTATATTGACAAAGCAATAGCTAAAAAAGCTGATCTTTTATTAGCGGATGAACCAACAACTAACTTGGACAAAAAACACATCGATAAATTAGCTCAGCAATTCAAGCGTTGGCATGGTGCGATTATTGTCGTTGCCCATGATCGCTATTTCCTTGATACAATTTGTAAGCAAATATGGGTAATTGACCAAAAAAAAATTAAAGTCTATCAAGGCAATTACAGTGACTATCAAAAGCAAGTACGCTTAGAAATTGAACAACAAGAGGCTGCCTATCAACAATATCTTCAAACAAAAAGGCAGCTTGAGCGCGCCTTAGTTTTAAAGGAACAAAAAGCACAGCGGGCAACTAAAAAGCCAAAGCAAGTTAGCCGATCAGAAGCAAAGATTACAGGAGCTAAACCATACTTTGCCAAAAAGCAAAAAAAGCTTGAACAAACAAAAAAAGCCATTGAAACTCGGTTAAACAAGCTTGAAAAAGTTGATAAAGTTTATCAGGAGGATCCAATTAAAATGGAATTACCTGAAGTGGATCGCTTAACAGGCCGCGTTGTAATTAGAGCTGCCAACATAGAAGGTTATGTCGGTGCTCGCAAGTTATGGGCCCCAGCTAGCTTTCAAATTAATGGTGGGGATAAAGTAGCCATTATTGGTAATAACGGAGTGGGGAAGTCGACCTTAGTAAAGCAAATCATCGATCAGGTCGAGGGTATGTCCCTCTCCCCTGCTCTCAAAATTGGCTACTTTAGTCAAAAACTTACCGAATTAAAGCTTTACGATTCAATCTTAAACAATGTCCGTGAGACTTCACAACAATCGGAAACATTAATTCGAACAGTTTTAGCAAGACTCCATTTTTATCGTGATGATGTCTATAAACCTGTTGAAGTGCTAAGCGGTGGAGAACGAGTAAAAGTGACCTTAGCCAAGCTTTTTGTGAGTCATGTCAATACTCTAATATTAGATGAACCAACGAATTTTCTAGATTTAGAGGCTGTTGAAGCACTCGAATCACTTTTGCTTGACTATCCGGGCACGCTGATCTTTGTTTCCCATGATCAACGTTTGGTTGAGCAGCTAGCTGAAAAATTGATCTTAATTGAGCATCAACAACTCAGCTTCTTCCCTGGATCACTACACGACTATCAACAACGGCTAATGCCTGAAGAAGAAGAACTAGATCTAATGATTTTGGAAACACGTATTTCAGAAGTATTAGGTAAACTTAGTATCGAACCTAGTGAAGAACTTGAACAAGAATTCCAACAATTATTAAAAAAGAAACAACAGTTGAATAATGACCAGTAAAGTTCTATGAGGCTGGGACAAAACGAAATAGATAGCATGAGAATCCGAACATTTAACATAGTGGAAACAAAAACGAAGACTCCTATGGGAAAGCACGAGCTGAAGATCCACTGTGTGAAGTGCCTTTCTTCACACAGTTAGCTAAAGCCGTGCCCACGGCTAGGGAGACACTGAATTTATCAAGATGTCTCCTTTATGCTGGTAAGTGCTAGGGAGACACTGAATTTATCAAGATGTCTCCTTTGTGCTGGCAAGTAAAAGCGAAGGGTTTTGTCGAAACGGTATATGTCTTTGTATTAATGTTCGGATCTCATCTATCTAATTATACTTTTGTCTCAGACTCATTTTTTTGCCTATTTGTATTCATCTTATTGACAACTTAGAGAAAATAATTTAATATTTAAGTAAATAACTAATTAACTAATTTACAAAGGGGAAGTGATGATGAAAGAAGCGTTTAAGGCGTTAGCTGACCCAACCAGAAGAGAGATTCTAAGCATATTAAAAAATAAGGATTTAACCGCTGGAGAAATTTCAAACCATTTTAATATGTCTAAACCTAGTATCTCACAACACTTGAAAATTCTTAAGCAGGCGGAGCTTGTCTATGATAGAAAAGAAGGGCAATTTGTGTTTTACAGTTTAAATGCGACTGTATTTCAAGAATTAATTAGTTGGGCGATGCATTTTATTAATAAAGGGGATGAATCGGAATGAAAAAACATCTATTACCTCTGATCATGTTTATCATTTTAGTTGGTACTTGGGTTTTCTTCTATAAGCAACTTCCAGATCAAGTTCCAATGCAATGGGGTGCTGATGGAACCGTAAACTGGTATGCACCTCGAATGGTTGCTATGCTATCAAATCTAGGTTTATATCTAATTATATATGGTTTAATCTTTAACCTACCAAAGGTTGATCCAAAAAAGAATAAGCATAAGATTTTTTCTAAATCTTACGGCACGATCACTTACAGTATCTTAGTTTTATTTTTTGCTATTAATCTGTTAACTATTCTAACCAGCATTGGCTACGATATCGGTATTCATCATTTCGTTCCTATTTTAATCGGAGTGCTGTTTATTACAGTAGGCAATCATATGCAAACCATTCGCCCTAATTGGTTTGTTGGCTTTCGGACACCTTGGACCCTTGAGAATGAGGAAGTTTGGCGTAAAACCCACCGGATTGGAGCACGATTACTGATTGCAACTGGGTTTATCTTTTGTTTTATGCCTTTCTTTAATGAAGCAATGTTATTACCTATTATTCTATTGACCATTCTAATTTTGGTTATTATCCCGTTCGTCTATTCGTATCTGCTTCATCGAAAACTTACGAAATAGAACTGCAGTTTGATCGAGCTGTCTCGGTCAAACTGTCCTTCAATCTTGACAAGCTTAAATGAAAGAGATAAACTTAGTTTATTATCATTTTTGATAATGATAATAAATCTAAATCATTATTTTTTACCAATCCGCTTAAGCTTAATTTTCTAAAAAGGAGGTGATTAAGATGGAATGGGCAGAATTACAAGGTATACTTGAATTTCTTCTCCCACTTATCATTTTACAGTTTATTTTAATGGTTGTTGCACTTATTGTTTGGTTTAAGACAGAAGAGACAAGAGGCTCTAAGTGGTTATGGTTATTTATTATCCTCACGGTTAGTGCAATTGGACCTATTTCATTCTTCGTAATTGGACGACGACAAAATTAAATGCAGAGGAGCCTGAACAGATATGCTTCATGTTAACAACTTAACCAAAAATTATGATAGCATTTTCGCTGTCAATAACATTTCCTTTTCTCTACAGCCTGGTAGTTGTGTGGCATTGCTTGGTGTCAATGGGGCTGGTAAAACGACAACACTTAGAATGTTAGCAGGATTGATTAAGCCTACCAAAGGTGAAATCGCTTTTGCCGGGGCAGATAGCCACACAGATATTCGGTCATATATTGGTTATTTACCACAATACCCCGTCTTCCATGGCTGGATGACAGGTGAAGAGTTTCTCGTCTATGTTGGTCAATTAGCTAACTTAACTAAAGATCAGGCAAAAGCACGTGCTAAACATTTACTCGAAAAAGTTGGGATTGCTGAGGCTAAGAAAAAGCGAATAAGTAAATATTCTGGCGGAATGAGGCAACGATTAGGAATTGCTCAAGCCATGATCCATCAGCCAAAGCTGCTCATGCTAGATGAACCTGTTTCTTCACTTGATCCAATTGGTCGCCGTGAGATCCTTACCTTACTAGAGGAGTTAAAACAAGAAACGACCATCCTATTCTCAACACATATTTTAAATGATGCTGAAGAAATCAGCGATGCCCTTCTGTTAATGGATAAGGGGAAATTAGTAGAACAAGGCACTTTAAAGGAGTTACGTCAAAAGTACCAAACACAAAAAATTGAGCTCAGCCTCATTCAATACACCGAACAACAAATTGAACAGCTTAAGCAGCTTGATCATATCATTGATGTCCATATCGTTAAAGATAACTTGGTGTGTATCATTGATGACACTGAACTTGCTCGTCAATCTATACTTAAAGCCACTTTAGCTCATAATTGGCCATTAATGCAGTTTACCGTTTCTCGTACCACACTAGAGGATCTATTCGTGGAGGTGGTTGGCAAATGAAACAACTTATCACTATTTACAAAAAAGAATGGCAAGAAATCGCACGAAATTATAGTTGGATATGGGTACCTATCGTATTCGTCCTTTTTGCTATTATGGACCCGATCTCGAATTATTATTTACCTATCATTTTGGAGAAAGTTGATGGAATTCCAGAGGGAATGTTGTTAGAGCTTCCTGAAATCTCCGCTGCCGACGCCATAATGATGGGCTTGGCTCAATTCAGTACCTTTGGCGTGCTAATTGTTATATTACTAACGATGGGAACCATTGCCGGTGAGCGGAAAAGTGGCATTACTGAACTCGTGTTAGTTAAGCCAGTTAAGCTCCATAATTATGTTATAGCTAAATGGTTAACAAAACTATCCTTCTTCATTCCTGCATTTATCTTTGCAATGCTTGTAGGCTGGTACTATGTCAATATTTTATATGCAACCATCCCATTTAGCGATTGGATTATGATGATCATCTTTTATAGCTGTTGGATTATATTTGTTATTTCATTAGCGATCTTTTTTAACACAATCGTTCAAGCGCCTGGTTTAGTAGCTGGACTAACTTTACTTACACTGGTTGCCATGTCCATTTTTAATAGTATTTTTTCTAATCGACTACCATGGTTTCCAAACAATTTAAGTCAGCATATTGGCGTCATGTTGCACAGTCATCACATCGCTCCTGAGCTTTGGGGAACTGCTCTGATCACGGTGATATTAAGTATCATTTTACTCATCACCTCCTGCTACACATTAAAGCAAAAACTTTTATTCAAATAAGTTTGTCGACGTTGAAAGCGATCGGATAAAGTAAAACTTCATTCGTGGGGGGTTCGACGCATAGGATATGCTCGTGCAGACGTTGCGACATGACGTCACGAACTTAGTCAGCTTCCTCTCTCCCCCACTGAACGTTACTGGATGTTGGATCGCCCACTTTGACATGACGTGTCCCCTTATTTCTTGAAGGGGAGGCTTACAAAAGTCCTTCGATGGGCGAGTAATCGCAGCCCCAGACAGTTACACTACGATAAATAGGAATTTTTCCATTAGGAGAAACTGCGGCTGCCAATTATGGTCAGATCACCGTTTCCCCTAGTGGAATTTGGTTAAAGGTTTAAACAGGTAACTTTTCATCTACTTGGTAGGCAAGTAAGCGAAGCGCATTAAATACAACCGCGATAGTAGACCCTTCATGAATAAGTACCACAATACCAATGCCTGCAAAATTAAAGATCGAGGCAGGAATCAAGAGTGCTGTAACGGCTAAACTGAGCCAAAGATTCTGTTTGATGATCGCCTTACTTTTCCGACTTAATTGCATGGCGAATGGGAGAGCTTTTAAATGATCTGCCATTAACGCAATATCTGCTGTTTCTAGGGCAACATCTGAGCCAGCTGCACCCATTGCAATACTTACCGAGCTATTGGTCATTGCTGGTGCATCATTTACCCCATCACCTATCATCGCAACTTTATCTTCTTGTTCTTTTAATTGATTTATAATTGTCACTTTATCTTCAGGCAGTAAGCTCCCATAAACATCGTTAATCCCAATTTCAGCAGCAATACGATTGGCTACCTGTTGGTTGTCACCTGTTAACATTGCGATCCGCTTAATCCCGATTTCTTGTAATTGTCTAATTACGGCATGAGACTCTGGTCGAGGCTGGTCGATGAGTCCTATGATGCCTAGGTATTGCTCTCCTTTTCTAATTACCATAGCCGTTGTTCCCGTTGCTTCAAGTTCAATCAGCCGTTCTGCCAACTCAGCTGGAAGTGAAAGCGATAATTCCTCTTCAAAAAGGCTTCGGTTTCCAATAAACACCTTACAATTCTGATAGATAGCTTGGACGCCACGCCCATTAAAGGCTTGCAACGCATGAGCTTGTTCCTTCGGTTGATCCTTTAACTCTGATAATGCACCTTGAACGACAGCTTTTGCTAATGGATGATCACTTAATTGTTCCACAGCCAGTACAGTGGTCAGTATTTCTTTTCTAGTTATATCCTGATAAGGGATCACGTCTGTCAATCTTGGCTCACCCTTAGTTAACGTACCTGTTTTATCTACAGCAATCGTTTTGACCTGGCCAAGTGTTTCGAGTGGCCCACCCCCCTTAATTAAAATACCGGCTTTTGCTGCACGTGCCACACCACTTAAAACAGCACTTGGTGTTGCAATGGCTAGCGCACACGGACTTGCTGCGACTAGAACGGTAATAGCACGGTAAAAACTTTCACTAAAGGGCTCATCAATCACAAGAAAAGCAAAAAGTAATAAAATAACGATAACCAAGATGGCTGGAACATAGTACTTTTCAAACTTATCGGTAAAGTGCTGTGTTGGTGATTTCTGTTCTTTGGCCACATTAACAAGCTCAATAAGTCGAGCGAGGGTTGTATCACGTGCCTTTTTTAAAACTTTGACCTCAAGAACTTGAGCACCATTTATTGTTCCTGCAAAGACTTGATGGCTCGGTGCTAATTGGTCAAAAGCAAGCGAATCATCATTAGCTGGTTGTTTATCTACCGGGATGCTCTCTCCTGTAATTGGTGCTTGGTTGACACTACTTTTCCCCTTAACCACTAGACCATCAGCCGCAATGATACTATTGGGTTTGACAATTATTGTCTCACCAACCTTGAGTTGATCAATAGGGACTTCAACCTGTCTGTTCCCTTTACGAACAATCGCCGTTTTAGGGGTAAGACGTGCTAATGCTGCAATTGAGTTTTCTGCTTTATTTAAAGCAAAGTGCTCTAAAGCATGGCCTAAGCTAAACAAAAATAGCAGTAATGCTCCTTCAGCCCATTGACCTAGAATTGCCGCCCCGATCGCAGCTAAGAGCATTAGAAAATCAATTTCAAATCCGCCCTTTTTCATCGTGTTATAGGCCTCTTTGGTCGTGAAATAACCACCAAAAAAATAAGCACTCACATATAGCAAAACGCTAATCCAAGTATCTATTGTATTAATGAAGCTTAACAAAAAGCCAATACCTAGCATAAGGCCAGAGATAATTGAAAAAATTAATTCAGTTTGTTCACCAAAGATCCCACCATGATTATGTTTGTGGTGGTGATGATAATCCCCGTTTAGAGTTTCTCCTTGTGTTGTCATAGCTATCCCCTCTATTCAAATTTGTAATTTTAATATATGAACATATTATCATATATTAAAATCGAAAACAATAGGCTTTAATCACTCGTTTCCTAATAAGTTGCATATCCAAAAATTTATTGAAAAGTGAAACTTCGTTCAGTGGGGGTTTCGGCGCAGAGGATGTGCTGGTGCAGACGTTGCGACACGACGTCGCAAACTTAGTCAGCGTCCTCTCTCCCCCACTGATCGTTAGTTGAACCAATCGGGCCGTTACTGGCTATTGATCTCACACTTAGACATGATCTTCCTTTATTTCTTGTAGTGGGTGTCTTACAGAAGCCCTTCGATGGGCGAGTAATCGCAGCCCCAGCCACTTACACTACATAAAAAACACTAATGCATACAGCATAAATCAGGCTGTGATTAAACATTAGTGTTTTTAGTGAGACCATTACTTAACATGATCCTTAATTGTGACAGGCATGCTCGATCATTTGATTGAGCATGTCCATAACATGCTGATCATCTGGCGTATAGTACAAGGTTGTCCCCTCTCTTCGGAACTTTACTAAGCGTAGATTTTTCAAAAAACGGAGCTGATGTGAGACAGTTGATTGTCTCAGATCAAGCTGCTCTGCAATCTCATTAACCGAATGTGATTTACAAGATAGTAAATGCAAAATACGAATGCGTGTTGGATCACTTAATGCTTTAAAAGTTTGAGAAACAACAAAGAGCGTCTCCTCATCCAAATCATAAGCCTCTTGTGTCATTTCTTGATCATTTATTTCTTCAGACATAATCTCTCCCCACTTCCTATATCAAATCTGTCTTGGCGTATTTACACCCAGATGCTTTGCTCGATAAATTCCCACTGAAATTCTGTGGTATTCGCTGGAGGGTTTAACTTGATTCAGCCGAGGTTTGTACCCCACTGATTGAAAGACCAATGGGTATTCATCTCTCCACTTATAGAAGTGGGGACTTTGCTGAGGAAGTTAAATCCCTCTTTTATTTGGTTATTAAATTACAGACGTGTGATTGGCATGGTACAACATCGAAATGAGCCACCTGATTTGATAATTTCATTAAATGGAACTTCAATAACTTTGAAACCTCGTTCACGTAATGCATGATTAACTTCTTTATTTTCAGGAAGGCTAATAACCTTTTGCTCACCAATCGAGAGAACATTCGTCCCTAACGTAAATTGTTCCTCATCATCGACATGAATAAGCTGATAAGTGGATTTAAGCTTTTGGTAATCAGACTTAACCATTCCAGCCTGATAAATCAGGGCTAAATCAGGTGAAACGATGTTGAAGGTGCAATCAAGGTGGAGAATCCCTTCAGTTAAGGTAATCGACTCAATTTGGTAATTAGGAAGCTCTAACTTTAAATGATCAATCGCCTCTTGAGTGGTACGATCGCTAATCCCAACCCAAATTTTATTATTATCGATTAGAACGTCACCACCCTCGATCGAAGACGAACGCTGCTCTTGATAAGGTATCTGATAATCGTCGAGCTTTTCAATTAAATACTTCGTTTCTTCTGCTCGAACTTTACTAGCCATTGCAGCAATGATGACCTTATCGCCAATTGTAAATCCAATATCACGAGTGAACACCTGTTCATTTAATGAAGGGTCAGGATCAAGTTTGATCACATTGACGCCTTCTCTTTCTAAAACACTAACAAATTGTTGATGCTGCTCCGTTGCCTTGTTAATATCAATATTATCCTCTTTGTAAAGCTTCTGAGTTTCATTAATCACTTTACCAATCCGCATAAACTTAGGTGGTACTACAACAACATGTTCTAGCCTATCGTACTCGTTTTGACAAACAACTTGTTCTACAAGCATGGCCTGACCTCCCGTTTTATGTCTCTTTATATTATAGCAGAAGTTTGTATTTGTCCAAGCTGATATCTGCCAGCTTGTGGAAATGCGAGACCTTTACTTTACATGATTCACGATTATCATTTATTTATTCATATAAGTGTGTGACCGTCTAATATTCAAAAAACGAGTATAAGTTGTCCAGATAGTAAACGACTTGCTTCTAGCAAAAGTAATAACCTCTAAAAATGATAAAAAAAATCTGGGCATGCCCAGATTTTTTCCTAACAATTAATGATTCGTTAAAAATCGCTCTATCCGTTCACTTAACCGGCTAAGTAGTTCGTTTGTAATCGTATCTGCATGTCCAGCAACTTCTTCTGCACGTATTTCTTCAGTTCCATCTTTGCCAATTAGTGTGACAATATCGCCTCTTTTTACATGAGGAATATCCGTGACGTCAACCATATGCTGATCCATACAAACTCGTCCGATTATTGGGGCACGAGAGCCATTAATCAAAACATCGCATTGTTGCTCTGAAAGGCTTCGAGGCAATCCATCTGCATAGCCAATTGGTATAATAGCAATCGTTGTATCTTTTTTAACCTGATAGGCACGGCCATACCCCACATATTCACCCGGCTTAGCATTTTTGACTAATGCAACCTTCGTTTTTAAAGCAAGCACTGGCTTTAAATCGAGTTGCAACCGAGTCGGAGTGTTAGATGAGCTTAGCACACCATACAAGGCGATGCCAATTCGAGCATATTGGCAGCGAAGCTCAGGATAATTTAAAATACCATAGCTACTTTGGATATGGGTAGCTGGTATTGGAATCTTTCGTTCTTTTAATTGCTCAATCAAGCTGTAAAAACGCGTAATTTGTTTCCTCGTAAACTCTACATCCGCTTCCATTAAACTATCAGCTACTGATAAATGTGTAAAGATTCCAGTCACTTCAAGATGCTCAAAGCTAAAAATATTAGCGATCTGATCATAATCCTGATAGCTTTGTCCCAATCGATTCATGCCTGTATCTACTTTTACTTGCACTTTGATAGGCAGATTAAAAGCCGCTAGCTCTTCAGCATGTTGATAATCAATGACGGCCTGTGTAAGACTATAACGAAAGAGTTCCTCAGCTCTTGACGCATCGGTATAACCTAAAATTAAGATGTCTGCTTTTAGTCCTTGGTTACGTAGGTCAATCGCTTCATCAATTGTCGCAACAGCAAAAGCATCGATACCCAAATCATTGAGGTAGAGTGCTATTTTACCAGCACCATGTCCATAGGCATTAGCTTTGACTACTGCCATCAATTTACACTCGTCTGGAAAGGCAGCTTGCAAAACAGCGACATTATGACGTAAGTTAGACAGATTTAATTCGAGCCACGCACGATCATTTAACCGAGTCATCACCTGAGTCATGACGAATTCCCCCCTCTTTGCCAGAACCAGCCAAGAATGACGGATACAGCAATTGAACCGACTGTAACAGCAATAAAATGGATAAGATTGTGATCAATTAATAAATTCTGTAAGCCCGTTGCCTGGGCGACTCCACGAACAACAACAATGATAGCCGGATGAATCAAATAAATCAGCATAGATAGATCTCGAAAGTAAACATAACTTTTACCCTGCCAAAATAGTAATGCTTGAAATAAAAACAACATACATGGCAACAACATGATATACATGCTATCATGACGTTGAACGCCAAGGCTATGTAGCCACAGCCCTTCACTAAGCATAAGTATGAAAAATATCAGCACACCGATTAGACTTGCCTTGAACGAGATTTCTTTCTTCATTCTGACTAAGCTTGCCCCGAGTAAAAAGAAAATCGGTGCAAAAAATAGACCATTTCGTGTATAACTAGAAATTTGAAAAATATGTTGGTAAATCGACTCAAAAAATGGAGTTTCTGCAATAAAGCCATAATAGCTATCACCAAAAAGTCCGATTAAGTATAGAAGAATACCAATGCTAAAGGCAACAGTTGGCTGTAAAAATCTTAACATAATCCAAGTAATCAAAGCAGCTAGCATTACAGCTGGTAAGTACCAAAGATGATAAAACGTTCCATCGAATACAAGTGCTTTAACAAAGCTAGCAAGATCCCATTCTAGCAAAGTTCCTGTATAAATGTTTAGCGGTAGATAGACGAGTATGGCAACAGCGTATAATACTAATGTTTTTTTCAAGAATTTGCTTAAGCGTGAAAAAGGTAGCTGGCCCTCTTTCGCTCTAGCAAATAGCAAAAAACCTGATGTCATAAAAAAGAAGGGAACAGCAACTCGTCCGATAATTCGAGTCAAAATAAAATCTGCTGTTTCATTAATACCTAATAATGGTGATGTATGAATTGCTACAACTAAAACGGCAGCAATTATTCTAAAGTAATCAATTCCTGGATAATTTTTCTTCGTTACTGCTGTCATTCTTTCTCCCTCCATACGGTTACTACTACACCATCTTGATTATTACCAGAGACTTGATAAGCCACACCATCTGGAATTTCTATGATCGTTGGCTGGTGATCATTCACCGCTGTATAACCTATTTCATAAACTTGTTTATCTGATTCAAAGCATAAGGGCTGATTAGCGAAGGAAAATGACTTAAGATACTCGGTATATTCTTCTAATGTTAGCCTTTTATCTGTGATAATTCTTGAATGCGGAAAGCCGACATAACGAAAATGCCATGGTTCATGACCAATCTGCGTAATCGCTTCAGCCCAAGCAGGATACCTCTCTATAAAGCCGTATTCAATCGCTAGCTCTCTGAAACGCCCACAAATTCCCGTGTAAGGAAAGTCAGGGCAAATAAAATCAATCTCTGCTTTGGCTTCAGCAAGGTCAATTGCTAAACCGGTTTGATGTTCACTACAGCCCGGTAAAGCGACGAACTTTTCGGTAAAAGCTCGACCATGTTCTTCCAAGCATTGTTGGTAAATCATTTCTTGTTCTTGATAGGAACGATAACCACTAACGGGCAGAACCTGATCAGCACAATCTAGTACAGCTGTAATATTTGCCAACATAATCGCTGCTTGTTGATCCAGTAAAATCTCTCCAAAGTCTGATCGGATCGGTACAAGCTTGTTTGACGTGACCTTTCCGCTTACAGGGTGTGATGCATTTGCAAGGACTAAATAGCCTTTCGTGATGTCGCTTTTTTCAAAAACTAGAGTGTTCATGAGCCTACCGCTAGTTCAATTAATTGATTGACAATTTGCTCATAGCTCATCCCAATCCCTTTCAGCATATTGGGATAACGGCTGTAAGTTGAAAAGCCAGGAATAGTGTTAACCTCATTGAAGACAATTTCTTGATCTGGTGTTAAAAATAAATCAACTCTTGCAAATCCCGAACATCCTAGTGTCCGATAAATAATTTCAGCAGCCTGTTTGACTCGATTAGCTACCTCGCGATTAATTCTTGCTGGCAAATGAATTTTGGCTGTTTTGAGTGTATATTTTTCTGTATAATCAAAAAAGCCATCAACTAGTTCGATTTCATCTATTTCACCAAGGGTAAGAGTTTCATTCCCTAGTACCGCACAGCCAACTTCAAAGCCATTAATTCCTTCCTCAATAATCACCTTGCTATCATGCTCAAAAGCCGTTTCTACTGCTTTCGCTAACTCTTCTTTTGCTAATACCTTGGTAATCCCAAATGATGACCCCGCATTAACAGGCTTAACAAACAATGGGTAGCCCAAATGACTGACTTTATTCAACAGCTCATCCTCTGACAACTTGTCATAAATCACAATCGATTCCGGAACCTTGATCCCAGCCGTTTTTACAAGCTTATGGGCAAGATCTTTATCCATACAAAGAGCAGAACTCAGTGTATTACAGCCTACATATGGAATCCCTGCTAACTCTAATAAACCCTGAATCGTACCATCTTCACCATTTTTCCCATGCAAAACAGGAAAAGCAACATCAATGGGCATTGTCGTTATGGTGTCATTCTTGAATACTAGCAGACCTTTCGTTTTGCGGTCAGGGGAAATAACTACAGGAACACATGAAGTAGAATCTTGCCACCATGTATCATTCTTAATGGCTTCGATATCTCCTGAGTATTTGAACCATTCACCTTGACGTGTAATTCCAATTAAAATAAGCTTGTTCTCTTTTAAATTAATACTATTAATAATTGAATAAGCGGATTGAAGAGAAACCTGATATTCACCAGAATGTCCCCCAAACAAAACTGCGACTGTTTTCATGATGTTTACACCCTTTACTCTATTTTTTTATTAATCTCTTAACTATAGTTGTTCTAATTAAAATGACGAAAGATTAATGATAAAGGTTTCATTTCTTTGATCATATCGATTATGTATAGAAATGTCTAATCATCTGATAGACTATGTTTCTCCTAGTTGACAAGTTTGGACTTAGCATGTCATGAGATTGGTTCGCACAATTTCGCACGATTAAACACAAAATAAACCAAGAAGGCAAAAACGTGGTTACGTTCTGCCCTTGGTTAATTTAGCAAGATCCTTTTTATTCTTGTCCTTTTGTCACGACAATCTGGTTTTTCTCTAAGTTCACTTTAATTAACTTAACATCCTCTTCTTCTAAAAGTAAATCAGTAATGCCATCCTCAACCGTTTCTTGAAGAACGCGTCTAAGTGGTCGAGCACCGAAGTTCGGATCATAGCCTTTTTCTGCTAAATACGCCTTGGCCTCCTCCGCCACTTCTAGCTGATAGCCTTGTTGGTCCAAACGTTGATCTAGCTCGCTCAACATTAAGTCAACGATTTTAACTAAATCAGATTGTTCTAAGGCTTGGAATGGAATAATCGCATCAAAGCGATTTAAAAACTCAGGTTTAAAATAGTCTCTTAAGTTCTCTAATGTGGATACTGCTTCATTATTATTTTGAGTAAACCCTAATTGATTTCTCTTTAAAGCTGTCCCAGCATTACTTGTCATGATAATCACTGTATCCTTAAAGTTAACTGTTCGACCTTGACTATCGGTTAAGTGACCATCCTCCATAATTTGTAGAAACATGTGTTGCACATCAGGATGGGCCTTCTCAATCTCATCAAGTAAAATTAAACTATAAGGTTTACGACGAACTTTCTCAGTTAACTGACCAGCCTCCTCATGGCCGATATAGCCGGGAGGTGAGCCAATGATCTTAGCAACGGCATGTTTCTCCATATATTCACTCATATCAAGGCGAATTAAGGCATCTTTTGTTCCAAACAGCTCTTCTGCTAACACCTTCGTCAATTCCGTTTTCCCGACACCTGTTGGCCCAACAAATAAGAACGAACCAATCGGCCGGTCTGCCGATTTTAAACCAGCTCGACTTCGACGAATCGCTTTGGCAAGCTTAGTCACTGCATGTTCTTGACCAATTACCTTAGAAGCCAGCTGTTCTTTAAGGTTTTTCATTTTAGCCTGTTCATCTGCTTGCATCTTTTTAACGGGAATCCCCGTTTTTTCCTCGATAATCGTTTGGATCTCTTCAACCGTTACTTCAGCTGAAGGCTTTTGCTCTGCTTCTGCAAGTTTTTTCTCAAGCTTAAGCTCTTGGTGACGTAAGTTAGCAGCACGCTCATAATCTTCCTGTTCAGCTGCTGCTTCTTTTTCTTTCGCAATCTCAGCTAAACGTGCTTCGATCATAGATTTATCTGATTCAGCATGTACCAAGTTTAGCCGAGCACCTGCTTCATCAATTAAATCAATCGCTTTATCTGGTAAGAAGCGATCTTGAATATAGCGTTTTGATAATAGAACGGCTTGTTCGATTACCTCATCGTTATAAGTAACATGATGATAAGCCTGATAGCGATCTTTAATACCTTGTAAGATTGCAATGGCTTCTGCTGTTGAAGGTTCTTGTACCATGATAGGTTGAAAGCGACGTTCAAGTGCCGCATCCTTCTCAATTTGACGATATTCTTTTAATGTGGTTGCACCAATCAATTGCAGTTCGCCACGAGCTAAGGCTGGTTTTAGAATATTCCCCGCATCCATCTGTGAACTTTCCGCGGTACCGGCACCAACCAATAAGTGAATTTCGTCAACAAACAGAATAACATTATTTCGTTGTTGGAGTTCTTGGACAAGCTGTTTCATGCGCTCCTCAAATTGGCCACGAATACCAGTGTTGGCAACTAATGAAGCAACATCTAGCAAATAGACTTCTTTCTTCGCTAATTTCTGTGGCACCTTACCTTCAACAATTTTCAGAGCTAGTCCTTCTGCAATAGCTGTCTTCCCTACACCGGGCTCCCCGATTAAAACTGGGTTGTTTTTATTTCGTCTATTTAAAGTTTCGATCACACGTTTTACTTCCTGCTCTCGTCCGATAACAGGATCGATTAATCCAGCTTTTGCAGCATCCGTTAAATTACGGCCAAGATGATCGATTAGACCGCCTCTGCCTTTTTGGCGTTTGGCTTGGTTAACTTTAGTTTGGTTAGCTTGTTGCTGAGCCCCAAACATCCCTTCACCTTGGTTGCCAAAAAAGCCTGAGGGATTCATGGATTGTTGTCTAATTTCAGCAAAGCAGGTATCACACACATGTAAGTGTTCGGTATATTGATTTATTTGAAGTGTTACATCTATTGTTGCAGGACGGGTTTGACATTTTTGACAATTCATAAAAGCTTTCCTCCTTCTGATTGATTAGTTTGACTATCTTTGACTTTAAGTATACTTTGACCTTTTTTGACTTTCAAGTATTTTGCTTTTATTTTTTAAAAAAATTCAAACGTTAACCCCGTGTGCCTAAATTATGATATGATTAATATTAGAAAACTTCGCTTGTCGTCTTGATGGCAAAGCCATCGTTTTGCTTCTACTACAATCGATCATTTTTTATCGCAGTGTAACTGTCTGGGGCTGCGATTACTCGCCACATCGAAGGGCTTTTGTAAGACTCCAACTTCAGGAAATAAGAGAACACGGCATGTCTAAGTGGGAGATTCAACAGCCAGTAATGGCCCGATTGGTTCAACTAACGTTCAGTGGTAAGAAAGGAAGCTGACTAAGTTCGGACGTCGTGTCGCAACGCCTGCACGAGCACATCCTATGCGGCGAAACCCCCACTGAACGAAGGTTCGCGTTATACATTCTAATAGTATAAATAAGGAGGCAAACACACATGCAATGTAAGCTAAAAAGTCACAATGAAGTGATATCTCTAACAGTTAGTCGGCTTTTCCTCTACCACCAATGCAAGCTTGTGTTAGCTCAAGATTATGAAGGCTCCAAATACTTTCTTGTTTTTCATAAGGATCAATTTATTCATGCACTCAAGTTAGACAAGCTTAAACCACATCATTTTCTTGATCGTGCTCGTCGAGCTGGTCTGTCTATCCCCGGCAATCAACCAGTTATTCGTGCTTTACTTAACCAAAAAACCTTTAATCATTTATCAATTAATCAGCTAAAACATAAATTCAAGCTGCATCAAGGCAACCCCAATATTGATCAAGTGATTATCCAGTCTTATTTTGACCAAGTCCTTCCGACCAATGATATTGTTCATGCTTTTAAACAATGTTTTTTAGCCTATCGACGTAACGGCAATATGCAAAAAGCATATCAAGTACTACTTGCCTTAAAGGTTTATCAACCAGATAACTCCTTTGCCAAGGACATGCTTACTTCAGTTGACTTTCAACGCTACCACCACGATTATACAGATCCAAACCAATTAAAATTCATTGACCCTTACTTTTATGAACAACAATGTTACCATCCTCTCAACATCGATCAACTTAGTCATTTTCTAAAAGAACAAAACCGACAAATTGATTTAGCTATCTTAGCAACCTATAGACTTACAACAACATTTTCATCAGATAGTTGGGAAATTTACCAATCCTTTCTTAACTTATGTCCTTCCAACCAACAGCTAATTGCACTTGCTCAATTGTTAAAATTAAATCCTAGCTTATTACAACATGATATTTTTGCTAAGGCGATCTTAGCAAGGTCATCTGCCGATCAATATGTCAAAATTGTGACGAGAAGACAGTATCCTCATCCTATTGATAATGAAGCATTTGTTGAGGCGATTGCCCAAGCCTCCCCAACTACCAAACGCGCCTTATTAGCAAAACAGGAACGCCTGATAGCGATAACTAAATCCCTATCAGCTCACGATATTGAACAAATAATTAAGCCAATCCTTGCCTCGGCTCTGGAATCAGAATCAATGGATTCATTAATGGATTGGCTTGAGCCATTTGATCAGCAGTCCCTGTTAAAGCTTCACCATATCTTAGCAAAAATAAAACAACTTAAAGACGATCCTGATCATCAATTAGAGCTGGCAGACCTGTACCTATCGTTTAATCAGCTAGAACCAGCGATAAACTGTCTTAAATGGGAGCTGGAGCTTAATCCTGCTAATGAAAAAGCTCTAAAACAGCTCATTACATTATTAAAGCAAGACAACAAAAACCACGAGGCAGATGCTTATCAAGAACAGTTAATTCAATTAACAAAATATCACTAGTTAACAGAATCGCGATTGAGAACATTCAACGGTGGTATACTCTAACTACGATTCAAGATTAAGCAGGTGATAAGGATGTCAAAGACTAATCAAGGTGAGCATGTTGCTATTATCGATATTGGTTCTAATACAATACGCCTTGTTATTTATCAAATAGGAAAAAGCAGACGTTTTTATGAGGTAGAAAACATCAAAACAGCGGCAAGGCTACGTAATCACTTAGATAAGCAGAGCTTCCTAACTGAACCAGGAATTGATATGCTCATGACTACGTTACAAGAATTTGCGGAGGTGCTTATTCCATATTCACTGAAGCACTTTGCATGTGTGGCAACAGCTACCATCCGTCAAGCAAAGAATCAACATGAATTAATAAGCTTAATAAAAAAAGAGTTAAACTGGGATATGCGCATTCTTACCGAGGAAGAAGAGGCTTACTATGGTTATCTTGCTATCGCCAATTCTACCTCAATTGATGAAGGCATCACTGTTGATATGGGGGGTGGAAGTACAGAGGTCACCTATTTTAAAAATCGGCAACTCATAGCTGCCCACAGCTTCTCTTTTGGTACATTAACTTTAGCTTCATTATTAGATCAATCACCTGATCAAACTAAGAACTTACAGCTTATTCAAGAATTTATCAAACCCCATTTCGAGTCATTGCCTTGGCTTCGTGGTCGGCATATTCCTCTAATTGCTATTGGTGGTAGTGCTCGCAACTTAGCTCAATTAGATCAAAGCATTAAAGCCTATCCTATGGCTGGTTTACATCAATACCAAATGGATAAATCTGATATTGAACATATTCTTACTTATTTAATGACGCTTCCCGCATCAAAGCTTACAAAGCTTGAAGGATTATCAAGTGACCGATCCGATATTATTATTCCTGCGATCAAAACGTTTTTAATATTATTTCAAACCTGTGCGGCAAATCGTTTTATTTTAAGCCAGAAGGGGTTAAGGGAAGGCATCACTTATCAATGGCTTTTAAAGGATCAGCCCAATCACCTTCTCCCTAGTGTCGTTGAAAAAAGTATCGAAGAGCTTGTTCATGATTTTGATCTGTCCATTAACCAAATTGAACATATTCATGTTTTAACGAAAAAATGGTTTGATTGGCTTGTAAAGAAGGAGTTAACCCCATTAGAGCAGGCAGATTGGTTACTACTCAAGCGCGCTGCCTATATCTTTAATCTTGGCAAATATATTGATAGGGAATCGAGCGCCCAGCATAGCTTTTATCTAATAACAAACCGCACGATAGATGGGTTAACGCATCTAGAACGCTTAAAGATTGCTTTAATTGCTTCATTTAAAAATAAAACATTATTTAGACAGTTTAGCAGGCCTTATCAAAATTGGTTAACAGCACACGAACGAAAAAAACTCAGATTCCTTGGAGCGCTACTCCATTTTACGTACTGCTTAGATGCAACAAAACGTCAAGTCATCACTGATTTTAAGCTAGCTGATCAAGGGTCAGTCATTCAAATGACTCTCTATTGTCGAAAGAATTTTAATGCTGAAGTGTATAATTGCGAAAAACAGAAGAAGCATATAGAACGAGAACTCAATAAAGAGCTGATCTTAAATTTCCAGCCTATATAGCGTGAGTAGCGCAAAAACTAGCCAACAAAGAGATGCGACGCTTATCATTTGATACGTTTTTGAACTACCTATACAGCATGATTAGTCAGAAATACAATTTTTACACAAAGGGGAGATAGTGTGAAGCACGGTTCTGATCCTAATCAAAAACTAGAATTACCATCCTATTTTTATAATCGGGAAGTAAGCTGGCTTCGGTTTAATCAGAGAGTGCTCGAGGAAGCATTAGATTCAAGCAACCCTCTTTTAGAACGGTTACGATTTATTTCAATTTTCTGTTCGAATTTAGATGAATTCTTTATGGTTCGTGTGGCTAGATTAAAACAGCTGATTCAAGCTGGTGTAAACCAAACGAAAGATCTTACTGGTTTAACACCAAGTGAACAGCTTAGTGTTATCAATGAGGAAGTACGTCGCCTCATTAAGATCAAACAAAATGTGTATCGGACGATTGATAAAGAGTTACGCTCCCATCATATCAAAATTCAAACAATAGAACAGCTAACGGTAAAGCAAAAAAGCTGGCTTGCTGACTATTTCAATAGGTTTATCCTTCCTGTCTTGACACCCGTGGAGTTAGAAGGCTATCAGACTTTCCCATTATTCAAGAACGGCTCACTGAATATATTGGTGACATTAATGTCTAAAAAACAGTCAAAATATACCGAAACAGCTATCGTGCAAATCCCTGCTTTCCTTAATCGCTTTATCCAAATTAGTCATGCGCATTGTTTTATTCTCTTAGAAGAGGTCATCACTTATTTTATGGATTGCTTATTTATTGGTTATTCGATTAAATCAACGATTCTGTTTAGAATCACTCGAGATGCCAGCATAAATCTTGATCAAAGTACAGACTCTGAACTGTTGATCAAGCTAGAAAAAGAGCTAAAAAGAAGGCAGTGGGGTAAGGCTGTTCGTTTAGAGGTGGTTGATCACAGTGATGTTGAGGAGCAGAATGCTCTAGATAGGCTTAAAGATATGCTTGAACTTGATGATGCTGATCTTTTTTTTGAAAAAGGACCGCTTGACCTTTCATGCCTGAACAGTCTTTATCAATTATTGGAAGCTGATTTTGACTCATTAAGTTATCAAGCCCTATTACCTCAACCTAGCCCTGAAATAAACTTTAATCAAAATTTATTTGATCAAATTAGGCAGCGTGATATTCTATTGCACCATCCATATGAATCATTTAGCGTAGTCACGGATTGGCTGCGGATAGCTGCACATGATCCAAAGGTACTTGCAATCAAGCAAACCCTTTATCGAGTTAGCGATCAGTCTCCTATTATAGATCACCTGAGGATAGCCGCTCAAAATGGCAAAGACGTTACAGTCTTAGTAGAATTAAAAGCACGGTTTGATGAAGGAAATAACCTACATTGGGCTAAGGTGTTGAGCAAGGCAGGCTGTCGGGTTATTTACGGACATAACGATATGAAAACACATAGCAAAGTCATGCTTTTTATAAGAAAGGAAAACCAAAACATTCAACGTTATGTCCATCTCAGTACTGGTAATTATAATGATCATACAGCAAAGCTTTATACAGATATCTCTTTGCTATCAGCCCAAAAGAAGCTAGTTGAAGATGTTTCTCTTTTCTTTGATTTCTTAACTGGTCATGTAGAGCACCCTACCTATCATCATTTGACAATGTCACCCCATTCAATCCGATTACGACTTATCACATTAATTGAGCAAGAAATAAAATTTCATCAAGAACAAGGTAACGGGCACATTATAGCCAAAATAAACGGTTTAACTGATAAGCCATTAATTGAAAAACTCTATCAAGCTTCACAGGCTGGTGTTAAAATAGATTTAATCGTAAGAGGTATTTGCTGTTTAAAGCCTAAAGTACCAGGTCTTAGCAAGAATATCAGGGTCCGAAGTATTGTTGGTCGGTTTTTAGAGCATAGTCGGATTTATTATTTCCACCACGGTGGTGTCCCGCTTTACTATTTATCCTCAGCTGACATGATGACAAGAAATATGACTAAACGAATTGAGTTATTATTTCCTGTGCTTGAGCAACAGCACCAAAAAAGGATTCAAACCATTTTAGATTTACTGTTACTGGATAATACTAAAGCACGGGAGCTTGACGCTGAGGGGAACTATCATTACGTGCGGCAGGGTTCTAATCCGACCACCATTAATAGCCAGCTTGAGCTTTTTCATCTAGCTTATCAAGGCGAGTCGGTTCATGAAAAACCCGCACCTATTCCATCCGCTGGCCAGCAAATCATTCACTAAAAAGGTCAAGGCTACCGAGTTTATTCGGTAGCCCTCTTGACGTTGTGAAAAAAGACATAGATCAACAATTAATAACTGCTCCTAACTAACGCTAGGGAGCAGTTATTTTGATTTAAAAACCATAAAGCGGTACTGGTGTCATCTCTTTAAGCACAAGATCATCCAATGATTTAAAGGTATAACCTTGTTCACGAACACCTTTAATCAAATGGGATAAGGCCTCTGCATTATCCTCTGAAACGGTATGCAATAGAATAATGGCACCAGGATGAAGTTGATTCATAACTTGCTGGTATGCCGATTCCCAACCTTTTTTCTGATTACTATGCCAATCAACAAACGCTAATGACCAAAAAACATGAATATAGCCGAGCTCATTAGCCCATTTTATCGTTTCTTCATTAAATGTGCCTTTAGGTGGTCTTAGGTAATGCAATTTATTAATTCCGGTTAATTGCTCTACTGCACGGTCTAAGTCGGCTAGTTCCTGAGCAAATTCAGCTTTCGATATTTGAGTAAAGTCAGGATGATGATTGGAATGGTTGCCAATTATATGCCCATCCTTCGCCATTCGCTTGATTAATTCTGGCTCACTTCGCACATAGTGACCTGTGACGAAAAATGTTGCGGGTACTTTTTCAGCTTCTAATAAATCCAGTATCCCCTCAGTATAACCAGCTTCATATCCATTATCAAAGGTTAAATAGATATTTTTTGCGCCAGAATGATCTAAATAATATCCACCGTATTCCTCTAATATTTGTCCATATTTCCCTACTTCAGGCGGTTGGTTCGCTTGGCCCTTCTTGTAGCCCCACCCATAAGCATGACTTATTTGCGGAACCGCTAAATTGATTAGCATGATGAAAAGAGTTAGTTTAACCCATTTTCGCATGATTTCACCTACTTTTTTTCTTAGCATGCGAAAAATAGGTGTTTTTATACCGATTTTAATCTCAGTTTAGATTAAGAAATGCATGACTCCCCTCTTGCACAACGACAAGCCTGTTCTCTTTCTTCGTTACAATGATCATGTATAATTACACGGTAGCGACTGTCTGATCCTTAACCCAACTTTTTTTCCATCTGTTCAATGATTTCAATAAGTTGATCAACATCTTCTAATGATGTTGTCTCTGGATTAAGGGAATCTAATTGGTCTAAAAATGCCTGTAGCTGATTTTTTAATTGATCGAGTTTATCTTGTTGAATCATCATTTATTCTCCTTTATCTAGCATCTTCTCTATGTTACTGAAAATGGATGTGCCTGTCCAATCATGATCGTGTTATAATAATGTATAATTTTCTAATAGGGGGACAAGTATGAATTTTTCTTGGCAACGTTTTTGGGATATTGTGGCAATCGTTTTCGAAAATAATTTCACCAAAATTATTGTTGGTGGATTATTGATAATGACGCTGGTACTTTTTTTGCAACGCGTCGTCAAAACCATTCTGTCACGCACCAGTATCATTGACGGTAAAAAATCTGATACAGCCATCTCTTTAATTAACTCGATCATTAAATACCTAGGTTCGATTGGTTTTATCTTTTATATATTAGCCGTGTTCGGATTAAATATTGCTAGTATGTTAGCAGGTGCTGGTGTACTAGGGATTATTATTGGATTCGGAGCCCAAAGTCTTGTTCAGGATCTACTTGCGGGTCTGTTTATTGTTTATGAAAAACAACTCCAAAAAGGGGATTGGATTACCATTAACGGGACGCATTCTGGTACCGTCGAAGAGGTAGGCTTTCGAGTTCTAAAGCTTCGTGATTGGTCTGGAACGATTATTAATATAAACAATGGTCAAGTCCAAACCATTGAAAATTTTAATATGGATAAAATGCGGGTAATTGAAACAATTACCACTAGTTTTAGTGAAGATCCTAAACAGGTCATAAAGGTATTGGAGGAAGCATGTGTTGAATTAAATGATCGGCTAGGCACCTATCTAAAGAAAGATCCATTTGGAAATCCAGTTGAACCTTTTAGCTATGTAGGAATGGGATCTTTAAACGAGCAATTTCGAGGCTATAGCTACATAATTACAGGATTATGCGAGGATCTCACCTTCTTCCAAACAGCACGATCTGCCCGTGAAATTATTGCACAGCACCTTTATAACCATCAAATTAAAATGCCTGAACAGCATGTTTTCATGCGGCAACAATCAGATATGTAAACACGTAAAAAGGTGTTACCAGAGCGAGCATTGCTTGGTGACACCTTTTTTGTTAACCCTATGAACTATTTTAAGTTAAATGCTAAATAATCTTTAATCGGCAGCCATGCTGTGATCTCACTTTCGACAACATTTTTTATCGTCATTTTCGCTTTACGTCCGGTTAAACTAAGATAAACCTCGCCATATGTCACTTTGCCCTTTTCTTTAATAGCTCCTGCATATGCTTCTAATGTATCGGCAACACCTTGATTTGCCATTGGAATTGTTTTCTCAGTGCTTGCACCATAGCCAGCTTGATAATCAACAGGTAGATCAAAACGAGCACGAACGCTTTCTAATACCATCATTTGAACCTGATCAGCACGTTCCACCTTTGTTTGCAAACCACCATTAACATAGCTATCCTCTAATTGATAATATTCTGGAGATTGGTCAGGCAGGTGATTGGTATTGACTTTTTGATAGGCCCAATTAATCGATGTTTCTTCGTCTTGATAATGAAGCGGCCACCTGCCTAAGTAAATATCACTCGAATAACCAAAAGCAAACCGAGAATGTTTAATATTCGTTGCGTTTAATTGTTCAATTAAATAAGGATTCGTGATCTGAACATCACTCGATTTGAGTAACTTGCTGGTAAATGAATTGGCCTCAGTCTCTTTTAATGGCTGTACTTCTAGAGCCAATGTATTCTCTTGCTCAATAGACTGCACATGTGACGGTAAAGGGTCAGACAATAACCATAATTCATTTTCCTCTGCCAAGCCTTGATCTAAAGATACGAAAAAAAAGAATAACACAATAGGAAGCATTTTTTTCATCATAGCCTTGCCCCTTCTCAGCTTTTTTAGTTCTTAACTATGTTCGCTTAGTCAAAGTGATAGAACCATTTACCTTATCATTAGCATTTATAGGATTTCTATGTAAAAAAATTTGTTTTTAACAAGGAGGCCTGTCGATTTTACTTTTAGTTTAATGTTCTCCTAATACTAAGATTAGTGGGTAAGGCCACCTACGGATGACTTTGCCCACTAATCTTAGTTTGCTTAATCTTTAAGTAAAGCGTTCACCTTTCCTTGATTGCTGAGAGTTTAGTTTTTTTAGTTAAGAGACACAAGTTCAAGTGTTTCAACGATATCAATGCTGTTCTCTACCGAACGAATAATGGCACACTGTGCACGTGCTTTCTCTAAAATACGATAAAGCTTATCAATATTAAGATTGCGACCTTTTACAACAAAATGTAACTTAATACGGGTAATTTTGCCGTCTTTCTTATCTTTTGTGACTTCACTTCGAATAAAGAAATCATCAACATGGGTATGATGTAATTCTAACAAGTCAGTAAACTCCTGTGCACTGGAACCAGCAATAGCTGAGACAAGTAAATGTTCTGGCTTGAATCCGTGGTAAAGATCTTCTGAGACATCAAGAATACCATAAGCTAGTTCTACCCTAATACCCTCTTCTTTAAATTTAAATAACATAAGATCGACTCCTTTTTTACGTTTATTCATTTTGCCCGATTAATCCAGCTCAAGCTTTATTTAAAAAATAATTGTAATTTTGCTAAAAAAGATATAAAGTTAGATTGTTATGCTCAGAAACTTTGAGAGGTAAGATAAATATGATGTTGAATCAGGTAAGATTTTGGGTACTGATTAGCTTCGTCACTATATCTGGCTTTGCCCAAGGTATGCTATTACCATTACTTGCGATCATCCTTGAACAGAATGGCATCTCCTCATCAGTAAACGGGCTTCATGCCACTGGCCTTTACATTGGTGTATTAATCTCTTCTCCTTTTATGGAAGCACCATTGCAGAAGTTAGGCTATAAACCCATTATTCTAATCGGAGGTTTACTCGTTTTTAGTTCTTTAGCCTTGTTTTCGTTTTGGCAATCGCTTTGGTTCTGGTTTGTCCTAAGGCTTATCATTGGAATCGGTGATCAAATGTTGAGCTTTGCAACTCAAACATGGATTACGTCATCAACACCTCAGTCAAAACGGGGTCGAACAGTTGCGTTGTATGGCTTATTTTTTAGTCTTGGCTTTGCACTAGGACCATTAATGACTCGATTACTTTATATCCACGAGAGCTTGCCTTTTTTAATCTCCGCTTTATTATGTGCTATTGTGTGGGGGAGCATGTGGTTTATCCGTAATGAAAAGGTTGATGAGAGTGAAACAATCGAAACCATTCAGATTTCATCTGTTCTTTCTCGTTTTATTCAGACAACCAAATTAGCTTGGATAGCCTTACTAGGTCCACTAGCCTATGGAATTTTGGAAGCCTTATTACACGGGATCTTCCCGATCTATGGCTTAAGAATTGGTCACGACATTGAGAGGATTTCTGCCATTATCCCTTTGTTCTCTGTAGCCACCTTGTTTACACAAGTACCATTAGGGGCTTTAAGCGACCGGATTGGCAGACGTAAAGTTTTGACATATGTCACTGGACTAGGAACCGTTATCTTTGTCGTTAGTGCTCAATTTGAGCAATCCTATCTTGCTTTAATGCTCACCTTTGCTATTGCGGGAATGTTACTTGGCTCGCTTTTTTCAATGGGGGTTTCTTATATGGCTGATCTTCTCCCACGCCAGCTTCTGCCAGCAGGAAATATTATGTGTGGGATATCATTTAGTATTGGGAGTATGCTAGGCCCCTATTTAGGCGGACTAATGATCGATCTTCTACCCCATTTATCATTTTTTTATCTCATTAGTGCTGTTTTATTTATTATAACTGTTTTGTTTTTAACAAAAAAGAATCATGCTTGCTAACTGATTTTTTTTAGCGGGTTTGATAAGAGAAGTGAATCTTTTTCACTGCTACTTAATCTTCGGGGAAAACCTTAGCAGAAATGGCTTTCCCCTAGATAAAGTGAAAAATGATTTATTGTATTGTTGTAAGTGGTTATTCTATAGCTTAAGATTTAGCTACTTTGCTCTTGGCTGATAAAACGACTAAAATGATGCTCCAAGCGCTCCTGGAAAATGGAGATGACCACACATAATGGCCAATAAATACACGCAACAACAATATACATCGTTAAAGTATCGAACGTACGGCCACCAGCAATTTGGGTTTTCTGAAATAATTCCGGAACCGTAATAACAGCAGCTAATGAGGTTGCCTTAACTAAATCTAGGAAAATATTAGTTAATGGTGGGATAGCAATTCTTGCTGCTTGAGGAAGGACAATGCCAAGCAATGATCGCCAGTAAGTTAAACCTAGCGAAGTTGCTGCTTCCCACTGTCCTCTATCGACACTATTTAACGCTGATCGATTAACCTCAGCTATATAAGCTGCACTATTTAAAGAAAAACCAATAATCGCTGCTTGAAAGGCAGTGAATTGTATATCGATAGAGGGCAAACCAAAATAAATAATAAATAATAGTACGAGCATTGGCGTCCCTCTCATAAATGAGATATAAGCTCGAGCTGGCCAACGCAAAAATGGTGAATCAGCATTTCTTGCTAATGCTAGAAACAATCCTAACACTAGTCCAATTGCCATACTAATAAATGAAACGTAAATGGTCATAGGTAAACCACTTAGTATGAAGGGCAAATTTTCTACTGCTAATTTCATATCAAAAAAAG
Source organism: Amphibacillus sediminis NBRC 103570 (assembly GCF_001552275.1). Taxonomy (GTDB): domain Bacteria; phylum Bacillota; class Bacilli; order Bacillales; family Amphibacillaceae; genus Amphibacillus_B; species Amphibacillus_B sediminis. Next base: position 69,769 of record NZ_BCQW01000010.1, read on the forward strand.
CTAACACCAGCCCTCACTCCTTATAACTCAAGACCCTCGATCTCTGGAATATCACCTTCAGGTTTTACGGATGCATCTTGTTGATAAAATTGAATAGCTAGCTCACTTAAGGTGCCATCTTCTCTCATTTCGTTAAGTACTTCATTTATTACTTCCGTTAATTCATCCTCACCTTTACGTATCGCGATTGCTTGCTCGGTAGGATGAAACTTCAAATCAGGGTGAATCATAATATCAAAATCTGGAAATGCAGCCACACCGAAGGTTGATAAATAAAAATCATTGACAATAACATCGGTGCGTCCATTTGACACATCACGTAGGTAGGCTTCGTTATTAGCATTCCCGTATGTTATAACCTCAGCACCGTAATGTTCAGCTATCTGGCTATAAATGGTCGTTGCACCCCCACCTGCTTTTTTACCAGCTAAGTCCTCCAGACTATGGATACCTGAGTAATCACTTGCTCGTACAACCATTGTTGAGTAAGAATATTTATATGGTTCTGAAAAATTAAATTGTCCTTTGCGTTTATCTGTTGATTCAATATCATTGATAGCAAGATCAACTCGACCACTATCAATGGCAGGAAGCATACTATCAATAGACATAATCTCAAAGTCAATGTCTAGGTCAAGTCGTTTAGCAATTTCTTTGATAACCTCAACATCATAGCCAGTAAGCTCATCATTATCATCGTAATAAGAAGCGGCGATTAACGTTCCAGATGTGGCTACTGTGATTTCTCCCGATTCTTGGATGTCTTGCCATAAGTTTGATTCTTCATTTTTTGTAGGATTTGGATCCTGCTCAGCTGTATTACCGCAAGCTATTAGCGTAATTAAAGTAAATAAAAATAACAACCATACCCCTTTTCGTAACTTCATCATTCTAATCCCCCTGAATATTTTTTTACTTGCTTATCATCCACATTGCATAAAATATCGCGTGTTTTTTGTCCAAATCTGCTGGACGTCTTTTTCTATTTTATTTTTATGCAATGCTAATGCTTGTTTATAAAGATAACAGCTTTCTAATGTGAATTCAACTAAAAAACACTTCTGTACCATAAAAAAATGATGTATCTGTTATCTAACAGATGCTGACACTTTTTGACTAAATAGCTCTAAATATATTTAAATGATTTTAAATTAATCAAATGGCTATGGCTCGAGTTCAATCCATGTTATAATCATTTTATAATTATTATAATCTAATCATTTAGCAAAAACTCTTTAAAAACAACAACCTAATCCATCATCAATGATTATTATTCTCAATTAATGATAAAGGAGTGTTCACCTTGTCATCTTTAAATAAAATAATTATAAATAAAAGGGGTAACCATTCTCAATTAGTTAAACTGTTTTTTTCTGTATTAAGTCAGCATCGAGAGCTTATTGCTTCGTTATTAAGTGGTGTTATCATTTTAACAACTTGGCTTATTAGAGATTATGTTTCATCCCCAGCATGGATGACGTTGAATTGTTTCGCCTTTGCCATTGGCGGTTATGCCAAAGCAAAGGAAGGGATTGAAGATACGATTAAAGATAAAACATTAAACGTAGAGTTATTAATGATTCTAGCTGCTATTGGATCTGCCATCATTGGTTATTGGACAGAAGGTGCGATTTTGATTTTTATCTTTTCCTTATCTGGTGCATTGGAAACATACACCATGCAAAAGAGTGAACGTGATCTATCCGCGCTAATCCAATTACAACCCGATAAAGCTTTAAGGGTGTCAAGCGGTGCTGAAGAGCTTGTTTCTATTGATCAGCTTATCATAAATGACTTAATTATCGTTAAACCTGGTGATCGAGTTGCAGCAGATGGGGTTATTGTTAAAGGAAAATCAGTACTTGATGAAAGTGCCTTAACAGGAGAAGCCATTCCAATTGTTAAATCAATCAGTGATGAAGTATATACTGGTACAATTAACCATAATGGTAGCTTAACGATTAAGGTTACCAAAAAGCTTGAGGATTCAATGGTCCAAAAAATTATGACACTTGTAAAAGCAGCTCAAAAGGCAAAATCACCTGGACAGCTTTTTATCGAGCGTTTTGAAAATATTTATGTCAAATCTGTTCTTATCTTGGTTTTAATCATGATGGTCCTCCCCCATTATCTATTTGGCTGGAGCTGGATTGACACGATATACCGTGCGATGATATTGCTTGTTGTTGCTTCCCCATGTGCCTTAGTCGCCTCGATTACACCTGCTATGTTGTCTGCTATCTCAAATGGGGCTCGGAAAGGTATTTTATTTAAAAGCGGCGTGCATCTAGAAAATCTCGAACACATAAACGCTGTTGCCTTTGATAAAACTGGAACTTTAACGCAAGGAAGACCTATAGTGACAGATTGTTTTATTCAGGAGGGCAAGGATAAAACCTCTATTTTGAATTACGCTTCTGCGATTGAGAAAGTATCATCTCACCCACTTGCTGAAGCCATTGTTGCATATGCCGATCAGCATCAATGTAATCAAACCTTCATCATAGATGAGATGACTGAGGAAATGGGCAAGGGGGTTTCAGCCGTCATTAATGGAGAACGTTGGTCGATTGGCAGTGAAAAAATGGTGAACCAAGAACAAGGTTGGTATCAAGAACATGTGACTCGACTAATGAAGCAAGCAAAAACTGTTGTTTATCTGATCTGCGAGGATGAAGTGGTAGCCGTATTAGGCTTAAAAGATCAGATTCGAGTTGAAGCCGTTCGTGCGATCCAAGCGTTTAAAGAGATGGGCATCTATACGGTGATGCTCACAGGTGACAATGAGCATACAGCACAATCTATTGCTGAAGAGGTTGGTGTCGATCACTTTATTGCAAGCTGTTTACCTGAAGATAAAGTTACAGCCTTAAACCAGCTAAAAGCAAGTGATCAGACCATCATGATGATTGGTGACGGAATAAACGATGCTCCAGCTCTTGCTTGTGCAGATATTGGTGTAGCAATGGGGGCAGGTACAGATGTTGCACTTGAAACAGCTGACATCGTATTAATGAAAAATAACTTAGAAAAGCTCACAACCGCCTATCATCTTTCATGTAAAATGAATCGGATAACTAAACAAAATATCTATTTCTCAATTGCCGTGATTAGCTTATTAATTTTGACAAACTTTCTTCAGGTTATTAATCTTCCTCTTGGTGTAATCGGACATGAAGGCAGTACTATCCTTGTCATATTAAATGGACTGAGATTATTAAAGTAGCAGCTAACGAGTAAGGAATGTTTGACTAACATATAGAAGCGTGCTAAAAGTCAGTCAGGGTAGGACGTTGATGTTTTTAACCAGTGGGGGTTTCAACGCAAAGGATGTGCTCGTGCAAGCGTTGCGACACGATTTCGCGAACTTAGTCAGCTTCCTCTCTTCCCCACTGAACGTTAGTTGAACCAATCGGGCTGTTACTGGCTGTTGGATCTCCCACTTAGCATGACGACTTCCCTTATTTCTTGAACTGGGAGTCTTACAAAAGCCCTCCGGTGGGCGAGTAACCGCAGCCCCAGCCAGTTACACTGAGATAAAATTCGGACGCAAATACAACCAAGGTGGATATCCGGTCACGGGATACGCCCTTTTGATAACATCAGTAACTAAGAAAAAAGATGCTACTAAATTGAACTACTTCTTTTTATTACGCCGATACCTAATCCCATTTAACTTTTTGGTTAAAGCCTTTTTCTTCTCAGTTAAAAATTGTTGCTTATTTCCTCGACCTCGATATTCTGCTACCATAGCATTAATTTCACCACCAGTAATAATGATAATGCTTGATAAATAAAACCAAACCATTAGCACGATTACTCCACCAAGACTTCCATAGGTTGCAGCATAATTTCCCATTGTGTTCACATAGAATGAAAAACCTAGTGAAGAAATTTGCCATCCTACTGTGGCAAAAAGTGCACCAACTACAGCATCTTTTAAATAGACACGCGTATTTGGTGCTAAACGATATAAGTAAAGAAAGACAATAAAAAAAACTGATGAAGAAATAACCCATCTTAATGTATTCCATATTTCAATAAATTCCTTAGTTACCCCAAATAATGAAAAGACATGTACCCCAAGCATTCTGCCGAAAACAGGAAGTAAAAGGGCGACAAAAATTAATAACAGAACAGATATTAATAACGTTATTGCAATTAGTCTACCAAACAAAAATGAACGATTTTCTTCCACTTTATAGGCTTTATTTAAAGAACGCATAATGGCGTTAATACCATTAGAAGCAGACCAAAGTGTACCAATAATACTAATAGAAAGTAAACTCCCGCTACTGCCATCCACAACCTGCTCCAAGTTAGATTCAATCAGCATCATTGATTCATTTGGAACATAGTCACGGATAAAATTCAGTAATTCTTGATGGTCAAAAGGAAGGTATTTGACCAATGTCACCAAAAATATGAGCAAAGGAAAAATAGATAATAAAAAGAAATAGGATTGTTGTGCGGCTAGACTTGTGACTTCATCCTCGGAAAGACGTTTGATTAAATCCATTACAGCATTTTTTAATCTCGCCAGATTATGAGTGAACTTAGCCATCATGTAGCCCCCTATTATCCTGCTAGCTTACGTTCTATTTCATGTATCAAGACTTCAAATTGAGCTACTGTATTTATCGTCAGTTCTAGTGCTTGAATAGTTGATTGAGTCAGTGTGTCCAACTTAGCCTGACAAGTCATAGCTGTTTCAGCAGGGTGTTTGACCCAGTAGTTAGTTTTTCGCTTTGCATTGACCATATAAGTGTACATCTCTGTTCTCACTTGTGGATTGAACAACGCTACTCCCCCACCTATACATGCACCAATTACCATGGCTTTTTTAAGCAGACCTTGTTTCATTAAGATTCACATCCTTTATTTCGGCTAGATTTTGAGCTGATTTTCCTTTACGATATGATCTAATAATGCTTGGCAACCTTGCTCTACCAGGTGATAGGTTTGGTCAAAATCACCAGTAAAATAAGGATCAGGAACATTTTTAAACGGAGATTGCTCAACAAAGTCCAATAATTTAGCTATTTGAGATCGAGGAGCCTCTTGTGATATTTTAGTCAGCTCAGCTATATTCTGATCATCCATAGCGATAATATAATCAAAGGCTTCAAGATCATTGGCTGTTATTTGCCGAGCTATCAATCCTTGATCTGAAATATTCATTTCTGCAAGTTTATTTCGTGTTCCCTCATGAGGAGGTTTGCCTTGATGCCAAGATCCTATACCTGCAGAATCAATGGAAAAAACCCCCTCCAAACCTTCCTGTTTAACAAGATGTCTAAAATAAGCCTCTGCCATTGGAGAACGACAAATGTTGCCAAGACATAAAAATAAAACCTTTACCATTGTTTATACCCCTCTTCTTACCATTTAAACTCATTATACGTTGTGTTCAAAAGGTTTCCAAATGTGAAGCTTCGATCATCGGTGCTCTGCTATCAACGCTAGAGGTTTTCAGCTAGAGAAATAGGCACGCAGCTTGATGTGTCTACGCGCCCATTTTTCTGACTAAAAATACACTCATGACAAGAGCGAGCAAAACCTTAAACTCGCTACTTCGTTTTTTCGTTGACTTAATCTGGTGATCTTATTAGCGGATCTTTTCATATTCATCCCATTTTCTCACATAAAATGGGTGTTAGCTCTTTCGCTGGTAATGGCCGACTAAAGTAATATCCTTGATAGTAATCGCAATCCTGCTCTTGTAATAAAGCTAAAATATCCTCTTCCTCGACACCTTCTGCTACCACCTCTAAGCCAAACGTGTGACCAAGCTGAATCATGGCTTTAACAATTTCAGCACTACTAGGTTCAATCAAGGCGCTTCGAATAAAGGATTGATCTATTTTGAGATAATGGATCGGAAATTTTTTCAAATACCCAAATGAGGAATAGCCTGTTCCAAAATCATCAATAGATAAGGAAATGCCCATTTCTCGAAGGGTCTTCATCGTATTTATACAGTCTTCAGTATTTTGCATCACACTGTTTTCTGTAATTTCAATCTCTAAAAAGGTTGGATCCATCTTTGTTTCATCTATAATCTGGGCGACTTGATTAGCAAAATCAAACCGTTGTAGCTCTATCGCTGAGACATTTACTGCAACCCGGATCGGAAGGTAACCTTGATTAACCCAATCCATATGTTGGTAACAAGCTTGTCTAATTACCCATTCCCCTATCTGCGTGATCAATCCACTTTCTTCAGCAAGAGGGATAAAAGTAGATGGTGGAATGGGTCCTTTTAATGGATGAGTCCAACGAATCAGTGCCTCTAAACCAATCACCTTTCCGGTGTCAACTGTAATTTTAGGTTGATAGAACAGTTCAAATTCATTGCGTTGAAGAGCTTTACGAATGTCACCTTCTAGCAATAAAATATCATTGTACATTTCATTCATTTTTGGGGCAAAGAAGAGCCTACTATTCCGACCATTTACTTTACAATAATGGACGGCAATACTTGCATGGTTAATGAGCTCCTCCACTGTCATGGCATCCTCTCCATAGTAACTAATGCCAATTGAAGATGTAACAAAAAATTCATGCCCTTGAATAGTTATCGAGCGCTTTATCTCTGATAACATTTGATCACTAATACGCTTAATTTCCTGCCAAGAACCATGAACGATTAAACTAAACTCATCACCACCGTAGCGGTACAGTGTACCTAATCCTTGAATGAGGTGGTCTAATCGTTTGGCAATAATGGTTATGACCTCATCCCCAATTAACTCTCCTAACGTATCATTAATATATTTCAGCCGATCGATATCGCAATACAATACAGCAAAAGGGTAGTGATCACCATGCCTAACAGCCTGTTGTAAATCCTTTCGAAACTTACTGCGATTAGGTAAATTGGTCAACGAATCATAATAGGCAAGCTGATTGACCTTTGCTTCTGCTTTTTCCAATAGGGTAATGTCAATTGATGATCCAATCAATTCAATAACTTCATGGTTTTCATAGATTGGTGATAACGTTGTGTAGAGATAAAAGCCTTGATAACGATGTTTAAACATAACCTCTTCGCCATTAAATGCTTGGAGAAAATATTGGTGATATTCTTGTTTCATCAGTTCATCCAACATCATCTCTATGTTTAGCTTATCATCTAATGTATTGGCGATTTTATCAGCGAGATTCCCTTTAAATAACCTAAAATGGTAATCTCTCGCACCTTGATTGCGTTGCACACGAAAGGTTAAGTTTCGTAATTGACTAAACACTTTTCGATAATCGTCATCTATTGTTTCAATAAGTCTTTTGTCATCATGTTTTAAATCACTGATATCGGTATGACAAACTAGCATACTCACAAATGCAGCATCACCGAGTTTAATCGGAATAATATTTGTTCGAAACCAAAACATTTCCCCTGTTTTAGCTACGATGCAGATATCTCCACTCCAACTCCGATTAGCTTGAACCGTTGACCATAATCTGGTATAAAAATCCTCACCATGTACATCAGCGTGCAGTATACGAAAATGATGATTAATCAGTTCTTTCTTTTGATAGCCAAGCTGGTTACAAAACCGTTCATCAATATAAAGAATAGAGCCCTCTGTATCGATCATAAGCGGTAGAAATGTCTCACTAATCTGCTTGGTCACATGTTCATGATCTACTAAACATTGCTGCAGCTCATTCTTTAGTTCCTCTTTTGTTAAGGTTATACGGTTATTATAGATTTTATCGAGGAAAATATCGACATTCATATATTCCAGGACATGTTCAATTGGATTCATTGTCATAGTTTCACCTTTGTCTCATATGTACATAATAACTTCTATTTTCTTATTATACCTAATATTTCCGTTAAAAAAAAGCATCTCAGTAATGGCGAATTATCGGTGACAGGTTTCTAAGTCACCTAAATAGGGATTAAAGTAGAATGCATTCATTCTAATAAGATTCGCCCTTTCTCATTAAAGTGCTGAGAAAAGGTGACTACTTGCTTTTATAAGGTCGAATGCTTCTCTATTTCTTCTTTAATAACTGTTTGTAGTTTAATGGCTAATTGATTATGTTTGAGAGCTTTATACTGATCTGGATAGATGGGTTTGCCAATTGTTAATCGGACATGTGCTGGTTTAACCTTCCCCCCATTCTCTTCTAACATTTTATAAGTTCCATTAATGGCAACTGGAATAATCGGTACTTGCGCTCGTGTGGCTAAACGTAAGCTACCAGACTTAAACGTGCCCACTTCCAGGCCCTTACTTCTTGTTCCTTCAGGAAAAATAACCATCGATTGCCCGGACTTTAAGCTGTCTACACCATCATCGATGACTTTAAGTGCAGTTCTTCGATTAGAACGATCTATAAAGACACATTTGAGCTGTTCCATCCATTTACGAATGATTGGAATTCTTTTGATCTCTTGCTTGGCGATAAAGCCAACTGGCTTTTCTAAATAACCCAGCAAGACTAAAATATCAAATAACCCTTGATGGTTAGCGACAAATAAAACAGGTTCATCAATCAAATGTTCCTTTCCAGTAACTTCAACGGTAGTGTGTGTCTTTTCAATCACCCGTCTAGAAACCAATGCGGGGGTTTTGAAAATTTGACTTGCCTTTTTTGAATAAGGATAGTCAGGAATAGCCTTGGCTTTGACCAGTTTTGGTAAGCTTCCAAGTACTAAGCATGTTGCATAGGCATAAATTAAAAATGTTTTCATCATTTATCTCCCCTTATTCCAATAAAGTGAAACTTCGTTCAGTGGGGGGTTCGACGCATAGGATCTGCTCGTGCAGACGTTTTGAACTTAGTCAGCTTCTTCTCTCCCCCACTGAGCGTTAGTTGAACCAATCGGGCCGTTACTGGCTATTGGATCTCCCATTTAGTGGAGTCTTACAAAAGCCCTTCGATGGGGCGAGTAATCGCAGCCCCATCCAGTTACACTGCGATAAACCATACTTACTTAGTATAGCGGATTTTACGATGAGTTAAAAGGAAGAATATACATAGAAAAAGAACCCACAGCCTATACTAACAGCAAACGATAGATGTAACGTTTGTTCATGAAATAACGTCTGCAAAAATGCAAATAGAGCTAAGTCAATCTGGATGGTACTTTTTACTTTTGCTCAACACCCGTTTGACATGCTATACTATTCAACATTGTGGATTATACTGTTCACACTTCTCTAAACAACATAGATGAATACTGGAGGAACATATATGTTTAACCATACAGCAATTGGAATCGATCTTGGTACAGCCAATATTTTGGTTTACACCAAACAAAAAGGAATTGTATTTAATGAACCTTCTGTTGTAGCACTTGATACTCGTACAAATGAACTAGTGGCGATTGGACAGGAAGCTAAAGAAATGATTGGTAAAACACCTAAAAATATTGTCTCAATTCGACCATTAAGAGAAGGGGTAATTGCTGACTATGATGTTGCAGCCCAAATGTTAAAGGCTATATTAAAAAAAGTCGCCAAAAAAATCGGACGAACCATTCGGAAGCCTGTTGTCATTGTTTGCACACCATCAGGTAGTACCGATGTTGAAAAACGTGCAATTGAAAATGCCGTCAAAAGCTTTGGTGTTAAAGAAGTGCATTTAATTGAAGAACCAGTTGCAGCTGCCATTGGTGCAGGCTTACCGATTAATGAACCGATTAGTAGTGTAATTGTGGATATTGGTGGTGGAACAAGTGAGGTTGCCATTATTTCTTATGGAGGCATTGTAACCGCTAGATCGATCCGCGTTGCTGGTGACAAAATGGATGAAGAAATTGTTCACTATATTCGCCAAAAATACAATGTCTTAATTGGTTATCAAACAGCGGAACGGATAAAAAAAGAGATTGGTTATGCATTAATTGAACATGATCCGCTTTCTATGCAAGTCAGCGGACGCGACCTTGTCACAGGCTTACCAAAAGAAATTACCGTCACTTCTTTAGAAGTCCAAAAAGCAATTAAAGAGTCTTTGGAAGCCATTGTAAGTACTATCCATGCAACTCTTGAAGACTGCCCACCTGAGTTAAGTGGTGATATTGTCGAACACGGTATCACTCTTGCAGGCGGTGGAGCCCTATTGCGTGGGATGGAAACATGGTTACGCGAAACATTATTTGTGCCCGTCCGAATTGCAGATGATCCACTTAATGCAATCGCCATCGGTACGGCAGAGTCGATCAAACAAATGAGCAAATTTAAGAAACTTGGCTAAAAACCCTATTATCAAATACGCCTAGGTGTATTTATCAAGCAAAGCTCAATACATTTCCAGCCGAAAATCTGTTGTATCCGCTGGAGGCTTTACCTTGATTCAACCGAGGCTTAAACCTAAAAAATTGGAGACGAATAGACAAATTTGATCAAATATAGAATAGGTGACTTCTGCTGAATGAAGGTAAAAAGACAGCAACTAACCATTAGTGGTTGTTGCTGTCTTTCATAAAAACACCGAAACATAAACCATTGTTTCTCATATAAGCACCAATATAATCAATACCTGGAAAAAAATGCATGATAACTTTCATTATAAACTCAACAAGTTGTTGATGAAGTGATCATAGCTTTCACTTTTAATCACTTGATTGAGGTTATCATGTTCTGTTAACAAAACGATTAGTCTATCAAACACATTTCGAACTCTCGCTCCTTAGAACTGGTAACCTCCAAAACAGGATTACGCTCTTCTAATAAAGTATAGGAAAAATTATTTTTTATTCTATCAATTCCAATAATAATATACATTACAACATTTAATAGCGAGTACTGATTATTGAACTACTCCCATTTATCAACCTTGCGGTCTGATTGAAGTGGGAGATTCTTGGGAACAGAGCGTACGTGTTAGCGTATTTCTTTACTAACAGAGGTTTCTCTTCTATACCAAGCTATCCCCGTAGTCCCTACGGTTTGATGGTGTCTATCCTAAGCAGAAGCATGTACGCTCAGACCTTCTGCTAAGATATTTTTACTGGCATTGACATCTCGATCGTGATACGTATAGCAAGTTGGACACGTCCAATCCCTTATGTCAAGAGATTTCTTGCCATCTCGATGCCCACACTCAGAGCATAGCTGACTAGATGGAAACCATTTATCTACTTTGATGACGGTTTTACCGTACCAATCGGCTTTGTACTGTAATTTCTTGACAAAGCTAGACCATGATACGTCAGAGATAGATTTTGCTAGTTTACGGTTACGCAACATTCCTTTTGTGTGCAAGTCTTCAATACAGATCAGATCGTGGTTTTTGATGATATCTGTACTTAACTTGTTAAGGAAGTCGGCACGTTGATTCATGACTTGTTCATGTAATCTCGCAACTTTACATTTTTGTTTTTGATAGTTTTTGGCATCGAGTAGGTCTATCCCGTTGTTTTTCGCATGCAGGGCACGTCTGGAAAGTTTTCGTTGTTCTCGTTTTAATTTCTTTTCCATTTTAGCGGTGAACCGATGATTATCCACCTTTTGACCATCAGAAAGAATCGCAAAGTCCGTGATCCCTAAGTCGATGCCAATAGCTGATTCTGTTTTCTCTAAGGGTTGTATGTCTGTTTTAGCAAGAATAGATATGAAGTATTTCCCACTTGGGTTGCGTCTGATGGTGGCACGTAGAATCCGACCTACCACCTCACGACTTTTGGCAAAGCGAACGAGCCCCAATTTAGGGAGTTTGATTTGGTTACCTACAATCGAGATATTTCCGTTTGTCTGCTTCGTTGTATAGGATTGAATAGGGTTTTTCTTCGATTTAAAACGAGGTTTGCCATTCTGCTTTTTAAAGAATCTGGAGAAGGAATCTGCGAGATGTTTCAGAGAGGATTGGATCGCAATGCTGTCTACTTCTTTTAACCAGCTTAATTCTTGCTTCAGCTGCGGTAGTTGAGCGGAACAAGCACGATAAGTCAGTCCTTTCCCCGTTTCTTTGTACGTATCGTTCCATTTAGCTAAAAAATGATTAAAGACAAAACGAGAACAGCCGATTGTTTTCGCAATCTGTCTTTCCTGTTCTTGCGTTGGATAGAGACGGAATTGATAGGCTTTGTTGACGAGCAAGGCTTTCACTCCCTTCTGTTAAAATGATACATCCATTATACCCTATTTTGCATGGCGGATACATCATTTTAGAGGGGAGACACATTCAAGAAACAAACGAATTTAAGCACTCTTATACAAGCTATCTTCCGGTGATAGCACGTGCACTCGAACAGTCGGACAATCGAGATGGCTGAAGCCATCCCCTGTCCGAAGGCGATTCATCTCCCACCTACTCATCTTCTCATTCCTTGAGGTGGGAGTCTTCTCACCTAGTAAGATAAAGTAGTGATATTTTTTGCAAGTACGTAAAATAATATCTGAAATCAAATGCGCATCGTATTCTGGAAAAGTATTTTGGATTGACTTGAAGGTGATTTCACTTTTCTCTATTTCTTTAAAGTAGAGATCATTAATTGCTTTTCTTCTTTTACTTTCAATACCAACTAATTTAACCTTTCCTTTTGATGAGGCAATATCCAATTCGTATTTTTTCAGATACTTTCTGACTCTAATTAAATCCTTATAGATGGTTGCCTCACTAACCATTAATTCCTCACTCATATCATAGATATCAACATTCATTGATAAATTAGTATTAACAAGCAACAATTTTTTTACAATGTAAAATATCCGCTCCTTTGGAGTCTGGGGAACATTACTGGTTTCTATTAAAATTCTTTGCGCCTCTGCTTTATCTATACAGTACCCTCTGACAGAAGAAGAGATAAGGTGAGGATATATCTCGTTTATATCGCTAATATTACCTTTAATAGTACGCTTTGACACATTTAGTTTTGTAGCTGACTCCTGTGATAAAACGCTTCCATTATCATGAATTAACGTATTTATAATCTCTTTTTGAATATCTGTCATGACAATCCCCTAACCTTTTAATATTAATTCTCAAACATTGTATTAAGATACTAGGCTTTGAGTATATCTTGTAGTGGGAGGCTTACAAAAGCCCTTCGATGGGGCGAGTAATCGCAACCCCAGCCAGTTATACTGCGATAAAAAAAGAACTAAGGAGGAAAAAGCGGCTTGCTTTCTCTCCTTGATTCATAAGTTTAGCTGTTCCTTTTCTTACTTTACTATCTCTACTCTTTTTGAAGATTATGTTCGATCTATGTTTAGATAGTTAACCAAAAGAACTATGTGATCCGTTCCTATTAAAGGTGAACGGTCATAATTTCTGTTTCACCTTTTACCACTGTTTTATTAATATCTTTATCAACTGATGCCACTTGACTTGTAATAACAAGAGGTGTAATAGTTTTCGCTTTTTGTGACACGAAATCTAAATCTACAGTGACCAGCGGGTCACCAGCTTTAACCTTGTCTCCTTGCTTAACATGAGCAGTAAAGCCTTCCCCATCAAGAACAACCGTATCTAAGCCGATATGAATTAAATATTCAACACCTGCGTTAGATTTAATCCCAATCGCATGTAGAGTTGGAAACAGGTTAACAATTTCCCCACTCACAGGGGCAACAAAATGACCATCAGTTGGATTAAACGCAACACCATCACCCATCATCTTTTCAGAAAAAGTTGGATCTGGAACTTCAGTAATTTCCACTACATCACCTGTAACGGGGGAAACTAATACTTCTTTGTCAATCTTTTCTTCTTTTTTAAATAATTTTTTAAACATCACGAGTTACCTCCCAAATTTTCTACTATAATTTACTTATACCCAGTTCTAATTATTATAAAGCAATTTTTTATATATTGGTATCCATTTTATTAATTAATTCTACTAATTTCGACAATTCAGCTTCAGACAAGGTGATGCCTTTTCCCATTTTCTCATGATTTGGAGCCCAATCACGCAGATCATACTTAGGTTGACGGTTATTCCAAGAAATGAGATTGAGCTCCCTGGTCCAACCTGATTTTGCTTCAGACAGAATGCCAATCGTCTTGATAATCTGATAATTCAAGTCTGCCACCTTAACTCCCTCCTTATTCCACTTTCCACTCAGCCAAATGATTTATGACATATGACGGTTTATTCGTAATCGTAGCTAAATCTGCTTTAGTAGTTACACCTGAAAGAACGAGTAAAGAATCAAGTCCGGCATTAATACCTGCCATTATGTCAGTATGATAATTATCACCAACCATTAGTGTTGATTGCTTATCTGTGCCTAATACTTCTAGAGCTTGGTCGACAATTATCGCCTCAGGCTTGCCAATAAATTTAGGTGTCACACCTGTTGTAACGGATAGAACAGAAATTAAAGAACCTGCTCCTGGCAGCAACCCTCGCTCAGTTGGAAGTGCAACGTCGCCATTCGTTGCCACAAACTTTGCCCCCGCTCTAATAGCTAAGGCACCGATAGCTAACTTTTCATATGTAATATTACGTGCTAATCCCATCACAACATAATCAACATCATGATCCGTTACTGTTAAGCCAGCTTGCTCAAGCGCAAGCATTAACCCTTCCTCACCAATCGCATATACCCGCGCATTAGTTTTTTCCTCTGCAATATACGTTGCGGTAGCCATACTTGAAGTAAATACATCTTGTTCAGTTGCAGGTATTCCCATTTCTGATAGCTTCTTGGCAACATCAGACGGGTGTTTAGTTGAATTATTGGTAAGAAAAAGGTAAGGAATTTGCTTTGTTTTTAAGTGATTAACGAATGTTACTGCTTCATCAATTTTCTCTGTTCCATTGTAGACCGTTCCGTCTAGATCGATTAAATAACCCGCATACTGTTTCATAAAGTCCCCTCCATGTATTTATCTTAGATCATTATCCAATGCTAATGCTAATGAATCTTTAAAGTAACAAAATGACCGCTCTCAGTCAAAATATCTTTCTCCAAAAAATTTAAGTGGCTAATTGTAAAACTATTTGTTATTTTCTGAATACATGGTAATATAGTACATACATAATTAAATGCATTATAACTTTTAATCGCACTGAATGTAAAATAGTTTATCAAATAGTGTGAACGTGGTATGTTATCTATGGAAGAAACGATAACAAAACTATTGGTAAAATCAGATATTGAAAAGAGAGGTTTTAAAAGTCAATGACAAGTCAAACACCTAGAGCTATAATTGTTATTTTCGGAGCGACAGGAGACCTAGCTAACCGAAAATTATACCCTTCCCTATACCGTTTATATCGGAATAAGAAATTATCAGATCATTTTGCCGTGGTCGGGGTAGCACGTCGTCCTTTAACCAACGAAGAGTTTCGTCAGAATATTAAAAAGTCAATTGAAAACTTTAAGGATGACCCCATTAACCATGATGAGTTTGCCTCACACTTTCATTATAACCCTTTCGATGCTCAGCATTTATCAGAATATAAAAAGCTTGATCATTTCATCAATGAACTTGATCAAAAACACAATGCTGGCGGTAATCGGTTATTTTATATGGCTATGGCGCCTAATTTTTTCGGACCAATTGCTGCTAATCTAAAGTCACAGGGACTTACAGACAATAGAGGATGGTCTCGATTAGTTATCGAAAAACCATTTGGTCATAATTATGAGTCGGCTCAAAAGCTAAATGAACAAATTGGGCAAACTTTTACTGAAGATCAGATTTATCGAATTGATCATTACTTAGGAAAACAAATGGTACAAAACATTGAAATTGTCCGGTTTGCTAATGCGATGTTTGAGCCTTTATGGAACAATCAATATATTGCAAATGTACAAGTGACCTCAAGCGAAGTTCTTGGTGTGGAAGAACGAGGTCGCTACTACGATCAATCAGGTGCATTAAGAGACATGGTTCAAAATCATATGTTACAGATGGTTTCCCTGCTCGCTATGGAACCACCAGCCAAGCTTCATCCTGATGAAGTTCGCTATGAAAAAGTCAAGGTACTTCGCAGCTTACGTCAAATTGACGAAAAGAGTGTAGACGACTATTTTGTTCGTGGTCAATATGATCGTGGTGAAATTAATGGGGAAGCTGTCAATAGCTATCGTGAAAGTAACGGGGTTGAGCCTGACTCTGATACTGAAACATTTGTAGCCGGAAAATTTATGATCGATAATTTCCGATGGGCTGGAGTTCCGTTTTATGTGAGAACCGGTAAAAGAATGGCAAAGAAATCTACTGAAATTGTCATCCAGTTCAAAGACTTACCCATTAATTTATATAAGGATAAGGGTGACACGATTGATCCAAATTTACTCATTATTCGTGTTCAACCTGATGAGGGTATTACCATGCACCTTAATGCTAAAAAAACCGATTACGAAACGACCAGTACCCAAATTTCAATGCATTATGACAAAAAGGATGAGGCTATCGAAAGTCCAGAGGCTTATGAGGTTCTCATTAACGATTGTTTAAATGGTGATTCAACAAGTTTTGTCCATTCAGATGAGGTAGCTTTATCTTGGAAGTTCATTGATTCAATTACGAATGCCTGGTCAAATAAAAAAGCTGAGTTTCCTAATTATCAATCCGGAACGAATGGTCCCGCTGAAGCTGATCAACTCTTAGCTAAGGATGGCTTCCATTGGTGGGATATCTAAAATAAAAAACGTCAGATTATATTATGGAGCGCCCCCGAAAAGTTAGCATTCATCACTAACTTTCGGGGGCGTCTCAATGATCTGACGTTTTTGCTTTATTTATTACAGCAATAATTAACTGAATGGTTATCGTTTAACCGCTTAAGACATCCACTCTGTATGGAAGATGCCTTCTTTATCGATACGTTGATACGTATGGGCTCCGAAGTAATCACGCTGTGCTTGTAATAGATTGGCTGGTAAAGTCTCGGTCCGATAGCTATCATAGTAAGCAAGTGCACTTGCAAACCCTGGAACTGGGATTCCTCGTTCTATCGCTATCGTTAACACTTTTCGTAGTGAAACCTGATATTTCTCAATGATTTCTTTAAAGTATTGATCAAGCATTAAATTGGCAAGTTTTGGATCACGGTCATAAGCATCTTTAATTTTTTGTAAGAATTGTGCTCTAATAATACAACCTCCACGGAAGATCATCGCAATCTCACCATAATTTAAATCCCAATCATTTTCTTCTGATGCAGCACGCATTTGAGCAAATCCTTGAGCATATGAGGTAATTTTACTCATGTATAAAGCTTGACGAATGGCTTCGATTAACTCATCTTTATCGCCTTGGTATGGCGTATCATGAGCAGACGGACCGTTAAGCATTTTACTTGCTTTAACGCGCTCATCCTTCATAGCTGAAATAAAACGAGCAAAGACAGACTCAGTAACAACAGGAAGTGGTACACCTAAATCCAAAGCACTTTGGCTTGTCCATTTACCTGTCCCTTTTTGTCCTGCTGTATCGAGGATGACATCAATCATTGGCTTCCCTGTTTCGTCGTCCTTTTTCGTGAAAATATCAGCGGTAATTTCAATAAGGTAGCTATCAAGCTCACCTTTATTCCATTCAGCAAATACTTGATGCAATTCATCTGCTGATAAACCAAGGATATGCTTAAGCATAAAATAAGCTTCACAAATTAATTGCATATCGCCATATTCTATCCCGTTATGCACCATTTTGACATAATGGCCAGCACCGTTGGGACCAATGTATGTGACACAAGGATCCCCATTAACTTTAGCTGAGATAGCTTCAAAAATAGGGGCAACGAGATCGTAGGCTTCTTTCTGGCCACCAGGCATAATAGAAGGGCCTTTAAGCGCGCCTTCTTCTCCACCTGATACCCCTGTACCAATAAAGTGAATGCCAGATTGATCTAACTCTTTATTACGTCGAATCGTATCTTGAAAAAATGTATTACCACCATCAATAAGAATATCGCCATCATCCAATAAAGGTTTTAACGTCTCAATGGTTGCATCCGTTGCTGGTCCTGCCTGAACCATTAACATAATTTTGCGTGGTTTCTCTAAGGAGTCAACAAATTCTTCGATTGTTTTTGCACCAAAGAAACGTTTGCCTTTTGCTTCATTTGCAAGAAAGTCTTCTGTTTTTTTATAGGTACGGTTGAAAACTGATACAGAGTAACCTCTACTCTCAACATTTAAAGCAAGGTTCTTCCCCATAACAGCCAAGCCGATGACACCAAATTGTTGTTTTGACATGCTTCATTAGCTCCTTTAACTATGTAGTTCTAATTTTTATCATACGTGGAATAATGCCATTTCGCAACTTTTGCACATAATCTATATAGCATCACTATCCCCCACTAATTACCTTATAACAGAATAGATTAAGATGCAATTGAATTTTTGAAAAATTCTATCATTTCCAATCGTTTATTTTAAAACAAGTTCTTCAATCGCATAAGCAGCCCCATCCTCTAATTGCGTGCGTGTGATCCAATTTGCTTTTTCCTTAACAATCTCCTGCGCATTCCCCATTGCCACACCAATACCTGCTGCTTCAATCATTTTTAAATCATTTTTACTATCCCCAATTGTCATAACCTGATCAAAGGATAAATTTAATTCTGTTAACAATGAAGCAATACCAGCTGCCTTATGGGTGCCTTTAGCATTCAATTCCATATTGGTTAAGCTTGAATTGCTAAGCTCAATCGTATCTAGCTTTGAGAAGTGCTCGAGCATTTCATTCCGTGTGGCATCATCCTCTACGTTAAAGCCAAACTTGATCCACTGATGCTCTTGGTAATTTTCTGGTAAGCTTTCACGATAGACACGTTCATGTGAGACAAGCCAGTAGAAGGTATTATACTGTTCATGTACCTCCAATATTTGATCAACCGTTATTGGGTCGATCGCCTGTCTGTGCAAAAGGTTACCATCCTTTGTCCAAATCTCCCCACCATTAAGGGTTACGAGATATTCGACGCCTAGCTGCTCGGCAATTGGTAAACTAGTCGAACGATGTCTGCCTGTAGCAATAATGACCTCTACCCCTAACTCCTGAGCTTGTTTTACAGCTGCTACTAGACGTTCACTTGCTTTTTGGTCGGCATGATTGACTAAGGTTCCATCCAAGTCCAAAGCAATTAACTTAATATTGTTGTTCACTTTGTTGTCCCCCTTTTTGTCTTTACTTCAACTATAGCATACCCTGTTAATGAGGTGAACTTTGAACTACTCCCACTTATCAACCTTGCGGTCTGATTGAAGTGGGAGATTCTTGGGAACAGAGCGTACGTGTTAGCGTATTTCCTTACTAACAGAGGTTTCTCTTCTATACCAAGCTATCCCTTTAGTCCCTACGGTTTGATCGTGGAAGTTTCTTTATGCTAAAGCTACGATTCGTAAGCCTTCCGTTAGAATATTTTTGCTAGCATTTACATATCGATCGTGATGCGTATAGCAAGTTGGACAAGTCCAATCCCTTATGTCAAGAGATTTCTTGCCATCGTGATGTCCACACTCAGAGCTCCGTACTCGCTGTTGAACCTCCCACTTAGACATGATGTGTTCCCTTACTTCTTGAACAGGGAGTCTTACAAAAGCCCTTCGATGGGGCGAGTAATCGCAGCCCCATCCAGTTACACTGCGATAAAGCAAAATCTGTTTGAAATAAGTTCGGTAATGTAACATTCATTTGTCTCTTAAAATAGATTTTCATGAAAGATCAAGAAACTCGGACCATTCGACACTTTAGCATTAACTAATTTCATAACGGCTAATCAACAAGCCAAGTGAACACGTCTTAACTGAAATAACTTTTTGGATTTACAAATCCCCTCATTCCCGATTAGATAGCTACCGATTAGCATCTCACATTTTCTATGAAATCCCCCTTACTTGTGGCTCTGTTTTTGTTTGCCGGCATCGTTCACATCTACAGCGTTTTTACGTCAATAACCTTAAAGTTTACGACCTACAAATCACGACTCGGGTAAGCTAGGGTTAATGAATACAAGAACAGCGAGGAGGTTGTCGTTTGACAAATCTCTTTCAATCAGCGATAATATAAGATGGACTTCGCCAATTAGGCAAGAGTAAAATTCTGGCATCTGCCAAATGTTTTTTAATATTATTGAAACGGAACACAATAATGGATATTAAAGTGCGTTAGTTCGCACTATAAAGAAAGACTTATTCACACTGGATCGACTTCGGAGTCGTAAGGATATAAGAGAGGTAGGGCTTATATCGTTTAGGTTGTAAAACATTCCAGGTGGATTTATACCGCGGCAATTGATAGTCATTGATTGATTTGCAGTCAATCATTGAGCTAAATTTAATATTTTACACTTGCAAATACAAGAGACACTTTTTACTGAGGTGTCTCTTTTCAATTATCAGCAAAGTCATCATTATTCATCAGCAGGCTTAGGATCGGTATGTTGTTTACAGCACGACTTTTTTCCATCCCTCCCAATCTTCCTTGATCACAATTTTAGCAAGTCTTTGTCTAATCAAGTCTGATGATATTGACGTTAAGCGAAATTACTGGTACGATTTGTTTGTTAACTTAATAGAGCGCTATGAATATTATGGGTTACACTATAATAGGAGCAGCTTCTGGAGAGCTCGTCTAGACGACACCGAAGGATTCACAATCTCAGGTACCCGGACAGAAGACAACACATATTATTTATAAATATGTTGTCACCGGGATTGGAGCATAACTCCAATCTTTTTTCATGTCAGACCACATGATAAACAGCTCAGAAAGCAACTTCTCTATTCAGCGCTATTTAAGCCATCACATATATACAAACATACTGAGGTGAAGAAAATGAATAAACGTGCTGTTGTTACCGTAGTTGGAAAGGATAAGGTTGGTATTATCGCTCGTGTTACTGGTGTACTCGCTAAACACAATATGAATATTCATGATATTAGCCAAACTATCCTACAGGATTATTTTACCATGATGATGATCGTCGATATGGCGGACCAAAACAGAATTGATCAATTGCTTGAGACATTTGAGCTCGTTGAGAAGGAAATGAACCTAACGATTAGTATCCAACTCGAAGACGTCTTTCAAGCGATGCACCGTATTTAAGAGGAGTGATAAACATGGCCATTGCATATAATGAAATTCAAGAAACGATCCGAATGGTTCAAATGGAAAGCTTAGATATTCGGACCGTAACAATGGGGATCAGTTTACGTGACTGTGTAGATAGTGACATTGAAAAGGTTAAAGAAAAGGTTTATCAAAAAATTACCCGCTATGCAGGCGAGCTTAAGCCTGTTGCTGAACAGGTTGAAAAAGAATACGGCATTCCGATCGTTAATAAGCGGATTGCGATTACACCGATTGCCGAAATATTAAGTGATGCAACGAAAGAACAAGCAATCGAGCTTGCTCAGGTGTTGGATGCAGCTGCTGAGAAAACAGGTGTTGATTTTATTGGTGGCTATTCTGCCTTAGTTCATAAAGGGATTACCAAAGGTGATCAAACCTTACTTAATGCTCTTCCACAAGCGCTGGCCACAACAAATCGTGTCTGTGCTTCTATCTCGATCGGAACAACACGGACAGGAATTAATATGGATGCCGTTGCACAGGTTGGGGCGATTATAAAGCAAACAGCTGAATTAACTAAAGAGGATAATAGTATTGGTTGTGCGAAATTAGTCGCTTTCTGCAATCCGGTTGAAGATAATCCGTTTATGGCTGGTGCATTTCACGGCGCTGGAGAAGGCGAGGCTGTATTAAGTGTTGGTGTCAGTGGACCAGGAGTAGTACTTAATGCTTTAAAACGTTATCCTGATGCTGATTTAGGCGAGGTCGCCGAGGTAATTAAAAAAACAGCCTTTAAAATCACACGTGCTGGCGAATTAATTGGCCGGGTTGTAGCCAAACGCTTGAATGTTCCCTTTGGCATCATGGATTTATCTCTTGCTCCAACAAATGCCATGAATGATAGTGTAGCAGAAATCCTTGAAGAGATTGGCTTAGAAAGCGTTGGAACACATGGTACAATCGCAGCGCTAGCTCTAATGAATGATGCGGTCAAAAAGGGTGGTGCAATGGCGAGTTCATATGTCGGAGGTTTAAGCGGAGCCTTTATCCCAGTTAGTGAAGACAATGGGATGATTCGTGGCATTGAGAATGGATCACTTTCACTTGACAAGCTTGAAGCGATGACCTGCGTTTGCTCTGTCGGACTTGACATGATCGCATTATCAGGAGAAGCAAGCGCGGAAACATTAGCTGCGATCATTGCCGATGAAGCAGCAATAGGCATGATTAATAAAAAAACGACAGCTGTTCGCGTTATTCCAGTAATCGGTAAGTCAGAAGGAGACATCGTCGAATTTGGTGGTTTGCTTGGTCGGGCCCCGATCATCGGTGTCAAACCTTTTAGTTCTGCTAAACTGATTAAACGAGGTGGACGTATTCCAGCTCCTTTGCAGGCATTAATTAATTAACCAACTTTTGCACACAAAAAAAGCACGAAGTTTGAGTGGAAGTGATAGATCGCTCCATTAGCTTACGTGCTTTTTATTTTGGCATAAAATAGACGCCAGTGAGTTAATGCAACGATTTACCGGTTGCCAGCTTTTCGGGTTACATAAGTAAAAATGAAAGCTTCTTGTCTCTTTTGATACTGACTAAATGGACCAATCTAATCCCTTGTTGACCATTAGGTTTTTGCATAACAAGCTAAATTGGCTAGATTTTTAAGCCTTCCGTCAAAATCTGTAACTTTTTAATCTGTTTATTCGTCTGATTTTTTAGAGTACTTTTTCAGGAAAGGGGTAATAATTGTGCGTAAGTGCCTGTTTTTTATTGTACTAATGTTCATATCAATAAGCCTGAGTGGCTGTTTTAGCTCAGAACAACCTAATGTACTGACAGGTTACGTTGTAGCACAAGCCCCTGATCGGATTTTAGTAGCCAGTATTGAAGCGCAAGATCTTAGTGACAACGGTGGTGTTTCAGAGTTTTATGATATGATATGGTTCTATGACCCGCCAGCAGACCTAAAGCAAGGAGATAAAATCGATGCTTGGTACAATCATAAGGGAGATACTTACCCAGGAAAATCAGTCCTAGTCGATCACCAAATTCATGAGCTTACTCCACCTGAGGGAGCCTTATTAACAGAGGCTGAGGCGCTTAATTATGCCTTACTTAAACAAGACAACCACCCAAGTAAAAACTATGCTGTAAGATCGATATTATTCAATCAAAATCAGGGGAAATGGGAGATTAAGCTATTTGAAATATGGAGTACCGAGGTGGTCGAAATTGAACTTATTGAACAAGAATACATATCTTAAAGGTTATCATAGTATGATAACCTTTTTTTGCTAATGTCAGACTCTTAGCATAATCTGTTACTGTTCTCAGTCCAGATCGTACCCTCAAACAAGCAATTGAATAAGAAGATAAAGTACTGATCCTACAATTACAATTAATTGTTCACACATTGTTCACTGATTCACTTATTAGAATTTGATATAGTATGATCTATGGCTGTAGTTTAATAAATGACGGAGGTTATCATGAAAAAGAATCGTTGGCTTATAGCACTGTCTGCTATTGCCATCCACCTGTCAATTGGATCTGTCTATGCCTACAGCGTACTTAAAAATCCAATTGTTGATAAACTGGGGTGGAGCGACAAAACAGTTACAGTTGCATTTACTATCGCAATTGCTTTACTTGGCACATCTGCTGCATCGTTTGGTAAGTTCGTTGAGAAATGGGGACCGAAAAAATCAGCTACAATTGCAGCAATTTTATTTAGTTCTGGTCTGTTGATCACAGGACTAGGTATGGCCATTAAATCACTAGCTCTATTTTATCTTGGATATGGAGTTATTGGTGGAATGGGATTAGGATTAGGTTATATTTCACCGGTCTCTACTTTAGTAAAGTGGTTTCCAGATAGGCGGGGCTTAGCAACAGGAATGGCTGTAATGGGGTTTGGTGCCGGTTCACTTATTGCTGCACCGATTATGACGAAGCTTATTAAGTCAATGGGGCTATCGTATACCTTTTTTATTATGTCAGGTGTTTATTTTATTCTAATGCTCGCAGGTGCACGTTATATTGTTAAACCACCTGAAAATTGGGTACCTTTTACGAAAAAGACAAATAACACAAAGCAAAAGGTAAATAAAGTACAAGCTAGTCTTCAACAGCTTACAGCGCAGCAAGCCCTCCGAAATAAACGTTTTTGGCTATTATGGGTTATGATGTTTATTAATATTTCAACAGGCATTATGCTTATTTCTGTTGCTTCTCCTTTGGCCCAAGAAAAAGCTGGCATCTCAGCTACAGCTGCCGCTGCAATGGTAGGAATAATGGGACTTTTTAATGGAGGCGGTCGCATCAGTTGGTCAGCATTGTCTGATACATTAGGGCGTAGTAACGTATTCATGATGTTTTTCGGTGTCCAGTTTATTTTAATGCTGGCATTGCCAAATGTGACGAATGCGTTGTTGCTTCAACTATTAATTTTCATCATCGTCTCTATGTACGGAGGGAGCTTTGCCTTACTTCCTGCCTTTATTAGTGATTTATTTGGAACTTTACAGTTAGGCGCTATTCATGGTTTATTACTGACATCTTGGTCTTGTGCAGGGGTGTTCGGTCCATTACTCGTTGCTTATATTAATGACACTACAGGTAACTACAATGTTGCCTTTTATATTTTTGCGTGTTTAATAGCAGTTGCATTTGTCGTGTCGATTATAATGAAGTTAAGTATTCGAGCTTCGAGTATATCTATTCAAAAACAAGCAAGTTAAATTGAGTTAAATTTTTTTATTAAACTACAGCACTAAAAAGACTTGTAAAACGGGCGATTGGCTATGCTAGCCAATCGCCCGTTCTAAGTCTTGTCATTTAAAATAGCTGTTTAGCGTCAAACACGCCATAATTTGCGCTCAGATTTTATCGAGCTACTTTGGATAAATACCCTCTAAAAAATCTGTGGCTTTAACTTGATTCAAATTTAAACTCCCAATGAATGAAATACAAATAGGCATTCATCTCACCACTTATAAAGTGAAACTTCGTTCAGTGGGGATTTTTCCATCCCCCACCGAACGTTAGTTGAACCAATCGGGCCGTTATTGGCTGTTAGAACTCCCACTTAGAAATGACCTGTTTCCTTATTTCTTAACGTGTGGAGTCTTACAAAGACCCTTAGATGGGGGCGAGTAATCGCAGCCCCAGCCAGTGCACTACGATAAAAATGAGCGACTTCTGCTAATCAAGCTAAAATTATGTTAATTCAAACATCCCAGCCGATAATTGATAATATTTACCTCTTTGTTCAATTAACTGATCATGATCACCACGTTCAATGATTTTCCCATGCTCTAGCACCATGATCGCATTAGCTGATCGAACAGTAGATAAGCGGTGAGCGATAATAAAGGATGTCTTACCTTCCATTAAACGATCCATTCCTTTTTGAATCAACGCTTCTGTTCTCGTATCAATCGATGATGTTGCCTCATCAAGAATAAGGACTGGGGTTTCGGCAACAGCTGCTCTAGCAATTGCTAGCAATTGACGTTGTCCTTGAGATAACGTACCACCATCTGATTTTAATACAGTCTGATAGCCATCTTTTAAATGACGAATAAAACTATCTGCATTGGCCAGTTTTGCAGCTGCAATAACTTCCTCATCTGTCGCATCTAGACGGCCATAGCGAATGTTCTCCATGACGGTACCCGTAAATAAATGGGTATCTTGTAAAACCATCGATAACGCTCGGCGTAAATCAGATTTCCTAATTTTATTAATTTCAATATGATCGATACTGATATTCCCAGAGGGTACATCATAGAAACGATTAATTAAATTGGTAATTGTTGTTTTACCTGCCCCTGTAGAACCGACAAAGGCAATTTTTTGACCAGGTTTAGCATATAATGAAATACCCTTTAAGACAGTCTTATCTTCTTCATATCCAAACACCACATTATCGAATACCACATTACCTTTAACTTGTGTGTAAGAAATTGATCCATCAGGCATGACTTCTTTCCATGCGAATTCTCCAGTACGAAAATCTACTTCAGTAAGATCGCCTGACTGACTGACTTCTACAGGCACCATCGTAACATGACCTTGGTCAAACTCTGGCTGTTCATCGATCACCTTAAATATCCGTTCAGCACCAGCAAGGGCTGTAAGTACAGCATTAAGCTGCTGTGATATTTGGGTGATTGGCATAGAGAAGTTTCTGGTAAACTGTAGAAAGGCAATAACTGTACCTAAACTTAGGGTACCCATAATCGCAAATAAACCACCAATCATTGCCGTAATGGCATAATGGATATAAGATAGGTTCCCCATTATCGGCATCAAGATATTTGCAAAAATATTAGCTTTAGTTGCATTTACTCTTAGCTCTTCATTTAATACTTCAAATTCTTCCAGTACCTTTTCTTGACGTGAAAAGACTTTAACAACTTTTTGACCTTCAATCATCTCTTCAATATAGCCATTGACTCGACCTAATTCTTGCTGTTGCTGAATAAAGAAGGTAGCACTTTTACCACCAATTGTTTTTACTGAAAAAAGCATTAAAGCAAGCATCAAGACCACAATAATAGTAAGCTGCCAGCTAAAGATCAACATCATCGTGAATACCCCTACGACTGTAATCAGGGATGAGAAAAAGTTGGTCACACTATTAGATAGTACTTGTCTTAACGTATCAATATCATTCGTATACAAACTCATTGAGTCACCATGAGTATGGGTATCATAATATTTAATCGGCAAAGCTTCCATCTTAGTAAAAAGATCTAATCGGATTTTATACAATGTTCGAGTTGAAACGCCAACCATTAATCGATTAAACAAATAAGTAGTGGCTGCTCCCACTAAATAAATGATCGAAATCAGCCCAATGACAGATATAAATCCTCGCATTAACTGGCTGTCTTGATTGCCAATTAAGGGGGCTAGGTAATCGTCAATAACAACCTGTAGAAAAGAAATACCAATGACATTAGCAAGAGAGCTAAGGAGAATAGAGATAGCAACAATCAGAAGAATCCATTTATCTTCTTTCATGTAGCTAGCAATCCGTTTAATCGTTAGTCCAAGGTTATTTGGCATCCGATGTCCTTTGGGTCCTGACATTGGGCCTTTAGCAGATTGATCCTTTTCTATTGATTTACTCATCCTCATTCACCCCTTTGCTTTGAGATTGATATATTTCTTGATAAATTTCATTTGTTTTCAGTAAGTGCTCATGTGTGTCAAAACCATTTATTTCGCCATTATCCAACACGATAATTTTGTCAGCATCTTGAACAGAGGTGATTCGTTGGGCAATGATTAACGTCGTTACATCCTCAAGCTTCTCTTTAAATACTTGGCGAATGGCAGCATCCGTTGCTGTATCTACTGCACTCGTTGAATCATCTAGGATAATGATCTTTGGCTTTTTCAGTAAAGCTCGTGCGATCGTTAAGCGTTGCTTCTGTCCACCAGAAACATTTACACCGCCTTGGCCTAGCTCCGTATCATATCCATTTGGGAATGATGAAATAAAGTCATGTGCTTGAGCTGCTTTTGCAGCCTCGATAACCTCTTCATCTGTTGCGTGCTCATTCCCCCACTTGAGATTTTCTTTAATCGTTCCAGTGAATAGGACATTCTTCTGAAGAACCATCGCAACCTGATCACGTAAAACTTTCAGACGATAGTCCTTCACATTATGCCCTCCAACGATAATTTCACCATTAAGTACATCATATAATCTCGGGATAAGCTGTACTAATGTTGTTTTGGATGAGCCTGTTCCTCCAATAATCCCAATCGTTTCTCCTGATTGAATCGACAGATTAATGTTTTTCAACACCAAATTATTAGGATCTTCATTATAACTAAAGTCAACTTGGTTAAAGTGAATACTTCCATCGTTTAAATCTAAATTGGGATCACTGTTATTATCATTTAAGGCAGGTTCTTCTTCAATTGCTTCAATAATACGAGAGAATGAAGCTCTGGAGATAATTAACATAATGAAAATCATGGAAATCATCATGAGTGAGATCAATACCTGCATAATATACATGATAAAGCTGGATAACTCTCCAATATTAAACGTACCGTCAATAACCATGTTACCGCCAAACCATATAATGGCTACGATACTGGTATAGATGGTTAGCTGCATAATTGGCATATTTAGAACAACTAACTTCTCTGCTTTGAGTTGAGCATCGCGAACTTGTTCAGCATTAGCAACAAATTTCTCTTTTTCATGCTTCTCACGGACAAAAGCTTTGACAACACGAATATTAACAATAAAATCTTGTACCTTTTCATTTAAGGCATCATATTTTTCCAACATATCTAAAAATCTCGGGTGTGCATTCTTACCAATTAGATATAATGTAATGGAAAGAATCGGTATTGAAATTAAAAATATCAATGACAATCTTGAGTTAATTGAGACAGCCATAATCGTAGCACCAATCAACATAATTGGCGCTCTAACAGCCATTCTTACGACCATCATAAATGAGTTTTGTGTGTTGGTAATATCTGTCGTTAACCGAGTAACCAGTGATGCTGTAGAAAATTTATCTACATTTGAAAAAGAATAGGACTGAATCTTTTTAAACAAGCCTGAGCGAATATTTTTGGCGAAGCCCATACCAGCTTCGGCAGCATATTTACCACTAAGCGCTCCAAACACAAGCGCAAAAAAGGCCATCACAATCATAAGCAGACCAACTTTGATGGTATAGGATATACCACCCTCGCCTTGGATACCATAGTCAACGATTCGAGCCATTAAAAATGGTATCATAAGCTCTAAGACAACCTCTCCAACCACCATAAGTGGAGCGAGGAGCGTTTGGCGCTTATATTCACCTAAAAAGGATAACAGCTTTTTAATCATATTTGTTTTACCTCCTCTAAATTATTTCGGGGTGGAAAAATCCTCACTTAAATTAGTAAAGCATTTCTTCAAATAAACGAGCATTAAATCTTGCTCTTCCTTATTAATCCCTTTGAATATTTTTTCTTTAATAGCTTGTCTATGATTCTTAAACTGCTTGAGGACAAGTTCACTCTGCTCGGTTAAGAAAATCAGCTTATTCCGAGCGTCTGTTTCACTTTTAACTCGTTTGACGAATTGTTTTTCCTCTAAGCGATTTAATAGTCCAGTAACAGTTGGATTCGTTAAACGAAAATGCATCTCAATATCCTTTTGATTTACATCCTTGTTACGTTTTTTTGCACCAGCTAAGAAAAGTAGGATATCTCCTTGTGATGCAGTTAAATTCTGCTTCTCAAAGTAAAGATTTTTTTCTCTTTCTAATGCAAAATAGACTAAGCGTATGTAGAAAATAATATCATCTGGCATATTGCATGCCCCCCATTAATTACATAGCATGCTATCTATTATCTATATAATTATTAACCTTGTCAACACATTTACTTCGGATAGCGAATAATTTTTTATTGCTGTTTAGTAGCTCTTCATTTAACTCTTAAATACCCAACAGCAATGTTCTTTCGATAAAGTGAAACTTCATTCTGTGGGCATTTCGAGGATGTGCAAGTGCAGACGTTACGATACGACGTCGCAAACTTAGTCAGCTTCCTCTCCCTCCTACTGAGCGTTAGTTGAACCAATCGGGCCGTTACTGGCTGGTGCATCTCCCACTTAGACAATGACGTGTTCCCTTATTTCTTCAAGTGGGAGTCTTACACTGCGATAAGGATGTGAGCATTACTAAAAGAGGTTGTTCCCACATCTTGGCTTGCTTTTACGCTTTTCATGTATCTAAAAGCACCCTTAACAGATGTTACGATCTATCAAGGGTGCTTATTCGGTATAAGAACACGTTTACCAATCGCCAGAATATGGCTGTCAGCTGAATGACCAAGCTGACTGGTCTTTATCGTTGGTAAGTTGTATTTATCAGCAAACGGCTTAATTAATTCGATTAATGCTTGCGAACCTTCGATCTCTTCTAGTTCAGTAAACTGACCTAGAATAAGTCCATTTAATTGACTAAAGTAATTGATCTGATCTAATTGTGCCAAAAAACTAGCAATCCGATTGGCTCGTCCACTTCTGCTTTCTAGAAAAAGTACCTTCCCAAAGGGAACTGGCAGGTAAGGGGTGCCTGCTAGTTTGAGTAGACAACGAATATTACCACCAATTGTAATGCCCTCTATTGTGCCCTGATTAATCCAATTGTAATTAAAGGTTAAATGATCATTTTGATGAAATAGAAGATTATGTAACCGATTTTGTTGGTTAAGATGATCTCTACCTACCAGATGCATCGCTTGATAGTGATAGCTGGTCAGACCACTTTGACTAAATAAGCTGTTTAATATAACGGTCAGATCACTGTAACCAAAGAAGGGCTTTGAATGCTTGCTAATGGTCTGATAATCAAGATACGGCAAAATTTGATTAGCACTATCTCCACCAGAAAGATCAAAGATGGCTTTAATGCTAGAATCTGTAAATAAATCCATTAATGCATGTGCTCGCTCTTCTGGTGTCCCACTCCAAAACTGCCCAGCTTTTTGATAAATTGTATTGGCTTCAACTGGTGTTAGCCCCCAATTTAAGAAAACCTGTTTGACATTGGCGATAGTTCCCGCATGTTGATCCGTTCGTCCATCTGACAAGGCGACCAAACCAATTTGATCCTGTTTGCTTAACATCATGCCACTCCTTTTGGTAAAAAACAGTATTATGCTTTAATGCGTTGCTCTAATCGATCAAGTAAGGTAAGTTCCATTTCAATTTGCCCTGGTAAAGGGAATTTCTTTGCTACCATCCGTCCTTTATCAATATGGGTTTTCGCTTGTGCTAAATCGCCGCATTCAAATGCATAGTATGCTTTAATCCGTTCCCCATTTAGATCGCGATCCCGCTTTAGTGTTTGATGGGCTAAAGGATAATATTGATTGACTAAACGCTGATCATCAAGGATACAACCTGCCATTACCAGTTCATAATAAATAGCAGGGAGCAGAAACGTTGAAAAATCATTTAAGCGCCTTTCAATTTGTTCAACCAGCTGAGGCAATCGTTCAAGGTCGCCTTCATCTAAAGCAGCATAATAGTTAAATAAAAGCAAGGATGGCTCATGGTTAGTCATGCTATTATCTGGTAAATGAAGTGCTTTTGGTCTAACTCCACCAGCCATTTGAACATTGACTGCCATAGCGGCTAATAAGCCGGCTACAATCGGATCGTTTAGTAGGATACCCCAAATAATCTTTCCATCTGAATGTATATTCCCAGATGTTTTAAGTGGAATCAAATTGAGTAATCCCATGATGATACTCCAAAAGATGAAAATAAATAAGAACGTTTGTCCATATCCGGATACGAAACGAAGAGCAGGTATCGCTATCAGTCCTGTTAATAGGTTCAGCAAGATCCCACCAGCATAAAAATACAGATGTTTTTTATCATATGGATTACTGTCTTTAGGCGGTATCATCGCACATAAACCTCCATAGCCTTTATTTTTGATCCACTCAAGCTTTAGCTTCCCATTCTCCTTAGTAAGAGATAGCATCCCAATTCGATATGTAATTAATTGATAACCTAGCAAGCGGCCAAATAAAAAATGACCTAGTTCATGAAGATTAATCACGACAAAACCTACAACTAGAAAAAGCAAATAACTAACAACAATATTAGATATACTTATATTAAAGGTCATGTCATTTGTATCAAAATAGATTGCCATAAAAAAACCAATAAGAAAAAATATTACAATAAACATCACAACAAACAATAATCGCTTAACTTTATGATTCACTCGAACTTCCTCCAATTTTAGAATATATGATTTGCCTACACACAGCCTTCTAATAGCTTAATTAGAACTATCACCTTTTCCTTTTTATATAAGTGATGTGATATTCTTTAATTTCAATAGGTAAGAAGACTTCCACTCCAAGGAGATTGAGTCAGTGAAGATAAAAAATTCACTTTTCTCCGACGAAATCTGTAGATTACCTGCTATCCCCCACCAAATGTCATAATAACTAATAAAGTGAAACTTCGTTCAGTGGGGGGATCGACGCATAGGATGCGCTCGTGCAGACGTTTCGACACGACGTCACGAGCTTAGTCAGCTTCCTCTCTCCCCCACTGAACGTTAGTTGAATCAATCGGGCCGTTACTGGCTGTTGCATCTCCCACCTTAGACATGACGTGTTCCCTTATTTCTTGAAGTGGGAGGCTTACAAAAGCCCTTCGATGGGGCGAGTAATCGCAGCCCCAGCCAGTTACACCGCAATAAAAAATATTGCAATACTCAAGATATTTGTATTTAACTGGTCACATTTTAAACCGTATACTAGAGTATCAATGCGCTTGGGAGGTGAAATTTATGGCACTTCAGCTTATGAAGCTAGCACTCGATGCAACTGTCACCACCACTCTTAATCCCTCAACAACCAAATACTTTTATGTAACGACGGAGGTTACGCCTGCAGGAGAAACATTAACGATTGATCCCACTGATTTCTTTGATGATGCTGGTGTATCTGTTAGTGAATTACCTGAGCTCGCTACTGACAATAGCTATTATCGTGTCTATATTAACGGTGTACTCCAGATGCAAGGCATAACCACATATACCCCTGGAGAAACAGCGGTTGGCTCACTTACAGTCAGTGTACCAGAGGGAAATGAATCGATACTACTCAACACACCAATTGTTTTGGAAGTGATCACGTACACTCCGAATACCGAAGCAGAGATTAATAGTTAATATCAGCATACCATCCAAATCTAGAAAACAACTAAAACAAAATAGCGCAAATTCCCCTACTTTAATTAATGCTCTGCTAACCAGAAATCAATGTTAAGATTTAACAGAGGCGCGTGACCACAAAAGGCACGTGCCTATTTCTCTGACTAGAAAATATTATACACGAGCATGACGGTGATTATTTACTTTTGTTCATACGAAATCACCTCAAAGTCTATTAAAATCAAAAGCGTCTTGGTGTATTTACGCCCAGATTATCGAGCTTCGTTCAATCTGTTAAAAATCTGCGGCATCCGCCGCAAGGCTTTAACTTTACTCGGCCTGTGGGTTGCCCCCCCTTACAAACAGGTATTACCAATTGTAGAAATGGGGGCTTCTGCTGAGTGTGAAGTTTAATAAATCGTAATAAATTGTAAAATGATTGGTGCGCGTTTTTCTGGTGGTTGCTTGACATTTAGAATCAGCTGACCTTTCCTAACTTGGTACGTATTGTCAGGCTGGAGCACCCCGTTAATAAATAAATTGACTAAGGAAACATCACTTGGATCTAAAATCCCTTTATTACCATACTCAGTTAACTCATCCGCATTTGTATAAATCAACTTTTTCCCATCAGACAAAGTATTATATTGATACGTCTCAACCTTGGCTTTTTTCGAGGCTTGCACTGGAATTCTTACCTGTATCTGTTGGTTGCTCTTTATTGAATCATAGACATGCTGTCCTGTAATCATCTGTCTTTTCATGACACACCTGCCTTTTTTAATAGTATATGATCGAAGAAATTGAGTTGACAGTATCCCTTATAACAGATGTGTCATATTGTCCGCCTAACTTCGTTACTGAATAGGTACTAGTATTTCACAGGTATGATGATTAATCATTTCTAAATTATACCTTTCTACAATTGGTTGTTCCCCTTACTGATAGACCATTTTTTGTTATGACAGAAAAGATATTGTCCCTAAACTACTGATTGCTTCGTTGGTATGATCAAGCAAAGTACTTTTTGCAGGAGCTGTTATCTTAAAATCTCTATTTATGGGTACACAAATATCATAACGACACTCCTCTTTAGGCGTTGTCTCAGGGTTATCTTGTGGTACAGCCAATATGTAGAATGTTCATGACATACTAAACCTTTTAACTGTATCCATTCTTTAAAGGCTTCCGTTAAGGCTTTGTTTTGCTTTTCTCCATATTCTCCGACATTCCGAAAATAAGGCAATCCTTGTTTCAGGTAATTCTTCAATAGTCATATTCATTTTTCCTTCCTCCTTACTTAGTAAAGTAATGCTATTTAAAAGGTTTATCAAGACAATATTAAAAAGAATACCATGAACCAATCGGACCGTTACTAGTTGTTGGATCTCCCGCTTAGACATGACGTCCTCCCTTATTTCTTGAAGTGAGAGCCCTACAAAAGCCCTTCGATGGGCGAGTAATCGCAGCCCCAGCCAGTTACACTGCGATAACCGGGTACATACTCCTAAAAATTATAAAAAAATAAGTATGAACCGATAAATATCGAGTTCACACCCTAGTAAGGTAATAGTCTAACTTTTTGATGCCGTTGCTAAATTTTGTTCTATACTGTTATCAGCTTTTCTTGCTAACCACTGAGTCAATGCTGCAAATTCCCTTTCAGCAGCACGATAGCCTGCTAGATGTAGTTGATTGAGTTTGTCTGGATCTTTTTCAGTGCGTTTGACCTGTTCTGCCTCGTTTGGTCGAATAACGAATACATCTCCATTCTGCTCTAACTGTTCAACATAATCCAGGGTCTCATTATAGACATGATGTCGTTCTTCCAAAGCTTGGACAAGCTTTTTATACTTAGGATAAATGACTCTGGCAGTCATACGTGCTCGAAAAGGCTTTTTACGATAGCCCTTTGGTCTAGTTAATATGATTACGTGTTTCTGATTGCCGTCTGCTATTGACTTCCTAATCGGAATTGGATCAACAATACCCCCATCCAATAAAATACGCCCAGCTAACTCAACTGGCTTCCCCACAAGAGGCAAACTGCTTGAGGCACGCACGGCAGACATGACAATCTCTGGATTGCTATTATCAAAGTAGTGAGGTTGTCCAGTTATACAATCCGTTGTTGGAATAACGAAGCGCTCAGAAATTTTATCAAAAGTATCATAGTCAAAAGGGGCAAGCTCATTAGCAATATCATTAAAAAGAAAGTCCATATTAAAAACGCCTTGTCCTTTAAGGAGATTCCGGTAGTTTATGTAACGCGGATCTTTGGCATAAGTCACATTAATGTGCCTGCTTCGATCTTTTTGTCTTGATAAATAAGACAGTGCGTTACAGGCTCCCGCTGAAACACCGATCACATAAGGAAAATAGAGCTGATGCTCCATGAAATAATCCAAAACACCAGAGGTATAAACACCTCGCATGCCGCCACCTTCTAATACTAACCCTGTATTTGCTTCCATTTTGACTCCCTCCTTTGCGACTTAATTACCAATTATAGCAAATACATTATTTTTTGTGAATCTAAAGCTCTTGTAAAAGATAAAGTGATACTTCGTTCAGCGGGGTTTCGACGCATTGGATGTGCTCGTGCAGACGTTACGACACGCCGTCGCGAACTTAGTCAGCTTCCTCTCTCCCCCACTGAACGTTAGTTGAACCAATCGGGCCGTTACTGGCTGTTGATCCCCACTTAGACATGACCTCACTTATTTCTTGTAGTGGGAGTCTTACAAAAAGCCCTTCGATGGGGCGAGTAATCACAGTCCCAGCCAGTTACACTGCGATAAATGCCTTGTCAGCTCAGATCTTTTTTTCCCTTTTAGTAGCTAATCAGTCAGAAAAATAGAAAATCATACTATTAAAATAAGGCACCGTTTAATGGTTGTTGCTAATAAACTGAATCTTACCTTTTGAAACGTTCAAAGCTGGTCCTCAAATCACCTTATAGATAACTTATAATCTATATGATCGTCATATTGTTGGACATATTTTCCTTCTACCGTTCATAGATATAATGTTAGCTTAACCTGTAAAGGAGCGTGATGACAATGAATAAGCAAATCCCCTCTTTTGTGAGCTCTATTGATACCTATGTTTATCAAAGCTTACAAGGTATCGAACAGTCAACCATTGTTGTCCAGACAACAATGGGAACAGTAACAGGATTATTAACTACAGTGATGCCTGATCATATAATTGTTGAATCCGGTGGCTCCCGATTTTTTATTCGTATACAGCAAATTGTCTGGGTAATTCCAAAAAACGGGGGTAAAAGAGATGTTTAAACGAGAAAATCGTTTGTTGATTCCATTGCCAATACCTGAGCATGGTGATCCAAATGCCGCAGCTGCAGTGCAAGAGTTATTAGGTGGTAAGTTTGGTGAAATGTCTACGTTGAATAATTATATGTACCAATCATTCAATTTCAGAAGTAAGGATAAATTAAAGCCATTCTATGATCTAGTAGCAAGTATAACGGCAGAAGAATTTGGTCATGTTGAGCTTGTGGCGAATACGATCAACTTATTATCTAAGGGGAATACTTTTTATACTGGAGACCCTGATGTAACACCACTTCGTGAAGGAAAGGATAGTCGCAGTACTTATCATTTTATTGCAACAGCGCAAACGGCTCTAGCTGGAGATTCCATGGGCAATGCATGGCGTGGAGATTATGTGTTTAATAGTGGTAACCTTGTACTCGATCTGTTGCATAACTTTTTTCTTGAGATCGGGGCGCGAACGCATAAGATGAGGGTTTACGAAATGACTGAGCATGAAACAGCGCGAGAAATGATCGGTTATCTGCTTGTACGCGGTGGTACACATATTCTGGCCTATGCCAAGGCGCTCGAAATCGCAACTGGTGTTGATGTAAAGAAAATGGTTCCCATTCCTGACTTGTCAAACCGTAAATTTGATCATGCGCGCAAGTTTGAAGATCAAGGTCTGAGTAACATCCTTTACACTTGGAATGATGTCGGGCACTATCTCGATATTAAGCAAATATGGAAAGGTGAAAATCCAGAAAGCGGTGATAAACTAGTCGTTAAGGAAGGCGCACCAGAAGGAGCTCAAATACCTAATCTTGAAGAATTACCTGAAGAGTTTGCACCAGGGATAAGTCGAGATGACTATGAACGGATTGCCAAGCGACTGATGGAGAATATATAGGCTTGATTTCCCCACCAGCATGACTGTTTACTTCTTGGGCATTGGAACAAGCGAGTTAAGTCATGTCTTTCCACATGCCCAAGCGCACTTCTTTTTTTAAGACTATTTTCGAGAACATTGGAAAACGTAAAAAGCAAAAAGCTAAAGACTATTCTCGATGGTTAGCATTCATTCCCTTTATGATAATCGAGGCTATTGTTTCAACAAGCTCCTTTGAGCTAACAGCTGGATCATTTTTCAGGTCTTCTACAGCCCCATATAGAGCCCAGCTTACCATAGTTGCTGAGAGTTTTAGTCTTTGTTCACTAAAATAAGGGTATGATTCGGCAAATCGCTGATAAAATTGTTGAGTTAATTCGAATTTAACTGTTTCCTCAATAGAAGACAGACAAAATGGATTATTTTTTTGGTAACGTGTAACAATATCCCTTTGAAAGTGCAGCAATGAAACAAAGACATCTTCAATAGCTTCTTTTGTAATGATCTGATATGCATTTAAGCGATTTATAACATGAACCTTCAGGTCCTCTGCCAAAATGGTATCGATTAAGTCCATTTTATCTTTAAAGTGGTAATAGAAGGTAGCTCGATTCACAGCCGCTTCCTTTGTAATATCCTTTACTGTAATAGCATTAATTTCTTTTTGTGTGGATAATTTATTAAATGCTTTCATGATAAGCTTGCGTGTTCGAATTACACGTGGATCTAAGTCTGACTTCACTTGCTTCTCCCCCCTACATCATTCAACATTTCCCTATCCATTTACTCCAAACATTTACTATTTTTTCCGATTATCTCGAATTAAAAATATTCATATACGTAAATTATACAATAATTGCATCTTTTAGAAAAATATTTGTTCAAAATTCGACAAATTACTGAAGGGAAATGCTTTGTTTCTAGTCCATTTTCAAAAGTTGCTAGCTATGGGGGGCAAACTTTTGAGCATCGGAGCCATGCATTAGAGTCGTAAAACGTGGAAAAGGATAAAACAGTGAAGCAAAAAATTGCTTTATTATTTATAGATAATGACAATTCATAATAACCATTTATGAAAAGATAAAATTCAGAACATTAAGGTTACAATCAGACGATACGATTGATCAACCCTATACTCTTTAATAAAAGACCAAAATGATTTAACTTTAAAATAATTAGGGATTGACTAACTATTTGTTATTTCCTGATCTTCTTCTAACTTAACTCTCCTTAATGAAACCTTTATGATAAATAAAATACCCAAGGCAATGACGCCAATTAACATTTCAATCGTTGCCGTTGAATAAATAAGCATTTTTCTAGCAATTGCATAAATCATAACATCAATCACATTACTAGGCTTATGCTTAATCAGCATTAAAGCAAGCTCAAGGCCTATAATTAGCATAAGTAAATAGGAAAGCAAACTTTGGAAATTATCATAATCAAGTAAATGCGTTAGTGTGTCTTGTTGCACCACGGATATAACTAGAGCTATGCCACTAATCAACACCGCAATTATAATTAACGTAGCTAAAAATACTTCAATTGCCATAATAGTTGCCCCAACTCGATTGGTTAACCTATGAAGCTTCTTCTTAAACTTTTCTTGAATTGGAATCACCTACTTTCTTCTTGATCAACGATCAGATGATCATAATCTGTTAATGTTAATATTATAACCATACGGTTACCTGAAAACGATGCTGACAACGAGGGCATTTCGCTGTATGCTTGCCTCGCTTACGCGGCAATCTTAAGGTTGTGCCACAATTCGAACATTTACGATAGCGATGGGTTCGACTATCTTTTATTCGCTTGATTTGCAAGCTAAAGTATGACTTTACTTGTTTGATTACTTTCAGTAAAAATTGATTTTCAGCATATCGTTTAGCAATATTTTTGGAAAAAACGCGAAAAATTGCCCAAAAAATGAGCAACCAAAGCGAGATTACCAGGGCTATAGATTCAAAGTATCGACTTAAAAAAAGCAGGATAAAATAGGTCACTAAGATAGCGATATATAGCTGGTCAATGCCATAACGTCCTTGCATAAAATATTGCAATTTTTGCTTTAATCGTTCCACACAAACGCCTCCCTTAAAATCATATTATAGCATGATTCTTTAAAAGCAACATAAATAGCGTCTCCATGCTATGAATGAAAATTGATTAGCTCTTCAAGTAAGCCATTGAACAAAATTTATCGCAGTGTAACTGGCTGGGGCTGCGATTACTCGCCCCATCGAAGGGCTTTTGTAAGGCTCCCACTTCAAGAAATAAGGGAACACGTCATGTCTAAGTGGGAGTTCCAACAGCGTAACGGCCCGATAGGCTCAACTAACGTTCAGGGGGAGATGGAAAATACCCCCACTTAACGAAGTTTCACTTTATAAAGGCAAGAAGAAACACATCCATTTAATTTAGACAGTAAAAAGAACTGAACGCTCATTCTGATTAACGTTCAGCTCCTCTAAAAAAACAAACGCTTAAGCTTCCTTAGAACACAGATCATCATATTTATACTCATGCGCATAACGCAACCCAAAATCTAGGAATGATTCATGTCTAGCATTCATTTCCTTGATACTAAGCTCTGAATAAAGCAACGATTGATCGTACAGTTTGGCTTTTTCATTCATGACAACTTGGCAGTAGTAGCCATGTCGATCATTATCAATTAATCTAGCGAGATCAGCTAGTTTATTAAATATTTGGTTAGCCAAATTCTGAAGTAATATCCGTTTACCATGGCTATCATACAGTTTTAATCTAGATAAGCGTCCTAATATAGCAACAAGATGGTGATTGATCTTGGCAAGTTGTAATGCCTGATTTGATAATGGCTGATCATCTTCTAATAAACAATACAGCATAAACAGGTGCATAAAATCAAGCTGTTGTTTATTGATCCCTAATTTCTCAAACGGATTTATATCAAGTAAACGAACCTCAACATATTGAATACCTGCCCTTTTCAACGCTTCTGTCTGTGTTTCATGATTCAACCCCATTCGTTTTAATCGAATTGGTGCATAAAATTCGCTTTCATTCTGTATGACATTAGTATTCAATTGTACTTGGTGATCGTTAATGTGAGTTCCTAATTTAACATAGCGATCATGCTTTGTTGTTAATAATTGTTCCATTCCCTTAACATAGCTTGATAAATCATGATAAGAAATAGGAAATTGCTCAGTAATTTCAGTTGAATAGCCAAAGCGACTCACCCTTAAAGAAGTAGCGTAATCATGAAACATGCTTTTCTCTTCATTAAACTGCTCCATATTAGCCCCGATCTTGCTTAACTCTTTTTTGAGCACCTCGTCATAGCTAGAATCAGCAATAGGCGAAGCACCAAACAAATAAATCAAGAGCCAGCGATGCTTCATAAAATTACGAGCCAAGCGCATATAAAGGGCATTTATTGCATTCTGACCACTAAGGCCCTCACTGAGATTTCCAGACAAAATTTTAGTAAGGGACGTTCCTAATGAGAAATTATAATGAATACCCGAAATCATTTGAATCGGCTTCCCATATCGAAGGGCTAATCCCCTACGATAAATCTCTTTTTCGTTACCTGTTTCGGATTGATCAAATTGAGCGATTCGGATCATCTTTTCGTCAGGCAATCGAGGGGGCATACTTAACGGCCACATTAATTCAGAACCAATTCCTTCATTAGCCAAATTATGTATCCTATCGAGTTCATCTAAAAGTGAGTCTGTTTTTGTATGGACCTTCGTTACAAATTCTAATTGATTCTCTGCAAAGTCAACGGTAATTTGACTATTTTCTATCTTGTCTCCAAATATCTTAGGATGATCAGTTAAAGCAATCTGTCCATTTTGATCTATGCGTTGTGTTTCGCGCTCAATTCCACATTTAATGTCAAGTAATGCTTTACGTTTTTCTTTGTTATTGAAGAAAGGAGACCATAGCGTATTGTATTTCACCATCTTATCACGCTCCTTTGTTCACACGACATATAATAAGCATTGCGTAAATTTTCTTTAACGTATTATGTTTTTCAATCCATAGAACAGGATTGAAAGGGCTCATTTATTGCTCCTTATTTAGGAATACGTTGATCTGACCATTGGTGGCACGCCTTCGTTTTTCTCCTAATTGAAATAGCGTCATCTCGTTTTTTTACTCGAATTATGAATTTATTTTTTATACAATGCTAATGACTACATATTAATGTATGCAGTTCAATTAATCGTTACACCTACTTTAATTGATTGTTTACCCTATCTAGAGCAAAAAAAAACTCATAAGATTATTTTTCTTATAAGGCAATACACATTTATAAAAATTCATTCATCAGTCATCTCCCACATAAGGGGTAAGCTATATGTCTATGTGTATTTCATTCAGTAGAGTTCAAATCCCGACTGAATCAAGTAAAGACTCGCCCAGATACCGTCAGCGGAAATGTATTGAACGAAGTTAGTATATCCGAGTGCGCATATGCCAAGGCGATATAATATTGAATATTCAGCTATAGCGTCCAATATTCTAGCTTTTTATCAGCTAAATCATCTGCAAAAGTAGCCTTTAAATCAATGAACAATCCATCACGTTTAGTAATCGTTAACGGATTTAGTTGCTGGCAGAAATTTTGATGAGGGACTAAAATCATCGATACATTCGCTCGAGGTAATTTTTCCAAAGGCGTTAATGACTCTCCACATAACACTTCAACCTCATTAGCATCTGCCCATGGATCACAGATGTTAATGGTTGCCCCCTTCCTTCTTAATTGATTGACAATTTCAATCGCTTTAGCATTCCTTAAATCTGGTACATCCTCTTTAAACGTAATACCTAAAATATTAATCTGTAACTTATCTATCGTCATATGATGTTCGATGGCAAATTGCTCGACACGGTTAACAATAAACTGAACCATTGATTCATTTACTTTTCTAGCTTCCTTTAACAAATGTGGTACATAACCTATTTGTTCTGCTTTCTTAATTAGATAATACGGATCAACGCCAATACAATGCCCTCCGACTAACCCTGGAACAAATGGGGTGAAATTCCATTTTGTTTTTGCTACTTCTAATACATCATAGATAGGAATATCCATTTGATGAAACAGTCTAGCTAACTCATTCATATAGGCTATATTCAAATCACGCTGTGTATTCTCTACAATTTTGGCTGCCTCAGCTACTTTGATCGATGATGCACAATAAACTGGAGCAGTTAATACACTCGCATACAATTGTTCAATAGCGACTAGCGTTTGTTTATCATAGCCTGCTATAACTTTACCGATTGTTTTAAACGTGTGAACTTTGTCACCTGGATTAATTCGCTCTGGGGAGTACCCAATAGAAAAGTCTTTGCCTACCTTTTTACCAGAATACTTCTCTAGAATAGGTAAACATACTTCTTCTGTTGCTCCGGGATACACGGTTGATTCATAAATAACAATAGCACCTTCTTTTAGCTGCTGACCCACACGTTTAGAGGCATCTTCTACAAATGATAAATCTGGATTTAGTTCATGATCCAACGGAGTAGGCACAGCTATGATAATATAATCACAAATCGAAAGTGCTTGATCATGGAATGTAAAAACACAGGTCGTTCGGCTAAGTTGTTCTTGAGCTACTTCACCTGTTTCATCCTTCCCTTCTTTTAATGCTAGGATTTTTTCTTTATCTATGTCATAGCCAATGACAGGATACTTTTCTGCAAAAGCAATCGCAACGGGTAGACCTACGTATCCTAAGCCGACTACACCTATTACTTTATCTTGATTAATAGGTGACCTCTCCTTATTTTTTTTCATTCTACAACGTCCCTTTCACTATAATTAAATCTATTATTTTATATGTGATTGTTAGATAACGTGTTCTTAAAAAGAAAAAAAAAGGCCAAAACCACTATGTTAAGGCATTCTCCCAAGCCAAGACAAAATTAAACCTTGTTGTATATGCCGTTCCCTATCCGTTCAATTGTCATAGTTTAACTAGAGAAATAGGTTTAATGAAAGGAGTACAAGAATGATTCCCTTGTTAGATTTAAAAAAACAATATTTATCCATTGAATCAGAAATTACTGATGCTTTAAAACATGTATTAAGAAGTGGACAGTACATTTTAGGTCCTACAGTTAGCCAGTTGGAAAATCAATTTGCTGCTCAACTTGGTGTTAAAGAGGCGGTTGGCGTGGCCAATGGGACTGATGCTTTGATTCTGACCTTAAAGGCATACAATATCGGTGAAGGTGATGAGGTCATTACTACGCCTTTTACCTTTATTGCCACGGCAGAGGCCATTTCACGTGTTGGCGCTAAACCTGTGTTTGCCGATGTTGATTTGGCAACTGGACTTATTGATCCAGATCAAATTGAGGCTAAAATAACCACACGAACTCGAGCTATTATTCCTGTTCATATATTTGGTCAAACCGCCGACATGGATAAGATTAATACACTTGCCCAGCAGCATCAGCTTGTTGTAATTGAGGATGCGTGTCAAGCCTTTGGAGCTAAATATAAGGGCAAACCTGCTGGTAGCTTAGGTGATGCCGCATGTTTTTCTTTTTTTCCAACAAAGAACTTAGGTGGGCTTGGTGATGGAGGGATTGTTGCAACCAATGATGACACAATTGCAGCAAAAATTAGGCAGCTACGTGTGCACGGTAGCTCTCAGAAATACTTCCATGACCAAATCGGCTACAATAGTCGACTTGATGCCATTCAGGCTGCCATTTTATTAATATGTTTGGAACATGTTGATGACTGGAATACCAAGCGCAGGAAGATCGCCAAAAAATACAACGATGAACTGGAGGCGCTAGTTAAAGTAACGACGCTAAAAGAAGTTAGAGATAATGAAGCGGTGTATCATTTATTTTGTTTAAAGAGCGTAGAACGTGAAAAAATAATGCGTGCATTGAAAATGAAGGATATAGGTACAGCTATCTATTACCCGTGCTGTCTCCATTTACAAAAAGTTTATCACTCACTAAACTATAAACATGGTGATTTTCCAAATGCTGAACAATTATCGGAAACTATTTTTTCAATTCCGATGCACCCTTTTTTAACCACTGAAGAACAACAGTCCGTAATTGACTGTATTAAAGAAGTGGCACGAACATGAGTAAGTTAAATGTTGGTTTAGTTGGGTGTGGCTTTATTGCAGAAAAACATATTAAAACATTAAATCGTTTATCTGATCTATTTACCGTTAGGGCATTAGTT
Organism: Amphibacillus sediminis NBRC 103570; assembly: GCF_001552275.1. Lineage (GTDB taxonomy): Bacteria > Bacillota > Bacilli > Bacillales > Amphibacillaceae > Amphibacillus_B > Amphibacillus_B sediminis. Next base: position 113,827 of record NZ_BCQW01000010.1, read on the forward strand.
GATATTAACCCTGATCACATGACTAAACTTAAGTCACTTATCCATACAGAATCAAATGATGTAACACTTTATCACAGTTATAGTGATCTATTACAAAGACAAGATATTGATGTTGTCATTATTACAGTTCCCTCATGGTTACATGGAAAATTTGTACTTGAAGCGCTCCAACACAGTAAGCACGTCATTGTAGAAAAACCCTTATCTCTTTCATTGAAAGAAGTTGATCAAATCATCGAATTGGCTGAAGCAGCAAACAAGCAAGTTCTTGTCTGTCACCAAATGCGTTACCGCCCAATGTTTCAAAAAATAAAAACATTAGTTGATAAGGAACAGTTTGGGCAGCCTTATTTAGCTTCTGCCTCAATTATGGTTAATCGATCAAAAGACTACTACTTAGAAGCAGATTGGCGAGGTACCTGGACATTTGATGGAGGGATGGTATTAAATCAAGGTCTACACGTTGCCGATTTGTTGTTATGGTATTTAGGGGATGTTGATTGGATATATGGAGTAACTCACAATTATGTACCT
>NZ_BCQW01000011.1 GCF_001552275.1 Amphibacillus sediminis NBRC 103570
ACCAGATGGATTTATCATAATATGATTTATTTTGTGTTCCGCATCCATCATTTCTTGTCTAGTCTCAAAATTATAAAAGTCTGTGTATTTTAGAATTTCTTTTGTTCTACCGTTTTCTAAATTCACATACCAAATACAGGTATCCTCAGGACATTTTTCTTTCTCTGTTTGATCACTAGCATTACTATAACCATATCCTGGTCTTAAGCGGTGTAATCTTGAAAAGTCAAGTGTTAGAGCAAATTTTCCATCTTGTGAGACACTATAAACTGGCATAGGAATCTCTTGCTCCTCGTTTGTTACAATATTTTTTATAACAGAACAATAGTTACCGTTTCTGTAATCATTGTAGATTATTTTATCACTGAAGTTAGGTCCTAACCATTGTAACATACATCCCTGTTGGACATTCCAAGTTCGGGTTTCCCCTAAAATTTCATACGAATTGTTATTATGAGTATCAAAAAGAACTATTTCAACTGGTTCATTTGGTGCAACAGATTTATAAGTGTTCTTTGCCCTTAAACAAAGCATATATCTACCACTCTCATCCCAAGGGGACTTATCGTAATAACCAAAAAAATATTCCATACCATCATTTGGGGATATACGCTGTATATCCCCTTCAAATTTAATTTTTGGAGAGATTAAATAAGATGCAAGTTGGTAGGATCTTTTAACAACTTTCTTTACCAAAGGGAATTTATTCAAAACATCATTTACTCTAGACTCAATACTCATTTAATTCAACCTTTTCTTATTTTTTTTCTCAATAATTTATCTGATATGAGTTCCAATACCCATATTGGAGAAATAAAAATTATGATCTGACTAGCGCTAACAACCAAAAAATCTAACAAAGAAGAATATCCTTTTTTTCTAAAATTATAAATCATCGATATATAACTTTTACATTTTTCCCAGCTTTTCCTTCTCTTAAAGTTATCTTTATTAGCACGAAATAATAATAGAGATTCATTAATATTTTTACCTTTACAGCCGTTATTCAACATTCGTACAAATAAATCTAAATCTTGATTTCTTCTAAAATCTTGGTATCCCCCTACTTCAAGAACTTTCGTTTTCTTGTACATCACTGTGGGATGATTAAAAGGATTTCTTCTACGCGAAAAAGACATTATCTCTTCATGAGTCAACGGAACTATCCTCGATGAAACAACGTTATCGGGGCTATCATAAAATTCATCGATATGCGATCCTAGAACCACTAACTCGGGGTCACAATTAAATGCTGTTACTTGAGTTTCACATCTTGTAGGTAACGCGATATCATCTGTATCCATTCTAGCAATCAGTTCATTTCTACTAACCTTTATCCCCTCATTCAACGCTAAACCTAAACCTTTATTTTCTTCTAAAGATACTATCGTAAAGAGGCCAGTATTTGATGAAGTATATATATTGATTAATTCATTTAATTCAACTGTTAAAGGTCCATCTATTACTAATATTATTTCATTCGGTTTATGCGTTTGGTTCAGCATACTTTCTATGCTTGATTTCAGGTATTCTGGTTTTTCTTTATAATAGACTGACATAAGTACACTATAGTCATCGTACTTCATTTTCATTTCTCCATTTGTTCTGCAATTCTAATAGATTCTTCAAAAGATACTACATTATATTTTTGCATCTCTGGCGACATTTTTTTTGAATATTTTAAGTCCCCAAAAACTTTCCTCACAAGGTTTATTTTAATACTATTAATTAAAAAATTAACACACTTAATTTTAATCAATTTACGATTATGTATGTCAGAAATTAACTCGGCCATTTTAGATGTATTAACATAGTTAATATTTTGAGGGTGAAAAATCCCCTCCTTTTTATCATCTATCAAGCCTATAATAAACTCAGATAAATTATCAACAAAAATCATACTTCGTTCATTCTTAATATCAGGAAATAAAAAAGATTTTTTTACTAGTTTTGATAATTTGCTATAGTTGCCTACGCAATTTGGGCCATATATCATCGGGGGACGAATAATTGCAACAAAAAAATTATTACTTTTTAGTTGCAACAACATTTTCTCTGACTGTAGTTTAGATTTCCCGTAAGCATTTACTGGATTTTCAATAGTATTAGCATTGACTTCACCTTCTACTAATCCAAAAACACTCATCGAGCTTAAATATATAAACTGCCCTGTGCCTTCTTTTTTCGCTTTAGAAGCAACCTCTTTTGTTAAATCTCTATTTACTTTATAATATAAAGCTTTATTTTTTTTTGTTTCTTTAACATGTGCTATCCCTGCCACATGCAATATAACGTCATAAATGGAAAAGTCTAAACTTTTCCATTTATCTGTACGTAAGCTTACTTTATCAATTTGAAATGCTTCAGGATAACGTTCTGTGACCCATCTCTCAAAAGAATTCCCTATATAACTATTCTTTCCTGTTATTAAAATCCGTTTCATGTTTAGACGGACTCCTTTGTTTTATGTTCATTTTGTTCTTTTCTACCTGTTCCACCCTCAACGACACCATCACTTTTAATCACACTAACAATTGTACCAAAAAAGCACCTGAGATCCATTTTAAAGCTAAATTGGTCAATGTATTCACCATCTAACCGAGCTTTAACATCAATTGGGAGCTCATCACGACCATTTATTTGCGCCCAGCCGGTCAACCCAGGTAAGACGTCGTTAGCGTGATACTTATCGCGCTCTTCAATTAAATCATATTGATTCCAAAGAGCTGGACGAGGACCGATGATCGACATCTGCCCAGCAATAATATTAAAAATCTGTGGTAATTCATCTAAACTTGTTTTTCTTAAGAACCGGCCCATTCTAGTAATATATTGATCAGGATTAACTAATAAATGCGTAGGAGTGTCTTTAGGTGTATCGATTCGCATGGTACGAAATTTTAAAATGTTAAAATGACGCTTGTTTTTACCTACTCTTTTCTGTTTGAAAAGAATTGGGCCACTTGAATCGAGCTTAATTCCAATAATTAGAATAATAAAGACAGGAGTTAATAAAACTAGACCTATTAATGATAGCATAATATCAATGACACGCTTGATTTTGGAATATATCATGTTGAAACTCCTTTAAGAAATACTAGTTTTTACCGTCTGATCAGCATATACTATGCCCATTAAGTGTTCTTTAAGCTCATCATTTCCGTATTGTTTATAGGATTGGATTAATTGGAGTAGCTTGCTAATATCAACTTGATTCGTCCGTCCAACATAGATCTTCTCATACACTTCTCCAGGTAATATCTCGTTTTCATTTAGTAATTCTTCGTACATCTTCTCACCTGGTCTAATACCGGTAAATTCAATTGGTATCTCATCTAGTGAATAACCTGAAAGCTTAATAAGGTTTTTGGCAAGATCGACAATTTTAATTGGTTCACCCATATCAAGAACGAAAATTTCGCCCCCCTTAGCCAAGGTACCCGCTTGAATGACGAGGCGGCTCGCTTCAGGAATCGTCATAAAATAACGGGTCATATCAGGATGAGTAACTGTTACTGGTCCCCCGCTTTCGATTTGCTTCTTAAATAATGGAATGACAGAACCCCGACTACCTAATACATTACCGAATCGAACAGCAACAAATTTTGTTTCACTTTGTAAAGCAAGATCTTGAATAATCATTTCAGCCAAGCGCTTCGTTGCTCCCATCACATTAGTAGGGTTAACGGCTTTATCTGTTGAAACTAAAACAAACGTCTCTATATTATATGTATCAGCAGCTTCTGCTACATTTTTAGTTCCGATTACGTTATTTTTTATCGCCTCTTGTGGGTTATCTTCCATTAGTGGTACATGCTTATGGGCAGCAGCGTGGTAAATGACAGTAGGTCTGTATTGATCAACAATGTTAAACATACGGTTACGATCCTGCACATCACCAATAATAGGGATAATTTCTGTCTCGGAGCTTTCAAATTTCCTCCTTAGTTCCATATCAATTGAATAAATGCTATATTCCCCATGACCTACTAATAGAATTCTAGCAGGACTAAACTGCATTAATTGACGACAAATTTCTGAACCGATTGAACCACCAGCACCCGTTACCATTACCGTACTGTTACTTACATACCGTGAAATGGCATGGATATCTAATTTAACAGGTTTACGTCCAAGCACATCTTCTACATCAACGTTACGTAATGCTTTAATGGCAACTTTTCCCGTTGCCAAGTCCTCAATTTTCGGCAAAATTTGCACTTTGGCATTTGTTTGGCTACAACGAGAGACAATGGCAGATAACTCCCCATTACGTAATGATGGTATAGCTATTATAATGTGATCAATATTCTCCCGTTCAACAATCTCACTAATCAGATCAATTGAACCGAGTACCGGGATATTGAACAAATGCATTTTGAATTTATTTGGATCATCATCGACAAATCCAACTGGTGTTAATGCTGTGTCATTCTGACCATTTGTTAATTGTCTAGCAATCACCGCACCAGCTTCACCAGCACCAACAATTAATGTTCTCTTTCGATTAGGATCTTTTATAATATAGCGATCTCTAAACACACGCCAAACAAACCTTGAACCGCCAATAAAGGTAACATGGAGCAACCAGGTAACCAGCAAGGCACGCCGATAAATCGAAAAACCATTTATCAAAAATTGAACAATGGCAGTAGATAGTATCGAAAGTGTCACAGAAATAACAATCGCTTTAAGCTCTTTAATGCTGGCATAGGCCCAAACCTTATTGTAGAGTTTAAAAAGATTCGCATAGAGATGATGAAAAAATAGTAATGCAATCATGCTAATGATTACTGTTGGTATAGACCACGTAGTAGAAAGTGGATAAACAATCCATGATGCAAGGTAAATGGCCGATCCCACAATTAAAGAATCAAGAATAACCAGTAAGATCATCCGTTTACGATAAGACATAAAATTGGCTCCTTTAGTATGATATAACAAAAACACTACAATGACATTTAAATATAAGGTAGCGTCAAAGAATTTATTACTTCAATTTTAATTGTTCCGCCAGTTGAATAATCATTTGCTTCGTCGCCTCACCGATCTCTTTATTTTGTAAAGCAAATTCAATCGTAGTTTGGACAAAACCAAGTTGTTCCCCCACATCAAAGCGGTGCCCTTCAAAGTCATACGCATAAACTTTCTGAATTTCATTCAACATTTGAATGGCATCCGTGAGTTGAATCTCTCCACCAGCTCCAATTTTCTGACGGTCTAAGAAATGAAAAATTTCAGGGGTAAATACATATCGCCCCATAATTGCGAGATTAGAAGGAGAAGTTCCTATTTCCGGTTTTTCAACAAAATGGTTCACTTGATAAAGCCTTCCTTGTTTATCACCTGGGTCAACGATACCATAACGGTTGGTCTTCTCTTCAGGTACTTGCTGAACACCAATAACCGATGATTCCGTTTCTTCATATTGATTAATTAATTGCTTTAAGCAAGGAACTTGGCTTTGAACGATATCATCACCGAGCAAGACAGCAAACGGCTCATCACCAATGAATTTACGGGCACACCAAACAGCGTGACCTAGTCCTTTCGGTTCTTTTTGCCGTATATAATGAATATCTGCTAGGTTTGTAGATTGCTCGACTTTATGTAACAAATCTAGTTTATTTTTTTCTCTTAAGTTTTGCTCGAGTTCCGGTGCAAAGTCAAAGTGATCTTCGATTGCCCGTTTCCCTTTACCTGTGACTATAATAATATCCTCGATGCCCGAAGCGACAGCTTCTTCAACGATATATTGAATCGTTGGTTTATCAACTATTGGTAGCATCTCTTTAGGCATTGCTTTTGTTGCTGGTAAAAATCTTGTCCCCAATCCTGCTGCTGGAATAATCGCTTTTTTAACCTTCTTCATAATTGGACTCCTTTATCGTTTAAAATAGACCAAGAAACTTTTTCGTTTTAATACGATGCGGCTCATCAATATATAAAGCCTCACCGTTAATCAAAAGCTGAGGATTCTCCATAAATGTATAAAGCATTTGTTGCCCATATTGGTTTTTTATTTCCTCAATAGCTTCTGCCATAACAAAGCCACGAGACCGTGTATTGTGGGCATCAGAGGCAATAAAATGAGTAAGCCTTGCTTCAATTAAATCATGGCTGAATTTTTTAATTTTCTTACCAAACTTCCCAACTAAGCTGGCTGCCGTAAGTTGGGTCAAGGCCCCATTACGAACTAGCTCATATAACTTACTTGGGTGTTCAAGTAATTCGGTATTCCGCTCTGGGTGAACAATAATCGGTGTTAAATCTTCCATTTGCAAATCAAACAAAAGCTGTTCAGTATAGCGCGGAACGTGGTTAGTAGGCAATTCAACAAAAATATAAGGACTTGTCTGATTTAATGTTAACAAGTCTCCTTTTTTAACTCCCTGAACCATATCTCCATAGATTCTCGTTTCTTGTCCCGGTAAGACTGTTATCGGCAAATTCTCTTTCACGAGCCGCTCATTCAAATCCTCTACGGCTTTTATTATGGTAGTTTTTGTGTTAAAATATTTATTATTGTTATGATGTGGCGTTGCTATAATGGTATCTATTCCCTGTGTTAAAGCAGCTTTAGCCATTTCCACACTTTCTTCCATATGCTTTGCCCCATCATCCATCCCAGGTAATATGTGACAGTGTATATCAATCATACTTCTCCACCCCTCCAATGAAGGATTCCTTTACTAGTAGTTTAAAATTCTTAAATTGCAGAACACTAAAATTATATCAGTTTATACCGGATAATAAAACCTTTCAAGTGACAATTTTCTGTAAAAACTGACTTTACACTACTACTTTATACCTATTTTAATATAAAAAGCATATATGTAACCATGGTCTATTTACCTATAAAATATCCTTAATCCCTTAAATGACAACAATTTCAATCCCTCTGTTTTTTGTCAAGTCTTTTCTTTGTCTAGAAAGCTATCTCCATAAGTTTCGTTCATAAAATATTCACTTTTCAACAAAATGATGATACTAAAAAAATGAACGCACTCAAAGTTATGTACGTTCACTTTTTTATCGATGGGTCCGATTATTCATTTTTTATTCATTTTCCGGAAACTATCAATTTTGGCCGTTTATAGAATAATAGACTAACAGCTACAACATTTATTATAAATGACGGAAGTAGATAAGAACCATTATATACAAGCGAATACATCCAAATATTCATCCCATCAATTAATGACTCAAAGAAAATAACACCCGCTAAATAATGCGCAACAAATCTCAATATAATTCCTATCAGAACACCGATTGCTACAAAACCTATAAATCGGCCAGTGTTTCCCCTTTTAATAGCTGCTTGAACTGCGGGCGCAAATAAACCTGCAAGTCCTAAGACAGTAAAAGCAACAGGATAATCTAACGCTCCTTGTGCTGGATGCATGATCCACGCTTCCCCAATGGCAATTTGTAAAATTCCATACAAAAAGCCAGATAGCAAACCGCCTTTTACCCCCCAACGAAATGCCACGATGAAAATAGGGATCATGGCAAATGAAACGGACCCCCCTTGAGCCCATACCTTAAATGATAAAAAAGGTATAACATCCAAAACAAGTGCTAAGGCAGTAAAAATGGCTACCTCAATAAGAAATAATGTACGTTTTGTTTCCATTGAATATTCCCCCTAATAGTAAATAATCAACAAAAAAAGCAATGCCAAGGGGATGCTTCCTGATGGAGGACCCACTTTCATTGCTTAAAACGCCATCAAAAAAGCCACCATCCCTACGCTAGTATTAACTAACAGGTTCCTAGGGTCTGAACAATTCGTGTTCACTCTCAGCCGACTGAAATCAGCTCCCCTTGAAGGCTTAAAAACTATGCTCTTTTTGTTCAATGCTAAGTATAAGCTAAATAAATTAATTTAGCAAGCTTAAAAACTCTCAATTTTGTTAGTCTAAATTCTTGACTAAACTCTTAATCACCATAATAGTAATACTGATTTTTCGTAAGTTCACGGTCGTTTAAAACGACACCTAGCAGTTTAGACTTAGCTGGCAACAAAAGCTCCTTTGCTTTGACAGCTGCCTCTTGATCTGTTTTTTTACTTCTAACGACTAATAATGTTCCATCAACTTCATTTGCTAAAAGTTGGGCATCTGTTACTGCTAGTACCGGTGGCGTATCAAATACAATTATATCATAGTAATTCTTTGCCTCTTTGATTAACTGGCTCATCGCTTTTGAGCTAAGCAGCTCAGATGGATTAGGAGGGATCGGTCCTGCCGAAAGAATATCTAAATTCCCTACCTCTGATTTAGCTGTGGCTTCAGATAAACTCAATTCTCCGATTAATACACTACTTAAGCCACGTCGGTTATCCGTACGAAATGTATAATGAACAGTTGGTTTACGCATATCGGCATCAACTAATAAAACCCTCTTCTCTTGTTGCGCAAAAACAATCGCCAAATTAGCAGCGGTCGACGACTTCCCTTCGGCAGGTCCTGCTGATGTTATCATTATTGTTTCTAAATCGTTATCCACAGCAGAAAATTGCAAATTGGTCCGAATCGTCCGGTACTGTTCTGATATTGGGGATCGCGGATTTAATTTGGTAATCAAGTGTCTAATTGAGTTGCTAGCTGGTTTTTTTCGTTTTGCCATGATAGACTCCCCTTTCCCTTACGCGTGCTGGATTTGGCGTATGAGTGATATTGAGCTCTTTATCATTGATATGTGACACGACCCCAAGCACAGGCAGTTCCAGTTTTTGTTCGACATCTTGTTCAGTTTTAACCGTTGTATCTAAAACTTCTAGTAAGAAAGCAAGTCCAACACTAATCATAGCTCCTAATACAAAAGCAATCGCAATATTTAGTCTGATGCTCGGACTAACCGGTGAAGGATTTGCAGCTAGTACCGCTTCATTTAAAACATTAACATTATCGACACTCATCAAATCATCAATTTGACTCCGAAAAACTTCAACAGTGGTGTTAGCGATACTAACTGCCAGCGCTGGATCAGGATCGGTTACAGTAACGGTTACAACCTGTGAATTGTTCTCATTACTAACCGATATTTTTTCACTTAATGTAGCAGTTGAAAGCGGCAACTCAAGTTCATCTATTACATCGTTTAAAATTCGGTTACTTGTAATAATCACATTATAAGTATTAATTAATTCGACATTAGTTCGAATATCATTTAGATCAACTGCGGCATCTGTTTGTGTCCGATTTTGGTTAACAAGAAATTGTGAACTCGCTTGATAAAGAGGTGTCACAAAAAAAAGAGTAACGACACCACTTATTAAAGCCGCTCCAATTGTTAATATTATGATCATACCTAGTCTTTTTCTTATAACCTGGAATATCTCCCTTAGCGATATCGTTTCATCCATAACTACTATCCCCCTGAAAATCTCGAAAAATGAAATATAAACAAGAAATATTATACCATAGTTATATATGAAACAAAGACAAAGTTTCCAATTAACCTTCAGTTTAAGACTTATGATTCATTTCTAAGTAATGATATTTGCCACTACAGATGGAGTAAAAGGAGAAAATACCCTGTTTTGTCGAATTATTTAATATTGTTTATATATCTTTGAAATATGTTGTTTTAAGTCAAAATAATCGGCTTATGTGAAGTGAAAATATTAATATTAAACTAAACTAAAAGGATACATATACCCAGAACTATTGAACCAATATAACGAACTATTTTCCTATTCAATTATATTAATAGCGTGAATTTTAGACTTAAAAAGTTAAAATAGTTGATAAAAATAACTTAAAATGAAGAGGACAATAATGAGTAAAGCAGTAATGACAATTTTGTTTCCATTAAACAATCATGACGTTAGTTACTAGTCTGAGCGTCTAAGATTTATTTATTGATAGCAAAATGCCCTGTAAATTAATTGACACATTTAGAGTAGTTAAATGTCTAATACTATTGATTCACATGTATGATTGCTTCAGACTATAGCTAATATAATTATATCCTAAACGACTATTGATTAATGAAACTATTATTGATATGTTTTTAAATAGTTAAACTTTTTGGTATAAAAAAGGAGGGAAGGTAAGTTCAAATACCATTTAAAAGGGGATATTATAGTTATTGTCAAAACCATAGAGAAAGGTTTGACAAAAGATGAAAAGGAGCGATGACGACGATGCAGTCTCAAAACAGTCAAGACAAACTAAATCAAGATGCTAAAAATATTCCGAACAATACGGTTCAAGTAAGTGAAGCTGCTGCGACTGAAGAGGTTCAACCTGCGCAGGCATCTGTTGATATTAACGAAAAAGAAAAGTCGGCAGATACGACGAATGAGGGAAGTCAAGCAAAAGCTGAATCTAACCCTTATGTTGATCAAGCTAAAGAGATTAGCAAAACCTATCTTGATTTTCTGATCAATACAATAAAGACGCCTTACCAAACGAGTCGAACACTAACCAACCAAAAAGCCGAAATCATTAATAGCATTATTACCATTCTTTTATTAGCATTTTTTATGCCGCTTTATTCTTATGCAGTAGCTCGCAATATAGGAAGCATATTTTTCACACCAACGATTTGGGATTTTATTATCTTGCCCTTCTTTTTAATGCTTTTATACCTTGGATTAGCGATTGGAGTAAAGTTTGGTGTCGTGCAACTAATGAAGGTAAAGCATAGCTATCTGACCTTGTTGAACCGATACGCATCTTTACTTATAATTCCTACAGCTATCATCATTGTAGCCAATTTGATTTTCTTACTTGGTGGTTATCAATTCAGTCTAGCATTAATGACTTTGGCAATCACTCTTATCGCCATTGCTAGTATCCTCACTATTTTTACTACTCGTTCTGAAAAACAGCAACAAGCTGGGATTGATCTATACTATGCCATTTTGATATTATTAGTAGGAATCGCACTTATCCTTTGGTTACTTGGTGACAATATATTTAATCAATTTTTATTCTAAGTTCGTCATTCCGAAGACTATTTCAACGACACAAAACTGTCACAAATGCTAAACTAACTGTCAGTGTTGAGTTTAACCAAATAATGGCCATTTTAGGGTCAAATCTCACACTGTTCAGCCTAAATTAAATATGCTAAACTTAGTCCTAATACAAGATATTGTGTTAGGACTTTTTATTTCAATACAAGATATTGTGTCAGGAGTGGATATGATGAAAACCTCATTCAAAATTAATCAACGCAATGACGAGTTAATGATAGCACTAGATGAAATTGTTGCTTCTAGCAACCAGGATTTAATTCAGGAGAATGCTAATGTTGATGGGCAATCGCCGATGGGACAAATGTCTAAATTTGGATCAGAAGCTGCCAAGCATTACGCTAAGACCCAATTATTAAGCCCAATTGTTGTTGAAGCAATCCGTGATAATTTTATCCATCCTCATGATTTAGATTTCATGCCAACTGGTACAACAACGTGTTGTCAAATCCCGCTTGGTGCGATCTTAAAAGATGGCTTTAATACCGGGCATGGCTTTATGCGTGAGCCAAAGGATATTGTTAGTGCCATGGCCTTGTCTTCGATTATTTTCCAGTCAAATCAAAACATGCAACATGGTGGCCAAAGCTACCCCATGTTTGATTATGATTTAGCACCATATGTAAGAAAGACTTATTTAAAACATAAACGACGATTACAAGCTTACCCTATTGACTGGACAGAAGAACAGTTAGAGGAAACAGCTTGGCGTGAAGCCGATCGTGATGTTTATCAAGCATGTGAGGCATTCATACATAATTGTAATTCCATGCACTCCCGTGGTGGTGGACAGGTTCCTTTTGTTTCAGTTAATTATGGAACAGATACCTCGCCAGAAGGCCGTATGCTAATCAAAAATTTACTATTAGCCACAAAAGCCGGACTCGGCAATGGTGAGACACCGATTTTTCCAATTCAAATCTTTAAAATGAAAAAAGGGGTTAATTTCGAGCCGGATGAGCCGAATTATGACTTATATCAGCTAGCACTGGAAACAACGGCTAAACGTTTATTCCCTAACTTTAGCTTCATTGATTCAACAATCAATCGTCAACATTATGATGGAACACCAGAATCTGAAGTGGCTTACATGGGTTGCCGTACCCGTGTTATGGCAAATCGTCATGGTGATGAAAATAGCATTCAGCGTGGTAATTTATCTTTTACGTCGATAAACCTCGTTAAGATTGCGCTTGTTGCCCAATCGGTTGATCACTTTTTCGATACGCTAGCTAAATATACCGATATAGTGATTCAACAATTGCTTGAGCGCTTCGAGTTTCAAGCAAATAAGCAGGCTCAGCACTTTTCCTTTTTATACAGTCAAGGAGTTTGGAAAAACAGTGAGCAGTTGAATCCTACTGATAAACTAAAAGAAGTTCTAAAACAGGGTACCCTTAGTGTCGGCTTTATCGGTTTGGCTGAAGCATTAGTTGCCCTAATTGGCGAGCATCACGGTCAATCTAACCATGCCTATCAATTAGGCTATCAAATTGTTGAATTTATGCGGGCTCGAGTTGACGCTGCTGCTGAACAGTATGACTTGAACTTTTCTTTGATTGCAACCCCAGCTGAAGGGTTATCAGGCCGCTTCACTAAAGGGGATCGGGCTGAATTTGGTGTAATTCCAGGTGTAACAGAACGTGATTTTTATACCAACTCATTTCATATTCCGGTCTATTACCCGATTCGTGCGATTGAAAAGATTCGTCTTGAAGGGACTTTTCATAAATTATGTAACGGTGGCCATATCTCATATATAGAGTGTGACGGTGATGTGACCAAAAATATTAAAGCTCTAGATACGTTGGTCAAGGCAATGGCTAACAATGATTTTGGCTATGGATCCATTAACCACCCTGTCGATCGTTGTAATGCCTGCGGCTATACCGGTATTATTAATCAAAGCTGCCCAAGCTGTGATAATGATGATCAAGACCAGATTGAACGTATTCGCCGGATTACCGGCTATCTAGTAGGCGACATGAAAAAGTGGAATACGGCCAAACGTGCCGAAGAAAGCCAGCGAGTTAAGCATCAACGCATATATGAGGGTAACAATTAACCATGCGAGTGCTAAATATCCTGCACGACTCGGTGGTCGATGGCGAAGGTTTAAGAACGGTCATCTTCTTTGCTGGTTGTCCCCACTTTTGCCAAGGATGTCATAATCCTGAAAGCTGGAATATACGCAACGGAAAAGAAATGACGCAAAAAGAGATTGTAGATGAAGTACTTAGTAACCCACTTTGTGATGTAACATTATCTGGTGGTGACCCTTTTTACCAGGCCGACGAAGTAGCTGAACTCGCTCGTTGTTTACGTGCACACGGGAAAAACATTTGGGCCTATACGGGTTATACTTTAGAGGAACTGTTAAAACTTGGGGGTTCGTATATTGAGTTACTTAAGCAATGTGATGTCCTTGTTGATGGTCGATTTATATTAGCGGAACGTGATTTAAGTCTTGATTTTAGAGGTAGTCGTAATCAACGCATTATTCATTTAAACCAAGTAAAGGAACTGGCTTAAATCCAGTTCCTTTACTATATTCTTCTTTGCGAACATCTCTCATGTTAGATCTCGCATTCTGTACTTTAAGCTGTTAACAAACAAGAAGCAGATTAAGGTTACTGTGTTTTCTCCTCCATTTTCTTTTACTCAATTCTAGTATATAATATATTTCGTGAAACAAAAAAATAATAGGAGTGTCATTTAATGACATCAAAAATAAAAACCAAAGCGATTCAGCATCAAGAAAAAATATGGACAAAAGATTTTGCCTTAGTTTGTTTGGCAAACTTTTTTATCTTTCTAGGCTTTCAAATGACATTACCTACCATTCCACTATTGGTTAAGTCTCTTGGTGGTACAGATCAGGTTATTGGCATGATTACAGGTATTTTCACTTTATCTTCCTTACTACTCCGCCCTTATGCAGGACATGCTTTAGAATCCAAAGGGAGACAATTTATTTATATGACCGGTTTGGCTATTTTTGTTGTGTCTGTTGGTTTATATGCGATAATCCCAACAATTGGACTTCTATTTCTAGTCCGAATGGTACAAGGAGTTGGCTGGGGCTTCTCAACGACAGCAACCGGAACAATAGCCACTGACTTAATCCCTCCTTCCCGACGTGGTGAAGGGATGGGCTATTTCGGGCTATCGGGTAATTTGGCACTCGCCTTTGGACCAACGCTCGGTTTGACTCTAGCTGGCTTATTATCTTTCACTCAATTATTCCTAATTATTGCGACATTAGGCATTGTTTCCTTTCTCTTAGCCACTCAAATTGGCTATAAAAAAGTCGAAGCTATCCCTAACAAGTCGATTACGCTAAAGTTAGATATTTTTGAAAAAAGCTCGTTAAAGCCCTCAACATTACTATTTTTTATAACGGTGAGTTTTGGTGGAATTGCATCTTTCTTACCGCTCTATACCACCCAAAAAGGGATTACTGGCATTGAGTTATATTTTCTATGCTATGCTTTGGCTTTACTAATCTCACGAACATTCGCTGGACGTTTATATGATTTAAAAGGGCATCGTGCTATTTTCTTACCAGGCAGTTGTTTAATTGTATTGGCCATGTTGCTACTGTCATGGCTACCTAATAGTGGTGCGCTCCTTATAGCTGGAGCACTCTATGGCTTTGGATTTGGCAGTATTCAGCCTGCTTTACAGGCATGGGCGATAAACGAAGCTCCTGCCAATCGCCGTGGTATGGCTAATGCAACCTTCTATGGATTTTTTGATTTAGGTATTGGGCTAGGGGCGATGATTTTTGGAATGGTTGCAGGTTTACTTGGCTATTCGTACATTTACCTTATTGCTGCTTGTTCAGTGATTATATCAATGGCGTTGTATATCGGCTTATTAATCCGGACAAAATAAATCTTACACTACATTCTAAAAGCATTAGAAAATTTCAATCAAATGCGTCTCGGCATATTTGATTCAGCAGAGGTTTTCACCCCCACTGAATGGTACACAAACAAGCATTCATCTCACCACTTCATAGCAGGGAGAGACTCTGCTGAATGAAGCTTAGTAATTGTTACTATTGTCAATGAGTCATTAGTGATAATTGGTCTTGTCATAGCTTTACAAACATGATCGTCTTTATTATTATGGCACTTATTTCTGTTAAAATAATCTATCCTATTTCTGTAAAATCTAATGGAGAGATACTACCCCTGATACCTTCTACAGAAACAATATCCCAGTTTTAATAATGGACTAAAGTTTGTCACAAAAATGAAATATTATCTCGTCTAACTTTAATTGCAAGCATTTCGACATATATATGTTGACCATTGTAAAGAAAGGTGATTTACGAAATAGCTTTTTAATAGTACAATAAAATATAGTGTTATCTAGCTTCTAAGATATTTTGAAGGAGTTTTTTTATGAAAAAAAAACATCATATTAATACGCGAGTCGAAAAGCGTAAATTTAAGAAAAAAAGAAAAAATAAAAAGTTAATTTTATTTATTGTTATACCTATTTTGTTATTAGTGACCGTGACCTCTGTTTATGCCATTAATATTTTAAATAAGGCTCAAAATGCTGTCGATAATGCTTTTGAAGATGACGGACGAGACCGCTCTGATCTTAGAGAATTTGATGTTAATCCTAATCATGATCATGTCTCAGTCTTATTTATCGGTGTTGATGAAAATGAACATCGTGGTAACCAAGGTAGTGCTCGTTCTGATGCACTCGTTTTAGCTACACTTAACAAGGATGATAATAGTGTTAAGCTTTTAAGTATCCCAAGAGATTCTTATGTTTATATTCCAGAAGTAGGTTATATGGATAAGATCACACATGCCCATGCTTTCGGTGGAGCTTTAGCTACTATTGAAAGTATAGAAGGATTCCTTGACATTCCAGTTGATTACTGGGTTCGTCTTAATTTCCACGCCTTTGTAGATGTTGTCGACGCGTTAGGTGGTATCACGATTGATGTCCCTTTCGAATTTTCTGAATCTAATTCCCAAGATAAGCGAGATTCAATCCATTTATATCCGGGTATACAGGTAATTGATGGCGAGGAAGCCCTTGCTTTAGCAAGAACGAGAAAAATGGATAATGATATCGAACGTGGAAAGCGCCAACAGGAAATTATGAAAGCCATCTTAGATAAAGCTATTTCAATTGGATCAATCAATCGCTTTGATGATGTAATTGAAGCTGTTGGTGATAATATGGGAACTAATCTTAGCTTTAACGATATAATTAGTTTTATTTCCTACGGTATTTCAGGTCAACTTCAAGTAGAAACGCTAAATTTAGAAGGTAATGATTTATATTTAGATAATGCTAATGGAGTCCCTGTCTACTATTATGAGTTAAATCAAGAACATTTAGCTGAAATTAAACACATATTACGGTCTCATTTGGGTCTTAGCACCGCTGCAACGAATGAGTATGAAGAACAATCAACACCAGAAACAAACTATTAATAATCTATATATTCGTTCTCAGGCCTACCAGAACTTGAGAACGATTTTTTTCCCTAATATAACTTATAGTTTAGCAGAAATGAATTTTTCTATTGGGGTGTTAAACATTGATACTATCTATTATTATTCCTCACTATCATACGATCAACACATTGGAACGGTTACTGCACTCTATCCCAAAAAATGATAATGTAGAAATTATCATAGTTGATGATAACTCTGAGATAAGCCACACGGACTTGCATCAGTTTCTTTCAAAATTCCCCCATCGTACCATCAGGTTACTTTTTAATCATAAAACGGTTCGGGGTGCTGGTGTATGCCGAAATATTGGTCTCAGCGCTGCACAGGGAAAATGGGTTTTATTCGCTGATGCTGATGATTTTTTCGTTGAAGGCTTCTTTGAGAAAATATCTGTTTTTTTACAGTCTAATGAGGATGTTGTTTTCTTCCCGCCAACTAGTGTTGTCGGGGAGACATCTCAGACTTCCAATCGGCATGTAGATTATCTTAGGCTTGTCAAAGAGTATCGAGAATCACGCAATAAAACGACTGAACTCATGTTAAAATATAAGTTTAAAATACCGGTCTCTAAACTAATTTCGCTTGACTTTATTAAAAGAAACAAAATAAATTTTGATGAGGTGATCGCCTCAAATGATGTTATGTTTTCCACAAAGGTTGGCTATCACATGGAGAAATTTATTGTTTCTGATCAAACTATTTATTGTATTGTTGAAGGATATGGAAGTTTGACTAAGAATACAAGTGCCAAAGTATATGATGCTAGATTAGATGTCTTTATTGATTACCATAACTTTTTGAAAGAACATTTAGACGTCAAAGAGTTTAAGCTACTAAATATTCATGGGCGATATCATCTAGCTAATGCCTTTTTTTATAAGCTTGGTATAAAAAAAGGCTTGATGGCCTATAGAAAACTTAGAAAAAATAAGGTAAAGTTATTTGATTTGTGGCTACTTAATCCATATAAACTTCTTAAACGAATGATTCAAAAGTTCCGAGCATTTGCTAAAAATAAAAAGTTTCTTGTTAAGTAAGACCAGTTGACACTTTCAAATTCAATCGATGTCAAAAATGCTGGTGTTATTAAGTAAATCTTTATCTAAAAAGGCAGTAATTTAAGCAGTCTTTTTAAAAGTCAAATGGATAACTGCGTTAAAACAGTTATCCATTTAACTTTTACTTATATCCATTAACGATTAAAGTTACGTAGCAGTTCCCCTGCAAGAAATACCATATCACGGGTTGCAATCTTTAAGTATAGTCCAGACAATCCTTACTTAACAGTCTTTTTTTTATAACTTATAATCTCCAATACAAGTACCCTTTTTCTGTTACTATCTCTTTATCAAGCATACTTTTAACATCTATAATGACTTTTTCTTCATTTTTACAATTAGTAAATAAAGAATCAAGTTGATTAAGATCAAGTTCTTTAAAGGCTTTATGAGCAACAGTTAGTACGATACAATCGACGTCTTTCACAGTGCTTAGTTCTGAAAGCTCTATACCATAGATACTTCTAACTTCTTGTTTATCTGCTTCTGGATCAACAACAATAGGATCAATCCCATATTCTTTTAGGTTTTCAATAATATCAATAACTTTAGAGTTACGAGTATCTGGTGTATTTTCTTTAAAGGTTAATCCTAGAATCAATACTTTGGCTTGCTTAACAACCTTATTAGCATGGATCAATTTTTTGATAATTGCGTCTGAAACGAAATCACCCATATCATCATTTATTTTACGACCAGATAGAATAATTTGACTATGATAGCCTAATTTTTCTGCTTCATAGACAAAATAGTATGGATCCACACCGATGCAATGTCCGCCAACTAACCCAGGGTAAAAACCCAGTGCATTCCATTTTGTGTTCATCGCTTCAATTACATCTTTAGTATCGATGTTCATTCGGTCAAAGACCATAGCGAGCTCATTCATAAAAGCAATATTGATATCACGTTGACTGTTTTCTACCACTTTAGCAGCTTCAGCCACTTTTATTGAATTGGCTTTATGAACGCCTGCCTTAATTACTAGTTTATATACCTCTGCAATTTCCTCCAGACTTTCATCATCCATACCTGAGACAATCTTGACTATATTCTCTAACGTGTTGACCTTATCACCAGGGTTTATTCTTTCAGGGGAGTAACCGACTTTGAAGTCTTTTCCACAAACTAGCCCAGACTCCTTCTCCAAAATTGGAATACAAATATCTTCTGTTACGCCAGGATAGACCGTTGATTCATAAACAACAATAGAACCTTTGGTCAAATTTCGACCGACTAACCGACTTGCATTTTCAACTGGTAATAAATTAGGAGTTTTATCAGCATTTATTGGCGTTGGGACTGCAACGATATGGAATTTTGCTTCTTTAATTTTAGCTTCATCATGAGTAAATTCTACTGTTGTTTCACGAATGGCCTCATTACCAACCTCATTGGTTGGATCTATTCCCGATCTGTAAAGCCCAACTTTTTCCTTGTTAATATCAAAACCAATAACATCGGCTTTTTTCCCAAATGCAATAGCAATTGGCATACCGACATAACCAAGCCCAATTACAGAAATCTTTTCTTCTTTTAAAAGAATTTTATTATATAATTCTGGCATATTCGATACTCCTTCATAATATTAGAGTTAATCAAGCAAAAATTAAACCCTTATTTGATTGTATTATACCACATAGCTATTGTGACGCACTATGATCGTTTCCAAACACCATTCACTACTTTTTTTAGTACTGCAGCATATTTAAATGAGCGACTCTGATTTATACTGTCTGTTTTCAGTTTTAATCTCCTATGCTCTTTTTTTAGTCTGGCTAGTTCTTTTTCTGAGTATTTTAACATTGAGTTTATATTTTTATAACTATCAGTGTTAAAGTTTTCAAAAATATCAAAGCCTATTTTGACTGGATGGGGCCATTTCCCCTCCTGAATTTCCTTTATTTTAGTGTCATAATTCCGAATCGACTTTTTAAACCCATCTATGTCTTGCTTATTCGTTCCTGCTATGATAATTTCAATGTTATCATGACTAATCTTATTAACAAAGCCACTTAAATTCTTTTTCAAGGCTTCAATTTTAATAAAACGATGAAACTTTGCACTACTTACCTTTCCTTTTAGTACATAGCACCTCCTATAGATTTTACCAACTAAAGCAGGTGCAACCTCTACTTCTTGAGCTGAACGATTGACTAAAGGTTCTAAAACCGTGTTAAGATCAAAGTATATCTTCTCCCGATCAGTTTGTGTCCCTATCGTCTCAGGAAAATAATAGTCAACAATTGCTGACGGAATATCCCTTGCTTTTCCTTCCATAGGGAAAAGAATACCACCAATTTGTGCAGTTGGGTTCAATTCAATGACGACTGCATCTAAAGTTGGTCTAGTCAAATCAACAATAATATCGACCCCACCATGATTTAGTTCTGGCACTGCCTTTATAGCATTAATAGCAATTTGCTTCATCTCATCTGGTATTTCGTCCGTAACATCAATAGGGTCTCCACCAGCTGAGACATTAGTTTTCTCTTTTAATAAAACCTTCTCACCTTGAATAGGGATACTATCCAGCGTATACCCTGCTGTCTGAATGAAATCTAGAGTTTCCTCATCAATTTCAATTAAACAACTAAATAGACGGGCATTTTTCATTCTCATTGCATTTTTCTGTTCAATTAATTCACTAATTGTACTTTTACCATCACCTATTACATTTGCTGGTAATCGGTTATATGCTCCGATGGCTTTATCTCCAACTACATAAACACGATATTCTTCTCCTTGAACATATCGTTCGATCATAACATTCTGATAGCCTAATCGAACTCGAACATAGTCTAAGGCCTTTCTTAACTCTGCTTCCTTCTTAATATTAGTCACTACTCCATTACCAAGGCTAGCATCTATAGGCTTGAGTACTAATGGAAACCCTAATTTATTTGCTTCATACACAATCTGATCATCAGTGTGGTCTGGACCAAACTTTGCTCCTTCTGGAACCGGTACACCAGCTTTTGCAAGCCATTTCTTTGTCTCATTTTTATCAGACCCAATTTCAACTGCTTCGTTCGAAACCTTGTCCCCTCTTGTTCGGAAAAAATAATGAATTCTATCCTTAGACTCTAACGAAAATAGTCGACCAGGCGGATTGATACCAAAAGTAATCATATTATCAAATTTTCCTGAATCAATTGTATACCACTTTAACTTTAATCCTCTTCTCCAACCCTCAATAGCAACAGAATACGAACATAGTTTCGTTTTTTTTGCTCCTTTAACAATCTCGTTTGTTAAATGTGGTAGAGAAATAACTTTATCTTCAATCATCTATATGCCTCCATAATCGCTACTTACCTTGAATTTTCTTAGCAATTAAGCCAGGTATTCTCAATGGTGCTGTAAGCTTCCACGATAGACTATGATAAAAACTATTGATTGCTTTTTGCATCTGTTTAATTTCAAGTTCAACTTGTTTTATTTCATCTTTAACTTCACTTATTCGTTCTAGCTGCATCTTAACATCAACTTTAATTTCAAACCCTACTTTAACAGAACCAGACCAGGGTTCCTCTACTACTGAACTTACAGATGAGCGTTCGGAATCAGCATATATAGCTTCTTTAAAAGAATCAACTTTATCTTGTGTACTAGCAACTAAAATAATTTCAATCCTATCCGTTTCAAGACGATTGATGTAACCACTTATTTTATTTTCAAAAGCAAATTTCCTTAAGCCACGGTGAAAACCGATTTGATTGACATCTCCACTTACTACATAGCGTTTACCAAACACTCTGCCTAATAAAGGTGTCGAAACTTTAATTGCTTTAACTACCCCGTTATTAAGAGGATCCAAAACATCATAAAAATCAAAGTACATACTACTTCTATTATCTTTATTCTCGATTGATTCGGGAAAATAATAGTCAATCAGAGCAGATGGTACGTCTCTTCCTTGTCCTTGCATTGGAAAGATTAAAGAACCAAGTTGAGAAGTAGGGTTAATTTCGATTACAACAGCAGCTTGATCTTCAGTTTTAAGCAAATCGACTGATCCATGATATAATCCTGGTATTGCCTCTATCGCTGCAATAGCTGTCTTTTTTGCATCCTCATCTAATTGATCAAGGACATCTATTGAATCTCCACCAAGCGAAATATTAGCTTTATCATTTAAGAAGATTTGCTGATCTGTTACGGGTATATCAGTTAATTGAAACCCCTGATCAGAAATAAACCTTTTTAATGAATGATTAATCTCAATAAGACAACTAGCTAAACGTGGGTTTTTCTTTCTTTCCTCATTTTTACGTTCAATTAACTCTTTAATGGTATGTTTACCATCACCTATTACATTTGCTGGTATCCTTTTAATAGCAGCAACTACTGAATCAGCTATAACATAGACACGATAATCTTGTCCTTGTTGATGACGCTCAAGTAACAGTGATGACTTGGGCTTTATCTCTTTAATTTGGTTAAATGCTTGAATTAATGATTCTTGATCATTTAGATTGAGATACACATCTCTACCAAAACTGCCATCAGCAGGTTTCAATACTACTGGATAGCCTAGTTTAGCAGCATGTTCGGTGATCTCTTCTATAGAAGACGTTGCATCAAAGTGATACCCTTGAATACAGTTTACTCCTTTTTGGATGAGATATTGTTTCGATAAAGCCTTATCTGAAGCTATACCTACAGCTTCATTAGAAATAATATGCCCACGTGTTCTGAAAAAATAATGTGTTTTTCTATCTGAGGAAAGCGAAAATAACTTGCCTGGTTTATCCGTAAACCATGTTTTCATATCTTTAAATATCTCATGGTCCATCGCATGCCATCTGAGATCGAGTCCTCTTCTCCATCCCTCAAGTGCGATTAAATAGGCATCTAAGTCTAGCCCTTTTGCCTCGTTAGCAATTTCTTCAGTTATTTTTACGCCCCAATTAGAATTTATATTATCAGCCATAATTTCTATCCCCTATGCTAGCTTTTGATACCATTATAATTTTTGAATACTTTTCCTTGAGAAAAGTCATGATACAATCTCTGTTCAGCCTCGACAAAATATTTCCCTAACCTTTGATCTGTTTGATAGTCAAATTCTTCATAGTTTCCTGGCTTTGGTGTGAATTCACCAAAAACAAAACGTTTGTCAGCAGCTAAGAAATCAATTCTCATGAATGGTACCGGCAGCTCTAAACTAATTGCCTTGGCTATCTCAATTTGAGCATTTGTTACACCTTTCCCAATAAAAAGATCATTATCATACTTACCTGTAATAACCCTCTTACCATCGCCATCCCACCAGCAATAACGATTCTCAGGAAATCGTTCTACTTCTAAGATCAATGCTACTTCCCCATAAAAACTATAAAATTTAAGATCACGTGCAGGAGTATCTTGCTCTGCAACTAGCTCTTCAATATACCATCTGTCATCAATAACCCTTTTTTGTTCAAGGTCTTTTTGCATTTCTTGTTTAAGACTTTGAATATCCTTCAATTGCTCGTTTTGCTTAACAGCGTATATTGCTTCACTTCCAATAATATAAACTCCTCTAGAGCCGGCACCGTGTTCTGGCTTGATCACCGTATTTTTCTCTATTGGAATATTAGCTAGATTATAAATAGTTTCACTAAAATTAGGACACTCAAATCCGAGCACTTCAATTAGATGATAAGCCTTTCTCTTATCATCTAATTGAACATAAGGTGAATCTTGATTAAGATGGTGCTTCCGCTGTTCTAAGAATAAATAGTATTGAAAAGAGTCCAATTCTTGATAATCAATCACGGATTTATTTAGTTCACGTACAAAAAAGTCGGAAATGATCGGTGGCCTTAATAAAAATAATAGTTTATTTAAGACGGCTTGCCTTAGTTCTTCGTTCGGGTTTTCATTAAAAGCCTGAGCTACTTTCTTTAATATAAAGGATAATTTTGCTTGTGTTAGTTTCTTTTCCTCTATTAAATCTGTTAGGAAATGAATGGCTTCACCCTTATCTCTAAGTAAACGAACTAAAAGATTAATTTCAGCATCATTTAGAAAGTCAACGCTCACAGTGATTTTATCAATTAATGATTGAATTAACTTTTCGTTATCTAGTTCATTTTGCTGCAATTGTAACTTGAGCTTTTCGTTTTCCTTAATTAATGTTGGTGCCTTAATGATATTTTTAAGATAATTTATCATAACAACAATAGGGTGAAAAAATCTAACTATTCCCCAGCTTGCTGTTTTCGTTTCAACATCATACTTTTTTTTAAATCTAGAGGTCAATTTCTTTGCACTCACAAGTTCCTGCTGCTTCTTATAAAGCGTGTTAATTAGATCCTCTTCATTCTGAGATTGGTCAGTTTTATCATTTAACATGTTCAGCTGCCTCTTTCATGACGAACTATAATAAATGAGCTTTAATTTGCGAAAGATAGAACTCTCTAGTATTATACCAGAGTTGATCTGAAATTTTTAGTCTTCTAAAATAATCTTTCCCTTGATGTATTAAGAAATCCTTTGATTCCTGATCAACTCCAAAACACTTGATATCATTGCCCATCATTCTAATGTTATTCAAAAGATAATGCTTAAGCAATTTTGAATCAGGATATTTCCATATATTAATATCAAAAACAAGCTTAGTTGCACGTGCTTTGATATTTAAAGTAAGTGGCTTCATATTCATGTCATGAGTTAATTGACTATTTTTCACAATAACCACATGTGCACAAATATAATCGCTAGAATTAATATATTCAACCTGGCTGTTCTCCAATAATTTTTCTAGCTCTCTAGATAATTTAATATTGACATCCATTGAATAGGAGAGAATGCCAGTTTTTAATCCCGCTTCTATATTCCATTTTATTTCATTAATAATTGCATTCGTATTCAGAGTCGGATCTGAAAAGTCAGCTATAATTAACACATCATAATAGCTGCGCTGGTTCTTCATTAGGTAGTTAACTGAGTCACTTGCTATATCAATATTCCGCTGAGTTAAACGATTGATCTGATCTGGGTAGATATTTATCGTAACTGGGCCACTTTCGATCGGTACGACAGAATCTGATCCATTTAGTGCTCTCAATTGATCAATAAATACTTGGTCTTCTTCAGAAGTCTTGTCCTTCCAGCAGCTATGTCTATCTTTTATTATTTCTCGACGGAACATGGTCGTAGATACATCATCGTAAACGAATAAGCCGTTTTCCGCCATTTTGAAATCCCCATTCGAATCTAAATTTATCGTTTGAGTGAAATTAGCTATCATTTTTGAATCATGCTGTAATTGACGTACTTGTATGCTTAACCGGTTTGGATGAATCCAGTGACCAGGCTTAATAACTGTAACAAATTCACCCTTTGCTTTCAATAAAGCTTGATTTTTTGCTTGAGCCTCTGTAGTTGTGGGCTGAACTGCAATCACATGTGTTCGGTCATCATCTATAAAATCTTGAATCAATGACCAATCTTGATCATTTTTCAAAATAAGTAATAATTCAAAATTATACCAGACTTGCCTTTGTATAGCTCCTAGGGTTTGCTTTAACTGTTCATTAATGGTTAAAGCTGGAATGATAATGGTCAGGCATTGCTTGTCCTTAACTATTTCATCCTCATCAAAGCTATTTATTGTCTTATTCACTCTATCGATTTTAATTGGTGTTAGATGATAATGTTTTAGAACATAGTTAATATAACTATCTTTGTCGCTAGCGTTAGAGTCTATGTTTGAAAGGGCCAATAAATAATTAGGATCAAACCCTTTCTTCAAGCTATCCAACAAAAGTTTTTGAGCCTGAATAGTTCGCTCAAGCTGATAATAGTTCAATGATTTTAAAAGTATATATTGTTGCCTAAACGCACTAAAGTATTGTTTACTCTTAATGCGGTTAAGCCAGATTAATGCGGCTTCTGCATGCTTTTCATTAGCATGTTGGGTATGAAATTTAGCCAGCTGCCAGGAAGCCAAATCACTGTAATATTGATATGGAGAAAACTTACTGATCTGAATTAAAGATTGGTAAATATCATTCTCTATCCCCAATTGGCATAAACGTTGCCCCTTCTGCTCTATTCCTAGGCTATGTTTGATCAGGTCAGCTCGTTTAATCTTGCTAAAATGATTACAAAAGCGCTTAAACTGAACTAAAAATTTAATCACTATTCGCCTCGGGACACTTAACCAGTGCTTCGTCCGTAACACATCTGTACATTTATTAAATAAGGCAATATTGATTCTATCTTGTTCAATTATTTCATTTTCCAGTGCACTTATACTTTTTAAAAGATTATTGGACATCTCTTGATTTATCATTTAGAAAAGGCTCCAATCGCAATCTATG
Source organism: Amphibacillus sediminis NBRC 103570 (assembly GCF_001552275.1). GTDB lineage: Bacteria > Bacillota > Bacilli > Bacillales > Amphibacillaceae > Amphibacillus_B > Amphibacillus_B sediminis. Next base: position 25,859 of record NZ_BCQW01000011.1, read on the forward strand.
TTTTGTATAACCAAAAGCTTGCTCAACATACTTTAGTGCTTTTTCTACTTGATTTCGATAAACATCAGGATTTGACATTAGTTCTTTTATTCTATCTTCAACTTGTTCAGGCTCAGCATATATAGCTGCATCACTGAATAGTTCTTTATAGCTTGGTGAAATAATAACTGGAACGCCAACAGCCATTGCCTCTAGAATGACACGTCCAAAAGCTTCTACCAATTCTGGATGGGTGTAATAAACAAAGACATCCAGTTTAGCTAAAAAGTCCTTTGGTGGAAGCTCTCCAAATTGATAGACCTCCCAATTATTAGGGATCTGCCCCAAAGTTTGTTCGGGGACATCCGCTCCTCCGAGTACAAGAATCTTATATTGATCATCAGCAGGATATATTCTAAGCAAATCCTCAGCACTATTAGGCCACTTCACATATTGTGATCTAGAATGTCTACCGATAATAATTTTATCATCTTCTCGATTATCATCTTTCTGATCTCGCTTCCATTCTTGAATATCTATAATATTAACCCAGTCCTCTGGGGAAAGATTAATATTCACTATTTCCTCTTGATGATACTGAATTAATGCATCACGAATTACTGGTCCAATTGGATGCCAAGTTGGTTTCTTTTTGAAATACTGGATAACACGTTGTTCGGTCTCTTTCAAATCATACAAAATTTGTCCATCACGGCTGTACTCACGCTTTGGTGTTTGATTAATGATAACCTTGACATGCTCAGCCTCAATGTTAGGAATATATTTCTGTTGATCTTTTAATATCGGTGGGTGACGTACGATTAACAGATCACAAGTTACTTGCTCCCCATAACACACAAATTGGACTTGTTCTCCATCGATCATCTTACGAATATTAGGGTTAATCTCCTTTACTTGATTAAGATCGTAGCGATACATTTGTACTAGTCCTGTTTTCAGCCCAAATTGCTTTTGTGCCTTTATTTCTTCTACGTTAGACATATTGGTGCCACCTAAGAGGCGAAACTCGCTAGCAATAATGACATCAAAATGTCTACGATTATTATGATCTTTTTCTTCTCTTACTGGCCACATCGGCTCTGGAATTGGGAATGGCCGTTTTGTTAATGGAAACGGCATATAAAGGGAATCTGCTTCATTATGAAAACAATTATATGCCTCAAAATACTCTTTCCGGACACCCATAAAATAACCTGGATAGCCAAATGCAGAGTTTGTTGTTAAAGAACCCTGTGACTGTCTAGGAAATGAGAGTAATGTGTCTAGTGTAACGATCGCGTCTTGTCCGAATACCTTTTTTATTCGTCTAATATATTCAGAATCACCACCGAACCTTACACTATCCCAAAATCCGACCTTATCCAGTACAGGCTGCAAACGGAACATAAATGAGGACATATTCGGAAAAACATACATTCCGAACTTACCTCTACGATTAAATGTAAGATCATCCATCATTCGTGCTTGTAATGAAATATTTCCAATTTTTTTGGGGTTTTCAAGTAAAAATCTAGCCTGCTTCTCAATTTTTTCTATATGAGACCAGTCGTCCGCATCATTAATTGTAATAAAGTCCCCTGTTGCTGCTTTGAGACCAACATTCCTTGCAACATAGGCACCACTGTTGTGTTCTGTTCTTAACACTTTGATTCGTTCATCTGTTTTTGCCACTTCACAAGCTACTTGATAGGTTTGGTCAGGACTACAGTCATCTACTACAATTATTTCCAAGTTCTGCCATGTTTGATGAAGTAAGCTCTCTAATGTTGTTTTGATTTCATGCTCAGCTTTAAAAGAAGGTACAATCACTGTTACCTTCGCTTCACGTATATTGTTTTTTTCCGCCGGACTTGATACTGTTAATCGGTCATACAAAGCATCGTTTTTATGATCATGTAGTTCAACTGGAAGCGTACTTTGTGTTTTCATAACAGCATTGATATATTCTAGTTTACGTGTGACATTTTTCTCTGCATTAGCTATGGCTAAGTAAATATCAATATGGGCGTCTTTTTCTAGGTATGCTAATAAAATTTCTTTGCTTTTGTCAAGTTCACCCAGTAGTTGATAGCACTCTGCTTTCATAATCGTAATTTTGCGAATTAAGTTCTTTTCGCTATTTTTAACCTCTAAGGTATCTAATATCTTTAATGCCTCTTCGGCACCTTTAGAATCATATTTGTTAGCATGCCAGAGAGCTAATTCAATACCTGCATATAGTCGTAAATAAAAGTCATTTTTGGTATTATATAGGGAGACTAACTCTGTGAGTGCCTTTTGCTCAAAGCCTAATTCATATAAGCGATACTTAACACGATTAACGCGCTCAAGTTTGTGTTTTCTTCCTCTCTTAACTAGACTCTTTGCAAGTTCCTTCTGGCGCTCATTAAGTAATCTTGCTAAGTAATTTAATTGTTTTTTTGTTAGTACTTTAAAGACTAACCAATCAATTATTTTCAATACTAATTTTTTGAAAGGTCTTAACATTTTCTCACCTAGCTTCCCTACTGAATAAACTCATTTATTAAACTTATCCTGCTGCACACTTGAGTTACTGCGATATGCCTCTACTACTTCGGCTGATGGCCCATCCTTTTTTAAACGACCATTCTCAAGCCATATCGCTCTCGTACATACTTTTTCAACAAATGACATGCTATGTGAAACAATTATAACGGCCTTAGCCTCTTCCATCATATCTTGAATCTTCTCACTAGCTTTCTGTTGAAACGATACATCTCCAGTTGAAAGAGCTTCATCAATAATAAAAATATCTGGCTGTAACGTTGCCGCGATACTAAAACCTAGTCTTGCCCTCATACCACTAGAGTAGCGTTTAATTGATTGATCCAACACATTTTCTAATTCTGCAAATTCAGCAATCTTGAGGATATTTTGCTGTACAACGTCTTTAGGTATGCCTAAAAGCATGCCGTTAAGAAGAATGTTATCTCTGCCTGAAAGGTGCGCATTAAAACCAGTGCCATAATTGAGTAGGGCAGTGGTTTTCCCACGAATGGCTAACTCACCCTCATCTGGTTTTAAAATTTTTGTCAAAACTTTACATAAGGTACTTTTTCCGGCACCATTATGACCAATAATCCCAATCACTTCACCTTCATTAATCTTAAAAGAGATATCCTTTAGCGCCCAGTGATCTTTTCTCCCAAAGCGAAAATTTATACTTACATTTTGGGCATCTATAATTACTCGGTCTTTTTTCTGTGAATCAATATTCTTTAATTTAAGTTTCCTTCTAGGTTTACGTTCACCCTTCGGTATCGTGGCTTCATAATGCTCTAAAACCGTTTCCGGATCACCAATCTCTCTAATTTCTCCTTTTTCAAGCCAAATTAGACGATCACAACTTTTTTTGGCAAATTTATGACTGTGTGTGACGATTATAACAAGTTTTGCTTTACCTACTAATTCCTTAATTCTCGTTGAAGCTTTCTTGGCAAAGGCACGATCACCTGTATTTAAAGATTCATCTAGAATTAGAATTTCTGGGTCTAAGTGTGATGCCACACTAAATCCTAATCTCGCCCTCATCCCACTTGAATATTTTTTCATGGGCTGTTCGAAAAACTCACCTAAGCCCGAAAATTGATGAATCTCATCAACCATTTTGAGAATCTTATCTTTTTCCATCCCCATCATAAGACCATTGAGCAAAACATTCTCTCTTCCTGATAAAGATCGATTAAAGCCCATCCCTAATGAGAAAAGCGCCGAAACCTTACCATTAATTTCAAGTTCGCCTTCGTCTGGTTTCATAATACCTGACAGCAGTTTACATAGGGTTGTTTTACCGGATCCATTTGATCCAACAATACCTAATACTTCACCGTTATACGCAGTAAAATTAATATTCCGAATTGGCCAGAATGTTTTATTATTTATTTTCTTCTCTTTTTTGCCTTTTTTAAAAATATTGATCGCATGCGATTTATAATCGTCATTTTGGACATTGTTACTAAAGGCTATACCTAAGTTCTTTGCCTGAATAACAATTTCTCTATCTTGTGCCATTAAATTCAACTCCATTTAATCCATCAAACCCTATTAAAGTGCTTTGATGATTTTGTGTTCATTCTTACTGTAAAGTCTTAGTAAGAAAAATATTGCAATAATCGATAATATGGCCACCGCTATTAAACTAATCCAAATCGGACTTTGATGATACATCAGAATATTTCGATAAGATTTTAATATAACAGCAAAAGGATTGAAATTCTCAATCCACTCCAATTCTTCTGGGATTGGAAAACGATTTTTATCCCAAATAATTGGCGAAGAATAAAATATAATACGAACAAAGTGTTTAATGATATTACCAATATCACGAATAAACACAGAGATGTAAGCTAACCACATACTCAGTGCTAACAAAAATATCATCTGTATAATTATAATAATAGGCAGCAGAATGATTCGCCAAGTTGGTACAACTCCAAACGCTATTAAGAAAATAAACACCACAACTAAACCAAAAATAAAGTTGAACATTTGTGTCATCGTTAGGGCTATCGGGAATAAAGATTTAGGTAAATAAACCTGCTTTATAATAGCAGAATAGTTCAATATTCCTCTAGAAGCACCATTAATCGTCGAACTCATCCAACGCCAAACAACTAAACCAATTACTAGAAATATAGGATAATCCGGGCCACCTCGTCCCATAACCACAACTACAAGAAAGTAGTAAACTAATACATTTAGAAGAGGATCTAAGAGCCACCAAAAATAACCCAGATAGCTATCACGATTATTAGCCTTTAACCCAGACATTACAAGATAAATTAATAAATCCTTTCGCTTTATCATCTCATCTATATAATTTTTCATTTATATTCACTCCACACTTTTAGGTTTTCTACTAAATCTTATCACATTACAATACTAAATCATTGTAACGTATTTTTTCACTTTTTTAACTAGATAAAAAGAAAAATACCAAAGTGTTTTGAATAAGCTTAATTTCTCCACTTGGCGGTATATTTTCCAGTTTAACTTAGCCATTTTTAATTTATTACTTGATAGAGAATTCTTCCGAATATAATAATCAGCTAAAGGCTCTTCAAGTCCATATGCATTATATCCTTTTCTTGTCAGCTCTAACCACAAGGCATAATCTTGCCTTGCTCTTATGTCGACCATCTGTAAAGGACCGGTTTTTTCCACATTGACCATAACTGTTAGACAACCAATTACATTACTTTTCAAAAGGTCATGATATGTTACAACTGAGGGAGCGTTCACTTTTTGGATGCGCTTGTCCCCTGTCTTATATGTTGAAATTTGATTATAGGAAGTAAAGGAAAAAGCAAGACTATTCGATTGCATAAATGAAAGCTGCTTCTCCAATTTTTCGGGTTTCCATCGATCATCACTATCTAAAAAAGCCACAAACTGCCCAATTGCTTTTTCTAAGCCACTATTCCTTGCGTGAGCAGCTCCTTTATTCCTGTGATGTTTAATCAATTTAACGCGCTTGTCCTTGTTCATATATTTTTCGACAATAGTAACTGTATCATCGGTCGATGCATCATCAATAATAATCATTTCCCAATTCTCATAGGTCTGATTAAGCACAGAGTTAATCGTATTCTCAATAGTAGCTTCAGCATTAAAGGAAGGTGTTATAACTGAAACCATGCTTTTTTGTCGACTCTTCATTTTATCACACCTTATTTGCCATCTCTTTGTACCAGTTTAAAAGTTTTTTTTCTTCAACATTCCAATTCAGTTGATCAGCTATTGCTTTTTGTCCATTTACTGCCATCTCAATCCGCTTATCTGGATGTTCCTTTAAATATTTAATCGCTTTTTTTATTTGTGCTGAATCAAGTGGATCAACAAGTAAACCACATTGATAGGTATTGATAAAATGCTTCCAGCTTGAAAAATTTGATGCAATAATTGGAATTCCAGCCATCATATATTCAAAGAATTTAGTTAGTTCTTTTCGCTTATAATGTTCTGTTGGAGGAAATAGTGCTAGCCCAGCTAACCAAGATCGACTAATGTAAAAGTTATCGATCTCATTTCGGGTAATAAATTCATCTACTCCTCTTATTATTAATCTGTCACGATTTAAATCAGCTATATTATTCATATCATCAGCTAATGTTTTGGGACAATACCCTACCATATAAAGTGAGACATCGTGATCTAAGTTTGGAATTAGCGCATGAATTTTAGCACCGCGAACTTCTGAAACATTCCCAGTATAAATTAATTCATTTTCTACTTTGTCATAATATTTCTTAGAATTTATTAGTTCATTCTTTAAAAGTGGATAATTAAGAATACACTTCCCATCTGGGTAAAGTTCTTGATAGTATTTTTCAGCTAAACAGAGATGCATTTTTTTTATCCAAAGTTGTTCAAACTTCTTGAAGCACTTTGCAAGGAATTTTCTGATTGGCTTCCAAAGATATTTTTTTTGTAATATTCCGGTATAATAATCTTCATGAATATCATAAATAACATGATTATTTGCTTTATTCAATAACCATCCAACTAGGATTAGCTCTGGATCATGAAAGTGATAATAGTCCGCCCCCAGTTCCTTTGCTTTTTTATAAGCTTCAATAGTTGAAAATAGCATTCTTAACACTCTATTTTTTCGATGTTTAATTGGAACGATTGTAATATTATCAGATGAACCATCTGCTAGACGTCCTCGGTTTGGGGCGACTAAGTATACTTCATAACCAGCTCTTGCAAGAGAATTACATTCTTTATAGTAAATACGTGTATCTAATGGATGATGAACCGTAGTAAGATGTACTACTTTACCTGTTACCGACATTAAGGTTCTCCTTTCATCACATAAAAGGTGTTGAGTCACAGTGAAAGGGATTTGTGCTAAAACACAAACCCCAATAGCCGATGATATCTCATTATCTCATACTAGTAAGAAAATATTAAAAAATTTGTCGCTTAGCTTTTAAATATATTATGTAAGATATAATTTATCAGATCAATCACTTACGCACAATAATAACAGTATAACATAATATAGCCTCGATATTGTGTAATAATATAGATAAAAATGTTGGATTTTCATTACATTTTTGTTTCAAATACCATTAATGATCAAATACGACTTGATATATTTGCGCCCAGATCCGCTGGAAGCTGTGACTTGGCAGCTCCCCCACTGAATGGAAGAAATTTAGGCATTCATACTTATAGCAATAGGAGACTTTTGTGAAGTTAAAAGCTAAAAAAACATTCTCGTGTAAACAAAAGCTATTGTCTACACGAGAAAAAAACATGGTTTATTCAGCTCTATTTTCTTCTTGGATATCTTCATCTGGTCGGTCTTCTTCATTTAACTGTTCATCCAGACGGTCATCTTCTAAATTTTCTTCCATGTCTTGTTCTATTTGATTGGCATCATCCTGAATATCTTCTTGGATATCGGTATCGTTTGGAGTCGGCTCTTCATTGTTATTCTGAGCGCAACCAAATAGCATCCCTACTACCATTAAAGATAGGATCATTTTTGCTAGCATAAGCTCACCTCTTTTCATACAATTTCTTCATTAGCTTACCCTTTTTTACAAAAAAAAATCTCAAAATTCAGCGCATTTATGAATAAATTAATGCTCGTTCAAACACGCACCCTTTCAGTTTTTTAAAACAATTATTAAATCCACATTTTATTTAGTCTACAAAAAAACATGGATTCACAAAACTGAATCCATGTCTGATACTCTGTTTTTATCTAATGCCGCTTGGCGTATTTGTGCCCAGATTTTATCGAGCTTCACTCGATAAATTTCCGCTGAAAATCTGCTGCATCCGCCGGAGGCTTTAACTTGATTCAGCAGAGGTTTGTCCCCCACTGAATGAAAGGCATTAATTTCACCACTATAGAAGGGGGAGATTTCTGCTAAATAAAGCTAATTTTTTTATTGAATGGCAAACATAATCTCTGCTTCACATGCCAGCTCACCATCAACAGAGGCGATCGCTTTTCCTTTACCGATCGGTCCTTTTAAACGTGTTATTTCAACCTCTAACCTGAGTTGGTCGCCCGGTTTTACTTGGCGTTTAAAGCGACATTTATCTATACCTGCTAAAAACCCGATTTTCCCTTTGTTCTCCTCTTTCTTAAGCATAGCGACTGCTCCTGTTTGGGCTAATGCTTCTACGATTAAAACACCAGGCATCACAGGATAATCCGGAAAATGGCCTTGAAAGAATGGCTCATTAATTGTTACATTTTTCTTGCCCACCACTCGTTTCCCTTCTTCAATTTCAATAATTTCATCCACCAATAAAAATGGATAACGGTGGGGAATAGTTGCTTTAATTTGCTCGATATCTAACACCTAGCTCATCTCCTTTTACAATTAAATGATAAAAATCACTTTTAATTGATCGTCCACCACTCTTTTAAAGCGATATACTCTCAATGCTAACTAATCATTATCCGGCAGTGCAATTTTAAAAGCAGATTACCGCCAAAGCGATTAATCTGCTGTAATCCTCTTTATTCAACGCCATTGATAATATCTAATACATGTTGCCAAAACTCAAATTTTAGCACATCCGTTGGATTACCATCACCAAGGACACTAAAGCCAATGATCATGCCAATGATTAAAGCGAGAAAAGCCAATAAAAAAACAACAATAATCCGTAACCAAATTGGGAAGATACGGCGCACATAGCGTTTCTCTTTCGCTTGCTTTCTCTCTCGTTTAAAAATGTGACGTGATTTTTTTTCTTCTACTACTGGCTTAGTTTGCTTTTGTGGATTTGTTGGCGTTTCTTGTTCAGTTTGTTGCATAGCTTAGAAACTCCTTAGCGTAATTGATTGACAAGCCCTCTCATTTGATCATGAAGTGAGATTGTCCGAGCATTAAATTGATAAGCACGCTGAGTCTGAATTAAATCTGTCATTTGAATAGCCATATTAACGTTAGATTGCTCTAGTGCACCACTTTGAACACGATTTTCAAAAGGTAAAACATCTGCAATGATTTCATCAGCTTGGTAGGCAACATCTGTTAAATCAGGTAAACGAAATAAGTTTGTCCCTGCTTGTTCAAGAAATTGTGGCCTTACCGCTTCTACCAATGCTAATTGTCCTTCGACAACCTCTGCACCATTTCGACGAACAACGATCTGTCCAGCTTGATTAATGTTGACATCTTCGATATCGTTATCAATAATAATTGGCGCACCATCCTGTCCTAAGATAGGGTGCCCATTACGAGTTGAAAGCATTAATTGACCATCACCATAAGTTTGCAGATAAAGTGCTCCGTCACGTGTATAACGTGTTTCTGTTACGCCATTTTCTGTTACTTGCACCTGTAATAAGTGATTGTCTTCTAACAATGCTAGATCAAGCCCTCTATTTGTTGTATTTATTGTTCCAGCAGCTAAGTTAATATTAGTATGTCCTAATCGGGCACCAGATCCTAAACGAATGCCATGTGGTGTTATTCGACCAGTGGCATTTGCTTCGACATCGCTAAAGTTATCAATATTTTGATAGAGTAATGAAGTAAAATTAGCTGACCTGGTCTTGTAACCATCCGTACTCGAATTTGCTACGTTGTGCCCAATTACATCGAGTTTATTCTGTAACTGACGCATCGTAACAGCTGCTTGCATATTCATTCTACTCATTATCTAACAGCTCCTTAAGTTAATCGTCCGATTTGATTAACAGCTATATCCATACTTTGATCGTATGCTTGTAAGACTTTTTGATTTGTTTCAAATAAACGATATGCTTGCATCATTTCTGTCATGGTTTGAACTTGATCTACATTTGAGTGTTCTAAAAAGTGTTGTTCAACAGAAAATGATAACCCAGCAACATTACGCGCGTCTGCAGGCTCATCTACTTCCTCACCTGGTACAAATAAATCTTCGTCATCTTTAATCAGCTGATTGACATCAGCTGCATAGGCAATGTTAAGAGGAATTTGTGCTCCTGCCACTTCAACCTGCCCTTCACTAGTAACTGTGAAATCCTGACCATCTGTAAAGATAGGTTCTCCTGCTTGATTTAACACATAATAGCCTTGATTTGTAGTTAAAAAGCCTTCTCCATCAACAGTAAAGTTACCATTTCGCGTATAACGTAATTCTCCATTTGCATTCTGAACAGTAAAAAATATGCTGCCTGTCTCATCTGGAATAATCCCGTTAATTAACGCCATATCTGCAGGCATTCCGGTTTCTAATAGGCCACCTTGCTGGTGATCTACAATGGTCTCTTGGACGTAAACACCACTATTGATTGAACCGATCGATTGGTCAATTGGCAAAGTAAAGTTACGAACGGTGGGTAGTGTTTCAGAATCGATTCGTTTTATTAAAAGCTCTGGAAACGAGCGAATGGATGCTTGATCCTGCTTAAATCCTGGTGTTTGAGCGTTCGCAATATTATTTGATAACGTATCCTGACGACGTTGCTGTGTCGTCATCCCACTTGCAGCGGTATAATATCCTCTTAACACATAGCCTCTTCCTCTCTAGTATAACTAAACATTCCGACAAAAGTTACCTTTATTTTAGCATAGGTAACAGCTAAATTCTGCAAAATTCGCCGAGAATGTTTGATAAAACATTAAAAAGAGGGCTTTTTTCCTATTACCGATTAGACCATTTTACGCTTTTCTATCTTGTCTATACTCTCAAGTATAATACCAGTTCCCTTAGCCACACAGTGCATTGGCTCCTCAGCTAAAAAGACTGGGACTTTAAGTTCATCAGAAAGAAGCTGGTCCATTCCATGTAAGAGAGCACCACCACCTGTTAAGATAACACCTCGATCAATGATATCAGCTGACAGCTCTGGTGGCGTTTTTTCTAACACATTTTTGGCAGCTTGAACAACTAAAGAAACCGATTCGCGTAGTGCTTTCTCAATTTCATCTGACCCTATTGTTATCGTGCGTGGCAAACCTGTAACCATATCACGGCCACGAATATCAATTGATTCCTGACGTGCGCCTGGAAAAACAGTTGCGACATGAATTTTAATATCTTCCGCCGTTCTCTCACCAATTAAAAGCTTATACTGCCGCTTGACATAATTTAGGATTTCCGCATCAAATTTATCCCCTGCCATTTTAATCGATTGAGCAGTTACGATATCTCCCATTGACAATACCGCCACATCAGTCGTTCCTCCACCAATGTCTACAACCATGTTGCCACTTGGTTGGAAAATATCCATCCCAGCGCCAATGGCCGCCACCTTTGGTTCTTCTTCCAAGTAGACCTTTTTGCCACCTGACTTTTCAGCTGCTTCTTTGATGGCTTTTTGTTCTACCTTCGTTATATTAGTCGGGCAACAAATTAACATACGTGGTTTAGAAAACATACCTTTTACATTAATTTTATTAATAAAATATTTAAGCATTGCTTCTGTTACGTCAAAATCAGCGATAACACCATCTTTAAGTGGACGAATGGCTTCTATATTTCCAGGTGTACGACCTACCATCCGACGTGCCGCTTCTCCTACCTCTAATACACGTCCTGTTGACCGGTCCATCGCAACAACAGATGGTTCATTTAGGACAACACCTTTTCCTTTAACATGGATTAAAACATTAGCGGTACCTAAGTCAATACCAATATCTCTCGAAAACATACGTTCGATCCTCCCTATTTAATAACTTCCGTAAGTATCCAATACCTCTAATAATATATAATAGCATAAATTAACTAACAGCGATATTCTATTTTGTGATTATATTGTATAAGAAAATACAATTAAGATTTAAATATTGTAAAATAATGAAGCCTATTTTCCTATCTGATTTAACTTAAAGAGATAACGAATTGGTACAGGAATACTATAGAGAGGATCTAACTTATCATTTAGTGGTCTGGTGTAGACTGCTGATATTTTCGTTTTGTGGCTGCTCCACCTCTTAAGTGGCGAATTGCTTTATGATGTTCTAAAATTTCCTTTACTTGTAATGCTAGATCGGGATTTAATTCTGGCAAGCGCTCGGTTAAATCCTTATGAACGGTACTTTTTGATACGCCAAACTCCTTCGCAATGGTACGAACCGTTTTTTTGGTGTCAATAATATACTGGCCAATCCTAATCGTTCTTTCTTTAATATAATCATGCACATCATTTGCCTCCTCTTGTTGTCTGGTCAAGGTGGGGGAAGGGTGAATAGCACGAATTGACTTAATTACTTCGGTGGCAAAGCCTCAGACCGTCTTTGTGTAGTTTGTATCATTTTATTAGTTAAAGCGCTTGATTATGCGTGATTTAGATGGATAATGGGGAGTTTTCATATGCGGAGGGAGCGACTGACTTAATTCTATCGTTAAAATAATGGTTCTACGTCAAAGTTAGGATTAAGCTTTGCAATTCTAATCAACATGCGATCCGATATCCTTATAGCGCCTTGCCAGGATAGGCACTGATATGAAGCGTTTACAACTTCTAAACTATGCCTTGTTCTTTCAGCCAGTCTCGGTAATCTCCTAGGGCTTCTGGATACTTTTCTAGTTGGTGTATCAGTTGGTCGAGTCGTTCTTCCTGCTCCTCTTTCTCTAGCGTGCCAACTGCACTATTTAGTTCGGTCATCAGTTTCTGGCTGTCATACGAGGCTAACGCCTTTTGGATTTAGCGGTAGCAGAAACAGACTTCGAATCTCTCTTGCCACATGGAAACGGTCAATCGAAAAGAACGCTCTTCCTTGAATATGTTCTCGACATGCATAGATCTATCCGACCCCATCCCCGTTTATCACCAATTTATGGACGGTGGGACCATACTCAAAGGTTTCTATCAAAAACCCCTCAAATGCTTGCCAAAACGGCTGTTTCCCACGATGAACAAAGTGCCGTTTCGTCTTGAGACTTACACGTTTTCCATTCACTTCCCAACCTTGATGAACGGCCGCTATTTTTTCTTCTTTTCCTCGTTTTCCTTTGCCTTGACGCTTCACATATAAACCGTCCACCTCGACAAATAAAACAGGGCCGTGAACAGGCGCTTTGCTTTGGGAATGGTGGAAATGTGAACGAGATGTTGCCTTATCGCTTCATGACTGATCACTCGGTAGCCCAAGAGCGTTTCAAGTGTATCGGCTGCCTTTCTTTCGGTAGGATGGGCCTGTTATCGCCAGTTCGATGGCTGCTTCTTCAAGAAGTGGACTAACATTCCCTGCCCCTTCAAATGCAAGGTAACGATCTAGGAGAGATACGTACGCCTCCTTTTCTCGATCTCGATAATAGTTTCTCTATTTTTCGACTTGTCCAAAGAGGATATCTATATGGGTTTTCCGTTTATCCAAAAGTCTGTTTCTGTTTTTTCCTGTGCGATTTGTTGATCCAGATCCTCTAACAACTTTTTCATGACGACTGAAAAAGTTTCCTGTAATTGTCTCCAAACGAAATGCTCAATTTGTTTTAAATTTGGGTATTTTGTGGTATTCTTCTGCATGAGGATTTTCTCCATTGTGTGTGATCTTGTTTTGTCGACTATGATTTTACCAAGGAGTCACCATCTTTATCATGTAATATGCTTACAAATCTACCGCGCTTTCTCTTGGTGCCCCGATGTTGTAGTGAACGATTTCCTAATCCTTCACTACAACATCGGGTTTAGTTTTTTGCCCACATTAATTTTACTCATACAATTAGAAGATCAAGTCTAAATGTTGTATCAGATTAAGTCATTAATAGTATACCTTTCTTAGAAAGCTCATATTTAGACCAATCTTGCGACACCTTTCCGCCCCTCAGCTTTCATGATTATGATCGGAAGAAGTGTAAACGTATGAAACATGTCTTTCATAAAGCGAAGGATCGATTAAAAGAAGATGAGCTTTGGCATTTAGAAAGTTATTTAAACCTGTCTACAGAGTTAAGAGAGGCCTACGAATTATAGGAAGCCTATCGAGAATGGTTTGATATAGCAAAATTAATCGGTAAAGAGCAAATAGTCCAAGTAAAAGAAGGTCTACAATCCTTTTACCAAAAGGTAATAAACTCAGGAATTCCTGAAATGATTAGTATCAAGACGTTTCAAAACTGGCAGGTAGAAATATTAAATAGTTTTGTATATGACTATTCTAACGGCTTCTTAGAGGGATTAATAATACCACGAAGGTTATGAAGAGAAATGCATATGGTTTTAGGAGTTTTAAACGTTTTAGGGCAAAGATCTTATTAGCAAGACAGTATAAAGAAGTTGGGTTACATGTTGGGTAAAGTGGCGAAATATAATCGCCACCCCAACATTTGAGGGCTTGTCAAGAAAAGTGTGTAAGTTATTTTAAATACTTCAACACACGTTCATTAAGATGGTCATGGATTAATACCTGGTTCATCACCATTGCCCATTGTTGAATATGGCCACTTTCCCACTTGTTTTCAAGTTCTTTCGATCGTAAATATAATACTTTTAGAAGAGCGTTCTCATTTGGGAATGCTCCTTTTTTAGTCACTTTTCTAAAGCTGGAATGTATGCTTTCTACCGCATTGGTAGTGTACATGACTTTGCGTAGGGCACTTCCATAATCAAATAGTTGTTCCACATGGGAGACGTTTTCGTTTCGATACATCAATAGCTCCTGGATAGGCAGACCATTGTTGTTGAAAGCTTTCGAATGCACTATGACAAGCCTTAAGACTTGGTGCACTATACACCTTTTTTAAGGCAGCCGTGAAAGGTTTATAGTCTTTACTTGGTACGTACTTAATTGAATTTCGAATGAGATGAACGATGCAGCGTTGCACGATTACTTGTGGGAAAATAGCACGAGCTCCATCTTCTAATCCACTTACTCCATCCATGGAAATAAAGAAAATATCTTCTACACCACGAGCTTTTATTTCATCAAAAATTTGCATCCATTTATGCTTACTTTCCATTTCATTTAACCATAGACCAAGAATGTCTTTCTTTCCTTCCATGGTATAGCCTAACATAGTATAAACAGCGTATTTCTTTGTCTCGTAGTCGTTACGTACGGTCGTATAAAGGCAATCTACGAACACAAAAGGATAACAGTTGCTTAAAGGGCGACTTTGCCACTCTTCTAAATCAGGAAGCACAGTATCTGTAATATCGGATATCATTTCATGAGACACGGAGAATCCATAGATATCTTCTATCGTAGATGAAATATCTCGCTGAGACATTCCTCTTGCATACATGGAGATGACTTTATCCTCGATGGCAGAAACATCTCTTTTACGCTTTGGAATAAGTTGGTTCAAATGAACCGTCACGATCACGAGGTACGGCAATATCCACTTCGCCAGCAGTCGTTTTGACTTTCTTTTTTCCGTACCCGTTCCGTCTATTGTTTGTTTCTTTTTCTCCCTTATCATTGGATTCATAGCCCAAATGATGATTCATTTCACCTTTTAACATCGATTCAAACATCGGTCCGAATATGTCCTTTAATGCATGTTGCATATCTTCTACAGATTTTGGTTGATACTGTTCAATAATCTTGTTAGCTAATTCTACGGAGTTAGGATCTCTTTTAGGTTTGCCCATTTAAAACACTCCTCTAGCTTTATATTTATTATTCTACCAAATAAAAAAACTGTGTGAGTAAGAAACCGTATGCATTTCTTACTTACACAGTTTTTATTACACTCCCACATTTGACGTAGAGCCATTTTAAAAGCTTTCCTGTAAACTTACACCTCTACATACTCCAAATTACCTGCTCTATCTTCTGTCATGAAGCCTTTTTTTACGTTTAAGTTAATAGCTTCCTGCACGTACATTTCTGTATTAGAGGTTGTACGATTATAACCAAGTTGTTTAGAAATTTCCCTGATTAAATCGGCTTTTGGTAAACGTAATGCCGTCTTCATAATGTTTAGGACACCATTAGCATATTCTATCTTACTAATATCTTGCAAATCTCTTCGGTACTGATCTTTCATACGAAAGTCGTTATAGGAGTTGGACTGCTCTTTGTCCGCCCACAGGAATGTGCCTTTCTCTTCTGTAGTTTGGAAGACCTTTAATCCTACCAATGCATCTTGGAGCACCATTTCCAGCTTGGCACCACTTCTAGAGAATCCCCAAGCGTTTAGAATAGTTTTGGTTAAACTCGAAAAGCTAACAGGCGCTTCTTTATTTATAATCTGTTTGATCTGTTCTTGAATGACAGGTTTACCTTCAAACGTGTAAAATAAATCGTTAGGTAATTCTACATCTTCTAACTGAGCGGGCTCAAAATAGCTAGTTTGCTTCGTTTCGACAGATATGGTAAGGTTACTGATTTTATCATGTATGGATGTTTGCTCTTTTTTTGAATCGACTTTTGTCACTTTGGTTGTGTCCCGCTTATCTTGTTCAATTTGTTGTAGTTGAGCTAGTAGTTCTTCCATTTGTTTCTCTTCATTGTGCCACCATTCAATGGACCATACTTTAATAATATGCCACCCCAATCTTTTCAACATAAGATCGCCCTGTTTGTTGCGGTCCCTGGTGGTTGTAAATTCTGCATAACGATGACCGTCTACTTGTATAGCAGCAAGATACTTTCCCTTATTATGACCGTCTAGTACTGCTAAATCTACTTTGAAATCACTGTTGCCTACGTTCGTCTCTACTTGATAACCATGTTGCTTTAGAGCTTCTTTTATTTTCGGAATAATGACGGTAGAGTTTACAAGTTTTCTGTTTGCCTCACTATTTACCTCTGTAGGAATTTTTCCTCTTTTGGCAAAAGTCATAAACGCCCTTAAGCTACGGACTCCATCAGCCTTAGTGCGGGATAGGTTGATTTTATCTGGTTCCATAGACGCATAAATAATCATTTCCCTTTTAGCGCGGGAGACTGCTACGTTAAGACGGCGCCAACCTCCTTCACGATTTAATGGACCGAAATTCATGGTCATATTTCCGGTGTGATCAGGTCCATAGCCAACTGTAAACAAAATAATGTCACGTTCATCGCCTTGAACATTTTCTAGGTTCTTAACAAAGACGGGTTCCTCCACCTCATCAGTAAAATATTTTTCTAGGGAGGAGTCTTGTCTAAGTCTCTCGTCGATCATGTCTTCGATCAATGTTTGTTGTGGCTGACTGAAGGTGACAACACCAATACTCTCATGCTGCTTTGTCGGGTTCCTTAGCCTTGTAAAGATTTCGTTGACGATAGCCTCAGCTTCCTGTATGTTCTGCTTCGTCTTGCCACGATCATAGATACCTTCAACATTATTAAATGTCACTCTAGAGTTAATATCATCGACAGATGGAAAAGTGACCAATTTATTGTCGTAGAAGTGATGGTTTGAAAAAGAGATTAAGCTTTCATGTTCACTTCGATAATGCCATCTCAGGTGTTTTTGCGGTAGTTGTACTGCCAGAGTATCATCAAGTACACTCTCCATATCCTGTAAATCAAAGTTTTCTTCTTCCTGTTTTGCCCCAAAGAAGTTTGTCGGTGGTAACTGCTTAGGATCGCCTACCACGATGACATTTTTACCTCTCCCCATTGCACCAATTGCTTCGCTAGTAGGTAACTGAGAGGCTTCATCGAAAATAACTAAATCAAATTTAGGAAAAGACGGGTCTAAGTATTGTGCAACAGATAACGGACTCATTAGCATACAAGGTTTAATTTTCGGTAAAAGATTTTTAATCCTTTGAAATAATTGGCGAATTGCTATGCCGCGTCCTTTGCTCTTGATGGCTTTAGCCAAGATGCCAGGTTCAGAGTTTGCAATGGTATTATGCAATAAGTCCGGTACACGGCTCATTAACTTAACATAGACTTCGAGTTTGGTTAACTCACTAAGTTCATCGTCAAAGGCATTAAATTTGTCGAGTTTATTCTCAAAGCTTGCTTTCGAAAACTGTGATAACTCTGCTCTTGCTGAGATTTCTCCGTCAATTCTTAAACGGTAGAATCCATATAAATAAGTAGAAAGAAGTTCATCATGATGGAGACTGCCGGCAAGATATGCTGTCGTTATATTATCAAGTTTCAATTCTTCTGCTTCTTTTATCACGCTGGCAAGCTTACAGTTATCTTTCAGTTCTGGCAATGCTTCCATTAAACGGACAGCTTTATTCTTACTATTAATAGCCCAATTTTCCATATCAGGTTCATGAAGATTTTCAGCAAGCAACTCTTGCTCGATTTTATCCCAGCTTACCATTATGGCTTTATAACCGTTGGTAAAGTTGTCCATTTGTAACTTTATCTGTTGATTAAAGAAGCTCTGTTTATTGGTTTGTAGCAAATTTGCAATAACCGGAAGTGATTCGTGTGATGATTTCAGCAGTGTACGGATTAAAGTACGTACATCTGTCATCCATTCCACAGCTTTTTCTATCCCACGCCAATTTCCATCTACATGCTGCCAAAGATTAGGGAAGTACTGCTTCATCATATCTTCATTCTGTTTTAAGAATTCTTTCCTGTGCTTAATCTCTCGAATTGAATTAATAATTGTTTCGATCTCATCCGTTTCGATCTTATCATTGGTCTTTAGGAATTTCTTAAATTCCTTCTTGATTTTCCCTTTTTCTAGCATTTTTTTAAGGAACCAGCTGTTCTCAGCTAATCGGAAACTCTGCAACAATGCCTCTGAATCAAGCTTTAAAATCGAGTGGTCGAACCGTTCTGCTATCTTATCTGACGCATCATTAAGTTCACGTCCTACAGTAGTAACTTCTATGATTTCTTTCTTCAATTTGTCAAAGTTCTCATTGCCCAAAATCTCTATTTCTGCATCTGGTATGTCCTTAAGTAAAGGAATGATCTTATAAATAAATAAGTACCAGCTATGGTCTTTGCGTTCATGTGTTAATTCCATCTCAGTCAAGCTTATGTCTAATTGGATAAGCTTTTCTGTATCAACTTCTATTAATGATAATTCTTGCTTGAGGGTATCCTGTAGAGCAAGCGAGTAGTTGGTTTGCCTTATTCTCAACCACGGATTTTCTGTCACATTGCCACAAGTCTCAGCAATAATTTCTAAGTCTTCTATGGTTTGCTTCGTATGGCGGAGTTTTACTTCATTCATTTCCATCACATAATCTCGATCAAATGCAATCATCTCTTTAGGAGCAGATAGATTTGAATATGTTTCAATCATTTCAAAAATACTTTGGCCAAGCGAAGTATTTTGATGAAGATCGTGTACATACCTATTTAACTCTTTTTTTAGTACTTTTACTTCTTCAAACTTCTCATACCAATTTGTTCCTTTCACATTCCTTTGGGCTTCAAAAGAACGTTCCAGCTGTATTAATATATCTTTTTTCTGCCCCTTGTTTGAGTAAACTTCTAGACAGAAATCTGCTAGGCCAATAGACTCCAATCGATTTTGCACCACATTTAAGGCAGCCATTTTTTCTGCAACGAATAGCACTGTTTTTCCTGTTGCGAGTGCGTGAGAAATCATGTTTGTAATTGTTTGTGACTTACCTGAGCCTGGAGGTCCATGCAAGACAAAACTATTATCCTCTGCCGTTGCTAGGATGGCTTCAGTCTGTGAGCTGTCTGAACTTAATGGTGCAAATATCTTCGCTTCCTCATCCTCTTTTGTTGTCAAGGAACCGGAGAAAGATTCATTCCGCTTTCCAAGGTAGTTTCCTTCCACCAAGCTTTTAACTACTTTGTTTTCTTTGAGCTGATCGGAATGGTTGACAAGGTCATTCCACATAACGAATTTGGAAAAAGAAAAAACACCGATGCTTGCATTTTCGTAAACATCCCAGCTTTTCATTTGCATAATAATTCGCCGCATAGTTGTCAGTACTTTTCTGACATCAGCACCATGTTCATCTTGAGGTATGTTGTATAGCCTTGATGCATCGATACCAAAGGTCTGCTTTAGATACTCAATTAAGGAGATATTAATTAGGATTTCTTCGTCTCGTGCTCTTATGTAATAGCCTTTTTTTGCAGATAGCCGGACAAGATCTATCGGCAGGAGCAAAATGGGCGCAAACCGTTCTTTGGAATAGGATTTAGGGTCATACCATTTTAAGAACCCTAGTGCAATAAATAAGGAGTTGGCTCCAGTCTCCTCAAGCGTATTTTTGGATTTCCTGTATAGCTTAATGAGCTCTTTTTCTAATTTGACGTCAGGCAATACAGCTCTTAGTCTATTGTTTTTCATATCATCTGCTAAAATTTTGCTGTTCAATAGTTCTTTTTGGTCTTTAAAATCTCTGACCTTATGCCGCCATTCGTTTGGTAAAGGTTCGATAAATACTTTTTTTCCCATGGAAAGGATATCCTCAACCTCATCAAGTCCCGATGTAACTACTGGAACACCCTGGGTATGAATGCGATAATTCAGCAAATTATTACGTAAACTCATATCAATTAATTTATTTTGCCAATAAGTAATCTTATCTTCATTGCTTTGGTCTGGCGACTGCTCCTCTTCCGGAATGATATCAACTTTCTCGAAGCTAAAGTGATTATTTATTCTGACAGGCTCAGCAGGTTGAACTGCGATTTGGATATTAGACCCGACATTATTTTTTAGAGAGAGTGGTTTTATTTGACCGATTCTGCTTCTATGGATGTCCACAAAAAAGTCGAAGTAACCTGGCTTGTTCAGGGTACTTTCTGCAGATTGAACAGCACTATGGAATGTAGACTTTTCATTAGTTAATAATGTTGATTCTACAGCGATAATATCATGTATTCCGCTTGCCATACTTTTTGTTAGCAAACTCTTGTCATCCTGAAAACTATCTGGGGAGCTATATTCCTTTAACCAGAAAGCAGGATAGGCGTGGCCACGGAAAAAAACGATAAGTGGATGAATACCTATCGACTCTGCACATGCCGCATATAACAGTGTTAAGTCCAAGCAGGTACCTAACTTATGTTCCTTTATTATGTCAGGGAAACGAATTTTCTGTCCCTGGGTCTCAAAGCTGGCAGGGGGATTGGCATAGGAAATTTCCTGAGATTGAATGGCAGAATAAATAGCAGAAAGCTGTGCAATAACACGGTTAGGGTCCCCACTTTGATAGCCATCCATAGCATTTGTGTCGCTTTTCTCTTGCATGATCTTGGAAGCTTGTTTAATAATGTCCATCACAAAGGGTCGATTAGGCGTAACGAAGCTTGAGATAATCTCAGGGATTACGTTAGCGCCTGGCCATGAATCAAAGGAGAGAATATCCACTGGAAGCTTTTTTTGATATGCTTCCTTGTCCCCGATTCTAATTTTTAAACTGAAATGTCCTGTGATACTTTCATCTAGGTTTATAAGATAATCCGCTGATAATGGAATGTCAGGATGGATTTCTATAGTTTCTTCGGGATTTAATACTTCAATGTGTATGGTTTCGGGTTCAAAGAACGAAGGGTTAGAGGATAACTCTATTTTAATATCATGGTGCTTCTCCTCACTTATGTTTTCAATGGATAAGCGCTTCATAAACGGTACATGGTTTTGTTGCAGGGCGAAGCTAATCTTTTCATCATATTCATAATTACAGGCTATTAATCTCTCCACAATTTTACCTCCTATTATTCTACTCATATCATATCAGGTCATTACTGTTATTATAACAATTATTCTTTTATTTTGTTCCTTAAAAGGTAGAATATTGTAAATAATATTATTATATTGTTGACACCTGGGACAAGGGACGGTTCTCTGTCACTACCCGAAAATTATCGATTTAAATAATATGGAGATTGCATAGGCTGAGGAGAGACAGACACTAATTAATCTCTTGGGCAGAAACATTGTAATTTGATTTTAAAATTTTTCAAAGAAGGATGTTGAACATGGGGTTAATAGAAGTAAATCAATTTTATCAGTGACTCCTTTATCTCAGTTGATTCTGAGTCGCTACGTTTTTAAACGGGCGCTCTGTGCTTTTGTCCAATTCATTACTCGTATTGATCGTTTCGTTGATCAATGACCATATTTACTGTACCAGTTACCTAATGTAACATCATCTTTTCTCAAATAGTTGATAACAGAATCTTTGTAGTAATAATTATTATTTGTTAAGGGTATCACTTTATAATCATAAATATCATTCAAAAGCCTTTCTAAGTATACCTTTTCGAGGTGTTTTATTCTATTTTATCGCAGTTTAACTGGCTGTAAGACTCCCACTACAAGAAATAAGGGAACACGTCATGTCTAAGTGGGAGATCCAACTTACACTGAGATAAAATAACTAATTTAAAAAGGAGCAACCTATCATAGAAAAAAGAGCTGTCATCAAATGCATACCATGCATTTTGCGACAGCTCATTGCCTAATTAATATCTACTAGCTTATCCAAGCTCCTAATGTTTCTCTCTGACATTACATCGAATCACCATGACCTGGATCCCAGAATAGGTTAACATGTCCCGTATCCTGCTGCACTGTTTCAGTTTCACTGTCTGGTGCATGATTATCCGCTTGTCCAATAGTTAGGCCTATAGAAATAAAGAAAGTTAGAAGCAATGACATAATAGCCCGTTTCATGTTTTATCACCTCCTTTTTGTAATAGTTAATCTGGCTATAAATTTTTCAAGGCAACAAGAGGAAGACGAGCAAAAAAATGATCACTTCGTTTCTCAATAAAATCATTATAAGCCTGAAGTAAAATACGCCGATCCTGATAAGCTCGTCCCAAATAATATTTGGTAAATGGGGTTTCAGGAACTTCTGAAAGTAATGATTGAGCACATTTAAACTCACCACGTGCAATGGCTAAATGAGCTTGTTCACTTTTATCCGGTGTAGTTATGTCCCCAGGCTGATTAAAATGAGCATATATAAAGGGTTTATTTTGATTCTCAATAAGTCGAATAAGTCGTGTAATGTTTTCCTCAGTAGCAATTTTATAAGCTTCTTCTAAGTGATAAACAGACGACTCAAAATCATCAAAGATGTATGATAAGCTAAAATTAACATGTAAGTTTGCTAACTGAACACGATTATTTATTTCAGATAGTGCACTAAAGCCATGCTTCCTAGCTAATAGCATTTCATTTCTTTTCCAATAATAAAAAAATAATATCCTATCTAATCTTTGTCCAAATAATTGTACTAATAATGGATGTTGAACAGCTTGAACCTCTACTTTTAAATGATCTAACTTATTAGCCACTATCTCATATTCAAAAATATCGAAATAAATCGATAGAATAAATAGTTCCCGCAAACACTTTAAGGGTAAATCAATCGCTTTTATGAGCTGTGTTTGCTTCAAAATATAATCAATTGGATAAATACGATGCTGTTTAGCAAGAATTAATTTAAAGAGATTTGCCCAGTTCTGGTTTAACTCATTATGCTTGTGTATATCAATATTTTTTTTGATTAATTCATTTAACTCTTGATAATAGCCATGCATAAATAAAAATTCTAACCCAATACACATTGAGTAGGGATTTTTTGTTATCATAAAATAGTCTCTTAATATTTGGGATTGTTTGCTTTTGGGTACGTTCTCAATCAACCAAGCATAAAATTCTTCTGCGTTTAAATCTTTATGTTCAAATGCCTCAGCTTGAACCTGTAAATTTTCAAATTTCGACACTGGTCTCCCCTCCCCCAAAACAATCTATATCCCTAATCTATCTATATTGTCACATATTCTCATAATTTTACAAGTGCTTTATTTACCTTTTCTTTCGACAAATATTTTACTATATCGACACTTTACACTTTCTTATCATATTGTTTCAATATTTAAACAACGTGGTGAGAGAAGCAGAACAGGTAGATTGAGGCATCGTTTTTACTAAGGTAAGTCGTGGAATAAGTCAACAATGAGATTTGATCCTTAACCCGAAATGAAATTCGATCAATTTCCTAATACTAATCGATTAAATACTTAATTTCGTCAGGTCGAGTGCCATTAATATACGCGGGAAAAATCATAAATATGTGTACTGCAAAATACAAAAATCAATGTATTTGTCACTACGAACCATGATTATCATTTTTCATATAAAGTGAAACTTCGTTCAGAGGGGGGTTCGACGCTTAGATGTGCTAGTTGACACGACGTCGGAACTTAGTCAGCTTCCTCTCTCCCCCACTGAACGTTAGTTGAACCAATCGGGCCGTTACTGGCTGTTGGATCTCCCACTTAGACATGTCGTGTTCCCTGATTTCTTGATATGGGAGTGGTTACACTGCGATAAAAAAACTAGAGCCGATTTGCTCGACTCTAGTTTTTAGATTTTAGGTATGTGTCGTTGTTCTACCGGATTCTAAATCCGTCTCAGTCTCAGACTCTTCGTCCTGATCAGCCTCATCCGTTACATCTTCCGCTTCATGGACCGCAACATTTGTTACGGGTTGGTCAAAGAAGGCTTCGGGATCTACTGCTTGACTATTTTTTCTAAGTTCAAAGTGAACATGACTTCCTTTTTCCTGACCAAAGATGCTGGTACCAGCGTGTGCCAGTAGTTCACCTTGCGTAACCTGCTGACCCTCTTCTACCCTAACATCAGTTAAACTTGAATAGTAGGTTGTCACATCATGGTCGTGCTCAATCTGAACAACATAACCTAAAATTGGATCCTCTTTTACCTCTACAACTTCACCACTCAAAGCAGCAACAACTTGTAACGGCTCACTGGTAGTTGCAGCAATATCAATGCCTTGACTTTGGTAATATTTATTGTTGTAGAATACGAGTGCCTGTTGTTGCTCTTCCTGCGATTGCTGATAATCATAGAACTTCGTTACAATTTGAGAATCACTATCTTCCAGTATGGGTAGGTTAACATTTTCGACTGGATGAGTGACCGGATCTGAAGGTTGCTCAAAATCCCCGCCTCTTATTTCATCTTGTAAATTCACATCACGGTTTGGCTGCGTATCAGATAGACGATCCATATTTTGATACCAAAGCACTCCCGTTAACATTAATGCTGCAATGACAAGATAAAGAGTCGGGAAAAAGCCTTTTTTCTTAACGATACGTTTCCAGTAGTGTGAGAACCTACGTTTTTCCTCTTTCATTTTCATCACCTCAGCAACCATTCTGATCAGAAAGAGGAAGTTATATACATTTTATTTTAAAAAAACATCTATTTTTTAACAACAAGGGTTGGGGTTGTTTCATTAATGGTTGAGATTTCAGCCCCTTGGTAATAGTGTTCAACAATTTCTTGGTAATCCTTACCTTCTAAAGCCATCCCATTCGCACCATATTGGCTCATACCCACTCCATGTCCAAACCCTTTCGTGGTAAAGATAAGATGGTCATCCTTTTGTTCAATCGTGAAGTCTGTTGAACGTAACTCGAGCTTTTCTCTTATTTCTCTACCGGTAAAGACTTGACCAGCTAATTCAATTGTTTGGACACGATCACTCGATGTATAGGTTATACGAGGTTCAGATATTGGTGTATCTAATCGAATACCCAATAGCTGCTCTACTTCAGAAATTGGGATACTTTTTTGATCTAAAAACTTAGGAGAATCTAAATCCCATGGACTATCAACACTAACTAGATATGGTTGATTATTTTCCCAGTAGTCTTCTGCATTTTCCGTTTTACCATTACTTGTTGAGAAAAAGGCAGGTGTAATCGGGACATTCTCATAAGTTAGAATTTCACTTGATGTAGCAGCGACGGCTTCAGTAATTTTTTCTATTTTCCAAGTATAATCCTTGCCCCATAGCTCCTTTAATTCATCCTTATTGCGATACACTTGGTGTTGGACAGTATCAGTAATTGTTTGATTCTCACTTGCACCAGTTGCTAGCATATATTGAACAATATATGTACGGGCAGCTAATGCTTGGGCTTTTAATGCCTCCATTTCAAATTCTGCCGGCATCTCAGCGGCAACCACACTAACAACATACTGTTCAATTGGAACAGTTTCAACATTATCGGTAGCTGTGCGCTGTACATCTACAGTTAAAACACTCTCTGATTCTAAATCTGGTTCAGTCATTTGGTAAGTCGTAGGAGAAGATTCTTCTTCCATCCCTTTTGAACTTAGTAAAACAATCATACTCGGTAGTCCAAGGATAAAGACTGTCATGGTTATGATGATGAGTAAAATAGGTTTAATAACGTTAGCTTTTTGCTTTAATGGTCGAATCATTGAGCCCTCCAATCAAAATCTTCTTCAGTAACAATAAAGCATATGCACGAATGATTAAAGCTAGACCAAATTTGCTGACGACTTTTCATTAGAAAAAAGCTAACTACGATAAGTAAATAGTGCTGCTTATCTGAGACGAGGTATTGAACAACCTCAAAGCAATAAAAAAAGAGCATAAGAAGTAAATACTTCCCAACGCTCTTAACCACAATGAAAGCCGTGTTACGTCTAACACAGCAGCTTTTTTAGCGCAGTGCTAATAACCTGCCGCATTCGCCAGAGGCCTTAACTTTATTCAATCGAGGATTGAATGGAAGACAAATAGGCATTCATCTCACCACTTTATAGAAGTAGAAGTGGGAGAATTCTGCTGAGTGAAAGTTAAAATAAGTAACTTTAGCAAATCTTTTACTTAATCAATAAAGTTCTACAGGGAGGATATTTTACCTAATTTAGACGCTTTAATAGGTTCAACCTCAGCCTCGTTGACACGTTCAATATCAGCTCCCAAAGCTTTTAATTTACTAGCTAAATTAACATAACCCCGATCGATATGCTTTAATTCAGTGACACGCGTATACCCTTCTGAGACCAATCCCGCTAAAACCAAAGCAGCACCGGCTCGAAGGTCTGTTGCTTGCACTTCTGCTCCTTGAAGGTTTGCTTCACCTTCAATAATCACACTTCGACCTTCAATCTTCATTTTGGCATTCATGCGTCGAAACTCTTCAACATGCATGAACCGATTCTCAAACACCGTTTCCGTAATAACACTGGTGCCTTTAGCAAGCAACATTAATGTCATCATCTGGGATTGCATATCTGTTGGGAAGCCAGGGTGTGGCAATGTTTTAATATCCACAGCCTTTAACTGCTCCGGACCAATTACTCGTAAACCATTATGCTCTTCATGAATAACAACGCCCATTTCTTCCAGCTTAGAAATCAATGAACGTAAATGCTCTGGTTCCGCTCCTTCAACAAGCACATTACCGGCTGTTAACGCCGCAGCAACCATAAATGTACCCGCCTCAATTCGGTCAGGTATAATACTATGCTCTGCACCAGACAGTTTTTCCACACCATATATTTTGATAAGCTCGGTCCCTGCACCGACCACTCTTGCACCCATTTTATTCAAGAAATTAGCCAAGTCAACAATTTCTGGCTCTTTAGCTGCATTTTCAATTACCGTCTTACCCTTCGCTAGAGCTGCGGCCATCATAATATTCTCTGTGGCGCCAACACTTGGCATATCTAAATAAACCTTTGCACCTCTCAAAGGTTTGTTGGTATAGAGCTCGACATAACCATTGCCCACATGGACATTAGCTCCCATGGCTTCAAATCCCTTTAAGTGTAAGTCAATTGGACGGGATCCAATAGCACAACCACCCGGCAAAGCAACCTTGGCATGGCCATAGCGTGCAAGCAAAGGGCCAAGCACAAGAAAAGACGCTCGCATTTTGGTTACATATTCTAACGGTGCTTCTGTTAATAACGGATTAACCGCATTAACCACCATAGTATCATGGTTCATTTCCACTTTCGCATTCATATGCTTTAAGACATCATGCATGGTATAAACATCAGCCAAAGCTGGAACGTTATGAATTTTCGATTCGCCACTGCTAGCCATTATCGTTGCTGCAATAACAGGTAGTACGGCGTTCTTTGCCCCTTCAATCTTTACTGTTCCAGATAAGCGACGACCACCTTTTATAATTATCTTTTCCAAGGCTCATTCTCCTCTAAATTAAAAGTCTATATTTATTAGTATTCAGTCGTTAGGATAGGTGTTCCAAGTGTAAGAATGGATTCACCTGTTTCATAAGTTCGTACGGCAATTTGAATATTCTGCATTTGATTACCAACAGGTATCTTGTGGCTAAACTGATCAGAAAAACCTGATACAACAACAAAATCTGTTTCTACTAATCTATCATGTACATCAACACGTAAATCAGACAATATTTTATTAAAAAAATAGCCACTATTTATATTATCACTTTTGCTTGAGCGAATACAAGCATATTCAAGCTTTTTATTTGTGTAAAATAAACCAATAAACTGCTCAATTTGATTAGCGAACTGTTGATCCTGAAGTAGCTTGACTACGTCACCAGACAGAAGATAGCTTACGGTAATTTCTTGATTCGGCTTGGATTCTATCAGACTTATTTGTTCATATGTATCATCTAAAAGCTCTCGCTGGTAATTTTCAAGGTTTGAACTCACTCTGGAAAAGTCTGATTGTACGATAAAGGAGCGAATCGCATCAAGCTCATTGATCGAAAAAGTCTCTTTAATAAGTAGTTCTCCATACTCAATCGTAATCTCTTCCTGTTCTGCAAATTGGACCAGTTGATATAATGGTAATTCCCGATCTTTCTGGATTATAACACTTAAAATACTAATGACTACTAGCGTTTGAAGCATAACCTTACCCATGACCATCGCCTCCAATTGTTTTCATTAGCAGTATTAGCCTAACAATTGGGTGATTATACGGTAAAGCTTACGTCAATTCCCGACAATTCTCCGGTTTTCTGAGGTTATTCAACATCACTTGAATGATAGTTATTGATGTGTATTTCCATTACTCTCGCATGATAAGCCATACATTCTGTTGACCAAATCTCGTTTTCTTAATCAGCTGCTAACTCGACTTTTACCGTACTTCATTTCGTTTAAAAAAGATAAATAATCTGTTGCGTCCAATTAATAAGATCAATAAAAAAATGGCTGACCGTTGAACCTATTGTAATGGTTAACAACACCATTACTAGCCTTGCCTCAAAAACACGTTTTTTCTTAAAAATCTCATCAAAACGAATCGCTTGCAAAGCGTGCCAAGTTAAGATAATAAATATAATATGCGAACAAATATTGACAAGAGCTTGTATGCCTAATCCCTGTAACATAACATTTCCCCCTGCTTTTTGTTATTTCCCCGGAAATAATGAAATTTCCTGTCGTAAATATTCTAACATAATTGTATATTGTCCGGTTTATTAAACTCTTCCTAATCTATCGACCAGCAGTTTTTCGTGAACTAAGTGCATAATTAACTAATTAGACCTTGAGGAAAAGCTAAAGGTTTCACTACTAATAAAGAAAGAGGAAAAATTAGGGAGGTGGGTATGTTTGTGACCATATTTTATCGCGCGAAGCTCGATCATTTTCCGTTAAAAATTGGTGGCATCCTTTAATTTTATTCAGTAGGGGGTGAACACCCACTGAATATAATAGCCATTCAGCTCACTACTTAGCAGCGGGAGACTTCTGTTGAATGATGTTAAATCGACGAATACAATTAGCTCTAGTCGACTGGCGTTATTTCTAAACAATTTCATGTGGTATTAAAAAACGTCGATGTGATCACCAACAGCTACATCGACGTTTTTACTAAAGCATGACGATGCTGTCATGCAAGAATGTCCTTTTTCTATTTGCTAAATCTACTTATCCAGTTTCGTTAAAGCGGTTATTCAAAATTGCTGAAGGGTAAGGCGTACATCTTATTGGTTTGCTCCCCATATTCTCCAATATACTTACTTTCTTAGCCCTTTTGAACACACATTTAACACAAAGGATACACGCTTGTAAATAAATAGTCCTTAATTAAATTAATCTTCATTAATCAAATTCAATCGATTGATTGCCCGTTTCAAGGCTAGTTCAGCTCGTCTAAAGTCAACATGATCGCGCTTCTGCTTGATCCGACGCTCTGCTCTTTCTTTAGCCTTTCGTGCCCGCTGAACATCTATCTTAGCTGGGGTTTCAGCAGATTGTGCAAGAATGGTAATATGGTTTCTGTCTACCTCGATAAATCCACCACCTATAGCTACCTTCATTGCCTCTCCGTCTCTTTTTAATCTTGCCGTACTGATGGTTAATGGAGCAATAAGAGGGGCATGCTCTGGTAAAATCCCCACCTCTCCCAGTTCAGTATGCACGACAACCATATCATATTGATCCTTAATAATTAAACCATCTGGTGTAACTACCTCTACTGTTAGCGTTTTACCCATTTGATCCCTCCTTAACTTCGAGATCTAGCCGTCCATTCTCATCGCCTTTTCCACTACTTCGTCTATAGTACCAACAAGTCGAAAAGCATCTTCTGGCAAATCGTCATATTTCCCTTGCAAAATCTCCTTAAAACCACGAACCGTTTCTTTTACAGGGACATATGAGCCTGGTTGACCGGTAAATTGCTCAGCCACATGGAAATTCTGTGATAAGAAAAATTGAATCCGACGAGCACGTGCGACGATAACTTTATCATGATCAGATAGCTCATCCATACCTAAGATCGCAATAATGTCCTGTAGTTCACGGTAACGTTGCAACGTTTGCTGAACCTGTCGGGCTACATGATAGTGTTCTTGACCGACAATATTAGCATCCAAAGCTCTAGATGAAGAACTTAATGGATCCACAGCTGGGTATATCCCTTGTTCTGACAATTTCCGATCAAGGCTAGTTGTCGCATCTAAATGCGTAAATGTTGTCGCTGGTGCTGGATCGGTATAATCATCAGCTGGTACATAGATAGCTTGGATGGATGTAACAGAGCCCCTTGTCGTTGATGTAATTCGCTCTTGTAATCGTCCCATTTCAGTAGCCAAGGTCGGCTGATAACCGACGGCTGATGGCATTCGCCCAAGTAATGCAGATACTTCCGAGCCTGCTTGGGTAAAGCGGAAAATGTTGTCGATAAAGAGCAATACATCTTGTCTTTCCTTATCTCTGAAATATTCTGCCATGGTCAATCCTGTCAAGGCTACTCGCATCCGAGCTCCTGGCGGTTCGTTCATCTGACCAAA
The DNA here is from genome assembly GCF_001552275.1 of Amphibacillus sediminis NBRC 103570. Taxonomy (GTDB): domain Bacteria; phylum Bacillota; class Bacilli; order Bacillales; family Amphibacillaceae; genus Amphibacillus_B; species Amphibacillus_B sediminis. The sequence goes on from NZ_BCQW01000011.1 coordinate 56,740, forward strand.
CACCATAGCCGTTTTCTCGATAACACCAGATTCCTTCATTTCAAAATAAAGATCATTTCCTTCACGGGTCCGTTCTCCTACTCCCGCAAAAACTGAAATACCGCCATGCTCTTGCGCGATATTATGGATTAATTCTTGAATTAACACTGTTTTACCTACACCGGCTCCACCAAACAAGCCGATCTTACCACCTTTGATATAAGGAGCAAGTAAATCAACAACTTTAATCCCTGTTTCTAAAATTTCAGTTTCAGTTGATAGCTTTCTAAAGTCTGGTGCAGGACGATGAATAGAATGCCGTCTAACGTTTGTTGGCAACGGCGCTTCCCCATCTATTTCCTCTCCAAGAACATTAAAAATGCGTCCTAAGGTTTCTTTACCTACTGGGACTTGGATTGGTGATTCAGTATTAGTTACGGTGTCACCACGTCGTATACCTTCTGTTGCGGACATAGCAATAGTTCTAACCTGATGATCACCTAGATGAATCGCTACCTCTAAAGTAACTTCAACATCTTTCTCATTCTGGTGCGCTGTAACGACAAGCGCATCATTCACTTTAGGCAATTCCCCTTCATCAAATTTAACGTCGATGACGGGTCCGATTACTTGTGTGACAAATCCTTTGCTCATCAATTATTCCTCCTAGATCGGCAAAGCCTTAATCATCTTGTGCTTCAGCTCCACTAATGATTTCAGATAATTCTTGTGTTATTTGAGCTTGACGAGCACGATTGTATTGTAATCGTAAATCTGAAATCATATTGTCAGCATTGTCAGTGGCGTTACGCATTGCATTCATTCGTGCTGCGTTTTCACTTGCCTTGCTCTCTAAGAAAGCACCATAGATTAGGCTTTCTGCATACTGTGGAAGCAAAGTTTTTAAAATTTGCTCTTCATTGGGTTCAAACAAGAACTCGCTATGCTTGGTTGTCTTAAGCTGATCAACATCATCTTCATTGACCAGTGGCAGAATTTTTTTCACTCTAACTTCTTGGCTAACAGCCGATACAAAATGATTATAAACCATCTCAAGCTGATCAAATTCACCATCAACAAAGAATTGAACCGTATCAAAAGTTAAATCCTCAAGGTCACTGAAATAAGGATGATCAGGTAAATCGGTTACTGACCGAAGCACAGGCATGTTTCTACTTTTGAAATAGTCACGTCCCATTCGTCCGATAGAAATAATGGTATATTCCTTTGACGTCCGATGTCGCTTGTGAATCAATTCTTCTAATTTACGAAGCACCTGACTATTAAAGGGACCTGCCAGTCCACGGTCAGAAGTGACAACAAAATAGGCGACTTTTTTTACCTTGCGCGGAATTAAAATGGGATGCTGGTGGTCACCATAACTTTCAACGATATGATGCACCATTTCTTCTATTTTTTCAGCATAAGGGATAAAAGCCTCATTATTTGTTTCTGATTTACCTAACTTTGAGGCAGCTACCATATGCATAGCATTGGTTATTTTCTTTGTTTTCTCAGTTGAATTAATCCGTTTTTGTATCTCTCTTAAAGACGGAGTCATCCTTCTGCCTCCTTACTGTTAGGCTGAGACAACAAACTGATTAGTAAAGGACGTAATGGCTTCTTCCATTTCCTTTTCATCAGCTAACTGTCCAGTCTCTCGAATGGTCTTTAGTAAGCGTGGAAAATTCCCCTCTAAAAAGGTGTAAAATTCCGCCTCATATCTTGATATATCCTCGATTGGTATTTCATCTAGATAACCGTGGATTAGAGCATATATAATCATCACTTGCTTTTCCATCGGTATCGGCTTGTGCAAGCCCTGTTTTAATACTTCAATCGTTCGTTTACCTCGATTTAGCTTAGCTAGCGTTGCTCGATCAAGATCAGAGCCAAACTGAGCAAAAGATTCAAGCTCTCGATAAGAAGCTAAATCAATTCTCAATGTACCAGCTACTTTCTTCATTGCCTTTGTTTGTGCTGACCCACCAACACGTGATACTGACAAGCCTGGATTGATCGCAGGTCTTACGCCTGCAAAAAATAAATCAGACTGCAAAAATATTTGACCATCTGTTATTGAGATAACATTAGTCGGGATATATGCCGATATATCACCTGCTTGTGTTTCGACAAACGGTAAGGCCGTTAAAGATCCTCCTCCAAGTTCATCATTAAGCTTAGCTGCCCGCTCAAGCAAACGAGAATGTAAATAAAAGACATCACCTGGAAATGCTTCTCGTCCTGGTGGCCGTTTTAATAGTAAAGATAGCTCCCGATAAGCTGAAGCTTGTTTAGATATATCATCATAAATAACAAGCACATGCTCTCCGTTGTACATAAACTCTTCACCCATCGCAACACCAGCATATGGAGCCAAATACTGTAACGGTGCTGGTGAAGATGCCCCAGCATTAATGACAATGGTATAGTCCAATGCACCATGTTTACGAAACGTTTCCACTGTTGCACGTACAGTTGAATCTTTTTGACCAATAGCGACATAGATACAATACATATTCTGATCTTTCTGATTTAATATCGTGTCAACGGCTATTGTCGTTTTACCCGTTTGACGATCTCCAATAATTAATTCTCGTTGTCCTCGGCCAATTGGAACAAGGGAATCAATCGCTTTAATACCTGTCTGTAATGGTTCGTGAATCGATTTACGTTCCATCACACCAGGAGCAGGAGCCTCAATAGGTCGTGTTTGGTCTGTATCAATTGGGCCTCGCCCATCGATTGGTTGACCAAGCGGATTAACAACACGCCCAATTAGCGCCTTACCGACTGGGACTTCCATAATACGACCAGTCCGTCGTACCTCGTCACCTTCTCGTATTGCTAGTTGTGAGCCCAATATAACAACACCAACCCGGTCCTCTGCAAGGCTTTGAACCAAGCCCATCGTACCATTTAAAAACTCAACTAGCTCACCTGACATGGCGTTATTCAAACCATAAATTTGAGCAATACCGTCCCCAGTCTCAATTACAGTTCCTATATCTTGGATTTCTGTATCATTTTGATAATATCGGATTTGCTTTTTGATCAAAGCACTAATTTCTTCTGCACTGATATCCATGTCTTTTCACCCCAATCATCTTTTGTGTAATGGAATAAATTCTCGTTTCATTTCATTAATTCGTCCCTGTACGGATGCATCATATAAGCGTTGATCAACAATGATTTTAAAACCACCAATTACATTAGGGTCTATCACATTTTCAAGCTTTAAAGCTTTGTAGCCAAATTTATGGGCAAACTTTGTTGAGATCTCAGCCATTTCCTGCTCCGCTAATGGTTCAACCGTATAGATGTTCCCAACTGCAATGCAGCGGTCATGATTAAGAAAGGCATTATAATGGTCAACCATGGCTTCTACTTCGGTTTCCGCATGATGTTCTACCATAAGTAAAAGTGTTTTAACTACTTCAGCTGAAAAAGTCGTAAAGGTTGATTTTATAATACGTGGTCGATTTAACCATTGTTTCGGATTTTGGATAAAGCTGATTAAATCAGAATTAGCATGAAATACGGCCTTTACAATTTTTAATTCTTCAGCGATTGCCTCTTCCCGATTACGCTCTTTCGCTACCTCGTATAAAGCCTCCGCATAACGGCGTGCTTTTATTCGGTTATTCATGTTAAATCGTCTCCTAGTTTTTCAAGACGTTCTTTAATTAGACGCTTTTGATCATGAGGACTGATTTCTTTTTGAATAATATCCATTGCAATTTGAAAAGCTATTTCAGCCACTTCACCTTGAATATTTTGAAGAACTTCCTGCCTTTCCATTGCCGCTTCTTCTTCAGCATCTTGCTTCATTTGCTTGGCAATAGCACGGGCTTCAGCTACAATATTCTCTTCCAAATTAGTTGCAGACTTTTTAGCTTCGATGACGATCTGTTTGGCTTCTTTACGTGCACGATCAAGTTCCTGATTCGCTTCCTTAATAGCTGTATCAGCTTCGATTCGTTTTTCTTGAGCTGTTTCCAACTCGGTTGCTACAAATTGCTCACGTTCTTCCATAACTTTAATCAAAGGTCCCCAAGCGAAAAGCTTTAGTAGAAATAGTAAAATAGAAAAACTAACTAAGGTTACAATAATGTCACCTACGTGCAAACCTCCTACTGTTGCTCCAACGACAAACGATTGCGATGCAACTAACACATCTCCCACTCCTTTCCTCGAAAAAAACAATGTCTTTGTCTACTTATAAAATCATAAAGGCAACAACGACAGCAAGAATTGGAATAGCCTCTACAAGGGCAATTCCGATTAACATAACGAGTTGAAGTGGACCGCGCAATTCTGGTTGACGTGAAATCCCTTCAATTGTACTTTTTACTATAATACTGTTAGCAAAACTTGCGCCAAGCGCTGCTAAACCAACTGCAACAGCTGCTGCAATAGCTTCCATGATATTTCCTCCTTTTAACTGAGCTACTAAAAGCTCCTTACCTTCTCTATTTAAGTTTCTCTACACTTAGTGGTCCTCTTGTACCTTATGCGACATATAAACCATCGATAATGTCGTAAAAATAAAGGCTTGAATACCCCCGATAAACAAGCTAAAGCCTTGCCACAATACCATTGGAATAAGAGCACCAATAAAAGCTATCGGTACATGTACAAAGGCTAGATTAGCGAGCAAGCCTAATAAAATCTCACCAGCAAAAATATTACCGTATAAACGAAAACCAAGTGTCATTGTATTGGTAAACTCTTCAATTAACTTAAACGGTAAGATAAAGAAAGCTGGTTTAACAAAATTTTTAGCATATTTTTTGGCACTTCTCATTTTTACCCCATAAAAGTTTGTTAAAATAATAACAAAACCAGCAAGTGTTAAGGTAACACCAGCGTCAGCGGTAGGTGATTTCCACCAGGTATTTCCTTCATAGACTCCGATCACAATAACGCCCAATATGTTACTAATAAAAATGAACGTAATCAAAGTCAGCGCGAGTGGCAAAAAGGCTTTTCCAATCCGCCAATCCATTGAATCATTAATGATCCTTTTAACAAAATCAACAACCCATTCCATAAAGTTCTGAACACCCGTTGGCTTCCTTTGTAGATTTCGTGTGGCTAAAAAAGCGACAAGAAACGTCACAACACACGAAATAATCACCATCATCACTGTCGATGCATTAAAACTAAGCCAAGGGATACCAAAAACATTTTCAACAATTGGTGCACCATGATCCATTTTATCCACCTCTTCTCATTTTGGTTTTTTCGGTTTGAAATCGGAATAAGGCTTCTAATAGAATGATCAGATAGTTAAGCATTAGCCCTATAACTACTGCAAAAAAACTGATATATGCGTTATAGTGCAAAGAAAAGACAACGACAAGTAAAGCTGAGCCAATTCGGCTAATTGTCCCAGCTGAAGCATGTTTTCTATTTCCTAACGCAACCTCCGCAATTCGGTTTACATTTCTTTGCAGTAACCACAAATTAAAATAACTCGTTATACTGCCTAGCCATAAACCAAGCCAGCTTCGATTTGCTAATGAAGCGATTGTCCCGATTGTTACAATCATGATGACATAGATTAGCCATCGACGTTGCCGACTAATGGCTTCTTGATAACGCCCCATAGGATTAACCTCCGTCATGACCACATTATCGTTGAATTTCAAACCGAATATCCACATTATAACACTGCCAGAGAAAAAAAGCTTCCTGACTTTGAATTTTCACAAATAAAATCGCTTTCATGCTGGGTATTTTTTTATTATCGTGTAAAAAAATGTTGGAAATAGTCTATTTCTCCCTCACTTTCTATTGTAATGTTAATTAAATAACTTGATGATTTAGAAAGTGGACTTAAATCGATCGTTCCTTCAAACAATCCTGCTGCTAAATTTTGCTTTGAATATAATCGAGCTTGGTGTTTAAATGTAACCGGATCATAAAGATCCATAGTTAACTGGTCTACTGGCTCGGTTAATTGGATCCGGAAAAAGTACTGATCTGACTCTGTTTGGTTTGGCTCTATTTCAAAGCCAGCAATTTTAGGATATGCTGCCGATTGGTTAATTACTAAATAAGGGAGCTGATAAGGTTGCTGGTTTATCATCATCGTTAAATAGCCTTGGTAAATCCCTTCTTCAAACTGGTTGGCTCGTAGTAAAAGGGTGATCGGTAGTGATACAGTTTGATCAGGTTGGATCACCTGTGTACTTGGAAGTCGCCAGCGCATCCCCTGTTCGATCATAGGTCGTTCAAAGCTTACCTTTATTTCTTGATCTGAAACATTGGTTAATTCAACATGATGTGTTCGTTCTTCTTGATTTTGATTAATTAATCCAAATGTGATTAAGGCATTTTCCATAATGACCGGGGTCTCAATCGCCGCTTGGATGTCGACTTCACCCATACCTTGTTCAGTTGGCTGCTGTTCAGCAAGTGGCTTGGCCTGAGCTAACAATGCTCCTTTTAGTTCCGCAGGTGACCAGTCTGGATGGGCTTCCTTCATTACAGCCAACGCTCCTGCTACATAAGGGGCTGCCATACTCGTTCCTTTGAGGCTAGCATAGCCGCCAGGAACTGTACTAATAATATCTACTCCTGGTGCTACGACCTCCGGTTTAATTAACCAACTTGTGGTCACTGGCCCTCGAGAGCTAAATGAAGCAACCTCATTTTCATGGATCGGATACTCCGTTTTCAACCAAACTGTCTCATTTTGTTCCAGCCTTGATACTAGCCATTCGCCTTCTTCATGTGAGATGATCATAGCAGGTAGGTCAGTTATAAAGTCTATCCCTGCCTGTAGTGGCTCATCACTATCGTTATAGATAAGGACGGCTTCAGCTTGTGCCTGCTCTGCTTGACGAATTTTTTCTGAGAAGGTAATTTCACCACGTTTAAAAAGGACAATCTTGCCTGTTGCGTTTGGAAGTGGTTGATTCCCTAACCCTCCATTAATTACAGAATAATCCCGGTCTAGCATCCATTCACCTGTACCATCAATGGCTGTTGGCTTAATTATTTTATTTCGAAAACGGTCAACAAGGATAGGTTCTGAATATTCCCGAGTTGACGCACCTACTGAAATAGCTTTTGTTGCGGTTGCTGGTGAACCTACTGTCCAAAGCTGAGGACCTGTATTCCCATTCGCAATTACAACTGATACGCCCAGTTCAACTGCTCGATCAACAGCCATACTTGTTGGCCAATCAGGCCCGTTAATTGTATTACCTAGTGAAAGATTAATAATATCCATACCATCTTTTACTGCCTTTTCCAGAGCTGCTATGACTTGGATCGTTGTTCCACTACCTCCTGGTCCTAATGCACGATAACCATATAAATCTACTTCAGGTGCTACACCTTGAATCGCACCATTTGCCGCAATGATTCCTGCCACATGAGTACCATGTAGTGTTGGTTCACCTTGGTCTGGTAATGTCTCCATGACATCTGAGTCAAAGTCAACGACATCATAGCCTCCCTTAAAATTTCCTTGTAAATCAGGATGATTGTAGTCAATCCCCGTATCAACAACCCCCACCTTAACACCTTTACCAGTATAACCGAAATGCTCAGATTGATTAGTTATTTCGGGTGCTTCAGTCACAAGGGTAGCTTGTGGATCAACCATATAATTTAAAACAGGGTAGGCTTGCTTGACTGCTTCATGAGCAATAATTTTTTCAAGTTGATAGGCTTTGCCCTCGAGAGCTATCCCATTAATTAATGTGTCAAAACGCTCAATTATTGACACATGAGGAAACTGTGTTGCTAAATATGTTTCAAATTGTTCTATTGGCGTGGTTAATTCAATTAAGATCTTTTCACGAGTAGTTGCTTCCATATCTTGAATGGGAAGAACACTGATTATCAAAAGTAGAATTACCTTAAAGAAGGTGCGTTTCACAGAAAAATGAACTCCTTTTTCACCTTAGTATGTTTCACCCAAAACAAACCATACCAAAACCTTTTAAAAAGCTGTTAAGGAAAATTAAATAACTATCAAGTACACCTTGACAATTTTGTGCCCAGATTTTATTGAGCTTAGCTCGATAAATTTCCGCATGGAAAGAGGCTGGCGGTTAACTACACCTCCAATCGAACAGATAAATACGGGTTTACTCGAACCTTCTGGGTCTATGAATGTGAGGACTGTTCCGAATGCCCATTGCGGTCCCAATGTACCAAAGCTAAGGAAGGGAATAGCCAAAAATTTTATTATAACAAAAAATGGGGACAGCAATAGGAATATGTGAGGAAACAGCTTTTGAATAAGAAACTGGTGAAATCTACGGCAAGTGTAAAATCGATGTGGAATCAGTCTTCAGATATTTTTGAAGGCTCATTTGTGTTTCACTCGAATGTCTGTAAGAGGAATAGAGAAAGTACTTAGTAAATCAGGTTTTGCGTTCTAAGCTGTGAACTTAGGAAAGTGCACCGCCATGAACGCGGATGGAGCAACAGAATATGAAAAGAATCTAGTAAAAAAGGTTCCGACCCTGAAAGAACGATGATCGGAACTTTTTTTCACTGTTTTTGGGTATGTCCCAGCCACTCTTTATATAATTTTATTATGCCACCTTTATTGAAAATTACTTTGTTCCATATAAACGGTCGCCTGCATCACCAAGACCTGGTACGATATAGCCCTTTTCATTAAGCTTCTCATCGATTGCTGCTAGATAAATATCCACATCAGGATGGGCTTGCTTAATATGATCAACACCTTCTGGTGCAGCAATTAGGCACATTAATTTAATGTTTGTTGCGCCTCGTTTTTTTAAAGAATCTATCGCATCTTTAGCTGATCCTCCGGTAGCTAACATAGGATCAACAACAATTAGATCACGATCTTCAATATCGTTTGGCATTTTAAAATAATATTCTACTGGCATCAATGTTTCAGGGTCGCGATACAATCCGACATGGCCAACCTTAGCTGTTGGGATATGACGTAATACGCCTTCTACCATACCTAACCCTGCCCGAAGAATAGGGATTATTCCAATTTTTTTACCACTTAAAACCTTAGCTTTTGTTTTTGCTACCGGTGTATCGATCGTTGTTTCAGTTACTGGAAGATCACGTGTAATTTCATATGCCATCAAACCTGCAACTTCATCGACTAATTCGCGAAATTCCTTTGTTCCTGTTTCAGCTTTACGAATATGTGTCAGCTTATGTTGAATTAATGGATGATCTAAGACAAATACATTCCCCAAGATGATCACTCCTTACTAAAGATTATGTATCTCTAAAAGTGTACTGAAATTGTAACCGGGTTTCAAGTCCAGTTTTGTCAAAAAAGGATTTTTTTATTGTTTGTCTGTCGAATTTACAGGAACACTTGCTTTAGCTTTTTTCTAAGCCATGTTGTAGTATGTCTGCAAAAAAACCGGATACCACAACATTGTGGCTCCGGTTAGACATTATTAATATAAGGGGAAACGATTGGTTAAAGCCTTAACCCGTTCCTTAGCTTCTGCTAATTTTGTATGGTCTTGGTAATTTTTTAAAGTTGAGGCAATAATGCGTCCGACTTCCTCCATCTCTTCTTCTTTAAAGCCACGGGTCGTTACAGCAGCTGTTCCTACACGAATACCGCTTGTCACGAATGGACTTTCAGGATCAAAAGGAATCGTATTTTTATTTGTTGTAATTCCAATATCATCAAGTGCTTTTTCAGCATCTTTTCCGGTCAATCCTAAGCCACGTACATCAAGAAGCAGCAAGTGATTATCTGTTCCACCTGAAATCAAACGGATCCCTTCAGCTTCCAATACCTTGGCAAAGGCTTGGGCATTAGCGATAATCTGCTTGGCATAGTCGGTAAAGCTCGGGTCGAGTGCCTCTTTAAAGGCGGCGGCCTTGGCGGCGATTACGTGCATTAATGGACCACCCTGAATACCAGGGAACACAGCCTTATCAATTTGTTTCGCATAACTTTCTTTAGTTAGAATCATCCCACCACGTGGTCCTCTTAATGTTTTATGCGTGGTGGTTGTGACAAAGTCTGCATAAGGAATAGGATTAGGATGTAGACCTGTCGCAACTAAGCCTGCAATATGTGCCATATCAACCATTAAATATGCGCCAACTTGATCGGCTATCTCTCGAAACTTTGCAAAGTCAATCTGACGAGGATAAGCACTAGCACCTGCAACAATAAGCTTTGGTTTAACTTGCTTTGCTTTTGCCAAAATAGCACCATAATCTAAAGTTTCAGTGGTCTCATCTACACCATAGTCGACAAATTGATAAAGCTTACCACTGAAGTTAACCGGGCTACCGTGGGTTAAGTGTCCGCCATGGGATAGGTTCATTCCTAATACCGTATCTCCAGGCTCTAAAAAAGCAAAATAAACGGCCATATTAGCCTGCGCCCCTGAATGTGGCTGCACATTAACATGTTCAGCACCAAACAATTCTTTAGCACGATTGCGAGCAAGATTCTCGGCAATATCCACATATTCACAGCCGCCATAGTAACGCTTTTCTGGATAACCTTCAGCATATTTATTGGTTAAAACTGATCCCTGAGCTTCCATAACTGTCTCTGAAACAAAGTTCTCGGACGCAATTAACTCAATTTTGTCATGCTGACGGCTACGCTCTTTTTCTATTGCTTCGTATAACTCTAAATCGTTATCTTTGACATGTTTCATCAATTGTTCCCCCTTGATTGTTTCTCCTAAATCATATTTGAAAATTACTACTATATATACATTATTGAAAAGCGTATGAGCCCCTTTGCAACCTAACAATAAAGTGAAACTTCATTCAGTGAGGGAAATCGACCCATACGTTGCGAACTTAGAGCTTCCTCCCTTCCCACTGAACTTTAGTTGAACAAATCGGGCCGTTACTGGCTGTTGGATCTCCCACTTAGACATGACATCTTCCCTTATTTCTTGAAGGGGGAGTCTTACAAAATCCCTTCGATGGGGCGAGTAATCGCAGCCCCAGCCAGTTACACTGGATAAATTGCCCTTTCACCACCAATTAATTTGGGTCTTGAGAAAGCTGCATTAACACGAGCTTGTCCTAGAGTATTCTGTTTTAAACGTAGCGGAACAGCTACTGGCTTAAGATGCATCCCTATCATTGTATCGCCAATATCCATTCCTGCGTCTGCTTGAACATATTCCACTATTACAGGATGATTGAAGTTATGGTAGGCATATGAAGCCATCGCTCCACCTGCCTTTGGAGCAGGTACAACTGTGACGGGCTGATACCCCATCTTAATGGCTAGGTGCTCCTCCATAACAAGGGCACGGTTTAAGTGCTCACAGCATTGAAAAACAAGCTCTATTCCTGTTCTTTTTTGTAACTGAAGGCATGCTCGAAAGATTTGCTCAGCTACCGTTTCACTTCCCATTGTTCCTATTCTCTCACCGATAACCTCGCTCGTTGAACAGCCCACTACAAAAGACATTCCAGAACTCAACCGATTACTCGCACACCATTCATCAACAAGTGCTATTAATTGGTTTGATAATTCTATCATCATTGATCCTCATTTCGAGAGCTTTTCCTCATATTCAGCTACCTTTTCAATTCGACGAGCATGACGCCCACCTTCAAACTTTCCACCCATCCATGTCTTGACGATTTCTTTAGCCAAATCGACACCAATCACTCGGGCGCCCATGGCTAACATGTTTGAATTGTTGTGCTCTCGTGTCACTCTAGCTGTATACACATCGTGAACGAGAGCACAACGAATTCCCCTTACTTTATTTGCTGCAATTGACATTCCAACACCTGTTCCACAAATCACGATTCCGCGGTCATATTCACCTTGTGCTACCTTTTCAGCAGCGGGAATGCCATAGTCTGAGTAATCGACTGAATCTGCGCATTTACTGCCAATATGTTCAACATTAACACCAAGTTCGGTTAAGAACACTTCAATTTCATTGGCGAGTTGATAACCGCCATGATCTGATGCAATCACAACTTTCATCTCTATCACTCCTCCGATTTTATAGTCTTTTATCTATTGTACTCATTTTTCTCAAGAATGAACAGATACATTCTCATAATTAAGTTGAAAATGAACGATGTTATCAAATTTAAAGATCTGGTTGTTGATCTAGCTTTTTTATTAGGGCTGCAATCGCTTGATCAAGCTCAGCTAAGGTCTCAAGGTATGCTTGCTGATCCCTCCCAAAGGGGTCTAAGATATCGTAATCAACTAGCTTTTGTTCTAATCGTTCGATTTCTTCCTGTTCTTTCTTTAAGTCATCTTTCCACGCTTGATCACTTGCTTCAATACCGTGCTTATTAATAACTGTGAGTCGTTTCTCCTCTAATTTTATATAGGCTTTTTTAAGACTCAACCAAATATCCTCTTGCTCATCACTGACATATTCTTTTAAAGTATAGATTTTATCCAATGCTTTAGGATATTTAGTCACTAATCGTTGCTTATGCTGTATGGTCATGGTCAAAATTAAGTCTGACCACTCAACAAGATTCGCTGTTATAGGCTGGGTGCTACCTTTATAACTCATGCCTTTTGTAGCCAAAGCCTTTATTGCACCTTCACTTGTTGGGATACCCTTTATTGCTGAAAGGCCAGCGGATTTAACATGGTAGGTGGATTTTTCCTGGAGAAGAGCCTGTGCCATTGGGCTTCGGCAGGTATTACCTGTACAAACAAATAGGATATTCATGATCATCGCCTTTCCCCTGTATGATTTAGCTAAATCATACCATATTGAAAGACTCCGACCAAGCTATCAAATAATAACAGAGGCTAATGAATGACCTTTTTTGGGGAGTAACCGAAGCGGAATCGTTAAAAAATAACATAGAGACCAAGCAAGCACAAAATGAAGCCACCAAGCCATTCAAAGGACCGTCCATAGTTACTTTGAATTTTTTTCCCGATGATTAAACTTGTCCACACCATCACAGTCGTAACCATCCCAAATAAAAGTAAAGTTAACATTGTGGCGATTCCTGACATTCCTAAGCTAATTCCAACTGGAAAGCTGTCTAAGCTTACCGAGAAGGCTAACATAATTAAAGCTGTACCATCAACAATCAGCCTTCGTTGATGACCATAATCTTCGGCAAATGTATAAATAATCATATGGATACCCAGACCAAAGAGTAACAATCCACTGATTAATTCTGTAAAATTAGCCGCCCAGTCAACTAAGAATGCACCTACCCATAGGCCTAATAACGGCATAAATATATGAAAAGTTCCAATCCACAGACCGATAATAAAAATTTTCTTTAGACGTAATGGTTGCAAACCAATGCCTAAGCAAACAGAAAATGCGTCAAGCCCAAGGGCAACAGCAAGGAATAACTGGGCAGTAATTGAATCAAGCATGGAAATCCTCCTTAAATAAACTTACCCTGTAGTAAGTGCTCACTTAAAAAATCAATAGACAAGCTATTTCACTTTATGCAAACGAATTGTTATCTAGACCATAGATCTTTTAAAATGGAATTATTTAGGAATAGAGGATGAAGTAGAACGACTGAGAGTGAACTTCCTTATCTAAATTTCCCCAATAGTAAAAACAGACGTGCAGCTATGCCACACGTCTGTAGTCCGATGTTAATATGTTAAAAGGCTAATTTAATTTTTTGATCTAACAGTCAAGTGCTAATTCTCACAAGGGATTAGCTTGATCAGATTGAATTTCAATATAACTTGCTGCTTTTTTCAACCGATTCATAATCGCTTGGCCTACGCCCTCTTCAGGAAAAAACTCTGCAAGGATTAAATCAACTTCTGTAGCTTTAAAGGCTCTTAATGATTGATAAAGCTGAGCGGCTACTGTCGTTAAATCCTCTGTTGAACCACACATTTGAAGCTGATCTGTTCGAATCAAAGGGGCAAGCTCCTCACTAACAAGCGCACCGACCTTCTTGCCATCTTTTTGATACATATCAATTTGCTCCTGAAAAAAAGTTGGTTCCCCATCAACTAATATTAATGGAACGTCTGGCTCATAATGCTTGTACTTCATTCCTGGCGCTATTGGGGTCATGCTCGCACTTTCAGTGTAAGCATCTTCAATAGCTTGGCCTAGTACTGCTTCCATCTGTGCCCGGGTAACTCCACCTGGACGCAGGATACGCGGGATTGTGCTGGTACAATCAATTACGGTAGACTCAACCCCTACCCCTGTTTGGCCCCCATCTAAGATACCAGCTATTTTACCATTTAAGTCTTGAAAAACATGGATGGCACTAGTTGGGCTCGTCTTACCAGATAGGTTCGCACTTGGTGCAGCAATGGGTAAATCAGCCTCCGCAATTAAAGCACGTGCGGCCGGATGATCTGGAATGCGAATCCCTACTGTTCCTAACCCTGCTGTAACATTATCAGCAATCGTTCCATTACTGGGTAATATGATCGTAAGCGGCCCAGGCATGAAGGCAGCTATTAGTTGCTTAGCAGTCGAAGAAATAGTGGTAACGTAACGAGAGATCTGTTGCTCGTTAGCCACATGAACAATTAACGGATTATCGGACGGACGTCCTTTTGCTTCAAATATTTTCGCAACGGCTACAGGATTGGTAGCATCAGCGCCCAGTCCATAAACGGTCTCTGTTGGGAATGCGACAACCTCCCCTGCCTTAAGTAATTTAGCGGCATCGGTAATGGACTCATCATTCCAAATAAAAAAAGTTGTTTGGTCAGTCATAGGTTTGGTCACTCCCCTCATGATGAAAACTCTGTTAGCTAAATTGTAAACATGTTATAAACATGTTATCCACATTAGATTTACTTATTAGCCAGCTGTTTAAAACCTTATTCACAGTTGTCATGGACTTATTTTAAAACTATTCCGCTTCACAGACAAGTTTTTTTGAATATCCACAAGTAAAAAAACAAACTGTGGATATTCACATCACTTAGTATCGCTATTATCCACAAGATATCCCCAGCCATCTTCATGAGTGAGCGGCTTAAAGCCTATCCAACTTAGTAGATCAGTAAGGCTTTTCTGCTCAGTTGGAACCTTGATCATTTTTATCCCATGATTAGCGGCTACTTGTATCGCAAGATAAATTAACTCAATCAACTGTTCTGGATGATCAAGTTTAGCCGCCAGGCATTTACTTAATAAGGCTATATCTTCAGCCTCATGTTCGATTAAAAATAAACCAACGGTTGTCTCATTTTCGATAGCAAGATATCCCGATTGAATAAGATCAAAACTGGTAGACGATGCATTAAGTAATGGGGAAAAAAGCTCAGCCTGATCTTGATTTGCTGATGTAATTTTAACAGCATGCATAATGTTACCCCTTTCCATTACTAGATTTAATCTAATCTATGAAAAGAAGGTTAAGATTATGCTAGATTAACGAAACCATTTTAAGAAAAAGAAAGATACTTTAGTGGATTCTTGTTCACTCTCTTCTTCCGGCTCGTGTTGCTCGGCTTCATGATCACCGACTGTCGTCCCAGCCGAGAAGTCTAGGAAACATAGAGGCGGAAACAAGACACACCACCAGTTAGAGCCTTTCCCTTCTCCTAACGTAATCAGAATGGCTTCGTATTCCCCTGCCGGATATAAATAGGTATCATAAAGTTTGGTTGGAAATTGAACCGAGTGATCATAGGCAACTTGGAAATCTAGTAAAGGATCAAACTCGGCTAAGGTATCTTTTACCACATATTCAATTTCAGGTAATTTTTCTTGAATTAATGCCCGGGCTTCTTCAATATTGTCAATTGTGATAACCCATTCTGTGATCTGATCATTAACTGCATCGCGTACCGCACGTTTAACGATTTGGTCCTCTTCCGCATCACTTTCAGCAAGAATCCGTAAGCGAATCGCTTCATCTGGTATAACCTGATAATCTGCTAAACTAGCAGAAGTAGTTGTAAGATTTAATAAAGGCATAATTAACGCTAAGATCATATAGATACTTCTAATCATATAAATGACTCCCTCTTATTGAAGTGGTATAACTTCAGTCTCACCGAAGAAGTCATTTTTTAAACTAGCATTTTGCCAAAATAATACGGTCCTTGCCATTAATATCTTGAATAATACGAACATGACAGGCTGGAAAGGCCTGTTTAAGCAACTGCTTGACGCTCTGCCCCTGTTGATAACCTATTTCAAAGGCTAAATAACCTCCTGGGGCCAATACTTTCGTCGATTGTGCAATAATCTGTTGATAAGCTGCTAAACCAGCGTCATTTGCAAATAATGCGAGCTCTGGCTCAAAATCTCTAACCGTATCAGCCAATTGTTTTTTTTCAGTCCATGGAATATAAGGAGGATTTGAGACAATCCAGTCAACCTGCTCTCCCTGTTGAAGCCAATACTGTAAAAAATCACTTTGACAAAAGCTGACTTCTGCCCCTAATCGATCTGCATTTTCACGGGCAACAGCCAGCGCAGAAACAGAGATATCTCCAGCTTCAACGGTCAAACTTGGCTGCTCAAGCTTTAATGTAATCGCAATGGCACCACTGCCTGTCCCCACATCTAGCAACTTGAGTGGTCTTGACATATCTTTAGTCATTGCTAGCACATGCTGAACAAGCTCCTCTGTTTCTGGCCGAGGTATTAAGACATGTTCGTTTACCTTAAAAGTTCGATTGTAGAATTGTTCTAATCCTACCATATACTGAATAGGCTTGCCAGTCTGCACATGCACGACAAGGTCTTGCTCAAATTGATTAATGATATTAGCTGTCAAGTCAGTGCGCAAATTGAGCAGTAAATCTGTTTTTGTATATTGCAAATGATGACATAGTAAATATTCTGCAATTTTTGGCTCTCTATTATGCTGTTGCAAAAAAAGAGAAGCCCGACTAAGGACTTCTTGAATGGTCTCGCCCATTTTAATCACCAATCTGCTCTAATTTATGGGTCTGTTCTTCCATAATTAATGCATCAATAATTTCAGACAGTTTCCCTTCAAGAATTTGATCAAGTTTTTGTATGGTTAACCCAATACGGTGATCAGTTACTCTGTTTTGTGGGAAATTGTAAGTTCTAATTCGTTCCGAGCGGTCGCCTGTACCAACCGCCGACTTACGGTTTTGATCATACTCTGCTTGAGCTTCTTGTTGGTATTTATCATAAATACGTGCACGCAATATCTTCATCGCTTTCTCTTTATTCTTAATTTGGGACTTTTCATCCTGCATGGAAACGACAATCCCCGTCGGCTCATGCGTTAACCGGACAGCAGACATTGTTGTATTTACACTTTGCCCCCCTGGGCCACTTGAGGCGAATGTGTCGACACGTATGTCTTTCTCATTAATATCCACCTCAACCTCCTCTGCTTCAGGAAGCGCAACTACAGTTGCCGTTGAAGTATGGATACGTCCGCCTGACTCCGTTTCAGGTACGCGTTGAACACGATGTGCACCATTTTCAAATTTCAGCTTCGAATAAGCACCTTTTCCATTGATCATAAAAATAATCTCTTTATAGCCGCCCACTCCGGTTGAATTTGATTCCATCACGTCAATTTTCCATCCCTCTGTTTCAGCAAAGCGGTGATACATTCTAAATAAGTCACCTGCGAATAAAGCAGCCTCATCACCACCAGCTGCACCACGAATCTCCATAATAACGTTTTTGTCATCGTTAGGGTCTTTTGGTAACAGAAGAATTTTTAACTTTTCCTCTAAGTCGGGAAGTTGTGGTTGCAACTCCTCAATCTCAAGCTGAATCATTTCCTTCATATCTTGATCCGATTCCTCAGCAAGCATCTCTTTCGCACCGACAAGCTGCTCCGATATGTCTTTATATTGGCGATATACTTGAACAACATCAGTTAAATCTGCTTGTTCCTTTGAGTATTGTCTTAATTTTGTTGTATCACTAATGACTTCAGGATCACTCAATAATTCATTTAATTTCTCATAACGCGCTTCTAATGTTTGTAATTTATCAAGCACGGCTTCCACCTCATTTTATTCAGTCCTATTCTTCATTATATAATAGTGTATAAGGACGCGTCAAAACAGTTTCATTTTTAAAAAAACCTTTTACAATGAACGTTTATCCTGCTCAAGAGAGTTAACTTCCCAAGCGGGTTTTGGTTTATTTGGTATCTCATGACAGTGGCGACAGCGTGGCTCATAGGATTCTGAAGCACCTACAAGAATAACCGGATCATCATATGAGGCAGGCTCACCATCAATGAGGCGCTGTGTCCGAGAGGCTGGTGAACCACACTTTGGACAAATAGCGTTTAGCTTCGTAACCGATTCACTTAAAGCCATCAGTTCAGGCATAACACCGAAAGGCTCACCACGAAAATCAGTATCCAATCCAGCTACGATGACTCGATGACCTTGGTTAGCTAATTGATCAATGATCATAATGATCTCTTCATCGAAAAATTGGACTTCGTCTATTCCGATAACATCGATATCAGGGGTAATCTGTTCAATAATCTCAGTTGCACACGTAACTGGACGGGCAAAGATAGAATTGCCATTATGGGAGACAACGGATTCTTCGTGGTAACGATTATCTATTGCTGGCTTGAAAACTCTTACAGTTAAATGACCATATGTAGCACGTCTAACACGACGAATTAATTCTTCTGACTTACCCGAAAACATACTCCCACAAATTAATTCCACCCAGCCACTTTGTTTCATGACATACATTCCATCAACAGCCTCCTTAGTTCAACTACTTATTACAATCTACTATTTATCTTACAAGGATATCAAATGCGCCTTGGCATATTTGTGCCCAGATTTTATCGAGTAAGTTCGATAGATTTCCTCTAAAAAATCTGTGCATCCACCGAAGGCTTTTACTTTATTCAGCACCTTCTGAATCGAATACAAGTATGTATTCCTCTCACTACTCATAGAAGCGGGAGACCTAGCGACTTCTGCTGAATAAGTTAAAATATAAATGTAGCTCTATGTCAGTTATAAGAGCTTACAATTAGCACAGAAAAACTTATTCATTTTATTAAGCATGTAATACTAACTTAAAAACAAAAAACAGGCTAGGTTATCATACTTGCCTGTTTATCGATTAAGAAGCCATTCCAGAACTGGAATGGCTGTCTTATTTTAACTAATAGCCTAGGCTTAGTTAAGGTTATATTTTTTCTTAAAGCGATCTACACGGCCACCAGCTTTATCAGCTTTTTGTTTACCAGTATAGAATGGATGAGATTCTGAACTAATCTCTACACGGATTAACGGATAAGTGTTTCCATCTTCCCATTCAATGGTTTCGTCAGATGTTTTAGTTGATCCGCTTAGAAATTTGTAATCAGAGCTTGTATCTAGAAATACAACTTTACGGTATTCTGGATGAATGCCTTCTTTCATGTCTTTCCAACTCCTTCTGCCCTGAATCCCTTGGAAACAGAGTTAATTTGGCTAGCTTACAACAGATCAAATGCGCCTTGGCGTATTTGCACCCAGATTTTATCGAGCCTCGCTCGATCAATTTCCCGCTGAAAATCTGTGGCATCCGCCGGAGGCTTTAACTTTATTCAGCTCGGGTTTGAACCCCTATGAGTGGAATAGAAATATCCATTCATCTCACTGCTTATAGAAGTGGGAGACTTCTGCTGAATGAAGTTAAATAAACTGCTCCAAACTGCACTTTTACATACGTAAAGATTATAACAGTGTCAGTAGGACAATGCAATAGTTAGTCGTGAAAAGTTTTAGTCGATAGATAATAGACTGTTATGATTTACGCATTGTACCTTTACGCTTCATTTCATCTGCAAGCTGTTGATAAAATTCATCATTTGATTTTGTTGATCTAAGCTTACGTAAAAATCGCTCTAAAAAGTCTGGAGACTCTTGCATACCTTTACGAACAGACCAAATAATGTCAAGCTTATCTTGTTCCATCAATAGCTCTTCACGTCGTGTACTGGAGCGCAATAAATCAATAGCTGGGAATATACGGCGCTGTGCTAGTGATCGATCTAGATGAAGCTCCATATTTCCTGTTCCTTTAAATTCTTCATAGATGACATCATCCATACGAGAACCAGTCTCAACCAGTGCAGTAGCTAGAATCGTGAAGCTTCCGCCTTCTTCAATATTTCGAGCTGCCCCGAAAAAGCGCTTTGGTCTGTGAAAGGCTGCAGGATCAATACCACCCGATAGAGTACGACCACTCGGTGGAATAACCAAGTTATAGGCACGTGCAAGTCGCGTAATACTATCCATTAAAACAACAACATCTTTCTTATGCTCGACAAGACGCATCGCTCGTTCCAAAACAAGCTCGGAAACTTTAATATGGTTTTCTGGTACTTCATCAAAAGTTGAGCTAACGACATCCACATTTGGATGAACTGAACGCTCAATATCAGTCACTTCTTCTGGGCGCTCATCGACAAGTAAAATAATTAATTTAACATCAGGATGGTTCTCCGTAATGCTATTAGCTATCTCAGTAAGAAGCATCGTTTTACCCGCTTTTGGAGGGGCAACAATTAACCCACGCTGACCAAAGCCAACTGGCGTGATTAAATCCATAATTCGTGTTGAGATACGGTTTGGTTTTGTTTCTAACGACATCATTCGGTCAGGGTATAGCGGGGTCAGTGCAGGAAAATGGACACGTTCCTTTGCTAACTCAGGGTCTTCACTATTAACGGCATCAACGTGAAGTAGGCCATAGTAGCGTTCGTTTTCCTTTGGTGGACGAACCTTCCCTGATACTTTGTCTCCATTTCTTAAATCAAAACGTCTAATCTGTGAGGCAGATATATAAATATCCTCCGCACTTGGTGAATAGTTAATCGGACGTAAAAAACCAAAGCCTTCTGAAGGGATGATCTCCAAAATTCCGTCCATAAATAAATAACCACTTTTTTCAGCCTGTGCTTTTAAAATGGCAAAGATGAGTTCACGCTTTGTTAATTTTGCATAGTAAGATACTTTAAATTCTCTTGCTTGTGCATAAAGATCTTTTAAAGTCATTTCTTCCAATTGTGAAATTGTAACTTCAGACACGCAGTCATCACACCTATCCTAATATAATTAATATCTTTTCCAAAAATGGGAGTTTTTTTATTCAGAAGAGCAAATCATCATGTAGTTTTAACCAGAAGTACACTGTAGATAAGTCATCTTATAAGAAATGGCTTTCACATATTAATAGATAATCTCATCGTACTCCTTTTTAGCTAATTATTCAACCACTTTGTGAAAATTTAAACGGTAAGTTACCAGTTTTGTGGATTTTAAGAGGGATTGGATATAAGAGAGTTTGTGCAGCGAAAGCCGTGCTCACCCTATTAAGGCTAGCTGTTCAACTTTAGTCCAACTAGAGAAACTGCTTTAGGCAGCCAGCCCGTATAAGACTGCATGAGCGGGTATCTAATAATCAAACAATAAAGTATGAGCATTGTCAAAAAAAAATTTAACTTCATTCAGCAGTAGTCCCCCACTTCTAGAAGTGGGGAGATGAGTGCCTATTTGTATTCTCAAAACTGAATAAAGTGAAACTTCGTTCAGTGGGAATTTCGACACATAGGATGTGCTCGTGTAGACGTTGCGACACGACGTCGCAAACTTAGTCAGCTTCCTCTCTCCCCCACTAAACCTGAGTTGAACCAATCGACCGTTACTGGCTGTTGAACTCCCACTTAGACATGACGTGTTCCCTTATTTCTTGAAGTGGCAGGCTTACAAAAGCCCTTCGATGGGGCGAGTAATCCCAGCCCCAGACAGTTACACTACGATAAAGTTAAAGCCTCGCGCGATACCACAGAGCAGAAACTTATCGAGCGAAGCTCGATAAAATCAAGTACGCCAAGGCGCATTTAGATTAAGTTGTAAAAATAGACCGTCATCAGCGCTCTCTTTTGTAAAGCCTTAATCAAAAAAACTGATTAATGATGCGTCAAATCAATTTTAATTTAGTCGTGAGACATTATATCCCGATTAATGTTTATTTATGCAAAATTGGTCACCATTAAAATCAGATCTCTTACTGATTAGCTTTATCCTTTAGGAATACATCGACTACTTTTTTCACTTGTAAATAAAGATAGCTTTTTCTCATCTCCACTGTTAGATTATCTCGTTTACTCTAACAAAACCTCTTTTAAATAGCAGATTTACCAGAGGTATGATTTATAAATCTTAAGATAGAATTTTAGCTCAAGCGTATTACGAAGAAAACCTACAAGTGGTAACGGCTAGATTTAGCTTTGGAGTTGCTCAACCTCTTGGTCAGTCATTTCTTCTCGCCAAATCTTTGCTCCTAAGTTTGTTAATTTTTCCGTCAGCTGTTCATAACCTCGATCAACATGCTCTAATCCTGTTATCTCTGTAATTCCCTCTGCCATAAGTCCAGCAATAATTAAGGCTGCTCCAGCTCTTAGATCCGTTGCTCTGACTTTTGCACCTTGGAGTTGGACTGGCCCACTTACAATAGCGGAAGCCCCTTCAACCTTAACTTGTGCATTCATTCGACGGAGCTCATCAATATGTTTAAAGCGAGCGGTGTAAATAGTATCGGTCACAACTGCCGTTCCTTCCGCTTTTGTTAATAAGGATGTAAAGGGTTGCTGTAAGTCAGTTGGAAACCCTGGGTGTACAAGCGTTTTGATATCTACTGCGGTTAGTTTTTTAGCAGGACGAATTCTCAGTTGCTCCTCACCCTCTTCAATTTCAACTCCCATCTCACGAAGCTTGGCTAATAAAGGCTCCAAATGTTGCGGGATTACATTATCAATTAAAACATCCTCACCTTGTGCAGCCGCCATAATTGTATAAGTACCTGCCTCGATCCGATCAGGAATAATCGTGTGCATACAGCCGGTAAGCTCGTCAACTCCTTCAATCCGAATAACATCGGTTCCTGCCCCTTTAATCTTGGCTCCCATGCTTGTTAACAATGTTGCTACATCAATAATCTCAGGTTCACGGGCTGCATTTTCAATCACCGTCCGACCTTTTGCCTTGACAGCAGCAAGCATGATATTAATGGTTGCACCAACACTGACTACATCTAAATAGATCCGAGCCCCTGTTAGTTTTTCAGCTCTCAAGTAAATGGCACCTTGTTCATTTGTTACCTCTGCACCAAGTGCTTCAAAGCCTTTTATATGTTGATCGATCGGACGTGGTCCTAAGTGACAGCCTCCTGGAAGACCAATAACCGCACGCTTAAACCGACCAAGCATCGCTCCCATGAAATAATAAGATGCTCTTAATTTCTTTACTTTGCCATTGGGTAATGGCATAGCTGTCATTTGAGCTGGATCTATATGTACCGAATCATCACTTCGTTTAACCGTTCCTCCAATTTCCTCTAGTAACGCACTTAATGTTTCAACATCAGAGATATTAGGTAATCCTTCAATAACGACCTCTGAATTAGCTAATATTGTGGCAGGTAATAATGCTACAGCACTGTTCTTAGCTCCTCCGATTCGTACACGCCCTTTTAATCGCGTACCACCTTGTACAAATAGCTTTTGCATATTATATTTCCTCACTTTTATATAATAGTTACCTAACATAGTTATTATTAGTTTATACATCACGTTTTGATTAATGCGTGATTTAACATACCGAATACTATTATACAAACAATTTATAAATGTAGCTACTTTTAAATCATAATCTTGATATATTTTAATATAAATTACGATTTTATTAAATTTATATCACAAAATTCTTCAGGAGAATAGCCCCTTGTCACCCAGTTCCTATTAGCCCTTTTGTTCAACATCACGAAATTGCAGATCGCTTTTTGGCTATTATTCCACTATTCGCCTATTTTAATGGATATGGATAACCATCTATCGAGGAAAAGCTCTAATTTGTTAGCTTTTGAACGCCTGCTATTATACAGAAAAAATGTAAAAAACCACCCAAATCAGAGGAATCACACCTGAAATTTGAATGGCTTTTTTAGACAATGCTTAAGCTTTATTTGATGAACCAAATTCACGCATTTTACCGATTACGGTTTCTTTAATCGCATCACGAGATGGACCTAAGTATTTTCGCGGATCGATCATGTCTGGGTTAGCAGCTAATACTTCGCGAACCACCTTCGTTTGTTGAATTTGGTTTTCAGTATTTACGTTAATTTTTGAAGTACCTAAAGAAATCGCTTTTTGAATATCTTTAGTCGGAATTCCCGTACCACCATGAAGCACAAGTGGCAAACCAGTTTCAGCACCAATTTGTTCCATTTCTTTAAAACCTAGGTTTGGTTCACCTTTATAAGGTCCATGAACAGAACCTAATGCTGGAGCTAATGTATCAATACCTGTACGTTCTACAAGCTCTTTACATTCTTTAGGATCAGCATAGATAACACCTTCAGCAACCACATCATCCTCTTGACCACCCACAGTTCCAAGTTCTGCTTCTACTGATACACCGTGGAAGTGCGCAAGCTCAACTACTTTAGATGTCACTGCTATATTTTCTTCAAATGGATCATGAGAAGCGTCAATCATCACTGAGGTAAATCCAGCATGGATAGCTTTAGCACATTGTTCAAAGCTAGAGCCATGATCTAAATGAATCGCAACTGGAACAGTTGTCCCTTGTGCTTCCATTACTGCCTTAACCATAGCTACGACTACACCATAACCTCCCATGTAACGTCCTGCACCTTCAGATACACCTAAAATTACTGGCGATTTTTCCTCTTCAGCAGCTTGTAAAATGGCTTGAACATATTCAAGGTTATTAATATTGAATTGTCCAACAGCATAGCTGCCTGCCTTTGCGTCTTGTAACATTTTTGTCATTGATACTAATGGCATGAATTTTTTCCTCCTAATTTATTATGAATGGATTGCAAGTTAAGGTCGTTCAAAAATGAACATGCCTACATAGCCAGTCAATAGAATGTTGATTGGTTACTCTAATAGCATACCAATTTCCTTACAATGGTGCAACATAACATGTCGGATGTAATCGCTTTCTTGTGGATTTTTTTGCTTTTTATCAAAGTTAGATATGTACTCTTTTTAATTTTTTAAAATTTGATTGATTTGCGTCTTGGCCTCAACAATATTAAACGGCTTAGAAAAGTAACCTTTTACAGACATGAATTTATCAGTTTTTGGCCTTATTTCATCAATAAGTCCACTCATAACAATTGTGGGAATGTGATAGCCTTGATCTTCCAGTTGGGCTATGACCTTACTGCCATTCATTATGGGTAAGCGATAGTCTATGATAAGCAAATCTGGTTGTGAACGTTTTATTTCTTCGATAGCTACAATACCATTTTCACAACTCGTCACTCGGTATCCCTCACTGCGAATAATTTCCTCTAGTAAAAAACGGATTCCCTTTTGATCATCAACAATTAAAACATTTTTTGACATTTACACCCCACCTTTTGTAATATATTTCTAATATTATAAAATATTTGTCGATTGTAGTCTAAGGCAAAACTAAGGCTTACTCCATAAAGAGTTGGCAACAAGCATTTTTTGCTATATTCTAGATTTATTTATCAATATCCTGCAAAGGACATGAATTTTTGCCGAAAAATTCTTCCTAATGCTCATAAAGCTGGAGATTCAGAATGGAGTTAAGCAAGCTACAAAATAGACTTAGAGCAGAGAAGCCTTCACCTCTAACAACTTTTGAGCGAGAACACCAGTGTAGCAATGTCTATCGCTACGCCTTGGTAATTCCGACTGAAAAGTTACTCTAAGTCCTACGTGCTCGATGGGCTGTTTTCGTCTTTCACGACCATCTATATATTAGCCATAAAATAAAACTTCGTTCAGTGGTGGGTTCAACGCATAGGATGTGCTCGTGCAGACGTTGTGACACGACGAGTCAGCTTCCTCTCCCCCCACTGAACGTTAGTTGAACCAATCGGGCCGTTACTGGCTGTTGGATCTCCCACTTTGACACGACATGTCCTTTATTTCAGTGGGAGTCTTACAAAAG
The DNA here is from genome assembly GCF_001552275.1 of Amphibacillus sediminis NBRC 103570. GTDB lineage: Bacteria > Bacillota > Bacilli > Bacillales > Amphibacillaceae > Amphibacillus_B > Amphibacillus_B sediminis. Next base: position 82,610 of record NZ_BCQW01000011.1, read on the forward strand.
CCCTTCGATGGGGCGAGTAATCGCAGCCTCAGCCAGTTACACTGCGATAACTTAGTACTATTTGTCGTTGTCACACATCTATTATTGGCTAACGACCGCTCCGATAAAGCCTGAGAATAGCTGCTGCGGACGTGTTGGTCGTGATTTGAATTCAGGATGGAATTGTGATGCGACAAACCATGGATGATCTGTCAATTCAATCGTCTCAACTAGTCTACCATCTGGGCTTGTACCAGAAAAAATAAACCCTTCTGCTTCCATCGCCTCTCGATATTCGTTATTAAATTCATAACGGTGGCGGTGGCGTTCATAGACGAGATCCTCACCGTTATAAGCTTTCTTAGTCTTACTGCCATCTTTTAATCGACATGGATAAAGTCCTAATCGCAATGTGCCCCCCATATCAGCGATGTCTTTCTGTTCAGGTAATAAATCAATAATTGGATGAGGCGTACTAGGGTCAATTTCAGCTGAATGAGCGCCTTTTAAGCCGAGTACATGACGAGCAAATTCAACAGTAGCCAATTGCATACCGAGGCAAATACCTAAAAACGGTACTTTTTGTTCTCGGGCGAAGTGTATGGCTTCAATTTTACCCTCAATTCCGCGATCGCCAAATCCACCTGGAACCAGAATACCATCGACATTTGCTAAAAGCTCTCCAACATTATTAGAATTGACTTCTTCTGAATTAATAAATTTCACTTCTACGTCAACATGGTAAGGATAGCCTGCATGTTTTAACGCTTCTACCACTGAAATATAGGCATCCGGTAGCTCAACATACTTTCCTACAAGTCCAATTGTTTTTTTATCAGATAGGCTTTGGACCTGCTCTGCTAATGCCTGCCATTCTTTCATGTCAGGCTGAGGACAATTTAGACCAAAATGATCGCACGTAATCTGATCAAGCTCTTGTGCCTGTAATGCTAACGGAATATGATAAATTGTAGCCGCATCTGTTGACTCAATAACATTGCGTTCGTTAATATCGCAAAATAAGGCAATTTTCTCTTTCATTTCCTTGCTCACTGACTTTTCTGAGCGGAGAATAATAACATCAGGTTGAATACCAAGTGATCGTAATTCCTTAACACTGTGCTGTGTCGGCTTTGTTTTCAACTCACCTGCTGCTTTAATATACGGCACTAATGTGGTATGAATATACATCACATTCTCTCTGCCAATATCACTTTTTATTTGGCGAATCGCTTCAAGGAATGGCAGTGATTCAATATCACCTACAGTTCCGCCTATTTCTGTAATAACAACATCTGCATTGGTCTGTTCAGCGGATTGGAAGACTTTTTGTTTAATCTCATTAGTAATGTGTGGAATAACTTGGACTGTGCCCCCCAAGTAATCGCCACGTCGCTCTTTCTTAATCACAGTAGAATAAATCTTCCCCGTTGTAATGTTGCTGTACTTTGATAAATTAATATCGATAAAGCGTTCATAATGACCCAAGTCTAAATCCGTTTCTGCACCATCATCAGTTACAAAAACTTCTCCATGTTGATAGGGACTCATTGTGCCAGGATCGACATTAATATAGGGATCAAACTTCTGAATAGTGACATTTAGCCCTCTATTTTTTAATAGTCTTCCGAGTGAAGCAGCTGCAATCCCCTTCCCAATTGAAGATACAACGCCACCTGTTACAAAAATATATTTTGCCATGTTGTTTTCGCTCCTTTACAATATTCAATAAGTTTAAATGATAAAAATAATAAAATAATGCCACATGCTTTGATAAAGTGAAACTTCGTTCAGTGGGGTTTCGATACATAGGATGTGCTTGCGCAGACATTGCGACACGACGTCGCGAACATAGTCAGCTTCTTCTCTCCCCTACTGAACATTAGTTGAACCAGCCCCAGCCCGTTACACTACACTGCGATAATTAAACAGGCCGAAGTCAAACCCAAAAGTCAATCATACTATGAACCTTTATGTTGGACCTGCATTTTCGATTGGGTTTACTTAGACTTGTTCTTTTAACAGTAAGGTAATGAATAGGTTTTCCCACGCCCTTCACTTCCGTCTAGTCTAGTTTGCCAAACATGGATTAGAAAAAACATAACGTGAGCCCCTCCTTAGTGTAACGTGAGAATTTTCCCAAATGAGGGCTAGCAAAACTTATCAGAGGTATTGGTATTCCTTCCTCCCAGCTTAGCCCCTATTAAGGGACTTATCTTGGAGTGGGTTTTACGGACGGATTAACACCTTGATGAAATACCCACCCATTTCAGATGTTAAATAAAGAAAAACCGAGAAGATCACTCGGTCCTTTAAACCTTTCGGAGCTTTAACCGCTTCAACATAATTCAACTTGATTTAGCGGAAATTTATCGAGCTTCGCTCGATAAAATCTGGAAGCAAATACGCCAAGGGCGCATTTGATATTAGCTACTCGCTTATAATTAAATAAAAACGTCCCCCTATAGAATAGGGGGACGTATTCTTAAATTAAATCATAGAGCCCAAATAAAATATTACGCACAGATTTAAAAAAAGTCAAGCGCCTTTTTATTTTTGCTCTTCCTGATCTTCTTCTTCAACATCATCTTCATCTTCATCATAGACATCTTCGTCATCTTCGTATTCATCTTCATAATCATCATCTTCAAAGACATCATCAAGATCATCATCAATTAAATCATCTGCTGCCAAGTCTATATCCTCTTCATCTTCATCATCAAATCCTGCTTCAACAAAGTCCAATGGAACTTCGGTTAGATCCTCAGACGGATCGATTGCATCTTCCAACACCTTGCTGGTCGATTTTTTCTTTTTCTTCTTCTTTTTCTTACGCTCGGTTGTAATTTCCTCATCAATTTGTTCTACTGGATACCATACCTTCAGCCCCCAAAGACCAGAGCCTAACGTTAAAAAACGTCCATCAATATTCAGATCTGTATAGAATTGAGCAATAAATGCTTCTTTATCAGCTGAAGAAAATCGTTTTAATTCAGCTACTTTATCGAACAAATCCTGATAATTTAATGCTTTTTTTTCATGCTCCAATATAATGATGGCTAATTCTATCATGGAAAGATCATGTAAATTATCATGGTTTAACTTAACTGAGCTCACCGTTTTAGCACTCCCTTTATTTCATATTGTCCTGTTCACAATCTCAACAAGCTGATTGCTTCTTTCTTATCTCCTGTACATTATATGGGTATGGACTTGAAAATGCAATATGATAAGCTCGACAAGCAAAAAAGTCCTTAGCTTTGAACAAATTCGAGTAACTGAGCTAACTTGTCTTTGGTCAGTTCACCTGAATTATCATAAATATAAATATGACCATCCGGTATATTCCAATTAATAGTTGGAATAAAGTTCACTCGTGTTTCGTAGCTATCCCAATTCTCGAGCTTCCATCTATCACGCACTGTTCCTCTGTTTTCAATGCGCTTACGTTGTTGTTCGATATCTGACAGTGTCACGACGATAACTTTAACCTTTACCTCTTCATATGTCTTGTTAGCAGCTGCTAACACTTGATCAAGCCATGCTTGATCCTTAAGCTCTGCCGTAAAAGGGGAAATCATAAAGACATTTTGACCCATTCGGAGATTTTCTATACAAATATCTTTCGTTGTGTCATATTCTAAATCTCTTAAATTTTCTTTGTAAAAATCGGAATCCCGGTCATCCTTGGCTAAGCCTTGCTGCTCAAGGTAGTGTTCAACAAATCGACCACCTACTGTATCACGATCCAGGAAAGCACATGGTACATGTGCCGCTATTCGTTCCGCTACTGTCGATTTGCCTGTGCCTGCTACTCCGACAAAAAAAACTAACTGTTGCATTAATTACACCCCTCCCAAGAATGTGAACATTTTCTTTCTTTATGTTAACGCATACAGTAAAAAAATGCATGCCTTTTCTTCATTTTATTTTGGCTATTAAGGGAAAGAAAATGACTCGGAGAATTTGGCTAGAGAATTGTCGAAAGTTCAGCATATTGACTATAACTAATGTCAGAAAATGAACAGGTTTCAACTAAGTTAACTCCGCAAAGGCTAGATACCCTCTGCGGAGTTAGTCGACGATAAGGCCTTTCCCTTTATTGGCCATACAACAAAAAGTAAAACGACTCTACATGCTTTCAAGTGCGGATACACCTATTAAACGTAATGCATTTGCAATAGTAGTCCGAACGGCCTGCATTAAAGCAAGACGTGCCTTCGTTTTAGCTGGTTCACTCGGTTCAAGTACCTTTTCGGCATTATAATAGCTGTGTAACAATGAGGCTAAATCGAACACATACTGTGTTATTCGGTGTGGTGTTCGATTAATGGCTGCATCAGCGATGACTTGTGGAAAATCACCAAGGTGCTTTAACACAGCTTCAGCCTTTTCACTATTCAAGTATGATAAATCAGACGTGCTCGGTTCAAACCCTTGTCCCTTAGCTTGCTTTAATAGGGTACAAATTCTAGCATGCGCATATTGAACATAATAAACGGGGTTATCATTCGACTCTGACTTGGCCAAATCCATATCAAAGTCTAAGTGAGCGTCACTTGAACGCATCACAAAGAAATAACGCATTGCATCAATGCCAACCTCTTCCATTAATTCACGTAACGTAACAGCTTTACCCGTACGCTTACTCATCTTGACTTTTTCACCATTCTCAAAAAGATTGACCATCTGAATAATTTGGACCTCTAGTTTGTCAGCGTCATGACCTAAGGCTTGAATGGCTGCTTTCATTCTTGGGATATAACCGTGATGATCGGCTCCCCATATGTTAATCAATTGATCAAAGCCTCGGTCTAATTTATTTTTATGATAGGCGATATCTGGTGTTAAATAAGTATAGGAGCCATCCTGTTTAACCAGCACACGATCCTTGTCATCGCCAAATGCTGTGGTTCTAAACCAAGTAGCACCATCTTCTTGATAAGTATGGCCTTGCTCTGCTAGCAAGTCTAGCGTTGGCTCAACTTTACCTGTTTGATACAATGAGCTTTCTGAAAACCAGTGATCAAAATGGACGCGGAAATCTGATAAATCTTTAGCTAGCTTATCTAATTCATATTTTAACCCATGTTCACGGAAAAACGCTAAGCGTTCTTCCTGAGGCTTGTGAACCCAAGTATCTTGGTACTGTTCGGCAAGGTCCGCTCCAATTGCAATAATATCTTTTCCGTGATAACCGTCTTCAGGCATTGGAACATCCTTTCCTAGTGCCTGCATGTAGCGTGCTTCAACAGATAAAGCTAAGTTATTAATCTGATTTCCTGCATCATTAATATAATATTCACGTTCAACTTCAAATCCAGCAGCATCTAGTAGATGACAAAGTGAATCACCAACAGAAGCCCCACGTGCGTGACCGAGATGAAGGTCGCCAGTTGGATTAGCTGAAACAAATTCTACTTGAACACGTTGACCTGACCCTATATCAGAGCGTCCATAATCTACGCCTTGATCAAGAATTGCCGGAATTAAGTTGGTCAAATAATGATTATCGATAAAAAAATTGACAAACCCAGGTCCTGCTATCTCAATATTTGTAATCGCTGCTTTCGATTGATCGATCGTATTGACAAGTTGTTCAGCAATTTGACGAGGAGGCTGTTTAGCCACTCGCGCCAGCTGCATCGCAATATTAGTAGCATAATCGCCATGACGCGGATCTTTAGGTTTCTCCAAGATGATTTCAGGTAGCTCGTCAGCTTTAGCTAGTCCTGATGTCAACACAGCCTCCTTAATTCCAGCTTTTAATTTCTCTTGCATTTCCTGCACAATGCTCATGATTCATCCTCCTTGATAGTAAGTAACAGCTTATGTTGTCGTTCATTTTCACCACTTAATTTTGTTGAATAGTCAATTAATAATTGACCCATTTCTGGCTGATAGGTAAGGGATTTTGTATAGGTTTCCATATAGATAATCCCAAATTGGTGTCGATAAATATTTTCTGTATACTGAGCAGGCTTAAATTGTTGTTTCATTTCGACACCGCCTGAACGGTTAATCGTTACTTGCTCAGCTTTTATCGTGATCATCGTCTGTACCTTAGGCTGATCATCTATTTCTTCCGTAAAGCGAAGGACCGTTTTCGTTAATGTATTAAACATTTGACCATCAGCTTTAATTTTAGTCACTTGTCTACCACTATCATCCTTTATTTCTGTTTCTAACTCAATTTTAACAAATCGCTTGTCTGCTTGCATATCGATCATCCTTAAACCTATTAAGTATTTCTAAGTATAGAAATGATTGTGAGGAAACTCAAGGGGAAATTTATCTTTTCTAGATCTTTTGATCAAAATAATCAAACAAATATGACAGTTCTTACTTTTATCTCAGTGTAACTGGCTGGGGCTGCGATTACTCGCCCCATCGAAGGGCTTTTGTATGACTCCTACTTCAAGAAATAAGGGACCCGATTGGTTCAACTCACGTATAGCGGGGAGAGAGGAAGCCGACTAAGTTCGAAGTCGTGTCGCAACGTCTACACGAGCACATCCTATGTGTCGAAATCCCCACTGAACGAAGTTTCACTTTATATTACAAAAACGACTAACCCTAAAGCATGGACGGATTAATCGATTTTGCAGTCTTCGAAAAAAACGAGTATGGTCAGCGAAAGATATTTTTTATGCTTCTCCAGTCAGAGCAATCATTGGAAAAAATGAGTATAAGCAACTTAACTTTGTGCTCATGAGTATCCTTTACTCTAACTGTTAGGTTAAATGAAGCCTGAATAATAATTTGTTACAGATTCCTATTTTTACTTTCTATTTGACCCAGCCTAAGAGCATCTCGCGAACAAATTTACTTGCAGCTATAGCCGTCTTCTCAGTCGGATCATATGCTGGGGCCACCTCAACAAGATCTGCCCCGACAATATTAACGTTAGCATCAGCTAACAAATGAATGGCTTGAAGCAATTCTTTCGAACTAATTCCCCCTGCTTCCGCTGTCCCTGTACCAGGAGCGTATGCAGGATCGAGCACATCAATATCGATCGTAACATACACATCTGAACCAGCCAATCTAGGAAGAACTTTAGCTAGTGGCTCAGCTACTTGAAAACGATAAAGATGCATCCCACTCTCGTTCGCGTAAACAAATTCTTCTCGCATTCCTGAACGAATACCAAATGAATAGACATTCTCAGCACCAATTAAATCACAAATTTTACGTACTGGTGTCGAATGAGACAGTGACTCCCCTTCGTATTCCTCGCGTAAATCTGCATGTGCATCAATGTGAATAAGCTTTAAGTCTGGATATTTTTGATAAACAGCTTGTACGACTGGCCATGTAACAAGATGCTCACCACCTAATCCTAACGGGAATTTATTTTGCTGCAATAACTCTGTTATATAGTTGTATATGGCAGTTAAGCTCCGCTCTGCGTTACCAAATGGCAATGGAATATCCCCTGCATCAAAATAGGCTACTTCCTCTAAATGCTTGTCTAAATAAGGGCTATATTCTTCTAACCCTATTGATGCTTCACGAATTCGATTTGGTCCAAAACGAGATCCTGGACGAAAACTTACCGTCCAGTCCATTGGCATGCCGTATATGACAGCACGGGCTTGCTCAAAATCAGGTCTAGACATAATAAATACCTTCCCTGAATAGGCATCATCAAATCGCATATCTTTATCTCCTTACTTTGTTAGATCTTCGACGAATTTTGGCAATGCAAAGCTTGCCTCATGTATCGACTTTGTATAGTACTTTGTATCGATATCTTGGTATGTGGCATCTTTTAATGGATCATATTTTTTGCTCCCAATCGTGAAGGTCCATAGTCCGCTAGGATATGTCGGGATATTAGCTGTGTAGAGTTTGGTAATTGGAAAAATCTCGTTAACGTCTTTAAAGACTTGTTTAATCAAATCTGCTTTAAACCATGGGTTATCTGATTGTGCGACAAAGATTCCATCTTCTTTAAGAGCCTTACTAATACCAGCATAAAAGCCTTTGGTAAATAAATTAACTGCCGGACCGACAGGCTCTGTTGAATCGACCATAATCACATCATATGCTGCTTCACTTTCAGCAATATGCATAAAGCCATCCCCTACTTTAACCTCAACTCTGGGATCATCTAGTGTACCCGCAATGGTTGGTAAATACTGTTTTGATGTCTCAATGACACGTCTGTCAATCTCCACCAGTACTGCTTTTTCTACGGAAGGATGCTTAAGCACTTCACGGATTACCCCACCATCACCGCCGCCAACAACTAGCACATGCTTTGGATTAGGATGGGTAAACAATGGGACATGACTGATCATTTCATGATACACAAACTCGTCTTTTTCTGTTGTCATGACCATTCCATCAAGAACAAGCATATTGCCCCATTCATTGGTCTCAAGCATATCAAGCCTTTGAAAGTCTGTTTGCTCTTCAGCTAAAGTACGTTTAACCTTCGCTGTAATCCCAAAGCCATCAGTCTGTTTTTCTGTATACCACAAATCCATTATTTGTCACTCCTTGATTTAGCAAATTATCATTTTATAAATTGAAACACATTCATTTTAGAGTTTTTTGAAGAAAAAGCAAGCTTTTTTTAGACGAAAATGTTTAAAGCACTTTCAATATCGTGATACTGAATAATTAAGCAATCCTTAGTTAGTATGGAAGGAATGAAGTAGGATGGGTAAAATAATTCGGCACACCATTATTTGGACTGGTGCAGGGCTTGGACTATTCATGATAACCATGTTTGTCACCATTTATTTGCTTGGTCCGCCCGACCTTAATAATCAGCCTATTACTATTTATGATGATGAAGGCGAAGTACTAGTTGCCTTATACCCTGATGGACAAACAACCTGGCAGCAATTAGATGAGATAAATCCAACGCTTATTGAAGCCACATTAGTCATGGAAGATCGTCGCTTCTATCAACATGGTGGACTTGATCTAAAAAGAGTAGGTGGCGCTATGTTAGAAAATATTCGTCATGGTCGTTTAAAGGAAGGCGCCAGTACTATTAGCCAACAGTATGCCCGTAATCTATATTTAAGCCACGAGAGAACATGGACACGAAAACTAAAAGAAGCATTTTACGCATTGAGACTTGAATGGTTTTACGATAAGGATACCATTCTAGAAGGGTACTTTAACACCATTTATTACGGTCATGGTATATATGGAGCAGAGGCGGCTAGCCAATTTTATTTTGGCAAATCGACTGATGCATTATCCAATGCAGAAATTGCCTTGCTTGTTGCCATTCCGAACCGTCCAAATGCCAATTCTCCAATCGATCACATTCAACAGGCTAAACAAGAACAGCACCGTGTCATTCGACGTCTAGTCGATGAGGAAATATTATCTGACACAGAGGGGTACTTAGCAAGTATAGAACAATTTGAAATTGTTGGCGAACAAGAAACTGATCCTCATATTGGCTATATAGCAGACTATGTTATCAATGAGGCAAAGTCAATACTAGGACAAAATCAGCTTGATGGTTATCAGCTTTATACAACATTTAACGCAAAGGATCAACAAGCACTATCCAAAGCAGTCCTGCAGCACATCAATAAAGATGAATTACAGGTAGGGGCAATCACTGCTGATCCAAATATAGGAGCGATCAAGGCTATTATTGGTGGGGTAAATTATCAGGAGAGTCCTTTTAATCGAGCCATCCAGGCTAAGCGTATGTTAGGCTCTACCTTTAAACCCATTTTATATTATACTGCATTGGAGAATGGCTTTACTGCGGCAACCACACTTGTCAGTGAGCCTACTTTCTTCCAATTTAATGACGGGACAAGTTATGCACCAGGTAATTTCAATCAGGCCTATGCCCAAGATTCGGTTACGCTAGCCCAAGCGCTTGCATTAAGTGACAATATCTATGCAATTAAAACACAGCTTTTTTTAACGCCTGAACGCGTTGTTGAACAAAGTCGCATGCTGGGGATTACAAGTGAACTTGACCCAGTCCCATCCTTAGCACTTGGGACATCATCCGTCAGCGTCTTGGAGCTATTAACTGCGTACAGTCACTTTGCAAATGGTGGCTATCAGGTTAGACCTTTTTCAGTGACTAGGGTTGAGAGTGCTGAGGGGGAAATTATTTACCAACATTCCATTGAACGGAGAGAGCAGGTTCTTGACCCACAACAAACGTTTATCCTAAATCAACTGCTTACAGGTATGTTCGATCCAAATTTATCAAGCTATTTATCCGTTACTGGAGGTTCGATCAGTGAGGAGCTATCAGGTGACTATGCAGGTAAGAGTGGTTCGACTCCATCAGATCATTGGATGATTGGTTATAGCCCAGAATTAATTGTCGCAGTGTGGACAGGTTATGATGATAATCGTAACCTAGAGCAAACACAAGCTGCCAAATTAATTTGGCGCGATGCAATAGAGGCGGGCCATAGCCAAGGGAGTGATGCTTTTACCGTCCCACCAGGAATTGTAGCCGCTTATATTGATCCCAGCTCGGGTAAACTAAGCAGTGAGCATTGCCCTGTCAGTCGACTGATGTTTTTTGTAGAAGGGACAGAGCCTAAACAATATTGTCAAATACACGATCAATAACAACAACAACTTAGGGGTCTTATCCAGTTAGACAAAGCGGATAAAGTCTAACAGAAAAGGTTCTAGCTTGTTTTAGATCGCTTTAATTTCGACAACGGCTAAAAGAAAATCTATTCTTATCATTTGTAAAACATTAAGTGCCGTTTACTAAGTGGTAAAACGGATTAAAACAATAGGCTTACTAAAAAGAGAGTGAACTCCCTAGAAGAACCCAATCCGCCTTGGCGTATTTGTACCCTGATTTTATTGATTGAGGCTCGATAACTTGTTTTGAAAATCTGGGGCATGCGCCGGAGGCTTTAACTTATTCAGCCAAGGTTTGGAAGTCCAACTGAATGTTGAAAACAAATAGGCATTCATCCCACCACTATAGAAGCGGGAGACTTCTGCTGAATAAAAGAATTGCGCGGAAAAGAGCAAACGCTTGAATTTTGAACTGTGATAGAATTGGAGCAGCTCTATAGCCTATTTGCGTTTGCTTTCTCAACGCCAATCGATAATATGTTAACTTTATTTTTTAACAGCAAGCCAATAAATAAAAACCGTCGAGTTCTTCACGCCCTGTTAGAGAGCCCCTCTCCTTTATTGTTTCGTTTTAGCGCGGTCTCCTGAGTTGTTTACGAAAAAAGTAAGAATCAGTAAGCTTCTTACCCCCGATTGTAATAAATCTCTTCATTTTTTGTCCCTCATGCCTCCTGCCTCTCGAGCAGTTATGTCGCCTTGTCCTTCACTAATATCTTTTTGGATTTCTTGTTTGACTTTTTGCGCATCGGTTCCCGACTTTAAATTAGAATTTAAGCCTTTCTTTGGTTGTTGCATAATAGACCTCCTAAATTTTTTTAAACAACCTTATTATTTACCAAAAGAAATAATATAACCAAGGACAGCAGGGGAATTTACAACTCTTGCACTCCCCACTTAAAACAAAGCTTCCTTTGTCTAGCAATGTTTCTTATCACTGCTGTCTAATTATTTATCATCAACGACCTCTTCTTTTAATCTCAAAACGAGCTCTTTAAAATACTGAAACGGTCCACTCATCCATAAATGACGATGATAGACAAAACGGATCTGTCTTTCTAAGTCTTGATTCTGCAATTCAATATAGGATAAGTGATCATCCTTTTCGATCAATCTTTTTGAAATAAGGGCTACTGCTTTCCCATATGATAGCATCTTAATAATTGTCGAAACTGAATCAAGTTGAATCATTTCTATTCTGAGCCTATTTTCATGCAACCATGATTTAGAAAAATGCCCTGTTGAGCTTGAGAGTCTATGTACAAGTAATATTTGATTAGATAAATCATTTTCTGCTAAAGCAGTTTTACCGTTAAATGGGTGGGTCTTACTAAAAGCTAGAACAATCTTATCACTGGTGATTGGTTCGTAAATAAGGTCCGGTTCATGATTCCCTGTTTCCATTACTAGTCCGCAATCAAGCTCTTGTGACAATAACCTTCTTTCTATGTCTGGGGCTGTTTTAACATCTAGCGATACTTTTATTCCCGGGTAACGTTCAGCCAGCTGATGAATCAGTTCTGGCATGAACAACTGTGCAGGGACACCACTTGCTCCCAATTTTATCGCACCTTTTTCACCATTCTTATAATCTGCTACACTTTTTTCTAATGCACGATTTGTCTGACTTAGCTGTTTGGCATAGTGATAGAACATTTCTCCTGCATCAGTAAGTCTGTACCCGCCTGCATTGGTGCGAAATAACTTAATACCGTAATCGTCCTCTAAAGATTTAATATGAAATGACACAGTAGGCGTAGATAATCCTAATAATTTAGCGGTATCTGTCATTTTTCTCGTTTCTACTAATGAAATAAACACATTCAACTTTTGAATATTCACTTTATCACCCGAAAGAATTTTAGATTTTTTCTAACAATATATTGATTTTATCAGATTCTTTTTAATTTAATGTTAACAGCTAGTTAATATTCTCTAAACATTCCTGCCCTACACTAAAAAGTGAGGAGAAAACGGGGAGAGGATAAGATGATCATCCACTTAAAAGGGGTCGAGAAAAAGTATGGCCATGTACAAGCAGTAAAGCCGATTCATTTAACAATAGCGGACACTTTTGTTACGATTCTCGGTCAATCTGGCTGTGGTAAAACGACATTGTTAAAAATGTTAGCAGGACTAACAGAACCAACATCAGGAGAAATCTATTTTGACGATCGGACAATTTTTTCTAAGTCCAAAAAAATTAATGTAAAGCCAAACAAACGTCAAATTGCTATGGTATTCCAAGATTTCGGATTATGGCCACACATGACGGTCTTTGAAAATATTGCATTTGGCCTCCGAGGAAAAGTGGCTAAAGCTGAACGTACTGATATTGTTCATGATGCACTGGCAAAAGTAAAGCTTGAAGCTAAAGCCGCTGTAAAGCCTGGTGAGCTATCAGGGGGGCAACAACAGCGCGTCGCCCTAGCGCGAGCTATCGCCATTAACCCGAAGCTTATTCTATTTGATGAAGCACTTAGCGCACTTGATGCGATTTTGCGTGAACAAATGCGTGAAGAAATATTGACAATCGTGCAGTCGATTGGCTCTAAAGCCATTTTTGTCACCCATGATCAAACAGAGGCGATGGCTATGTCCGATAGTATGATTGTGATGGATATAGGGGAGGTTGTCCAAACTGGCTCACCTGAAGCTATCTATCATGCACCTACTAATTCATTTGTAGCTAACTTTATTGGTAAAACCAACTGGGTAGAGGACCAAGAAAAAATGATTCGTCCTGAGCATATTCATCCAGATCCACAAAAAAATACAACTCTGAGGTCAGGAGTTGTCAAAAAAAGCATGTATGAGGGGGATCGTTATCTTATTTTTGTCGAGGTTGATGGCTATTTGTGGAGATTCTATCATAACGATTCCTATCCACAAGGAACTAAAATTAAGCTTTATCTCGAGGAAAACCAGATTATTCCCTTAAAAAAATCTAATCATCGCTAAGCCATTTAAGTGAAGGCTTTAACTTGATTCAGCCGGGGGGGTGAACTCCCACTGACTGAGATACATATAGGCATTCATCTCACCACTTAGAAGGGGGAGCCTTCGGCTGAATGAAGTACTTTATTATATGGTAATAAATACAGGAGGCATAATGATGAAAAAACTAAAATTAACAGCAATGGCAGCAATTTTGACAACAACTTTACTTCTAGGTGCATGCGGAACTGATCAAAATGAAGATCCCGGTACTGACAATACTTCTTCTGGCAACCATGTTATTACTGTTTATTCCGCCGGACCAGGAGGCCTTGCAGAGAATATCCAAGAGGCATTTGAAGCGGAAACAGGAATAAAAGTAGAAATGTTCCAAAGTACAACTGGAAAAATCCTATCTCGTTTAGAAGCAGAAGCCAATAACCCAGTAGCTGATGTTGTCGTACTTGCATCGGTTCCATCTATGGAAGGCTTGAAATCTGAAAATAAACTTCAAGCCTATCAAGCAGAAAATGGTGACAGCATTAATCCAGATTGGAGTGACCCAGAACATTATTATTATGGATATAGCGCAGCTGCTCTTGGTGTTGCCTATAACACCAATCAGATAGAGTCAATTGATGCTGATTGGAATGACTTTAGTGACCCAGAATGGCAAGGACGCGTAACCATGCCTGATCCAACCTCTTCTGGTTCTGCTGTTGACTTTCTTTATGGATTGACAAATGCCAATGATGATGGTTGGGACATCGTTCAAAACTGGATCGACAATGACCTACTTATCGCAGGAGCGAACAAAGAATCATTAAATGCTGTTATTACTGGTGATAAAGATGTGGTTGTATCAGCAGTCGATTATATGACATATAAAGCAAAGCATGATGGTGAGCCTGTTGATATTTACTACCCTAAAAGTGGTACGGTCATCAGCCCACGTGCAGCGGGTATTCTGGCTGATGCTCAAAATTTAGAAGGTGCTCAAGCCTTTATCGATTTCCTATTATCTGATACAGCACAACAAATGGTAGCTGAGGCATACATCTTACCTGGTAATGGTGCTATTGAATTAAATGATCGTCCTGCTTTAAATGAGATTCCGACACTGCCTGTTGATTGGGAAAACGCAGAGGAAAAACAAATAGAGACATTAAATGAGTTTACATCACGGAATTAGACTTTTATCATGAGTTATTCAAACATTAGTCATGGTGAAGTAACCACACTGGAGGAATACGTATGATTATACGTAAACACGCCCCTTTTACGGCTTTGTTTATACTACTAATTATTTTAGCTGGAGCACCACTTTTAGCGGTGCTCGGCTATACTTTTTTCAAAAATGGCACTTTGTCATTCGAATCATTATTAACAGTCTTACAAGATAACAACATCATCAAAACGATGCAAAATTCATTATTACTCGGTCTTTATGTTATTGCTGCGACGACATGTATCGCACTTCCGTTAGCAATCATTAGAACTAAAACGTTTCTGGTCAAAAAAGATTGGTTAGATATCGTCTTTATCATCCCTTTTATGACACCACCATATATCGGTTCAATGGGGTGGATTTTGTTCATGCAGCACAATGGTTATTATGAGCAACTCTTCTCTAGCGAGGCCCCTTTTACCTTTTTTAGCGTGCCAGGAATGGTCTTTATTATGAGCATGCACCTTTATCCATTTCTTTATTTAATGCTAAAAAACGCCTTATTAAGGCTGGATGGTTCTTTTCAGGAGGCTACTTTAATTTATGGTGGTCACCCCATCATTAACTGGATTCGGGTGGTTTTGCCATTGCTAAGCTCCAGTTATGTTATGGCAGCCCTACTCATCTTTATTAAAACATTAGCTGAGTTCGGTACCCCTGCCACTTTTGGTAAGAGAATTGGCTATGATGTCTTTATAACAGAAATCCATGGTTATTTGTCACGCTGGCCCATTAATATTTCAGCTGCTACCAGCCTATCGTTAATATTACTCAGTGTTTGTATGATCATTTGGTATATCCAGAACTTGATTAGCCGTAGGTACACGTACGGGACCCATTCAGGTAGATCTATAAGTTCAAGTCAAACAAAGGATTCACTTCTTGTTCGGATCTTTTCAATTGGGTATGTCCTTCTCATATTAGGGCTATCTATTGGCATACCCTATTTCTCTATTGTTGTCACCTCCTTGTTAAAGGTTCGTGGTGAACCACTAAGTTTTAGTAACTTAACACTTAGTCACTATACTGAATTGTTCACCGTTGGTTCTTCCAGCTTACAAGCATTATTGAATAGTATTAACTATGCGTTTATAGCATCTACAATAGCAGCATTAATTGGATTTTGTATTGCACTATATGTAGGAGATGCCAAGAAAAAGCCACAACAACTGCTTGATTTCATCAGTTTGTTATCTAATATTATTCCTGGAATTGTCTTTGTTGTTGGTCTTATTTTGTTCTGGAATGCAGCATGGCTCCCGGCAACCATCTATAATACAAATTGGATGCCGATCCTTACTTATATTGTGCTGTTTTTACCTTTTTCGGTTCAATATACCAAATCAGCACTTTCCCAGCTTCATCAATCTATATACCAATCAAATGCGGTATTTGCCCAAAATAACTGGGTCATTCTATTAAAAGTATGGCTTCCGCTTTTGGGACAAGGAATTTTAGCTGGTTGGATGATGACCTTTATTATTTCAATGCGTGAACTAGTTGGTTCTTTACTTATCCTACCTCCATCAGTTGAAACGAGTGCTACCTATATTTATAGCCAGTTTGAACAAGGTGATGTATCAAAAGGGATGGCCATGGCCTTCATAACCGTACTCTTAACGGTCGTTTGTATTTTCTTGATTGAAATCATGCAACGAAAGGCATTATCCAGAAACGAATGATCGATGTAGTCATCCTTGGAGGAGTAGGAGAATATGGACGAAACTGTTTTTTAGTAACTGACCTAGCAACCAACACACGCATTTTGCTGGATTGTGGTGTACGAAACGGAAAGCCGGAAGTATATCCGCCAATTACCGCAGAGTTAGCCAAATCAATTCAAGCCGTATTTATTTCTCATGTTCACAATGATCACATTGGCGCACTGCCTTTACTAGCGGAAAAAGGGTTCAAAGGGGATGTGTGGATGAGTGAAGCCAGCTTAAATCAGTTGTCATCGATCATTCCAACATGGCAAGAGAAATCTGCTCACCTATTTATAGATAGGTTACATTTTCGCTCTTTCTCCAAAACGACCAGAGGAAAGCGAATAAAAATTACAGAAAATCTCTCTATGACTTGGGGTTATAGTGGACATATGCTCGGAAGTGTTTGGTATAGCTTTTATCTAAAGGAGCGAGCTGTTTTTTACTCAGGCGATCTGGCACTGGCTTCGCCATTATTAGTAACAGACACACCTAATAACCTGGTTTATGATGTCGCACTGATTGATAGTGGACACGGTGGCCAAACCATGCCCTATCAAAAGAGTATCAAGAATATTTTATCAGCAATGGCTGATTCATCGGAAAAATATCTTATTCCAATTACGATTTCTGGCAAAGCCTGTGATCTACTGTATTCCTTATTTAAGGCACTTCCCGATAGAAATTTTTTGATTGACAATCAACTCTACCAACATTTACATGCCTATTTAAAACATTTAGATAATATTCATAAAAATAAATGGGCTGATTTGGCATCAATGTTAAATAGTAGACGTTTAGAGGTATATCAGGGTGTGATTAAGCCAGGCATTTACTTATTACGAACCAAACCAGGTGGATTTCATAAAATCAATACAGCTGTTTTTAAAAATGAGCAATCTCCTTTTTATAAATCACACCCTGATTACAATGATCTTAAAACATTAGTTCGATCAATCGATGCAAAGGAATTTATTTTTTTCCATAGCAAGCAAACGGATTTAGAAACGATATTACAAGCGTTACACTCAGATCTTTTTTTAAATTGAGAGATTTGTGAAAAGATATTATCCGATAAAACTAAGCTTTACTTTTAAAATTAACCCCTCGATATTATGCTTACATTTCTAGAAGCTATTGTTTTTTTCTCAATAAAAAGAGTCTGAGACAAAAGTATAATTAGATAGATGAGATCCGAACATTAATATGACAAAGACAGATACCGTTTCAACAAAACACTTCACTTTTACTTGCCAGCACAAAGGAGACAACTTCATCAATTCAGTGTCTCCCTAGCACTTACCAGCACAATGGAGACATCTTCATCAATTCAGTGTCTCCCTAGCACTTACCAGCACAAAGGAGACAACTTCATAAATTCAGTGTCTCCCTAGCCGTGGGCACGGATTTAGCTAACTATGTGAAGAAAGGCACTTCACACAGTGGATCTTCAGCTCGTACTTTCCCATAGGAGTCTTCTTATTTTGTCTCCACTATGTTAAATGTTCGGACACTTATGCTATCTATTTCGTTTTGTCTCAGCCTTTTTAAGTTAATGATGAGGGTTAGTCAAACTCCCTAGTAACAAATATCTCGAGTGCATTTCCTTAAAACACCCGATTATCTTATCGACTTTCTTTTCCATCAACCCATCTACTAAGTATTTGAAAGTCATCATCTAACACGACAAAATCAGCTCGAGCTCCTTCAATAAGTGAACCTATTTTTGTATCCAAACCGAGTGTCTTTGCAGGATTCAATGTTGCCATCTGAATAGCTTCTTCAAGCGATACTTTTTCCCAACGGACGATATTCCTAATAGCTTGAAGCAACGTAAGTGAACTACCTGCTAACGTGCCATTCATCGTTCGAACGGCACCTCCTTTCACTTGAATAGGTAATTTACTTCGAGTATAGTCACCATCCGGCAATCCAGATGCTGTTGTTCCATCAGTAATCAAAATCGTATGGCCTACACCTTTCGCTCGTATAATCAGATCAACAATTTTCGGATTTAAGTGATAACCGTCACAAATTAGCTCTGCATAAAGCTTATCATTAACTAAACTTTCCCCAAGAATACCCGGTTCCCGGTGATGTAGATTGCGCATGGCATTAAAGGTATGAACAGCTACGGATGCGCCATGGTTAATAGCTTCTTCCGCTATATCAGCCGAAGCGTTCGAATGACCAATCGCAACCACAATCCCTTGCTCATGGGCATACTTAATCAATTCCATTGCACCTGCTAATTCTGGAGCAATCGCAATTTTTTTGATCAGCCCATCCGCCGCTTGTTGCCACTTTTCTAGAAGCTCCTTGGCAGGTAGTCGCAAGAAACGGCCATCTTGAGCCCCTTTAAATTTTTCTGACAGAAAGGGACCTTCAAGAAAAATACCGATAATATTAGCTCCACCTGCGTGTCTGCGGGCTTCTAATATGTTTCGAATAGCCGTTATTATTCTTTCTGGCTCATCTGTCTGTAAAGTCGGTAAAAAAGAGGTGACACCACATTTTAATAAATTTTCCTTCATGGCCACTAATTCCTCAACACTAGCATCAATGACTTCTACACCGTAGTGTCCATGAATATGAGTATCAATTAAACCAGGAATTAGCAAACCATTATATGTGTAATCAACTTTATTTCTCTGATCCCTTGGCAAAACATGTGTAATGATTCCATTCTCTATTTCTAAGACATGATTCACGATAAAACTTCCATTGTATAAAAGCCTCTCTGGTGCGATCGTTACACTCATCAAATTTCCCCCTTCAATAAAGGGACTGACGAAAATGTCAATCCCCTTTAAAAATTATAGTCTTTTACTGTTTAATTTTTGATGAAATTGCTTGTCCTTCGGAATAGATGGATCAACACCCTTTAATTCAGGTACACATGCACAAATCAATTGCATAGGAATCACTAAGAACAGCATTTCGTATGGATTATGCGCATAAATTGGTAAGTAGACACTGTTTCTTTGATCATCATCCTTTTGGTTCGTGACAACGTACACATGATTTGTCCATTCACTTAATACGTCTATCAATTTTTTAACACGTTCCTCTTGTCCAAAATCATAAATAATTAGCGTCGATTCCTCGTTAATCGCATTATAAATGCCATGGATAAACTCCTCAAACTCATACCCTGTGACAGGAATACGCAATGTTTCTAGTATTTTTAAAGCCGTTTCTAACACGTCACCGTATTGATTTGCCATCCCAATCACACGAATGTCCTTCACTTTTGCTAGATCTTGCTTATGTGCACTAACCCATTGATTAGATATTTGATAGATTTGTTGAAATTTACCGATAGCTGATTCTATCAATGATAGCTCATGTTTGAAATCAGACTCGGAAATATGCTTTCTTTCTAATGCAACAAATAGCCCAAAGAGCATCAAGTTCAATTTAGTGGTGGTATACCCTTTTGTTTTAGGTCCTGCATTTTCTTCACCACAGAAGACAGTTAACTGATCATCCGCTATCTCATCGATTAAAACATGTTCAGCACCTGCCATCGACGCAACTCTTGCACCTTGATGCTTCCCTGTTACCATAGCATGATATGTGGAATAACTACTCCCCCCTTGTGATAAACCAATCACTAAGGTTTGATGCTGATTAGCTAAAAAGGTCTCATTCGTTACTTGAAATGGATATAGCGCCTCTATTTCAATCTTCAACAATTTTTGCAGAAAAGGTTTAGTTTGTAAGGCTGCATGAAAACTAGTACCTGATCCAGTCAGAATAATTTTATCAAAATCTGCTTGTTTAATATTCTCAAATAGCGCTGCAGATTTTTCAATAATTTCTCTCATCTTGATCGGTGTTTCTTGAATATAGTCTTCTACTTTCATTGTAACAATCTCCTCGTATAGTATATTTAAGAACAAAATTTGCTCTTTGAAAATTAAATAATATGTTACATTTTTATTTCGG
>NZ_BCQW01000012.1 GCF_001552275.1 Amphibacillus sediminis NBRC 103570
AATCATGCTGACTAATTACGACAGCCTTTATATTATACAAAAAGTAATAACGATTGTCAATACTTTTTTAGTTGATTCGTCGTCTTATATTCCTCATTGAATTTTGGCGACTTGATAAATATAACATGCTCCCAATTAACAGTCAATAGTTTTTTTATTTAATTGTTACATAACTCAGCTGCTTTAAACAGCAGGATTAAAACATGCTTTGATCCAATTCTAATAGTAATAATAAAAGACCTCCATTATATTATGGAAGTCTTTGTTAAAGTATGTTAAGATTCACGATTACGCATTTGAGGGAACAATAAAACATCTCTTATAGAAGGTGCATTAGTTAATAGCATTACTAGGCGATCAATACCTATACCCAAACCGCCTGTTGGTGGCATGCCATATTCAAGTGCTTCTAAGAAATCTTCGTCCATCTCATGCGCCTCATCATTACCCTGCTCTTTTTCTTTCACTTGAGCTTCAAACCGCTCTCGTTGATCAATAGGATCATTTAGCTCTGAGAAAGCATTAGCATGCTCACGACGAACGATAAATAATTCAAAGCGATCAGTGAATCGGCTGTCATCTTTATTTTTCTTTGCTAATGGTGAGATTTCTACAGGATGACCGTATACAAAAGTGGGCTGTACAAGATGTTCTTCTACACGCTGTTCAAAAAACTCGTTTACGATATGTCCAAACGTCATATTGTCCTGAATCTCAATACCATGCTCTTTAGCTAAAGCTTTAGCTTCTTCATCACTCATTTTTTCCCAAAAATCAACGCCAGTATATTCTTTGATTACGTCTACCATATGAACTCTCTTCCAAGCTGGCTTTAAATCTATTTGGTCATCACCATATGTAACAGTGGTTGATCCTGTTACTTCTTCAGCAATATGGGCGACCATATTCTCTACTAAGTTCATAATATCATGATAATCAGCGTAAGCCTTATAAAGCTCGAGCATCGTGAATTCTGGATTATGTCGTGTAGAGACCCCTTCATTTCTAAACACTCGACCAATTTCATAAACTCTTTCCATTCCGCCAACAATCAACCGTTTAAGGTGAAGCTCTATCGCAATTCGCATATAGAGTGGAATATCGAGGGCATTATGATGAGTAATAAAAGGTCTTGCAGATGCACCGCCAGGAATACTATGCATCATTGGTGTCTCTACCTCTAAGAAGCCTGCCTTGTCAAGATAGCGACGCATTGACTGAATAATTTTACTGCGCATGATAAATGTTTCTTTACTCTCATGGTTTGTAATTAAATCAAGATAACGTTGGCGATAACGTTGCTCTACATCTTTTAAGCCATGAAATTTCTCCGGAAGTGGTCGTAGCGATTTCGTTAGAAGGTGAAATTCATTGGCTTTAATCGATAATTCACCTACATTTGTTTTAAATACAGTTCCACTTACTCCAACAATATCACCTAAATCAGCTGTGTTAAAAAGCTCATAGGCTTCTTCTCCTACTTTATCTTTTCGGATATACAACTGTATTTGACCACTTAAATCTTGTATATGAGAAAAACCTGCTTTTCCCTTTCCGCGTTTCGTCATAATCCGTCCAGCTACCGTGGTTTGAACTGCCTTTTCTTCTAGCTCGTCTTTTGAAAATTGTTCATAAGAAGCAATTAATTCCGAGGCTAAGTGGGTCCGTTCAAATTTATCACCAAATGGATCATAGCCTTTTTCTCGAATGGCGTTAAGCTTGTCCCGACGCACTCGCATGTGATCATTTAATTCTTCCGACATATTGAAACACTCCCCAAGTTTATTTTAATTATAAAACAATAGATTAACAGACCAAGAAGGTTAGGACCATTAACACAGGTCCTTACATCAAAAGATCAAGAGCAGATCTACTGACGCATAAAAACTTCAAATAATCCTTATATAGACCAAATGCACCTTGGCGTATTTGCATCCAGATTTTATCGAGCTCTACTTAAATAAAATTCCACTGAAAAGCTGTGGCATCCGCCGGAGGCTTTAACTTGATTCAGCCTAGATTGTACCGTACTGAATAGAGTACGAATAGGCATTTACCTTACTCCACTCAAACGAGAGACTTCAGCTGAATGAAGTTAAACGTTGCCAACAACATTTGCCCGGTAATATCACAGGCAAGCCTAAGCTTGCCCCGCTCAAAGTCTTTTTGCCCTATCACTCGTATTTCTAAGCTAGTATAAGAAAATGAAAGAACAGTGTCAACTCTAAGTTTTAAATAGCGTACATTTGCGATAGCTGGACATACTCATTTAAAAGTTCCTCGAGCTGGTCACGTGTTTCAACTTCATTTATAGCTCTTCTTATCTTACCGTTACCACTCATGCCCTTCAAATACCATGCTGTATGTTTTCGCATCTCCATAATGGCAACCTTTTCGGATTTTATCTTAATGAGCCGATCAGCGTGTAGCAAACATACTCTTATCTTTTCTTGTGGAGAAGGCTCTTCTATTAGGACACCATTTTCAAGATATTGAACAATACGGTACATAATCCACGGATTCCCTAAGGCCGCTCTCCCAATCATAACTGCGTCTATACCGGTCTCCTCTAATCTCTGTTTAGCTACTTCTGGTGAGTCAATGTCTCCATTTCCGATAACAGGAATGCTAACCCTGTCCTTTACCTCTTTAACAATTTCCCAATCTGCCAAGCCCTCGTACATTTGTTCTCTAGTACGGCCGTGTAAAGTAAGCCCCTTAGCTCCAGCCTCTTCAGCCGCTTTAGCATTCTCGATGGCATAAACACTGTCATGATCCCAGCCTTTTCGCATCTTTACTGTTACTGGCTTGTCTACTGCAGCTGCCACAGCAGAGACTAATTCATAGATTTTCTCTGGCTGTAACAACCATTTAGAACCTGCATCGCACTTAGTAATTTTGGGTACGGGACACCCCATATTAATATCAATTATATCTGCATTTGTGTGTTGATCTACAAATTGAGCGGCTTCTATCATTGACCTTTTTTCTCCGCCAAATATCTGCAAACTCATCGGCTTCTCTGCTTCATCTATATAAAGCATATCTAAAGTTCTTTTGTTTTGATTGATAATTCCCTTATCACTTACCATCTCTGCACAAACCAAACCCGCACCAAATTCTTTGACCGTTAATCGAAAGGCCCAATTGCTGACCCCTGCCATCGGTGCTAATACTACCCGATTCGGTATCGTAACATCTCCAATCTGAAACATCTCTATTCCCCTTTTGCTTTGTTATCGCGAAGAGGGGGATCAAGTTCCGATAGCGATACCCCCAAAACTTCGATTGTTTTCTCTAAAAACTCTTTTGAAGGTTCACGCTTACCGCGTTCTACTTCACCTACTATGGATAGCGAGATTCCAATTGCATCTGAAAACTCGATCTGTGTATAACCTTTCAGCTTTCGATAAGCCTTTATTCTTCTACCCCATCTTTCTTGATCCACTTAACAACGCCTCTCTTCTCTTCACTAGGTATATACAAAAGCTTTTCTCTTACCGTTTCGTTAATACCCGGTATAACGAGATCCGGGGCCAATTCAGCTAAAGGGACTAAAACAAATGCTCTTTCATGCATACGTGGGTGCGGAAGAATTAACTGCTCTGTTATCATATTTTCATGATTATATAGCAAAATGTCAAGATCAAGTGTTCTCGGGCCCCACCTAATTTCTCTTTTTCTCCCTAAATCATTCTCAATATTTTGACAAACAGTGAGCAGATCAAAAGAGGACAAGCTTGTATCAATTGAAATCACCTGATTCAAAAAATTGTTTTGGTCTACATACCCCATCGGTTCAGTATGGTAAATTGAGGACTTATTTATTATTTCGATATTTGTACACTCAGAGAGTAACTGCACAGCTTGTTCTAAGTACTGCGATCTGGGTGAAATATTCGAACCAAGCGCAATATATGCTCTATTCATTCGGAACGCTCCCGAAAAATCTCTATAGCCACCGAATTATAGTGTCCAGGGATAGGGGGGTTGGGCTTGGTAACTCGAACTGTACAAGCTTGCAAGCTTTTATAATGCTCAAATAATGTTTGAGCGATTTGTTCAGCTACCGATTCTATTAACGCTTTATGTTCACCTTCAACAATTTCTTTTACTAATGTATATACTTCACCATAGTGAATGGTATAGTTTAAGTCATCTGTCTGGCCAGCTTTTTTTAAGTCTATCGATAAAACTAAGTCAACAATAAATGATTGTCCTAGCTCATTTTCAGCTTTTAAAGCACCATGATAGCCATAAAAAGCCAGTTCATTTAATATGATTTTGTCCATCAATTATCGCCCTTTCCAACTAGTACATCTGTCATCCTTGCAATCCGAACGTTTAAAGCTACATTGTGCACGCGAACGATATCAGCGACACCTTTTGTGATGCTATATGCTGTGATAGCTCCGGTTGCCTCATCACGTTGGTCAATTGGCAAGTCTAATATCTTTCCAATTAATGATTTTCTTGAAGCTCCTAATAAAACTGGATAATCTAACCTTAATTGATTCAAACTTTGAATAACTGCTAAATTTTCGTTTGCCGATTTAGCAAATCCAATTCCAGGGTCAAGGATAATCTGTTCTTTCTTTACCCCTTGCTTAATCGCTATATTAACACTCTTTAACAAGTCTGTTTTAATATCATCGATTAAATTATTGTATTTATGTTCTTGTCTGTTATGCATTAAAATAATCGGTACTTGCTTATCGGCAGCTACCTTAGCTATTTCCGGTTGATACTGCGCTCCCCAAATATCATTAATAATATCTGCTCCTGCTTCTATTGCAGCTTCAGCCGTTCTAGCTTTAAATGTATCAATCGAAATCGGAACAGATACAGCCTCGCGAACTTTTTCAATAATGGGTAGCACACGGCTAAGTTCTTCCTCTCCATCTATAGGTGTATAACCCGGCCGAGTGGATTCACCACCTATATCAATAATATCCGCCCCGTCAGCTACCATTTTTCTCGCCTGTTCAACGGCATTTTCTATATTATTATAACGACCACCGTCAGAAAATGAATCTGGCGTCACATTAAGTATTCCCATAACGACTGTTTTTTGAGTCAAATCAAGATCTCCATGTTTCGTCCTAATTATTCGATTCACAATGATTTCCCCTTGCTTTTCTTTTATTTTAACACCAAATATAGTAATTGAACGATCTATTTTAATTATTTCTTGTAGGGGCATGAAAAAACAGTCCCCATATCTTAAACATGAGAACTGTTCCAAATTGTATCCTATTCTTCAAATTGATAAAGCGGTGTCGATAAGTAACGTTCTCCATTACTCGGAATGACTGCTAATACCTTCTTGCCTTTACCTAAGTCTTTGGCTACCTGCAGTGCTGCAAAAATAGCTGCACCAGAGGATACACCACCAAGTAACCCTTCGGCTTTAGCTGCTTTTCTTGCTGTATCATAAGCAGCTTCATTCGATACCGTAATCACTTCATCATATATGTTCGTATCTAATATTTTCGGAACAAAGCCGGCACCAATTCCTTGTATTTTATGCGGT
The DNA here is from genome assembly GCF_001552275.1 of Amphibacillus sediminis NBRC 103570. Taxonomy (GTDB): domain Bacteria; phylum Bacillota; class Bacilli; order Bacillales; family Amphibacillaceae; genus Amphibacillus_B; species Amphibacillus_B sediminis. Next base: position 5,534 of record NZ_BCQW01000012.1, read on the forward strand.
CCAGGTTCTCCACCAGATAATATCGGAGAATCCTTCGGTTCGACTGCATAAACTTTTATATCCTTAAAGTGTTCTCTTAAAACTTTTCCCGCTCCAGTTATTGTACCACCAGTTCCAATCCCTGCCACAAAGGCATCTAACTGGTCACCCATCTGCTCGACAATTTCTTTCCCTGTAGTTCGCTCATGGATAATAGGGTTTGCCTCATTTTGAAATTGTTGTGGCATGAAATAGCCATGCTGTTGTTTTAAATCCTCAGCTTTCTTAATCGCACCCTTCATCCCTTCAGACCCCGGGGTTAATATAAGTTCAGCTCCATAAGCTCTGAGTAAATTTCTTCTTTCTAAGCTCATGGTATCTGGCATGACCAAAATTGCTCGATAACCTTTAATAGCAGCTACTAATGCGATTCCAATCCCAGTATTCCCACTAGTCGGCTCTATTATCGTATCGCCTTCTTTTAATTCTCCGCTTTCTTCAGCTGCTTCAATCATCGCAAGTGCAATCCGATCCTTAACTGAACTACCTGGATTCATAAACTCTAATTTGGCGTACAACTCAGCATCTTCAGGCCCTGTTAAACGGTTAAGCTTTACAATTGGCGTCTGACCAATTAATTCAGCTATCGATTTTGCCACTTTCATTTGATCACTCCTAATCCCGACTATTCTTATTAGTTTAATTCAACTATATGGTAAATCATCTTCTTTGTCAATATATCCAGTCAACATCTAGTTGATTCCATAATTTTTTTGCTGATGGCGATCCTTCGATTTGTTCAATAGCTAATTTTGTCCTAATATGCTCCCTTGATTGTTCATAAGATAACTTTACCTCTGGAATATGTCGATGTAGATAAAGGATAACAACCCCTTGATCTGATTGAAATGGCTGACTATACTGATAGTCATCTAATGAGCTGGCTTGATCAAAATAGCCTGCTGGCAAAAAACTGCTAGCTTCAGTAAAGAAACCGAGGTAGCCTCCATTGATTAAAGAGTCTTGGTCAATAGTATATTCACGAGCAAGTGCAGCAAAATCAGCACCTTCTTCTAATTCTTGATACACTCTATCTGCTGTAGCTTGATCTTCTACTACAATATGAGATAATTCAACCCGTGTAACAAACTCGTACTCAGATTGATATACATTGTAATAAGACTGAATTTCCTCCTCTTGAATCTCGATATCACGAGTCAGCAGCCTTTCAGTCAACAAACGATACTCGATTGTTTCACGCCATTCCTCTTCTACTTGCTCTACTCTTTCTTTAGGCAATTGACCAGCTAGTGTAGAAAGTAGTGCAACCTCTAGATCGATAATTTCTGACTCGACTTCTAAGCCTTCTTGCTCTGCTAATTTAGTAACAACCTTTTGATTAATCATTTCCTTAAGACCTTCTTCACCATATTGTTTTTCTAAATACTCCATCCATTCCGGATAATAGATTTCTTCATTATCAATAACAGCTACTGGTTTATTTAGATCAATATGATCATCGGGCAAGGAATTTTTTTTATTCGCTCCATTCTGACTCCGTGACAACAAAAAGGTAAAGAAGTTGGTACTGACCAGTAATATGATGATTAAGACTAATAACCTTTTGGTATTCTTCCTAAGTCTCATTGGAGATCTCCAGTCTGTTTAAGCTCTGCCAATTCTTCAGTGTCAAGATGGTAATGTTCATTACAAAAATGACATGTCGCCTCTGCTCCTCCATCCTGCTCAATCATCTCATTAATTTCTTCATTACCTAAACCTCGAATCGCGTTTTTAATTCGCTCTAGTGAGCAAGAGCAATGGAATTCTACCGGCATCTTATCGAGTACCTTTAAATGATTCTCTTCAAAAAGCTCTGTTAAAATATCTTCAGGATTCTTTCCCTCTTGAATTAATGTGGATATCGGCGGAATGGCTTTAATACGTTGTTCAAGCTTTGTTATCGTTTCGTCTGATGCCCCAGGCATTACCTGAACGATAAAACCTCCGGCAGCCAATATCGAGTGATCGGGATTAACAAGTACGCCAGCCCCTACAGCAGATGGAACTTGCTCAGAAGTAGCAAAGTAATATGTAAAATCCTCGCTTACTTCGCCTGAAACAATCGGTACTTGCCCAGTGAAGTGTTCCTTCAAGCCAAGATCTTTGACAACACTAAGACTCCCGTTCGTACCAACCGCACGCGCTACATCCAGCTTTCCTTGGCTATTTAACTCAAAGTCGACATGAGGGTGTGTAATATAAGCACGGACTTGACCCTTGGCATTGGCATCTGCCACAATTGGCCCAGTCGGACCATCACCCTCCAGTTTAACGGTTAATTTGTCTTCACCCTTTAGCATAGCACCCATCATAGTCGCAATGGTCAAGGTACGTCCCAACGCAGCTGAGGCAGTAGCCCACGTATCATGACGGCGTCTAGCCTCTTCAACTGTTGTAGTAGACTTTATCGCATAAGCGCGAATCGTACCTTCAAATGCTGTAGCTTTTATTAAGTAATCTTTCACTGTCATGAACCCCTTCTTAGTTAACTTTTCGATAAATTTCGGCCAATCCCTTTAACGTTAATGCAGGATCAACAATATTAATTGTACTCGATTCATGGGCGATTAAATTTGCTAACCCCCCGGTAGCGATAACAGTTGGATTTTGACCACTTTCCCTTTTTATTCGTCTGACGATTTCATCAACTTGTCCAACATAGCCAAAATAAACACCTGATTGCATTGCCGTTATGGTAGAGCGCCCAATTACACTTTGAGGTTGTGTTATTTCAACCTTTGGCAGTTTTGCTGCATGGTCATAAAGTGCATCTAGCGATATTTTAACACCAGGAGTAATCGCACCTCCTACATAAGCATGTGTCTCATCAATATAACAATACGTCGTTGCCGTTCCAAAATCAATAATGATTAATGGACCACCGTATTCTTTAATTGCTCCAACAGCATTAACAATCCGATCAGCACCTAGCTCATTTGGATTTGGATATTTCATTTGTAAATAAGCCTCTATAGGGTAATCTCCTACAATAATTGCCTTTTTATTAAAGTATTTCTCGGCCATCGTCTCCAGAGCATACATTAAAGTAGGCACAACTGAAGAAATGATAATTGCATCTACCATCTCAAAAGAGATCGACTCATAATCGAATAACGACTTAATTAACATAGCCATTTCGTCTTCCGTCTTATTGCGATCCGTATTAATTCTCCATTGGTATACCAATTGATCTTGTTTAAATAATCCGAGTACAGTATTGGTATTCCCTACATCAAGTACAAATAACATGAATATCACCACTTTTTTGACATTTTAATCATTTCTATTTTAATGTTTTTTTTACTATATGCAAACTTATTAGCGTTGGGTTATTTATCGGATAAACCATATAAGACGCACGGTCCATCTGGATGGGGCCTTCAACCTCCATCACTATTTAATTGTAGAAAAGACCAGTAGGCCCCTTGAATAAGGATTTCCACTGGTCTTCACTTATTTATACTTTATTTAAATGTTATCATCTTCTAATGCTGTGTCTTCATCTAAAGGCTTAGGTTCTACTTGACTGTCGGCTTTACCTTGAATGTTGACCTTTACATCATCAGATTCTTCTATGGTTTGTGTTCGCTCAGTTTCCTGCTCATCCTCAGCCTGAGGTAAGACACCTTTTTCAAACAAAGATTTAATTTGATGCGCATCTAATGTTTCCACTTCTAAAAGTGTCTTAGCAATTAACTCCAATTTATCCCTGTTTTCGGTAAGGATCTCTTTAGCACGTGCATAACATTGATTAATAAAGTTTTGCATTTCTTGATCAATCTCATATGCAATAGCATCACTGTAATTTGCTTCATTTTGCATATCACGACCTAAAAAGACTTGACCACTTCCACCACTAAATTGAAGCGGGCCGATCTTATCACTCATCCCATACTCTGTGACCATCTTTCGAGCAATATTTGTCGCGCGCTGAAAATCATTGTGAGCACCTGTACTAACCTCGCCAAAAATAACCTCTTCTGCCACACGACCTCCTAGCAATCCTGTGATCTTATCAAGTAGCTCTGGCTTGGTCATAAAGTATCGATCTTCCTTTGGAAGCATGACAGCATAGCCACCCGCCTGGCCTCTTGGGATAATCGTTACCTTGTGCACCATATCTGCTTCATCTAGTACCATTCCAATGATGGTATGCCCACTTTCGTGATAGGCTACAATATTTCGCTCTTTGTCAGAAATAACCCGACTTTTCTTGGCTGGCCCTGCAATCACTCGGTCGATTGCCTCATCGACATCTTCCATATCAACTTGCTTCTTATCACTTCTTGCCGCAACAAGAGCAGCTTCGTTTAAGAGGTTCTCTAAATCGGCACCAGAAAATCCTGGTGTTCGCATGGCGATAGTCTTAAGACTAACATCTTCTGCAAGAGGTTTATTTCTTGCATGCACACGAAGCACATCTTCACGACCTTTTAAATCTGGACGATCAACTGTTATTTGGCGATCAAATCGACCCGGACGTAATAAAGCTGGGTCTAATATGTCAGGCCGGTTTGTGGCCGCAATAATAATAATACCTTCATTCTCCCCGAAGCCATCCATTTCCACCAGTAACTGGTTCAAGGTCTGTTCACGCTCGTCGTGACCACCACCTACACCAGCGCCACGTTGACGACCAACTGCATCAATTTCATCAATAAAAATGATGCACGGGGCATTTTTCTTAGCATTATCAAATAGATCTCTAACTCGCGATGCACCAACCCCAACAAACATCTCTACAAAATCAGAACCACTAATCGAGAAAAACGGCACGCCTGCCTCACCAGCTACTGCTCGCGCTAGCAATGTCTTACCTGTACCTGGAGGTCCTACTAATAGAACACCTTTGGGGATTTTTGCACCAATAGCAGCAAATTTGCGAGGGTCTTTAAGAAAATCAACGACTTCTACAAGCTCTTGCTTTTCTTCATCAGCTCCTGCAACATCCTTAAAGCGAACCTTTCTTTTCTCCTCGTTATACATCTTCGCCTTGCTCTTACCAAAATTCATCACTCGGTTTCCTCCACCTTGTGATTGATTCATTAAGAACAAGAAAATCACGATGACAATGATGAACGGGGCAATTGACATAAAGAAGGTAAGCCACATACTCGGTTGCTCTTCTTCTTCAATTCTTATAATTCCTTGCTCAGCGGCTTGCGATGTAATATCTCTGACAATATCCGGGTTATCCGGGATATTTGTAATAAAATTCGTTTTTTCTCCATCTTCTAGTTGACCGGTGATACGAATGACACCGTTAGATGGACGCATTTCTAATTGTCGAATTTCTCCATCATTTAAAGCCTCTACAAATTCATTTAACTTAAATTGTTGTGTTTGATTATTTTGTCCAGTAATTAGTTGCATTAGAAAAAGCAATGCCAGAAATATGACAAAATAAAAGATCAAATTACGTGCTATTCGATTCATCACTTTCCTCCTCCCAAACGAGAAAACTATAGTACATCGTACCATAGAAAAAACAATGCTGACAACTAACTCGCCCTCAGTATTTCCATAATAAAATGACTTTAGTTACTTTATTTAAAATTTGTTGATTTTTTGTTGAAAATTTGGCGTGTTAATTACTCACCACCGTAAACATGGGGCTTTAGCACACCAATGTATGGGAGGTTTCGATACTTTTCTTGATAGTCTAACCCATAACCGACAACAAATTCATTAGGTACTTTGAAACCAACAATATCCGCCTTTATGTCAACTGTACGGCCTTCAGGTTTATCAAGTAGCGTCACAATCTTTATCGAGCGAGCTTTTCGGTATTTAAATAAATCAACTAAATAGCTTAGTGTTAACCCACTATCAATAATATCTTCAATAATTAATAAGTCACGCCCTTCAACCTTAGTGTTTAAGTCCTTTTCTATTTTAACCTCTCCAGATGAACTCATTCCACCACCATAGCTTGATACATCCATGAAATCCATCTCTAAGTATGTATCCATATGACGCAGAATATCAGACATAAATGGTAGCGCACCCTTTAACACGCCTATTGCCAACGGGAACCTATCCTGATATTCTTTAGCAAGTTGCTGTCCTAGCTCTTTACATTTCTCTTGTATGTCTTCCTCGGTAACCAATATTTTTTCGATGTCGTTATGCATCCTTATCCTCCTAAAGCATCTTCTGTGGTTGGTAAGTCAATTTAATATATTGACCACTGGATAAATCTTGATTAAAGCTTTTTTTGATTAGGCCTATGACCCAAAAAACCTCACCATACTGATCAACTAGTATTGGCCATTCCTCACGCTTATGTAAAGGTATTTTCTTATCAATAAAAATAGACTTTAGCTTTTTCCGACCATTAATGCCCGCTAAATATATCCGATCTCCCGGAAGACGTGTGCGAACATAGAATGCCGGCACTTGGTTATCCTTTAACGGTATATAAAAGGTATATTGATCAGATGATAGAGTTGTCGGATTGTAAATAATTTCTGCAATCATGTTTTTGTCGCTTGGTATCGCTGTCACACCAGGAATATTCAAGGCATAACAGTATGGCGAAGCGGACTGTTCAAAACCAATAGTCAGACTTTCGTAATGCTTGATCATTTTTAGTCGTTTAGGTAGATCAATTGCCATATTCGCGCGATCGCTATCAAGTAGATCAAAAAACTGTTGGTCATGCCGATAGTGCAGACCACTCGGCAAATTGTCATATAGATAGTTTAATATTAGATGAAACACTCTTCTTTGTAAAGCAGGATGGTGCTTTTTCAATTCAATTATTGAACACGTCACTTGTTTAGGAGAATTCTGATAATTCAGTACAGAATCACTCACTAATTTGGCCTGCTCATTTAAATAATCACTATCCTTTTCGATATTATCCGTTAAATAGCGGATCGATTGATTTAAATTTGGATTTACCTGCTTTAGATGGGGTAAAATGTGCAAGCGAAAATAATTACGAGTATACGTATCTTCTTGATTGGATGGATCCCTCCGAGGTGTAATGCCGTTTTCCTCTAGATAATGTTCAATCATTTCTTTTGTGATCGACAAGAATGGTCGCACGATATAACCCGAAGCAAAAGGGCGGGACTGCTTTATACCAGCTAGCGCCTCGGGTTGTGAACCACGTGTTATCCGCATGTAAACCGTTTCCGTTTGGTCATCGCTGTGGTGAGCTAACGCAAGGTATTTTGCTTGGTGTTTGACCATAAGCCGGCTAAACACTTGATAACGTAGCATCCGTGCTGCTTCTTGCGTGCCACACTTATGCTGTTGCTTAAAGGACTTAACGTCCACATAATGGTTTTCCACTGGTACACGATGTTGGTTGCAATAGGCTTTAACATAATCGACATCCTGCTCCGACTCTTCTCCGCGCAAACCATGATCAATTGTCACAACGACAAGGTCTAGTTGCCAGCTGTCTCGTCTAGCAAGTAAATAATGTAATAAGGCCATGGAATCAGGACCACCCGATACCCCAATTAGCACCTTGCTATTAGCTGTAATTAAATTGTATTGCTGTACAAATGTATCGACATATTTCTCTAACATTGGGCAAAACCTCTTTATCAAGCTATATTAAGATTCGTTACGTAACACTTAGCAACAAGTCAATAATATCGTACCAAATAGCAACGCTAATAGAAAGTCGCAAGGATAAAAAGGATAAAACTAACCACTGACAGAATAAAAGGTTCCAGCCAATGAATATCTTGATTTTGGTTATGACCAACGGATCGATTCTGTTTTTGAATTTTTTGTGATACTAACTCTTTTTGAATCGCTTTGCGCATCTGTTGACACGTTTCATAACGTCCTAATAAAGCATTTTCCAAGATGCCTTGATATGGCTTTAAGCTATTAGCTCGCTTTAACCTTAATAATAGTTCGCGTTTAGGTTGAGCTGATTTGCTAAATTGGTGAGGATAGGCATAATTTAAGGCCATCATCGCTAAAGCAAATAAATCATATTTGGGTTCTGCTCGCCTGTCCCCACACTGCCAATGACCACGATCATAAAACTCAGTATACTCTTTTACCGCTCGCCCAATTGGGGTGATACCTCCGACATCAATAAATCGTAACCGAACAGGATTACTGGTAACAATAACATTAGCTAATTTTAGATCTCCCATGACATAGCCAGCTTGATGTAATCGGTCTAGCTCTTCCAATAACTGCATATAGAGCGGTCCTAGCCAGCTACTACCTCTTTTTTTCAGGAAACTGTCAAGCGTATCACCACGGACATACTCCATTGTATAAAAGGGGTAGCAATAGCCCATTGGATCAACCCAGTCATCTACCTCGAACAAAGAAGGCCCAGGGACATCACCTTGGACCTTTGCTAGTTTTTTCAGAACATTAATTTCGGACGAGATTGAGGCTGTTTTATCACTTATTTTCAACGCAACCATTTTCTTATCATCCTGTTTGGCTAGGTAGACTGCTCCAATAGCCCCTTTACCTAATAATTTATGAATTTGGTAATGATGACAATGCCACTTTCCCTTTATTAGCATCCCTGGACTTAATTTATAAGCCAAAGCCGCTTTGCTCTGATTCAGCATGTCTTTTTAAACTCCTTAGTAAACCCGATTGGCTAAATTGATGAAGGGCCTCCCTCAAGGCTGGTCCTGTTGGGGTTACACCTCCACTGGTTAGCTTCGGAAATACAGTTGATAGCTTATCAAGCTGTGATGACCAATCTAATATTTTTTCTGTTGCCTTTTTTCTACCTGGAAAAGCATAGATTGCATATTTATTATTTCCAACTCTAGCATTCATACTTATTGATAAATCAAGCAAGGCTTCTTTTACCGTCTCCAATTTCTTTTGCATACTAGCACTCGTATCTACAAGTACCAGCAATTGCATATCACAGGTTTCAGTCAAATCTTCGACAACTTCCATTACCTCTCCTCGCTGCTCCGGAGGAAGCTCTTCGATTGTTTGATCTCGACCTAAAATTTGTTGTAACTCTTGATTGACTACACCCTGCAAGGTTTGAGTCATAGCCTGCTTTGTAACAGCTTGTACGGTTTGAGTAAGCACTTGTGGATACACTATTTGGCTAACCCCTCCACCAGCAGTTGCTATCTCTTCTACTTCCGTTAAACTATCTGATTCTTCATCATCTCGGTCTAATACACCGATGACATTTACTGTAATCCCTTGCTCACGAATTAATGTTGCGACTAAAGATGGGTCCTCGCCTTGGTTAGAACATCCATCTGTAATTAAAAGGATTTGTTTCAGCTTCCCTGCCTTCATTTCCTTTCCCTCCTATTGAAATAGACTATTAGCATTCTTGTCTTAATCGTTTTTTTTTATACGATAAAACTAATAATTTTATTGCCAGATCATTTAGAGGGATCACTCAGATACTTTATAATAAGGTACAGTTGCCCATTTCGATTGGTAGCGCTTGATTTTAGCCACTAATACAGTCATATCATCTTCAATTTTCCCTGCTGATAGACGAACAACCTCTTCCAATAATAGATCTGCAATTTCTTGCGGATCATTTGTTTCTAATTGCTTAACCATTCGCTTAAGCCAAATATCTTGATTTTCAATTAATTTAGGTGCTTCAAATATACCATCACTGGTCATAATGAGGATGTCTCCATGTTCTAATTGTCGATCAACAACCTCTACATCAAACTCTTTTACAATTCCAATCGGTAGGTTACTGGATTCCACGGAAAAAACGACATGGCCTCGCTTAATAAAGCTCGGTGTCGAACCAATTTTCAAAAATTGAACTGTAGCAGTCTGTAAATCTACCATAGCTAGATCAAGTGTTGAAAATATTTCATCGGTCATCCGTAAGGACAAAACAGAATTTATCGATTTAATCGCCACCTGCTCATCAATCCCAGATTGTAAAATTTGCTGCAAAAGATGTAAGGTTTGCATACTTTCTTGACGTGCCCTTTTGCCGTTACCCATGCCGTCACTAATCGCTAGTGCGTATTTACCTGCTACCAACTCCATAGTGGAATAACTATCACCTGAGATAAATCCACCACCTTGCGCCGCATGGGCCACACCGATTTCGAGCTGAAATTTTTTAGCGGATCGAAAAATTAAGAAACAATAGCCGTTAGGCATTGGTGAGATTTCCTCTTCTACTACAACAACATTTTCTTTCAAAATGTCTGAAAGTATCGGAGCAATCACTTTGTTTCCCTCATCATGATATTCATAGACAGATAGTGTCATTTCAATATCAATTTCGCCTTTTCGTAATGAATAAATATCTAGCTGTTCGATCTCCATCCCAATCGACGTCAATGCTGTTACAATTTGTTGCTCTTGAATATCATGATGCTCTCTTTCATGAACAATTTCTTTTGCAAAATTGTCCATAACCTCAGAAACACCAAGTAATTGGTCAGCGACAAAGCGTCTACTTTCACCAACCTGCCTTTTAAGCTGTTGATTGGCTTTATAGTATGAGAGCTGATCCTTTATCGCTGCTTCAACTTTGTTTGCTTTCATACAGTGCTGATTAAATTTGGCCTCCGTTATTTGAGATACTTTTCCATTTTTCATTAGTTCTTGCTTCATTTTAGCCATATGTTGATAGGTGTCGTCAAAACGTTCCGACCAGCACCATGACTTTTTGAAGCATGTTTGACAAGTTTGCTCGGTAACATGACTTAAAAAATCATCCATCTCTCGCTGTTCCTGAACTTGATCAACCTCTTCAACCACCTTCCCAATAAATGTTTTTGATAATGCCTCAAAGACATCAGAAAATTGCTCAATCCGATTAGCCGTTGCATCACGTAATTTTTGTAAATACTGTTGTTGTTCCTCAAATTGTTCATTTGTCCCTGGAATATAACGGGCTAATGCTTTGATTACGTGAGAAGGAGTTAACCAAAAAACAATAATAGCTACAATCGACGCTAAGACAGAGGAAAGGATGCTGCTCGCTCCTTGACCATAAATTCCGAGTAAAAACGTTCCAATGATTAAACCGGCACTAACTCCAAGCTTCCCTCCATCTTTCATTAATCCGCCTAAAAGACCACTAAATGCTAATAGACTTAATTGAGCTAGTGTGGTTTCGTTCACAAGACTTAAAATAAGACCTAATATGACACCAACAGTCGCACCTATTGTTGGACCACCCATTAAGGCGAGTATTAAGATAATGTAACGAGAGAAGACTTGCTCTAAACTAACACCTCCAAGTTGCATACCCGTTAACCCGCACAGAACAGAAGCAACTAAGATCACAAAAGAGATCATCTCTTCATTCTTCAAAACAGGCTTATAACGCTTGGGGTTTAACAATGGGGTACTTTGGATAAAAATCAAGAACAAGACACCAGCCAATAAAGCTTCAGTGAGAGCCATCAAAATAGCATAATTGGAGAATTGATTAGTTAAACTAGTAAAAACAAGACGACTAAGCAACGTCGAAGTTGCAAGTATGTAGGGTAAATGTTTATTCGAATGTACAAATAAACCTAGCGAAATAAAAAACCCGAAACAAAGGTAGCTAATTGATAGAACTACTAATGATGAAAAGCTTACCGTAACTGCTCCTAGTAAAGAGAATAGAAAAACGAGTCGTGCTCTTTCTTTTTTTAACACCCAAACACTTGCAAAGTAAGCAAGGGAGAAAGGAATTAACTCACCTAAAATGACCGCTCTACCTAGTAAAAAGCTAATTAAATATAAAGAGATATCCTGATGTTTAATAAATTGATAACAACCCTTTAGCCATTTTGGTTTTAATTGATATTTTGATTTTTCTGCATATACTTCTGTCATGATACCCACAATACCTTCACCTCTTTATTAGTATGTGGACTATTTAATCACAAAATGGCAGGATAATTTGTCAAAATATCAGTTTACTTTAATAGAATCGTTCGACGCTTTCTAGCAAAAAACCTAAATCTATTAGATAATCAAAAGTCATCATAACTGAACCCTAATGTTTGGCTATAGTCCCAATTATTCTGTCTTGCGGGCCTTTGTTCAACCAGGCCAATTGTGTTTTTCTAACGGTACATAGCGTCCCGATCATCTGGATTAAGACTTCCGTCATGGACGAGACAAGCGCCCAACACTAAAAACAGAGAAATATTTGATTTACACACGTTTTTATTAACTTTATGAAATGAAAAAATGTGCTAGAAAGGTTATTAGTAATCAATAGCTTTTCTAGCACACAATACTTTTTAGAATGAGGTAAGTTAATTATTACTAAAGTCTTTTAATTCACCCGTACGAGGAAAATCCAAAGTACACAATGAATTGTGATTTGCATTATTGGCAGTGAAATTAAGAGAATTTATTGCCAAAAACAAAACAAAATTGTAGAACCTAAACAAATACCCAAGAAAAAATGGTCCTGTTTACGAAAAATCCGTAAGCAGGACCATTTTTAATTATTTGAAGCTAATGTCCCAGCCTCATCATAAATTATTTGTTAGACCAAATGCTCATCTCGAACGTCGTTCCTTCGTCACCGTCATTTTTTGTGCGATATCCATATGCAATGGTACTTCCATCCATACTTACTGTAACATTATCAATCTTCTGGTTTTCCTCTAAATCAATGGTATGGATGGTTTCTAACGCTTCTTTCTCAAAACTGTATAAGTTCACATCATTTCCATCGACAATTATTACATTGCCATCCGCCAGAGTAAATACTCTTGCACCATTACCAAGTTCAATTGTTTCTTCTGTTTCAACATCTAATGCATGATAAGTAATAATTATTTCACTGGCATCTGGATCATTCGTAGCATAGATAAGATATTTATCATCAGGTGTCAACATGTTCGTATATTTACCATGAGCCATGATATTATCCGTCTCCATTAACCTTCTTGTTTCGCCAGATTCTACGTCATGTGAGAAAACACCCGCATTCATTGCTGTTCCGTAAACCTTTGAACCATCGGAATTTAAAAAGTAATGCACATAAGATGTTATTTCTCCAACTTCATCTTTAATATCCTGCAGGAAACTTAAATTACTTATTTCATTTTTCTCCATATCCCAATAAATGGTTCTACTTTCATCATCCCGATTTGGACTTGTTTCCGTATGTATATAAAAGTTTGGATCCTGTATATACGTTCCATGACTTGGAAGTAGGGTAATAATATCTTCAATACCTGAAGGAATCCTTTTTTCTTCATTTGTTCTCGGATCATACTCAATGATTGTGTGCCTTTCCCCTTCTGGTGCTTCTCTATCGACTTCTTTTGAGATGATATCGCCTGCTGGAGTTAAAAAAGAGGATTGAGGGTACACATCCATATCAAGTTCTTTTACTTCTCCGTTTACCCATACGTTGCGTCTTATATCATCCCCTAGACCACCATTGTTTTCTCCCCAGTACAATATATCTCCTTCTGCATTCATATTGAAATTTATATTTGTGACTGCCCCTTCTAGTTTAAACGATTCCACTTCTTTAAATTGGCTAACAGACCCCTCTGCTTCAGGTGTAATATCACTGGAATCACTTGTAGGGTTCTCACCCTTTCCATTCGGCTCAGCATTGTCTTTACTGTTTTCGCCGCCGCAAGCTACAAGGATAAACACCATTAGAAAAACCATGCTACAAACATTTAAAACCCTCTTCATTCATTATCTCTCCCATCGGTTCTACATGTGAAAAACGTCTTCAATACTACAATCTATTAAAGTTGATGTCAATAGGGCCATAGGGTTAGTGCGTTTTCATCATTATCTTCCATCAATAGGAGGCAGTTGTTTACTTAAACCTATTATACTCAGAGTATTATTAAAATAAAGAATATAAAAACTGTTGTAGAAATACCATGAAGAGAGGATTTTTTCACCGAGCTAGAAGCACTATGGAACTCCCGTCATAACCAAGAGTTTTCAAAGCCCATAAAAATGACTGTTAAAAGCCTAGTTAGCATCTTTTAACAGTCACTCTACTCCGCCTAAACCTTCCACTTACAAACTAGAAACAAGCTAAATGTTTCAGAGAAGGACTTGTTGCAAGACATAAGTTATCTAACCGAAGAATACCCTTCATCCATATTTTTTGTCAACAATAAGGGGAATTAGGAACTCCTAACCAAATAAAACTTTAGCCTCATTAACGTTAGCTTAATTTCCTGCATTTACACTGGTTATACTAATTTCTACTGGCTCCAAGCCATCAGCTTCTGCTGTTATGATAATGTCACTGCTTACTTCCTGCTTTGATCTAATATAGGCCAGTAGCTTTCCGTTGTATAGCTTTCTTTCTTTGCTAAAATACGGATCTAAATCTTGAACATCGCCATTCTCTAGGCCGATAACCTCTGCTGGTCCGTTGACAGATAGCTTGACATAGTTGTTAGCTTGATAAACTGGATGACCAGCTTGATCAACAGCTTGAATCTCAATGTGGGCAATATCTAACCCGTTTGCCACTAATTCATTTCTGTCAACCTGTGCCAATAATGTTTTAGGTTTTGATGTTGTTTTTAATTCTTTTAGGTGTACTTGACCTGTTTGGTCTATAGCCTTAACCAAAATCACACCTGCTTCGTATTTAACATCCCAAATCAAGTACTCCCCCATTCGTGTGACTTCTTTATCCCCTAAAGATTTTCCATTAACAAATAATTCAGCTGTTTGGCAATTTGTGAAACATAGCACTTGAAGTGTTTGATGGTCGTTCCAATTCCAATGTGGTGCATCGCTAGACTGATCAGATGGCCTTACCGTTACATGCACCATTGGCTCGCTGCTCCACAAGCTTTGGCGATGGTAATACCCCGTCTTTTTAAAACCTGCTAAATCAAGCAAGCCAGCTTGTGATGCCCTAATCGGCCAGCCATGAGCTTCTCCTAAAAAGTCAAAACCTACCCAGATAAATTGTGAAGAAATAAAATCATTTTCCTGTACTGCTAACCACGATGATAGTCCAGCACTATTTTCACTTCCTATTATAATACGGTCTGGATACTGCTGATGATCTTGTTGGTATAGATGTTCTTTATAGTTGTAACCGACAACATCTAATGTATCAGCTAATCCAGTTATATTAGATAACTCCGGAAAGGCTAAGGCCGCTGTAACAGGTCGAGTCGGATCAACTTCTTTCACATAACCAACTAACCGCTTCGAAATCTTAACAAGACGTTCAGCATTTGGCTTTGTCGGATCATACTTTCTTTCTTCAGCAGGTTTATTTTTGTCGTTATTTCCGGTCATTGTTTTAAAATATGGGTGGCAATAAGGGTCATTCGGATAATCAATTTCATTTCCAATGCTCCACATTACAATCGATGGATGATTTCGGTCACGTAACACCATATCCTTTAAGTCAATTTCACCCCATTGGGGGAACTCCTCGTAATAGCCATAATGCTTAGGCGGATAAACATTGTGCCCCTTAGACCACTTGTTTTTGACTCCTTCCCATTCATCAAATGCTTCATCAATGACTAGGAAGCCAAGCTCATCACATAAATCTAGTAAAGGTGGATCAGGCGGATTATGGCTCATTCTGATCGCATTACATCCCATTTCCTTAAGCAACTTTAGTCGCCGTTGCCACACTTTTTTGGGTACAGCTGCTCCTAGTCCACCCGCATCATGGTGAACACAGACACCTTTCATTTTTATATTCTCTCCATTTAAAAAGAAACCCTCTTTTGCTGAAAAGGCAAATGTTCTTATACCAATAGTGGTATGAAGGCAGTCTATTATAACTCCATCTTGGATTAATAAAGTCTCTAACCGATAAAGTGCTGGGCAATCAGGTGACCACAATTTAGGCTCTTCTATCGTTAAAGTCTGGCTAAGTTTAGACCGTTTTCCTGGTTCAATTTCTTCAAGCGTACTTACTTGCCCGTGCACATCTCCACTAAAATCCTTGATGCAATTAACAATCTCAATGTTGGCCTGGTCACTTGATTCATTTAAGTAAGCCACATCAACTTCAATTGTTGCACGTGTTTCGTCTGCCGCTATCGTCTTCGAAAAAACACCATATTGATCAATATGAATAGCGTTCGTAACCGTCACATAGACATTACGATAAATCCCTGAGCCGGTATACCAACGTGAGTCGGCCGTTTGCTTGTGATCGACTCGAACAGCGATAGTATTTTCTTGCCTATCATAAACAAAATCTGTTATATCATATGAAAATGTACTATAACCATAGGGACGCTTGCCCAAATAGTAACTATTACACCAAACTTGAGCATTGTTATAGACACCATTAAATGTTAGATAAACTCTACTATTTTTTCTTTCTTGAGGAAACGTGAAATTATTCCTATACCAACCTGTTCCTCCTGGAAGGTAACCTGTACCACTGGAATGCTCTTTTGAAAAAGGCTCTTCTACAGACCAGTCATGTGGTAGCGTAACATTGCGCCAATGTTTATCGTTATAACCCTTTAGCCAAGCGTTAGGTTGTTCGCCCTTAAAAAACTTCCAATTAAAATCTAAAGGTTGGATAAACCTCCCGATATTCATCAATAAATCTCCCCTCTTGCTAGCCGAATTGGGTAGCATTTCTAAAAAAAGTTGTCATAATTCACCTTTTATATTTGAGTATTTATTGCTTAATAGATGTGGTGCATACGCCGACAAAACTCGTTCATATTCTGCTTGTGTGATCGAAATGATCGAACCATGACGGGGTTTGCCACCATCCTGATTTTCTGGAAGCTGCACTCGCAACTTATCAGCCACACTAACCCAGCTGTCACCATCACTAATATCATCACTTGCAAAACCTATATAATGGTTAGGTCCACCATGATAGTTTGGTTGATCAATAAATAGATACCAACGATAACCATTAATATCACCGCGGTTCGCCGGGAAAATACAAGGGCCCTCACCACCAGTAAAAATGTTACCCTCTCCATTAGGTAAGCCGTTAGCTACACCTTCCTTTAGAGTTACCCACTGATTAAGGGAGCCCTCTTTATCTGCGTAATTCTTGCCCATTACTTGGGCTAATAGATCAGTAGAGCGATCTAAACGAATGGTCATACTCTCTTCTTCTTTCATAAAACGATAGTACACTCCATTTTCATAAGCGACAACCGCATCAATGGTTCCTTTTCCAATGCCACGATCAACGTCTACCCAAACTTCAGGCTCAGAGAACTGATGAAAGTCTTTTGTCGTGACATAAACCATTCGATTATACGTTACATCTGTTCGATCTTGAACATTATCTGTTGGATAGAGATTTGATGCCCAGAATACGACATAACATTGACGTTCCTTATCCCAAAACGCCTTAGGTGCCCAAGTATTACCTGCAAATACAGAAGAAACCCGGACATGGCGTTGTTTAGACCAATGTACCAAATCCTCAGACTCAAAAATCTCAATATAGCGTGAACCATCAATTTGAGCAGTGTGAAAGCCACGTCCACGTCTGCCAGCTATTTTCAAATCTGTTGCAAGTAAATAGAATCTTTTTCCATCATGCGACCGTATAATAAATGGATCACGGAAACCTCTCTCACCCTCCTGTGAGACAAATAATGGTTTGCCTTGATTCAAGTTGTACCAAGATAATGCATCATTTCCTTGTGATACTGCTAGACTAATTTGTTCAGCGCCCTCTCCTTCACCAGTAAAATAAGCCCATAAGTAAGCCGTCTTTTCTGATGTTAAACTTTCATTTTGTACTAACTGCTCCTTCTCAACTCTACTCATCTCTTAAACCTCCCTCTATTAGACCGGCTAGACAATAACCGGGCGAATCAAACCGTTTTGATCAAAATCAAGTGGTGAAATACAAATTTCTCTATGAAACCCTTTACCATCTGGGTACTGACTTAACGGTGTCCCAAACCGGTGATAAGCAATATAATACTTATCTTGATTAGGTAATTTTAAAATACTATGATGTCCAGTTCCTAGAATATCCTTTGCTGGATTTTTAGTTAAAATAGCATATATAAACTCAATCGGTCCAAATAGATTATATGATATTCCATAATTGACATGATAGTTTTCATTACCGGTATCATCACATGACCATGTAAAATGATAGATACCATCACGTTTTAATACAGTAACTGCTTCACGGAAGTCCTCTAGACCAATTAACGTCTGGATTGTATCTTGGTGGATAGCTGTCATGTCATTGGTTAGCTTAGCAATAGCTCCAGTGTTCCCGTTACCAAAAAGGATATAGTAACTACCATCTTCTTCATATATAGATGGATCAATCATTTGTGCCATGTCTAAGTCGTACTGTTTGATCATTTCAGGTGTTAAAATGGGCTCTTTTTCAGCAATAAACGGACCTGTTGGTGAATGGCTTTGTGCCATCCCGATACAAGATTGACCATCAGGCCGTTTGCCACAAAAATAGTAGTAATATGTCCCATTTCGCTTTGTGATACATGGTGCCCATGCATTCCCTACTGCCCATGGAACCTGTTCTGTTGTCAGATTAATAATTTCTCCTGCATTTTCAAACTGTTGCAAATCTCTTGATGTAAAGACAGAAAAGCTATCACCAGACCAGCCAGGAAAGCCATCCGTCGTCGGGTATAAATAATATCGACCATCAAAGCAAACTAAATCTGGGTCGGCATAAAGTCCTGATAAAACAGGGTTTTTTTGATCATAGTAGTGAAGAAGGCGTTGGTATTCTTGATCCGTAATCGGTAAAACACTACCATGACGTTTTTTTGTTTGACCGAAATGATAGTCTGCCAAGCTAAGCACTTTAAATTCCCCACTAGACAAATCGGTTGTTTGTAAAATCATATACCCTTTTCCTTCTGCAAACTGGTCAACAATTAGACACCAAGTCTTTCCATCAGATAACTGATAGATTTGGGGCCCTTCCACACCAGCTAACTCAGCAAGAACTGGAGAATAGATCGTTTCATAATCACCGGTTAAAGCTTTTGAACGCTCCATAAGGATTCGACTATCTGTTTCATCCTTTGTGAACCGATAGTAATACCCTTTATCATAAGCCACTGTACTATCAATCACATCGCTTTCCTTAGTTAGAAAGATGAAAGGATTTCCGAATACTTTGAAGTCTTGCGTATATGCGGCATACATCTGGTGTTTATCTTCAACTTTCGAAGCCCAAAAAACGAGAAAAGCACCTTCCTTTTCATCGTAAATAGCTTCCGGAGCCCAGACATTACCCGCTTCAGCTAGACCAACTGTTACGGCTCTTGGTCCATCCCAATAAATCAAATCATTGGATTCCCAAATAATAATGTCACGACTACCATGATTTTGGGCATGTGACCAACCTAAGCCCTTTTCGATTCTCAAATCAGTCGCAATTAAATAGAACTTCTCTTTGTTTGGATCACGAATTAAAAAAGGATCCCGAACACCTTCTTCACCAATATTCGAGTACAAAACAGGAAGCCCTTGATTAAGATCTTGAAAGTGCAACCCATCTTGACTAACACTAAAATAGACTTGCTCGCCATTTCTTTCTTCACCAGTAAAGTGAACAAATAAATAGGCCGACATTGCCTCACTCCCTTTCTTAGTCATCCATTACATTAAGCGATTTTTGTTATCAATTGGTAATAGATTTAACAATATACTAAAGTAACAACAGATCTAGCTGGAATATCAACCACACTCTGAGCGTCTTTGATTTCTAGCTCAGATAAGTCTTGGGTTTCTGATGTCACATAGGCTTTTAATGTTAGAAGATCTATTCTCTTTGATAGGTTATTTAGCACCATTTTTACTTTTTCATCATCATAACTATAGTTAATAAATACAATAGATAATTGGTCCTCATCTTTATTATAATAGGCTGAGCCCATTAGCCGATCTTTATTATCCGCACCTTGCAGATTAATTCTTACACTTCCCGGTCTTATAAAGCGACTATAGTTTCCTAGCGCCCATAAAGTCTTACTCGTTATAATTGTTTGTTGGTCACCATTATTTAAATAGTCCGTGTAAATTAATCCATCTTTATAGTCATACGGGGATAAAGCAAGCCACCATTGCCATGATGTCACTTCTGTTTCAACTAAATCAAAATGAATAAGGCGAGCAATACTTAGTGCTGTTTCCATCGATAAGTCTCTACCTGGTCCATTTTCATTCAACACACAATACTCAGACATCCATAGCTTAGCGTCAGAGTGATACCTTTTTAAATTTTCTCGAACATATCTCCTTAACTGGACTAACCGCTCGTCGCCTGCAAAGTGGTCAGACCAATAGGCATGAGCACTCACTTTATTACCGATTATTTCTCTCATTTCGGGATCGCCAAGAAGTGTTTTAATATATTGTCTGTATTCCCCGTTGGAACCAGCTGAATTTCCTCCACGGTAAGTAGAGTCATTCTTGATAAACTTAGCATATAAGTCATCATCGAGTAATGCTAAATATTCTACAGCTTCTGCCGCATCAATCTCCACATCTAGTCTCCGTTTAACTCGTTCATCGTTAAGCGCTTTCAAAACAGCTTTAATATCTGTATTATTATACCGGTTACCTTCTTGATTGGCTAAATCCCAGCTCCATGTTGGTTCATTAATTGGACTAATATACTGAAACGGTAGATTCATTTGCTGGAAATGCTCTAAAACATCAGCGAGAAATTCAACAAAATCAGTGATACACTCTGCTCGCAAGTTGGTACTACCGACAAATTGATCTGGTTGTCCATGCCCATTTTTAGTCATCCAAACCGGCGGGCTATTGACAAAAGCTATAAACCGTTCAACCCCCCTTGCTCTTGCAGCACGGAGAAACCATTGTTGACCCTGTTGTTTAGACCAATCATAAGCTTGATCCTTACCTGCCTTAAAACACTCTGCTCTTCTCCATGGATCTTTAATTATTTCCTGATCCGTTTCAATACTGCCTGCTCCTATATTGAAGCGCCACATCGATAAGCCAATTCCTCTTTCATTCGAAAATAGCAAATCGGCAAGCTTATTCTTATTTTCTTCAGTCCATTCGGACCCAACCCGATCTAATGACCATGCGCCCGATGCGCCAAAGCCCTCAATTGATTGAAATGTTTGAGATAAATCTACATTAATTTGATAAGTATTCATATCTACTCCTTATTGATATTAAGTCAAAACATGTTAAGTCACAATATCCTTCTCAAAAACATAGTTCTATAAGACAAGACCAATCATTCTACGGCGTTCTTAAAGGGATTAAGTCACAGATGTTCTATAGCTTTTTTAATGCTATCATAACTTTTATTTTATTAATAGAGGCAGATTGTTATGATTACTCTGTCATCAATTATTTAACTTCATTCAGCAGAATTCTTCCACTTCTATAAGTGGTGAGATCAATGGCCTATTTGTATGGAGGCAAAACCCACTGAACGTTAGTTGAACCAATCGGGCCGTTACTGGCTCTTGGATCTCCCACTTAGACATGACGTGCTCCCTTATTTCTTGAAGTGGAGTCTTACAAAAGCCCTACGATGGGGCGAGTAATCGCAGCCCCAGCCCGTTACACGGCGATAAAGTTATAGCCTCTAGAGAATGCCACAGATTTTCAGAAGGAATTTATCGAGCTTCGTTCGATAAATTCTGGACGCAAATACTTGTATAAAGGCACCTCAATAAATATAAGATTGAGGCGCCTTTCTTCATATTGAATGATTAACTGTTATTTAATAGAATAATTCGTCTAATGACTTTTGATGGTATGAATTTAATAAGTCAGTAAGCTCTCCAGCTACATCATGGGCATTGACTTCACCATTCATAACAGCATCTTCTACATTGCCATACTCTCCACCAAAATAGACCTCATCTAAAAACCAATCAAAACCTGGAAGAACCCTGCCCCCTAATGAGATAGGGTGTTTTACTCTTTCTAAATAATCGTCATAATAATGGCCTTCTGGTAATAACTTGCGAAGTTCCTCCCACAATTCTTCGTCTTTTAATAGAGGCAGACCCTCTGGATGATTAAAGACTCGCTCACCATTATCATACGTTAATGATCTAAAAGCTTCCAATCTATGTTCCCATCCTTCACGTCCCCAACCCATGAATTTCATTAGTTCATAAGCTTCACGTGGATGCTCAGTAACCGGTGAAATGGATGATAGGTCAACATATGCTGGCTTATTTAATGTTTCCGCATTATCCCCTCTCGGCACTGGATACGGAACAAAATTTATTCCTTTATCAGTAAAGGCATCCAGTTTAAACTGGCCAATTGTCCAAAATGCATCAAAGTGAATCGCTACTTTTCCAGTCTCTGCTGCCCATATATCTCTATCGCCAAATGCCGCCTCAGCTTCGTCTGTACCTCCAAAGGGAGCATGATTACCATTACGAACGAATTCAGCACGTTTTGTTACTGAATCTGCCCATTCTCCGGTCATATCAAATCGTTCGCCATCCCAACCAAATTCGCCATAGGCATCCTCATTAACAATCGGTGCCATTGTAACTAGATTCGTGCCCATATTAACGCCATAAATACCTTGCTCGGGAATTGTCATCTCTTCAATTAAGTCTAACATTTCACTGTATGTCCAATCTGGAGATGGCATCTCTACATTTTGTTGCTCAAATAAATTTTCATCTAGGAAAACCGCAAATGGGAATTGTGCACTTGCAGCCGCTAATTTTCTTTCCCCGTCAAAGTATCCCACATCAACTAGGGTATCTAACAATCGGTCTGTTTCGGGATCTGCCTCAAAGTATTCAGTAAAATCACCTAACCACATATTTCGAATAGCAACATCTAAATTACCGTTATACCAAAATACATCTGGCAAATCTCCATCACTAGCTAAGTTAGTTAAAAAATCATTCCAACCTAAATCACCAGATGCCTCTATTACTTCTACCTTTATATTCGGGTACTTTTCCATGAATTTTTCTGCTAAGTAGGTATTCATTTCCCCAGTTAGCCATGAGCCAAATGTAAGTGTAATCTCTTCATCAGTCATCGGTGGTAGACCAGAATCATCATGTTCTTCTCCACTATCCCCTTCCCCAGTATTATTGTCATTTTCTGTAGATCCACCTGTCGAACCATCATCTGATGAACAGCCAGCTACCAACAAAAACATTGCTAATACAACAAACAAGAGACTAAACATTGCATTTCTTTTCATTTTTTTCTTCCCCCGTTTCATTTGATTAATTTTAAATTACGGTGATTATTCACCGGTAATACCTGTATTGTCGACACTTTCCACAAAGTAGCGCTGCAAAAAGAAATAAGTAATTAATAATGGGAGGATACTAATTACTGTTCCTGCCATTCGTATCCCTTCATTTATTCGATTCGGGCTTGCTTCAGTCGCTGGGTATAGTGATTCATAGCTAGTTTCGAATTGCTGCAATTGAATCAATATTGTGCTTATATCTGTTGAAGAACTTGTTAAATAAAGTGTCGTTAAATACGTTTCATTCCAATACCAAACAAATGAAAATAGAAATGAAACAATAAAAGCGGGAATGGCCATCGGTACAGCTATTTTGAAAAAGCTAACGATTTGATTCGCTCCATCTACTTCAGCTGCTTCATAAAGTGATTTGGGTGTCTGTCTGAAAAATTGGTAAAAGATTAAAATAAAAATTGTACTATTTAACCCTTGGCCGAGAAGAGCTGGGATTGTAAAGGCACTTAGCGAACCAGTTAACCCTAAATCACTAAACAAACGATACTTAGGCATCATTAATATTTGTGGTGGTATGACAAAGCTGAAAATCATTAAGCCAAACCAGACCTTTTTCAAGGGAAATTCAAAGCGAGCAAAACCATATCCGACAATAGATGCAATGGCCACCTGTAAAAGCGTTGGAAAGAAAGCAATTTGCATACTTCCCAATAAGGCAGGGCGTACATTCAATACTGAGTAAGCCTGTCGGTAATTATCAATGTAAAAGGAAGACGGGATCCAATTAATCGACATATCCAGCAAATCACCTAATGATTGCATACTAGTTACAAACATATAAAGCATCGGATACAGATAAACAAAGCCAATTCCTAGCAAGAGTGAATAAATGACAAATTTAAGCAGGAATCCTTTTCGATCATTAAAGCCGAAAAGAAAGCGCTCTACCTTTTTTTTGATTATCTCTGCTTTAACTTTAAACGGCATTTGATCGTTTTTTAGAACCACCATTAGACGTGTTGCGCTTTTAATTGACACAGTTGTCCCCCTCCCTTAAGAAAATCTCTTCGATTTTTTCTCTCTAAACACTAAGTAAATCATCAACAACATGAATCCAACAATAATGGCGTACATCCATGCCATTGCAGAAGCAAATCCGTAACCGCGGGTAGCATTAAACATGTTCTGATAAATAAGTACTATAATTGGGTTTTGCCCACTATTCGCTAATGAGACGAGCGTATAAACTAAATTAATCAAGATTAAGGGTTTAATCGTAGGTAATGTAATTTTCCAAAAGCATTCCCAACTTGAACCGCCATCAATTTTAGCAGCCTCGTATAAATTTGGATCAATCTTCTGTAAGGCGGCTAAAAACAATAGAATCTGAACCCCTGAGTACCAAAGAATCGTAATGATTTGATTAAATAAATCACTTAAAACACTTGCAAACCAGACTGGAAATATAGCGTTTAATAAACTCATAATCACATCTTGATCAAGCATCGGTATAGCCGTGGCTCCTTGATCAACCAATTGATTGATTACAGGGCCACTTGCAACGATCACAGGTAAGAAAAAGATGGTTCTAAATAAGCCTTTAAATTTAACATCCTGATTTAACAGCATCGCGATAATCAAGGCGAAAACAACGATGACAGGTATTCGAATCAGTGTGTCGACAGAGAATGCTAATAATTCCTGAATGAAAAACATATCCTGGAGCCACACATTCAAATAGTTATTAAAGCCTGTATAGACAAAGCGCAACCCTTGTGGAGTAATCCGCATATCATTTAGGCTAAAATAAAAGGATTGAATCATCGGATAAAAAACTAAGCCTAAAAAACCGATTAACCAAGGTAGTATAAATACATATCCGTATATGGTTTCTCGTTTGATCTTCATCGGTTGTTCACCACCTGATACGACTTTGAATCGATTTGGAAGCCGTCGATCGTTTGCGGTTGGTCCGCATAGTTGACGTAAACATCTACACCATTGGCATAGCTGACTTTCGTCGTTGGACCTTGGCGCTGATAATCGACAATAACCGAACCAGCCGTTTGAATATATACATCTGATAAATCGCGATAGTATGTTTGAATCATGTCTTCATAGCGCTCATACTGTGAGCTATAAATATGTGAAGAATTTGTATTGATTAAATTAGCCGGACTCTCATGCGTGATCAGGAATGACGGGTTAAAGCCTTGTTCAACCATCTGTAAGAAAAAGTCTTCTTGATTCGCCTGAAAATTTACATACTCCGCGTAAATGGGAACAATACCTTTTAGTGTTAATGCAATAAATGGAATGTCTTCATCCACAAATATATAGTTTGAAGAGCGTGTCGGAACATCTACCATCGCATCTGTTTGATCCCAAAGATAAGCAAAAGGCTGCTCCAATAATAAATTAAACGTATCGGCATAGGACTCAATTAATGGCTGATAGTAATTTTTGGTTGAGATGCGATCAAATTCTTGATTGCCTTCACTATAAGAGAACAGTGTATTTGATATCCCGCTAATCACAAGCCTTTCGATATCTTCTTCTTTATATTTTTGATGCATCTCTTCCATTATGTTTACGGTGGATTGTGGATGTAGATAATTAAATTCTTTATACACCTTGCCAAACACCGCTTCATTATAAGTTCGTTTATTGAATTTTTTCATGACCTTATGCTGAGTGAAACCCAACTCCTCCGTATTCATTCGAAGGGCATCATGATAAAGAAAGAGATTGATCTGTTCCTCTTCTAACTGATCAATTAATTGATTGATCGATCTACCATCTGACAAAGATGAATTTGGATTGAATGAGCGGATCGGTAATCCACCATGATAGCCTTTTTGATTCCAACCTTTGTAAATAGACAGAATATTTTCGGCCCCTTTTGCTTTGATGTCTGTCAAAATACCATAGGCTTGACTAAACGTCGTCATTGGGACATCGCTTTTGACTAATAAACCCTGTTCAATTTCCGCTCCGAGAAGATCAACTCTTAAATGAAATTTATCCTCTTTCGCTGTAAGTAATTCGCTATCTAACAAATACTCGCGATAGGCAGATGCAAGCCCGATATAATTTGCTTCCTCTTCAGCAACAAAATGATAATGCACTTTAATGTCAAACTCATTTCGATCGCGCTGCCGAACAACCATCGTTCCGGTATCCTGACTAGTAGGCTGGTTATAAACTTGTCGATAAATAAATTTTGCTGTAATCCAGTTGTAAGGAAGGATCGCTCCATTTGGGTAAGCCTCTAATCTGGCGCTAAATTCCCCTTCTTCAATAATGCCAAGGAAACCAAATTGATTATCGGTATGAACCATGCCAAAGACTGGAGCGAGAATTTTCTCTGGCTGATTAAACGGATTCATTCTGTTGAATAATGAGAGTACATAAGGATCGTCAATGCCCGCATTTTCCCCATACACCATGGCTGAATAGGGCTGTGAAAACTTTCCATCCTTATCATCTAGATAAATTAGCGCACCTGATCCATCCGGGATAAACATATAGCCCTCTCTCCCCCCTAACAAGGTATGACCGAGAAAAGGATAGACATAAATACTTGCCATTTGATAGCGATCATTCTCTTCAATAATTGAATCCTGTGGAATATCAACCGTAATCCCTTGATCCGTTAGGCTAACCTTAACTTCAAAACCGATTTCCAGCTCTGGATAATAAATCTCTGCTTGAAATCCATCACTCGTTTTCGTCACCGTTTTTTCTGGATCTTGTGAATACATATCTGCCCGATTCGTGACAATATTCGTTCCAACAATATATTCAATGATGATCCCTGAGCGCATAAAGTTCTGCCATGTTTCATTACTACCAACAGGTTCTTCAACGGTTGAATACATAACCGCTCCGGTATTTTTTTCCCTTAAAATAAGTGACAAATTTTCTTCTTTTAAGTAGAGCTCATAATCATCGTTCTCTATCAGGTAATCATGCTCTTCAATAGAAGAACGCTTCGATTCAATGACAAGATCCCGTTCTTTCTGGTCATCTAATAATTCTTGTAATTCGTCGTCATCTAATTCGACTTGTGGAGGCTCTTCTATCGGTGGAAGCTCGGTTTCATCTTCATCTGGCTCCTCTTCCTCTTCTGAGGGGGCATCGATAACCGGTGTATCTGGTCCGGTAATGTCCATGTCTTCCTCGTCACCAGACAATAAGAAGTAGATAAACCCACTCAGCAAGCTAAGAAACACAATCGCTTTTATGATTGTTCTAATTTTAATGGTTTTCAATGCGATAAACCCCCTCATTGAACACTGAGACAATAAACTGGAGCATTTGTACAATTAAAATATAAATAATAAAGATGAACAAAATGGCAATTAAAATCATAAATAGTGTGATAAATATAATTTTAAACGTCTCTCGAATGGTATAGTCGTTTATCTCTTTAATCATGACAAAGATTAAAATGGCTACCCAAGCATAAATGATTGTATTTGCCAAATTTAATAAATACACTTCATTTAACGTTAAATAATTACTAATTAAAATCGTAAAAGGTTTAAATATAAAGAATGGTGCAAAGGCGTAGATAAAGCCGATAAAAACATGCTTTAATTTCCCTTCGCCATCGTTAATGGTCGTTATCAAATAATTTGATCCGATCACTAAAACGGCAACCGCCAAAAACAGTACTGAATCCATGAACAAGGAATACTCACCGTCTCGCACGTATCTAAAAATAAATCCAGTGAAGTATTTATCTAATATAAATAGAGCATAGAGTATAAATAACCAAAATCCCGCTGACCAGGTACTCCCTTTATTTTCGTACTGAATACCGTAAAACGTATTAATTGGATGTCTAATCATGTTTTTAATCCAGATCACATCTCGTAAGAATTTCAATTGGTAACGGCTGTTGATTTGATCAGCCAATCGTTTCCTATACCCTTTCTTACGTTCCAGCCACCCAAGTCCTTTAAAAAAGATAACTAGACCGATAATGACAAAGATTAAAGTCATGATGTTTTCTCTCATCCATACATTACGAACTTCCCAATAGGCATCAGAATAGCCCTCTTGATATTTAGCTTGACGGAAAGCGTCTAAAGCTTCATTGTATTCTTCATCTTTGAAGTAGGCTTCTCCTAGACCAAGATAGGCAAAGTCAAATAAACTATTTAAACGAATGACTTCTTCCCATGGGCCTTTACTTGCTTCATAATCGCCATTTTGATAAAGCTCTAAAGATTGGTGAACGAGATTAGCAAATTCAGTTGGTTGAAACAATTGAATTTGATTACGGTCTTGATCTAGTGCGTAAATACGATCCTGTTCATCAACAGCGATTGCAGATAGGCGTCTAAATAAACCCACCCGTTGTCGGCCATCATCCTGGCCACCAAATACAAAGAGGAGATTTCCCTCACTCGTGTATTCATAAATGAAACCGTCTTCACTTCCAACAAAAATATTATCTAAGGAGCCTACTTCAATCGCTGCTGGGAAGTCATCTGCAACCTGAGTTTCGATTATATTTTGACCAGCTACGTTTAACTTGCGGACTGCTTCAACGCGATCACCTTGTGAGACAGAGTAAACTAAGCCTTTTTCATCAATATTGATATTGGTTGACGTCGGTGGAACGATATCAATCATACGACTTAATTGCTCCTCAGTAAAAATGGCCCTTCTAAATATAGTCAATGGTGTGACAGCCGTTTGATTCGGGGCAAAATAACCGAGAAATTGACCCGTATTAGCATTAATCTGAATGATTCCATTAGAATTCCCGCGTGAGATAATATAGATATTATCGCGTTGATCAACGGCAACCTTTAATGGAATAAAGTTTGCTGATTCTCCAAACAAAAGACTTTCTGGCCGACCAAATTCTTGCAGTAATTCTCCTTCTAATGTGTAGACAAAGATTTTTGCATTTGTTTCATCCGCAACATAAACTTTTTGATCATGAGAGAGAAAAATACCAGTTGGTTTACTTAACTCTTCATCACCAATACTCCGTTCAAAGTTTCCAAATCGATCACCGACTAGAATACGGCCATTCCCTGTATCCGCGATATAGAGTAGGCCATCTTCGCCAACTTTCATATCCTGAGCTTGAGAAAACAGCTCATCATCAAACCTAACTATCGTGTCGGTGACTGTATAAGCCGTTTGCGTTTCTACATAACGACCATAACCGTCTTCTGTAAATGTTTTATATGCCGTAGTTGCCTCTACAATTTGTGCCGTCGATACAAAAAGTAGAAAAATAGAAAGTAAAATGAGACTTATCCGATTAATCATTTTCATGTTAACACCTACTTTAATCCCGAGTGTGCCATGGTATTCATCACTTTACTTTGTAAGATGATAAATAAAATTAGGTTTGGCACAAACATAATAAGAGAGGCGACGGCTGCCATCCCTTGACCCACCACAACGTTCGTTTGTGCTGCAAGCGTATTCATAAAGAAGGCCAATGTTCTCATATTTTCACTGGTTGTATATAGGGTTGAGGTTTCTAAGTCATTCCAGACTAACTGGAAGGCTAATATGGCTGCTGTTGCAATTGCTGGCCTGATCAATGGTAAGATCACTCGCCAATAAATCTTTAGATCACTGGCACCGTCAATCACGGCGGCTTCTATTAATGAATCAGGGACTTGATCAATAAATTGCTTGATTAAGAACAGACCAACCGGCATTGCAATAAGTGGTAGAATATGAGCGAAATACGAATCTTCGACCCCAATAAACGAAATCGTTAAGAAACGCGGAATCATAACAGCGATCGGAACAAACATTAAGGCTGTATTATTGATTTCTAATAGAGCTTTCTTGCCTACAAATCTTTTCTTCGATAAGGCATATCCTGCTAAGGTCGATAAAGCAATAGAAAGAAAAACAACAATAACTGTGACAAAAATGCTATTAAATAGATAACGCGATAGCGGTATTCCTGATGACTCCGCTAGTTGGTACAAATTCCGGAAATTCTCAAACGTTGGATTAACCACAAAGAATCTTGGTGGAAATGCATAAAGTTCATCAAGTGGCTTAAACGCGTGATTAAAAATAAAAATGATGGGTAGTGCCATAAAAACCGCAAACGGAATTAAAAAGATATAAAACTTTAATTGGCTTCGGTGAAACCCTCTTGGGTTAACGCCACTATTTCTAAGTGCCATCTCAACCTTCCTTTCTTATGCTTCTTCACTGAATAGTTTTTTCGCTATATAGGCAAACAAGTAAATAATCAGTAATAGTACAACAGACAAGGCTGCTGCATAGCCCATTTCAAACCGAATAAAACCATAATCTTCAACGTGATTTACCATCAGTTGACCGGCATATCCAGGTGTTGGATTGGCACCTGTTAACTGAACACCGATCGCACCGGCTGAGAAAGTACCTACGATCGCCATAACAGCACCAAATAGCATTTGCGGTTTCATTGAAGGGATCGTAATATAGATTAACTCTTGGAATCTATTTTTTATCCCATCAATGGCTCCAGCCTCATATAAGGTCTCGTCAACATTAAGAACGCCAGATATCATCGCCAGGAAACCGACACCCATACTACTCCATAACGCAACCACAATCATGATCGGTAAAATAAAACGTGTATCCTGTAACCAAATAATCGGTTCAGTAATTAGACCTACCTGCATTAAAAGGTTGTTAAAATAACCAGACTGATTACCACTAAAAATAACTCTCCATACAACGGCCATCGCTATCCCGGCAGTCATGGATGGTGAATAAAAGATTAGTGCAAAGATGGTTCTCGGTAATTTTGGCAATTGAGCCAATACCCAGGCTAGGAGAAAAGATAAAACATAGCCCCCTGGTCCGACAATAACAGCGAATAAAACGGTGTTCGGTAAAACGTATTGCATAAATATTTCATCCTGTGTTAACAGGTTAATATAATTTAAGAACCCAACAAACTCAGGGGTTTCAATCGTGTTAAAGTTTGTAAACGATAGGAAGATCGCCATTAAAACTGGTACGATGATAAACAACGTAAACAGTAAGATATACGGTAGTAAGAACAGATAAGCATTTTTATGATTGTCTCGCATCACTTGATCCCCCTTCGTTACTCTTCTAAAAGTGAAAATTCTGGATTCGGATAGTGCTCGATGACCTCGCCATCTTTCATAAACCCAAACTCCTCCAGCTTTCTCTCTGTTTCTCGATTGACACGCTTACTCGCTAAATCAATCGCTGTCCTTAAATTTTCTCCATCCAGAACGACAGAGTTATAGGCATTACTTAACTCACGCTCAAGCAAATAACTCCCCGGAGCACGTGGCACTTCAGCAATCCATTTGGCTTGATCAAGAATCGTTGCCTTGTGACTGTGCGGCCACGGTAACTCTGAATAGGCAGATAAATTTGCTGTATTCCACATATACTCTGGACCATAAGTCGTCTGAAGGGTGTTTCCAAAGGCGACTTGAGTCTCAGTAGATGACCACCATTTCAAAAATTCCCAAGCTTCTTCGGTTTTATCTGTATCGCTGAACATGATGTTACTTTCTGCCCCTCCGGTTGACCAACGTTCAACTTCACCCATTTCATTTTCAATTCCCGGGACAAGAGCAACATCCCATACATTCGCAATTTCCGGAGCCGCATTTAAAATTAAGTTATACATGTGATAATCGGAAATCCCAATTGGAATGGATCCATCACGGAATTGCTGATAAAAGCTCGGGACGTCGTAAGGGACGTTATAAATAGAAAACAACTCGGTTAATAACCGCATTCCCTCAATCGTATCGTTATTATTTAACTCCGTTCGATGAATCGTATCGCCATACAATTGTCCTCCACTTTGGTAAATTAATGGCATTGTACCAGCAAAGGTCTTCATTCCTCCCATCCCTGCCGTTGGATAGAAGAAATTCATTCCTCTTCTTTGCAGTTCAGGTAAGTATGTGCGAACATCAAAGATGGTGTCAGGAATGTCTAATCCCATATCCGCTAAAATATCTTTCCGGTAAAACATGATCCAAAAATTCATCGTGTCCGGGATCGCATAAACACCGTCTTGAATCGTTGCCGGGACAAGCATCCCTGGCGAATAATGACTGACAACTTCTTCATAATCATCAAATAACGTTAAGTCTTGTAAAGCTCCCCGAATCCCAATTTCAAACGGCATAGCATAATTCACACCTAAGGCGACATCAGGTGCATCACCTGCTGCATTAGCAAGAATCAGTTTGTTTTGATCAGGCATAATGGATATATCCACCTTCACACCTGTTTCGGCAGTAAAGGTCTCGTCAATTAATCGTTGAATAATCTCAATGTATTGTCGGGGACGATTGACCCAAACTTGTAAATGCTCTTTATTAATATTATTCACTTCATAATCTTGCTCACCGAAGGTATTGATAAACCGTTTAATGCTTCCCCAGGCTCTAGCAAACATACCTGCATTCTTAGGGATATCTGCTTCATCCTGATAAAGGTAAAATCGATCGATCGCAATGCCGCTATCATTTATATCTTGCATTAGGTTACTTAAGTATGCAGTAACAGAATTTCCTCCCGTCGACAGCTCATCTTTTCGCTGAGCCAATTTTTTAACTTCTTCTGCTAAGCTCCTTAATTGTTCCTCTGCAATTTTTAATCCAGAAAATGCACCGACTGTATCCTTATTTGGGTTAAACGCTTTCATTTCTTCATAAATATCGGCCATTTCATCAGCCCAAGATAACATAAGATCCGTTACACCTGGAATATAATCCTCCACATTGATATCACGGTGCCGATCAACATCTGGCCCAACTAAGTTTGTTAGCTCTAAAGAAAGGTTCTGAATTTCACTTGTCAAACGTTCAATTTGCTCCATCGTCTCTTTTAGGGGCTCAATTGCGATTTGAAAAGCAACCGTATTGACCCCTTCTTCTAAGTAGATTGGAATCGGCTGTTCCTGATCATTCGCTAGTGTATAGTGGACAAATGTCGACTGATACAAAAATGGGTGATTTTGTAATGCTTGATAAGGTACTCTGCCATTGATTTCGATATTCATAAAGATGGGGAAGTCAACTTTAGACTTTTGTTGATAGTGAATTCCCAAATAATAATAGCCGGGTTGATCTACTTCTACATCATAATAAATTTTATCCCCCGCTGAATTAAAAGAATCGGCATCAATATGATTAAGCACACGCTTATGATCGCTATATGGTATTAGGTTGACGTTATAGGAAGCATTGGCGCGAATTGAAGAGTTGTTACGTTTGACCAAATCATTTGCTGCTTCCACCTCGATATACTGATTACCTGTCATTTCGATTGGTTCAAATTCAGGTAAGATTTGCTTACCACTTAATTCTATCGTTCGTATAACGAGATTACCCTCTGAAATGACTAACTCAATTTCATTGTTACCTTGATTGAGTTTTACAAGTAATGGAGAGCTAAGACGGTAACCGGAATCAATTAAATACTTAAATTCCCATGTATCTGATTTGATTGGCTGCGGAATAATTTCATTGCCATATTTATCAGTTTGGAAGGTTTCAGGATTTTCCCAACTACTTTCAAAAACTAAATTACGTGCCTCATAGAAAGGGATTGCACCGTTGACACGCATTTCCAATTGTGACGGCAAAACATTATGGCCTTCGATTTTGTAGTCAAATCCGATATAGTAATAGGCCGTCTCTGGTGCTTCAATCGTGAAGTTGACTGTTTCATCTTGACCGACATAAATGACATCCTCTCCCTCATAAGTGGTATGACCATCAGAGCTAAGTTCAGTCATATCTTCAAATCGAATCGGTTCACCTTGATAATGCTCTGATTCTGTTCCACTAATATAGGTTGAATAGCGATCAGACCTTTCATGATCCGTACTTGAAATAATGTCATCCAAATCAATCGATTCAGCATCGGTCATTTCCAAGTCTTCCTCATCAGCACTAAGTGACGGTAGGAAGATAGACGAGCCGACTAACATATTAAACAAGATCATTAGAAATACTTTTCTATAATTAATAATCCGCAAACTCATCACCTCTACAATTTTTCTATGCACATCTTCTTATTGGTAAGATCAGAAATCCCCTTTTCGCAATAAAGTAAGCGCTAACATAATTGTGGCTATTTTACCAAGTAAAAGCTAATTCCATCTCTCGCAACTTTAATCTGAAATACTTGTCGTGTGAGAGAATTTCATAACTTCAATTCTGTATGAAAAACAAACATTATACGAGGTTAGTTTATGACTGTTTGTATAATGAGGGGTTTTCCAACAGGATGGACCGTGTTGTTAATGAGTCGTATCAGGGTGGGATCTTTACTTTCACGTAAAGTCCACAAAAAATAATCTTCTTTATCTTAGTTCCTTAGCCATCAGCGCGTCTTTTCGTTGGGACGAGCAGCTAAGGTCATTTCCTTATAGGATAAGGTTGGTTAAACTTTACATTCCTTTTGCGTCGTAAGGACACTACCACAGTGTACAATTAATCTTCCACTAAGTAGATCTTGTACGCTTACATACCTTGCCAAGAGCCCGCGGAGAGGCACTTAATTATCCCAACAATTATCATAAACATACAAGCAGAGTAAATATTTTACTTAAATTTTATCTTTGTAACTAAAATTATATATAACACCCTCTTTATTGTCAATCTTTTTTAGGGTAAAATTAACTAGCCTTTAACTATTGTTGAAATTGCCATATAAAATAAAACTTCATTCAGTGGGGGTTTCGATGCATAGGCTGTGCTAGTGCAGACGTTTAATCAACTTCCTCTCTCACCCACTGAACGTTAGTTGAACCAATTGGGCTTTTCAAATCTACCTTAAACTATTAGTATCTCTAGTTGATTAGATTAATTACAATGTTAAACACTTAATTTTTAGTAATAAAATTAAATATAATTAGTAGTAAATACCATTAAACATACAGGACTTAACTATCAATCTCTTTTGTTTATCATTTCATGTTTGTTTACCTCCATCCAGCAGAAGCCTCCTACTTCTATGAATGGAGATGAACGTCTATTTCCCTTCCATTCAGTGGGGCTCAAACCTCAGTGGATAAAGTTAGAGCCCCTTCAGTGAAAGCCACAGATTTTCAGTGCAAATTCATCGTGCGAATATTGGTAAAATATGGATGAAAATGTGTAAGGCTCATTTGATTTTGAAATACATAACATTTGAAAGCAAGGCTTTAACTATTAAAATATAAACATCTTATAAAACAGCTGTTAACGAGCCATATAGAATAAAGAATTTCGGTCACAACAGACAATAGAGCAACATCAAAAAAAGCAGCTCTAAACGCCATCAAGCCATGACATTTTAGAACCGCTTAAAATTAAACTTGGATCGTTAGCCCAATTTAGGCTTATCTACTAACTTAACTCTATTTGTGTTTGTCCCTTCTAATTCCAAGATAACGATCTCATTTTTACCCTTTTTCAACAATGGCCCTGGTAGATATAATCTTTTTTGGGGACCAGCTGTATTCCAGTACCTTCCTAAGTTAAATCCATTAATAAATACATTCCCCTTACCAAATCCCTCAACGTCGACAAAAGTATCACAGGCATCCTCTACTTCTATGAAGCCACGGTAGAATTTAGGGAACCGGCTATCCTTCGAAACAAACTCCTTTGGTAAATGATCTGTATTGATTAAATACATTTCCCAATTAAACCAGTACTGCTGACCTAACCAAATATTTTTAACCATCCCTTTTTTATCACTTAAATGTTCACCATAATTTGCCCGTCCCATATTTTCCACAAGGATTTCTAGAACATTACTCTCTTCCGTGAAATTTAATTTTAATTCCTTGTTCTGATCATTTATATATGTGGTTAATACATATTCACCATTGATGTAGATATAGGATCGATCACGAATAGCGTCGGAATTAAACGACAACTCTCCTTGGCGATTAACTGTTGTCCGATAAAGCGTATAACCATATGGGTGATCAAGCTCTTCCATTGATAGCGGAGTAATAGAGTTAACCTTTTTACTACAATCACTCAAAACATCAAACAAACTCGTTGACTCTGTTAACTCAACATCACCATACGTATGTGTTGTGATTTTACTTTTATAATCATCCGGAACATCGATATAATTACTTAATACTTTTTTAATCGCTTTATATTTTTCTGTTATCTCACCATTCTCCGTTAATAAAGCATCATAATCATAGCTT
Source organism: Amphibacillus sediminis NBRC 103570 (assembly GCF_001552275.1). Lineage (GTDB taxonomy): Bacteria > Bacillota > Bacilli > Bacillales > Amphibacillaceae > Amphibacillus_B > Amphibacillus_B sediminis. Next base: position 41,881 of record NZ_BCQW01000012.1, read on the forward strand.
GTGATCGTTGGATAATAAAGATCATAGTAATTCGCACCATTCATAAAGCCAAAATTTGTACCGCCGTGAAACATATAAAAGTTTACAGAGCTTTTTGTCTTCATTAAATCTTTAAAAACTTCAGCAGCATCGCTGGCACTACGTGTGTGATGCTTTCCATTCCAATGGTCAAACCAGCCTATCCAAAATTCCATAACCATTTTAGGTGAGTTTGGTTTAAATTTCTTAAGCTTCCCGAACGCTTCATCTACTCTTGAACCAAAATTCACGGTTGTGGTTACATCAGGTAAAGAACCTTGTTCAATAAACTCTGGTCCATCCGAAGTAAATAAGAAAGTATCTAAATGATGCTTTTTATATTGATTTTTTAAAAAACTTAAATATTCCAGGTCATTCCCATATGCACCATACTCATTTTCAATTTGCATAGCAATGACCGGACCACCATGTTGATATAGATACCGTTCAAACTTTGGTAATAAAACATCAAAATATTCTTCAACATGCTTCAAAAAAACAGGATGACTACTTCTTAAAATGGCCCCTTTATCCTTAAGCAACCATGCTGGTAATCCGCCCATTTCCCACTCTGCACATATGAAAGGTGATGGTCTTAAAATAACATATAAGTCTAAGCTTTGTGCCAATGCAATGAACGCTTCAACATCTGCTAAACCAGAAAAATAAAATTCTCCTTTTTTCGGTTCGTGAAGATTCCAAGGTATATATGTCTCAACCGTATTTAATCCTAAAGCTTTTAATTTGAGCAGTCTATCTTCCCAATGCTCAGGCACTGTCCGGAAATAATGTATCGCTCCTGATAATATCTGGAATGGTTGACCTTCCAAATAAAACTTACCATTATTTACTGTAAGCATGTCGTCCCTCCTCTAGATCATACATACTCTTTTCAATTTTTAACCAAATAAACTTAGGAGATTTCCATCGTTTTCCCTTTGCTATGCGATTGATCTTTTAGTAATTTTAGCTCAAAAACAAATAATATTTAGTAAAGCAAAGGCTTTTTTGACGTTTATTCCCCCATAATGTACTGATTCAAGAACTATTTAACAATCCTTACACATGTTGATTTTAATTGTTATTACTATTTTAGTCAAGTAAATTTAACTAAAAAGTAAACGCATTCAGACTTGTTAGTGAAAGAAATTAATTTCAAATATTTTTGATCATACCTTGTTTATCCGACCATTTAAAGTTGAACTGTTTTAGTAAACGAACGTGTCAACGAATACTTCAACCATTTCGCTTGTGTTTAAACAGACTTCATCTATTTATTTCAGATAGTCTCTCTAGAAAGGCCATATGCTTAAAACCTCTCTGCTTTCATAGAATGTTAATGGGATTGATTAATTGACGATAAACATGCGACTATTACAGCACTATATGATTGTTTTTAATGATATCACCTTATGCCAAGGTTTTAGTCGAACCTACCTATTAACTCGTCTAAGATAATATAAAAAAAGGATTGACACCACGCTCTGGCTATTGTATTATATCACTTGTGACTTTAATATTTTGATTTTGGCGGTGTAGCTCAGCTGGCGAGAGCGTACGGTTCATACCCGTGAGGTCGGGGGTTCGATCCCCTCCGCCGCTACCATTATGACCAAACCATGTACATAATTATATTTAAAGAGAGAGAAGCATCTGCTTCTCTCTCTTTTTTAATAATCCGTAGAGTGGATTTATGATTTTAAACTGATTAGCTAGCCTAGCAACAGAAAAGAGAATACGGACGGAAGCAAGAAGTTAAGAAGCAGTTGGTCAATATATTGTTAACATTTTAAAAAAAATGTGGGATTTTTTCTCAAAAGAAAAAGGGAAATGTACCTCCTTTATCGAATCATATAAAACGTAAGATAAAAATAATATTGGAGGGTATTAGCACTGTATCTGCCAATGAGGACGATTCATTACCATCAGAATCAGAGATGGATAGTTTTTTGCTTGATCTGGGTATGCCTTCAGGTACAATTGAGAATTTAACGTATTTTGGTAAGCTGGAGATTTTCAATACTGTTGATGAAGATGCAGTTTTTGATGGGTATACAGAAGAAGATGTGTATCTACCTGAAGAAAATGATGGTGATATATCTTTATTTTCTATTCCAAAAAGTCAATTGCAGTTAAAAGTTTCGGGGTTTAAAAACAGTGATGGAACGTATTCTATCTATCCGAGTTTTATTTGGAAAACAAAAAATAGATTAAGAAATGATACATTTTCTTTTGTGTTGGATAATAATAATTGGACAACGGTAGCTGGTAATGTTGGATTGAATATTCATATGGTAAATGCTACACCTGGTATTACCGATAAGTTTTATTATGATAGACCATCGTCTTCTAGTTATTCAGGACACAGGTTTCAAATACCGCAGAATCATGGAAAGACTAACCACAAACATTATGAAGGGCATGCTCATTTTAAAGCAAAAAGTAAAAAAAGCAAGGTAGATAAACGAATTATTTTGAGTTATGGAAATGATACTACTTCTAGTGGTAATCTATCATATAGTGTAAGTATTGGTATCTTTTCTGTATCCTATTCTGGTGGAGGGAAAAACTTAAGAACAACATCTGAAACATTATCTTGGTAGGGGAGAGGGTTAAAATTATTTTACCTTTAATCATCATTTGTATAGTTATAACGCTTGGGTTGTATTGGTTACTACCTATAGTTTTACCTCTCAGTTTAGGTGGAGACATTATGATGACATTAATCGTGAGTACTATCATTTGTACCAATATTACTTTACTTTATTTAATTTTGTTAGAGTTAAAAGAAAAAGGTAAACAATAAAGTGAAACTTCGTTCAGCGGGGGTCTCGACGGATAGGATGTGCTCGTGCAGACATTACGACGCGACATCGCGAACTTAGTCAGCTACCTCTCTCCTCCACTGAACGTGAGTTAAACCCATCGGGCCGTTACTGGCTGTTGGCTCTCCAACTTAGACATGACGTGTTCCGTTATTTCTTGAAGTGGGAGTCTTACAAAAGCCCTTCGATGGGGTGAGTAATCGCAGCCCCAGACAGTTACACTGCGATAAAAAAGAGCCAAAACAAATAAAATGTGGCTCTTTTTTATTGTTCTAAAGTTGTTTTTTTTAAAGAAGCGAAAAAATACACACTACCCAGACACTCCAGCTTTTAATAAATAGAAGCTATTAATAACAATACGTTCACTTCATTTAAAACATGTAAGCCTAAGGTTAACACTACCATCCCCATTAGACATAGGCTATCTCGGCGAGACCAAGATAATTGGCGAAAGCTGGAACGTTTTTTTCCTGATTGATAGCCCTTAACCTCCATCACATCAGCCATTGCCTCTGCCCGATTTAATGAACTTGCAAACAAAGGTAATATGATCGGAACAAGCTTTTTCATCTGTTGAAGCAAATTCCCTTCTCCAAACACCGTTCCTCGTGCCCGTTGCGCATCCATCACTTTCTGTGTTTCATCTAGCAGATTGGGAATAAATCTTAAAGCAATCGTCAGCATTAGGACAAAATCCTCTACTGGAATCTTGACATACTTAAGTGGATGTAATAGGAAGCTTATCGCATCAGTCAAATCAATTGGCTTAGTCGTTAAGGTAACAATTGTAGAAACAAAGATGATCATAACAAAGCGACTAAAGGTGTAAATCCCTGTTAGCAGCCCAAAGCTGGAAATAATAAATGGGCCCATATTAAAATATACCGTTCCGCCACCTGTAAAAAGAACGCGCAGGCAGGTAGCAAATAAGATTAACCAAATTAACGGCTTAACGCCTCTAATATAGGTCATTAATGCTACTCTTGAAAGCCGCATCATCATAAGTGTGAAAATAAATAAATAAAGGTAGCCTTGACCATTCTCCACATAAAATAATAAACCAATAAAATAGAGGGCTGCCATTAGCTTAGCACGAGGATCTAATTGGTGTAAGACAGAATTGCCTGGGAAATAACGTCCTAATATTAGCTTATTCATACCAAGCCCTCCCTTATAAGCATTTGTGATAATTCATCTAAGGTTAGGCAGGTTTGCTTGAAGGTCATATTTTTAGCCCGTTCAATTTTACGTTGTAATCTCAAAGGTTCTGGTAAATCAATATGCCAAGCTGAGGTTAGATGATTATCTTGAAAAAAGGTGCGAACGGGTTGATGACATACTAGCTTTCCCTGATCGATCAAGAGCACGTCATCTGCATATGTCGCCACATCATTCATGTCATGTGTAACCAAAACGGTCGTTAACCTCTTTTGTACATGTAACGTTTTAATCATCGTTAATATTTTTTGTTTACCCTCAGGGTCTAATCCTGCTCCAGGCTCATCAAGAATAAGCACATCAGGATTTGTTGCTAAGATGCCCGCGATCGCAACGCGACGTTGCTGACCACCAGATAAAGAAAAGGGTGAGCGTTCAAGTATGTCTGGATCTAAGCCAACTAACCGAATGCTTTCTTGAACGGCTTTTTTCGTTTCTTGTTCATTTAAACCAAAGTTTCTCGGTCCAAAAGCAATGTCTTTGCCAACTGTTTCGGCGAAGAGCTGGTGTTCGGGAAATTGGAAAACCATGCCCACTCGCTTACGGATTTGATTGATAACTTTCTTATTGGCTTGTTGGCTAAGCTCCAATTCCCCTATGCTTACTTCTCCTTTAGCTGGTAAAAGCAGGCCGTTCATTAGCTTTAATAGACTAGACTTCCCTGCTCCCGTTCTTCCAATCACCGCTGTAAACGATCCGGACTCTAAGCTAAACGTGACATCATCAATAATATTTCTTGCGCGGATTGGCCCCAACTGATAGTCGGCTTTAACTGATCTAAAATTCACCTGCATAACCAGTCCACCAATTCTTTTTCGGACATATACGCATCAGGCATCGACCCACCTAGCTCAATTAGTTTTCGCTTCAACTGTTCAGCAAAAGGCGGGGTAAAGTCCGGATGAGCCTCAAAAATCACAGCAGGAGGGCCATGGTCAATAAGTACACCATCCTTCAGAACAATAACCTGATCTGCTTGCGCAGCCTCTGAACGATCATGGGTTATAGAGATAATCGTTAAGCCCAGCTTTGCTTGAAGTTCTCTTAATAAAGCTAACAACTCGCGTCTACTCTTCGGATCAAGCATAACAAAAGCTTCATCAAAGATCATTAAATCAGGCTCTAATGCTAAGACACCGGCAATCGCAACCCGTTGCTTTTGTCCCCCCGATAATTGAGAGGGGTCTTTTTCTCGAAGCTCATACATATGAACAAGCCTTAATGCTCGAAAGACCCTTTCTTGCATCTCATGATCGTCTATGTTTAGGTTTTCTAAAGCAAATGCCACATCATCTTGAACAGTCGTACCTATGAATTGATTATCAGGATTTTGCAATACAATGCCTATTCGTTGTCTTAATTGCCACTTAGTACGTTCGGTTAACCTCTTGCCATTAATTAAAATCGAACCACTTTCCGGCTCGGCCAAGCCAACGATTAATCGAGCCAAAGTTGATTTACCTGAACCATTGTTACCAATAACCGCTAACCATTCACCAGCGTTCACTGTAAACGATATATCTGATAACGCATAGTGACTTTTCGTTACATGATAACGATACGTGACCTGATCGACACATAACATTGGAGGATTGTCCATGCTATCTGCCCCCTATCCATTAAATAAGTAATAAAGAAATTATCAGCATAATTACCACAGAACCATTCACTAATACTAAGTTTTTTATAGCAACCGAAAATGTCTCTGCTTTAACCTGTTTCTTATTGAACAACTTTACCTGCCGATAAACAGGGTAGACAATCAGTAAAGCGATTAACAGCATTATCGGAAGTAGGCGTAAAGCAACTGCTAGAATCAATGCGACAAATGATAGAAAATAAAGTGCATTAAATAGGATAACGGCATTTTTCTTTCCTATATAATAGGGTAGTGTAAAGCGATGGTTGACAATATCCTCTTCTAAGTCACATATATTGTTAGCTAGCATCAGGTTAGCAATTGTAAAAATTGATGGAACGGAAACGAGTGCAATCTCTAATAATAACAATAGATTAGCCTGAAATAGAATCATATGTCCATCCCATGTCAGTTGAACAATTCCCTGATCATATGCATTAACATAAACAGCCAAGAACACAATACCGAAGCCCATTGTAACACCAGAAAAGACCTCTCCGAGTGGCATTCTAGATAACGGAATCGGACCAAAGGTATAAAAGATACCAATACCAAAGCATAGCATACCGATTAATAGGACAAATAAATCGGTGCGCGCAACTAGCCAGATTCCAAGCCCTGTTGATGTGATCAGCATGGTTAAGATAGTGATGATCACCGTACGTTCAGGAATTTGAGCTTGACCAATTATATTGCGTTCTTGACGATAAAGATCTGAGCTAGCCTTGCGATAATCCATATAATTATTAATCGCAGTTGTTGTTAAATCGAAAATAAGCATAGCAAAGAAGAAAATAAGGGTATTAACTAAACTAAAAGATTGATAGCGATAGATAACGAATAATAAACCTATTAAAAAGGGAAATAGGCTGGCTATTTTTGTTTGAATCTCAACTAATTTTAAAAAAGATATGATATTCATACGCTCACCTTATCCTTCAACATCAACGAGTTTAAAGTTATCATTAACCAGCTCAAACGTATCAACTAAGCCAGAACTTAGGATAATCTCTTGATCTCTAGTGACAAAAACTGCTTCTACATCATCGAGTGATTCAATAAATGTTTTTCCAGCCTCTAATCCTTTCGCAAAAACGACTGTCGATAAGGCATCTCCGTCTATCGAGTAATCACTAATAATTGTAACACCTGCAATCTCATTATCAAATGGATAGCCTGTATCCGGATCAAGCAAGTGATGATATTTAATACCATCAACCTCGACATAGCGCTCATAAATCCCTGAAGTGACGACAGATTTATTTGTGGCTTGAATACGACCGACTAATTCGCCCCGTGCTAAGAAAGGATTTTGAACCCCCACTGTCCACTCTTCTCCAGACGGACGATTCCCCTTAACATAAATATTGCCCCCTAGATCGATAATCGCGGAGGTGACACCTTCTTCTTCAAATAGTGCATTGACTTGATCAGTAATATATCCCTTAGCTATTGCCCCTAGATCCAGCTGCATATCCGGCTCCTCAAGATACACGCTCTGTTCCTCAGGATTTAAGATCACCTTCTCATAATCAATCACGGCGATAGCTTGATCAATTTCCTCCTGATCAGGTTTCCGCGCATCATCATGACCAATTCGCCATAAATGTGTTAATGGTCCCACACTAATATCAAACCCACCATCTGATAACTTGCCATAGTTTAGGCTTTTATCGATTAAATAATATAACTCCTCTGAAACTGGTACAGGAGCAATACCTGCCTGACGATTAATTTCTGATATTTCCGAACTTGCTATCTCATCACTTATTATTTGTTCTAATTCTTCAATTAAAGACATGGCAGATTCAATAACATATTCTTTATCTTCATCGTATACACTTAAATTAACAACAGTTCCTAACAAGAACTCTGTTTGACGATACGGCGATTCAAGCAGTCCAGATTGGTTAGATGAACACCCAGATAAAACTAACAGTGCCACTACGGCTATAAACCATTTATTTTTTAATCGCATCGTTAACAACCTTTCTTTTAAAAAATCATGTTAGATTCAAATTTTATCGCAGTGTAACTGGCTATAAGACTCCTACTTTAACAATAAGGGAACACGTCAATCTAGTGGGAGATCCAAAGCCAATAATGGCCCGATTGGTTCAACTAACGTTCAGTGGGGGATGGAATAGCCCCCACTGAACGAAGTTTCACTTTATCGTCGTTCAAATTAATGATCTGCTAGAATACAAACATCTAGCTCCGCAAAATGTGAAGACCTTCACATTGGATGACTCTGAAAAGAGTATATCATCGCATGATTACCCTGTCTATCTGTTAAAACGGGATAAACTTGACGGAAAATTGTTTATAGACCTTATTCTATCTGTTTTCTTATTAGTTGTGAATACTTATTGAACTTTTTTGTATGATAATTTGCTCAAAATTTGCTCAAACTTTAGAGATTTTTTTATATATAATCTATAAAAAGCCCTAGACACGAATGAAAAACAGGGTTACAATAGAAGTCGGTTGTTCAAGTATTCACAACAAATCTCAAATTTCAAGTATTCTAGACTATCAAAAGGGAGTGAACATAAATGGCAAACAAAAATATCGTCATCATTGGCGCTGGTTACGCTGGAGTTCATGCTGCAAAAAAACTAGCAAAAAAGTTCAAAAAAGATGACACAGTTTCGATTACATTAATTGATAGACATTCTTATCACACGATGATGACTGAATTGCACGAAGTTGCTGCACATCGTGTTGAACCTGATGCCATCCAATTTGATTTACGTCGTTTATTTAATCGTACAAAAGTGAAACTTATCACAGACAATGTGACACATGTCGATCACGATACCAAAAAAGTCGTAACCGAACATGGTGAATTTGATTATGATTACCTAATTTTAGGTATGGGTGGTGAGCCAAATGACTTTGGTACACCAGGGGTAAAAGAGCACGCCTTTACACTATGGTCTTGGGAAGATGCTGTCAAACTACGAGAACACATTGAAAATACTGTAGCTAAAGCGGCAACTGTCCATGATCAAGCAACACGTCGTGCCATGCTTACATTTGTAATTTGTGGTTCTGGCTTCACCGGGATTGAGCTTGTAGGTGAAATGATAGAATGGAAAGCACGTTTGGCAAAGAATAACAAAATTGACCCAGAGGACATTACGCTTTATGTTGTAGAAGCTGCGCCTACCATTTTAAACATGTTAGAACGTCGTGATGCAGATAAAGCAGAGGCCTACCTCTTGAAAAAAGGGGTTAAAGTATTAAAAGAATCACCAATCGTAGAAGTACGTCCTGACGAAATTGTACTCAAGAGCGGTGAAACGATCCCAACTTATACTTTAGCTTGGACTGGCGGGGTTAAAGCTAATTCCGATACTGAAGAATATGGAATGGAGCAAGCACGTGCCGGTCGCCTAAAAGTAAATCAATATATGGAATCTGAACAATATGATAATGTTTATGTGGTCGGAGACCTCGCTTATTTTGAAGAAGAGCCTGGAAAACCAACACCACAAATTGTTGAAGCAGCTGAGCAGACAGGAACAACTGCTGCTAAGAACATTATTGCTGATATTAAAGGTGAGGAGAAAGTTGCCTATAAAGGGAAGTATCACGGTGTAATGGTCTCAATTGGTGCACGCTATGGTGTAGCTGATCTTATGGGGCTTCACTTAAGTGGCTGGTTTGCTAACTTTGTTAAGCACATGGTTAACCTTTATTATTTCTTTGGTATTGGTAGCGGCTATTATATGTTTAAATATATTGAACACGAATTTTTCCATACTAAAGATAAGCGTAATATTTTCCGTGATTTCTTAACACGTTATGGGAACGTACTATGGAGTTTGCCACTTCGTATTTTTGTCGGTGGTTTCTGGTTAGTTGAAGGTGGATCTAAGCTATGGGGTTATGAGATTTGGGAGAGAGCTACCTCTAGTCTATCTAATATTGGTGAGTTATTTAAAGGGATTGGCCAAGACTCCTGGTTACTATCGTCTACCGTTCAAATGGATTTCCCTTGGCTTCAAGATGCAACATCTGCTGCTACTGAGGGAGCCACAGAATATGCAACACCAATCTTAAGTGAAATGCCAGGCTGGTTCTCATGGATTATGCAAATTATGATGCCAACACCTGAAATTGCACTTTTTATGCAAAAAATGATGGTTTTTATCGAAATTGCGATTGGTCTTGCTATTATAGCTGGTCTTTTCACTTGGATTGCTAATGCAGCAAGTGTTGGCTTCCTATTAATGTTTACTTTAACAGCCATGCTAGGCTGGGATAAAGTCTGGGCACTTCCTGCTTCAATTGCATTAATGAATGGTTCTGGTCGCACCTTTGGTCTTGATTACTGGGTAGTACCATTTATTCAGAAAAAGCTTGGTAATTGGTGGTACGGGAAAGAACGGGCTATATATCAGGATAAATAAAATTTTGAGGGTTAGCGATTTATTCTTTGAAAAGGTAGGTCGCTATCCTCTTTTATACCTATGTGCATCGTAGTATAATAAAGAATTAAGAGGATACATTTTATTAGAGTGAACGCAGATTTCATGATCATTGCGTTCTTTTTTCTGACAATACCTTCAAATGATGTGACTAGCTGTCTGCTGTGAATAAGGACTTCATTTTGCGGTTATGTTATGATCTACCCATATTAATTAACTGTTAGTAATCAATCAAGTCTTTTAACTTCATTCTGCAGTAGTGTCCCACTTCTTTAAGTGGTGAGGTGCTTAATTGTATTCCGTTCAATGGAGGTTCAAACCCGGCTGAACAGAATAAAGTTAAGTCTCCGGCGGATGCCACAGCCAGGCTCGATAAAATCTGCGTCCAAATACGCCAAAGCGCATTTGATTCACATTCAAGTCCTAACTTATCGGCTCCTTGACTAGATTATAAAGACATTGAAAGGGAGATAAGAAATGAAGGCGTATATAAAAAAGCTTACAGTTGGATTTTAATAGCATTACTTATTATCGTTTCTTTTTTACCTTTTGCTGTCTTTGACTCGAAAATTTAACGAATGGATTAAATGACGGTAACATGCTAGACATCAGATCCGTTATCAAATAATTTTAGCTGAGTTCAGGGTACCAGTGTATTTGGTCGCGTAATCTGAAAAGTGAGTGTTTAACAGAATAAAGAATTTAACCGAACGATTCGGAGTAATGTGTTCCAATCGATTCTGAGTGTGGTGTAGCCAATGGCGCTCTAAACTCGGAACACGATTGCTCATCTCGTTCACGGCAGTTATCAATAGCATACACACTGCCATTAGCATACGTGAGATCAAGAGGAAGCTCCTAACGTTAACAGAGGTGGCTTATGATGACCAAAAATCAACGACTCGTTTATATAGCACTACTTGCTGCCCAAGCTGTTATTATTAGCTTAATTGAGCGTGCAATCCCATCTCCATTCTTTTTTGCGCCCGGGGCAAAGCTTGGGCTCGCCAACATTATTACTTGTATGGCAATCTATACGCTTAGGGTAAGAGATGCAAGTAAAGTAATTATGATTCGACTTATCCTAGCTACTTTATTAGGTGGTACAATTTCAACATTTTTATATAGTGCCGCTGGATCCTTATTAAGTTTTATCGGGATGCTTACCATCAAAAAACTTAGCTTTGGCAAAGTTAGCTTAATTGGTGTCAGTGCGACTGGTGCTGTCTTACATAATATCGGGCAGCTTTTAATTGCTAGTTGGGTTGCTCAGACATGGAGTGTCATGCTTTACCTCCCAATTCTTTCACTCATTGGTATTTTAACAGGTATCGCAATCGGAATTACAGCCAACTACTTACTTACGCATGTTGAAAAGCTGTATTATTACATGGATTTACAAGCAGTTGAAAAGATATAGAACGAAAGAGGTTTTCACTTATGGAAATACATCCAATGTGGCGGGATTACCCAAGTTTACAAGAAGATCTACCAAGGGTTAAACTATTAATTGATAATCATATAAGAATCAAGGACAAAGATATTCGGGCTACTTTAAAAAAGGCTGTTAACTCAGGCGGAAAGCTTCTAAGACCTGCCTTTTCACTGCTATGTCATGAAATAGGACCTGCGCAAGATAAGGATAAGGCTCTTGCGATCGCAGCTGCACTTGAAACATTACATATGGCTACCCTTATTCACGATGATGTCATCGATGATGCCATGACGCGGCGGGGACAAGCAACGTTACAAACGCTACAGGGCAACAAGTTTGCCATTTATGCTGGTGATTACCTTTTATCTGTTTGCTTTACGATACTTTCAAAGCATTCAAATTCATTAGCACATTTGGAGTATAACGCTAGAAGTATGGAGAAACTGCTAACAGGTGAACTTGATCAGCTTCATTCACGGTTTCAAACACCGAATAGTGTGAAGAACTACCTGTCACGAATCTCCGGTAAAACAGCTCAACTCTTTGCTTTAAGCTGCTATGTAGGTGCCGTGGAAAGTAAAGCAACAAAGCGTCAAGCACGTAATGCTTGGAACATGGGTCACTATATTGGAATGGCTTTTCAAATTATCGACGATATTTTGGATTATCAGGGTGATTATCAAGTTGTAGGGAAGCCTGTAATGTCAGATGTGCAACAAGGTATTTATACACTTCCTTTAATTTATGCGGTGTTAGGTGATGCTAAAGCTGCCCTACCAATATTAGAAAAGAAACGCCCTTTTTCTTCTGAGGATCTTAAGCAGCTTTATCAGATTATTGAAAAACAAGACGGGATTAACAAAGCATTAAAAATAGCAGAACGCTATACGCATAAAGCCATAAATGAATTAAATAAATTACCAAATGGTCATTATAAAGAGCAGCTCTATCAAATTATAGCTAATATCTTGAAGCGAAATTCGTGACGAGAGTTAGTTAAGCTTAAAAATAAAAAAGGCTACCTCCTTAATCAGTCTCCCATGTTAGACTTCTTTAACATGAAGGATAACTTTTAAATGAGGTAGCTTTTTTATTGTCCAACTATTCTACAACTACATCGCCTTCTACTGTACCATCAATTTGCGCAGATGCTTGATAATCAGCATTGGCAAAAGTAATAGTTCCAGTTACAGTTGCTGTCTCATGTAATAAGAAACCATCAGCTTCAACATAGACATCACCATCAAGGGTTCCGCCTTGGAAGTTCAAGTTTTCGCTCTGTACAACAAGCTGAGGTACGGTTATTTTCCATTGATCAACAATATTGCGATCATCATCTTGTGTGTAGGCTGCAATTTTTCGATAGATATCTCCGCTCTCTTCTCCACCATCATGGAATGTTCCAGACACAACTAAATCTTCTTCAAGCGTCATATCACTTTGAGGAATAATAATCCAAGTTCCATTTTCACTTGCTGCTAATTTTAATGCTTCGCCATCATCAGCGAATGAAGCAGCTGTCACTGTATCAGCGTCATTGTCATCACTTTTGTCGGTATCATTAGCTCCTCCACAAGCAGCTAGCAGACCAATGGTTAAAATCATCGCTAAAAACAATTTAAATTTCACTGTTGTCTTCCCCCTATATTTCATAAGTTTGTACATTCACGTACAATGTTATCTTACCATATTTTCTAAACTTAGTGTATATAAATGTGTAATATTTCGTGAACCTGTTCACATTATAGTCATATTGATGGCCTTTTCATCCTAAGTAATTCCCAAGTATGACTTTTAAAACTACCATACAGTGGTTTGGACTGACTTATCCTTATTCTGTGCAAAGGATCACTCTATCAATATATAGTGGTATAATATCCCCTTAGCATGTTTGGTTAATAGAAAGACACCACAATATGATAAAAGCTAAAAAGCCCAAAAAAGCTACTGGTTTAAGTATAACTCATTCAGTAGCTTTCCATACGATTATATAAAATAATATCATTAAAAGTTCAAAAGCATTGGCTTAGTTGCAATTTTAGCATATAATCTGGCAGCAAATCAGCCTTTTCTAGCACCTCTACCTCCACGTTTGGATTCGGTGTGTTTGCGTAAAGAAGCTAAGCGATCTTCAGAATCTTTTAGAAAACGATTCATCTTTGCTTCAAAGTTCTCAGTTCGTTCGCGACTGCCCTTTGGTTGGCTAGTATTGGGCTTACGACGACTTTGGTTAGGCGTCTCCTTAGCTTTTTTAATCGATAAGCCTATTTTCCCGTCTTGCTCAACATTAATGACTTTAACCGTCACTTCATCTCCAACAGTAAGATGTTCGTTAATATCTTTAACATAGTTATCGGCAACTTCACTAATATGAACCAGTCCGGTCTTTCCTTCCGGTAGCTCGATAAAAGCTCCAAAATTTGTAATACCGGTTACCTTTCCCTGCAACTTGCTGCCTACATCAATTGACATAAAAAAAATGCTCCTCCTTAGAATTTAAAAAAAGATATACTACTCCCCTATATTATAGCTAAGCGATAAAAGCAATGTCAATAAGCAGGAGCCTCATCCAACAGTTTAAAGACAATTTCACCTTCTTCAGTGAAAAAGTAATTCGTCTTGGCAATTTGCAGAACGTATGCTTCGTCTTCTAATAGGCTAATTTCTTCTAATAAGGAAGCTTCTTCAGCTCTTAAGGCAGCTATTTCTGTCTGTTTCTCCTCATACTCTGCTTGTTTCTCTGCATGTAACGCACGTTGCTTCATATGAAAAGTAAACAAACTAAAGAAGGTTATCACAGCAATAACAGCAAAACATATCAGACGTCTACGTAAAAGTCTTTTTCTTTTTTGTTGTCTTTCCATATGCGCATCATATTTATTCATATATGATGATTGAAGTCGTGTTACTTTCCGCTGCTGACTTTCCATTGTTGGATAACCTCCTTAACTTATCTCTTAAAACGTTTTACTATAATATTCTCTATTTTACTATAAAGTCCTGCTATTGAAACTAAGTATTTTTTCGTGTTTTTAGGTAACAAAGCCCAAATACACTTAAAAAACCAGGTAATTAGTCTTAGTATCAGTCGAATTAGCCCATTTACAGCTGCTAGGATCAAACCCAAAATAAACATGATTAGCTTATAAAGCAACATAATCGGTTTAATTAGAATAAAATAGACTAATTGGCTAATTAGCCTAACGATATACTTTACTAGTGTTATCATACCCTCTAGAAGTTGCTGATAAAGCCTTCGAAATAACAAATTATAGAGTAAAAAACCAGCCACTAATGATAGGATAAAGTACAAATGAACTTGTCCACCATTTATTTTTACTAGAATATAAAAGGCAATAAAGCCTTGAGCTAGCCAAAACATGAATTGAAAAGGTAAACATAACAGCTTTTTCTCTTTAATAGCTTTAACGATACGTTCATTGGTATCAAACATACAGCCAAGGTAAATGCCCACAACGCTCATGATAAGGAAAGATAACAGCTGTGTATCAATGCTCATTTAAATAGTTTTCCAAAAAAGCTTTTCGTTTGATTATGATTGTGGTCATCTAAATAAGAAAAATCGACAAGCTTACCTTTAATCTCAACCCTGCCTTGTGCAACGTCTAACGTTTTAATCTGCAGATTCTCTCCTCTAATCATGAGATATCCTTGGACTGTCTCTAGTAAAAATTCTTCATTATCGAAGCTGTCAACCTCTTTAACACCTGTAATATCAATCATTCTTCTATTACGAACTTTAATTTCATGCTCTACTTGCGTCGAAGTATTTGAATAGTGGTTTAATTCTTGTTTCATTCTAGCCCCTCCTTTAATCATTAGTAGGATATGTGAGGAGGGAACATTTTAGAACCTATTAAATCATTGAATCTGAATTTTTAATCTGTTCTTCTTTAATAATCGTATAAAGTGTATTCGCTTCATCTTTACGAACGGTTTCTTTTAAAGACTCTACTTTGATTGTTAATAATTTTTGGCCAAATTGAATAGTCAATTGATCATCAACCGCAACATTAGTTGCAGCCTTAGCTTGATTTCCATTAATGGTTATCCGACCTTGGTCAGCCACTTCCTTGGCCAGTGTCCTTCTTTTTATTAATCGAGAAACTTTTAAAAACTTATCTAATCGCATTTATATTAACCTCTTTTCTCATTCGAATCTTTTTGCTTCTTCCCAAATCTGATCCAACTCTTCTAATGAAAGTTGATCCATTCTATCTCCTTGTTCTTTCACTTTAGCTTCAATAAAACGAAAGCGGCGATTAAATTTCTGATTTGTGCGTGTTAACGCAATATCACTATTAATTTTATAATAGCGTGCTAGGTTAACAATAGCAAATAATAAATCACCAAATTCTTCCTCGATTGCTGCTTTATCTTTTGCATGAATAGCCGCCTTGACCTCTTTAACCTCTTCTTCGCATTTAGCCCAAATATCTTCAGCTTGATCCCAATCAAAGCCAACCTTAGCTGCTTCTTTTTGTAAACCTTCAGCCTTTACTAAACTAGATGCTGCTTGAGGAACGCGGTCCAACAAAGACTTTTCTGCACGACCTTGCTTTTCATTCTTTTTGATCGTTTGCCAGTTACTTAACACATCATCAACATGGTTAACCTCGGCCTCTCCAAAAACATGTGGATGACGCCGAATCATTTTTTCTACAATTGATCGAATGACATCATCGATTGAAAAATAGCCATGATCCTCTCCAATCTGACTATGAAGCATCACTTGTAATAAGACATCGCCTAGCTCTTCAATTATTTGATCATCATCTTCTTGATTAATTGCATCAATTAATTCATAGGCCTCCTCGATCAAGTAAGGTCTTAGGCTGGCATGTGTCTGTTTTTGGTCCCATGGACACCCGTTTGGTCCACGTAATGTTGCTATAATATCACGTAACTGGAAAAACTGATGCTGTAACTCTTCTTTTTGACTTGGATGTATATAGACGCTTGTTAGATTACTTAATGTTACACCTTGATCTAATTCAACCAGCGGCAATGTAACAACACGTTGACCAGAGCTTCCGGCTGCCTCAATAATCGTAACAGGGTGATCAGGTGTTAAATCTTCTAATAACGTTAGCTTAACCTCTGAAGCAACCATTTGATCATACACTTGGCAAAAAACCAAGTGATGCTGATAGTCTAGCTGTGATCGTTCAAAGCTAGTCGCGTCTAAAAACTGAAACCCTTCGATAGGATCAATTTTTATTGCTGTAAATAAATCGTCTAAATAGCTCTGCCCACCGATCACTTCTATATCGATTTGATCTTGATTTAACAATAGTTGAACGGTACGCTCAGCTAGCATTGGATGACCAGGTACTGCATAAATAATTGTGCCGTATTGATCGGCAGCTGATATCAACCGAGTAACGATTTCTTGATAAACGGACTCAAAGGAATCATAGGCTTGATAAATCGAATCAAAAGCTGTAAATTCAAGCCCTTCCTCTTTTAGTACGTCCAGTACTGGATGTTTCGCTGTTCGAACATAAATGGGCTGCTCAGTACGTGTAAGCTTCCGGTATAATCCAATTGATAGTTGGTCAAGCTCCCCGGCTCCCAAACCTAGGATTTCAATTTTATTCATCTTTAATTAACATCCTTTCGAAAAAATCGGTTAAATGGGATGGCGTCAACTTCATCCTCGCTAAAAGCATTAAGCTTTATCAGTGTCTTAAGATAAACAAAGACAGCCAGTATAATAATGACTAACAAATAAATGAACTGGCCGATTCTGCTGATATTATTAAATATTGGCTGAGCAAGACGGTTAAGGATCATAGTTACCCCAATCATCAAGCTTAATGCTCCACCAAAGCCTTGCCAAGGCACTGTCATCAATTTCGACAATGACAAGATCTTTTTTAATTGAATTAAATTTAACATTAGAATAACGGCAGAACCGATTACGGTTGCCAGTGCTGCACCTGTAATACCAAAATGTGCGATCAGCAACACGTTAGCTACCCATTTGATCCATACACCAATTAACACGAAGATAGCAGTACGGTAAATGTGCCCCAACCCTTGCAGAATAGCAGCCGTTGAAATGCTTAATGCGGCAAACAAGATAGTGATTGAAAAAACACGCAAACTAAAAGTCCCTATGTCCTCCTTAAAAAGCACCGTATTAACTTCTGGAAAAAGTATGATTAATCCAGCGGTTGCCCCTGTTGCTAAATAGAGGGTGAAACGCCAAGTGCTTGAGACATAGCCAATAAATCGTTCGCGGTCCTTTGATAGTCTTGCTTTCGTTACCGAAGGAATTAATGCTAGTGCTAATGAAGACGCCGTTACAATACCAAGCTGTGCTAAAGGTTGCCCTCGATCTAATATACCTTTAAGCGTTTGTGCTTGTACTAATGGAACCCCCTGCTCTACTAATTGTGGGACTAAGGTGAAGGCATCAATGAATTGTAGCAATAGTAACAGCATATGGTTAATCGCCATTACTACACCATAACAAATAATTCGAGTAAATAATGTTGACCAGTTGTCACTAACTTGACTATCATCCTGCCAAATTCGTCCAGATTGTTTGCGCTGATAAATGATTAAGACCAAACATGCTGTTACTGCACCGGTGATAGATGCCAGAACCGCCCCTATACCTACCTCATATAGGGACCGATTAAACCGAACAATAAACCATGATATTCCAATAATGAGGCTTACCCGGACGAGTTGCTCGACCACTTGAGATAGCGCAGTCGGTACCATATTATTCTGACCTTGATGTAGTCCTCTTAAACCTGATACGATCGGGATTAGCAGGAAAATAAATGCACAAACTTTAATACTATTCGTAAGTGCAAGATCGCCCATCAATGATGCAATCAATGGAGCCAGTGAATAAATTAAGCTAAAAATAATGATACAAAACCCAAAGAGCAAAAAGAAAATGCTTTGAATTATTTTTTTCGACGGTAGTTCCATTTGTCCTGCTAAAAGCTTTGAAATGGCTGATGGAAAGCCGTATAAGGCGAGCATCGTTGCCATGCCAATAAAGGGATAAACCTGTTGATAGACATAGAAACCAACATCTCCAGTAATATTTTGTAGAGGAATACGGTAAGCTGCACTTAACACCTTACTAAGTAACCCTGCATAAGTTAATAAAAACGCCCCTTTAAAAAACAGGCGCTGTTCAGTCTGTTTGTCCATTTTGTTATACCTTCTGTTATATTTATAAATACTATTCAGCTTAATTATAGCACAGTCATCAATCCGTTGTTGTACTAATGCAGGTATACCTTTTACAAATAGAAAACCTTAGACAAACAGTCTAGAAAGCTCGTTTATTTATCAGTGCACTTTTTTGCTTAACATACACGTTAGAACCAAAAATAAAGAGACTAGCATAAAAGCTAGTCCCTTCTCATTTTTACTGCATTTGATTTCCTAAGAAATTAGCTGCAATTTCAGCTGTGGTGATCTCTTGATTCGTTACTTTTTCATCGTTAGAAAAGACAATGACTGATCCAACTGGGTCTCCATTAGCTATGATTGGCTGCATAACATAGGAGGCATTCATAACCGGATGGTCTTTACGAAGTTCAAGCGCTACAAAAGATTCTTTAATCAATGGTTTTCGGTCATTCATTACACGCTCAACCTGCTCAGACACATTTTTATTGTAATAATCCTTTTTGCTTTCTCCAGCTACTGCAATATAAGTATCACGATCACAGATTAATACTGATTTTTTTAATGTTGAATGAAGTGCATCAGCATACTCTTGAGCAAAATTTCCAAGCTCTTGAATAGGTGAATATTTCTTTAATATCACTTCTCCCTCACGATCAACGAATATCTCCAATGGATCGCCTTCTCGAATTCTTAACGTGCGTCTGATTTCTTTTGGGATTACAACACGTCCCAAGTCATCGATGCGTCTTACAATACCTGTTGCTTTCATTTTGTAGCCCCTCTTTCTTTGCTAATCTAAAGTCTAAACCTTAATTACAGAAATTAAATAAAGTGTCGTGCAATTAGTATGGTTATCCAAAAGTGGAACTATACATAATTATTGTTTTAAATTTTCTAGTTCTTGAATAAATGAGCGCAGATATTGATAGCGGTCAGGCACAGTTTTTTTGGACCAGCTAAAGGTTATTTTTAATTTATTTTGCTCTGTACCAAGCAAAATCATTCTACCAAAATCAGAGGCATATTGAAATAATTTTTCGCCATCAATCTGTTGGCTTCCTATTTCGTCCAGTATAACAACAATCTTTTGCTTCTGTTCTTTTATTGATTCAACATGTTGTTTCTTTGCCAATATTTTCAGGCGTGTAACATCAATTAATTTACCTACCTCTTCTGGGTAGTCTCCAAAGCGATCAATCAGCTCATCCTCAATATCTGCTATGCCTTCGATCGAATCGACAGCTTGGAATCGCTTATACATGTTGATCTTCTGCTTCCCATCTCTAATGTATTTATCCGGAATATAGGCATCTACCATTAGGTTAAGCTCAGGCTCTGGTTGCCTATTTTGGAGTTGGTCTTGCCCTGTTTTCCTTTTTTCAATAGCTTCTTTTAGCATTTCAGAGTAGAGGTCAAAACCTACTGAATCAATAAATCCATGTTGCTGTGCTCCTAAAATGTTACCAGCACCTCTAATTGATAGGTCTCTCATTGCTATTTTAAACCCTGATCCTAATTCCGTAAACTCTTTTATAGCCTGCAATCTTTTTTCAGCCACTTCTGTTAATACTTTATTTCTTTGATAAGTAAAATAGGCGTAGGCAATTCGATTACTGCGTCCAACCCTTCCTCTTAATTGATAAAGTTGACTTAGACCCATACGGTCTGCATTATCTACAATCAATGTGTTTACATTTGGAATATCGACACCTGTCTCAATAATGGTTGTACTCACCAATACATCATACTCACCAGCTAAAAATGCCAACATAACATTTTCAAGCTCTGTTTCGTTCATCTGACCATGCGCTACTGCAACACGAACATCTGGAACAAGCATTTCAATCTCTTGAGCTTTTTGTTCAATATTCTCCACACGATTATATAAGAAGAACACTTGTCCTCCTCGGCCCATTTCTCTTTCTATCGCTTCTCTTAAAAAGAGCGGATTATACTCTAACACATACGTCTGGATCGGAAAACGATTGGCAGGTGGTGTCTCAATAACAGATAGGTCTCGCACACCTAACATAGACATATGGAGAGTACGTGGAATCGGTGTTGCTGTTAAAGTTAAGACATCAACATTCGTTTTTAATTGCTTAATTTTTTCTTTATGTTTAACACCAAAACGTTGCTCTTCATCGACAACTAACAGTCCTAAATCTTTATATTGAACATCCTTAGACAGTAGACGGTGTGTACCAATTACCAAGTCTACGACTCCCTCTTTTAATCCCTTCAACGTTTCTGATTGTTGCTTTTTCGATCTAAAGCGACTTAACATGCCAATTTCAATCGGATAATCCTGAAAACGCTCTAGAATTGTATCATAGTGCTGTTGAGCAAGTATCGTTGTCGGAACTAAAATGGCGACTTGCTTCCCCTCTAAAATAGCTTTAAAAGCAGCCCTAATGGCAACCTCTGTTTTTCCATAACCTACATCTCCACATAATAGACGATCCATCGGTCTTGATTTTTGCATATCTTGTTTTATTTCCTCAATACAACGAAGCTGATCCTCTGTTTCTTGATATGGAAAAGCATCTTCAAATTCCCTTTGTAGAACAGTGTCCTCACCAAAAGCATAGCCCTTAGTCGCTTCACGCTCTGCATATAATTTAATTAAGTCATCGGCAATATCCTCTACTTTGGATTGAACCTTGCTTTTCACCTTTTTCCATTCTGATCCACCAAGCTTGTAAAGCTTAGGCTCCTTGCCCTCTGAGCCCACATACTTTTGAACAAGATCAATCTGATCGATTGGTACAAAGAGCTTGTCATCACCATTATACTTAATCAACATGAAATCTTTATGGATCTCTTGAACCTCAAGAGTCTCTATCCCCACAAAACGTCCAATTCCATGGTTAACGTGAACAACATAGTCACCGACTTTAAGCTCCTGGTAGCTTTTGATTCGTTCAGCATTGGAAAGCTTTTGTTTTCGCTGCCTTCTCCTCGTTGTGTTCGATTTAAATAACTCCTGCTCAGTTAGGACCGCTAGTTTATGAAGTGGCAATTCAAATCCTGTTGCGAGTGTACCGACCATGACAACGGGTTGCTTAATCGGTAAACGCGTGGTTTCATCAGATAGATTTGTTTCAATTTGATAATCAGCTAAGATACCTCGTACTTTTTCGGCACGCTTTGGTGTTTGGGCTAAAAAGACGACAGAGTAGTCCCCCTTTTGCCAACGCTTCATTTCATTTTGCAACAAGTGCATTTGACCATGGAATTGTTGCATAGCCCGACTAGATACGTTCACGATATTTTGTGGTGCTGTATTGGCAACATGACGCAAAAAGACAGAGAGGTATACCTTTGGGTGTGACATATGGTGCCAGATATAATTCCAATCAAATGATAGGGTCAAATCTCTAACCATCTTGTATTCAGCGAGCATTGATTCTAGCCATTCTGCTTCTTCTTTATCTAAATTTTGCGCTGATTCTTGAATACGCCCAATTTCATCTAAAATCATATAACCATTTGATGGTAAATAATCTAGTAAACTCGTAGAAGACTCATAGAAGTAATGACCATACTTGTACATGTCCTCAAATTTTTCATGGGCTTGTAGCCGGCTAATATCATGACTGATTAGATCATAAAGCTGTTCTTTAGCAGAATTTTCCATTTTACTTACTGTTCTAGCTAATGCCTCTTCTAGTCGATTTGAGGCTCGAGTCATGTCTTGATGGGTTAACAGCATTTCTGTTATGGGTAAGACTACAATCTCACTAAGCTTCTCTAGCGAACGTTGAGTAGTCGCATCAAAATAGCGAATCGAATCGATTTCGTTATCAAACAACTCAATCCGTAGCGGGTTTACCTCAGTAATCGGGTATATGTCAATGATACCACCTCGCATACTAAATTCGCCTGGACTTGATACCATCTCTACCCGCTCGTAGCCCATTTGAATGAGTTGTACAAGATATTCCTCAATATTAATCTCTTTTCCTACTTGGAAAGATAGTCTAAAATGCTGCCAATAGTCTAATGGAGGCAGAATCCGTTTTAAAGCAGCAACAGGGGCAATTAGTATGCTGTTCTTTTGCTGGGTCCAAGAGGAAAGCGCAGAGATTCGCTGACTTCTAAGTTCAGGACTAGAAATCGACAGTTCAGCAGCCAGAAGCTCATTAACTGGGTATAGATGAACCTGTTCAGGTTCTAATAATTCAACTAAATCGTCATATAATTGCTGAGCTTGAATTAACTGATTGGTAATAATAAGAACAGGTTGTTGCATCTCCTGATGAATACTCGATATCCAAACACTTCTAGCTGACCCGGATAAGCCTGTAATAAGCTGTTCCTTTAAGTGCGTATTTAAGCCTGAAACAATTGATTGGACATCGTCCTGTTTAATAATAAAATGATTAATCCCTTTCATCCATTTTCCTCCCAATAGTAGTTCATGACTACCTTTACCTCATAGCTATCTGACCTTGACTTAAAATCTAGCTAGAGTTTAAGTCAAGCATCCTTTCAGAGGTTATTTACATTTCACTGAATGATAAGATCGCTTTTCATTCGGCTTGTGACTACGTGCTTGTTAACGATCTAATAAGCAACGTACAAAAACGCCTTGGTTTATAAAACCAAAGCTTGGTGTTTCTTATGACTATCCCTAATGAATAAAATAATCTAATTCATGGTAAATAGGAAATTTATATAAAGCTGATTCACAGCTTTCGCAAATGACAAAGACCTCAACATCGTTGACACTATGTTGCTTAATCATGTGATTTCTTTGTTCGGGTGCTACATGCTTAAAACCTAATTGATCTAAATTTAAACGGTCATGATTAAGTTGAGCAATCGATGACTGACAATGTTTACATCGATAATGAACTCGCATAACTAATCCCTCCTAGAATAACACTGCTACTAGTGTATCCTAATCGGAATCACTTATACATTTAGTAAATTATATGTCTATCCATTAAATTCATTCATAACCTCAATGAAAGGAGTAGAAAGCCAGGCTTCACAAGCATCAGCAGATCTCTTAATACTCTCTTCTATTAGCGGTTTTTGTTCTTTACTAAATTTCCCCAATACATAATCTGTTATCGCAACATCTAAATCCGGGCGATCAATCCCAATCCTAATTCGATTAAATTGTTTACTATTAATATGATCGATGATCGATCTCATCCCATTATGTCCGCCATGACCACCGGATTGTCTTAATCTAATTTTACCTGTTGGTAAATCTAGATCATCGTAAATAACAAGGAGTTGATCAATGGATATATTATAAAAATCCATGATTGGTTTTACCGCTTCACCAGACAAATTCATATAAGTTTGTGGCTCAAGTAATAAGATTCTTTCATCTTCGATTGTTTCTACAGTGTAGTGACTATTGAATTTCTTTTTTTGTAGTGACCAACCGTGTCGCTTAGCCAACTCTTCTAACACCATAAACCCAACATTGTGACGGGTTTGACGATATTTTCTACCGGGATTACCCAATCCAACAATACACTTCATTCGATTCCCCATCTTTCACATTTATATATGGCTATTATTTTACTCGCTTTTTCATCATCAAGTCAAATATTGCGATATAAATATTAAAACATGGTCATAGCCCAAATCAGGTTTTTAACTAGCATTATTATCCTGCTATCTCGAAAGTCTATAATAACAGTAGGCGTGTGGTAGAAAATTGTTCAAAACACAAACCAGCACAAAAATCGGGAGACTCG
This sequence comes from Amphibacillus sediminis NBRC 103570, assembly GCF_001552275.1. Classification (GTDB taxonomy): domain Bacteria; phylum Bacillota; class Bacilli; order Bacillales; family Amphibacillaceae; genus Amphibacillus_B; species Amphibacillus_B sediminis. Next base: position 66,360 of record NZ_BCQW01000012.1, read on the forward strand.
CTTAAAATGCTTCTCCCGATTGTATCTCTCAGATGCTTATCTATAAATAAATATGCTATTCCTCTTTACTATCACCTTTTTGTTCGACTAGCTCTGGTTCAGCAGCTTCGTCTTCATCTACTGGTTCTACAACTTCTACATCTGGTGCTGTGACCGTTACAATGGTCATGTTATCGTCATCTAATACCTCGTAGTCCCCACTATCTTTTAAGTCTGAGACGACTACAGAGTCTCCAATGTTTAATCCGGTTATATCCACGGTAATTTCTTCCGGGATCTGAGCAGGCTTAGCTCTAACCGAAAGTTCGTACAGTGGTTGTTGTAAGACACCACCATCCTTGACCCCTTGTGCATCTCCAGTAACACGAACAGGCACCATGACGTCAATTTCCTGTGACATGTCGACAACATAAAAGTCAGCGTGTATTAATTGGTCATTAATCGGCTCAACTTGATAATCATGGAGCATAACATCAACGTTCTGCTCACCTAAATCCAATGATATAACTGCATTTTTCCCTTGGTCACGTACGGTCTTCACTAAATCGATGCTATTTACAGATACAGTAATGGGGGCTTGCTTCTTGCCGTAAACAATAGCTGGGATAAATCCTTGGTGTCGTAAGCGTTTCGTGCTAGATTTAGATAGGTTCTCTCTACGATCTGCTTTCAGTGTAACTGCCATCTTCCTCGACCTCCAATATTTTCATCTATCAGCTACACCACAAAGTGCAGGTAGCCTCTTTTGGATTTAAAAACGATTCTAATGGTTACAGTTCCCTAACATGGATTAAGTTAAACCTGTTTTTGTAAAATTAATCAAATAGCACACTAACAGATAGTTGTTCGTGAACTCGAATAATAGCTTCACTAATTAATGGAGCTACCGATAAAGTTACAACCTGCTCTGTTTGCTTTTGTTTCGGTAATGGAATCGAATTGGTTACAACAAGCTCCTTAATGGATGAATTAGCAATCCGATCCATTGCTGGTCCTGATAATACAGGGTGAGTGCAGCATGCATACACTTGTGTTGCACCGTTCTCCATTAAAGCATCTGCTGCTAAGCTAATTGTACCTGCTGTATCAATCATATCATCAATAAGAATAGCTGTTTTCCCTTTGACTTGACCTACGATATTCATCACTTCTGCCACATTGGGACGAGGTCGCCGTTTATCAATAATAGCAATAGGGGCTTTTAACCGTTCAGCTAATTGACGTGCTCGAGAGACTCCTCCATGATCTGGAGAAACGACCACAATATCATCCAACCCTTTAGAACTCCAATAATCGCCTAATATAGGTACCCCAACAAGCTGATCGACAGGAATATTAAAAAACCCTTGAATTTGTGGTGCATGTAAATCCAGTGTTATCACACGTGAAGCACCAGCAACTTGAAGTATATCAGCAACTAGCTTAGCTGTAATCGGTTCACGAGCACGAGCTTTTCGATCTTGACGTGCATACCCATAATACGGGATAACAACATTAATTGTCGCAGCAGAAGCCCGTTTTAAAGCATCAATCATGATTAACAATTCCATAATATGCTGATTTACAGGTGCACTTGTGGATTGAACCACATAGACATCACACCCTCTTACACTTTCCTCGATATTTATTTGAATTTCTCCATCGCTAAAGCTTGAAACGGAGCATTTTCCTAGTGGGACGCCAATTTGATCGGCGATTTCTGCTGCCAGCTTTGGATTAGAATTTAGCGTAAAAACTTTCAAAGTTCGATCTTGATAACCCGTTGACATTTAGTCAAACCCCCATTTAATCTATTTTAATAATTTATTAAATTTTTTCGCATAATCATCTTTATTAACTTGCTTTGCTCGTGCAATCGATAAGGCTTCTGAAGGTACATCTTTATTGATCGTTGAACCTGCAGCAACAATGGCTCCTTGACCAATTGTGACTGGAGCAATTAAATTGGTATTACAACCAATAAAAACATCATCCTCAATTTTAGTTAAAAATTTGTTCTCACCGTCATAATTAACGGTAATACTTCCACAGCCTACATTCACATTTTTGCCAATCTCAGCATCACCAATATAGCTTAAATGCGAAACTTTACTCGTTTCCTCAATGATAGACTTTTTAACTTCTACAAAATTACCAATTTTTACATCATCTTTAATTTGAGAGGCAGGACGAATATGAGCAAATGGACCAATATTTACTCGGGAGCCAATGTCACTATGATAAACAACACTATGCGTTATTTTAGAGCTTTCTCCAATCGTACTATCTACAATCTCACTATGGGGACCAATCATGGAATCTGCGCCAATTTTAGTAACACCTTTTAAAATTGACCCTGGTTCAATAACGACATCTGGATCAATCTCTACATCAGGTCCAATATAGGTTTGTTCAGGGTCTAGAATTGTAACTCCATTTTGCATATGTTGTCTGTTAATCCGTTGCTTCATTAGCTTTTCTGCTTGGGCTAATGCTACACGGTCATTAATCCCTATCGTCTCATTCGAATCCTTAGCCGAAAATGCCGCAACTTTATCACCATTTGCCTGAGCAATCTCTATAACATCTGGCAAATAATATTCTCCCTGCTTATTATCATTTGATACATGCGCTAATGCCTCAAAAAGCACTTTATTATCAAAGCAGTATGTACCAGTATTGATTTCCTTAATCGCTAGCTCCTCTGTTGTCGCATCCTTTTGTTCTACGATCTTGGCAAGGTTGTTATCTTGATCACGAACAATGCGGCCATAACCAGCGGGCTCATCTACCATTGTTGTTAATACGGTTACTTTGGCCTGGTTTTCTTGATGATAGTTAAATAATTGCTCTAACGTTTCGGCTGTTAATAGTGGTGTATCTCCACAAACAACAACGGTCACACCTTTTTTATCGGCTAGAAGTGATTTAGCTTGCAAAACAGCATGTCCAGTTCCTAGTTGTTCCTTTTGTACAACAAACTCTGATGCTGAACCTAGCTGTTGCTTAACCTGCTCTGCTCCATAACCTACAATAGTAATTATTTTATCCAAATTCAAAGCTTGGAGCTGATCTATTACATGCTGCACCATAGGTTTACCCATAACCGGATGAAGCACCTTGTATAACTTGGACTTCATTCGCGTTCCTTGACCTGCAGCTAATACAATCGCATATTTATTAACCATTAATTACAGCCTCCGCTCATAAATAAAAATGTCATAAAAATTATACCACTAAAGAATATATCTTAAAAGGACGTGCATTTCAATATAAGTTTACATATGAAGGTTATCGCACACAAAAAGCCTAATCAGACGATTAGACTTTTAATTTAGAGATTTAATTATTTAAGAGACCCCTGCTTCTTCTAGCGCAACTTTCGGTTGATCTGCTTCATTGTACTTTGTTAAAACGGCATCCTGAATTTTCGCGCGCATATTAGCATTGATTGGATGGGCAATATCTCGAAATTCTCCATCCGGTGTTCGCTTTGACGGCATAGCTACAAACAAACCATTGTTTCCATCTATAACCCGAATATCATGAATAACAAATTCCTGATCCAATGTAATAGAAGCAATGGCTTTCATTCTACTATCACTTGAAACACGGCGTAATCTCACATCTGTTACCTCCATTATGCTCACCACCTTTTTCTTAATGAACGCCTTTACAAGATTAATTCCACAACATAATTCAAAATTCCTGCTTATTTTCATATATTTTGAAAAAAATCTTTTTTTGTTCATTATTTAGGCATGAAATGGACACAAATTAAGCAAGATTAAACTTATTTTTTATTAAAATATGTGCCTTTAGTCACTTCTATCTGCTGATTTCGCACATCAACATTGGATATCTGTAGTAGAGAGGTATAATCCGTAACAATTCGCTCATCTTCCTCATCCTCAGCTTCGGCAAGCACACCAATTGCGGCCACCTTTGCATCAAATTCATCTAGTAAATTTCTGATCCCATCAATGGTACCGCCTGCTTTCATAAAGTCATCAATGATACATACGGTGGCTCCGCGCTGTAAGCTTCGCTTAGTCAGAACCATTGTTTGAATTTTTCTAGATGAGCCCGAGACATAGTTGATGCTGACCGTTGAGCCTTCTGTCACTTTAGGATCACGTCGGACAATAACAACCGGAACATTTAAATATTGTGCAACGGCATAAGCTAATGGTATTCCTTTCGTAGCTACTGTGACAACGGCTTCAATTCCAAGAGTTGCAAAAGCAGTTGCAAAGATCTGACCAATCTTCTTTACTGTCGCTGGTTCACCAAGAATGTCACTCATAAATAAATAGCCACCTGGCAATATTCGATTAGGATCCTCTAGTCGTTGAGCTAAAGCCTCAACAAATTGCTGACTTTCCGAGTGTTGATAACGCGGAACATAGCGAATCCCCCCAGCAGCACCAGAAATAGACTCTAAATAGCCGATCCCCTCTTGTTTAAACATTATATTCATAATCGCTAAATCCTCACTAATTGATGATTTAGCAGCTTGATAACGCTCAGAAAAAAACGGTAACGAAATTAACTCCATGGGATGATCTAATATGTATTGGGTCATCCCAACCAGGCGATCACTTCTCTTCATTCCTTCACCTCAAAAACCGAATATTTTTCAACAAATATACCATTATATACGGATTTATTCAAGTGTCAGGATACACCTAACATCCTAACCACGAATACCTCTTGGCAAAATCCCCTTAAACTATTATAAATTCGGTCAGCACGACTCTCTTGTTGAGTTAAAGCAAATACAGTTGGTCCACTTCCACTCATCAAAACAGCATCAGATCCAGAGGCTAGCATTAGTGCTTTAATTTGACTAACCTCTTGATATAATGACATGGTCACTGGCTCAAGAACATTGCCTACTAGTGTTGCCATCATCTGATAATTATTCGTTTGGATCGCTTCAATCATTTTTGTTGTATCTGGATGCTTGATATCTGTAAGGTCTAAATGGCTGTAAATAGATTGTGTAGATACACCTATTGAAGGTTTGGCTAATACAACCCAGCAGGAAGGTGGAGCTGGTAATTCTGTTATCTTCTCACCACGTCCTTTTGCAACTGCCGTAGAATTGTAGACACAAAAGGGAACATCTGAACCAATTTGAGCACCTAGGTGAGCCAGCATTTCCGTTGATAGACCTAAATCCCATACTCGATTCAATCCACGTAACGTTGCGGCTGCATCACTACTACCACCAGCTAGCCCAGCGGCAACAGGAATATGCTTATCAATCTTAATTTTAACACCTTTACGAATATTAAATGTGTCTTTTATTAAAGCAGCTGCTTGATAGGCCAGATTGCGCTCATCATTAGGGACATACTTACTTTCAGACTCAATCAAAATTTGATTAGTGTCTATAGCTGTAAACTCTAGACGATCAGCTAAATCAATTGTGGTCATAATCATTTCAACCTCATGATATTGGTCAGGGCGCTTATGGAGCACATCTAAGGTCAAATTTATTTTTGCTGGTGCTTTTTCAAATACACGCATAACTATTCCACCCTTACAAATCTAATATGTACCTACTCACTTTAGTAACCACATCATAACATATTTTTAGTAGAAAAATAGTAGGTTTTTCGACAGTTAATTGAGAGCACTTACTTAAATTATTGCTCTATCTCTAATAAGGTACACATCAACTCTTTGTAGGCTAGGAAATTAAAAGACATAACGAACCCCCTAAAAGGGAAAATGACCGAGTTTAGTACTATCTAAATAAAAGAATCCGTTTGATTGGTTACGATCAAAGTGGATTCTTTCTTGGATTTTAGCTTCATTCAGCAGGAGTCTCGAACTGCTATAAGTGGTGAGTCAATGCCTATTTGTCTTTCGTTCAGTGAAGGTTCCCAGCTGAATAAAGTTAAAGCCGCCGGCGGACCCACAGATGTTTAGCCGAAATTTATTGAGCGAAGTTCGATAAAATCTGGGCACAAATAGGCGAATTTGATTAAGGTGCCACAGTAACGTGTTAGTAGGATCGGTCTATTATGCCAAGCTTAATTGATAATGATAATATTGCAAATCTCGGGTATACCCATTTTTCTTATATAAATTTTGGGCAGGATAATTATCTGATGCTGTCTCCAAACTAATGCTTTTTGCGCCTGTTTCTATAGCATAACTTTTGGCTTTATTCAAAAGCTTTTCTCCTATTCCCTGTCTTCTGGCTTCTTCACCTACAAACAAGTCATTTAATATCCAGTCTTTCTTCATGGATATGGATGAGAAGGTCGGATAAAGTTGAGTAAACCCTAAATAATCTTGTTTCTTTTTAACAACGAATATGACAGAATCTTTTCTTTCCAAACGTGCTTTTATGTATCTTTTAGCAGCTTCTAAATCCGATGTTTGTTGATAAAATATACGATACAAATTAAATAAATTGGCTACTCCCTCTAAATCTTCAATCGTAGCTTGATATATTTCCATTAGAATGATCCCCCTTAGATAAAACGTATACTTCTTCAGCAATTTTGTACGATACACAAAAGGACTTGTCCACTGAGCTAGGTCTCTACAGATGTGATAATGTGTTTTGTTTATAAGTAGGTTTCTACGGCTTCATTTACCTTACTAGAAACAGACAAGATTGCTAATTAAGTATAAAACCTTTTTGATTATGTTAACAAAAAAAAGACACAAAAAAAGCAGTAAATAGATTACTGCTCTCCAACCGCCAACTTACTTCGGTCATCAATAAAGCTTAATTCCACTGTCTCTGTTAAAATGTCTGCATAGCTGTATGAAACACGCTCAAATGCATTTTCATCCTGATCTAAGGCTACAATAAATACAGATGGATATGTTTCTGCAAGTGTTCCATAACGTTCTACTGTCTTTCTTCTTCCACCGTTTGCAATTAACTTCAAACGTTTTCCAATTTGGCTATCTAAGCCTCTTTTGATTTCGACTAACGTTTTCGCCACTATACTCCACCTCACTTCCTTAATTATAGCACGTACCAATAAAAAGGTCAACAAAATATTTTATTATAACAGTAATATATTTTGTTTGTCAATACATTTATTTCATGTATGACTATTGACCTCCTGAAGAAAGAAGTTCATTGATAGTATTATGGCTCAACCTTTTTTTTCTATGCATAAATTGATGGCTTTTATTCCGTCAATTCGTCCTCTAAATAAGGCATACCCGTCCGTAGAAAACCACGTGTTTCTACTCCTCCTAACCCTTTTTCACCTGTTAATGTATTCCGTAAAACATCTGAAACGGTGACTTTATCCATAAATGATGTGTATGCTAACTTAGCGGTGATATACACAGGGTCTAAGGCATGAATATTAATTCTTGAAGGAGAGCTAGCAAAATTAGCACCAGCACGAATTAAAGATTGGAAATGGGATTGACAAGCACCGGCAAATATCACAAGCTGATCTAAATTGGCTTCGATTCGGCGAGCCTCACGGACTGCCTCCACAAAGTAGCGTGAATGACGATAAGCCCTTAAGTCATTTTTACCACCTTTTTTTTCTGAGAAGGCATCATGTCCTGTGATAACCACAATATCAGGCTGTACACGTTTAATTAAAGCCGTAATCTCTGTTGGCATTTGCTGTTCTTCGATATAAAGACCATGAACTTGTAGACCAAGCCGCTGATAAAGGTCTATACATTTTTTTAGGTATTGTCGATCCCCATCAAGATGTAAAACCCGCGCTGGGAGTTGAAAAAAAGTTGCTTCTTCCTTATAGCCATCTGTGGCCTGATAAGTCCTTTTCTCTTTCATAAGTTGATAGTCCTGTCTAAATAACCGAAAGGAATAATCAAGTTGTTCTTTCTCATTTTTCTGATGTGTCAATACGTCACGATCTGTTGCCTTCACAAGATCATCTAGTGGTGCGTCTGCTTCTAATCGTAGATCTTCACCATGTAAAATCGCAATTGAATCTTGAATCGAGCAAATTCGAAACAAAATATCATGTCGATGGGAGACACGTGTAACCAGATCACCTACAGCTAAATTCATCTTAGTCCCTCCTCTCTCGTCTAACAATAGCCTATGTAAGAAAAAGAATTGTGTGAGGCCCGCAACCAGATGATTAGCATTGCACAAATAAAGTGAAACTTCGTTCAGTCGGGTTTCGACGCATAGGATGTGCTCGTGCAGACGTTGCGACACGATGTCGCGAACTTAGTCAGCTTCCTCTCTCCCCCAGTGAACGTTAGTTGAACCAACCGGGCCGTTACTGGCTGTTGGTTCTCCCACTTAGACATGACGTGTTCCCTTATTTCTTGTAGCGGGAGTCTTAAAGCCAGTTACACTGCGATAAAGCTTCAAACCAATAACGGATATTAAGACGTTCAACTGAAGCATTAGAGGTTGGATCTAGCTAATTTAGTCTAGTTTATAGAATAGATTTGCTAATTGAGCAAATTCTTCGATTAATAACGATTCAGCTCTTCGAGAACCATCAATATTTGCTTTTGTGAGGATGACTTCAACCTTATCTTTAGTAAGTTTATCCTTAAAATAGCGGCATAAATTGTTCCGTAATGTTTTTCTTCTTTGGGCAAAACTTGCTTGAACAAGAGCAAAGAAATAAGATTCATTTTCGACATGGACTGGTGGCTTTGTTCGTAAATCTAGATGCAATACAGCTGAATCAACATTAGGTTGAGGCATGAACACTGTTTTAGGCACATTCAAAATAACCTTAGCCTCCGTATAGTACTGTACAGCTATAGAAAGCGAGCCATAGCTTTTACTATTAGGCTGAGCAGCCATTCGATCTGCGACTTCCTTTTGAATCATGACGGTTATGCTTTCAATCGGCAGTTGAGCCATTAATATATGCATAAGAATTGGAGTTGTTACATAGTAAGGCAGGTTGGCTACAATCTTAATGACTTGTCCAGGCATAAAATGATTCGCGATAACCTGACCTATGTCTGTCTTTAGTACATCCTGAAAGATAATTTCCACATTATCATAATCAGAAAGCGTGTCATTTAAAACAGGCTTCAATCGTTGATCTATCTCGAAAGCAACGACACGGTTTGCATGCTGAGCTAATTGTTCAGTTAGCGCCCCCATCCCTGGACCAATTTCAATCGCGCCGATTGAAGTAGTTATACCTGCTGACTTTATAATATTAGATAAAATATTGACATCAATAATAAAATTCTGACCTAGACTCTTTTTAAATGTAAAACCGTATTTATTTAAATACTCCTTCGTTTTACTCGGCGTCGCAATGGCTTTCTCTTTACTCATTCTTCCTCCTCCTCGATGATCGCAAGCATGGCCTCTTCTAGTTGTTTGCGTGTAATGCGGAACATGATTAATCGTTTTAATAATTGCTTACCATTAGCATGACCTAGCCTCAGGCGATCCGTTAACTTTTGGCGGCGTTGCTTTGCTTGTGAACCACCTATCAACCCATAGTGTAATAAATCTTGCTTCTCAATTAAACATGGGCTTCCCTCTTCAAGCTGATAGACTCTGGCCAATGCTTGTTTAATCGCAGCAGCTGATGCATGCTCGACCCCTATACCTCGATCGTGCTTGCTTATTGCTTCCTGTTTGGTTAAAAAGGCATGCTTACAACCGGGGACAGCTTCAGAGATAATATGTCTGATCCGCTGACCCGGAAAATCGGGATCGGTAAAAATGATTACCCCACGTTTTTCAACTGCATGCTTGATCTGCTCTAAAATCGTTTTATCGATAGCAGAACCGTTCGTTTCAATTGTGTCAGCATCAAGTACTTGCTTAATTTTGGCAGTATCGTCTTTTCCTTCAACAACGATAATTTCTTTAATTCTCAACAGAATGGCCTCCGATAATCCTCTTTGTATTCTTATTCATTATAGTATACCTACTTATTGATCTCCATATCGTACTTAAATTAATGGCGAAAAACAGGTGTAATGATATATTTCCCATTAACAGAAATTGATGTTGTCTGAACGCTCAAAAAAGCCCTTGTTAACGATATTCGCTAATAAGGGCTTCGATTTAATCTAATATTTGGACTTTTACTTGCTTGCGTCCAAAATTTTTAGCTTCTTCAAGTGTTGGCATATGAATGTCAATCTTATTGCCTTTTATTGAGCCACCTGTATCTCTTGCTACAGCATAGCCATAACCTTCAATATAAACTCTAGTACCTAACGGAATCACACTTGGATCTACAGCAATTGTTCCAGTAGGGTTATCCTTAAGATTGAAGCCTGTGGAGGTGCGCCCTCTTCCGTCACATCCAGAGCAATTCCAATTGTAGGCGGTAGCATCCATTACAATAGTGTCAGAACTAGACGTTTGACTCTGACTAGAACCGCCACGAGAAACAGTCTGTTCAATAACTTTAGTACCCACGGCCACAATACGTTGCTCACTCTCTTTTTTCACTTCTTCTGAGATGAGTTCACGCTTTGCTTCCTTACCATTCTCCAGTGTTACCTGATAAGTTTTTTCAATCAAACCATTCGTCCCTGGCTCAACTACTTCTTCAGTTCCCTGGGCTAGTGAACTATCATTCCGTCTAATAGTAGAAAATTCTAGCACGTCCTCAACAATATCCTTAACTATTTCAACACGAGTAATAGTAACCGTCATATCTTCTGTTAGCTCTTGATTTGCCTCTGGTTCAAGTCGATCTAATTCCTGAAGCTCAATCGATTCTGAGGCGAGTAGCTCGGCAACCGTTCGATCAGTGGTCCAAACCTCTTCCTCATGCTCCGCGTCTCTAATTACGATTTGAATGGCACGATCTAAGGTGATTACCAGATCATCTTCTATTAATGCTTCTTGAGCAACATTTAACTCGTCATGTTCCTTCACCTCAACATCAATCGTGTCAAGGAACTCGGAGACAGATTCCTTTGTTGTATAATGGGTCGTTTCATCTCCATCGATAATTAAGCTTAACTGCTTGGCTCTTTTATATTGAATATGCATATCAGATTCAATTTCTGCATCCAAATCATGAGATAAATCGTCGTGTTTACTAACTTCTATCTCCAATTCTTCTAACAAATCTCTCACTGTCTTTGCGCGTGTTACGATTGTTTCAGTTTCACCATCTTTTGTAACAGTAAGCTCAGATTTAGTTATTTCAAGAACAACAAAACCAATGATAAATATAAGTGCAAATAAACTTAAAAGTGAAATAGTAAATTTATTTTTCAATACTGGCAATAGCTTTGATTTTAACGTCATGCTTTCTTGCCTCCTTTTTGTTGCGCGCGCTTATTATAATAAACGAACAAAAAGGCTGTCAAATCAGGCTTTAGCCAATATTACAATGAAAAACATAAGTATATCAACGATTAGGATGATAATACTATCACTTATTTCATATTTTTTAAGAAAAGGTTACAGACTATTGATTTCGTTACATAAACGTAATATATCCTATACTTTTACTTTTCTTCCAGCAACCCAAAAAGGCGTAAAGCGTTGGTAGTAGTAGCTTTCTCAATAACTTCCAGAGGGACATCTCTCAAAGCTGCAATCTGCTTGGCTACCAAAGTAACATAGGCTGGTTCATTCCGCTTACCTCGGTAGGGATGGGGTGCTAGAAACGGACAATCCGTTTCAATTAACAACCGATCTAATGGTACAGCCTGGGCAACTTCTTTAGGTAAAGGTGCATTTTTAAAAGTAACAGGTCCGCCTAATGAAATGTAAAAGTTCATGGCTAAACATGCCTGTAAATAATCCTTTGAGTCATTATAACAGTGCATAATCCCACCCACAGAGGCCGCATCTTCCTCTTGCAATAGCTTAATAATATCTTCGGTTGCCTCTCTATTATGAATAATGATCGGCATATCTAGCTTTTTCGCTAGACGGATCTGCTGTCTAAAAACATCAGCCTGAACATCTTTGGGTGACTTATCCCAGTAGTAATCTAAACCCATTTCACCAAGCGCTACCACCTTCGGGTGACGAGCTAACTCCTCTAACCAAGTTAGCTCTTTACTTGTAAAATCAATGGCATCGACGGGATGCCATCCTACCGCTGCATAAATAAAGGGATACTGCTCAGCTAAACGAATAGCCTCAGGAATCGTTTCATGATCAAAGCCTACCACAACCATCTTCTCTACTCCCGCTTCACGAGCACGGTTAATCGTTTCAGTCTGATCATCATCAAATTGTTTAACATTTAAATGGACATGGGTATCAAAAAACATACAATCAAATCTCCTATCAAACTAGCCAAACTTGAAATACAAATTACTATATACGTGTTCAAAATGAGCCGAATGAGAAGCAAGCAGGTCGAGGCGGCGATGGGATGAGCAACGGAGCGTATGCCCTTTAATACGCGAGTAGCGCAAAACCAAGCCAACAATGAGATGCGACGCTTATCATTTGGTGATCATTTTGAACAACTTCTATATTTATGTGTTCAAAATGAGCCGAATGAGAAGCAAGCAGGTCGAGGCGGCGATGGGATGAGCAACGGAGCGTATGCCCTTTAATACGTGAGTAGCGCAAAACCAAGCCAACAATGAGATGCGACGCTTATCATTTGGTGACATTTTGAACAACTTCTCTTAGACTTAAATTACTTAACAACAGACCCATTAGCCAATGAAGAATCTTGAACGGTCGATAACGTTAGGTTACCCTCTGAATCCTCACCTGTTAAAATCATCCCTTGTGAAAGCTCGCCACGTAATTTCACCGGTTTAAGGTTTGTCACACAAATAACCTTTTGCCCTATCAATGCTTCAGGTTGATAGTGCTGGGCGATTCCAGAGATAATTTGACGTTTTTCAGTTCCTAAATCTACATAAAGCTTAAGAAGTTTATCGGCTTTCTTCATCTTTTCAGCTTTAATAATTTCAGCTACTCTTAAGTCGATTTTCAGAAAGTCATCAAAGCTAATTTCAGATTTGCTTGGTTCAGTTTTAGCTTCTTCTTTAACGACTGGTTTTTGCATCATTGCTTTAATGGCAGCTGTTTCTTCAGTAACATCTAGGCGTGGGAAGAGAGGCTCTGACTTAGTTACACGTGTTCCTGCCTTGATCATATCGGTACGGACTAAGCTCGCCCAAGATTTAGCTGCTTCGTCCACAATACCTAGCTGCGCAAAGATGGCATTTGGCGTTTGGGTCAAAAATGGACGGAGCAAAATAGCAATACGACGTAACGCATCCGTTAAATGTGCTAATACATTTCCTAAACGTTCTTTATTTGCTGGGTCTTTTGCCAATACCCATGGTTGTGTTTCATCAATATATTTATTAGTACGGCTTACATATTGCCAAATAGAAGCTAACGCAACGCTGAACTCCATCTCTTCCATAGCTGCTTCAACTTGTGTCACAGTGTCGATTGCAAGCTGCTCTAGTTGCTGGTCATATTCATTTTCACCAGCAATAAAATCGGCTATCTCTCCATCAAAGTATTGATCAATCATGGCTACAGTTCGATTCAATAAATTACCTAAATCGTTAGCTAGATCATAATTTACACGTTCTACAAATCCTTCCGGTGTAAATACTCCATCTGCTCCAAAGGGGACTTCACGCAATAGGTAATAACGCAAAGCATCTAAACCATAGCGATCAATTAAAGAGACAGGGTCCACTACATTGCCCTTTGATTTAGACATTTTGCCATCCTTCATTAAAATCCAGCCATGAGCAAACACTTTTTTAGGTAACGGTAAGTCTAATGCCATTAGCATGATTGGCCAGTAAATCGTATGGAAACGTACAATTTCCTTTCCGACAAGATGCACATTCGCAGGCCAGTATTTCTGATAAGCAGTGTCATCTTCACTTCCATAGCCTAATGCCGTAATATAGTTTGATAAGGCATCGATCCAAACATAAATCACATGTTTTGGATCCCCAGGAACCTTTATTCCCCAATCAAAAGTCGTTCTGGAAACAGCTAAATCTTCTAGTCCTGGTTTGATAAAGTTATTAATCATTTCATTTTTACGACTTTCCGGTTGAATAAAATGGGGGTTCTCATCATAAAAAGTAAGTAAACGATCAACATATTTGCTCATTTTAAAGAAGTAAGATTCCTCTTTAACCTTCTCTACTGGACCACCGCAGTCGGGACAACGTCCTGACTCAAGCTGTCTTTCCGTAAAAAACGATTCACAAGGCGTACAATACCAGCCTTCGTACTGATCTAAATAAATATCCCCTTGTTTTAGCAATTGGTCAAAGATCTTTTCCACTACTTCTTTATGTCTGGTTTCGGTAGTTCGGATAAAATCATTATATGAGATGTCTAGCTTTTGCCAAAGTTGTTTAATACCACTTACAATCTCATCAACGTAAGCTTGAGGTGTAACACCTTTCTCTTCAGCCTTTTTTTGGATTTTCTGACCATGTTCATCCGTTCCAGTTAAATACATCACATCATAGCCTTGTAGTCGTTTATAGCGAGCCATAGCATCTCCTGCTACAGTTGTGTAGGCATGTCCAATATGCAAATTGCCACTTGGGTAATAAATGGGTGTAGTAAGGTAAAACGTTTTTTGTTTTGTCACGAGTAAAGCCTCCCTGTGCAATAATGAGTTCGATAAATCAGTTCTAACATTTATACCGAGAAATAGTATTTCTTTATATTGTAGCGTCTTTATCAGTTATTTTTCAACTATATTCAGCTATTGAATACTGAATATTCATCAGCCTTGCCATTTTTCCTTGCTTTAATCCCTTAGACTATTGATCAAGCACTTGGATAAACGTACTTGAAGGGGTTATTATATCGAGATATATTCAACAGTGGGAATAAGATTTTTTCCTAAGAAACATATTTTTTGGTATTTTTTGATTGACACATATAGAAATTACTGGTATATTCTAAAATAGGTATTGTCGAAATATGCCGAAATTAACTTAAAGGGGAGAAAATAATGAAATCTACAGGTATTGTACGTAAAGTTGATGAGTTAGGACGTGTTGTAATTCCTATCGAATTACGCCGTACATTAGGTATTGCAGAAAAAGATGCTTTGGAGATTTATGTAGATGATGAACGTATTATTCTTCAAAAATATAAGCCAAGCATGACTTGCCAAATTACTGGAGAAATTTCTGATGATAACTTATCACTTGCTGATGGTAAGCTTGTTTTAAGCCCTGAAGGTGCTAAAGCTTTAATTGAGGAAATCAATAAAGCGCTAAGCTAATTCATTTTACGGCACATTCAGGTAGCGCCACTTTTGCATCAATGGCGTTCTAACCATAAATTGCATAGTAAAAAAAGAAGGGTAACCCAATCATACCGGTACCCTTCTTTTTAATTTCTTAATCGCCTCTGTCAATGCCTGATGTTGAAGTTGTCTACTAACCAATCAAACCTGTTTCTTAATTTATCGCAAACACTTTTCTATTCAACGTGATAGCTTTGGTAAACATCACGCTTACTTATCTTTCTGTCTTCTGCTACCTGTTTTATTGCCATCTTACTAGATAGCTGATCTTTCTCAATGTAGTAATCCACATGCTGATTGATCGTTAGCTTTTCCCACCACGCCTCTTCTTGATTATCCGACTCCTCAGGGTTACCTTCAATAACAATGCAAAACTCACCTTTAATCGTTCCAGTTTTAGTCCAATTCATTACTTCTTCTATAGTACCTCGAACGTACTCTTCAAATCGTTTCGTTAATTCCCGAGCAATAGCTATTTGACGATTGCCTAAATAAAAATGGATGTCTTCAAGGGTTTCTGTTAGACGATAAGGTGATTCGTAGAGGATTACTGTACTGTTTTGTCGTTGTAATCGCTGCAAAGCTCGTTTTCTTTCTTTATTTTTCCGTGGTAAAAAGCCAAAGAAATAAAACTGATCCGTTGCTAATCCTGAACCTACCAACGCACATAAGGCAGCGTTAGCACCTGGTAAAACGACTACAGAAAGCTCTTCGGCCAAGACTGCCTGAATCAAAGGTGCTCCAGGGTCTGAAATTGCTGGCATACCAGCGTCACTAACTAAAGCAACATCCTTCCCATTTTTAAGCTGTGAAATTAAATGAGCTACTCTACTATCTTGACTATGCTCATGATAGCTTACCATTGAACAATGGATATCGAAATGGGTTAGTAGTTTCTTAGTGTTTCGTGTATCTTCTGCTGCGATAAGATCAACACTTTTCAGTGTATTTAAGCCTCTTATTGTAATATCCTCTAAATTTCCAATCGGTGTTGGTACAACATACAATATTCCTGCAGGACCTTTGTCCTCAAAGCTTTTCTGTTTATTCACTTATGATCGCCTTCTTTTCCTGATCAATTAACTGTATTTTTTTCTGCTTACTTAATTGCTTAATTTGGTATTCCATTTGCATCGCCGCTTCTTTAGTCGCAAACACTCTTTTGAAGCGTAATATAAATGGGCCACGTCCTCGCGTATACTTAGCTCCTTTACCCTGCTCATGCATTTTTAATCGGTTGGCCAAATTATTGGTATAGCCTGTATAAAGGGAGCCGTCTTTACACTCTAAAATATAAACCACATGTTCAATAGCCACCATTGTTCAACTCCTCAGTATAGGTTCCATCATGATTAAAGACATATAATGGAGGCAATAGCTTCAGGTCGGGTTTTCCATCTCGAATTGCTTCTATAAGTAGGATATTAGCTTCTTTCCCTTGTTTGGGATAGACAAATCGCATCCGTTTGGGCTCAAGTTTATATTCTCGCATACATGTTAAAATATCGGTAAGACGTCCAGGACGATGAACCATAGCCACTTTACCACCTGATTTCACTAGCTTGCTTGCGACTTGAATGACATCATCCAGCGTCGCCATTACTTCATGTCTTGCAATGGTCAAGTAATCATTTTTATTCAGGTGATTAGGATGACTCGTTTGAAAGTATGGTGGGTTGACTGTAACTAAATCAAATTTACGATTACCAAATTTGTTAGGCATATCTATAATATCGCCATGA
Source organism: Amphibacillus sediminis NBRC 103570 (assembly GCF_001552275.1). Classification (GTDB taxonomy): domain Bacteria; phylum Bacillota; class Bacilli; order Bacillales; family Amphibacillaceae; genus Amphibacillus_B; species Amphibacillus_B sediminis. Next base: position 83,287 of record NZ_BCQW01000012.1, read on the forward strand.
ATCATCGTAATCTGGCCAGCTTTGTTGTTATATTCAATACTTCTAACTGCCATATCATATAATCGTTCTTGAATTTCAACACCGGTAATCGATACAGCGTTATCGACCTCTCGACTAATTAATAACGGAATGACACCATTTCCTGTACATAAATCAATAATCTTACCTCTTTTTAATGGAATCGATGCAAAGTTAGCTAACAGAACAGCATCAATAGAATAGGAAAAAACAGTCGGACTCTGAATAATCTGCATCGATTCATCAGTAAATAAAAAATCTAATCTTTCATCATCTCGTAATGTTACCATTAAAAACCTCCAAAGCTTGCTCTCTACTTCTAGGAAACACATGTGTATATAACTATCTCGATCATTCTTTTAAAGATATCCAAAAATAGCGATGAAGTCAAACCCTCCCTCTTTTGTCCAGGTAACAAGCGAGGTGATTGATAGCTATCAAATATTAGCTATCAAATATTAGCACCTAATAAGAAAGAATACACTTGTCGCGATCAGAGCAAATAGACACCAGCTTAATAATAGCACTAAGGCAGCTACACCCTTGTGCTGGTCAAAAAGATCACAAATCATAACCCTGCCAACGTCTTTCAGATTAATTAAAGCTTGGTTAGCACCATGCCCTATGGCGAAAGCTTTCTTCTTATACCGATAGAAAAGTTATCCGTTATTAAAGTGAAAAAAGACTGACATTTTAGATTTATCATCTTAAATGTTCAGCCTCTTTTTTTCTATAAGATCAAGTGAAACTACGTTCAGCAGGGGTTTCGACGCATAGGGTATGCTCGTGAAGACGGCGCGAACTTAGTCGGCTTCCTCTCTCCCCCACTGAACGTGAGTTGAACCAATCGAGCCGTTACTGGCTGTTGGATCTCCCGCTTAGACTTGTTCCCTTATTTCTTGAACTGGGAGTCTTACAAAAGCCCTTCGATGGGGCGAGTAATCGCAGCCCCAGCTAGTTAATTGCGATAAACTATTTACTTTGTTTATTTAAAAATAACAAGCAAAATAAACAATCTTCATCTTGTCTCGGACTACCAAAATGGACATTACAAATATGGAAGCCTTCTTCATAAAGGCGGGCTAAGTTGTCATAGCCTTCTCCTATTGCAGCATTTTCTGCCGTAGTCTGTTCAGATAATTCACCAGTCGTATCCGTTTCATGCTCTAGCCGTTTTCGCAAATGATGATTTTCAAGTGATAAACGGTGATTTTCTTCCAACACTTCACCTAAACGGGATTTCAAATCGCCTAACTGTTGGTAAAGTTGACCGATCTGTTCTTCCATATCAGATACTTGTTCGAACACTTCCTTTTTATTCATGTTCACGTCACTTCCACCTCATCACTCTGTGGTTTGCAAATTCACGACACCGTGATCAATTAATTCATCCAATGTATATTCGATCACACGCTCTTTTTCGATAATTTCGACCTGAATAACACGCTCTAATATATTCAAGCCCACTACTTTTCCTTTGCCTACAGGTGTATTCATGCTTTCACCTAAATCTGGAAGCTGTCTCTTTGCCGATTCATAATCGTCATTTTCATATTTTAGACAACACATTAATCGACCACATAAGCCAGATATTTTAGCAGGGTTCAAGGATAGATTTTGATCCTTTGCCATTTTGATTGAAACAGGTTCAAAATCGCCCAAAAAGGTAGAACAGCATAACATTCGACCGCAAGGACCAATACCGCCAAGCAGTTTGGCTTCATCACGCACACCAATTTGCCGAAGCTCTATCCTTGTTTTAAACACAGCAGCTAGATCCTTTACAAGGTTGCGAAAATCAACACGACCATCAGCTGTAAAATAGAAAATTACTTTATTACGGTCAAAGGTATACTCGACATCAACGAGATTCATCTCTAATTGATGTTCAACAATCTTCTCAGAGCATACCTGATAAGCCTTTGCTGCACTTTCTTGATTCTCAGTAACAGCTAGCTTGTCCTTTGTCGTTGCCATCCGAATCACTTTTTTAAGGGGCAGAACGACATCCTCTTCGTCTACTAATTTGTTTGCAATAACAACCTTCCCAAACTCTATACCTCTAGCTGTCTCGACGATAACATATTCATCCAAATCAATTTTAAATTGATCGGGATCAAAGTAATATATCTTACCCGCTTTTTTAAAGCGGACACCTATAACTTCTATCATTATGATCACCTCTGCATTTGCAGTGTTAATTGCTCCATAACTAGAGTAGGATGAACATTTTGATCAATTAGTTTTCTTGCTTCCATAATAGCATAAAGGATCTCTGTAATATCATATCTTGTCCAATACCGTAGACTGGCTTCAAGCTCAGTTAAATACGACTGAAAAACAACTAAGTCTGACTCTTCAAGCTGAAGATAGATAAGATCTTTAAACCAATAGATTAACAGGTCCAAACCTAAAAATAATTGATCACGATCAGAAAAATGACTGATCCATTGCTTCTGAATAAAAAGCAATGCCTCCTCTTGCTTAGTACGAAGCACTTCTATTAATTGTACCACTAACTTTCTTGCTTGCGCAAACCACTCATCTTGATTTAATGCACGAGCTGCTGCTAAGTTTTGTGTTATCATAGCGAAAACACGTGCATTATCAGGGGTTATACCATCAGATTCTAGCTGGGTTTGTATTTGCTCGATCGCAAGAGGACGCAATGAAATGATTTGACATCTTGATTTTATTGTATCTAAAATACCCTGACCATTTTCCGTCATTAAAATAGCCGTCGTCTGCCTACTCGGTTCTTCTAAAAACTTCAGAAGACGATTAGCTGCGTTAGTTGTCATGCGATCAGCGTTAGATATGAGATAGACTTTTTGTTTTGATTCGAGGCCTGTGTAAGTAAATTCTTTTTGTAAATAGGCGATCTGTTCTTTCTTGATTGAAGCACCATCGGGTTTTATCCAATGGACATCAGGGTGGTTCCCGGAATCAATCCGGTTACAATCTTTACAATTATTACAAGGTTCACCATTAACCCTATGTTGACAAAATAAGCTTTTAGCCAATAGTGTTGCTATTTCTGCTTTTCCCGTCCCTTTATCTCCCTGAATCAAGTAAGCGTGTGAAACTCTCTCTCTCATAAGCATCTGCTTTATAATTTTAATTGCAATTGGCTGTTTATCTATTAGATCATTCCAATTTTTCATATCCAACAACACCCTTATCGAATAGCTTGAATAAGCCATATCGCTTTTTTACTTGCCTTGTTGCCTGTCCGAATAGAATTAAATCAAGCATTTATCAAAAAACTGGAACAGCACAAATAACTTACTAAGTCATTTGTGTTGAATTGATAGCAAACTAACTACCGACCTTTTCTAGATAGAGAGAGGGAATATTCTTGCCACGTCAGTTTCACTTAACACAGAAAAAACGACACAAAGCTGATAGGGCAAGCCTAAGCTTGCCCATTCCAAATCTCTCCATGTTTACTATCAAATGTGCCTTAGCGTATTTGTGCCCAGATTTTTTCATGCTTCGCTCGATAAATTCCGTTGAAAATCTGTGGCATCCGCCGTAGGCTTTAACTTGATTCAGCCGTAGTTTTACCCCACTGAATATAAATAGGCATTCATCGCACCATTTATAGGAGAGGAGACGTCTGCTGAATAAAGTTAAATCAATTAGTCCAGTTTCTCTTGCTTTTCCTATATTTTAGCATTTATCGTCAATTAAGAATACAAATTAATCAATAAGCCTTTAATTTCTCCAATTACTCCTAGTAAATCAACTGTTCGCTTCTCTTGCTCTAGGATAGCTTCGGTTAATGTTAATAGCTTCTCATCAATTTGTTTAACAATAGTCAAGCGTCGACTACCACCATCCATGGTAAAGCTATGTGAATGAGATAAATCTAATCCATATCCAACAGCCTCTTTAACAAAGTTTTTAACTAGCCGCTTAAATTTAGCTAGCTCACGAATCGAGCGATATCGCTTCAATCGTTCTCCTTGGGCAGTGATACCCTGCAATAATTGTTCAATTTCTGTACTTTGAAGCTTTTGTGCTTGAATCGCAACCGCCTCATCAAAGCTTATTCCTTTGGTTGGCAAGGGTTGCGTATTTAATTTAGTGGTATCTATCTGAGCTCGGATCTCTTTATTGATTTTCAAATCTTATCTCACCCTTTAGTGTGTGACAACCTCTTTAGTCACACTAGAATTGAAAAAATTGATCGACTGGTAAAACAAAAACAGTTGCCCCACCTACTTCAATATTGATAGGCTGTGGGATGTAAGAATCAGCATTGCCACCCATTGGCGAAATCGGTGCCACCATTTGCTCTCGTTGACTTGAATTGCGTTTAATGATGGCTAATGCCTCATCAACAGCATCATCGTTACAGCCAATCATTAAAGTCGTATTCCCTTCTTTTAAAAAACCACCTGTGGTTGATAATTTAGTTGTCTTAAACTCTTCTTTTCCTAAAGCATCAATCAGCCGATTGCTATCCTTATCCTCAACAACTGCTAAAATTAATTTCATTTTACCGCCTCCTGATAAAAATCGTGATACTATCTTATATGATCTAATACCCTTTGATAGGCTAATTCAACCACATCTTTCAATTCCAATCGAGCATCAATAGCCTTAATCCGGTTAGGAAATTTGCCAAGCAGGATTTGATAACCTTGATAAACTTGCTCATGAAATGCTATTTTCTCTAAATCTAGACGATTCAACTCTCGCTCTTGATTTCGTTTAATCCGAGCTAAGCCAACAGAAGGCTCTATATCAAAAAATAAGGTTAAATCAGGCATAAATTGATCAATTGCAAATTGATTAATATGATAAATCTCGTCAATTCCTAAGCCTCTTGCATAGCCTTGATAAGCCATGCTACTATCAACAAAACGATCACATAAAACAATCTTCCCTTCAGATAGAGCTGGTTTAACCTTTTCAATTAAATGCTGGCGTCGTGCTGCCGCATAAAGAAGCGCTTCTGTACGTGCATCCATTTCTGTATGTTCACGGTCCAAGATAATAGCTCTAATCTTTTCTGCAATCGTTATTCCACCAGGTTCACGTGTAACTGTAATGGGATAACCTTGTTCTGTTAACCTTTGAGCAACAATGTTTAAAGCAGATGTTTTCCCCGCTCCCTCACCGCCTTCAAATGTTATAAAATAACCTGTCACTTTTTATTCTCCTTTAAAAACAAGGACACCTTTGTCAATGTATGCTTGTTGAAAATTTGTGCGTTGTTTATTTAAGTAAGTAATTAATTCGATATGTCGCTTGGTAATACGTTCTCCTTTTTGGATAATAGGAATACCTGGTGGATAAGGAACCACCGCTTCAGCAGCGACTTTATTTTCAGCTGCTTCCCATTCACAAAAGCTGTATGTGAGCTGACTCATCTGCTGAAAAGAATACTCTAGTTCGAGTCGTTCACCACCAAAATAAATGGGTTTTCTTTTTATTTTAACATGTTTTTTTGAAAAATTTAATTGTGTTGTTACTTTTTCTACTGCCTCTCTTAACCGCTGATTATCTTGGAAAGGAGCTAAGCCATGACACCAAACGATATGTTGGTCAGTTGAAAATTCAGGATAAATGGCTTCAGCCTCAAACAGCTCGGTAATTAGCTTAACCGAATAGCCATTCTGAATGTTAATCACAATTTTTAATGGATCCGAGCCATTAATAGGAAGAACATCCCAATATGGACTTTTTGCTAATATATCTCGTACCTCCATGACAGACTGCTCAATGGATACTATATCGTGATCAGTAAGCCTAGCTAGGAATTGACGAGCCAAATCCAAGCTGGCCATCATTAAATAGGATGGACTACTCGACTGTAGCATAGTTAAGTAACTCTCAATTTTCATTCGATCGACTCTAGTTGAGCCAATATGTAAATAAGCAGTCATGGTCATGGCTGGTGCCATTTTATGAGCAGATTGTACGACGATATCTGCTCCAAGCTTGACTGCAGAAGGAGGCGTAAAAGCATGATTTAATGAAAAGTGAACGCCATGTGCTTCATCAACAAGTACCACAATACCATGCTGATGAGCATAGTCGATTAGTGATTTTAACATAAATGTATCACCAAAATAATCAGGATAGGTAACGATAACTACCTTGATATCCTGGTAATCGTCAATAGCTGCCTTGTACTGTTCGATAGTTGGAAAAGTAAACCGATTCGAATTGACATCGTATTGTGGAGTTAAAAAAATAGGGGTCACACCACTTAATTCTAAACCATTCAGAATCGACTTATGACAATTCCTTTGGACCAGCACCTGATCATTAGGGTTGCATGTTGCTAATATCATAGCCAAATTCCCAACGGTACTACCACCTACTAAAAAGTGTGTATACTTAGCTCCAAACCAATTAGCAGCTAACGCCTGAGCTTCTTTAATAACACCTGTTGGGTTATGTAAATCATCTAAACCAGACAATTCGGTCAAGTCGTACTTTAATATCTCTTTAAAATCACTCCAATCATTACTAGGAGTAATAAACCCGTTCTTATGTCCAGGTACATGAAACGAAATTGGATCTTTATATTGAAAATGCTTTAATTGATCCCACAATGGCGCTCTAGCATGATTCATTGACAACAGACCTCCTTTTCTAATGCTATTATATATGAAAAAGATCTCGTATTCGATCAAAAGAATACGAGATTTATCTTCATTTAGCAGAAGTCTCCCACTTCTAAAAGTGGTGAGATGAATGCCTATTTGTCCTTCAGTCAGTGGGGTTCAAACCCCAGCTGAATCAAGTTAAAGCCACCCGCGGATGCCACAGATTTTCAATGGAAAGTTATCAAGCTTCGCTCGATAAAATCTGAGCGCAAATAGGCCAAGGCGAATTAGATTAACTAGCTATTAAGTGTTTGTTGTTGAAGTCGCTTTAACTTATTGACAAAAAATCGATAATTAGGGTCTTCTGGTTCAGTTTGAATGATACTTACTTCACAGCTTGGACATATAAAAACATGGTAAACAAAAATTCCTTCTGTTTGATTGGTTTCACAAATACTACATTGATGCATATCCTCCACCTCCATTTTTCTAGTTTGACCAGATTAGGTGAAATCTATACATATATTAAAATAAGATTAGCATACAGTTTCATAATATAGTAGAAATAAATGAGTATTGGATCATTTCAACAGGCGAAATAGAAGCCAACTGCTATGGATCAAATCACCGTTTAGAAATGGCTATCCTAACATGCTAAAGCGTAACATGAGATTAAGTTTGTTTATTCTATTTCCTAGAGTTAGTTAAGCCAAATTCATCCCATCAAGTTGTGTAGAAAGGAAAAATTGAGACATGCTAAAATTTATTAGCTATGTCTCAATTTCTTACAACTTAATGCTATTTATTCACCCGCCACAAACGGTTCTTCCTGAGTTACTCCGAGTTCGTGACGGTGTATATCTATTCCTGGCACTTCAGGAATCGCATAATTGACAACACGGTTGTTCACTGGTACTAATATCGCACGGTAAAGGGTTGGGAAGACTGGTATTTGTTCTACCATTAATTCCTGCCACTCCTTATAGACCTCTTGACGATAGCTCACATCAAACGCTTCTTTAGACAAACCATCTGCGATGAGCTTATCGTTCTCTTCACTTGCAAAGCGTGTATAGTTAAAGACCGCATTGCGTCCATATAAGCCAGATGGATCTACATCAGAGCCAACACCCCAAGCTCCCTGGTAAATATCAATATCAGGATCATCATTTTCAATACGATCATAGAATGTGTTAAATTCAACTAGACGACCATCTACTAACTCAACCTTTAACCCAACCTGATCCCACGATTGAATGTAATAATTGGCTAGCGGTTCAGCGATATCGCCACCAGACATGCTTGCAAAATTAATGACAAGCTCGTTTCCATCTGGATCTTCACGATAGCCATCTCCATTGACATCAATATAACCCGCTTCATCCAAGATCCGCTCAGCTTCAGCTGGATCATAAGTCGGTGCTTCAATTGAATCATCGTGATAATTTTTATGAGAAGGTGGAATGAGTGTTGTGGCATTCCAACGTAACCCATTATAGAATCGTTCTCCAATCGCATTATTATCAACGGCATACCACATTGCACGTCGAAGATTTACATCTGCCATCTTCGCATCAGGATCTGGGGCAACTTCTCCCGCATCCGCATCCCATTTACCAAATTTAAACCCAATATACGTATAGGCATTATCAATTGCTCCGAGAAATTCAACGTTAGACATATCGGCATGATCAGGGTATTGGTCAGCTGGAAAACTACTTACAATGTCTACCTCTCCGCTTTGCAATGCTTGGGCTACGACAGTCGGATTAATAACACGCAACGTTACCCCATCTAGATTAGGTTCACCTCGCCAATAATCTTCGTTCTTGACAAATGTAACTGATTCACCAGGTACAATAGATTCTACTTTAAACGGACCGTAGCCAATTGGGTTAACTCGTACAGCATCTGAGGCAGGCATATCCTCGATTGGGATATCCTCGAAAATGTGTTTAGGCAATGGATAAGCCCAAACCCCACTAGATAATAACGATGGTGTGAATTGCTCATAGGTAAGTTTTATCGTTTTTTCATCAATAATTTCAATACCAGTTATAGTATCAGTTTCTCCCGCTTTATAAGCTGGCATGCCTTCGACGCTACTTAGTTGTTGCGAATAGCGCGTACCATCATAGTCAGGATGACCCACTACTTCATAAGCATAAGCCCAGTCTTCCGCAGTTACAGGCTCGCCATCATGCCAATTGACATTATCTCGAATTGTAAACGTGATTGAGCCTTCTTCCTCATCTACTTCAAACGTTGCTGCTCCATCTTGGGTATAGTTAAAATCTTCATCAATTGATAGCATTGGTTCATTAAACCATCTAATCACTTGAACATCAGGATTACCAGTATAAAAGTTATAGTTTAGAGCTCCTTCAAATGCCGTATCCAATACTAATCCAAACGTGATCGTTCCTCCATCTATGATCTCTCCTTGATTGGATGCTATTGGATCGAAATCATCAATAGAATAAATGCCATCATCATCTACTTCCTCATCCACTTTTCCTTCACTATCCTCTACTTGCGGATCCTCCTCTCCTTGTGTTTCCTCGGCATCATTACCACCACAGCCACCTAACACGAATAGAAAAATGAACATCATGGCTAATAGCAGCTTTGTTAGACTAAACTTCTTCACACAATAACCTCCCCATTTTATTTGTTCAACGTTGATCGTTGACGATCTATACTCAACACCAAGATATGATGTAAGTACCTCGATAAAGCTAAAGCTGTCTATTCTCATTATGGTGTAGATACCCTTATAGCAAAGTTGTCTATCCTCGACGTTGACGTGGATCTGTTGCGCGTTTTAATGCCTCTCCTACATTGCGTACACTCAGCATCAGTAAAAATATAAGTATGGCAGCTGGTAGCCAAATCCACCATCGATCTTGAAGTGTTTGCGGATTCCGAGCATAGCTCAGTAAAGTTCCTAAACTAGGCGTATCCTCTGGAAAACCAAATCCTAGAAATGATAATCCCGATTCTAAACCTATATTTGCAGCTAAATTCAATGTCAATATTACGATAATTAGCGAGCTCAGGTTAGGTAAAACATGACCAAACATGATTTTCCAATTTGGAGTGCCTAAAGTTTTTGACGCTTGGATGTAATCAAGCTCGCGTTCCTGTAACGCCTTAGCCCGAATAATTCTCGCAATCTCCATCCATAAAAAGGCTGTCATAATTAAGGAAAAGCTTACCGTAGAATATTTCGGTACAAGGGCTACAAAGACAATAACAAGCATCAGAAATGGCAAGATATTAAAAAACTCTAAAATCCTCATCATGACATTATCTAAGTGACCAGCAAAATAGCCTGAGATAAGACCAAAGGTGACACCAATTACCCCTGTTAAAATGGTGACAATAAATCCTATCAGTAGTGAATTACGGGTACCAATTATTAATTGACCAAATATATCTCGACCTCCATAATCGGTGCCTAACCAGAAGGTCCGAGATGGCGGCTCATGAATGGCAAAGAGATCAACACGGACAATTTCATCTAAGTCTAATACTAACGAAATAACAAAAACCGTTACTGTAATCCCAATAAAAAAGATTAAGGAGATGAGCGCTAACTTGTCATGGATAATTTCCCGCCACAAAATGGACAACCCTGTTTGGCTTTTGTGGGCCTTTTTTTCTTTTTTGATATCTAGCTTTATTGCTTCCATTAATTTTGCAGCTCCTTTCTCACTTAATTCGAATCCGCGGATCAACTAAACTTAAGATAACATCTGAGATTAAAGTACCTAATATATTGGCTATTCCAAATAATAAAACAAGGGCAATAGCAACACTTGAATCTCGCTGTAAAATGGACTCAACAAAAAGCTGACCCATTCCCGGGTAACTGTAAATCGACTCGACAAAGATGGTCCCAGATATTAATTTAGCAATATCTGATCCGAATAAAGCAGAGATAGGTAACAATGAGTTCCGAAAAATATGATAATTGTAGACACGAGATTCAGATGCTCCCTTAGATCTTGCTGTAATAATAAAGTCCTTTTGTTTAGTATCAATAATTTCGCTCCGTAAGTACTGGACAGTGCTAACAGTCGTGATAAGTGCCATTGACAATGCTGGTAATAGTAAATGATGAATCTTACTTAACACATACGCCCACGTACCTGGAGTCAATCCAGGTGCGACACTACCTCCAGTCGGAAACCAACCTGTATTAAAACCAAATATCCATAGCATAACTAAAGCAAAGATAAATAACGGGGTGGCAAATCCAAAATAAGTATAGCCCGTAATAACTTGATCTCGTAACGAATCATGGTAACGCCCACTAATAATACCTAATGGAAGGGCGATTAAGTAGGTTATGACTGTTGTTAATAATGATAGCCAAAAGGTATTAACAAGACGACTACCAATCAATTCTGTTACATCCATTTTATAACGGAAGGATTGCCCTAGATCACCACGAATAACACCAGAAATCCAATCACCATATTGTACATACCACGGGTTGTTCAAACCGAGACGTTCACGCTGAGCCGCAATGGCTGCGGGATCCAAGGTAGGATCTACCAAACCGGTTAAAGCATCACCCGGCATCATAAGGGCAATAATAAAAACAATTAAACTAAGTAGAGCAATTTGTGGTAATGCGATCATGAGACGTCTAACAATAAATTTCCACATCGCTTAGCTCCCCCCTTCCGGCATTGCCACCCAATGGGTTGCTGATATAGATTGGAGCGGATATGCTAAGCCTTCTTTATTAAAATAATAATCAAATGAGTGCTGATACTCCGCTTGTACTTCTGCACGAAACTGCTTTTGTTTTTCACGATTTCTCGGGTCAATGTCAGGAATGGCAGCGACTAAACGTTTTGTATAGATATGCTGTGGTTTATTAAAGATATCTTCCGTCGTCCCTGCTTCCACATAACGCCCTTTATACATAATTCCGATTTCATCACACATATGTTTAACAATACCTAAATCATGACTAATAAATAGATAAGTCAAATTTAAATCTTTCTGAATATCCTTCATAAAATTAAGGACTTGAGCCTGAACAGATACATCAAGAGCCGATACAGGTTCATCAGCTATAATCAGCTTTGGCTTCAGCGCAATAGCCCTAGCAATCCCAATTCGCTGACGCTGCCCACCAGAGAATTCATGTGGGTATTTTAGAATGCTCTCAGCTGTAAGACCAACCTTTTCTAACAAATCGACAACACGCTCAAGCAATTCATTTCTTGATAAGCGTTCATAGTTTCGTAATGGCTCTGCTACAATATCAAGTACACGTTTCTTTGGATTAAGTGACGAATAAGGATCTTGAAAAATCATTTGAATATCCTTACGTACATCTAATCTTTTATTTTTATTTTCTGTTAAATCATTACCTTCAAAAATAACTTGGCCCGAAGTAATAGTATTTAGCCCAATAATTGCACGACCCGTTGTGGTTTTACCTGAGCCTGATTCTCCAACTAGGCCATATGTCTTTCCCTGTTCAATCCTAAAAGAGACCCCATCAACTGCTCGAATCACATCCAACTTTCGATTTAACAAGCCACCTCGGATTGGAAAATGAACTTGTAAATCCTTGACTTCAAGAAAGCTCACTTATTTTACCCCCTTTTTCATCAGGGAAATAAAAATGTTGATAACAACTACAACGAACCCAATGGTTTGGCGCAATTTCGTGTAGTTCCGGATCTAGCTCATGGTTGCTATCATCAAGCCATGGTATTCGATCCTTAAAGCGACAACCCTGTCTTGGCAAATTTTGTAGCGATGGAACGATACCTTGGATCACATGTAATTTATCCTGTTGTCCATCTGCTTGTGGCACAGAGTTTAGTAATGAGCGCGTATATGGGTGCCTTGCCTGATCAAATAATCGATGAACCTCTGCAATTTCAACAATTTCACCTGCGTACATAACGGCTACTCGATCAGCCATTTCAGCAACAACACCTAAGTCATGCGTAATCAGAATAATTCCTGCATCCATCTTCTCCTTTAAATCACGGATTAAATCAAGAATTTGAGCCTGTATTGTCACATCTAAAGCAGTGGTTGGTTCATCAGCAATTAATAATTCTGGTGAGTTAGCAATCGCAACAGCAATTACAACCCGTTGACGCATTCCCCCTGATAATTCATGAGGGTACTGTTCACAAACATATGCTGGTCGAGGGATTCCTACTTGGTCAAGCAATGAAATGACACGCTCTTTCCTTTTCCGTTTTGACATCGTTTTATTATGTAAATAGAGGGTTTCACTAATTTGATCTTCAATCGTCATTAACGGATTTAAAGCAGTTAGTGGGTCTTGAAAAATCATTGCCATTTCGTTACCTCGAATGGCATTAAGTTTATGAGGTGGTAATTTAACCAAATCTTGTCCTTTGAATAAAATTTGTCCTTCTGTCTTGGCCCTAGTGTGTAGACCCATAATTGAAAAGGCAAGTGCACTCTTTCCACTACCAGATTCACCTACAATAGCTAAGACTTCATTTTTATTTACAGTTATTGTAAGATTGTCAACAGCAGCATAATAATCATCACGTATACGAAAAGACGTGTATAAGTTTCTAATTTCTAGCAATCTACTTTTCAACTTTATCCTCCTAGTTCATAAGCAAAATTTGTTATGACAATCATTCTCTCTTTTATTCCCTTCTTATTCCATTTCGTAGTAATATAAAGATTATTATATGTAAATGGTTTGAATAACGCAATTGTTTTTTCAGATTTTTTTCAATATTTTGTTTTTTGATGCCAATTTAATCTCAAAATGTGTTTAATTAAGTAAATAACAACCATTTTATTTATCACAATAGTTAAACGCTAAATAGTGTTAAATCAACTCCTCGATACATACTTTTTTGTAATTCATAGCTAAAGACGATCTAAGCGCAATCACTACTTTTAAAAATTGATATGTTAACTATCACATTTTTATTATAAAAAAAATCAAAATCTGTGCCATCTATCATGTAAATTTATTGTTATTATCTTGTGAAAAGTTGAATATTCCTTGAACAAATAAAAAAGCGTTGACCATCAGATTGGACAACACTTGGCAATATTAATATGTATCTTAATATATCTCTTGTCTCAAAACACCTTATGCCATATTAATTTATTTAAAAAAGCTTCAAGGCAACAATTTGCCTTGAAGCTTTTTT
>NZ_BCQW01000013.1 GCF_001552275.1 Amphibacillus sediminis NBRC 103570
CTTACTTATGAAAGATTCAGACAGAAAATGGTTACCCCATCTTAAAAATGCTATTCCAGAAGAAGCATTTGGCTATAAACTTTGCATGTATACTATAGCATTAGAAGCTTGGCGTAGAGGATTAAATGTAAAATTCTGTAATGTTTTTTTTGATGGTAAAAGAAGAGTGAGATTTTCATTAAGTGATGGATCCAATGAGTATAAATTTGCAGTTTCTAGAGGTAGCAAGGTTTCTAAAGAAGCTAACCATATATGTGTTAATAAAGCATTGACTAAAGATTATCTTCAAAAGAACAATGTTCCAGCCCCTATAGGTTATAAGTTTGATCTATCTGAGGGTATAGACTATGTATTAAATAAAGTAAGTAGTTTAGGCTTTCCTTTAGTCGTTAAACCTACTGATAGTGGAGCAGGAAATGGTGTCTTTGCTAATATTAAAACTCGTGAGGAATTGATCGAGTCTATAGAAGTTCTATGGAAAAAGCTTAATTTTAATGAAATTATTGTTGAACAATACGTAGAAGGTGATGATTTTAGGGTCTATGTTATAGGAGATAGAGTTGTAGGAGCCGTTACTCGAATACCAGCACATATCTATGGAGATGGGGAGAATTCAATAGATTTCTTAATCGATGAGAAAAATAAAAGAAGGAAACTCAATCCCTATACTCATGGTAGATTAATAAAAAAAGATAGAGAACTGATTCAACAATTGAAGAAAAATGGTTGGAGCCTTAAAGATGTTCCTGCAAAAGATCAGTTAGTCTACTTAAGAGAAAAAAGTAATGTTTCAGCTGGTGGAGATGCTATAGAAGTAACAAATCAACTAACGGACAAGGTCAAAGAAATTGCTATTGAAGCAATAAATGCCGTTCCTGGATTAATTCAAGGTGCTGTTGATATTGTTGCAGATTTAGAAAATAATGTGGGGCATGTAATTGAAATAAATTCCAAACCACAGATAGCAATGCATTTATTTCCAGAACAGGGAGAAGCTCAAGATGTACCAGCTGCTATAATTGATTATTATTTCCCAAATAGTGTTAATAATAGACGGATATATAGTTATTACTTTGATTTCAAGTGTATACTTAAGCCTTTGGAGAACAATTTAGTCAAAGAGATCCAACTACCACCAGCTCCAAAGTTTAACCATAATCGAGTTTGGTACTTAGTTTCTGGTAAAGTTCAAGGTGTGGGCTATAGAAAGTGGATTGCTAAAAAAGCTAAAAGTCTTGAACTAAATGGTTTTGTTGAAAATTTGAGTAATGGTAATGTAAAAGTCGTTATTTCGGGTAGAAAAGCTGCTTTGGAGAAATTTGATAAAATTATTAATCAAGATAAACCTAGAAAAGCAAAAGTTAATAAAGTAGCTAAAAAAAGATGGACAAAACCAATAAAAATGGGATTTGAAATAATTAATAAAGAAAACCAGGATACACAAAATAACATTGCTAATTATGAAGAGTTAAAAGAATCATACTTAAAACTGGAGAAAAAGTATAATACTATTATTAATAGTAGATCTTGGAGACTGACTGCTCTTTTTAGAAAATTTAAATAAAATATTGTTTGGAGATGTTTTTAAATGAAAAAAACAATTGGTATACTTGGGGGAATGGGGCCAGCAGCTACTGTAGAATTATTCAATAGAATTGTTAATAAGACCAAAGCGAAGTACGATAAAGATCATATAAATATTGTTATTATAAATGATCCTGAAATACCAGATAGGTCATTATATATTTCTGGTAATGGAGAGAGCCCCCTTCCCAGACTAAAAAAAAATATTGATAAACTTCAAAGTGTTGGAGTAGATTTTATATTGATGCCTTGTATGACTGCTCATTCATTATATGATCAACTAAATGATTATGCTGATATTGATGTCATTAATGCGATTAATTTAGTTGATCGCTTTATTAGTAGTACACCTAATACTATTAATAATGTAGGTCTTCTTGCGACTGATGGTTCAGTAATGTCCAAGGTTTTTGAAAAGTATATTTCAAAGAAGATTGTAAAGCCTGAAAAACAATATCAAAATTTTTTAATGAGTGCAATATATGACCGAGATGGTTTAAAGGCTGGAAATTTATCTAAAACTACGGTAGATAGAGTATTTTATGTCCTTGATCACCTGAAAGAAATGGATATTGATGCCGTAATTGCAGGTTGTACCGAGTTAAGTTTAGTTTTAAATGAAACTAATGCAGGAATACAAGTAATTGATCCACTTGACTTATTAGCACAAGAAGCAATAAGATTATCCACAAGTTAATATGTTTTTATAGCTGTGTACAATAGTCAAAAGTATCGTGTCTATTTGAGTTTGTACATAGCTATTTTTAATTTAGGCTCTATAATATTTGTTGGGGTTCAGATGAAATTCTAAAAAAAATACACGCAAGCCCAAACATTCTTTATACTTGAATTGTCTAGAAACAAGAAAAAAGAATGGGGTTGCGTATACTATGGATTTTATCATGAATATTCCAGGATTAAAAGATTGCTTAGTGACAAAAGTAGAAGAACGCGATGGAAATGTAGAAATTCATGTAGAAATGGAGCGTCCCCCCCCATGTTTGCCCCAATGTGGAGAGGAAACGCAAAGTATCCATGACTATCGGTATCAAAAGTGAAACACTTAAAATGGTTTGAGCGGATGACCAAATTTGGTATAAGCGTCGTCGATATAGATGTTAAAAATGTGGAAAACGGTTTTCAGAAGCAAACAAAATTGTCCAAAGATATCAACGAACATCATTAGAATGGAATCAAGCGGTGTCCATTCGTTCGATTAAAGGAAAGACGTTTAAAGAGGTAGAAGAAACGTATGGTTCTTCATCTTCGCCCATTGTGAGGCGATTTGATGAGTTAGTTGAAACACAAGTTACCAAAGTAGAATCCCTTCCTCCAGTCATTGCCATTGATGAATATAAGGGGGATACGAAAGAAGGGAAATACCAGCTAATTATAGCCGATGGTGTTACCAAACAACCTTTAGATATTCTACCAAATTGTTATAAAAACGCAATCAAACATTATCTTCAAAAACATGGGGCAAAAGTAGAAATTGTCATCATGGATATGAGGCCTGCGTTTAAAGCTGCGGTTCAAAATCGTTAGGAAAGCCAAGTATTGTGGCTGACCATTTCATTTTTGTCGCTATATATACTGGGGATTAGATGGAGTGCGAAGACGCATTCAACAAGACTTTCATGATTATGATCGGAAGAAGTGTAAACGTATGAAACATGTCTTTCATAAAGCGAAGGATCGTTTAAAAGTAGATGAGCTCGGGCATTTAGAAAGATATTTAAACCTGTCTACAGAGTTAAGAGAGGCCTACGAATTAGGAAGCATATCGAGAATGGTTTGATACGCAAAATTAATCGGTAAAGAGCAAATAGTCCAAGTAAAGGAAGGTCTACAATCCTTTTACCAAACAGTTATAAACACAGGAATTCCTGAAATGATTAGTAGTATCAAGACGTTCCAAAACTGGCAGGTAGAAATATTAAATAGTTTTGTATATGACTATTCTAACGTTTTTTTAGAGGGTATTAATAATACCACGAAGGTTATGAAGAGAAATGCATATGGTTTTAGAGGCTTTAAACGTTTTAGGGCAAAGCTCTTATTAGCAAGACAGTATAAAGAAGTTGGGTTACATGTTGGGTAAAGTGGCGAAATAGAATTGCCACCCCAACATTTGACGTAGAACCTTGATTTAATGTAGTACCTATTATGCCTAACTCGTATAAGTTGGATCGGGTGATACGTATCATCTAGAAATTTCTGATCAGTAATGAAGCATTTCCTCATAGATATCGAAATATTTTATACTTCTTACCAAAATAAATCATTTTCAATTTTTTTAATACTAATGAAACAATAAATTAATTGTTGTCCCTATTAGAATAACCATAGTAGTGATAGTTTCAGTGATAAAGTTGATAACTTATTACTAAGAATAATATTAAATCTTTTTTTTGCTCTAAGTTCGGGGTTTACTATTTTTTATTATTCTCATTTTGATCGGCTATTATAAAAATTCAATAATTATTTTAAAGTGTCATTTTTAGTACTCTATTAAACTTTACTTATATAATCATAGACTGTAAAATAAACTTGAACTAATAGGTTAGGAGGGATAAACAATTTGATTAAGAAAAACAGAATAGCATTAGTTTGGGTTATCCTATTATTTTTACTATTTAACGGTAATAATGTTATCTATGGAGAGGATGGAACTAGAGAGGATGGTACACTATATCCTAATGACAACAACTTTGAGGTAGCTTTATTAAAAGAGCATCTTAATGAATTAGGCTTTTCTGTAGGGATGGATTATCCAAATAACTATGGACCTTCCACAAAAAGGGCAGTTGAACAGCTCCAGGCCTATTATGGTCTAAATGTCACAGGAATTGTTGATTCTTTAACTTCTCAGACTATAGATGAGATTATAAATAATCCACTGAGACTAGGTCAAAATAACATAGAGACGCAACAGTTGAAAGAGAAGTTAAGTCAGTTAGGTTTTTCTGTCACTATGATTTCATCAGATAGCTATGATGAAGAGACTGAACAAATAATAAAGGATCTTCAAGCTCAGTTTGACCTGGTTGTTAATGGTATAGGTGATCCGATTACTTTAGCTTTAGTGGATGAGATATTAGAATCTCAAAAAGAAGAGTTAAATACAGAACTAACTAGTAAAAATTTAACTAACTTAACTGAGAAGACAACTCATGAATTAGGCCCTAAATCAAATAACGAGCAGGTGGCCGAGTTAAAAGCAAATTTAAATTTAGTAGGGTTTAGTGTAGGGATGAACTATCCCAATAATTATGGTCCAGCAACAGAGCGAGCTGTAAAAGAGTTTCAAGCTTATTACGGCTTATCAGCAACGGGGATTGCGGATAGTCAAACACTTCAGAAACTGGATGAGATCTTGACCAGTCCATTACGCCGGGGACAAAATAATGATCAAGCCCGTGAATTAAAAGAGAACTTAAATCGGATCGGTTTTACAGTAAGTATGAATTCACCGGGAAGCTATGGTCCAGCAACTGAACAGGCACTGAAAGACTTCCAGTCTCATTACGGTTTAGTGGTTAATGGAATAGGAGATTCAGTGACTTTAGCTAAGTTAGAGGAAGTTCTAAACCAAGATCTGTCTGTAGGGATAACACGTCCTGATGTTGTAATGTTTAAGGAAAAATTAGGGATGATAGGTTTCCCAGTAGCGAGTAACCCTACACCTTATTACGGAAAAACGACCGAACGGGTGGTAAAAGAGTTTCAAGCTTACTATGGTTTGCCTGTAACGGGTATTGCGGATAGTGAAACATTATCTGTTTTAGAGAATGCAGTTAATCAAAGGCTAGGTCCTGGATCAAACAACAATCGAGTAGCTGAATTAAAAGAAAATTTAAATTTAGTAGGTTTTAGTGTAGGAATGAATTATCCTAAAAGTTATGGACCAGCAACGGAACGTGCTGTGGATCGATTTCAAAGTTACTATGGTCTACGAGTTACAGGTATCGCTGATAGCCAAACACAGGAGAAGCTAGATGAAATTTTAACCAGCCCATTACGCCGAGGACAAAATAATGATCAAGCCCGTGAACTAAAAGAGAACTTGAATCGGATCGGTTTTACAGTAAGTATGAATTCACCGGGAAGCTACGGTCCAGCAACTGAGCAGGCAGTGAGAGACTTCCAGTCTCATTATGGTTTAGTGGTTAATGGAATAGGAGATTCGGTGACTTTAGATCAAATTAATACAATTCTCAATAGTCCATATCAAAATGGGAAGAGCCATCCTGATATGGTTATATTTAAAAGAATGCTTAATACACTAGGATACAATGGTTTGTCTACCAGTAATGATATTTTTGGTAACAATACTGAACGTAGGGTAAGAGAATTTCAAGAGGCGATGGGTTTACCAGTTAGTGGGATTTTGGATGAAATAAGTATTGAAGTACTTTACCAAGTCTATGAAAAACGTGCTGTTTATCAAGAAACCAAATATAATGTCACACTCAATCAACAGTTGTCGATACAAATGGGATTAAGTACACCACCCCAAACGGATCTGTTTAAGAATGCACCAGCATATGTAAGAACCTCTGATTTATCGTTCAGTACAAGTGGGGTGATTACGGGTTCAGGTGTTCGGGTAAGGACATCTCCTAGTACTACAAATAACGACAATATTGACAGTGTCCTCAGTAACGGTACGGCGGTTGAATATGTGAAAACAGTTAAGGGTAGCTCTGTTTCCGGGAATACGGATTGGTACGAAATTAGATATAACGGTAAAACGTTATATGTCCATAGTTCTCTAGCTTCTAAAAGTGCTGCTACTGCTAGAACAACCAGATCAACAAAAGTCTATGAAAGCCAAAGTACATCTAGTCATGTTTACTATACGCTCTCAGGTAATAAGTCAGTTTCTGTTGTTAATCAAGGGAGTACATGGACACAAATTACTGGTGAAGTGTGGCGTAATGCTAAACCAGATCAAGTTTTGCAGTATTTAGATCCTGCTAAACAAGATGAGTTTCAACATTTATTGTTATCATCCAGTGTGAATGTACCGAGTGCTCAGATTAATCGAATTCTATCTGGAAAGGGCATACTTAATGGCAAAGGCCAGGCATTTATAGATGCTGCTAAAACTCATAATGTCAATGAGGTCTACTTAATATCGCATGCACTCCTTGAGACCGGGCATGGTAATTCATCACTAGCAAATGGGATAGAGGTTGGAAGAAATAGCAGTGGAAATCTCGTACTAGTCAACTCAAGCAACAGGAAAGATTTAAGAGACATCAAAAAAGTATATAATATGTTTGGTATTGGTGCCTCTGATGGAGACGCAGAACGTCTCGGGGCTATTCGAGCTTACAATGAAGGTTGGGATACGCCTGCTAAAGCAATTATTGGTGGTGCGAAATTTATCGGTGAAAGTTATATTCATAACCGATACCAACAAAACACACTATACAAGATGAGATGGAATCCTGCTAACCCAGGTTATCCACAGTATGCGACTGATATGGGTTGGGCTGCTAAACAAGTCTCAACGATTAAATCTATGTATCAACAGTTGGATAATCCAATGATGACCTTTGATATTGTTAAGTACAGATAACTTTTTAACCCGTCTTTACCATATCATAATGAGTGGAGAGACGGGTTATTTTTAAAGGCTCTAAAATAATAGTTTAACTTCATTAAGTAGAAGTCTCCCACTTCAATAGCGGTGAGAAGAAAGCTATTTATATTTCACTCAGTAGGTGCAAATCTCGGCTAAATAAAGTTAAAGCCTCTGGTGGATGCAACAGATCTTCAGTGGAAAGTTATCGAACGTAGTGCGGTAAAATCTGCACAAATACGCCAAGGCGCATTTGAATAGTAGTGAATCGAGGAATATATCATCATAAAATTAAGACTTGGGAGCGATAACAGGCATTAGATCAATTTAAGATCTAATGCCTGTTTTCCCTTTAACATCTCCAGGTCTATGGATCGCTTTGCTTGAGTCAAGCCTACCCTTAGTCAAATTAACTGGCATCCTAATCTGATTTTAGAAAACCGCTATAGTCTGTCCGCTTTCAGTTTAATCCACTCATAACAAAATGTGACTGAGTGCATTACGAAGCCTTGCTGTTCAACGTTTTTAATTGCTCAGCAAATGCTTTGACCTTAGCTTTAGACAAGCAAGGTGTTTTGCGAGCCTTAATTGCGTCAATAAGTGTATCGTAGTAACAGACATGCTGTTTAGCCATTAATGAATCATCAACGGCAAGCTTGGTTGAGTTAGTAAAGGTAACGATCGGGTGAATATACTTAGCATTAATACTTAAAAGCACAGCTAGCTCCTTTGCTGATTGTTCAGTTACTTGGAAAGGATTAGTGATCGCCTTTTCTTGTTTTTTACCCGCAAATATCCACTCTTGGTCAGTTGCGGAGCCCTTGACTGTTCCCGGCCAATTCTCTCGGTTAATGACAAAAACACCATAAATAGAAGGAATCACGTGATCGATTGTCATTTCTGTACCAGGAAGCTTGACAGCTAAAACCGTTTGGTAGGCCGTGTCATCAAGCTGTTCAAGTGTACGCTCAATATAGCTTGCACTAACTCTTTTTCTAAGTTTTGTGTACAATGCACTTGCTCCGACTATTAGACCAAGGACAAGAAAAATATATAATTCGGACATGTATGAACCTCCATATTTAGCTTATAATACCACTATCATAACATGGTTTTCCTCACGATAGCGGGCTTTTTATTTTTTGACAGTACAATCATCTGCTTAAAGCACTCTATCAATTAGTACGCAATCATTCTATCATATGAAAGCGCTTTTAAATATAATAAAAGTAGGTGATAACAATGATGAAAAAAGAATCTGCGGTAATTCTCAAGATATTGCTCGAAACAAAAACAATTGATTTGGACAAGCTGTCATTATTGGTCAGGAAAAACAAGAAGCAGATGTGGTATGAGCTTTCCGTACTGAATCAATATTTGGTTGATTGTGATTTATCTCCGATCGAAATCAAAAATGGTGTACTTGTTATTCCAGAAGCGGAGGTGAACGAGTGGAAAACCATTTTAGTTCGAGAAAAAATGGATGGCTTTAGGTTACAGCAAGAACGGATCTTTATTCTAATCCTTTATATCGCTTGTCGGCAAGAATTTGTTTCAACATATCACCTTCAGGATTTAGTCGGGTTAAGTCGTAATTCTGTCATGATTGATATCAGAAAATTGAGGAAACTTATCAATCATTATGATGTAGCTCTACATTATGACAGAAAAAACGGCTATAAGTTCACTGGAAATGAGTTAAAAATTCGTAAGCTGATGGAGTATGCCCTGTCTAAATTAAATGAAGTCGTTCCATTAGACAAAGTCACAACCTTTTTTGAGGAAATATGGCATGTTTCATTTAAGATCGGAGAACTGAATGATGAGATTTTAAATCTAGCTAAGCACTATCAGCTTGAGTTTGTGATGGATAGGCTTGAGGAGTTTGTCTACTTTTTCGCTTTTATGAAAATGAGACGAAAAGAAACACCGATCCCTTTTGCAGAGCATGATAAAGAAATTTTAAGTCAACAACGTCTGTATCCAATGGCTGTTAGCTTAGTAAAAGATATCTATCACTCGAAGCGTTATGATGAAATTTTGTTTTGGGAGACACGATTACTAAGTATTATTCAGGGCGATAAAGGGGATAGTAAGGATAATTATTTTACACAACTAACTACAAGTATTATTCAAAATGTACAAACTATGATTGGGATAAAATATAAAAATGTTGAACTCATTGAGCGAACCCTTTATCAACATATCGTGCCAGCTTATTTTCGAATTAAATTTGATGTGTATTATAAAAATCCACTTCTGGACAAAATAAAAACGGAATACAGGGATTTGTTCCATTTGACCAAAAAGGGGCTACAGCCATTAGCAGATGAGTTGAATAAAAGCATATCTGATAATGAAATTGCTTATTTCACTATTCATTTTGGCGGTTATTTGTATTCAAATCAAGAACGAGAAAAACAAAAACTGCGGGCTTTAGCCGTTTGTCCGAATGGTATTAGCTCCTCACTGATTATGAATGCGAGTCTTAAGTCCATTTTTCCGGAAATTGAATTTGTTCAGGAGCACAGTCTAAATCGAGCAAAAATGTTGCCAGAAGATGAGTATGACATTATTTTTTCCACAACCTTTTTTCCAGCTAACAAAAAATTATATCTGACCAAGCCAATTTTAAATCCTGTCGAGCGTGAAGTGTTGCGTGAGAAGGTTTGCGCAGACTTTGACCTTCTTGATCGTCAAAAGAGTATTGATTTGAAAAAACTAATCGCCATTGTTGAAAGGCATGGAACGATTCAATATAAGGATCGCTTATATACAGATTTGCAAGCCTATTTATATGGAGTTGGTACAGATGCTTATAAGGGGGCGAAAAACTTGCCAGATCTTTTAAATGAAACACTTATCCGAGTTTCTTCAGCGCGAATGAATTGGAAGGAAGCCATTCGTGAAGCCGCTCGACCGTTACTAGAACAACATTATATTAATGAATCTTACATTCAAGCCATGATTAAAAGCGTCGAAAAAATCGGACCTTATATTGTGCTTGCACCGAAAGTCGCTGTTCCTCATGCCAGACCAGAGGAGGGAGTGAAAAAACTAGGCATTAGCTTATTAAAACTCGATCATCCAGTTGACTTTAATAGTGAAGGAGAGGATGACCCAGAACGGTTCGTTCAGCTTGTCTTTGTTTTAGCAGCAGTAGATGGTCAAGCCCACTTATCAGCATTAGTACAGCTGTCAAAAATTCTGGATGACGAAGAAAATATTGAGCAGCTTATTAAATTGAAAGAACCTTTGAAGATTTATCAGTTAATTAAACAGTTAGTAGAACAGGAAGGAGGAACTGAACATGATTAAAGTATTGACAGTCTGTGGCAATGGGATTGGCAGTAGTTTGTTATTGAAGTTGAAAATTGAAGAAATTGCGAAGGAAGCCGGTATTTCTGTTGAGGCAGAATCGATTGATTCTGGTTCAGCAACAGGAAAAAAAGCAGATTTGATCGTTACAGTAAAGGAGTTAGCTGGTGCCTTCCCTGAAGATCAAAAGGTTGCAATTATTCGCTCTTATACGAATAAGAAGAAGATCAAAGAAGATGTATTACCAATTCTAGAAGAAATGGCACAACAATAATAACAAATAGGAGGGGTTTTCAATGGCTATATTAAACTTCATTCAAGGCATTCTATCAGAACCAGCATTTTTAATGGGGTTAATTGCATTTGTTGGACTGATCGCATTAAGGTCTCCTTCCCATAAAGTCCTAACAGGTACACTAGGACCAATTATTGGTTATTTAATGCTCTCAGCAGGGGCGAACGTGATTACAGCTAACCTTGAGCCGTTAGCCCAAATGATCGAAGCAGGCTTCAATATTACCGGTGTTGTACCCAATAATGAAGCTGTAGTATCAGTCGCACAGGAACTATTAGGTGTCGAGACGATGTCAATTTTAATTGTAGGGATGATTGTCAACCTGATTGTTGCACGTTTTACGCATTATAAATATGTTTTCTTAACTGGTCATCATAGCTTTTTCATGGCATGTTTACTTTCTGCTGTTCTCGGGTCAATCGGTTTTGCTGGTTGGGAGCTCATTCTACTTGGTGGCTTTTTCTTAGGGGCATTAAGTGCAGTGCTTCCAGCAATTGGCCAGCGCCTAACCTTAAAGGTTACGGATGGTGATGAAATTGCCATGGGTCACTTTAGTAGTGTTGGCTATTATGTGGCGGGATTGATTGGTAAGCTTGTCGGTAAAGAAAGTAAAAGTACAGAAGAAATAGAAGTTCCAGAAAAATATGCTTTCTTAAGAAATACAACCATTTCAACCGCGATAACGATGCTTGTCTTTTATGTTATTGCTGCCTTAGTGGCAGGACCAGAGTTTGTCGGCACCATATCAGAAGGAACGTCGCCCATAGTTTTTGCCATTGTATCAGGTTTATTGTTTGCCGTTGGGGTAACGATTGTTTATGCAGGTGTTCGAATGATCTTAGCAGACTTACTGCCTGCCTTTCAGGGGATTGCGACAAAGGTTATTCCAAATGCTGTACCTGCAGTAGACTGTGCTGTGTTTTTTACCTATGCTCCTACCGCTGTTATTATCGGTTTTGTCAGCAGCTTTATTGGTGGGATAGTTGGGATGCTTATTTTAGGTGGAATAGGCGGCGTGTTAATTATTCCAGGTATGGTTCCGCATTTCTTCACAGGAGCTACTGCTGGGATTTATGGTAATGCAACAGGAGGGCGAAGAGGTGCGCTAGTGGGAGCGTTTGTTAATGGATTACTGATCTCATTCCTGCCAGCCTTATTACTTCCTGTACTTGGTGATCTCGGCTTTTCAAACACAACTTTTGGTGATACGGACTTTGCCCTTTCTGGGATTGTACTTGGTCGTATTGGGGATTGGATCGGCAATGGGGGGATTTATGCCATTGCAGCAGTATTGGTGATTGCATTAGTTGTCCCGAATTTTATTAGAAAGTCTAATTTGGCTATTAACAACACAGAATATGAAGACTAAGGAGTGAGAAGAATGCCTGAACTAACGATTGATATCTATTCAGATGGGGCAAATATTGAGCAAATGAAAGAAGCTTATCAGTCAGGCAAGGTAACTGGCTTTACTACGAACCCAAGCTTAATGAAACAAGCAGGGATTACCGATTATACTGCATTTGCCGAAGAAGTTGTTGCTACTTTTCCAGAGGTGCCCGTGTCCTTTGAAGTGTTTGCAGATGATTTTGAGACAATGGCAAAAGAAGCAGATAAAATTGCTTCATTTGGCTCAAATGTTTATGTGAAAATACCGATCACCAATACTAAAGGAGAATCAGCTGTTCCACTAATTAAGGAGCTTTCTGAACATTTAGTCAAGGTAAATGTGACAGCTGTTTTTACCCTTGATCAAGTCAAGGCGGTAGTTGAAGCATTAGCTGATAAAACAGACAGTATTGTATCTGTTTTTGCAGGCAGGATAGCGGATGCAGGGATTGATCCAATCGAGATCATGAAGCAGTCAGCTGATATTTGCCATCAGAAGCGGCATGTTAAATTGCTTTGGGCTAGCTCGAGAGAGGTCTTAAATATGATTCAAGCACAGCAAGCCGGGGCTGATATTATCACGTGTACACCTGATTTGATCAAGAAGTCAGCCTCAATTGGGAAAGACTTAGAAGCCTTCTCGCTCGAAACAGTGCAAATGTTCCATGACGATATTCAAAAGCTAGGCTATCAGATTCTTTAAATATGAAAAAAATTTGAATACACATCATGCGTTATTGTTCTTCTCAAGAGAATAGTCACACGTATAAAAAGGATTGAAGCGGCTTCAGCTTTACTAGTAATAGGGCTAAAGCCGCTTTGTTATTTGAATAAAAAATGTGAACTGATACCTAATTGGCCAGTCATAGATAAACCATATCAGATTGAACTGAAGTTGCACTGATTAAGGAAAGAAACAGTAAAAGATTAAATGCGCCTTGGCGTATTTGTGCCCAGATCTTATTGAGCGAAGATCGCTATAGAAAATCTATGGCATCCAATGATCGTAGTGTAACTGGCTGGGGCTGCGATTACTCGCCCTATCGAAGGGCTTTTGTAAGCCTCCCACTTGAAGAAATAAGGGAACACGTCATGTCTAAGTGGGAATCCAACAGCCAGTAACGGCCCGATTGGTTCAACTCACGTTCAGTGGAGGAGATAGGAAGCTGACTAAGTTCGCGACGTCGTGTCGCAACGTCTGCACGAGCACATCCTATGCGTCGAAACCCCACTGAACGAAGTTTCACTTTATTCAGCCGGGGTTTGAATTCCTACTCACCACTTTTAGATGTGGGAGACTTCTGCTAAATGAGTTAAAATGTTATAAAAATAGCCTTAGGCAACTAAATCATAACCTAAGGCTATCCGCTATTGATCATCGTTTAACTCGTCTTGAATAAAACCCCATAGCCGTTCTATTTTGGCAATGTTTGCATCCGGGTTTTTACTGATTTCTTTTAACAGCTTGGTACGTTTTAATGCTTCAATCGCTGACTGCTCTGCCTCATACAAAGAAGAATCCTCTGCAACGATGTGAGCGGGAGTGTAAGGAATATCGGTTAGACCGAGTAAATAATCTGTTGAAACATTGAAGGTTTGTGCTAGCTTAATTAATGTTTCTAAAGCGGGTTCATTACGTCCCTGTTCATAGTAACCATAAGCACTTGTACTAATATTTAAAGCCTTGGCTAAATATTCTTGCTTGAAGCCTTTCGCTTCACGTAATTCTCTTAAGCGTTTTCGAAAGATCTCCATCTAACCACCTCCTAATCTTGGCTGCATTATACAACGTTAGCTTGTCCAATATTTCAAAAACAACAAAATATTACAAAATTCATTTACAAACAACATTTTGTTGTATATAATATAAAGCGTTAATAGAATGTAAGCGAGAAGCAGGAGGGGGGATCAAAACATTGTTAATCTATATAAAGTAAGCGCTGTCAGTTAAAGGGGGCAGGTTCTTAGGGTAAATGGTTTTAAGTTAGACTCAACTTAGTTCGTACAATCAACGAACATTTAAACTTATTCTGAGAGGAGCATTTCAATGACATGGAAGATAGGTAAAATCGGCATGATCATTTTGATAGGCTTTCTGATGATCGGCTGTGGACAGGCAGTAGGACAGGATGATGTCAAGGATGAGGTAAATGAGGATATTGGAGCGAATGATAAAGAAGAAAAGGAAACAGAAAAGATTACCATTGGTTTATCAGTTGCGGATTTGACACTGGAACGTTGGCAGCATGATCGTGATATTTTTGTCGAGCGTGCTGAAGAGCTAGGTGCAGAAGTGCTTGTTCAGTCAGCAGATGGTCAGGATGAAAGACAGCTGTCACAAATTCAAAATATGCTATCACAAGGGGTTGATGTCTTAGTCATTATTGCGAATAACTCTGATGCTTTAAGTCCAGTCGTCGAACAGGCACACGAAGAAGGGATTCCTGTAGTGGCCTATGATCGGCTGATCAATAATGCGCCTGTCGATGCCTATGTTTCCTTTGATAATGTTAGAGTCGGTGAATTGCAAGCTGAATATTTAATTGAAACAGTACCGACGGGGCGTTACTTCTTATTGGGAGGAGCACCGACGGATAATAATGCACATATGTTCAGAGAAGGACAAATGAATGTCCTTCAGCCATTAATTGATCGGGGGGATATTGAGGTTGTCGGGGACCAATGGGCTGATGGTTGGTCGGCAGAGAATGCCCTCAGTATCATTGAGAATGCCTTAACCTCAAATAATAATCAGATTGATGCGATTGTCGCTACAAATGACAGTACGGCTGGTGGTGCGATTCAAGCCTTAACGGCACAGAATTTGGCTGGCGAAGTCGCGATATCGGGTCAGGATGCCGATTTGGCAGCCGTACAACGTATCGCTGAGGGAATACAATCGATGACCATCTATAAGCCGATTAAGGATATTGCCACACGTAATGCCGAGGTAGCGATTGAACTGGTTAAAGGGGGAGAAGTTGTCTCAGATGAGCGTGTTGATAATGGGGCTGTGGAAGTACCGTTTGTTAAGCTAGAGCCAATTTTGGTTACTCGTGATAATATCATCGATACGATTGTCTTCGATCAATTTCATGATTTTGATGAGATCTATCGTAATGTACCTGAAGAAGATCGCCCAGAGCTCCCTTAGCTTAGGATGATTGGATTGACATGAGGGCACGATTTTAACCTTGCCCACATTATATGCTAACTTTGTCACTGATAACAAGTAGGGGGCTACCTCCTACTTGTTGCTAATGGATTGAATGATCACGGGGGTGGTATATGTGAGTGAATTTGCGTTACAAATGAAGGAGATTACCAAGGAATTTCCTGGTGTCAAAGCATTGGATCGAGTGAGCTTCTCTGTTAAGAAGGGGGAGATTCATGCGTTATGTGGTGAGAATGGTGCAGGGAAATCTACATTAATGAAAATATTAAGCGGTGTTTATCCAAGTGGTAGCTTTACTGGAGAAATCATCATCAATGGTCAAGTGGTTGACTTTAAAGATATTAAAGCTTCTCAAGAGGCTGGTGTTGCGATTATTTATCAGGAATTAGCGCTAGTACCTGAAATGACAGTGGCGGAAAATATTTTTTTGAGTAGTGATTTAATGAGGAAGCCGGTTATTGATTGGGCTATTCTTTATGCCAAAGCAAAGTATTGGTTAGATCAGATTGGCTTAGCTATTGATCCGCAAATGCGCTTAGGTGACCTAACTGTAGGTAAGCAGCAATTAATTGAAATTGCTAAAGCCTTGACCAAAAAGGCGGATTTGCTGATCTTGGACGAACCAACAGCTGCTCTAACGGAGAGTGATGTTGAGGTGTTAATCCGGCTATTAAAGGAGCTCAAGCACAAAGGTGTGACGTGTATTTATATTTCCCATAAGCTGGGTGAAGTGATGGAGCTCGCTGATACGGTGACCGTACTAAGAGATGGTCAGACCGTAAGTACAGATCCGATTAATCAATTAACAGAACGTAAAATTGTGACGAAAATGGTCGGTCGAGAACTAACAGATTTCTTTCCATATCAAAAACATGCAATTGGTGCTGAGGTGATGCGTGTTGAGCATTATCACTTTCGTCATATTTCAGGTGAGATGCTGGTAAAACAGGCTAGTTTCACATTAAATAAGGGTGAAATTCTTGGAGTGGCTGGTTTAATGGGATCAGGGCGAACCGAATTATTTACCAGTTTGTTTGGAGGCTATCCAGGTATGGCTTCAGGCAGAGTCATCATTGATGGCTGTGAGCTTAAGATAAAAGGTCCTGCCGAAGCCATAGCCGCAGGACTAGCCTATCTGTCAGAGGATCGAAAAAAATATGGTCTCATTCTTAACATGGAAATTAGTAAAAATGCAACCCTTGCAGCATTAAACAAAGTGATGTCAGGAGGTTTAATTGATCGGGCATTAGAATTGCAAAAAGCAGAGACACTTACAAATAAAATGAAATTAAAAGCCCATAACCTAGAGGCTCATGTTGGACAGCTAAGTGGTGGAAATCAACAAAAGGTTGTCTTAAGTAAATGGTTATTCACCGAACCCAAAATACTGATCCTAGACGAGCCTACTCGAGGAATTGATGTCGGAGCGAAGTATGAAATTTACAAAATTATCAATGAATTAGCTAGTCAAGGTGTGGCGATTGTCATTATTTCATCAGAGTTACCAGAGGTGTTAGGGATGTCGGATCGGATCTTAGTCATGAGTGAAAGAGAAGTGACAGGACATTTATTGCGATCAGAAGCTAGTCAAGAAAAAATTATGCAATATGCGACTGCTAGGAGGCGTTAAAATGAAGGTGAAGCAAGCACTAGAACAAAAACCCTTGAACAACAAACGAAAACTAAATTTAAATGTTCAATCTTACACATTAATCATAGCTCTAATCGCGATTGCGCTAATTTTTAGCTTTTTGACTAATGGTGAATTTCTTTCACCACGAAATCTATCAAATCTATTTAATCAAATGGCCGTGATATCGGTACTATCGATTGGGATGACCTTAATCATTGTCGCCGGACATATCGATTTGTCTGTTGGCTCATTGGCAGGTCTCACAGGTGGAATCGCAGCAATTCTCCAGGTCTGGCATGGATGGGGAACGATTCCTGTCATTTTAATTGCCCTGTTGACAGGGGCGTTGCTTGGACTTTGGCAAGGCTGGTGGGTGGCTTACCGAATGGTTCCTGCTTTTATCGTCACCTTAGGAGGACAATTGATTTTCAGGGGGATTTTAATCGGGATTAGTCAAGGGCGGACAATTGCCCCCTTAGAACCAAGTTTTCGCTTTATAGCCAATAGCTACTTACCATTTAGCTTAGGCTATCTGCTTGCTTGTTTAGGGATACTGATTATGTTTGTTGTGACATGGCGAAGTCGTGTAAGGCGAAATAGCTTAAATCTTCAGCTTCATTCACCATTTGTTGATTACGGCAAAATAGCTCTATATGCTGTATTTACTTTATTCATTACCTTTATGCTCAATCTCTACTATGGTGTGCCTTTGCCAATGCTAATTGTTGTGTTACTCGGTACATTTTTTATCTTTATTGCTAATCAAACCGCATTTGGTCGCTATATTTATGCAATTGGAGGTAATAAGGAAGCGGCTGCTTTATCAGGTATCAATATGAAGCGCAATACGTTAAGTGTCTTTGTTGTGATGGGAACATTAGCCGGTCTAGCAGGTGTCATGCTAACAAGTCGATTAAATGCTGCCACGGTTAGCGCTGGAGATATGTATGAACTTGATGCGATTGCGGCCTGTGTCATTGGTGGAGCAAGCTTAACAGGAGGAAAGGGCAAAATTGTCGGTGCGATTATAGGGGCCTTAATTATGGCGAGTATCGATAACGGCATGAGTATGATGAATCTGCAAACCTTCTGGCAGTATATTGTCAAAGGCCTAATCCTGATTGTTGCTGTCTGGATTGATATTGCTAATAAGCATAAGGCATAAAGGATATCCTGTCTATTAAGTAAAGGCTCTTGGTTAATCGGTATGTTCACAATTCTAGCCCTATGTAGGATATCTGATTTGGGAGTCTATTAACACAAGTTCTTAGTCATATATCACATGATATGCCCTCGGTTATTCAAGTGAGATGATCGAGGGCATGGTCTAAAGAAATTATAGGAGTGGAATCTGACCAAACACAATAGCATGACCAGTTATCGATCTTTGGATAGTAAGATAGATATTAATGGCGCAAGTCTGTGGCAAAAAGGCACAGCATCATCTTGGCAATGGCTAAGGTAGTTACAGATGAGCTGTCTTGAAAAATTGATTATTTAAAATGAAGATTAATTGGCGCTCCATATGCTCTGGTGAATCTCTATAATCAGATTTTATCCATTCTAAAATTAGGCCTAAAATGCCATAGGCAAGGTATGTAACGAAGTAATCCGCATTAATCGCCGAGTTTAATTTTGAGGTGCTAACCTTCTTTTTAAATTCATCAGAAAATTTAGCAATAAAAGTATCATGGATATTAGGAATAGGCTCAGACGTTTTCCACAAATTAAAAAATTCTTTTTTTTGATAAATATAATTAAAGATGTTTTTTTCCGAATAAATTAAGGTATGGTCATCTTTGATTGAATAAAAAAAAGCAGACACTAGACCATTTAGTAAACTATTGTTAAGTTCCTCAACAAGCTCTTCTTTATATTGATAATGAAAGTAAAAGGTGCTTCTATTGTAGTCTGCCCGCTCAACTATATCTGTCACTGAAATATTTTTATACTCCTTTTCAAATAACAAATCAATAAATGCTTTTTTTAACATTTTTTTGGTTTTTCTCACACGCCGATCCTCTGATTTGTTTTCCTTACACATGACTATACCCCCAATTCATAAGGTGTAAATTCAAGTTGAAATTCCCAAACGTATATGTTTATTTTATCATTTACTCTACTGATTAGGAACATGCTATTGCATATGGTATTTATTTTTGAAAATATCAAACACTTTTGCAAAAGATGTAGGCTATTAGACACTTAGGGGAATTTTAGTGGTTGATGTTTTAGCCTGCTAAACATTAAGATAAAAACAGATAAGCTTATCGATGGTTTTAAAGAACGTTCAATCCAAATTTTGATAAATGTTTTAAACATTAACTTATGAAAGCGGATACTTTATTTTTGGAGGTGTAATTGAGTGAATGATAGAGAGCAGTTTGTGAATGAAATATTAGCAGCATTAGGTGGGGAAGAAAATGTGCTAACCATGACTCACTGTGCAACTAGATTACGGTTCTCTTTACGAGATAATACTAAACTAGACCTAGATACGCTAGAGGCTAATTCCAAAATATTAGGTGTAGTAGCTAAAAACGGTAATTACCAATTAATTATTGGGACAAATGTTGCGCAGGTATATAAGGAAATAATTGATATAACAGGTCCATTCTCTTCACAAGCAACAGAAGCATCTGATCAGGATCAAAGTGAGCCAAAATCAAAAGGGAATATTTTGGATCGGTTTTTATCAACGATCTCATCCATCTTTACACCTTATATTCCAGTATTAGCAACCTCAGGGATTATTCTAGGACTGATTGCATTAGCAGAAAACTTTGGTTGGCTAGCAGAAAATAGTCCGACTTCTATTACGCTAAATGCAACTGGGAATGCTCTATTATTCTTTTTTCCTATTTTATTAGCATTTACGGCTGCTAGTAGATTTGGCGCAAATCCGTATATCGGTGCAACGATTGGTGCAGCTTTGATGCACCCGGATTTAAGTGCCATTCTAGTCTCAGGTGAAAAATTGGATTTCCTTGGTGTTCCATATATTGCAATGAATTTTGGCAATACCGTCATCCCAATCGTAATTGCCATTTGGGCATTTAGTTACCTTGAGAAAGGATTAAAGAAATACTTACCACGACCACTCCAGTTTACTCTTGTTCCATTTTTATCGCTTAGTATCATGGTTCCATTGTGTTTACTCGTGTTTGGTCCAATTGGCAACATGTTAGCTACAGGTATTGCCAATATTTATCTATTTTTTGTAGAAGGCAATGTTTTATTATTAAGTTTGTTTTTTGGTGCATTCTTTATCTTTGTCATTATGCTAGGTTTGCACTGGGTTATCCTTCCTATTCAATTGCAAATTTTATCTGAGCAAGGTTTTGAATATTCATTAGCAGCTGGCGGTATGGGAGGATATGCGTTATTAGGGATTTCATTAGCTGTCCTCGTCTTTAATAAAGACAAAAAACTAAAAGAAGTAGCCGGTTCATCAGCTTTTGTTAATTTAATATCTGGTATAACCGAGCCAGCACTTTATGGGATATGTTTAAAAAGTAAGCACTATTTCATTTCTTTAATCTTAGGTGGTGCAGCAGGTGGACTTGTCTGTGGTCTTTTCCAAGTCTACGTCAAAGCTTTTGCCTTTGGTGGAATTCTTGGATTACCAGCTTTTGCGGCGGCAACAGAGGTCTTTCCTTTCTATTTACTTAGTGTATTTTCTTCGATTGCGGTAGGCTTTATTGTCACATTTTTAATTGAAAAAAGCAGAAAAAAACGTTCAATAACCTAAATTCAAGTCATACATGGATTGCTCAATATACAATTGGTAATCCATGTATCACTTTATCAATGTTTTTTCTTCTTTCCCGGGGGATGATTAAATAACTAAGAGAAAGTAAAGGAAGGTGGAAAAAATGAAATTTCCTCATTTATTTAAACCCATTAAAGTAAATCAATTAATTTTCCATAATAGAATTATTGCAACACCAGCTGGTCCTTATCAAGATAAGGCCATTGGCGGTGCGGGTACAATTATAACGGGAAGCGCTAATGTTAGTCGAAAACGATCCAGCTACTCCCGACCTGATGATCCGTATATATTTGACAAATATCATCGCGAAGAAACTAAAAATCGGATATTTGTGGCTAAACAAGCAGGTGCTAAGGCATCTTTAGAATTAATTCACGCAGGTCTTTATGCTCGTGTAGATGATTATGCATATGGTCCTGTCAGCTTTACTAGAGATGATGGTACTGAAGTTCGAGCGATGACAGAAAAAGACATGATTGAAGTAGCTAATGACTGGGCTGAGACAGCCAAACATGCCAAGGAAATGGGCTTTGATCTTGTGATGTTGCACTTTGGTCATGGGTGGCTTCCAGCACAATTTTTATCACCACTTTTTAATAAAAGGGAAGATCAGTATGGAGGTAGTTTTGAAAATCGAATTAAGTTTCCAGTGATGATTATTGATCAAGTACGCAAGGCAGTAGGCCCTGATTTTGTTATAGATATGCGCATTAGTGCATCGGAATGTGTGGATGGTTCAATTGAATTTAGTGAGGTTCTCAATTTTATTAAATTAATAGAAGACAAGATCGATATGGTTCATATTTCAGCTGGATTAGATATTGATTCCGAGGGGAATGTTCATGCTGTTACAACGATTTTTAAAGAGCATATGCCTAATGTTGAATGGGCAGCTGAGGTAAAGCACCATGTCAAGATTCCTGTAACGGTGGTTGGTGCGATTATGAGTCCAGAAGAAGGTGAAGCTATTATAGCTTCAGAAAAAGCTGATTTTATAGCGTTAGGTCGTCCTTTAATTGCCGATCCATTTTGGCCTCAAAAAGCGAAAGAAGGACGAGATGAAGATATTGTACCCTGTTTGCGCTGTCAATATTGTTACCATATCTCTACAGACAGAAAGAATGTCGGGTGTTCTGTTAACCCAAGGTATCATAAAAAACATCTCGTCCCATTAGAATTGGATAAAGCAAAACGAAAGAAACGCGTAGTCGTAATAGGAGGCGGCCCTGCTGGGATGAAAGCAGCATTGGTAGCTGATGAACGCGGTCATGAAGTTATTTTAGTTGAAAAATCAGCCGAACTAGGTGGCGCATTAATTTATGCGAAATATGAAGAGCTGAAAGTGGATTTATACAATTATATGATGTATTTGATTAGACAAATCAACAAATCAAAGGTCAACGTTATGTTAAATACAGAAGCTTCGGCTGATTTTATTAAAACACTATCTCCTGAAGCTATTATTGTAGCTATTGGTGCAAATCCATTTACGCCCCCAATTAAAGGAGTCAATCAAGAGCATGTATGGCAAGCCTTAGATGTCTATGGTCATGTCGATCAGCTTGGTCAAGATGTAGTGATAATCGGAGGCGGATCTACTGGGTGTGAATTAGGCTTAGAACTCGCCAAAAATGGCCGAAATGTAACGCTACTTGAGGGGACAAGTAAATATGCTGCTAATGGTAACACGCTCTATCGGACTGGATTAAAGCAAGCCATCGAAAAAGAAAAAAACTTGTCTATTGAGTTAAATGCCTTCTGCCAAGAAATCAAACCAGATGGTGTAGCTTTCTCGAAAAATGGTAAAGAAGAGTTTGTTTCTGCCCAAAGCGTGATTTTATCAACAGGAATGAGAGTGGATCAACATTTTGTCGAATCATTTTATAATATTGTTCCCGATACGTTTGTTATAGGTGATGCCTATAAAGTTAGGAATGTGATGGATGCGACTAGAGAAGGTTACTTTACGGCCAAGAATATCTAAAAACTTAAATTGAGCCACAGGTTAAGGACCTTATCAGTGATCGCTTTAATCGTTTGTGTTTAATCATATCACATAGAATGAGGGTGTAAAAATGAAATTTCCAAATTTGTTTAAACCAATGAGAATTAAAAATGTTATCTTTAACAATCGAATTATTGCAACACCAGCGGGTCCTTTTCAAGATAAGGCTTTAGGTGGAGCGGGTGTGATTATTACTGGCAGTGCTAATGTGAGTCGTAAAAGAGCAAGTTATTCAAGACCAGACGAGCCTTATATCTTTGATAAATATGAAAGAGAAGCAACGAAAAAACGTGTTGTCATTGCTCATCAAGCTGGTGCTAAGGCCTCATTAGAACTGATCCATTCTGGTCAATACGCACGTGTGGATGATTATGCGATTGGACCTGTTGGATATGTAAGGAATGATGGCATTGAAGTAAAAGCAATGGATGAACAGATGATGAACGAGGTGGCTAACGATTGGGCGGTTACGGCCAAGAATGCTAAAGAAATGGGCTTTGACCTTGTTATGCTTCATTTTGGCCATGGCTGGTTACCGGCAGAATTTTTGTCCCCTTTATTTAATAAACGGACAGATAAATTTGGTGGAAGCTTTGAAAATAGAGCTCGATTCCCTAAGATGATTATTGATCGAGTTCGTGAAGCAGTCGGTCAGGATTTTATCATTGACATGCGAATAAGTGCCTCGGAATGTGTTGATGGCTCCATTGAATTCGATGATGTCTTAAAGTTTATTAAACTAGTAGAGGACCAATTGGATATGGTTCACATTTCTGCAGGACTTGACCTCAATCATGAGGGCAATGTTCATATGGCTCCAACCATTTTTAAAGAGCATATGCCTAATGTAGAATGGGCAGCCGAGGTTAAGCGGCATGTAAGCATCCCCGTAACCGTTGTAGGCGCAATAATGAATCCGAGTGAGGCTGAGTCTATCCTTGCAGAAGGAAAAGCTGACTTCATCGCATTAGGTAGACCGCTTATTGCGGATCCTTTTTGGCCCGCTAAAGCCAAGGAGGGACGAGACGAGGACATTGTTCCATGCTTACGCTGTCAATTCTGTTATCATATTTCTACTGAACGTAAAAATGTTGGTTGTTCAGTAAATCCTAGATACACACGACCAGATCTTGTCCCTCTACAGGTTCCTAAAGCTGAAGATAAGAAAAGAGTTGTCGTTATTGGTGGTGGGCCTGCAGGAATGAAGGCTGCACTTGTTGCCGATCAAAGAGGACATGAAGTCATTTTAATTGAAAAGGAAAAAGAGCTCGGTGGGGCTTTACGATATGCAGAATATGAGGAGCTAAAAATTGATCTCTATCATTACATGAAGTATTTGATCACACAAATTGATAAATCAAAGGTAACAGTAATGCGTAACGTAGAAGCGACCAAAGCTATTATTGATGATTTAACTCCAGATGCTGTTATCATAGCTATTGGTGCTAAGCCGTTTACACCACCGATCAAAGGTGTAGAACTACCCCATGTCGTACAGGCTCTTGATGTATATGGTAGGATTGACCAACTTAGTGATCAAATTGTTTTGATCGGAGGAGGGTCGACAGGCTGTGAATTAGGAATTGAACTGGCTCGTAATGGTAAGCATGTGACCATCTTAGAAGGAACAGATCAACTTGCAAGTAATGGAAATATGCTGTACCGGATTGGTTTGAGACAAACAATGGAGCAGGAGGACAACCTAGATTGGGAATTAAATGCATATTGCCAGGAAATAACCAATCAAGGTGTGAAATATTTACAAGATGGCATCGAAAAATTTATAGATGCCGGAACGGTCATTATGTCAACTGGTATGCGGGCAAATCCTGCACAGAATGAATCTTTTTATGGTAGTGTAGTTGATACATTTGTTATTGGAGATGCCATCAAACCAAGAAATGTGATGGATGCAACTAGGGAAGCCTATTTTATAGCAGCTAACCTCTAAGACATTTACATTAAAAAAACTAATATCTTTATTTTTTTATTAGCATTAAGCATCAGGTGTTTTAGCCGACAAACAAGACATGATTAGAAAGTCTTAAGCCGGTAGTTGATCCTTCAACAGGGAATAACCTTTAATGGTTGCTCCCTGTTTTTTTATCGCAGTGTAACTGGATGGGGCTGCGATTACTCGCCCCATCGAAGGGCTTTTGTAAGACTCCCCCTTCAAGAAATAAGGGAACACGTCAGTCTAAATCGGAGATCCAACAGCCAGTAACGGCCTGATTGGTTCAACTAATGTTCAGTTGGGAGAGAGGAAGCTAACTAAGTTTGCGACGTCGTGTCGCAACGACGACTGCACGAGCACATCCTATGCGTAGCCCCCCAATGAACGAAGTTTCACTTTATATACCTACCTAAATTTGATGGTTAACTTCATTCAGCAAAAGTCTCCCACTTCTACGGACGCCGCAGATTTTCTACGAAATTTATCGAGCTTCACCGATAAATTCTGGGCAAATAGGCCGAGGCCATTTGATCCGTTTATGCTAATAAAAAGTAAAAATATAGTTTAATTATAAAAATAAACCAAAAGAAAACGGTTAATTTTAAATTAAATACGAAAATTCAGACTTTTTCGTAAAAAAAGGTAACATAGCTATTGAAATATTAAAATTTCATGATATATTCTTAATAATAATAAAATTCGGAATATTGGTTCTATTATAGAACCAAGGGATTGATGGTGATCTATTTGAGTTCAAAAACGGTAATGAAGGCATTAAATGTTCTAGAGAAGTTTACGGTCGATCGACCAACTTGGGGATTAAGAGAGCTTGCACGAGAATTAGATATGAGTCACACGATAGTGCATCGTTTGCTATCAACCTTTGAAACGAGAGGCTATCTATTTCAAAATCCAGAAACACAAAAGTATGAGCTTGGCATTAAATTTATGGAGCTTAGTAATGTTGTTGAGGAGAATCTTAAACTCTCGCAATGGATCGAGCCGATTATGAAACAAGTTGCTGAGGAAACAGGTGAAAGTGTTGTACTTACCTTACTAGATAACAGTGAAGGGCTTTTCGCCAAAATTGTCGAGAGTAACCGTCAAGTTCGCTTTGCAGAATCGATTGGTAAACGATCGCCTCTTTATAAAGGAGCTTCTCATAAAGTTATCTTAGCTTTTTTACCAGAAGAAGTGCAATTAGAAATTGCTCAGCAGGGAATGCTTGAATCAGCAGAGGAGATAGTTTCATCTGATCTGTTTTTGACTAAGCTCGCTGAAATCAAACGAAGAGAATGGGCTTATACATCTGGGGAGACGATTCAAGAGGTTGCCGCCATCTCTGTTCCACTTTTTGATTATCAAAAACAGGTGCTTGGTTCCTTATCCGTTGCAGGGCCGGTTTATCGGATAGAGCAGGTTAATCCAGAACAAGTTGCATCTATACTGAAAAGAAATTGCTTGGAATTATCATCCATCTTAAGTAAAGTTTGTTTTCCGACTAGAAGAAACTATTTGTTAAAGCAGTTATAAGTCTTGCGACGAAAAGAGGGGTTAAATTGGCTAAAATCTTAGAAGTTAAAAATCTCGTTACAGGCTATCGGGGGAAAGACGGCTTTATCAAAGCTGTGGATGGTGTATCGTTTGATATTGAAAAAGGTGAAACCGTGTGTATTGTCGGTGAATCCGGTAGCGGTAAAAGTGTAACTTCAATGAGTATTATGAGATTAGTTGAATATGAGAATGGCCAGATCTTAGATGGTGAGATTATCTTTAATGGTGAAGATCTTACAACTAAAAATGCCGAACAAATGCGAAAAATCAGAGGATCAAAAGTATCGATGATCTTTCAGGAGCCGTTAACGGCACTTAATCCTGTTTTTACTGTAGGTAAGCAAATCAGTGAATCCATTCTTTTTCACCAAAAAATGACCAAACAGGAAGCATTAATTAAGGCGGAGGAATTACTTTCACTGGTTGGTTTATCTGAACCAAAGACTCGATTAAAGCAGTATCCTCATGAATTATCTGGTGGGATGAGACAGCGAGTCATGATTGCGATGGCCTTGGCGACAAATCCGGAATTACTTATTGCAGATGAACCAACAACGGCACTTGATGTCACGATTGAAGCACAGATTCTTGAGTTGCTCCGTAAGCTCAGAGAACAAAATGATATGTCGATCATGCTGATTACCCATGATATTGGGGTTGCTGTAGAGATGTCGCATCGCATTATTATTATGTATGCTGGGAAGGTTATGGAAATTTCTGAAACTTCAGATATC
The DNA here is from genome assembly GCF_001552275.1 of Amphibacillus sediminis NBRC 103570. Taxonomy (GTDB): domain Bacteria; phylum Bacillota; class Bacilli; order Bacillales; family Amphibacillaceae; genus Amphibacillus_B; species Amphibacillus_B sediminis. Next base: position 27,004 of record NZ_BCQW01000013.1, read on the forward strand.
ATTCGTAAACCTTACCATCCTTATACGAAGGCGTTGCTAGAATCTGTTCCAACTATGGATGGCGAGCGTGGTACCGAATTGAAATCCATTAAAGGTTCTATCCCAAGCTTAAATCAATTACCTAAGGGGTGTCGCTTTGCTCCACGTTGCCCATTAGCAACTGAGCAGTGTCACAGTCAAGAACCACCACTCGTTGCTAAGGATAATAGACAAGTAGCCTGTTGGCATGTTGATAAATTTATTAATCAAGCTGATACCGAGCAAGGAAGGGAGGGTGATTATGTTGAGTGAAGACAAACGTCAGCAGGAACCACTTGTTGAAGTCAAACATTTAAAAAAGTATTTTGAAGTTAAAGAAAGCGGGGGTGTCAAGAGAAAGAAAAAAGTGATTAAAGCCGTTAACGATGTATCATTGACGATATATCAAGGTGAAACACTAGGTTTAGTAGGAGAATCAGGATGTGGTAAGTCAACATTAGGTCGAAATATCTTACGGCTTCAAGAGCCGACTGATGGTGAAGTGATCTTCCACGATCAAGATATTTTAACTTACAACAAGAAGCAATTAAGACAAATCAGAAATAAAATGCAAATTATTTATCAAGATCCATTCGGCTCACTTAACCCTAGGTTTACTATTGGCCAAAGTATCAGTGAGATGTTTAAAATTCATGGGTTATATACACCAAAGGAACGCGAGGAGCGGACGAAGGAGCTGTTAGAGCTTGTTGGTTTAGATCCAAACCGCTATCATAGCTATCCTCATGAATTCTCAGGCGGGCAAAGGCAGCGAGTAGGCATTGCACGAGCCTTAGCGCTGAATCCTGAATTTATTGTCGCAGATGAGCCTGTTTCAGCTTTAGATGTATCCGTACAATCACAGATTATTAATTTGCTGATGAAGTTAAAAAAGGACTTTGGCTTAACGTTACTATTTATTGCACACGGCTTGAATGTAGTTAGACACATTTCCGATCGAGTGGGTGTGATGTACTTAGGGAAACTCGTCGAAATTTCAGAGACAGACAATATATTCGATAGTCCTGCGCACCCATATACAGCAGCGCTACTATCCACTGTCCCTGATCCAAACCCAGAGAAGCGCAGAGAGCGCATCGTCTTAGAAGGTGAGGTGCCTTCACCAGCTTCCCCACCTTCTGGTTGTAGCTTTAGGACACGCTGTCCACTCGCTACCGAACGATGCAAGCAGGTTGTACCTGAATTACAAGAAGTACGAAGCGGTCACTTCGTCTCTTGTCACTACCCTTTGGCAAAAGGGCAAACCTTACTCGATGCTATTAAAGAAAAGCAAACAAGTAAAGTGTAAGTGATTAACACTCACTTCCATTTTATCACAATCTAAAAAATAAAGGGAGTTTTTTAATATGGCAAGTGTTGATAACAAAAAGAACTATGATGGCTATAAAGCGTTTCAATATTTAGAACCTGGTGTAGATTATAAAGAATATAAATTAGCAAAGGAAATTGGACGTGTGCCAGCCTTTGATTATCCAGTCAGTGAAGAAGAAGAAGCGATTGTACAAGAGATCTTTCGTAACGATACCATCATTTCGATGCATGAGCATACCTTTATTGCGCCAGAGGACTTAACAGAATTTTACGAGTTTCGTCGTACCGGCCGAGACTTTACAGCATATGAGGCTTTAAGTCAATCAGGCTTAGATGTTATTTTTGAAAATTTCATGGATGGAACAGCGATGGTGACATCTCAAGCAGGTTGGAAATGGTCAGATGTTATTCATGATATAGGAATTCGTTATAGCGATATTGCTCACCAAGATATGATCATTAAAGCAGAGCGTTTAGAGGATATCTACCGTGCCAAGAAAGAAGGTAAGATTGCCTTTGTTGGTGCACTAGAATCATGTACGATGATTGAAAATGAACTTGATCGTTTAGATATTTTATACGGTTTTGGGATTCGAACAATGGGAGTTGTCTATTCTGAAGCAAACCAGCTTGGAGCCGGTTTAAGAGAACCGAATGATGCAGGGCTTACGGTGTTTGGTAAAGAAGCGGTTAAGCGAATGAATAAGCTTGGTATTACCATTGATGTCTCACATGCTGGGGACAAGACAGCACTTGATACGATTGAAACGAGTGATGCCCCTGTTACCATCAACCATGCTGGTGCAAGAGGGCTATGGAATACAAATCGGATGAAGCCAGATGATGTCATTAAAGCTTGTGCGGAAAAAGGTGGCGTTATTGCGATTGAAGCTGCTCCGCACTCAACGGTAACAGCTAAACATCCACAGCATAGTATCGAATCGTTTATGGAGCATTTTGAATATGTGGCGAATCTTGTCGGAATTGATCATGTTGCCTTTGGACCAGATACGCTTTTCGGTGACCATGTCGGCTTACACGATGTCTTATCTGGACAGCTTTCAATTAAGAGCTCACAAAAATCTGATCTACAACGTGTTGAGTATGTTAAAGGATTAGAAAATCCGGCTGAATGCTTCCCTAATATTGTTCGTTGGTTAGTTAAGCATGGCTACAGCAAAGAAGATATTCGTAAAGTCGTTGGAACAAATATCATTCGCGTATTAGAAGCAACATGGACGAAATAAGGAGGAAGATATAGATGAAAACAAAACGATGGCTTTTTCTAATCATGTTAGTTGTAACAATAGGTATGATCGCCGCTTGTGGTAGTAATGATGGTGATGGTGGCGAACAAGCAGAGCAACCAAGTGGTGAAACAGGAACAAGTGAACCAACTCAAGGTGGTAGTGTTTCCATTCCGATCGTAGCGGATCCAACGTTTAATCCTTGGCATCCAAGTGCTTATGCTGAATCAAACGTCATTAATCGTGTTATTTTTGATGGATTAACAAAGTTTGGTAAGGATGGACTACCAGCACCGAACTTGGCAGAAAACTGGGAAATATCTGATGATGGCTTAGTGTGGACGTTTAACCTACGCGATGATGTGAATTGGCATGACGGTGAACCATTTACTGCAGAAGACGTTGCCTTTACCTTTAATGAAATTGTCTTAGATCCAGATTTAGGTGCTAACAATGCCTCACACTTTTCACAGTTAGATCGCGTTGAGGTGATTGATGATTATACTGTTGATTTTCATTTAGCAAGTCCGGTAGCTGCTTTACCAGCTTATTTAAGCTTTAATACGGAAATTATTCCAGAGCATATTTTTGCAGGGGAAGATCCATGGGATTTAACATCCTTTAATAAAGAAAATCCTGTCGGTACAGGTCCATTTAAATTGAAAGAATATGTATCTGGGCAAAGGGTTGTCCTAGAACGAAATGATGATTACTTTGATCAAGTTGCTTATCTAGATGAAATTGAATATAAAGTATTAGCAGATGCCAACACACATGTGGCGCAATTATTAAGTGGAGAGTTAGATATTTTTGCACTTGATGATACATCTGCCATTGAACGCATTGAAAATGCAGATGATATTACGATTGTTGGTCGAGAAACACCACGCTTTTTCTGGCTTATCTTAAATCATAATCATGAAGAGTTTCAGGATAAACGCTTAAGTCAAGCTATGCTTCATGCGATCGATCGCCAAGCGATTATTGATACCGTGCTACAAGGGTATGGAACTATTGCGGATGCGGGTATCGCACCGATTTTAAGTGAATATTATACGACTGATGTTAAACGCTATGACTTTGATCAGGACAAGGCTCGCGAATTACTTGCTGAACTTGGTTATGAGGATTCAAATGGTGATGGCTTTGTTGAAAAAGATGGCGAACGTTTGACCATCACATTTGATGTAGGGATTCAAGGTGATCTTGAATCAATTGCTCAAATGATTCAACAATATTTAATTCAGGTTGGTATTGATGTACAACTAGAAACCATGGATTGGAACAGCATGATTGACAAAGTTGTGATTCAACGTGACTACGAAATGACACTTAACTGGTGGCGATATCCTGCTGATCCTGATTTAACCGCTTATATGCATTCTAATAGTGCAGATGGTAACAACATTCCAGCCTTTAGCAACGAAGAATTGGATAAATTATTAGAAGCAGGGGCACAAGCGAACTCAGTTGAAGAAAGACAGCAAATTTATCTTGAGGCTCAACAAGTCATGGCAGAGGAGTTACCATACATGTTCTTATGGTACCCACAAGAGGTTCAAGTAAGACAAAGCTCACTACAAGGGATTCCAGATCTTGCCTTTGGTGATGCGTTGTACTATACGAACGAATGGTATATTGAGCAGTAAAAGAATAAGTGCGCCTAAACAGGCGCACTTCTCATTATCGGATGTAAGGAGGAATGAACAGTGCTTCGATTCATACTTAATCGCTTAGGGCAGAGTGTTGTCCTGATGCTAATTGTGACGATGATTACGTTTTTTCTCATTAATTTAGCGCCAGGTGGGCCAACAGGTGCGATGCGTATGGAGGCTTCACCGGAAGAGCGTCAAGCCATTATTGAACGGCTAGGATTAGATCAACCGGTTATTGTTCGTTATGGGCAATGGCTCGGGGATGCTTTGCAGGGGGATTTGGGTACTTCATTTAATTCCAGCGAGCCTGTTATTAAACGTATTTTTGATCGATTGCCTTATACAATTGAACTCACGGTATTCACAGTTATTTTTTCCGTCACAATTGGGATAATTATCGGTGTGATTTCAGCGATTAAGCGTGGTAGGGCACAGGATCACTTCATCAATTTTTCAAGTGTCATAGGTTTATCTGTGCCGTCCTTTTGGTTGGGTTTAATGTTTATCTTACTCTTCTCGGTTGAACTCAAGTGGTTACCAGCATCAGGCGTTGGTCCGCGGGGAGAGGCGTTTGATTTAGTCACATACTTAAAGCATATTATTATGCCTGTGATCATCTTATCGATGACCATTCTCCCTAATATTGTACGATTTACCCGTTCCTCAATGCTTGAGGTCATCTCTCAGAATTATATTCGGACCATCCGGGCAAAGGGAGCAAAAGAATTTATTGTCTTATATATTCATGCACTTCGTAATGCGCTCATCCCAGTTATAACAGTGATTGGTGTCTTAATCCCAAGGTTATTAAGTGGTGCGGTTATAACGGAAACCATTTTTGGCTGGACAGGGATTGGCTCATTAATTATTGAGGCAGCTAACAGCCGTGACTATCCGTTAGTAATGGGGATAACAGTTGTCATAACCCTTGTTGTGGTCTTGAGTAACTTAGTAGTGGATTTGGTTTATTCTAAAGTTGATCCACGGGTAAAAAATCTTGCTTAGGAGGTGAATGAGTTGGAGACACCTGCAAATATTGAAACAGCACCAGAGGTAGAGCCTGTCCAACAGCGCAAGGTCACCTTCTGGACAAGCTTACATCGCAACAAAATCGCGATGCTAGCCTTTTGGTTTTTAATTGTGCTTCATGTAATTGTCTTTATTGGACCCTTAGTCTGGTCTTATACGCCAACGGAAATGACAACAACTGGTCCTTTAGCCAATTGGTCTTGGGCTCATCCTTTTGGGACAGATGATCTAGGACGTGATGTATTTGCGCGGATGCTACATGGTGGCCGGATTACATTACTTGTTGGTTTGGCGGCTATGCTGTTTTCCTTATTAATCGGAACAATTATCGGAGCATGTGCCGGCTTTTTTGGTAAAGTAGTTGAATCGATTTTAATGCGTGTGACAGAGGCAATGATGGCCATACCAAATTTCTTTTTCGTTCTAGTTGCTTTGACTGTATTAGGGACGAGTCCGATGATGGTTATTATTGTGATCGCCTGTTCAGGATGGATGGAAGTGGCACGGGTTGTTTATGGTGAAACACTGAAATGGAAGGAATATGAGTTTGTTGAAGCTGCTAATGCAGCGGGAGCAAAGCCCTTACGAATATTAATTAAATATATCATTCCTCAGGTTCTTCCATCCATCATTGTTTCAGGAACATTAATGATTGCATGGGCGATCTTAACCGAAAGTGCAATAAGTTATTTAGGCTTAGGGATTCAACCCCCAACCCCAACATGGGGCAATATGCTACAAAATGCGCAACAATATTTATGGACTGCGCCTGTACTAGGTATTCTGCCAGGGGCAGCGATTACGTTAATTGTGTTAGCGTATAATTTCTTAGGTGATGGGCTAAGAGATGCACTAGATCCTAAATTTGTTAAAAAATAAAGGAGCTGTTTGGTTGTGTTTATGACAGTTAATGATAATGAGCTTTATTATGAAATACACGGTAATCCGGACGGAGAGACGATCTTCTTTATCCACGGTGCACCAGGCTTAGGGGATTGCCGTAGTGATATTAAAGCATTTTCTGCATTAGGTGATGATTATCAACTGGTTTTTATGGATATGCGTGGTTCTGGTCGTTCTGAAGGAAAACCACCATTTACGCATGAGCAGTGGACAGCGGATATTGAAGAAGTCAGAAAAAAACTGGTTGGTAAACCGATTAAAATACTGGGTGGATCTTATGGTGGGTTTTTAACATTGGAATATGTGTTAAGATATCCCGACAGTGTGACACATGTATTACTAAGAGATACGGCACCAAGTAATGAATTTGATCATTTATCTGTAGATCGTGCTCTTGAGAGTAACCTTCCAGGAATTACAGAAGAGATGCTCCACAAATTATTTGAAGGTCGGGTTGATTCGAATGAAGAACTGAAGGAGATGTTTGCGGCGATTCAGCCTTTATACACGGTTGAATATGATGAAGCGGCAGTTAAAGAAAGAATTGACTCCATTTTTTATCGTTATGAGACGCATAACTTTGCCTTTAGTGAAAACAAACCAAATTTTAATTTAGTAAAGGATCTACACAAGATCAAGGTGCCCACTCTTGTAACAGTAGGTCGTCATGATTGGGTTACACCTGTTGTCTGTTCAGAAATTATTGCTGAGCATGTACCTAATTCAAAGCTCGTGATCTTTGAAAATAGTGGTCATTCGCCTCATGCAGAAGAGAATGAGGACTATTTAAAATTAGTTCGCCAGTTTTTACAAGAAAATAAATAATCTATACTAGGGCTGTCATTAAAACTGTAAAGTGTTTAATGACAGCCTTTTTATCGCAGTGTAACTGTCTGGGGTTGCGATTACTCGCTCCATCGAAGGGCTTTTGTAAGACTCCCCCTTCAAGAAATAAGGGAACACGTCTTGTCTAGAGAATCTGCATAAAAAAACAAACGCGATTAAGTAACTATGATCTTTCGATATTCAGAAATAATTTCGAGGAAATATAAAAATAAGTTTATATTGGAATTCTGTCTTACTGTTTGGCAAACTTAACGATAATTTCTCAAACTACCCTTAACACAGTTTTGTAGTTATGTTATCCTATAAATTGGAATTTTAATTCAATATATTTCAGGTAGGTATGTTATTGGATAACGCAAACAAGGATATCGGAGTTCATTCTGCAGGTAGCCAAGTTAATCAAAGAAATTATGGAACTGCTTTAGACCCACTTAAAATTTTTTTTAAAAAACAATTAAAGGATTAAGAAATGAAAAAGAGGATCATAATCATTTTGTTGGTAGGTACAATCCTTGCTCTAATCTTTCTTTGCTATGATAATCACAACGTTTCTGATCCTGAGAAGGTAAAAGAAGAAATGAAAGAAGCAGGAATTGAGTTTGCAATGTCAGGCTATTATTACTTCGGTTTCCTAGATCAAAGAGAAAAACAAGATAGTGAGTTTGAAATAGATTATTTTTACCATATGGATAATCACTTTCAGGATTATTATTATAGCATGTTCATAACCACGAAAGAAGATAAAGAACTGGCAGAAGACTATATCACATATTTTGAATCCATAGGTGGGTTAAGGCTATACTCAATACCGAGTACAGGTTTAAGTTTGAAAAACGGTGACTATATCACTTTTATTGTAAAATCTCCCATAAAAGAAGTATATCCTGCAAGGGTTGAGCAGATTGAAAATGTTGAAGTGTTACATGCTAGAGTTTTGAAGTAAGGTTAACAGAGTATTTTAAACGTTTATATACGAAAAATAATGGTCATAGTATTGGCCAATATTTTTGAGGAAACATGTATAAATCGAGCTGTGAATGCCCAGCAGTTAGTAGTCTTTGAATAGTGTAGCTTTGTTCATAAAAATGCAGGAAAGATGATGCATTTTTAATGAATACTTTATAAAATTTTTATCTTGGCTTACTTCGATTTTAAGGAATTTTGGTCAAACTAAAGGATAGCGATTCATTCCATTAACGGATAAGGGACGATAAAAAATATGCGAAAAAATCGAAAGCTTGGGCAGACAGGGCCATTTATCGTTATAATTGTTGCGGTCTTTTCAATGCTTTTGGCAACAAAGTTGCTAGCGGTTGTAGCTGAACAAGATGATATAATTGATGTAAAAATAATCCACACTAATGACTTGCATGCACAAATTGATGAATTTGCTAAAGTTGCTGCCTATATTAAGGGAGAAAGAGAAGCCGCTAGTCATTCACTTTATTTAGATGCTGGTGATATTTTTAGCGGTAATCCCGTTGTAGACTTGCAGCATGGTCAACCGATGGTTGATCTTCTTAATCATATTGGTGTTGATGCGATGACGATGGGTAATCATGATTTTGATTATGGTCAGAATGAAACCGTAAAACGGATAAGAGAAGCCAAATTTCCTTGGCTTAGTGCTAATATTAAAGTTAGCCAAGACACGCTTGTTGCTTTTCCACAGCCAGAGCCTTATCGAATCTTTGAAATTAATGGTGTGAAAATTGGTGTTTTAGGTTTAACAGAGGCACCACCTTCTACACCACCAGCCAATATAGCGGGGATTTCTTTTGATAACCCAATTAAAACAGCAAAACATTATCAATTTTTGGCGAAAAAAACAGACATTTTGATCGCTTTAACCCATATTGGCTTTAAAAAGGACTGCCAGTTAGCTAAAGAAGTAGATTTTTTTGATTTAATTATTGGAAGTCATTCACATACGACGCTTAGTGAACCTGTCATTGTGAACGGCACACCGATTGTTCAAACAGGTAGTAACGCCACCCATATTGGCAATGTCACACTAGCCTATAATCATCGAACGGGAGAGGTTAACTTAGTGGAGAGTCATTTACAACGCATTAGTGATCTAACCAAAATGGATGCAGTGATTCAAGAACAAATTGAACGATACAATCTAGCGATTGAGGAGTTGCTTCTAGAAGAGATTGGCTATACGGAAACAGGCTTAAATAAAAGCGGAAAAGCCGATACATCGCTAGGGAATTTTTTGACCGATGCCATGCTTCATTTTACTGGTGCAGAGGTGGCCTTTATTAATAATGGTGGTATTCGCGACAATATCCCAGTCGGTCCCATTACGCTTAATCATGTTCATACCATTGAACCATTTGCTAATAAGCTAATTGCTTATGAGATGACAGGGAAAGCATTAAAAGATGTGATAGCTTTCTCTTATCAAAGGCGTAATTCGGTTGACTTACAAACAGCTGGCTTACATTATACCATTTTAACAGACCATACAGGTCAATATGTCAATGTCGAGTTAGCCATTAATGGCCATGAAGTGGTGGATGATCAAACCTATAAGGTGGTAGTAGATGATTATATTGGGACAGGAGGAAGTGGTTATCACTTTGACGGCGTTGTGCTTGATACCTTATCAGGTACAATGAGGGAAGCAATGATTGCATATGCCAAGTATTTAACGGAAATGGGGTTACTTATAAATTATCAGCCTAATCATCGTATTGAAATTGAAGTGCTCGAGGATATGCCAGCTAAGGTTGAGTCGATTCGTTGATATGGGGCGGCTTAGTAAACGATATAGTCAATGTTAGTTTAGCCATAGTCCGCGCAGTGAGAACCTCAGAGGTAAATGGATTCCTTTTACAATAAAACGATCTATCTTATCATGGTAATTTTATTGTTTAGGGAGCCAAGCTAAAATGGGACAAGCTAGTGCCTGTCCCATAATTTTAGCGAATCATAACGGAACATGTTTAGTCTGCTTAACAAGAAAAGTTATTTTAAAGCATCGAAGTTGCACTTTATTGGAGCATACTAATGATGTTGCTGCCATATTTACTGATTGATCACGGTCCCAGTTACTTGTGATCCATTTTTCTCCACCTGATAGGTCACGGTTTCTCCACTCCAAAAATGCAGAGTTAAGATTACCGGCTGATTATCATGAACCTCATTGAAAAATCTTTCATATGGAAAGGTAATCAAATTTTGCTGATAATCTGGGGAGAACGCATAGCCAAATTCTTTATAACTTGTCCAATTTTGCGGTCCAGCGGGTTGCCCGTAATGATAGACAGCTTCCATTGTCGCAAGGTGGTTTCCTTTAAACTCGATTGGAATAGCAAAGTTAGCAACTGAATCGGTTGTATCGCTGAGTATCGGTTTGTCGTAAAGATGAAGATTAAAGTACCAATTTGCACCTTGATTAAATGAAGCAGTTAATTTTGCTTGATGACCAAGTTGATTATTTTGTGTCAGACTTTCTAGTAGGCTAGCTTTAATTGTTAGTAAATCATCATTTAATTGATAATCAACATTAGGATTTAGCCATTGGCCATCGATACTAAGGCCTGTAAATTGATTGCCATTCAAATTCAACTTAAGTGTAACATCGCTAACTGGCTGGCCTCGTTCAAGATAAATATAATCTGCCTCTGCCGTTGATGAGCGCCCAGACCAGCTTGCCTGCATAATGTCATAAAACTCATGATCATTCCATAGTAGCTCATGGCGGTTAAAATGTTGACCATTGTCCCAAAGCATATGCACCAAATTCTTTTCATTGGCATAATGGATCATGTACTCGAAGAACTTAAGCTTTTCACCTTGTTGGACGGTGCCAACATGAGTATCAAAGCCAAGTAAGCCGAATTCACCTATAACGACAGGAATTCCATTTGCTACAAATTGCTGATAAACACGATCAAAGGTTTCATGAATATGATCTTTTGTTTGCTGATCAAAGGTTGTGTGCCCAGCAATGTTGACACTGAATGGCCAGAAGCCATAGTAATGGATCGTTGAGATTAAATGTGGATCGTTGGTATGAATCATCCAATGGTAAAGTGAATTGAGTTTTTCTGGCTCAGCTCCTGTATCCATTGTCGGAATAACCAATGGCCGAATAGCATTATTGCCACCTGAACCTCTTACAATATTATAGAAGGATGTGTTTAATTGATCTAAATAGCCTTGGGCCGTATTTGCATCTGTTTGAAATCGAGGTTCATTAATACTTTCAAACATGAGGTCAATTGGGTAGTCTTTAAAATGATTAGCTAATTGCTCCCAAATAGCATTAAATCTTGCTATCGTTGCTTGGTGGTTGTTTGGCATGCCGGTTTCAAGCCAAATCCAAGAATCATGATGAATATTAATCATCACTTTCATGCCAGCTTCTAAAGACCAGTCAACAGTATCGGTTATACGCTCGAGAAAATCATCATTTATCCTATAGTTTGGCGTACCACTCATTCGCTGATCAAAAGTAATGGGAATACGAATACTATTGAAGCCTTGCTCGGCAATCGAATCAATTAATACTCTGGTAACACGTGGGTTGCCCCATGCTGTTTCATCATATCCAACAGCATCATAGGTATTTCCTAAATTCCATCCAGGCTGCATATCCTCTACGTAGGCCTCAATATCATACTGAGCGGCTTGTACATCTTCAACTGTTATGCTAATCACCGACATAATCAAGAGTAACATTAATAGAAGGATAACCTTAACTTTGGTTTTCACGATAAAACGCCCTTTCCATTAATTTTTTATTTTGCGGTTTAACACAGTTGCTCGATTGCCTTTCTTCCGTTCCACCTCCTTTACAAAGAGAATAAGCGTAGAGCCCAATTGATGTGAGTAAACAGTTGGAGTAAACGCTTTCATGGATAGTTTAACATACTAATAAATGTAAATTATACTGTAAAAATTAGAGTATTTATCCAGTACAATTTAGAGGTTCTCTGATTTAAATAAAGAATGTTTAGATCTACCTAAATAAATTATTTTAACAAACTAAATGACTTGGTATAAGGTACCAATATATGTTATAATTAGGTCAACAACCTGATTATAGAGAGTGGACGAGAGAACTGGCTTTATGACTCCACGGCAACCTGCCTTTAGGTAAGGTGCCCCAACCAGCAAAGCATATTGCTTTGGATGATGACGTATATATACTTACTGTAGATCACCTCTTTCATCATCCAAGAAGAGGTGTTTTTGTTTGTCACTCTTTATCTGTGTTGGAAAAAAACAACTGAGATTAAATTTTGAAGGAGGAGTGATCGTTTGTATAAGCAAACGGAAGCTGAGAATCATTTACTGTTTGAAAAAATTATTGGTGCTGTCACCCAGGTATTTGAGAGCTATCAGGAAAGTTATCGATTTGAATTAAAGAAAAATCATTGGAATGACATGTATCAATTAGTGATTACAGATGACGACGATCGATATTGTAAGCTGAATTTCCCTGCACACAAAACAGGTAAAAAATGTCAATCAGATCTAGAACAGGTGATAAGATTAAATATGGAGAAAATAGGCTTCGGAGAAACGGAAAAAGAATCTTAAAGGTTTTAAGATTAAAAACCTTTACTAAATGACAAAAAGCACTTACTGAAAGGCACTATTCCTAACATGAGTTAAGTGCTTTTTGTGTAAAATATCTTGATGATATGAGGAAACTAGCCGCTTGAATTTTAGCGTCAGTGAATTTTTAAGCGACTATCAACGGCCAAGGAAGGCTTTAGCATTCCCTATGTGGTATTGATGCAATAGACAACACGTTTTGTCTATCGTTTCGTTAAATATGTAATATTCGTAGTTTAGGATGATTCATCTGAGTAACGCTTTGAGAGCTTTTCCTTATGGGAATTAAATACTTCTTCTAAAGTGATATTATATTTATTGGCTATTACAATAAGGTTACCCAAGACATCACCTAATTCTTCTACTAAAGCCCCCCTATTGGTTATATACGATTCTGTGACTTCATCTGGTCTATTCCTACCAATTTCAAGTGCTCTTATCGCTCGTGCTACTTCCCCAGTTTCCTCCGCTAAAAAGCCAATGCGGATAAAAATGTCTAATTCAGACCAACCTCTATTTTCATAATAATCATGTATCCATCGTTGAAATTCGGCTAAATCCATATTTCACCCTCCTTAAACAAAGTTTAACACACCATCAAGTCTATTATATAATATAATTAATTATTTATTAGGGGGCGAGTGAGATGAAACATATAGCTGTTTTTTGTGGTTCCAGCGTTGGGGCTTCTCAGGTGTATATAGAAAACGCCAAGCAATTTGGTAAAGAACTAGCACACCGTGATATTAAACTTGTTTATGGTGGAGCAAGTGTCGGGGTAATGGGGGCAATTGCAGATACGGTTTTAGCTGAAGGGGGACAAGTCATTGGTGTAATGCCCCGTTTTTTAGAACAACGAGAAATCTCGCATAAAAAATTGTCGAAACTCATTGTTGTCGAATCTATGCATCAACGAAAGGCTAAAATGGCTGAGCTTGCAGATGGCTTTGTTGCTTTACCAGGAGGACCAGGAACATTGGAAGAGTTCTTTGAAATTTTTACATGGGCTCAATTAGGACTGCACCAAAAGCCTCTAGGTCTTCTCAATATTAATCAATACTATGATCCTCTAGTCGAGCTGTTCAATCATATGACAAAGGAGCAATTTTTAAATGAAAAGTACCGAAATTTGGCACTTGTAGATGATGAACCAAATCGGTTACTTGAAAAATTCGAGGCTTTTCAACCCCCAACAACCAAAACTTATCACCAAAAGATTTAAATCAGCAAAAGTCTTCCACTTCTAAAAGTGTTGAGAGTAAATGCAAATATGTCTATTTAGTGGGGCACAAACCCCAGCTAAATCAAGTTAAAGCCTCCAGCGGATGCCACAGATTTTTAGCGGAAATTTATCGCAGTGTAACGGTCTGGGCTGCGATTACTCGCCCCATCGAAGGGCTTTTGTAAGTCTCCTACTTCAAGAAATAAGGGAACACGTCTTGTCTAGTGGGAGATCCAACAGCCAGTAACGGCCCGGTTGGTTCAACTAACGTTCAGTGGGGGAAGAGGAAGCTGACTAAGTTCGCGACGTCGTGTCGCAACGTCTGCACGAGCACATCCTACCCCCACTGAACGAAGTTTTACTTTATTGTTTTGCTACATATGTATTATATATACGTGAACTGGCTTGCTTTGAATGGGTCTTTAAACAGATGCTTAGGCTTAACTTTATGTTTTTACAACCTGTAGCACATGAAGGGATGTCTAGTTGTTTGAGTAGTGATTGTATCGAATCTGAAGTAAAGGTGGTAGCGATAGAGGTAAGCTAGGATTCGATCCAGTCGTCGCTTAGACATGGTAATTGTTAACGATTTTCCATTTGAGTAATGGATAATGGCTTCTTTTTCAAACTGATCGATCAAACGAATATGTTGGGTTAAGATCCAAATACAACTATGGTGAATGGGTGATTTAGTAGAAAAGGCAAAAATCCCTTTTTCCGGACTGATTGGCAAAGGTACACTTTGTTTGAGATTAAATAAAGCTTTCATGGCATCAATTCGCCCTTGATAAGAAGCACCGCCATTGATACAGGCTTGTTCAATAATTTTTCGGCTTGACTGCATCGCATAACGGGTATATTCAAGTTCCTCAATCTTAGTGGTAGCAAAGGTTTCATAGGCTGCTTTTATATATAAAGTTTGATCCGTTAATTGATAAAATGAATTGACATCTTTCATCATCCTCACCTCTTTTTATTCGCAGTGTAACTGGCCTTAAGCCTCCCCCTTCAAGAAATGTCTAGGTGGGAGATCCAACAGCCAGTAACGGCCCTATTGGTTCAACTAACATTCAGTGGGGGAGAGAGGAAGTTGACTAAGTTCGCGACATCGTGTCGCAACGTCTCTACAAGCACATCCTATGCGTCGAACCCCCCACTGAATGAAGTTTCACTTTATCAAACAACATCAACCGCTCTACTCGACTAATGCTTCTTTACTTCTTTAATGTTAGTATCGCATAGAACTAAAGTCTTTGCTACTTAATTCATTGTTTTTTTGGAAGTAATTTAGTATTTATTCTAGATAACAGAGTAATAGATAGGTTTATAGGTATAAATGTAAAAAATAACAATTAATATAGTACAATGTTAAGGCAAGCCGCTTTTAGCTATGATTGTCTACTTATAATTACTTTTGTCTTATTTTTTAGGCGCTTTGTTAACAATTTGGTCAAATATGCTATATTTATTTTAGTATAGAAAGAGAGAGTGATGTAAATGCAATGTCCAAATTGCGGAACTGATGTGAATGAAGAAGTACGTTTTTGTCCGTCCTGTGGAGTTGAGATTGGTATGACTTCCGACATCGAAAATGCAGACGAGGATCAAAAATGGGCAAAAATGGTTGGTAAGAATTATCCTTATTATAAGGAGAAGTGGTCAGCATCTCATAATCCCGAATCTGCTGCTAGCTGGAACTGGGTCGCTTTTGCCTTTGGTGCTTTGTGGTTAGGTTACAGAAAAATGTATAAACCCATTTTCATTTTGTTTGGTATTTTTGTATTAACGGATATCATCGACATTGTTAGTGGATTTAATGAATTAACGGGTTTACTTTCCTATGCTGTGACGGGCCTTAGTAATATTCTTATTGGGTTATATGGGAATACGTTATACTATCGCCATGTCCAAAAGAAGATGGACGATTTAAAATATGCTAATGCTGATGCTTATGCATATGATAAAGCAGGTGGAACAAGTGGTAAAGGGGTAGCAGCTGTTGCAGTCATTATGTCCGTATATTTTATTTTTCTTCTTGGCCTCTTTGCTGCATTTGATCCGGTAGGTGTCACGTTTGGTACAAGTGAAGGTGCATCAGGAATTGAAGGAGTAAAGGAGCAGTTCTCACCTGATGAAGGTATTTATTATGAAGTTTATTTTGGAGAGCGCGGTAGTGCTTCGACTGTTGAAATACACGTCTTGATGATAGAAGATGGCACTGAATATATGGTCGCTCAGTATGAAGAAATGATTGATCCAAATTGGGAAGGCTTCTATAATGAGTTTTACGATCCGGATTATGGCTATTTAGATCCAGGTCAATATTTAGTGCGTGCCTATATAAATGGTGAATTCATAACAGAAGGTGGATTTGAAGTAAAAGAAATCTACTAAAGCAAAAACATCCGTTAACTCACAACATGACTACAAACGTGGCCAGTAAATGTGAGTGCGGATGTTTTTTATCGCAGTGTAACTGGCTGGGGCTGCGATTACTCGCCCTATCGAAGGGCTTTTGTAAGACTCCCACTTCAAGAAATAAGGAAACACGTCATG
This sequence comes from Amphibacillus sediminis NBRC 103570, assembly GCF_001552275.1. Taxonomy (GTDB): domain Bacteria; phylum Bacillota; class Bacilli; order Bacillales; family Amphibacillaceae; genus Amphibacillus_B; species Amphibacillus_B sediminis. Next base: position 43,389 of record NZ_BCQW01000013.1, read on the forward strand.
TCTAAGAGGGAGATCTAACAGCCAGTGACGGCCCGATTGGTTCAACTAACGTTCAGGAGAGAGGAAGCTAACTAAGTTCGCGACGTCGTGTAGGCAACGTCTGCACGAGCATATCCTATGCGTCGAAACCCCCGCTGAACGAAGTTGCACTTTATCATTTAATATAATTGTGAATTTTATTGTTATAAATTGTAGAAGACAAATGGAGCAAGAGTAAAGGCTATTTTTCTGCTGGAACATGTCGTATTATAGATAACAAGCTTGACGAAGCTATATTTGTGAGAAATTGATAGGAGAAATAGTTATACAATTCTATGTAGATTAGCAATAAAAAAAGGGACCCTCACTAGTTAATGAGGATCAAAGGTTGGTGTCGCCTGAGAACAGGGGGAATGCGACATAAATCGCATTTTCATCATAAGCTATTGCGATAAAGTACTAGACTTCTTAGTCACAACGAGATCGAAGAGAAACCCGAGTACTAAGAATAAGATTCACAACTTCCTAAGGTTATTGATCATCTCCTTAAGTAGGTCATGATGAATATAATGAAATGATATAATAGACTGATAATTCTGACTACACTTTTGTCAGATCATATCCCAAACTTTTTAAATTGAAACAATTTCTAGTTTTATACGTGGTATATCCTATTGAAACATTTAAGCTAATGACTCGAACTTTACTCTTTGCTCATTCAGCAGAGGAAGAGATTGCGAATCTGTTAAAATCCGTGCGTTGTAAACATCATTCTCCTCCAAGACAAACCACTGGTATGAGGCTTTTAAAGAACCAACTCCTTCTTTGAATTTTTTAGTTTAATGTGTTTGAGAGTGGGTACATTAGTACTAAACGGAGATAGACGTGATTAATTCAAAGGAGGAATTTACAAGTGGACAAGATTTTTGGAAGTCCTAGTCGTTATGTCCAGGGGAAAGATTTATTATTACGAGCTTCCGAGTATATTGAACCTTATGGAGAGACACTATTAATATTAGCAGATGAAACGGTTCAAGAAATCTGCGCAAATACGTTAGCTGATCAACTTGAAGAAAGTGAGTTTAACGTTGTAAAGGTGACTTTTAATGGTGAATGTTCTTTTAAGGAAATTGAACGGATAGCAGAGATTGGCCGAGACCATGAAGTCGAGGCTGTGTTAGGTGTAGGGAGTGGGAAAGCCTTAGATACAGCGAAGGCTGTAGCTCATGAGTTAAACACGGCTATGTTAATTTTTAATACACTTGCTTCATCTGATGCACCTACATCAGGCTTATCTGTCATTTATACTGAAAATGGTGAGGTCGAAACATATCAGTTTTATGATAAAAATCCTGATTTAGTATTGGTTGATACGCGTATTGTTGCTCAAGGCCCAAGTCGCATGCTTGCATCGGGTATTGCTGATGCTTTAGCTACACTAGTGGAGGCAAGAGCGGCTCAGCAAGCACATGGACAGAATATGTTTGATGGCAAGCCAACTATTGCAGGAATGGCCATAGCTGAGAGATGTGAAGAAATTTTATTCAAGTACGGGATTCAAGCCTATGCTGCCAATCAAGAAAAAATTGTCACACCTGCACTTGAAGCTGTGATTGAAGCAAACACACTATTAAGTGGTTTAGGTTTTGAAAACGGAGGGCTTGCCGGGGCGCATGCTATTCATAATGGGTTTACCGTTCAACATGGTAAAATCCATGACATGACCCATGGGGAAAAAGTTGCTTATGGTATTATCACTCAATTGGTATTAGAAAATAGACCTCAAGCTGAGTTGGAACGTTACATTGACTTTATGCTCAAATTGGATTTACCATTGACACTTGAGGCCATTCACCTAGATGAGGTATCAGATGATGAGTTATATAAAATTGCTGAACTTGCGATCGATCCTGATGATACAATGGCCAATATGCCTTTTGATGTAAGAGCGGATGATGTTGTTGAAGCCATTAAAGCCGTTGACGTCTATGTGAAGGATTATAAAAGACGTCATTAATAAAGTGAAACTTCGTTCAGTGGGGGGGGCGACGCATAGGATGTGCTCGTGCAGACTTGCGACACGACGTCGCGAACTTAGTCAGCTTCTTCTCTCCCCCGCTGAACGTTAGTTGAACCAATCTGGCCGTTACTGGCTGTTGGATCTCCCGCGTAGACATGACCTGTTCCCTTATTTCTTGAAGTGGGAGTCTAACAAAAGCCCTTCGATGGGGCGAGTAATCGCAGCCCCAGCCAGTTACACTACGATAAATAAAATAGATTAAGATAAGATGGTGGTGTGATTTTTCACGCCACCATCTCTTTCGTATAGGATTTTTTCAAAAACGCTTGACTATGTCAATCGATATCTTTGAGCAAAATTAGTGAAGTACTGTTGAAAAACAAGTGATAAGAGACTGATGGAGACTCTCTAGCTTTTCCTTATTCAATAAATCGCTCGTTCGGATTCCATTGCTTTTTAGGTACGGTAAAGCTGACTGTTGTACCTGCTTTTAGACTGCTTTCAATCTTTAAACCTGTTCCAAATAATTGCTTTAAGCGTTTATTTGTATTTGTTAAACCAATTCCTAAATTAACGTTAGCATTTTGCTGAGAGAGTAATGCTTCAACTTGCTGCTTGGGCATGCCAACTCCATTATCTTGGATGGTGATACGGTGGTAATCTTTCTCTATTTTAGTCGTTATAGTCACTTTCCCACCCTCAGCCTTTTTTAGGATACCGTGTCTGATAGCATTTTCAACTAAAGTTTGAATGGATAGTGGTGGCACGAAAACGGAGCTATCTCTCTCTACTTCGATGTGTGATTCAATTCGATCACCAAATCGCTCCTGTTCAATATAAATATAGGCCTCTACCAGTTCGAGCTCATCCGTAAGTGAGATCAATTCTTTAGTATTATAAGAGGCAAAGCTTTTTCTTAAATAAATACTAAATTGGTTGAGAAGTTTAAGCATTCTGGCTGTATCAATTTCACTTAATGAGGCTATCGCATTAATCGTATTAAAAATAAAATGTGGCTGAATCTGAGCCTGTAACCAGGCCCCCTCTGTTTTAAGCTGATCAGCAATGGATAACTTTAACTTGATCAGTGCGCGCACTCTTGCCATAAGTTCATCAGGATTGACTGGTTTTGTAATATAATCATTTGCTCCGACTCGAAAGCCCATTTGAATATCTTCTAATTGACTTCTGGCTGTTAGCAATAGAATAGGCAACTCTGATATACTATAATTTTCACGAATTTCTTCGGTCAGCTGGTAGCCTGACATATTTGGCATCATCACATCAGAGATGATTAAGTCAAAACGTCCAGCTTGAATGTTTTCTAAAGCCTCTTTACCACTTTGAGCTACCTCGACATAAAATGCTTCTTTCAAAATAGAGGTAAGAATCTTTAAATTAATCATATCATCATCGACAATTAAGATCTTACCATCACTTTTTGAATCTGTTTGTTTTAGATAGCCAGAATCATAAGGCGTCGGAATAAAATAGCTTGTCACTAACTTTTCTTTCTTTGATGAATGTAAGGTTTCATGCGTACTAGTGGGTAAAGTAATCGTAAACGTTGTGCCACTTCCAAGCTTTGAATTAACCTGGATAGTACCTCCTTGTAATTCGATTAGTTTTCGACAAATATGAAGCCCTAAACCTAAGCCACCCTCTGCATGATTGATCTGCCCTTGTTCATAAGGCTCGAAAATACGTTCTTGATCTTCTTGACTAATCCCTACGCCTGTATCCGCTACTTTTATAATAGCGTGTTTAAACTTATAATCAGCACGAATGGTAATACTGCCCTCATGTGTATACTTGAGTGCGTTTTGAATCAGATTAAATAAAATTTGAACGAATCGATTTTCATCTGCATAAAGCTCAGGCATATGTTCAGGGATATCAACATAAACGGCCACCTGCTTGTGCTCGATCTTGACCTTAAGCATACCAAGAACAGTCTCCAAGGTTGTAGCAAGGTCAACATTGCGTTGATTTAGTTGCAAATGCTTAGCCTCTAAACGAGTTAAGTCGGTAATATCGTTTAAGGTATAACGCATTTGTTCGCCAATTTGAATCAGTAATCTTAAATTATCTTTTTCTTCTGATGTTAGTGTTCCTTCCTCGTTATGCAGCATCGTATAAGCAATATTAATCAAAGCATGCAAAGGGTTACGCAATTCATGAGACGTATGAGCCAGAAACTCATCCTTCTGTTGATCAGCCTTTAAAAGCTTTTCCGATTGCTTTTTAACGACATGTATCATATTCAGGTGTTTTCGGATAATTAACATGACCGCAAAAAAGACAGTAAAGATAAAATCTAATGGATAGAATGGGAAATCTACAATGAACATTTTAATTAAAAGACCAAAAATAATATTCGATACATAGCCGGTTAAAAAAAACAAAACAAAGATGGCATCTTGATTATTTGAGCGAATCGCCTTAATGAGTTTCCAATACATATTTACAATAGCCAGTATGTATAAAAGCATTAATAATGCAATTAGAAAAAGATAATACTGGATAGGCAAAAGGACAATTGTGACAGAAATGACTGTAAAAATAATGCCGGTTTGTTTTTTCTGACGCTGCCATAGCTGCTCTGAACAGATCAGTTGTACAAAATTAAAAAATAGAAATAAAATCGTAAAAAAGATTAATAATAAGAGGCGATAGCTATGCTGAATCGGAATAGGCAACTGAATAATAACTTCATCATCAATCAAAATACTAAGAGCGCTAAATAAGAGAAGTAAGCCATAATAGAGAAACTCGTTTGACTGCCTGCCATTTACAAAAAAATAGACAATAAAGGCATAAAGACAATGTAAAAGGAAGATGACACTAACAATAATTTGTAGTGTTTCTGTGGTAGTTCCTTCATTTTGTATAGCTGATAACGTTCCAAATTTGACAGACCTTGATATCCCTCCAGTAAAAGGGATATCATAGTTAGAAGCGTGAATAACAAGCTCAACTTCTCGTTTCTCAGTCGCAAAAAAAGTCGTAAAGCTGCCACGACGGTAGTTAAGACTCATAAATGATGTAGTTGGTTCATTAAATGAAGTAATCAATTGCCCATCAACATAGACCTCTGCAGCAGTATGAATCCGATTAAACTTTATTCCATAATAAGTTAGTTCACTTACTTCAGGAAGCTGTATTCGTAGCCGATAACTACCATAGCCATAATTAGAAAAAACCTGACTAGGATTTAACACAGATTGCCATGATTCTGGCACAGAAATAACCGTTTCAGCTTCAAGATCTTGTGTGGCTCCTGGACTTGGATCAATGAACGTATCAGGATAAAAAAGCCAATCACCATTTAAAAATATGGTTTGATCATCAAAATGCCAATCCTGGAGATCGATGATCCCATTGCTGACATTTGGCTGATCATAAACACTATAATAATTAGCCCATACGAGCCGCATTCCTAATACTAGGATAATGTATAAGAAAACTAGCAAAAAAAGCTTATTCTTTTTATATGTATGAATTAAGCCCACGTGTTTGATCCCCTTTGCTAATGATATCTGGCCCATTTCTGATACCAATTGGTAATATTCTCTGATGGAATGACATCTAATTCTCGTTTCATAATTTGTTTTAATTGTTGATATTGTAAATGCACATGATCGTTGTCATTAAGAAAAGAAAAAACTTTCATTAATTCAAAATGTGCCGCTTCATTTTCGGGTTGAACCCTACATATCATCTTATACCAATACTTAGCCTCTTCCCAATTCTTTTGACCTTTAAAGTAATTTGCTAGTTTAAAAGTATGGGTGAGCCAGAGGTTCTGGTAATGACATTTAGCTTCTTCTGCCCACCAATAATGATAATCTCCTAGATACTCTCCTTTATATTGTTCAAGTATAACCTGATAAGCCTTAACAGCATTTGGGTGAAGCTCCGGAAGTGCTTTAACTTTCATTTCCCAATCTTCTAAATCTATGACAACATTTTTCGTAATCAAAATATAGCCTTCGCCATCTCTATTAATGGTAAGGAAACCGCTATATGGCTCAATCACTTTTCTAATATAGTGAATCGTAATATAGGTTTGGTTATTTGCCTTCTTTGCCTCTAAATTTGGCCATAGCAGATCAATGATCCCCTGTTTAATGATTAATTTATTCTTATTATGCAAGAGATATAGAAAAAGTTCCTTTGCTTTGTTGGTACGAAAACTTGGTGTCATCATCTTTCCACTATGGTTTGAAAAGGCCAAAGTGTTTGTTAATTTAATTTCCAGCTTTTGCTGACGTTTATAGGTAGAGCTAGAGGCCATCCCTTGTTTTTGCTTGATTATCCGTTTTATCGTTACTTGAATTCGTTCTTGAGAAATGGGTTTTAAAAGATAGTCTAAAGCATGAATTTCAAATGCTTTGATCGCAAACTCATTATAAGCTGTCACGAAAACGATCAGGATGGTTGGGTCATAAGCAATAATGGTATCCGCTAATTCTAGGCCATTTATTTCAGGCATATCAATGTCTAAAAAGACAACATCGACTTGATACCCGCTTATAAGTTCTTTCACTTTAGTCGGATTAGTTACTTTCCCGATAATGTTGACCTCTTTGGCTTCGAGCAATCGCTTTTCTAGTAAGTCTAAAGCAAGCGGTTCATCATCGACAAGAAGCACATTCATCTTTAATTCTCCTTTCCCCTATTTAATAGTAGTATGATTGTCCTCGACAATCGTAGTTATATTGTAACTATTTATTTTTCTTTGCAAAGAAACTGCATAGTCCTATTTGTTAGTATATCGTAGTGTGCTTTTAAGTTCAAAAGACCCTAAATTAACTACGACAAAAGTACGGGTTGTGAACTTAGATGCAGATGCAATTTTTTTGGGGGGGAAGGCCTTTTGGTTAAAAAGTTAAATGTAGTTGTTTTAATTGGCTTGCTCTTATTTAACGTAATCGCACAGCCAGGTGTAGTTGCCTATGCAAGTCTACAAGCAGATTTGCCAGAGGATGAACACCATTCAAGTCAAGAGGAGCATCTACTTGACAATACTTCTGAACACGAGCAAGCCGACGAACAGTTTGATCGTAGTCAAGAGGAACAAGCTGAGCAAGAACAAACCGATCATCAAGCTATTGAGACAGAAACAGAAACAGATCAGCAGGAGCTTGATGATCAAGAACAAAGCCTTGCGCAAGAAGAGAATAAGCAAGTAGAGGAAGAAAAGGATAGCTTAGAGTCGACATCAGTAGATGTAGCCTCTACGGGTAACACTGTTATTGAGGAAAACATTCTTACCTCAGTTAGCCTTACTTTGGCAAATGGCGATCCTTTACCAAATCCGATGCCAAATCCTAAGGATGAAGTATTAGATTTGGCCATTCAATATGGATTTGCATTACCTAATGGCCATGGCTATAAAAGTGGGGATAGCTTTCACTTTAGCTTGCCTGAAATTTTCAAGGTATACAATCAGGTTTCGGGTAATTTAACAACATCAGATGGTGCAACTATCTTTGGTCGTTATACGCTTGATATGGATGGTAATATCGAGTTAATCTTTAACGAAATGATTGAAAATAATGATAATATACACGGGCAGTTATCCTTTAGAACCGAAATCAAGGAAGAGCTTGAAGGCGACTTGGAGCAGGAAATTGAAGTTGAGATTGGTGAAAGTGAAATTGTCAAAATTCCAGTTTCATTCGAATCCAACGTCGCAACTTCAATTGACAAAAGAGGTCTGCCTAATCGCGAATACAATGCTGAAAGCATTAGTTGGGAAGTTGACTTTAATAAGAATTTAGACTATATCTCTAATGCGGAGCTTCGAGATCCGCTTGGTGAATATCTAGAATTGAGTGGTGACCCTGCTGATACAATTAAACTTTATCATCTACGGGTCCAAATTGATGGTTCCGTTATTAAAGGCGACTTAGTTGACCCAGCAAGCTACAGTATAGAACAACATGAAGGGAAAGATTTTAAACTTGTATTCCATGAACCTATTCATTCAGCCTATCGGCTAGAATTTGCTACGGTGATTATCGATCATGATTCTACTTCATATCAAAATAGAGCAACATTAGTTGGTGATGAGATTAATCCCCTTCATGCAGAGGCTAAAGTTAGAACTGGAAGAGGAAAGGTTTTAGAAAAAGTCGCTGTGGATTATGACCCGGTTGCTCAGACCGTTAAGTGGGAAGTACGAATCAATTACAATGAAAAAACAATCCCTTCGTCGTTGACCGTCGTTGAAGACTATTTTAGTGATGGTCAGGTTTTACTTGAAGATTCGTTTACTGTTGAACGCATTACCCTAAATGAATCCGGACAAGAGATAGCGAGTCAGGAGGTAAGTTCTAGTGCGTATACGTTAAATAACTCAACCAATTCTGACGACGATAAAGGTTTTGTCTTTCAGTTTAATGACACGATTGATCAAGCCTATAAGCTAACCTATCTGACTACCTTTGCTGACCGATTACTTGAAGACGGTACAGTTGATAACCAGGTCAGCTTTAATGGTGAAGAGTCTTCAGCCGGACAGCGGGTAGAGCAAGGGGCAATTAGAAAGTCGCTTGGTGCGATTGACTATCAGAATAAAACGGTTGATTGGCAAATTGTGATTAATCGTGATCAACAGGTTATGAATAACGTTGTTCTAACCGATTATTTCACAAATGGTGGTTTAACACTAAACTTAGATACGCTCACGATAACTGAGGGTGGCACACCATTATCTAAGGATGATTACAGCGTTTTATTAGATCCGAGTGGTGATCAGTTTACCATAGAATTTCATAAAACGATTGAAAATGAAATTAGAATGAGCTATCAAACCGACTTTGATTATACAGAGCGTCATGATCTAACGTTAAATCGGTTACCTAATCGTGCCAAAATTACATGGCAAGATTATAGTAATCGTCATTTTGAACGTGAATCTGAAGCTATTTTTACACCAGATGTCTATACACAGGAAAATGGACATAAGAGTGGTAGCTATAATGCGATTACCAAGGAAATAACGTGGACGATTGGTGTTAACTATAATTTATTAGATTTAGATAATGCTAAAGTCGTTGATTTCATTAAGCAAAATCAAAATTTGAACGAGGATAGTATTCGTATTTACGAAGGTATTCTAAGCTCAAGCTCTAATCAGTTAACTAAAGGCGAGGATATTACCGATAACTTTGAGCTTCGATTAGGGGAGAGTCAGGGACAGCCAACCATTGAAATTGAGTTAGGCGATATTGATTCAGCTTATATTATCGAGTTCACGACATCTTTGGAAGGTGAAATTATTGCTGAAGGCTACGACAACCAGGCCTTCCTCAACTCAGCCAACTATGACGAAGCAGAGTTAAATGCACGTGTCAGTGTAACTGACGGAGGCAATTATACGAAGAAGATCGGTAGTCAAGATGGCATGGTCATGAATTGGCAGGTGACGATTAACCCAGGTCAATCAAGCCTACCAGGTCCGGTGATATTACGAGATACGTTAAGTGATAATCAGGTATTACTTGAAGATGAAATAAAAGTTTATGAAACGAATGTAACAGCTTCTGGTCATTTATCTAAGGCTGCTGAATTAGTTGAAGAGGAAGATTATACACTAACGATTAATGAACAGGATGGTCAATATACCCTTAATATTAGTTTTGAGGATGGTATTTCTAGGGCATATATCGTGGAGTATAAGAGCTTTTTAATGGCGGCCGATCGCGACCATGTAAGTAATGATGCTGTTCTACTTGTTCGAGAAACGATCAAAGACGGAAACATGGATGATTCGAAGGTGTACCAGGTTCGAATCACGACAGGAACGGGTGTAGCGACAGGTGAGAAAGGTCGAATCTCCCTAGTAAAAACAGGTGTAACAGATACTCCTGATGGTACAGCTACTGATAGCTTAGCAGGTGTTGAATTCTCATTATATGACGAAACAGGGACTTATCGGATTAGAACAGCAACAACCAACGAAGATGGTGAGCTGATTTTTGATAATATCTTATATGGACGTTACCTGCTTAAGGAAGAAGGGGCACCAGATGGCTTTCTAATTAGAAATGAATGGACTGAAATTACAGTTAACGAGCCAGAGAATAACATTGAAATATTTAATGACAAAATTGTTCGAGACGTATTGCTAGAAAAGGTGGATGCTGATTCGAACGAATATTTAGCAGGGGCAGTCTTTAAGCTTGAACATCAAAATGATAACGGCGATTGGGAAGTTGTCAGTGATGATCTAACGACTAATCAAGATGGCCAGATATTCTATCAGGATCTAGCTCCAGGGCAATATCGTTTTATTGAGACACAAGCAGCTGAACATTATCAGTTGGATGACGAACCGGTTATGTTTGAGATTAATGATGAACAAATAACGTTATCACGTGTAACGAAGGAAAACACACTTATTCCTGGATCGGTAAAATTAATAAAAGTAGATCATGAAACAGGAGAGTCACTTGCGGATGCCGTCTTTGAATTGCGTGATCAAGATGAAATGCCAATTGCTACAGACTTAAGAACAAATGAAAATGGTGAAATCGTTGTTGAAGATCTAAGACCAGGACAATACGTATTCGTTGAAGTGGAAGCACCGTTTGGCTATCAGTTAAATCAAGAGCCACTTGAATTTGAAATTGTCCGTTCACAAGCTGACATTGAAGAGCTTGAGTTTGAAAATCAAATAGCTCTATCAGGCTTCCGTTTACAAAAGGTTGACGAAGATGATAGCAGTCAAGCTTTAGCTGAAGCTGAATTTGAACTACAAACCAGTGACAGTCAGGTTGTTCGCACCGGTCTTGTTACCAATGATCATGGAATATTAACTGTTACTGATCTTAGACCAGGTGAATATCAACTTGTTGAGGTAAAAGCACCTGAGCATTATCAGCTAGATCAAACGCCAATTCCGTTTGAAATTGCTTTGGGTCAAGAAGAAATCATTCAGCTCGAAATGGAGAATGGTTTAATTCGGGGATCTGTAGCATTAACCAAGCTAGATCGGGATACAAAACAGCCATTGGAAGGCGTCATCTTTGAATTATTAGATGCTAACGAACAGGTGATTGAGACCGACCTCGAAACCAATCAAGACGGCTCTATATTAGTCGATAATTTGAAGCCTGGTTTATATTACTTTAAAGAAATCCAACCTTTACCAGGTTATCATGCTAATGACCAATTGTACCCAGTCGAGGTTGTTTTATCACAGGAGGAACCAGCAGAGGTTGTCGTTGACAACGATATAATTCTAGGCAGTGTAAGTCTTACAAAGATTGATCAGGATGACTCAAGTCATAGATTGCCCGAAGCGATATTTGAATTGCAAACACCAGAAGGAGATGTCATCTTCTCAGATTTAACAACAAATGAAGAGGGTCAATTGACTGTACACGGTCTGAGACCTGGCAACTATCAGTTTATTGAAGTCAAAGCACCTGAGCATTATCAGTTAGATCAAACGCCAATTCCGTTTGAGATTGTTTTAAATCAACAGGAAACATTAGCGTTAGAAGCTGAAAATGAGCTTATTCGCGGTTCTGTTGTCTTAACGAAAGTAGACGATGAAACGGAAGAACCATTAACAGATGTTGGCTTTGCCTTACTTGATGCTGATCAAAATGTGATCCTAACTGATTTGAAAACAGATCAAGCCGGTCAAATCGTGGTAGAGGATCTAAAACCAGGTGAGTATTTCTTCCAAGAAACCGAGCCATTATCAGGCTACCATGCTAATGAGGATTTATATCCATTTACGATTACCTTTTCTCCAACCAGTCCAGCTCAGGTACAGGTTGAGAATGCCATTATTCGTGGCAGTGTGCAGTTAGTTAAAGTGGACGCAGACCATGCCGATCATGTTTTAGCAGGGGCTGAATTTAATTTAGAAACAGCAGCAGGAGAACTTGTTGAGGCAGGACTTGTCACCGATGAAAACGGTCAGATTAGTGTTGATGACCTTCGTCCAGGTAGCTATCAGTTTATTGAAGTTAAAGCACCTGAGCATTATCAGCTAGATCAAACACCAATCCCATTTGAAATTGTTTTGGATCAGCAGGAAACATTAGTGTTAGAAGCTGACAATGAGATCATTCGCGGTTCAGTTGTCTTAACCAAAGTAGACGATGAAACGGAAGAACCATTAATAGGTGTTGGCTTTGTCTTACTTGATGCTGATCAAAATGTGATCCTAACTGATTTAAAAACGGATCAAGCCGGTCAAATCGTGGTAGAGGATCTAAGACCAGGTGAGTATTTCTTCCAAGAAATCGAGCCATTATCAGGCTACCATGCTAATGAGGAGTTACATCCATTTACGATTGCCTTTTCTCCAACTAGTCCAGCTCAGGTACAGGTTGAGAATGCCATTATTCGTGGCGGTGTGCAATTAGTCAAAGTAGACGCAGACCATGCCGATCACGTCTTAGCAGGGGCTGAGTTTAAGTTAGAAACAGCAGCAGGAGAACTTGTTGAGGCAGGACTTGTCACCGATGAAAACGGTCAGATTAGTGTTGATGATCTTCGTCCAGGTAGCTATCAATTTGTTGAGACGAAAGCACCTGAAGGTTATCAACTTAATACCAAGGCGATTAAATTTGAGGTAAGTTCTGATCAAGTCACAGATGTAACGATTGAAAACACACAAATTATTACAGGCTTTTTACCACAAACAGGTGCGATCACCAACCCATGGATACTTGGAATAGCACTTGCTTTGATTGGAATCGGAGGCATCTTGACTGTCAAACGGAAAAGAAAGGCCTAACGGGTCTAACGCTACTTTATTTTTTAGAATAAGGTAGCGTTAGTATTCTTTGGAGGGAGAACATGTTAAGAAAAAAAGTCGGTATTCTTTTAATTGTAGTCGGCATTTTTCTTTTTTCGCTTTATCCAATTATGGATTATCTTGTTACGCCCTTTATGATCAATAAATTGCATAGCGAAATGCTTGCAATGGATGCAGAGACTTATGCAAAAAATCAAGCTCGAGAGATCGAAATTAGCTATGATTTCGACAGTGTAGAAAATCTGCCTCTGTTGACAACTGAATTAGAATTAGATCCTAATCTTGTTATTGGTGAAATTCTTATTCCTAGCGTTGATATTCATTTGCCGATCGTAAAAGGAACGAATAATCAGTCATTACGGTTAGGGATTGGAACAATGAAAAAAGATCAAGAAATGGGAAAAGGAAACTATGCCTTGGCTGGCCATAACTCTCGAAATCCCGCTCAATTCTTTGCACCGTTAAGAAAAGTCAGTCGAGATGATTACATTTATTTGACAGATAAGCAACACATGTATACTTATCAAGTGGATACGATTGAGATTGTTAGCCCTGATCGGATCGATGTCATCTTTGATCAGGAGGAACAGGAAGCACGGATTACTCTAGTGAGTTGCTATAGTCATGACGGCTCTGATCGTATTGTTGTACAAGGGAAATTAGTTAGTCAGACCCCATATGATGAAGATTGGGAGAAAGAGATTTAACTTTATTCAGCAGTAGTCTCCTACTTTTATCGCAGTGTACTGTCTGGGGCTTTTGTAAGCCTCCCACTTCAAGAAATAAGGGCACACGTCATGTCTGAGTAGGGGATGGAGGAAGCTAACTAAGTTCGCGACGTCGTGTCGCAACGTCTGCACGAGCACATCCTATGCGTCGAAACCCCCACTGAACGAAGTTTCATTTTATAAGTGGTGATGGACGCTCGCAAACTTAATGAATAACTTGTTTTACGCGTAGGAGGGTTTTTAATAACAAATGTTGTTAATTTTCTGCACCAATGGCTACAGTTAGCGTTATTAGTATCTGTCATATATAAAACAGCCTCAAGGTTTTTGCACATTTGTGCCTAACCTTGAGGCTGTTTTAATAAATAAAATGACTAGATTATCTTTTACAAAAAACTTATATACCATCATTTCCCGGATCTCTAAAAAGACTGATTGTACCGGTATCAGTTGATTGCTCGGCTGGTGCATTTAATGAAAAACCAGCTAGAATTGTAATGGTAACGAGCAATGAAACGACTAACTTTTTCATCTATTCTCACCTCCTTTACTGTATCAATTTATAATGTATTTAAAGCATTGAGGGGTAAACGAGCAAAAAAATGGTCCCCTTGCTTTTCAATAAAGTCATTGTAAGATTGCCTCAAAAGACGTGAGTCTCGACGTGCTCTCCCTAAATAGTATTTGGTAAAGGGGGTTACTTTAGTGACTTTTGTTAGTAAGCTCTCAGCTAACTTTAGCTCACCTCGTGCTATGGCTAAATGGGCTTGTTCACTAATATCTGATGTTATGATTCCTTCAGGTTTGTTAAAATGAGCATAAATAAATGGTCTATTTTGATGATTAATGATAGTTAGTAGACGTTTCATTTTAAGCTCTTTTCCTATTCGATATGCTTCTTCTAAATGGTAAATTGCAGAGTCGAAATCATCGAAAATGTAAGTTAGACATAAGTGATTATGTAAGTTGGCTAGGTTAGCACGGTTATACGTTCCGGCTAATGCATTATAGCCATATTTACGCGCAAGAAGCATTTCATTACTTTTCCAGTGGAAAAAGAACTGAGCAATATCTAGACGGTGTTCAAGTAAAGGGAGTAAAACAATATGATTAACCTCTTTAACATCTTCCTCGAATTGATCCAGTTTATTAACAATTAGACCATTTTCAGAAAAAATAATATGTACTGAAAAAGCTAGGTATTGGATTAAGCATTTTAATGCTCGATCAGTTGTCTTAATTAGTTTTAATTGTTCGAGAATTTTTTCTAATGGAAGGGTGGAATCTTGTTTAGCTAATGAGAGTTCAAAGAAAAAGGCCCAATCTCTATTTAATTGAAAAGGAAGCTCTTTATTTCTTGCAATCAATTGCTTTAGCTCTAGAATATGGTCATTGGCAAACAAATACTCTAACCCAACACACATTGAGTAGGGGTCCCTGGTCGCTAAAAAGTAATCACGTAAGGCACGATCATGATCTAGCTGTGCTACATGCTCATTTAACCATATGTAGAATTGCTCGGCATTTAAATGGTGATATTGATGTAACAGAGTTTCACCCACTACATTGTCAATCTCAAACATCTAAATTACCTCTTTCCTGGAAAAATTGCTAATTATATTATTTCATATTATCATTTTTTTACAAGTGGAATGACGACACTTTCGTTCATCAAATACCATGACGGTTTTACAAATATAGACAAAAAGTTACAAATTTCCACATTTTATGAGTGGGAAAGATACTGAACAGTCAATTAAACTCATTTGTCCAATAAGTGAGGCAATGGCTGAATAGTGGGGATAAGATTTTTGGTAATAGAGAAAGCGCCTTCCTATTAATCATCCATCTAAATACAAAGAAAAAGGATAATTATTAACGTGTAAATGGTATAATGAGAATTCTAGTAGCAGACAATAACACCTCTCTTTTCTATATCAACTAATCTTTTGCTTAGTTAAAAATGATTGTTTTACACCAATCTAGAATTGCCTGCATCACCTGATCACGGTTTAATTCGAACAGCATCTCATGTCTCCCATTAGCATATAGCTGACAGTCTATCCGCTTAACTCCCATTTTTCGATAGCTATTTATCACAGCTGTTACTCCTTTGCCATGTTTCCCAACTGGATCACGTTCCCCACTAATAAAAAACAACGGTAGATTACGATTAATTTTTTCCATTTCTCTTAAGCGGTGAATTCGAGCTAAACCGGTCAATAAATCATCGTAGAATCCGGCTGTTGCAATATGACCACAAAAGGGGTCATCAATATAAGTCTGGACAGCTGAAGGATCGCTGCTCAGCCAATCGTAGTCAGATTTTATTTCGGTAATACCTTTGTTATATTGACCAAATGTTAGTTTGTGTAAAAGAGGGCTAGGGTGTTTAGAGCCATAACGTTTTTTTTGCCAGCGCGCAATCCATCGCCCAAATGCACCAAGCACACCAGGGTCACCTGCTGTTCCTGATAAAATAACCGCATCTACCTGATTTGAATAACGCTGAATAAAGCGTCGCGTTACGAATGAGCCCATACTATGTCCGAGCATAATAATCGGTAGATTCGGAGCTTCCGAACGAATAAAAGCATTTATTTCATTTACATCATCAACCACTCGTTCGAACCCTTCATTTTCAGAGAAAAACCCCATTATCCCCATTTTTTCTCCTGTTTGACCATGCCCACGTTGATCATGAGCGTAAACGAGTATGCCGTGATGGTTTAGGAAGTGAGCAAATTGATGATATCGTCCACTATGTTCGGCCATACCGTGGATAATATGGATAATAGCCTTTGGCTTGGTAGTCTTAGTTGTCCATTTTCTTAAAAAAATAGTTTGCTGATCTGACATTGTTAACCAAACATGCTTTGACATTATTGCTCAGCTCCCTTTCAATTTCTGTTTTATAAGATTTAATTATAATATAAAGTGAAACTTCGTTCAGTGGGGGGCGACGCATAGGATGTGCTTGTGCGGATGTTGCGACACGACGTTGTGAACTTAGTCAGCTTCCTCCATCTCCCACTGAACGTTAGTTGAACCAATTTGACCGTTACTGGCTGTTGGATTTCCCACTTAGACATGACGTGTGCCCTTATTTCTTGAAGTGGGAGGCTTACAAAAGCCCTTCGATGAGGCGAGTAATCGCAGCCCCAGCCAGTTATACTGCGATAAAAAAAGCAAGCCATGGAGGGGTAGACCTTAGTCACGCAAGAAAAAAATTTATACTTTAAAAGGTTAAAAGTGATTAGACAGTTCATAGCAGGGTTACAAGACTCGTAGGGTCCTAGTCTACTAGTATGATGTAAGAATAGATTCTTTCCATGCTAACTTGTATTAAAAATTGAAGTTAGTGTGAGCTATTGTGTTAGGAGAAAGACGGTAATGTTAAGTGGAAAGGTACAGATTTTTGCTGTTATGATTTCAAAATGGGGTAGGGATGTCTGCCTTGTACAAATAAACAGGTTTTGCAAGATTGATGATCTTAAAAAACATCATGTATAGCTGGACGTCAAGCTATTTTGTGCTATCAATGTTATCAGTAAATGCGAAAGGGATTGAGCTCGGTTATAAAATAGTGTGTACCAAATCACTCATACCCAGTTTGACCGATTTTTACCTATGGTCAAACTGGATTCTTATGTATTCAGCGTTCATTCATATTTTACTCAATCGTTTATCCTTTGGTCGAAATAAATTTAAAGGCATATTTATTAGGGTGGTAATAAACATTGGAGTATTCAAAGGTTAGTCCATCTTGGAAGGTAGCAAAAGCCTTTAAAAAGAGTAAAGGTTGATGTTCATTCAAGTTAAAGATTTGCTTAAGCTCTTCGTTTGGCAAGATAGGTACTAACTCGCCATAGCGTTTATCGATCACATGCCCCTTCTTTTCAATATAATCATATTTTGATTTTTTCATTACCTCAACAGATAAATCAGGAAAAAGCTCTACAGGTAAATATGACTCCTCAAGAATTAAAGGTTCTTTATCGGCAAGTCTTAGTCGTTTAATATAATAAACTTGCTTATCCTCAGAAAGGGTCAATATCTCCTTGACATCACTCGGTGGAAGCATTAGCTTGAATTCAATAATTTCATTTGATGGTGTGTTATCGAGGGCTCCCATTTCCTCCGTAAACCCTTGAAGTCTAAAGATATTATGTTGAATCTTGTCATGACTAATATATGTTCCACTTCCTTGAACACTATAAAGCAATCCTTCATCAATTAGAATTTTTAATGCCTGTCTAATCGTCACTCGGCTTACTTCGTACATTTTTACCAGCTTACTTTCCGGTGGAATAGCATCACCGTGCTCTAAACCACTATTTAAAATATCATTCTTCAATTTGTTTGCAATTTGTTTATATAAAGGCAATGAATTGTTTAACATGTGTTGTTCACCTTTCTCATTTCATTAAACTCAGTTTATCATGTTCAATCCATGATTCAAAGTGATAATTTTTGTATTAGATTTGTATTGATTAAACTTTATATTGGTGTTATATTTGTATTAACAGGAGGAGAAAGGGGCTACAAACATGAAAAAGAACCGATTAGTGATCGTTGGTGCAGGGAGTACCTATACGCTTGGAATGGTTATGAGTTTAATTGCTGAAAAAGAAAATTTTCCGTTACAAAGTTTGACGTTTTATGATACGGATGCTGAGCGTCAGAATAGAGTCGCTCTAGCTACCAAAGTGATACTAGCAGAGCAATATCCAGAGTTGGAAACATTCAACTATACGACATCTAAACAAGAAGCATTCCAGAACATTGATGTTGCATTTATTCAGATTCGTACAGGTGGGCTGGCTATGCGAGAGATGGATGAAAAAATTCCTTTATCATATGGGGTAGTAGGACAAGAAACATGCGGTCCTGGTGGGATGGCCTATGGCCTGCGTTCGATCAAAGATATGATTGAACTTGTTAACGATATACGACAATTTGCACCAGAGGCTTGGATCTTAAATTATACGAATCCAGCTGCTATTGTTGCCGATGCTCTTCAGAGAATTTTTCCAAATGACCAGAAAATCCTCAATATTTGTGATATGCCAATTGCCATTATGCATAGCTATGCAGACATGTTAGATAAGGATGTATGGGATTTAGTTCCTTCTTATTTTGGCTTAAATCACTTTGGCTGGTTTACAAAGATAGAAGACAAATCAGGGCAAGATTTAACCGAATTAATCAAAGACAAAATGATCAAAGAGGGGTTCAAGCCTACCGATAATGAGATAGCCAATGATGAATCTTGGCAGAAAACATTCGCGCAAGCACGACAAATGTTAATTGACTTTCCTGATTACTTACCAAACACATATTTACAATATTATCTGTATCCAAACCAATTAGCACAGAAAGAACAAATAGATAATACACGGGCTCGTCAAGTAATCAACGGTCGTCAAAAGCGTGTTCACCAGCTTTGTGAGCAAATTACAGCTGATCAATCGACAGCTAATGTAGAGCTTGAAGTGGATGTTCATGGTATCTATATGGTCAAAGCAGCTGCATCACTTATCTATAATCTTAATGAGATCTACATTGTGATGGTTGAAAACAAGGGAGTTATTTCAAATATCCCTGAAGATGCCATGGTTGAAGTACCAGCCCTCTTAACTGTTAATGGCTTAAAACCTTTAGCGGTTGGCCAAATTCCAACATTCCATAAAGGCTTAATTGAAGGGCAATTAGCATATGAAAAGCTTGTTGTTGATGCTTATTTTGAAGGAAGCTATAGTAAGGCTCTGCAAGCCTTAACCCTAAATCGGACTGTTGTAAATGCAGATACAGCTAGATCAATCCTAAATGATTTAATTGAAGCCAATCAAGGATATTGGCCGACATTAAAATAAAGATAATCATGAGGAGGTGAGAAGATGAAACGAATCATTATAAATGCAGATGACTTTGGCTATTCACGATCGGTTAACTTTGGCATTATCGACGCACATGTCGAAGGTGTCTTAACATCGACAACCTTAATGACTAACATGCCGGGGGCAGAACATGCCTATCAATTGGCGAAGGCACATCCTGATCTTGGTGTGGGTGTCCATTTAACCTTAACTTGTGGTAAACCTTTATTGGATAGCCACCACACTCTAGTCGATGCAGAAGGGCAATTTAAAAAGCTCTATCATTACAAACAGCTCTTTCATGTTGATCAAGAAGAATTATATAACGAATGGAAGACTCAGATTGAGGCGTTTTTTAACGCCGGCCTACAGCCAACTCATTTAGATAGTCATCATCATGTCAACAATTTAGAACCTGTTCTTCCCGTGTTTAAACGTTTAGCTAAGGAATATGGGTTGCCAGTACGACACAATTTCCCCAACCCAAAGGATGACGGCTTAGTTTCAACCGATTATTTTGAGTATAATCCAGAGATTTTAATCGCTCAGCCTGAAACGATTATAGCACAGTATCAAGCGTATCAAACGATAGAGGTTATGTGTCACCCTGCCTATTTGGATAAGTCTGTAATGACAGGCTCCTCTTATGCGACACCTAGGCTAGAAGAATTAGATATGCTCATGCATCCAAATACCAAGGAAAAGCTTCAGCATTCTGAGAATTTCGAATTAATAACTTATCGTGATCTTTGAACCTCTCATGATTAAAATCACGTACTGTCTTGATTATATTTGTTTCGGTTGATTAGCATAGCTAAGGCTATACTTTAACCGAAGCCGATTCATCTACAGACTGAAGTCACGAGTATTCTAGGCTATTTGATAAAAGAAAGGGGTTAAAAAAATGAAACGATTCATGCAAACTTTAGGAAAATCGATGTTAATTCCAATTGTCGCCATGCCGATTGCCGGTATCTTATTTCGATTAAGTGCTTCGGATTTATTAGATATTCCCTTATTTCAGGCTGCTGGTGCTATTTTTAATCATATGACAGTGCTCATTGCAATTGGGGTAGCAATGGGGTTAGCCAAAACAAAAGACAAAGGAATTCCAGCCCTAACAGGTTTCTTAGCGATTACGGTTTTGAATGAAGGACTAGCTATTATGAATCCAGACTTAGACATGGGGGTATTTGGTGGAGTCATTAGTGGTATTTTAGCAGCGATCGTCTATAATCGCTTCAAAGAAACAAAGCTACCCAATATGTTTGCCTTTTTCGGTGGTGAAAAGCTTCCAATTACGATCATTATCCTACTGATGATCCCAGTTGCTGGTCTGTTTTCGATGATCTGGCCTTATGCTCAGCAAGGAATTGATCTATTTGCTCAATCATTAGTCGGGTTAGGAGCTCTTGGCGTATTTATTTTTGGCTTCTTGAATCGTTTTTTACTTCCATTTGGTTTACATCATGTCATTAATACTTATATCTATTTCGGACTTGGTAGCTATGAGACAAGTACCGGAGAGGTGGTAACAGGTGAAATTACGCGCTTCTTAAATGGTGACGCAAGTGCTGGGTACTTCCTTGGTGGATTTTTCGTTGTGATGATTTTTGGAGTTCCTGCCATTGCTTTCGCTATTGCACGAGCTGCTAAAAAAGAAAAGCTGGCAGAAACAAAAGCCTTGATGAGTTCTGGGGGATTGACCTCTATAATTGCTGGTATTACGGAGCCAATTGAATTTACTTTTATCTTTACCTCACCGCTGCTCTATTTTATTCATTCGGTATATACTGGATTGGCAGCCGCAACATTGTATTTATTAAATATTCGAATTGGCTTTTCTTGGGGTGGAAGTGTACTTGACTATATGTTAAACCTCGGATTATCTAATAATGGTTTATTATTAATACCAGTTGGATTGGCTTTTGCTGTCCTGTACTATTTTACTTTTTATTATCTCATTCTAAAGCGAAACATTAAAGTAGTAGGTCGAGAAGATGACGCTACCTTTGCTGAGCAAGCAACTGAAAATGAACAAAACTTAAGGCTAAGCCATAACAAGCTAGATTATATGGCGAAAAAGATTGTTGATTATGTGGGTGGCAAAGAAAATGTAACCGATTACGAAAACTGCATGACACGTTTACGCCTTGTGCTAAAAGATACCTCTATTGTTGATGAAGAAAAAATTAAGCAAACAGGAGCTCATGGTGTTGTAAAAATTGATCAACATCATGTACAAATTATTATCGGACCAGAAGCAGGTTCGGTACTAGCTGAATTTAAGAAGTATGTTGACTAGTACAAAGGATAAAATCATTTAACTTCATTCAGTGGAAGCCTTCCACTTCTATAAGAGGTGAGATAAATGCCTATCTGTATTCCATTTAGCGGAGGGGACAACTCCCAACTGAATTAAGTCAATGGCTCTGGCGGATGCTGAATATTTCCAGATGGAATGTATCGAGTAAAGCGCGATAAAATCTGAGCACGGATAGGCCAAGACAGATTGGGTAATATCTTGAGCGAATCGAATATGTCTTGATTTACTGGTAAGTGAAGTAAGTTGGTCGATGACACGATGTTTACAACTTAATTAGCTAATTAACAAACCTCCGAACAAGCACAATGGCTAGCTCGGAGGTTTGTTGATTAAATTTGACTTTTGTCCCCTTATCTAATAGGTAAATGCATAAGGAACTTAACTGAAAACACTAATCTATCCATGCGCGTATCCGATTTGTATCTGCCCACTGTTTCGCTGACGCTGAGTTGTTCCAATTGCTTTTCAACCTCTACCTTTTAAGGTTCGATGGCTAGATTCCCCTCTATGGAAATAATGGCCCATTGATTACCCTGAGCACGATACATTCGATTAGAAAGAGCTACTTTGTTGTCTAAATACAGAACGACGATATCATCTTCTAAAACTAATTTGATCTCAACATCTGATTGATTTGAATAATTAAAAGGCATCTCAGTTTCTGGTGGATAGTTTTCAGCTACGTCTAAAGGGCGATTATAGAAGGCCACTGTGTTTAATTCAGTATCGAAAACAATATTTAAATTTGACTGATCTTGTTCACTATTAAACTGGAATGCCCATTTCTTCGTTTGCTCATCCAAGTTTACTTTTCCAGAATATAATGTTGTTTCCTCGCCTGGGTCAAATGATAAGTGGTCACCTTCAATAATGGTTTGCCTGCTAAAAGGAACGGTGTGAACACGTTTGGATACAGATGTCGGTATAGTCGGATAGAGGTGGTTATTTTCCTTAACGAGCTCATGAACAGCAAGGTTGCCAGCCCAATTGTAAGTGTGTTGGTCATTGTGTCCTTCTTTAGTTGGAATCCAGCCAACCACGTATAATTGTTCTCCATCTGTTTCCAATCTCCCGGCATAGAAGCCCGAACTATCCCAATAGTCTAATCCAGTTGGTTTTTCAAATGGTCCATGTACATGATCTGCAACTCGATAGTGAACGACACGTTGATCCCATTGATCAGAAAACGCCAGATACCATTTTCCCTTAAAAAATACAAGGGAAGGACATTCTAAATTGGAATCGTTTCCAAAATCGTTTTTAAATAATACCCCTTGCTCATTCCAAGTTTCTAAATCTGTCGAAGTGTAGTGTGCAATAACGCCAGTACCATTTTGTCTGGCTGTAATAAGCATCCAATATTCACCCGATTCTTGTTCATAAAACACATAAGGATCTCTAAAATCATCAGCTTCATATTGTGAGCTGGCGAAAAACGTATGTTCAGGATGTTTTTCCCATTCCAAACCATCTTGGCTAGTGGCATGCATAATCGCTTCTTTTGGAGACAATGAGCCATTATGACCTGTGTAGAAGGCATGATATAAGCCGTTCTCATCTGTAATAATTGAACCCGTTCCTAAAGCTAACTCTTGATCTTGATGGTCATTAACAAACGGTATAACCTCACCATAGTCCTTATAATTGACAAAATCAGTAGTGGTCATCAAGCTGAATGGATGAAAACCAATTTGATTATCACGTAAGTCTTCTAAGTAATAAATCATAAATTCTGAACCATTGTAGTAGGGCATTGGATCTCCAACAAAGCTATCTTTTGATCTTGGATAAACCTTTGTGATCATTTCTGAAGTAAATAACCATCGCTGAATCACCCAAATAACACCACCAATGAAACAAACAGCTATAGCAATCCAAATGAACTTTTTCAATAAAATTCCTCCTATTTTGGAAACGATTCCATTTTAATATAACATCTTCATACTGATATAACAAGTCAAAATTGACTAGAAGAAATTTCAATTATCTTTTATACTAGGTAATGATAAACCATTAAATTGAATCAGAGGGACTACTAATGAAAGTAACGATCAAAGATGTTGCCAAGTATGCTGGAGTTGGGGTTGGAACTGTTTCGCGTGTACTTAATCATGGTAGTGTTAAAGAGACAACACGTCATAAAGTTGAAGCAGCAATTAAAAAGCTTAATTATCAGCCCAATACCTATGCTAGAGGATTAAAGGCAAATCGCACTAATACCATTGCTTTAATTATTCCAACCATATGGCACCCTTTTTTTAGCGAATTTGCTTATTATATTGAAAAATATGCTACCGCAATGGGTGTAAAGCTGTTTTTGTGTAATGCTAACCATAATTCTGAAAAGGAATATGAATATATCCAGATGGTAAAACGGAATAAAGTTGATGGGATAATTGGGATTACCTATTCGAATATTGATCAATATTTATCTAGTCATTTACCCTTTGTTAGCATAGACCGCCATTTTTCTGAAGATGTCGTGTATGTAACGGCTGACAATGAAGCAGGTGGCAGGATAGCCGTTCAAGAGTTAATAAAACGTGGTTGCCAATCCGTTTGCTTCATAGGTGGGTATCAACAAATTCCAAATGAGACAAAGAAAAGACGTCAGGCCTTTGAAAGGACATGCCAGGAGCAAGCTATCTCTTATTCAATTTTAGATTTAGAGGAACCTATCCTAGACTTGGACAAACAGCTGACTTCTTTTTTCTTAAGCCAGCCAGAAATTGATGGCGTTTTCGCTATTAATGATACGATGGCCTTGGATGTTATCACCTGCCTAAAAAAGTTAAACAAATCTGTTCCTGAAGATGTTCAGGTGATCGGCTTTGATGGACAAAAAATATCTGAACATGCAGACTACTTGGTCTCAAGTATTGTTCAGCCAATTGATCAGATGGCCAAAATGGCAGTTCAACGATTAACCGAAATTATTGATGGCAAACAAGTAGTTAAACGTACTGTGCTACCGGTAAAGTTTGTGCCGGGCGATACAACATTATTCGTTCAAACATAGTAAGCTGGTTATTAATCTATTTAAGTACGATCCGTTTGTAGGAAGGTGATGGAGTTGAGAAAGCCAAAATTAGAAGATGTCGCAAAATTGGCTGGTGTGTCACGAACAACCGTTTCACGAGTTTTAAATAATAGAGGTTATATCGGAGATAAAACACGAGAAAAAGTGTATCAAGCAATGGAAACCTTAGATTATCATCCGAATGAGATTGCTCGATCATTGTTTATTAACAAAACAAATATTATTGGACTTATCTTTCCGACGACTAATAATCCATTCTATGCTCAAATGATTTATCATTTAGAAAATAATTTTGAAGCCTTAGGTTATAAAGTTCTATTATGTAATAGTGGTGGACGGGTAGATAAAGAGCGGGCATATTTGGATATGCTACAACGACATCAAGTTGATGGAATCGTTGCGGGCGCACACAATCGTGGCATTGAGATATACGAAAAAACGAAATTGCCAATTGTAAGTATTGATCGCTACTTAGCCCCACATGTACCTGTTGTTTCTAGTGATAATTATGCGGGAGGAATACTAGCTACTTCTTTATTACTCGATAAAGGTTGCCAACATATTATCCATATAAATGGACCAATTGATTTAGAGACACCTGCCAATTTACGGAGGAAAGCTTACGAAGATATAATGAAAAAAAATGGTTTACCGTATTTGACCTATGAAATAAGTGAAACAACGATTCGAGATTTGTTTGATCAAAATCCTCATGTGGAAGGGATTTTTGCCAGTGATGACCTTATTGCGACTCAAGTACTAACTGAAGCAAGAAAAAGAGGCTATCGGGTTCCAGAGGATTTAAAAGTTATTGGCTATGATGGCGCAGATATGACATGTATTCTCCGACCAGAGTTGACGACGATCCAACAACCCATTGATGCGATGGCTGAGTTATCTGTCCAATTACTTATTGACCAGATTGAACAGCGAACAGACCAAATTACGTTACATAATAGTTTGTCAGTTAAACTGATTGAGGGACAAACGACTTAACTCTAAGTATATGAACAAAGTTATTGTTGCAGTTTTCAAAAGGTAGGTAATCAATATTAGTTTCTAAAACTCATATTAGAAAAGATTTTTATAAATAAATTCCATAATGAGTTTTTACATCATTATATCACCTGCTTACTGAAACTAAGTACATTAGAGCATTTGTTAAAATTATTCCTTTGTGACTTAATCGGTCTCGACAGTCATTTAATAGTAAAATAGCTAGAATTTATGCACACCATCAACTCCTTTTTACGGGAAGAATGAAAAAGGCGTTGTTTTAGTAAAAATTTGTTTGAAGAGCCCCTAATGAGTATAAGTTTTTAAAAGTATGGAGCAAGGTGACAGAGATGCTACCTTGTGCCACCTTGTGAAAATTTTAAATGTAAGCAAATGATTGAGGAGCAACATTAAGCCCATAATCTTTTAATTCTTTTGGTTCAGTGTATACTGTTACATTCTTCAATTGGTATGCAACTGCCTCTTTTTTATTATGATAGTATTCCGAAAAAAAAGTCGGATCTACTCCTGAATGCATAGAAGTAATCTTCCAAACTTTTTCTGGAGTACCCACTAATACGTCTTCTACCTCTGCTTCACCAATAATTTGTGATACAGGAGAAGTAGAGTAGATGATTATTATGTCTGGTCTCAACCTTGCTTTTACTTTTCTAAACTCATAACGTTTCTCACCACTAATAATTTTTTCTACGTACTCAGGGTGAATAGATAACAGTATTTTTTTCATCAATCCAATGTCTCTCCTTAAAAAATATTAGCTGATTCTTCCAGTAACTAAAGTAATAAGTTTTAATTGATAAAAATATTGTTTTTATTAAACCTAGCCTGTTTTAATATCATATCAAATTCTTCAGAGGAAATCTCTTTTGTAGGATAATCTGTTACAGATTTCAATATATTTTGCTCAAGAAGAAATTTTCTAATCGGACGATATTTAAACGAATATATATCGATGAACTTTAAAATATTTACTCGACGCTTTGTTTTTAGCTTCTCTTTAATTTCTTTATCTGTAAGTACTGTTCTTTTAGAAACAATCTCTATCACTCTATCATAAGAATGTACACCTTTATGATTATCAGATACAACACCGAACCCTGTTAAAACTGCGGAATATTTAGCAGGTCTTTCGTCAAAACTAGGTTTTGTTCTATAATAGACGATAATATCCCCTGGTCTTGGAGAAATCATATAATTACCTATGTATGTTTTTTGAATGGCATTTGCTGCTACAATATTACTCGTAAAATCCTTTGGATTCTCTTCTCTTATAATGGAGTCAGGTATTAGCTTAGTATGATATATGGTATCTATAGACAGCATGAAGTACTTTCTTTTGGTGCTTTCTTCGATATAAGGATAATTTTTAAGACTAGTCTCACTTGTTATTATTTTTTCCATCTCTCTAACAAAAACTTGTTCATTCGTCTTCTTATCAGTTGTTTGTAGTCGAAAACCAAAGTCCCTCATAAAGTTAATTAATAGTTTCTGCTCATCCCTTTTAGAAAAAATTGTTACATATACTTCTTCGACTCTGTTCATAATAGCATGCTCAAGAATAATTCTGAAGAAACGTTCTCCTAAATAGTGACCTTTCATTGTAATTTTGAAGGTCCCAATTTTTAATCTCTTTTTCGGCTCAAGTGGAACTGTGAATTTTGAATAATCCTCATCTTCCCCCTCAATCTTCATATAAAGAAATCCTTGAATTCCTTTATTTTCTACTATAAAGGCCGTCTCTTTAGACTTTCTTAAAAACCAATTCTCGAATCCAGGATAATCCTCTTTTAACGAATCAAAAAAGGAATCATCTAATGATAACTCTGAAAATTGTTTTTGCCTAACACTTAGCACCTCATATGACTTTAATTTCACTTTAATAACCTCCATTAATAAAATTGATTAGGTCTAAGATTTTATTATTGTTATCAGTTTCATAAATTTGAATTGGTACATTTAATTGGGCTGCTATATTTTTAGCCTGGTATTCTTCCTTTTTTTGAAACATTGATAGTTCCTCATATGTAAAAGCTGCTCTATTATCTCTGTGTTTTAATCTTTCTAAAATACCTTCTGGATTTGCTACACACATAATGATTGCATTAATTCCCAAACTTCTAAAAGTATCAATACCCACCTCTTTAATTTGGCCTTCTTCATTTAAGAGTGTAAAATGTCCATCCAATATAATATTCTCATAATGACGATATAATTGTTCAACACCTTGTTTTAATATATTTTGATTTTGGTCAATGTTTTTCACTTTCTTCTCGTTATTCCAATTTTGGTTAGCTGTACGTCTTATAATATTGCTAGCGCTATCAAAAGGAATTTGAAGTTTTTTTGACAATTCCGTTCCGAGAGTAGTTTTCCCAGAACCGTGAATTCCAGAAATAAAAATAGTGTTAGGCAATTATAGACATCTCCTTTACGCAAAATTGCGAACAAATGTAGACTAAATAAATACACGCATCTATTTATCTATACTTTACATTACATGATAATATTTTACTATTCAATCGACAAAAAAAGACAAAAATTCAATGATAATGTAATGAACTCAAAGGATTCTTTATGTTTATTTATATAAATGTATTAGATAGGTTTCTTTTTTTCACTGGTCATAAATATTTTTAGAAAGAAAAGATGAGAAAGCTGGATCAGGTTTTAATGTCTCAACAAGGTGTTTCAAGTCATGCTTCTAAACAGTATTGTAGGCGAAAAATTTATTCGTATGCCTTTTCACAAAAAATATGTTACCCGGTTGACATAAATGTAATCATAACTTATACTCAATTTGACATCACTATTTCACCAATATGACAACCGGTTAACACACTGTGTAATCGCTTTCCTTTATAGGTGAGTGAGAAGAGAGGGGAGAAGCAAAAGTGCGTGATGAGATTGAGAAGTTCGATGTACAGTCTACTAAAGTAAAGGAGTTGGTAAAAGAAAGTAAACCACCTAAGAAAAATAAGGGGAAATTAAAGTATTTAAAGGAAAACTATACTTTATATTTGTTTTTACTGCCAGCGATCATTCTCGTCTTTATTTTTAATTACATGCCAATGTATGGAGTATTGATCGCTTTTAAAGATTATAATGTCGCCCAAGGTATTTTAGGTAGTGATTGGGTTGGCTTGGATCATTTTAGAAGCTTCTTGAGTTCTCCTAACTTTTTATTGATTTTTTCAAATACGATAAAACTCAGTTTATATGGTTTAATTTTTGGTTTTCCAGTTCCAATCATTCTTGCGTTAATGTTAAACCAGATTAGACGCACATCGATTAAGAAGAATATCCAACTTATTCTTTATGCACCGCATTTTATTTCGACAGTGGTGCTTGCCGGAATGATATTTATCTTTTTATCACCGGCTGGTCCTGTTAATGCTATTTTAGCGCCATTTACGAATGGACCCATTTCCTTTATGTCAAATCCAGATCATTTTAGAACAATATTTGTTACTTCAGGTATATGGCAAGGAGCAGGTTTCTCCTCAATTGTTTATGTTGCTGCTTTATCCAATACAGACCCGCAGTTACATGATGCAGCAACCATTGATGGTGCTTCACTACTTCAGCGAATTTGGCATATTGATTTTCAAGTATTAAAACCAGTTATGGCTGTCTTATTCATACTAGCAATCGGTGGCATTATGGGCGTTGGCTTTGAAAAAGCCTATTTACTTCAAACAGATATGAACATTCCAGCATCAGAGGTTATTGATACCTATGTTTATAAACGCGGTCTACTTGCAGGTGACTGGTCATTTGGGGCGGCAGTTGGTTTATTCAATACGATAATCGGTTTGATCCTGCTTGTGATTACCAATACCGTTGTTAAGAAACTAAATGGAGAGACACTTTATTAAGAGAGGAGTAGAAGATGGCAGCTAATCATTTAATTAACAATTCAAAAGCAGATCGTTTTATTCTATTACTTAATAAAATTATTCTGAGTCTGCTTGTACTGATTATTATTGTTCCGTTGATATACGTCGTACTGGGCTCTTTTTTACAACCTAGCATCTTGGTTACACGTGGTCTTTCTCTTAATCCAGACCATTGGACTTTGGATGGTTATATCCGAATTTTTCAAGATGGTTCAATCGTTCGAGGCTTTTTTAACTCGCTTTTTTACGCTGGTAGCTTCACGCTAGTATCTGTAACGTTTACTGTATTGGCTGGTTATTCACTATCCATTAAAGATTTAGTTGGCGGAAAGGCTATCATTATCTTTTTTCTATTTGCAATGTTTTTTAACGGTGGGATGATTCCGACCTATCTGGTAGTTAGATCACTAGGTCTTGTTAACACGCCGTGGGCGCTAATTTTACCAGGTTCAATCGGGATATGGAATATTATTTTATGTCGAACTTTCTTTCGAGGCTTGCCTAATGAGCTAAAGGAGGCGGCAAGAATAGATGGTGCTTCTGATTTCCGTATCTTTATCAGTATTATACTTCCCTTATCGAAACCTATTATTTTTGTAATCGCTTTATTCGCTTTTATTGGTCAATGGAATTCTTACTTTAATGCGATGATCTATTTAGATGATCGTTCGCTCTACCCACTTCAATTAGTTCTACGTGAAATTCTGGTGCAAAATGAAGTGCCACAGGGTATGATCGCTGACCAATTAGCTCGAGCAGAAATGCAACGTATGGCAGAAATGATTAAATATTCATCTATTGTAGTTTCCAGCTTGCCATTAATGGTTATGTATCCATTTTTCCAGAAGTATTTTGAAAAAGGCGTCATGGTTGGTTCATTAAAATAAAGAAAAGTGAGGGTTAAACAAATGAAGAAATTGCTTAGTTTGGTTATTGGATTAGTCAGCCTATTATTAATCAGCGCTTGTGGAGACAATGAACAATCCTGGTCAGATGACTATGGATTAGAGGATATTACGTTTCCAGTAGAAGAAGATGTTTCGCTAAAAATTATGACGAATAGTGCAGCCATCGCCCCTGACGATCCAAACGATAAGCTAATCTTCCAACGTTTGGAGGAAGAGACGGGCGTTCACATTGAATGGTTAAATTTTGTCGGGGAAACCTTTGACGAACGACGAAACCTTGCGATGGCAACGGGGGAAATGCCGGATGCCATTATGAATGCTAACTTTAGTGATTATGAGTTGCTAAATTATGCGGAAGATGGAGCCATTATTCCATTAAATGATTTAATTAAGAATTATATGCCTAATTTACGTCGTGTATTAGAAGAAGCCCCTCAATATGAGGCCATGATGACTGCACCTGATGGCAACATCTATGCTTTTCCATGGATTGAAGAATTAGGTGAGGGGAAAGAACGTATTCAGGCAGTTGAAAATTTCCCATGGATTAATGTTGAGTGGTTAGATGAATTGGGACTAGATATGCCATCGACGACAGATGAATTGAAAGAGGTTTTAATTGCATTCCGAGATCATGACATGGCTGGTAATGGTGAAACGATTCCGATGTCATTTATTATCAATCATGGTGGGGAGGATCCTGGCTTTTTATTCAGTTCATTCGGATTAGGTGATAATTTTGATCGAATGATTGTGAATGGAGATCATCAAGTAGTTTCTACGGTTACTGATAAAGGCTATAAGGATGCCATTAATTTCATGTACGAACTATATAGTGAAGGGTTAATTGATGTGGAAGCATTTGAACATGATTGGCCAACCTATGTTGCTAAAGGTCAGCAGGGTCGCTATGGACTGTATTTTACTTGGGATAAAGGTAATATCACCGGTATGGGTGATGATTATGATTTAATGGGGCCATTAGCTGGACCAGATGGTCGGGTCCATGTTACCCAAACAAATGCCATCGGTTTTCATAGACAACGTATGGTGATCACAAGTGTCAACGAAAACTTAGAGCTAACCGCTAAGTGGATTGATCAACTATATGACCCTCATCAATCTGTGCAAAACAATTGGGGTACTTATGGAGATGATGAAAAACAAAATATCTTTGAATTTGATGAACAAGCCAATATGCTCAGACATTTACCGCTAGAGGGAACAGCGCCTGTAGAACTTCGTGAAGAAACCTCTGTTGGTGGACCATTAGCTATCTTGGATAGTTATTATGGCGCCGTAACAACCATGCCTGACGATGCAGCTTGGAGACTTGAATTAATGAAAGATGTCATGTCTCCACATATGTCTGACCAGCATGTATATCCCAATATTTTATTCAGTAAAGATGAGCTGGATCGTTTATCCGTTATTGAGGCAGACTTGTTTCCTTATATTAATCGGAAGCGGGCAGAATGGATGACAAATGGTCAAGCAGATGCAGAGTGGGAAGATTACTTGCTTGAATTAGAGCGACTAGGCTTGAATGAATGGCTTGATATTAAACAAGAGGCGTATGACCGATACCTTGATATGAATTAATTGGAGGGAGCAGATTTGCTAATCAAAGAGAAAGAACAATACAGACCTAGAGTGCATTTTGCACCACAAGCCAATTGGATTAATGATCCAAATGGGATGGTCTATTTCGAAGGGGAATATCATTTATTTTATCAATACAATCCGAACGATACGGTATGGGGACCAATGCATTGGGGCCATGCGGTGAGTAAGGACATGGTTAAATGGGAAGAGCTTAGTATTGCCCTATATCCTGATCAGTTAGGACAGATATTTTCAGGAAGTGCAGTGGTTGATTGGGACAATACAACGGGTTTCTTTCCAGAAAAGCCTGGGCTTGTTGCTATCTTTACTCATCATCAACCTGGCGATCATGAACATCCAGATAAACAATCACAAAGTATTGCCTACAGTCATGATCGGGGAAGGACATGGGAAAAGTATCATGGAAATCCTGTTTTGACAGATGATACGCTTATAGATTTTAGAGACCCTAAGGTTTTTTGGGATCAAACGAGAGGGTTATGGATCATGGTGCTAGCAACTGGTCAATCGGTCCGATTCTACAGCTCGAAGAATTTAAAAGAATGGCAGTTTGAAAGTCAATTTGGTGACGATAGAGGGTATCAGAAAGGGGTATGGGAATGTCCTGATCTATTTCAACTTCCTGTTGAGGGAAGCGATAAGACAAGGTGGGTTCTATTGGTAAGTGTCGGGGATAACCCAGAATATCAGACAGGCTCAAAGACGCAATACTTTGTTGGTGAATTTGATGGAAAAACCTTTAAACCTGAACACGTAGATGTCCGATGGCTTGATCACGGAAAAGATAACTATGCAGGGGTTAGCTTCTCTGATATTCCTTCAAACGATGGGCGTCGTATCTATATGGGTTGGATGAGTAACTGGCGTTATGCCAACCAGGTTCCAACTAAAGGTTGGCGCGGTCAAATGACTTTTCCACGATGCTTAAGCTTACAAGAACATCATGGACAGTGTATGATTAGGCAGCTTCCTGTTAAGGAAATTGAGCGATACGCAAGACAAGTTAGCATGATAGATCGAAAAAGGATAGAACCCAGTCAGCCATACCATATTAAGCTTGACGAAGGATGTGTTGATGTAAAGTTAAAGCTTGACATCGCTCGAGCACAACTGCTGATTTTAACTTGTAAACATACAGCGGATCAAGAAACGATTATAACATTTAATGGTTCAACACAAGAAGTAAGCCTGCAACGACAGGATTATAGCCACGGAAAGCTTCCAGATTTATTTGAAGCAACCCAGTCTATGCCTTTTTATGGCAATCCAGAACTAAATATACGTTTAATAATTGATGCAGCATCTATTGAATTATTTACTGATGATGGTTTGCAGGCTTTAACTAGTCTGATTTATCCAGATCAACCTTGTCAAGAGCTTGTCATAACAAGTCAGAATGGGGATACGCAACTATTAAGTGGTCAGGTTTCGATCTTGTAATTGCGCAAAAGGAGAAGGTTCAGCTTTCTCCTTTTGTTTAGCTTATTTTTATTATAGTTTAGGAGGGATGTGCGTGATGACGAAGCCTATTTTATGTATAGGAGAATTATTAATCGATTTTTTTTGTACAGATATTAATAGTAGTTTAATAGAAGGAGAAGCATTTGAGAAAAGAGCAGGAGGGGCCCCTGCAAATGTTTGTGCGACCATTGCCAATTTTGGAGGTAAAGCTATTTTTAGTGGTAAGGTCGGGGCAGATCCATTTGGTCGATTCCTCAAATTAACATTAGATCGTCAAGGTGTCGATACAACACATTTAAAATTAGATGGAGATTGTCCGACCACACTCGCATTTGTTTCTTTAAAAGAAGATGGGCAACGCGATTTTATTTTTAATCGTGGAGCTGATGGACGGATGACTCATGCGGACCTTGATCAAAATGTAATTGAGCAATCAAGTATTTTACATTTTGGTTCAGCAACGGCGTTATTAGATGCTCCTTTTCAAACGATGTACCTAGAGACCATGTGGGAAGCTAATCAAGCGAATAAGTTTGTTTCATTTGACCCTAATTATCGGCTTGATCTGTGGAAGCGCCGTGAAGTAGAGTTTATAGGATTAGCGCAGAAATGTATAGCTATGTCCGACTTTGTTAAGGTGAGTGATGAAGAGCTAGAGCTTATTACTGGAACTGGCATTAAGGATCTAGCTGAAGCAACACAGAAGCTACATCAGCTTGGAGCCAAAGTAGTAGCTGTAACCTTAGGAAAGCAAGGGACATATATTTCTAATGGGCTTGAATCTGGGATAGTAGAGAGTATCCCGATTAAAGCAATCGATACAACAGGAGCAGGTGATGCTTTTGTAGGAGCGATGCTCTACCAATTTGTACTAAAGGATAACCCTCACGATGTTTTATCTGATATGAATACGTTAAAGCGATTTACAGATAAGAGTAATCAAGTGGCAGCACATGTTTGTACAAAATATGGTGCATTCGAGGCATTACCAGCAAAGAATGTTATTTTTGGTTGAAAATTAGCTAAACAAAAAGGTAGGCATCTTGATTATGTATAATTCGGAATGGTTTGTCCGACTCGGGACACTTGGGTTTAATCTCATCATGTTAAATTTACTTTGGCTCTTTTTTACCGTTATTGGTTTTGGTTTTTTTGGTCTGTTCCCCGCCACTGTTGCATTATTTGCCGTGCTGCGAGATATCATCATCAGTCGTGATGATCAGCAAATTATTAAGAAATTTTGGCATTTTTATAAAAAAGATTGGTTGGTATCAAATGCTTTAGGCTATCTCTATAGTTTAATTTTAATTATTTTATATTTAAATGTTAAAGTCATACACTTAATCGAACAACGTACCTTGTATGTTATAGTGATGAGTATAACGATAGTGGTAGGTCTTGTTATCTTGATTGCTTTTTTGTATCTGTTCCCACTCTTTGTTCATTTCAAATTTAAATGGTGGACATATCCAAAGTATGCTGTTATTTTGACAATTGCCAAGCCATTTCATACGGTTTTGTTAATCATCTTGCTTGTTGTAGTCATTTATTTAAATAATCGTTTTCCTGCTTTGATTGTTCTATTTGGAGTTAGCTCATTCGGTTATATCGTGATGAAAATATCAAGTCTGTCTTTTCCAACAAAATCAAACTAATATATTAAAGCTACTATGGGGAAATCCATAGTAGTTTTTGGTTTATTTTGCTTCAATCGAGTTGAATGAAAGGCAGTGGTTTTTCTGCAATTGAAAATTATTTTCCCTCTGCTTTCACTTCTCCTACTACAAATTATCTTACTCAAAATCCAATATGATCACTGTTAAATTTCCTTACATTAATTAGCCGAAAGTTTCATGAAAAACGGGGTTATCCGGTTGAAAACGTTCACAATTTGGTATAATGTTTCATAAAGTTATAGAATTATTGACACTTAGTTTTATGATGATAAGATCAAATTATACGAAGGAGCAATTAATCATGAAAATTGCAACAATTCGATTAAGAGAATACTATGATGAGGCAAGTACCACAGAACAAGCGATTATCGATTATATCTTAAACAATCCTGATCAGGCTGCGAAGATGACGATCTACAAATTAGCAGAAGCCACATTTTCATCACCCTCTTCAATTATTCGTTTGTGTAAGAAGAATGGATTTGCAGGCTATAAGGAGTTTTCAAAGTCGCTTGTTTATGAGCAAGCCGTCCGACACAACTATAGATCAAAGGAAATTGCTGATGTTACCAAAGCAGATAATATTAAAGAAATTGTAGATAAAGTAACCAACAAGAATATATTATCGCTTGAAGAAACAGCTAATTTACTCGATTTTGAAGTTATAGAGCAATGTGTCGAATTAATCCATGACTGTGAAAGGCTTGTTCTATTTGGGATTGGTGCTTCGCTAATTGTAGCTAAAGACGCACAACTCAAATTCACTAGGATTAACAAAATTGCCTATGTAAATGAAGATTGGCACACCCAACTTTTGTTGGCACGTAATATGACTCCGAGTGATGTAGGAATTGTGATCTCGTATTCTGGACAAACTAAAGAGATGATTGAATGTTCGAAAGCGGTTAAGGCAAACAAAGCTAATCTTATTTCAATAACGAAGTATGGCAAGGCGCCAGTGATGGATTTAGCAGATTATAATCTCTTTGTTGCTGCCAATGAATATGCTTTTCGAAGTGGTGCAATGTCTTCTCGAATTTCTCAACTAAATCTAATTGATATCCTTTACACAACTTATGTTAATACTCAGTATGAAAAATCAATTGAAATTTTGGAGAAAACGCAAATAAGAAAGGAGTCAAATCAGCATGATTAATTTAAGCAATATCTCTACTGAACAACAAAATCCAAATACTATGAATCTTGATCAAATGTCATATTTAGAGGCGTTAACGGTAATGAATCAAGAAGATATGAAAGTTGCCGTAGCGATAAAAGAAGTTTTACCACAAATTGAAAAAGCGGTTGCTGCTATTGTAACCGCATTCGAAAATGAAGGGAGGTTGATTTATCTAGGAGCAGGAACGAGTGGACGTCTTGGTGTACTCGATGCAGCTGAGTGTCCGCCGACATTTGGAACGCCAGAGGAAATGGTGGTTGGTTTAATTGCAGGGGGAGAGCGAGCGTTTACCAAAGCTATTGAAGGAGCAGAAGATAGCATGGAACTTGGTGAAGCCGATCTACAATATATCTCTTTAACTGATCGAGATGTAGTCGTAGGTTTAGCAGCAAGTGGCCGCACACCATATGTGGTAGGAGCACTTCAATATGCTAATAAGGTTGGAGCTGTAACTGTTGCAATAGCATGTAATAAAGATTCAGAAATTGGGCAGACGGCTCAAATTCCAATTGAAGTTTCACCAGGTCCAGAAGTTTTATCTGGTTCTACTCGCCTAAAAGCAGGAACAGCTCAAAAAATGGTCTTAAATATGCTATCAACAATCTCAATGGTGGGAATAGGAAAAGTATATAAGAACTTAATGGTAGACGTCCAGCGAACAAATAAAAAACTAGAAACAAGAGCTGAAAATATTGTTATGAATGCGACAGATGTAGAGCGTGACCTTGCTAAGGCAAAATTACTAGAAGCTGACGGGAGCGTCAAGCTTGCGATCACAATGATTTTACTTCAATGTGATGTAGATACTGCAAAAGAGAAGTTAGCTAAAGCGAATGGGCATATTAGAAAGACATTAGAATAAGTAGATAAGGAAGAGGTGCTTTTTATGGCTAATAATAATGAACAATTGATTAATAAAATTGTTGAATTAGTGGGTGGGAAAAACAATATTAGTGCTGCAACGAATTGTATGACCCGTCTTCGTATTCGCCTGAAAGACGATAGCAAAGTACAACATGATCAGCTTAATGCGACAGAAGGTGTTATGGGTGTTGTAAAAGCTGAAACTTTACAAATTGTTGTTGGTCCTGGTAAGGCAAAGAAACTAGCTGATTTATTGATTGAACAATATAATATTTCACCAGATGCATCGACTACGAATGATTGGCAGGAGAATAAAGATGCCATTAAACGTAATCAGAAGCAGAGCAAGCTAAAGTCTGCACTTGAAACGATTTCGGGTATCTTTATCCCGATGATCCCTGCTATTATTGCTGCAGGTATTTTTAACGGCTTTAGTAGTTTAATTGGAACATTACAAGGAGAGGAAGTATTATCAGCTAATTTTTGGGAAGTCATACGGTTATTATTTTCTTTAATTGGAACAGGCTTCCTAGGCTACTTTGCTATCTATACAGGTATCAACTCAGCTAAACGTTTTGGGGCAACAGAGGCTTTAGGTGGAATGATTGGAGCAATGTCAATTGCAGCACCAATTGTTGATATCTCGCAATTATTTGGATTATATGATGCTGAGCAACCACTAAACTCGATTTTAACGACAGGAAAAGGTGGAATTATTGGGGTCATCGTGGGCGTGTTTATCCTTGCAAAAATTGAGAAAGTTGTTCGTAAGCGGGTTCCAGATGTCCTAGATCTTATTGTCACCCCAGTTATCACATTACTGATTACTGCTATACTGTTAGTCTTTGTTATTATGCCTGTCTCTGGAATATTATCAGATTGGCTTGTCAGTGGACTAAGTGTTATTATTGGTTCTGAAAATGCTGTCATTAATGTAATTTCTGGTTATATTTTGGCGGCAGTATTCTTACCAATGGTCTTACTTGGCTTACACCACGGATTGATTCCAATTTATGCGATTCAACTTGAAGCATTAGGAGGGGTATCTTTATTCCCAGTACTAGCAATGGCTGGTGCAGGTCAAGTAGGTGCAGCAATTGCAATTTACTTTATGTGTAAAAAAGCAGGAAATGACCGACTAAAACAAGTTATTGCAGGAGCGCTTCCAGCTGGTATACTTGGTATAGGTGAACCATTAATTTATGGGGTTACTTTACCTCTAGGTAAACCCTTTATTACAGCAGGGTTAGGTGCCGGCTTTGGTGGTGCTTATGTTATGTTGATGAATGTTATGGCAAATGCTTGGGGCCCGTCGGGGCTTGTAGCAGTTCCATTAATGCATGCTGATAAGATGGTTCATTTTGTAATAGGTATCTTTATAGCATATATAGCTGGCTTTATTATCACACGAATATTTATTAAACGTGAAGATGTTGCCAATGCTTAATCAGCTAGGATTGTCGGTTTATGTCTCGACATTTGATCGGCAAAAAGTAATGCTCGAAAAATTAATAGGAAGTGGAAGCTTTATTTTCACTTCCTTTCATATTATTGAGGAAGTGAATGAAGATTATCTAGAAAAAGCAAGACATATGTGTGAGTGGCTTGCTCAAGCAAATTTTAGAATAATTGCCGATGTTTCACCAAAAACTTTAGATTTATTTCATTACTCTGATATTGTAGAATTTGCTGAAGCAATGCAAATTTCAGTGTTACGACTAGATTATGGATTTGAGATAGAACAGGTTCATAAAATTTCAAAGAAATTTCCGCTTGCCTTTAATGCATCAACTCTTGAGCTTCCAAATGAATTAACCAGGAGCGATCAATTCTCCCTTTATGCCATGCATAATTTTTACCCGAGACCCGAAACGGGCTTGGATTCTGAATTATTTCAAGCTATTAACGAAAAACTAATAGATAACCATGTTGAAATTATTGCTTTTATCCCCGGTGATTTAGAATTAAGAGGACCATTGAAAGAAGGCCTGCCTACACTTGAAAAACATCGAGGGTGGCCACCATATCTTTGCTATTTAGATATGGTGAAAAATCACTATATTCAACGTGTATTTATCGGTGATGTACTTATCTCTGATCAAGAGCTCGCTTTAATTGAACAATATCAGCAAGATCGAATTATTCAGATTCCTACTCAACTAGCTAACGAACATACTCATTTATATAATCAAGTTTTTACTATTAGAATTGATTCACCTAAGGGATTAATGCGACTCCAGGAGTCACGTGGTTACGCAAGTCAAGGTGAAAAGGAAATGCCAGTTAATTGCCTTGAACGAAAAAGAGGATTTGTAACAATGGATAATGAAAGATATAAACGCTATTCAGGTGAAATACAAATTATGCGGCGGGATTATCAACAGGATGATCGTGTTAATGTGATAGGAAAAATAGTAAAACCTTATTTACCTATTGTAGACTGTATAAAAAATGGTGATCGTATTAAATTTATACCCTACTCACCATAACCTATTGACTCAACTTTCGCACATAGAAGCAAGTGTCTTCTCTAATTATTACGTAGTAGAATTTTGATTAATCGAATAGAATTTAGAGTGATATGGGAAACAATCAAGGGCATCAGAAGGAATATATCTTCAGGTGCCCTTTTCTTATAAGTTAATATAAGCGTAGTTTGATTTTTTATAAGAATATACATAAATGTTTTTATGTGCCGATAGCAGCTCTAATTAAATAACCTTAAAAACTTTGATCAAGAATTTTCTCAAATGATGCTTCAATACATAACCTCAATATTTAGTTGCTTTAATTGATTAATGATATCTTCGGAAGGCTGTTGATCTGTAATAACTAGGTCAATCTGGCTAGACTTTGCGAAGGTCGCAATTGAATTATGTCCGAACTTCGTATGGTCTAATAAAGCAATTACTTTTTTAGATTTTTGAACCATTTGGCTCTTTAAGTCAACCTCATAAACATTGAAATCAGTAAGTCCACTTTCTAATGTGAAGCCACTAGCCGATGTAAACAGCAAGTCAATCTCATTAATGTTATCTAATACATCTGTTCCGATCTGTCCCTCAAGTGCCATGGAACCAGCTCTTAAAACTCCCCCAATCAAGATGACCGTTAAGTAAGGGTTTTCTTTTAATTCAATGGCAGAAGAAATACCATTTGTTAAAATGGTTAATTTCTTATCATAGTGCTTTAACAGCTTAGCTAGCTCTAGCACAGTGGTACTAGCATCCAATAAAATACAGCTTTTCTCCTCAATTAAATCTAAAGCTTTATAAGATAGGGTTTTTTTATTTTCAATGTTTTTCTTTGAGCGCTCTAAAAAGCTATCTTCATCATTCAGTGTTTCGTTTAAGATTGCACCACCATGGGTTCTTAAAAGAAGACCTTGCTTTTCCATTTCGTTCAAATCTGTTCGCAAAGTAACCTCCGACACATTTAAATTCTTAGATAACTGCTTAACAGTCACACGATGCTCTTGTTTTAATAGCTCCATGATTAGTTGTCTGCGTTCTGCAGTGAACATTTTCTTCACGATATCACCTCAATTAAAATGATGATTATTTGTTATTATAACATGAAAAGAAACGAAAACAAATATAACCTATTTAGTTGATTTAATGTTTAAAACGAAAATATATGAAAGTATATTGATAAAAACGAAAGCATTTGTTAATATAT
Organism: Amphibacillus sediminis NBRC 103570; assembly: GCF_001552275.1. Lineage (GTDB taxonomy): Bacteria > Bacillota > Bacilli > Bacillales > Amphibacillaceae > Amphibacillus_B > Amphibacillus_B sediminis. The sequence continues at coordinate 84,456 of NZ_BCQW01000013.1, forward strand.
AAATATAAATGAAAGGGGCGGATACGATGAAACTAGGTATTGGTAGTGATCATAATGGATTTTTGTTTAAGCGGGAGTTAAAACGACTCTTAACTTTGACCGAGCATGAGGTTGTCGATTATGGTTGCAAATCATGTGAACCGGTTCATTATCCGGATATTGCCTTTGAACTGGCAGAAGATATCAAGCAAGGCAAGCTTGATCGAGGTATTTTAGTCTGTGGAACTGGCATTGGTATGTCAATTGCTGCCAACAAAATCCCTCAGATACGTGCAGCATTGTGCCATGATGTTTATTCGGCTGAGAAGGCTATCACGAGTAATAATGCTCATATTCTATCAATTGGTGCACAAATCGTTGCGCCAGAATTAGGTTATAAAATTGTTGAGGCTTTTTTAAATGCTGAATGGCATGGAGGCCACTCAGAGCTGAATATTGAAAAAATAACGAATAAAGAAAGAATGCTGATCAACCACTAATAAAATATGGGGGAACGAGAACATTGAAGCATTTATCATTTGATTTCTTGAGAGTCAGTGAAGTGGCCGCACTAGCTGCGTACCCTTTTATTGGGAGCGGTGATAAGATGGGAGCAGATGGTGCAGCGACTGAAGCGATGCGCAAAAGTATCAATAACATGAAGATAGCAGCCCAAGTTGTCATTGGTGAAGGGGAACTAGATCAAGCGCCGATGCTAGCCATTGGGGAACGACTCGGACAAGGCATAGGTGATCAACTAGATATTGCTGTTGATCCAATTGAAGGCACGACCTTAACTGTTAATGGTCAAGGTAATGCGATAACCACTTTAGCAATTGCTCCTAGTGGCTCATTACTTCATGCACCAGATATGTATATGAAGAAGCTTGCTGTGGGTCCACAGGCAAAAGGCAAAATTGATTTGGCGGCACCATTGATTGATAACTTATATGCAGTAGCCGATGCCAATGGAAAAACTGTTGAACAATTAAATGTTTGTCTACAAAATCGACCAAGACATCGTGAGTTCATTCAGCAAATTCGAGCAGTAGGGGCAAAGGTACATTTGTTCGAAGAAGGTGATGTGACCTATACGATAGCTACTTGTCTTGGCCATTTAGATATCGATATGTTTGTAGGTATTGGCGGGGCACCTGAGGGCGTAGTCTCGGCTGTAGCGCTAAAAGCGTTAGGTGGAGAAATGCAAGCACAGCTATTACCTGAAACAGAACAAGAAATGCTAAGGTGTCAACAGATGGGCTTATATGATCCATATCAAATTTTACAGCATAAACAACTGGTTGATAGCCAAGATTGTTTGTTTTTAGCCACAGGTATTACGGATAGTATCTGTTTAGCTGGTGTGAAGAAGGATGATCAAGGCTTTGCTACAGAGAGTTTACTTATTACAGGACAGGATAGCCAATGCCGATATGTGCGTAGTTTTTATGCTCGAGATGACCAGCTTATTCAACTTTAGGTGGGGGAAAATAGAACTGTGTCAAGCCCTCTTTAATGATTTTGTTAAGGATTTAATGTTATGATAAAACCACTAGGTTAAGCAATCTTGTCATTAATGATAGCTTAACTATATGTGAGTATTTAGAAAAGAGGATGGGATATTAGTATGACTTTTTCTATCGTAGCATTTGACCCAGATACAGAAGAATTAGGGGTAGCAGTAGCATCGAAGTTTTTAGGGGTTGGAGGAGTTGTACCATTTGCCAAAGCTGGGGTTGGCGCAGTGGCCTCTCAATCACTAGGAAATCCAATCTATGGTACGAAAGGCTTAGAGTTATTAGCTGCCGGGAAGTCGGTTGAAGAAACTTTACAGCTATTAATTGATGAAGACGACCAAAGCGATTGGCGTCAGGTCGGCATAGTCGACAGCACAGGAAATAGCATCACTTATACAGGTGGTGAATGCTATGATTGGGCTGGCGGAGTAGCCGATACTAACTTTGCGATTCAAGGAAATATTTTAGTAAGTGAGGATACGATTAAAGCTATACATTCAGCTTTTCTAGACACTACTGGTGACTTGGCAACGCGTTTAATTAAAGCACTACTTGCTGGTGATCTAGCTGGTGGAGATAGCCGAGGCAAGCAATCTGCTGCCTTGCTTGTTGTGAAAGAAAATGCAGGCTATGGAGGATTAACGGATAAGTATATCGACTTAAGAGTGGATGATCATGTCGAACCCGTTCAAGAACTAGAACGACTTCTTTATTTGCATCATCTTTATTTTAAACCATCGAAAGCAGAAGATATTTTGAAAATAGATGATAAGCTTGAACAGGAGCTTAAAAAGTATTTAACCAAATTAAATTATTTAAATGATCAATCCGAGCATTTATTTGATGCACTCAAGACGTTTCAATATGTAGAGAATTTTGACGAACGTGTCCAAGAGGACGGTTATATTGATAGTCAAGTCCTCGAATTTATTAAAAATCGACTTGATCAATAAAGAATCGTTAAATTTTCTCTCTTTTCAAAATAGAATGTAACCATTTGTTTGTTAAAAACGTTCTTCTGTATAGAAACCTCCACTTCATCTTCAACAAAAAGAAGTCGTGGTAGCTGAACGTAAATGGAGTGGAGTTTTTTAGTTAGATAGATCGA
>NZ_BCQW01000014.1 GCF_001552275.1 Amphibacillus sediminis NBRC 103570
ATCTAACATTCCATTCATCTCAAGGTTTCTTAAACAATGATTTTTTTAGTAACTTTAATACTTATTTAAAATAGCATAATTAAATGCATTAGTTTGTAGAAAATTGTCATATTTGAACAATTCACAAAATTGGCATAAACTCTATGGGACAGGCAAAGGTATTTGGACTAAGAAGAAGGATTCCGATTAAAAAAAAATCCTCTTCTTGTCGATATGCCTGAAGCAACCTATCACTATCATGTAAAAGTTCTAATATTTAAAAATTCACATGAACGCTATAAATGTATTACAGGAGAACTAAAGAGATTAGGGTATACTATCGTTTTACAAAAAGAAACAAGTTAGGTTTGACCATAGTGATGGCAAAGGTTCTGGATTTAGTATCGTTTTTTTCTTAGTCAAGATTGGGATAACTCAGGACTTACTCCTTTAGCGATCTATTCAGAAATCTATAGGCTCAACTCAAAGAATTTATTTCTTAATATTTTCTTTACTGTCATAGCACTAGTAATTATATTTTTGTTTATAAGCATGGGTGTTCTGCCAATGCTATTAATTCCTATGCTTATTTTTCTGAAGGACCGAAAAGATAGTGCAATGAACCTTCTGAAAGCAGAGCTACTAAAAGAGCGTATTAATGAAAAATATCGCCCCGAATTAACGAGACTTTATTTTATCTATGGAGTATATGATTTATAGGATTGTCCTGATAAATGTTGTAACATGTATATATCTCCAATAGTTTAATCCAAACTAAACATATTTACCGTGGTGAACACTTTCAATATTCCTGTTTGTATATGTATTTGGGTTCTTTCTTCTTGCATAAAAAGTATAAAACACTTACCTTTTCTTTGATGCTATTCATCTAACACCCTTACCACCTCACAAGGAATCCATCCCCATTCCAAATCATCCGTTCTACAATACAACCAGTTATTTAACTCCTTTTGAGAAAATAATCTATCTTGTTTTTTAACTGTTAATTCATGGGCAGAATAATCTTCTTTCACAATAGAAATGTTTCCTTCAAGAGGTGATGTCAATATTTGTTTGGGAACCCACCCTTCTTTTTCGGTTATTAAGGATTTACAATAAATCCAGTTTGGATATTCAGTATCTTCCTTCCCATAATAAACTTTATCACCTTTTTTAAGTGTAATAGGATCAGGATAACATGAAGTATACGGCTTTATAACGATATATCGCTTCAATTAAGTATTCCCCTTTCTGCTTTTAAACATTAGCCCTTATACCAAACGCATTGCAGCAATTCAACCATACTGGTGATCTGGACCAAGTATTCAATTCTTATACCGAAAATCTGTCCTATTAGCGATAAGCCACCTTCTGGCCGACTTAAAATCAAACTAAACCCGCTTAATCCCTAGTAAGGAATGAGCGGGTTTTTCTTAGCTGAAATCAAGTAAAAAGTATTTCTTTTTACCTCTTCTAATGATGGTAAATTGATCATCGATGCGATCGTCATCTGTTAGCTGATACTGCAGCTCCTGCTGACGTTCTCCATTAATATAGATGGCACCGTTTTGAATATCTTCACGTGCTTGTCGTTTAGAAGAAGAAATGTTTGCATCAACCAACAAGTCCACTAAAGGGATGTCTTTCTTTGCTAATTTTACTGTCGGTACATCTTTAAAGCCCTGTTTAATTTCCGTGCCATTTAATTGTTTAATATCACCACTAAATAATGCAGCTGATATCCTTTTGGCTTGTTCAAGTGCTTGTTCACCGTGTACCAATTGGGTCATTTCTTCAGCTAACCGAGTGTGGGGGCCACGTTTTTGTGGTGCTGATGCCAATTGATCTTCTAAATCCTTAATTTCGTCCATTGATAAGAACGTAAAGTATTTAAGAAATTTGATCACATCACGATCGTCAGTGTTAATCCAAAACTGATAAAATTCATAAGGTGTGGTTTTTTCTGGATCAAGCCAAACAGCTCCACCAGCAGTTTTACCGAATTTAGTTCCATCCGCTTTGGTGATTAATGGAACAGTCAAGCCGAAAACTTTAACCTCTTCCTCACCAGCTCTAGTTCGACGAATAAGCTCCATTCCTGCTGTAATATTCCCCCATTGATCACTTCCACCAATTTGTAACGTACAGTTTTCCTTTTCAAAAAGATTTAAAAAGTCATATGATTGTAAAATCATATAAGTAAACTCAGTAAAGCTAATCCCGTTCTCTAAACGAGATTGAACAGAATCTTTTGCTAACATGTAGTTAACACCAAAATGCTTACCTGTGTCTCGTAAAAACTCAATTAACGACAAATCCCCTAACCACTCAGCGTTATTTCGAGCAACAGCACCATTTTCTTTCACTTCAAAGTCTAATATTTTTGCTAATTGCTTCTTTATTTGTGCACTGAAGTGCGCTACCGTTTCTGGATCGTTTAATTGACGCTCACTAGAGCGACCGCTTGGATCACCAATCATCCCTGTTCCCCCACCAATTAGAGCGATGGGGCGATGTCCTGCCCGTTGAAATCTTTTTAGCATCAAAGCTGGAACTAAATGTCCGATATGCAAACTATCTGCTGTTGGATCAAAACCACAGTAAAGAGTAACAGTGTTTTTAGCTAAATGTGCCTTTAACCCTTCTAAATCCGTTGTCTGCTGTACTAATCCTCGTGATTCTAGATCTTGAATAATATCCATCCTATCCTTCTCCTTTTAAAGAAATAACAATCATTGAAGTGCCAACTCAACACGTCCAGACTCGAACCTATGCAACCTATATCGAAGATCTCATCATAGCCAGTACCAGCTTGAATCTTCCCAAGTAAGCGGCAAACAAGGAACTCACTCTCCCTCCCTTTTGATTCGTAGGTGGTGATAAGTGTTCTCTTGCCTCTTCTTTTCTTGTACAAAAAAAGAGTAGTCGTCATCCCATAAAGGGACGAGGACTACTCGCGGTACCACCCTTGTTGCAAAAATTGCCACTCAAAGATAACGATACTTACTGTACCGTCTTCGTTTACAAGTTGCTGTATCGAAGAAAGCTCAAGAACGTAATTCGCTTTAGCACTATGCACTGACTTGCACCTACCGTCAGCTCTCTAAAACAGGGAATGCCAAGGCTACTTCAATCCATCATTGCCTGATTATTTACCGTTGTGTTACATTAATAACACAATTTGATCACAAAAGCAAGCTCATGCTGAAAATTTATCAATAAGAACTTTTTCTCTCAGATAACTATGCTATAATATAAGTTGGAATTTTAGGAGGTTATCACATGAACTTTAAAGATAGACTAAATAATAGTTGGCGTCATTTTAAGCGTTTTGTTGATAAAGGAATCATTCAAAAAGTCTCAAGAATTAGCTATGATGTAGTTTGGAATATTATCTTATTCTTTATTGTAGTTGGTATTATTGGATTTTTCTTTATCGGAGGACTTGGTGCAGGTTACTTTGCTGCATTAATCCAAGACGAGCCATTACGCACTAAAGAATCAATGGTTAGTGCTATCCATAATTATGCTGAAACATCTGAAATTTACTTTGCCAATGATGTTTTTATGGGTGAAGTTAGCTCAGATTTGCACCGTGAGGAAACAACCTTGGATCATGTATCAGAGAAGATCATTCAAGGTATTATTGCCACTGAGGATGAATATTTTGAAACACATGATGGTATCGTTCCAAAAGCGATCCTGCGTGCTATGTTTCAAGAACTAACAAGTGCGGATATGCAAACAGGTGGGAGTACCCTGACGCAACAGATTATTAAAAATCAGATTTTGACCAATGAGGTCTCGTTTGATCGTAAAGCAAAAGAAATTATTCTTGCTCTCAGATTAGAGCATTTTATGGATAAAGATGAAATTTTAGAGGCCTATCTCAATATCTCCCCTTTTGGTAGAAATTCAAATGGCCGTAATATTGCCGGTATTCAAACAGCAGCGCAAGGTATTTTTAATCTAGATGCAGACGAAGTCAACCTTGCTCAAGCGGCATTCTTAGCTGGGTTACCACAAAGCCCAATTGCCTATAGTCCATTTACGAATACAGGTGCACTTAAGGACGAGGAAGGTTTGCAGCCTGGATTGAATCGGATGCAAATCGTACTATCGAGAATGCTCCAATCTGATTATATTACTGAGGAAGAATATGAGGAAGCGTTGGCTTTTGATATTGTGGACAGCTTTGCTGGACGTAGCCAGTCCTCTTATGAACAATACCCAGCTCTGACCGAGGAAATTCGGAGACGGACGGAAGAGATTTTCATCGAGAAGCTTGCTTTGGAGGACGGGTATACATTAGAAGAATTAGCAGAAAGCGATGAACTTAGAGAGCAATATACAATTACTGCTCAACGTGAAATAGCTCAAGGTGGTTATAAAATCCATACGACGATTAACAAAGATATTTTTGATGCTTTTCAAGATGTAGCAGCAAATTTTAATAACTATGGGCGTGATAAAACGGCCCGTAATCACAAGGGCCAAGTTATTATGACAACTGATCCTGATACGGATGAAGAAGTTCCACTTGTCGCACCTGAACAGGTAGGCAGTGTCTTAATTGATAATAAAAGTGGAGCAATTATTGCCTTTGTAGCTGGGCGTGACTTTGAACGGGATAATCAAAATTATGCGACAAGAGTTCGACGTTCAGTTGGTAGTACCGCAAAACCTTTGCTTGTTTATGCACCCGCTATGGAATTAGGGATTATACAGCCAGGATCCGTAATCGCCGATGTAAACCTCGACTTTGGCAGAGGAAAAGGGTGGCCTAATAACTTTACAGCCGGACGTTACTATGGGTTGGTAACCGTAAGAACTGCCGTGGCCAATTCTTATAACGTTTCAGCCGTGTCTGTCTTTAAAGATATACTCGATAGAGTGGATCCATTTCCCGAATTTGGAGAAAAAATGGGGCTGTATAATCACCAAGACTATTCCGAGCTTTCCTATGGAATTGGTACTTATGAATCAACAGTAGAAGAAAATACAAACGCATTTGCAACGTTTGCTAATGGCGGAAAGTTTGTTGAAGGGTATATGATCGACAGAATTGAATCAGCTCAAGGCGAATTGGTTTATGAGCATGAAAGTGAAGAAGTCGATGTATTTTCAGCTCAAACTAGCTATCTTATGATTGATATGATGCGCGATGTTTTAACAAGAGGAACCGCTGGAACTGCAAGAGGTAATTTGCACAATCCTGGTGTCGATTGGTCCGGTAAAACAGGGACATCTAATAACAATGCCGATAACTGGTTTGTTGCAACAAATCCTAATGTTACCCTTGGTACATGGTTTGGTTATAATTATAATCAGCCACTTGACGATGGCTATAGTAATAGGACACAAATGTTTTGGGCCGCTTTAGTTAATGCTGCAACAGAAATAGATCCTGACTTAATGGCACCGTCATCGAGGTTTTCACAGCCAAGCAATATTGTCTCACGTTCATTTAGCCTTGTGTCTGGAAAATCGCCTTCAAGTTTGGCACAATCACTTGGTTTAGTAGGAAGTGACATATTTAATGCTGCTTATGTTCCAAGCGGAGAGGATAATAGCTTAATTAACGGTACTTATGTCATGATAAACGGTGAAGCAGTGATCGCTGGAAGCAAGACACCTGAAGAATTTACAATGGATGATGGGCTCATGTTTAACCCTGAATGGCTCAAAGAGATGGGCTATGATAAGCTTGATGACATTAGTCAACTCATACCAAGCAACAATGCTGCATGGGACTCTATTCAAATTCCCGACTTGATTGAGATATCGGATGATGGGAAAAATCCAAATTCTCCTCGTTCACTCTCGAAATCAGGAAATCAACTGAGTTGGGCACCATCTACAAGTGGTAACGTTGTTGGCTATCGTATTTATCGAGCCGCCAATCCTGATGCTGATTTCAAACTGTTTGATTCGACGATTGAGACTGAAATTAGAATAAAAGGCTCAGGGGTTTATCGAGTAGTGGCAGTGGATTACTTTGGTCGTGAGTCGGAACCAAGTCAACCTTTGGAAGACGGCGATTTTAAAGATAATGATAAAAAAGACGATGATCAACCGGCTTCTAAGCCTAAAAAAGATTCGAATGGTAATAAAAATAAGCCAAATAATCAAGACCAGAAAGATGACGATACTGATCAAACTGACTCGGATTCAGATGACGACAATAACGATCAAGATGTTGACGATAATCCAGATGAAGATGATAATGAATAATGATTAGCGAAGGGGAAACCTTCGCTAATTTTTTTATGGTCTTTGCCCCCTGGCTATGTCAGGGTTTTCAAAGACCATAAAGTGAAACTTCGTTCAGTGGGGGTTTCGATGCACAGGATATGCTCGTGCAGACGTTACGACACGACGGCGCGAACTTAGTCAGCTTCCGCTCAACGAAGTTGAACCAATCGGCCGTTATGGTTGTTGGATCTCCCACTTAGACATGGTGTGTTTCCTTATTTCTTGTAGTGAGAGTCTAATAGCCAGTTACACTACAAATAAAAATAGTAGCACAGACTAAATCTTTGATCTGTGCTACTTTATATAGGGACTACTATACTTAATTAAATGATTGAGATAACTCTAAGATAACAATTTCAACACGACGATTACGTTGCCAGTTTTCTGGTGAATCATTTGGTACAATTGGGCGAGTATCCCCATAACCGACGGCCATAAATCTATCGCTATCAAAGTCATTTGTTGCTAAAATATGACGAATGACACTACTAGCACGTGCTCCCGATAACTCCCAGTTTGATGGGAATTGAGCGGTAGAAATAGGACGATCATCTGTATGCCCTTCTACACGCACACTATTCGGAATATTACTTAACAATAAGGAGACTTTGTCTAAAAACGGTTCGCCAGCAGCTTTTATTTTAGCCTCAGCTGTATCAAATAGAATACGCTCCTGTAAAATAAGAACGATACCTTGGTCGGTACGATTGGCTGAAATAACCTCTTCTAGCTGATTCTCTTCAAGGAACTCCTCTACTTCAGCGAGTAGCTCCTCTAATGATTCCTGATTAGCATCTTCTGAATCCTGCATAAAGTTCTCTTTTACAGGTCCCTCATTCTCGTTGAAGCGATCAACGTTGCCACTTGTTTGTTCACTATCAAAAGTAGTCATAAAACCATCAAAGATCATCCGATTCCTAAATGACTCGGCAACCACTTCAAAACGGGCGACATCGATCTGTGACATGGAAAAAAGCAGAATAAAGAACACCAAAATCAAGGTAATCATATCTGAGTATGTCGTCATCCATTGTGGACTTCCTTTAGGTGGCTTTTTATTAGGACGCTTCATTGGCCACGCCCTCCATCGCACCATTTCCTTCTACGGCCCGACGATTACGCATATCATCAGATAAAAATGCACTTAATTTTTCTTTTAATATTCGTGGATTTTGTCCCGATTGAACACCAATTACACCTTCAATAACAATCTGTTTCATAAAGACTTCTTCATCCGTTTTACTCTCTAATTTACTAGCCATAGGCAAAAAGACAAGGTTAGCCATTACAGAGCCGTATAAAGTAGTTAGTAAAGCTAATGCCATTTGCGGTCCTAGAGTTGAAGGATCATTTAAATCATTAAGCATTAAAACTAGCCCAATAAGAGTCCCAATCATCCCCCAAGCCGGTGCATACTCTCCAGCTTTTTCAATGATCTGACGCCCTTTAGAGTGGCGATCCTCCATAGCGGTAATCTCTGCCGTCATAATATCTTGAATGACTTCCGGCTCGATCCCATCAATCGCGAGTAGCACACCTTTCTTAATAAAGCTGTCCTCAACATTTTCAATTTCATTCTCTAAAGCCAATAATCCTTCTCTACGTGCACGCTCAGATAGTCGCTCAAATAACTCAATCAAATCCTCTAGATTATACTGGTTTTGGTTAAATGATTCTTTGAGTACACGGCCTGTCAATTTAACTTGATTAACATTAAAGTTAATCAAAATCGCAGCCATGACACCACCTAGTACAATAACAACAGAGGAAATGTCGACAAAAGCGATAAAGCCCGTAAAGCTACCACTGTTCATTATGATACCAAAGGATATCATAATGAATCCTAGAGTTATACCGATAGGTGTTAAAATATCTGTTTTCTTCATATGCTCTCTCCCTAACTAACGTACAATCTTGGATGACTTACGAATCATGCCAAGGATTTGCATTTATTGATATTTTTTATATCGGCAGTAATTTTATTTTGTTGAGCTTCTTTCTATAATTTGGTGAGGTAAAATGACATTTGTATCAGCCACTTCTTCCTTATTCATGAATTTGGTTAATAGGCGCATGGCTACCGCACCAATATCATACATAGGTTGTACGATGGTAGATAAGGTCGGGCGTACCATTGTTGCTAATCTTGTATTATCAAAACCAAATACTTCAATATCATCTGGAACATTTAATCCTTTATCTTGGATAGCATGAATTACACCTAAGGCCATTTCGTCAGAAGCTACAAAAATAGCTGTAGGTCGTTGATCCAATTTTAATAACTGATCAGCAGCTTCGATACCAGATCCGTACGTGAAGTCTCCACGAATAATATAATCTTCATTCAAGGTTCTTCCAGTTTCCTCTAAAGCTCTTAAATATCCATGGTATTTCAATTCATTAGCCGCTGTTTCCTCAACTCCTGTCACAAAAGCTGGGTGTGCATGACCATTCTCAATTAATAGCTTGGTTGCCTCATAGCCAGCGACCTCATAATCAATATTTACCGACGGGATTGCCTGAGTTGGATCGACTGTTGCAGCTAATGCAACAGGAACTGGCGAAGTCTTAAATTGTTGAATATGTTCCTCAGTTATACGTCCTCCCATAAAAACAATACCGTCAACTTGTTTTTCAAGCATTGTATTGATTAGTTTAACTTCCTTATCAATATTTTGATCAGAGTTACTTAAGATAATATTATATTTATACATATTAGCTATATCATCAATACCTCTAGCTAATTCAGAAAAGAATATACTCGAAATATCTGGAATGATCACGCCTACTGTTGTCGTTTTTTTACTAGCTAGTCCTCGTGCAACAGCATTTGGACGATAACCTAATCGCTCAATTGTTTGCATAACCTTTTTTCGTGTAGCTGGCTTTACATTGGGGTTCCCATTCACCACCCTTGATACAGTTGCCATCGATACATTGGCTTCACGTGCAACATCATATATTGTTACATTCATAAATTCTACCTCCAATAGTCAATATAATAGTTAGTCTGCTGTTATGTACAGTATAGCATAGAGTAGGTCTTTCCATACTATTCCAAAGCACAAACCTTTAAAATATATATATTAGTATATCAAATTAATTTAAACAAGTCTGTTTCTTGAACCAGTTTTCGATCAAGAATCTTTTAAGAGTATCTGCTCAAACCAAATATAGTAGCAAATCGATCAAAGTGGCAATGTTTTAAGCAAGGTGCCTATGCCCTTAGATACATGACTCGTGCAAAAACCAGCCAACAATGAGGTGTGCTGCTTATCATGCAGCGCTGCTAATGTTTTGAACAACCTTTTATAAGGACAAATAGCCCTATTTACTCCAAACACTCGGAACTAAAACGGGCTATTTGTCAAAATGGAGTAAAACATACTCCTCATGATAAAATCTATCCAATAAGTTATTTATTAACAATCTCAGTCATAAACTGATCAAATTGTTTGAAATCCATTTGTTGCTGTGCATCAGACAAAGCCACAGCTGGGTCTGGGTGTACTTCAGCCATGATTCCATCTGCACCAATAGCTAAGGCAGCTTTAGCAGCTGGTATTAACAAATCTCGGCGTCCTGTCGAATGGGTTACATCCACAATAACTGGTAAATGCGTTTCTTGTTTTAGGATTGGCACGGCTGTAATGTCTAGTGTATTACGTGTCGACGTCTCATAAGTACGAATACCACGTTCACATAAAATAATTTGGCCATTGCCTCTTGAGTTAATATACTCGGCCGCATTAATAAAATCAGATACAGTCGCAGACATACCACGTTTCAAGACAATTGGCTTATTTATTTCTCCAGCTGCTTTAAGCAATTCAAAATTCTGCATATTGCGTGCACCAATTTGAATGACATCGAGATACTCAGCTGCCTTCTCCATATCTGCCGGACTAACAATTTCACTTACGACAGCTAGCCCATACTCATCTGCTACTCGCTTTAAAATTTCAAGCCCTTCAAACCCTAACCCTTGAAAATCATAGGGAGAGGTTCTCGGTTTAAACGCACCACCTCGAATGACTTTTAACCCTTTTGCTTTAATCTGTTCAGCTACTTGAGCGACTTGTTGGTAGCTTTCAACAGCACATGGACCAAAAATATAGTGGGGATCACCATCACCAAAGGCTGCGCCATTGATATCAATAATTGTATCCTCCGCTTTTCGCTCTCTTGATACTAGCAATGCTTTGCTATGATCTTTTTCTTGAAGCTCAAGACCAGCCTTGAAAATTTCTTTAAATAAATGAATCATTGTCGCATCTTGAAATGGCCCATTATTATGCTTTTTAATTAGCTCTAACATATCACGCTCGCGTACGGGATCATACTTTTTGTCAGCTCCGTGGTTCTCCTTAACTTGTGCTGTCTGTTTTACAAGTTCACCACGCTTATTAATCAAGTCTAGTATCTCTAAATTGACTTGATCAAGCTGTGCTCTTAATTGGTCTAACTGTTGGTTACTCATCATCATTCCCCCTAATTCATTAACTTCTTACCAACATTGTACGCAATTATAAATTATGAAGTTAACCGCGCAACCTTCCACTTATAATTGTTCTTTCTTTATTGTAGATAAAGTGAAACTTCGTTCAGTGAGGGTTTCGACGCATAGGATGTGCTCGTGCTGACGTTGCGACACGATGGCGCGAACTTAGTCAGCTTCCTCTCTCCCCCACTGAACGTTAGTTGAATCAATCGGTCCATTACGGCTGTTGAATCTCCCACTTAGACATGATGTGTTCCCTTCTTTCTTGAAGTAGGGATCTTACCAAAAGCCCTTCGATGGGGCGAGTAATCGCAGCCCCAATCAGTTAGCGGAACTCCTACACTATAATTAATAGAAAAAAATAGCTAACTTTATAGTATAATACAAGATATAATTAATAATTAGGGATTATTATAGCTAATTATTCTCCACTTGTCACTATAATGTTTAAATATTTAGTATATTCTTAAATAACCAAAAGTTTCCCAAGCTCCACCGTGTGTGGTTAAATACCTCCTTTAATCATAACACCGTTATATAGTGAAACTTCGTTCAGTAGGGGTTTCGACGCATAGGATGTACTCGTGCAGACGTTGCGACACGACGTCGACAACTTAGTCAGCTTCCTCTCCCCTACTGAACGTTAGTTGAACCAATCGGCCGTTACTAGCTGTTGGATCTCCCCTTAGACTTGACATGTTCTCTTATTTCTTGAAGGGGGAGTCTTACAAAAGCCTTTCGATGGGGCGAGTAATCGCAGCCCCAGGCAGTTACACTGTGCTAAAGAGGTATTACTATCTAACAAATTAACTTTTTTTATATGTGTAAAATTTGTTAAACTAGAAGCAGATAAAGTGAAACTTCGTTCAGTGGGGGTTTCGCCCCCACTAAACGTTAGTTGAACCAATCAGGCCGTTATGGCTGTTGGATCTCCTACTAAGACAAGACGTGTTCTCTTATTTTTTGAAGGGGAAGGCTTACAAAAGCCCTTCGATGGGGCGAGTAATCGCAGCCCCAGACAGTTACACTGCAAATAAAGAAAGGAAACCGAGTTATGAATGATATGATTTTTGCCCTTGATATTGGAACTCGATCTGTGATTGGTTTATTGCTTGAAGAAACAGATCAGGGTTACCAACTCATCGACTATGAAATAGTAGAGCATCAGGAGCGATCAATGCTTGATGGTCAAATACATGATGTCGTTCTTGTTGCACGCGTTATTGAAGAGGTAAAGCTAGCCCTTGAAAACCGGCATGATATCACACTAACTAGAGCTTGTGTGGCTGCAGCAGGGCGAGCTCTAAAGACAAAACGGACATCCATCACAAAAGATATCAGTCAGCATCCATTAATCGCAAAAGAAGACATCCTATTTCTTGAGCTCAGCGCTGTCCAGCAAGCACAATATGATCTTGCCCACGAAGAAGATCAATCGAATCTTCAAACCCAGTATTATTGTGTGGGCTATTCCGTATTGCAATATCGACTTGACCAAGACTTAATTGGTTCGCTTATCGATCAGCAAGGTAAAACAGCCGAGGTCGAAATAATCGCAACATTCCTTCCAAAGGTTGTGGTTGAATCCTTATTGTCAGCCTTGCAGCGCGCTAATCTAGAAATGGAAGCACTCACGTTGGAACCGATCGCGGCTATTAATGTACTGATTCCCGAATCCATGCGCCGATTAAACGTTGCACTAGTTGATATTGGTGCAGGGACAAGTGATATTGCTCTAACTGATGAAGGAACTATTACGGCTTACGGCATGGTAGCAAAAGCCGGAGACGAAATAACAGAAGCAATAAGTGATCACTATTTACTTGACTTTAATGAGGCTGAACGTGTTAAGCGGGATATTACCCTCGCTAATGAAACAACACTTACTGATATTCTAGGCTTTCAACAAACGGTCACTTTAGAGGAGCTTGCCAAATCCATTGCACCTGCTATCGAAAATTTAGCAGATTGTATTGCTAAAGAGATCCTGTTATTAAATAATCGTGCACCAAAAGCCGTGATGTTAGTTGGTGGTGGTAGTCTTACCCCCCAATTAACAGAGGTATTAGCTAACAAGCTTTCCTTACCAAAAAACCGTGTCGCAACGCGAGGATCGGATGCCATTCCTAATCTAAAGACTGCTGTTGAGATACCACCGGGGCCGATTTTTATTACACCGATTGGTATTGCTATTGCGGCTAAGCAAAGTCCAGTTCATTATATAAGCGTGACGGTCAATGAACGGGCAGTAAGATTGTTTGATATGAAGCAGTTAACGGTTGGAGACTGTCTACTAGCTGCCGGTATCCAAATTGAAAAGATGTATGGCCGACCAGGGATCGCTTATATGATCACCTTTAACAATCAATCTATTACTTTACCAGGCTCACATGGCCAGCCACCACAGGTCCGCTTAAATGGATCTCCTATTACAATTGATCACCCTATTAAACACGGTGATGAGCTGATTGTAAAACAAGGAGAGAACGGAAGTGAGCCAGTGGTCACTCTGTCTGATGTTATTGGTGATGTTGATCCCTACTCCGTTCAATTTAATGGCAAAACCTATTTAATTGAGCCCATTATTGAAGTTAATGGACAGTCTGCTACTAAGGATTATCAGCTAATGGATCACGACAACGTGACGTTACGTGAATCGATAAGTCTAAATGATTGGTTAAAGCAAATCAACCATGATCTTAAATTAGATGATTTAGAACCTTATCATGTTTATCTTAATCATGAGAAAAAAATCTTACCAGACTATTCTAATAGGCTGACCATTAATGGAGAAAAGGCTGACCTAAATAAACGGTTAAAGCCCAATGATCAAATTGAGTATCACGCTGGAACAAAACCAACAGTCGAACAGCTTTTGGAAACACTTGAAATAGATTACGTTAAAACGTTACACGTAACCTTCAATGGTAGTCCCGTTACACTATCAAAAAATACTTTAGACGTTTACCAACATAACCAGAGGCTAGACCCTTCAATGACACTCGCTACAGGTAGTGAAATTGAATTTAAACCATTAGATGAACAAGCATTTATTTTTCAAGATTTATTTCGATTTGTTTCGATTGATGTCACACAAATTAAAGGAAATGTAGCTATATTAAAAAATGGTCAGCCTGCTACATTTTTAGATCCTTTAGCAGAGAATGATCAAATCGAAATTAAGTATTAAGACGGTTTTTGGAAGCTAAAAATGTGGGTTTTACTTTGAAGGTGTTGTCTCGCTAATTGCCTTGATTCGCTAGCTCGTCATTCTAATAAAGTGAAACTTCGTATAGTGCAGGTTTCGACGCATAGGATGTGCTCGTGCAGACGTGGCGACACACGTCACAAACTTAGTCAGCTTCCTCTCTCCCCCACTGAACGTTAGTTGAACCAATCGGGTACTGCGATAAATATTTAAAAAGCCAAATGGTAAAGCTACACCATTTGGCTTCATTCATTATATTATTTCTCTTTTACATCTTCAGCTGCTTCTTTAACCGCCTCTGCTACATCATTGGCTGCCTCACTTGCTGCAGTGACTTTATCTTCCGCTCTATCTTTAAAAGCCTCTGCACGATTTATTACCTCATCTTTTGTTTCATCATAAGTTTGATTAATTTTTTCTTGTAACGATCTTTTCGTTTCATTAAATTTATCTTGCAATTCTTGTGTTTTCTCTGTTACATTTTTTTGAAGTTGAGCAGTTTGCTCTTTAGCATAATCTCTGAACTCACCTGTCTTTTCGTAAGCGAGATCCTTCCATTCCTCTGCCTTATATTTAAATTCCCGAGCTCCTTTGTTGATATCATCTCTTAATTCTTTACCAGACTTAGGGGCAAATAATAGAGCAAGAGAAGCGCCTACCAAACTACCGACTAATGATCCAATTAAGAAATCCTTAGCATTAATATTCCCGTTTGACTGATTATCTTGATTTGACATTAATAATTCCTCCCTAGTTGAATTCTATAATGAATGCTCATTACGACCTTTTCTTTTCTTAAACAGTTCCATAATAATCGTTCCCCATTTAATAGCCTGCGCAGTCTCTTCTTTATTATCTTCCGCAAGCCGAGAAATAGAATCGGTAACCTGCTGAATGGAGTGATTAAAACCATTAAATGTAATGCTCAGATCGGTGATGCTGTCTACAACAACATTAAGCCGCTTAGACTTATCATTAATATCTTCTGCTAATTTATTGGTATGACTTAATAACTTTGTTGCCTCTGTTGTAAGGCCTCCAAATTGTTGCTTCATACCCTCAAGTGTATTTGCAATATCCGCTACCGGCTTTAATATTTTTATAACATAAACCACCAATGCGGCGAAAGCAAGTGCAAAAATAAAGGCTGCAATATAAAGCAGGTTAATCATATCATTGATCCACTCCTTTTCTATGTAGTCCACTAACAAAAAAATAGTTTAGTGGTATTTACCCAGTTTTAAATCCCATTAAACATACGCTATTAATAAATTGACCAAAAGAAGAAAAAATATGCAAAATAACCGCATCAATCTACATTTTAACATTGAGCGGCTATTTCCTTCAAATGTATTATGTTGCAATGCTCTCATAAGCATGTTGATATTTTTGAATATCGCCTGCCCCCATGAAGACAAGTACACCTTGTTCATTTTCCTTTAACGATTCAATCGACTCGATCGATAATAATCGGCTACCAGGAATTAGGGCCTGTAAATCTTTAATTGATAATTTTCCTGCAAGCTCTCGAGCTGAACCAAAGATATCACATAAAAAGACTTGGTCAGCCAATTTTAAACTGTCAGCAAATTCATTTAAAAACATCTTGGTTCGAGTATAGGTATGAGGCTGAAAAATAGCTGTAATTTTTCGGTTCGGATATTTCTTTCTGATCGAATCAATCGTTGCCTCAATTTCCTTTGGATGGTGAGCATAATCATCGATAATTACTTGCTGCTCTATTTTCTTTTCCGAAAACCTTCTCTTCACACCAGCAAAGCTAGCTAATTCTTTAATTACTTCAACATCGATATTCTCATAATGACAAAAAGCAATGACTGCCAAAGCATTAAGCACACTATGTCGACCATACGTAGGGATTTTAAACGTATCATAGTACGTATTACGTACATAGACTTCAAATTCAGTACCTGACTCAATTTCTTTTACATTTCTAGCTTGAAAATCATTACTTGCATCAAAGCCATAGTATAGAATAGGCACTTTAGCTTGAAGACGTTGAAGATACTCATCATCTCCACAAGCAATAATTCCTTTGTTAACTTGTTCAGCCATGGCTTGAAATGCAGAGAAGACATCTTCAACACTAGTAAAGTAGTCTGGGTGATCAAAATCAATATTAGTCATAATTGCATAATCGGGATTATACGCGAGAAAGTGCCGACGGTATTCACATGCCTCAAACACAAAATAATCACTATTTTCGTGTCCAACTCCTGTTCCATCACCAATCAAATAAGAGATAGGTGCTGAGTGGTTAAGAACATGCGCAAGTAAACCGGTTGTTGAGGTTTTACCATGTGAACCAGTTATCGCAATGCTCTTATATTGTTGAAGCCAAAACCCTAGAAATTCATGATAACGATAAACCGTTAAACCTAATTCACGCGCTGCTACTATTTCCTCGTGATCATCTTTGAATGCATTTCCAGCAATGACCGTTAACCCTGGCTGTATATTAGTTTTTGCAAAAGGATAAATAGGAATATTCTTTTCTCGTAAACCTGCTTCAGTAAAAAACGTTTTTTCCACATCTGAACCTTGAACCTGTTCACCTGAATCATAAAGAATTTGCGCAAGTGCGCTCATTCCTGTTCCTTTAATACCAACAAAATGGTAAGTCGTCATATTTTGTACCTCCAAAAGAGTTCACTACTCTTTCATTATATCAATTGCACAATAAAACATTATAGCATAAAATTAAAAAATATACAGAAAATCAATTGAGCCTTGGCGTATTTTGCGCCCAGATTTTATCGAGCTTCGCTTGCTAAAGTTCTGCTGAAAATCTGTGGGATCCGCCTGAGGCTTTCTTTATTCAACTGGAGGTTGAACCCCACTTAGTGGAATATAAAGTGAAACTTCATTCAGTGGAGGGGTCGACGCATAAGATGTGCTCGTGCAGACGTTGCGACACGACACCGCGAACTTAGTCAGCTCCCTCCCCCCCTGTGAACGTGAGCTAAACCAATCAGCCAGTTACACTGCAATAAATAGGCATTGATCTCCCCATTTAAAGAAGCGCGAGACTTCTGCTGAATCAAGTTAAATTTAATTTGTTTCTGGTTGGTAAATGACCTTTTCCAACCTCGGATTTGGGCGATATTGGCGACCGAATTTCGATTCTGGTTTACCATTCAAAACAACACAGTCCCCTGTAAAGCCAATTCGAATGTCTAGTAGGCTTCGACCGACTCCATATAAATCGACTGGGACATTTCTCTTTTCAAATAACCGAATTTTTTCTTCAGTGAATCCACCACTGGCAATAATTTTAACATGCTGAAAGCCTTCATCATCAAGCGCTTGCCGCAAGGCAAAAATCAACTCAGGGTTGACACCTCTAGGGTCAAAGGAACCCATTAAATGTTGGTTACGGAGAAAGTATTTATCGACCATATTATTTGAAGTATCTAAGCGAACGCCCTTTAAGGTTTTGCCAAATTCTCGAGCAACTTTCAGGGAATCTGTAATGACGTCATTATTATAATCAACAAGCACCATAAGTTCGTCTTCTGGATATGTTTCATGATAAGCTTTAGCGGCTGCCAAAACGTCTCCTTCAAATAGCTGAATCATGGCATGGGGCATTGTCCCCATGCCTGTTTTTCCCCACCATTCATTCATGGCATGAGTCGCTTGCGCCGTTGATCCACCAATAAAAGCTGCATAGCCATCTCCAGCCTGTTGTGTGTAATGGTCATCTCGATCGCCCATAAAAATAACCGGCTTTTGCTTACCTGAAGTCCTTCCCGCTTTCACCACATTATATACATTTGTCGCCACTGATGTACGTCTAGCTAATATCCCATCAATAATACCTTCCAAATAACCAAATGATTGATAAGGCCCTTTAACTGTTAACACAGTTTCAAACGGACTTACTTTATCCCCGTCCTTTAAAGAATGGATTTCTAATTGCTCAGGATTACTTGCAAAGGTATGAATAAGTGCAATAGCTTCATCCGTACCACACAATACAGCATGCTCTTTTTGGAAAAATTGCATAATGACTTCGTTATTTGGTCGTTTCTTTTCAGCAATTTCTTTTGTTTTTAAAAAATACACGGCTGAAAACCAGCCTTCTTTTATTCGTTCATCAAACTTAAACGTTTTATTTGTTAGTCGATCAATCTTGCCATTCAATTTTTCTGTAATTTCTTTTTCCATTGATCTAACTCCTCATCAACTTATTGAAAGTTTGGTTTCATCTTATCTATCATATAAAATAATTAAACATCGCACAAGCTAATGCGATCAACGAATGAGATCAAGTTCATCTTTGCTTACTAATAATGTTCTTGGCTTACTACCATTCTGACCAGAGATTATCCCTTGTGCTTCCAAAGTATCGATTAACCGTGCAGCACGATTATAGCCTATTTTAAATTTACGTTGTAGTAGTGAGGTACTGACTGCTTCATTCTCGACAACAAAGGTTAATGCTTCATGATAGAGTTCGTCCTCTTGATCAGACTGTTCAATCAGCTCCAAAAGCTGTTCTTGCTCAAATAAATATTGCGTTGGATGGTGCTGTCTAACATAATGGGTTACACGTTCTATTTCTTCATCTGATACGTAACCGCCCTGAACACGTAAAGGTGTACGTGCCCCATTTTCAACGAATAACATATCCCCTTTTCCAAGTAAACGTTCTGCTCCATTCGTATCAAGCATTGTTCTAGAATCAACCTGTGAGGCAACACTAAAGGCGATTCGTGTCGGGATATTCGCTTTAATTAAGCCTGTGATCACATCAACCGACGGACGTTGTGTTGCTAATAGTAGATGAATACCACAAGCTCTTGCTTTCTGAGCAATTCGGCAAATCGAGTCTTCAACATCCTGAGGGGCTGCCATCATTAGATCAGCTAACTCATCAATAATGATCACTAAATAGGGCATTTTATCCGCTTGCTGATTACGTTGCATTTTAGCATTATAGCGTTCAATATCTCTTGTTCCTGTCTCAACAAATTTGCTATAACGTTCTTCCATTTCTTCTACGGCCCATTTTAAAGCATGGGTAGCTGCCTTCACATCAGTTATTACCGGTGAGACAAGATGCGGTATAGCATTATAAGGCGCTAACTCGACCATTTTTGGATCGATAAGTAATAAACGTACATCCTTAGGAGATGCTTTGTACAGTAAAGAAACAAGAATTGAATTAATGCATACACTTTTTCCAGAACCGGTAGCACCTGCAATTAATCCATGCGGCATCCGCTTAATATCTGTTACGACTGGTTTTCCTTCAATATCCAAACCTAAACCGATTGTCAATGAGGAATCAGCATGTGTAAATTGATCTGATTTAAAAATATCAAGTAAACCAACTGGCTGAGCGACTCGATTAGGTATTTCAATTCCAATCGCATTTCTACCTGGAATTGGTGCCTCAATCCTGACGTCTTTGGCTGCCATATTAAGCTTAATGTCATCACTCAAATTTTTTACCTTACTTACCTTCACCCCTGAATCAAGTTGAATTTCAAAACGCGTAACAGATGGTCCCTGCATCGCATTAACAACCCGAGCAGGAACATTAAATTGCATCAGGGTCTCCGTCAGTTGCTTAGCCTGACGCTCTACCCAAGCCTGATCTGGCTTAGTTTGCTGACCACCATCATCAAGTAGGTGGAGTGGTGGTAATGATGGCTTGGCCTTATGGATTGACTGTTGAATGGACTGTTCTGCTTGGCGCTGACGATGCTTATCACTTGGACGCATAATCACGTTATAAGGTGATTTGGTCGAAGTTTTCCTTTCAGTTACTTCGGTTGGCTTACTCCGTTCAGTTGGAGTGGTCAATTCTTGAGTTATATCCATTTCCGATTCAATAGCTTCATTGGTATTGACCTGATTATCATCTTCGACATCTTGGATCTCAGAAGTTGTTGAAACCGATGCGCTATTATGTAAAATGTTACCTTCTTCACTAGCTTCTGCAGCTATTGTCTCGGTCGGGATAGGATTAGACTCTACAACCTCATCAGAATGCTCTTGGCGTGACCTCCTTAAGTAGGCTGGCTTATCAAGATCTACTGACTCTTTTACTGTCCGAAATCCATGGATAGGAGATGGTACTTCCGTAGGACGAAATGGTTGCTTATGGTTTGCATCGCTATTTCTTTCTCCTTCACCAACTTGCCTATTCGACCGACGTGACATTTGCTCAACTTTTTTCGGAGGATCAATTGGCATTGGAAAACGGTATGACCGTTTTTTCGGATAACGGTAAGCTACTTTCGTATCGAGAGTCTGATCACTCTTGTCAAAATTCTCATGTTGAACAAGCTTTGGTTCAGACGACTGATCAACGCCAAATATCGCTTTTATCATATCTTTTAATGGTTGCCACATGATGTATCCACTCTTCCATCAGATTATTTAATTCTTATTTTAACAGGTTTTACCCTGTAAGAGGTAGTTCAAAATCTTCACCAAATGATAAACGGCATTTCTCTTTGTTGGCTCACCTCTCCGCCACTCACGTATATTTAAGGCATACGCTCCATTGTTTAAATCGGCGCTGCCTTAATCTGCTTACTTATAATTTTGCTTCTTTTGAACGGCTTAAACAAATCAAATACGCCTTTGCGTATTTGATTTCGTATTTTACCAATGAAAAATGCGTACCCCATCCTTATTAAAAATGCGTAAAAGAGCTTATCCTCCTCTACGCACTTCGCCCATCTTAAAAAATAAAGTGAAACTTCGTTCAGTGGGAGGGTTTTTTCATCCACCACTGAACGTTAGTTGAACCAATCGAGCCGTGTTACTGACTGTTGGATCTGCTACTTAACATGACGTGTTCCCTTATTTCTTGAAGGGGGGCTTACAGAAGCCCTTCGATGGGGCGAGTAATCGCAGCCCCAGTCAGTTACACTATTGTAAACGGCTGACCTGCTTCGACGTCACCTTCAAGGACATAGATCCCTTTTTCTTGTGGAGCGTTTGGTAGTCCAAGTTCTTTCTGTGAACAGATCATTCCAAAGGAATCTACTCCTCTAAGTTGTGCCGCCTTTATTTCAAGTCCGCTCGGCATGATCGCCCCTACTTTAGCCACAACAACATGCTGTCCAGCTTCAACATTAGGAGCTCCACAAACAATTTGTACTGTTTCATTACCGAGATCAACTTGACAAACACTTAATTTATCTGCATTCGCATGCTTTTCCTTTTCTTTGACATAGCCAATCACAAATTTAGGTGTTAAATCAAGCTCTAATGTTGGTGCATTATTTTTTGCAAAAATCTGATTGATTTCGTCTAATAATTGTTCTGTTAATGTATGTTTTCCATCCTCAAGAGTTAAATAGCTTGTTGCCCGAAAAATATTGTAGCCGATAACTTGCTTTTGAGATTGATCATAGATTTCAGTAATATCTCCGTATTTTCGGTGGCTAATCGCCTCACGATTCCCTTGCTTAAGTGGTATAATCAGTACATCACCTATACCCTGCTTGTTATAATACACTTTCATTCTATTCATCCTCATTTTCATTTTGATTCATTGGTTTCTTTTTCGCTAAAATAAAAACTGGTTCGAGATGCCTATCCTGATAAATGAAAGATAAAGCCGTAATGGGCACACGTCCTTCTGCGAAAAATTGCATGGCCATCTGTGCTAGAATATCATAACCCATTTCATTTCGTACATCAACCACAATTAAAACATCTTGGTGCGGCACAGCGATGGCAAGCTCCCCCTTAGCTTGATCAGCCATTTGATCAAGCCAGCTTTCATTTAACAATCTACTGGCATCATAACCATCTTGGGCTGAAACAAAATAAAATTGATTACCAGCCACTTCATCTTCCTTCAAATTAATAGGTAGTGACTTCATATTAAATAAAGCCATCTCATGTAAATGTGCTCGACTCCAGCCTGTAGTCGCTAATAATGATTCATCAATAAGTTGATACGTATCCCCTAAGTCCAATGCATAATAGATCCGCGTTTCCGCTGTATGATCTTGATAAATCAATGCCTTGCCAGAATTGGTTGCTGTGGGAAATGAGGTACTCCGTATAACTGGAAATATCTTTTGTTCATTTCCTTGCAAGCTTTGTTCTTCATTCATCATTTTTAGTGAAGTCTTAACATGATAGACAAGCTCTTCAATAGCGGCTTCTCCTCTTTGCTCATGCTTGGCAAGCACGCTTGGCAGCTTAATCGTTACACCTTTTTTAGTTTGTCGCCATTCGACACGATAACTATCCTGTTCACGGTTAAAGGAAGTTTGCCATTCTGATTGGCTAAAGTGCTTGTCTAATATTTTTTTTAATTTAAGTGTCGTTAAAGCCATATCAGTTTTTCCTCCTTAAGGACTAAATGACATGCAAGTCATTGTATCATGTTTAGTTCTAGCATGAAACAAGAAGATCCGATTATCCAAAAAGACATAATTTTATCTATGAAATATTCCAAAAAGCTGAGTGCAAAATAAAAGCACCTATACGGTACTTTTACTCTACATATACGCTGATACCGATGTCTCTAGCCTACCTTATCTAAAAAGGCTTCAATTTCTTCACGCGTTTTACGATCCTTACTTACAAACCGTGCAACCTCTTCACCATTATTAAATGCCAAAAAACTAGGTATACCGAAAATATCCTGTTTAATACAAAGATCAATAAATTGATCACGGTCTACATAAATAAATGTAAGGTCAGGATAGCTCTCTTCTAGTTCAGGCAAAAATGGTTCAATCACGCGACAATCTGGACACCAATCTGCCGAAAACATAAATACTGTCTTTCCTTCGTTAGCTAATTCTTGGAATTGTACTTCTGATTCTAATGCTTTCACTTTTATTGTCCCCCTATACTTATTAATCATAGTTAATCTTCATATCACCTATTTTAATCCATTGCTTACGTCTCATCCACTCTGAAACGACCAAACTGATCAGTGCCGGCCCAATAATATGGACAAACAAGACCATCCAAAGTACATTTAACGTAAATCCCATCGTTTGAAAAGTCATGATTTGACCGACTAGACCAGCTGTTCCCATTCCCGCCCCTGACGGGTTATTGAGCATTTTCAACCATACAGTGGAAATCGGTGCCATAACCATACCAGCAATCGTAGGTGGGATGATAATAAGCGGTTTTCTTAATATGTTTGCAATTTGAAGCATCGATGTTCCGATACCTTGTGCAATTAATCCACCTACCCCATTTTCACGATAACTACTTACGGCAAAGCCCACCATTTGTGCTGAACAGCCAACTACAGCGGCTGCGGCCGCTAAACCATCAAGTGATAACATCAACGCTATGGCTACACTGGATATAGGTGCAGTCAATGCCCACCCCATTAAAACAGCTACAACTATTCCCATAATAAAGGGTTGCTGAGTTGTTGACCAGTTGATAATCTGACCTAAGCTAGTCATCAAAGTATTTATGGGTGACCCAATAAATACAGCTATAATATATCCTACCACAATCGTTGTCAAAGGTGTTAATATTATGTCTACTTTTGTCTCTTTATAAATAAGTTTACCCATTTCAGTTGCTATAAGAGCACTGACATAAGCGCCTACTGGGCCACCTAGCTCATTCCCAAATGCACCAGCAAATAGCGCAGAAAAAAGCACCAATGGAGGTGCCTTTAAACTATAAGAAATGGCGATTCCTATAGCACCACCGACAACCTTTCCATCCATTGCAAATGTCCCCATCTCGACTAATGATGTGCTAAGCATAGATTCCCCGAAAAAACGAGCAATTTGCTCACCTAATGTTTGGATAATTAAGCCGATAATTAATGATGAAAATAGACCTAAAGCCATATAGCTTAATGCTGAAATAAAATAGTTATGAGCAGATATTTCAATATTTTTTTTATTTAAAAAATGTTTCATGATATTTCCCCCTTTAGCTTCTTCACTATCTTACACTACCTTTTTACACATGACAAGACACCTGATCCGACTTTATGATATTCTTGTTTTTGTAAATTTTAAAAAGGGAATTTCTATTGAGGGATACGAGAATTGATTTGAGTGGATAGAAAAGCGTTAGCAACCTGCACTAATCCTTTCATATAAAGTGAAACTTCGTTCAGTGGGGTTTCGACGCATAGGATGTGCTCAGACATTGCGACATGATGTCGCAAACTTAGTCGGCTTCCTCCCCCCACTGAACGTTAGTTGAACCATTCGGGCCGTTACTGGCTGTTGAATCTCCCATTGGACATGACGTGTTCCCTTATTTCTTGAAGTGGGAGCCTTACAAAAGCCCTTCGATGGGGCGAGTAATCGCAGCCCCAGCCAGTTACACTGCAATCAAACTGCCTAACTTAAACGCTAGGCAGTTTGATTTTTTGGTGTATAGAATATTGACTTATTCCACAGAATTTAGCATTGTAATCATATTGGCAACATCATCCTCGATCTGTTTTAAAGAAGTATGTGTAGTCAGACGCATACCACCAATACCGACTTGTACCTCATAATGGTCTTCCATATATTCTACCTTGACATAACCGAATCGATCATTATCTTGAAATGTTTCCAGTAATGCATAATCCCCAGCTTGCTTAGCTAATTGATAGAAAAAGTCACTGTCTTGCTCCTCAAATAGATTATAAAAAAGAATATAAGTTTGATCATGATTATTTAAAATAACATTATTGTCAAATTCTTCCTCAACTGTAAACCCTTCTGGCAAATAGATGTTAAAAGCCTTTAACTCCTTTGTCGCTTTTGGTGCTACTTGCTCAAATGTCGGTTCTAACATGGTTTCAATTGCGGTAAGTGCCTCTTCTTCTGAAACGCCACAGCCTGTTAAAATTAGGGTGAATAGAATTAGAAATAGAAAATAATGATAAGATCGTCTCATGCTAACCCTCCTACATACCAAAAATGCTCCACCTCATTATAATACGATTACCTATGATGTAGATAAGGGATCGCCAATTATTACGTAAACTTAATTTTTTGAAATCAATTCGTTACAATTAAGGATAATTTTTCATAGTGACAAGCTCTGTAAATATTGACCTTTTAAAAGCTTAACAACATGCGTAAACATCGCTTCTCGGTTAACTAAATTGTTTGTTAGAATACCGATGGTACCTTGATGATGTCTAATGTCATGTTTCTCTGTCAGTTTAGCCATAATATCCCCTAATTCTTCACCTGTTTCTAATGCCTTCACAATTGAATCTGGTAATAAAATACGAGCCCCGCCAGCATGAAAAATTCGTCCACTTGGATCAACTAAAGCGCCCCAATTACACAAATAATACTGACCATTTATCGTCATGATACCACCTTCTAAACCAATACCGATACTTCCCTGCTTCTGTTTTTGGCAAAAGCCAGCTCGATTAATTGCACCTTCAAGTGTCTCCTCGTCGGTAAAGGGTTGAGCAGATACATTTGAAGGTGCTGATATAGACTCTATTTTTGCATCCGTAAATACCCTACGAACAGCTGCAAGTTTTGCTTTATTTGTTGAACCTAAAATAATTGTTTGCAACGCTAATCCTTCTTTCTAAGTCATTTTAATAAACTAGCATATAAAGCTAACATCCCGATAAAGTGAAACTTCGTTCAGTGGGGGTTTCGTCATATAGGATGTGCTAGTGCAGACGTTTCGACACGAAGTCGATAACTTAGTCAGCTTCCTCTCTCCCACAGAACGTTAGTTGAACCAATCGGGCCGCTACTGGCTGTTGGATCTCCTACTTAGACATAACGTATCCCCTTATTCTTGAAGTGGGAGTCTTACTGCCAATTACACTGCGATAAAAAGAAGTGAGGAAAGCCCCCCACTCCTAACTCATTTTGCGTATTTGTTCAACTGTATTCATATCTGTTTGTTTAACCAAGGTCACCAACAGCTCTCGAGCCGCAGCATAGTCATCGACATGAATAATGGAAGCATGTGTATGGATATAGCGTGAAGCAATACCTATTACTGCTGAAGGGACACCCTCATGTGATAAATGGACGCGTCCAGCATCCGTTCCACCTTGCGAAATAAAGTATTGATAAGGGATTTGGTTAGACTCAGCTGTATCTAGGATAAAGTCTCTCATCCCACGGTGTGTAATCATCGAGCGGTCATAAATTCGGAGTAGAGCGCCCTTACCAATTTGACCAAATGCTTGATCATCACCTGACATATCATTAGCTGGTGAAGCATCTAATGCATAGAAAATGTCTGGCTTAATCATATTGGCCGCAACTTGGGCTCCGCGTAATCCGACTTCTTCTTGAACAGTGGCTCCAGAATAAAGCTGATTGGGGAGTTTATCATTCTGAAGTTCTTTTAATAATTCAATGGCCAACCCACAGCCATAGCGGTTATCCCAAGCCTTCGCCAAAATTTTCTTTTCATTTGCCATTGGCGTAAAAGGAGTGAGCGGAACAATTGATTGACCTGGTTTAATCCCCATAGCATTCGCATCTTCCTGATCATCTGCACCAATATCAATAAGCATATTGCTAATTTCCATTGGTTTTGCCCGCTGTTCGGCTGTTAAGTTATGAGGTGGGATCGATCCAATCACCCCAATGATCGGGCCTTGATCGGTCATGACTTGAACTCTTTGAGCTAGCATAACTTGGTTCCACCAACCACCTAGAGGTTGGAAGCGAAGCATCCCATTCTTAGTTATTTGAGTAACCATGAAGCCTACCTCATCCATATGTCCAGCAACCATAACGCGCGGACCCTGTCCATGTCTTACACCAAAAACCCCCCCTAAATTATCTTGGATCACTTCATCTGCGTATGATGTTAATTGTGTACGCATGTAATCACGTACACGATGTTCATTTCCCGGTGCACCCTGAAGCTCTGTTAACGTTTTAAAAAGCGCTTTTGTTTCTTGATTCATTATGTAAAACCTCCCAGATTGATTAACCATATATCTATTGTAGCGAATTAGTGCTTGTTATGCCAGTTAACTGAGCCACTTACATTAAGATTGGCTAAGGCGTAATAACCAAAAGATGTCATTGCATTCGCTATGCTAATTTGTTAAAAATAAGGTATACTAGCATTAATATAATAAATTGAGGTGAAATGGATGAATTGGAAAAAGTCTCTTTGTGCGCTAGGCGTGGGTGCAGCAATTGGCTATACAATAAAGACTCATTTAACGCAATTGCCGATTCGACCAGAGCAAGCCCTAAAGCTTGCTAAGCAAATGTTTAAAGAGAAGGGGGCAGTTAGTGGTTCATGGATTTACATGAAGCCTGAAAAAATTGAACTGCATGACCTTGAGTATACCATTTATCGTGGTGGAATTACCCGAACGATCAATGAGGTTAATACACAATATGAATTTTTTGTGGATGCTTATACTGGTACTATTGTCGCCACAGAAGAGACAAGCCCTGCTGTATAACATCACTTACTTAAGTAAGAGTGATCGGGATAAACCTATAGCTTAACACCTTTTAAGTATGTTTATAATCGTTAGATCTGATTCTGACATGGGATAAATTTTTGTTAAAGCTATGCTCTAAAATGAATTTGACTCGCAGAAAAAACGGGCAGATGGTCATATATGGCCACGTGCCCGTTTCCTTGTTTGTGTTTAGCTAAAAGCTACTACGATTTAGAATTGAGTGCTGTCCTTCATTTCTTGGGAAAACGTGCCCGACAGCGGAAAATGGGTTGTCCTTTGGCAGCAAATTTCTGTTCATACTCCGTCATTACATTCGTTGGATCGTTCAATTCATGTAAATCTAGATTAACCTCCTCTAGGATCATCCCAAATTGCGAAAAGCTAGTGATAGAATATTCAAATAAACCTTGATTATCTGTTTTAAAAACTATGTCACCATCATCTTTTAAAATTTGTTGATATTGTTGTAAAAAAGTATGATAGGTTAGGCGACGTTTAGCATGTTTATTTTTCGGCCAAGGATCTGAGAAATTAAGATAAATTCGCTCAACTTCATGATCGGCAAATAATTCTGATAAATCCTTTGCATCATAGTTAATAAATCTTATATTATCCGGTTGTGATTCAACAGCTTTTTGTACAGCACTAACAAGGATACTTTTGACTAATTCCATCGCAATAAAGTTAATGTTAGGAAATTGCTTGGCCATACCGATGATAAACTGCCCTTTCCCTGAACCGATTTCGAGGTGTATAGGCTGATTTTTAGAGAATTGTGCGCGCCAATTTCCTTTTTGAGCAGTAGGATTTAATTCCACATACTGGGTTTGCTCTCTTAAAAAGTCCTCAGCCCAAGGCTTGTGTCTTGCTCTCACATTAATGACTCCTTTTTAAACACTTTCTTAGTCTATTTGTTCATAGTAACGAGCACGCTTAATTGTATTTTCGAGTAATTTACTTGTTTGCTTACTCTGCTCCTTAAGCTGATGATACTCAAGAATCAATTCATATAACATATACCAATGAATTCGAATATAGAGATTTCGATTACCCTCAATCCCGTAATCCGTGAGCCAATTATCCCAATCTGATTCATCTATGTAACGGTTAAATAATAAGCCAAGATCAATTGCTGGATCACCAATTTCAGCATTATCCCAATCAATCAAGTATAATTGTCCTAAATCAGAAATGAACCAATTGTTATGATTTAGATCACAATGACAAACCACAGGCTTGATACCAATTACTTCTGACAGATGCTCTTCCATAAACTTTAATCCCTGATATAACAGTGTCGGTACTGGAACACACGGATTACACATTACCATCTGTTTAAGTTCCTGAAACAACACAAAAGGATTCATTGGTTTTTTACCTATGCGTGTTAGCATATCTAATAGTTCAGCAGAATGATGAATTCTACCTAATAATTCAGCTACTTGTGGATGCTGAATAGCTTCAGGATTAAGTTCTTTCCCATCTAACCATTCCTGTGCTGTAATGACATCACCATTTTCAAGTCGTTTCGTCCAAACAAGCTTAGGCACGATACCTTGTGCAGACAAAACAGCCAAAAAAGGCGATGAATTTCGCTTTAGGAAGAGGCGTTTATGTTCAGATTGAGCATAATAAGCTTCACCGGTTGATCCACCAGCAGATTCAATTATCCATTCTTCACCAAGCATGTGCTGCACAAGGCATACTCCTTTCCTTATATTAGAACGGCTGTTTAATCGCAATGACAAGGTACATTTCTTCGTAGACATAAAATACTAGCAAACTGTACCAAGTCATTCTATTCCCCTTTTACTATAGCCGCTTATTGAACGTAACTTCTAACGAAAAAAGTGGTCCAATACCACTTCATATTTTTTAGAAAAACTTGGCTATCACCTTGCCTTTATGGCGAAACCCAAAGCTTTGCTTATACTATAATCGATAATTATTTATATCTATAGTATAAAAAAGACTATTCTAAGAGTACCTCAAAATAGGGCTAAAGATCAAGAGATTTTTTATTCAAAAACAAAACCGTCTGTTTCCTCAGGATCTTCCCATTCAGGACGATTCACAGCGACCGTTTCGGAATAAAGTAATAGGGCTTCCGCCACCTTTAATTGCAAGTGCTTTAGTGGAGAAACTAAGCGGCGATGGTTTTGTAGCCAATTTTCATGTTGCTCCTTTCCGATATAGCGAGTGGAAAATGGCTCAAGGTGAAAGCTGATCTGATTGGTTCGCGATAAAATAACTTTAGTAATCGGCATCTCTAGCTTATTATGATTTAAAATACTTTTGACGATTTTTTCAGTACGATTTAAAGTAATAACTGGGCTTAAAAACTTTGTCCGCACATTGTTTTCTTCGGTATACCATGTTCGATCATCACCGACAATAATGCTTTGCTCAGAGGGGCGCTCTACAACCTTGATCACCTCAATTCCAACAGGTGTAAGCATAATAATATCCGCATCAACGGTGGTATTTTTTAATTTAAAGACTGGACGATACATAAATAAAAACGTGTCGGAAAAACGCTGCAGAAAATACTTTAAGGTTAAGTCGTCTTGATAATCACGATCTAAGAACGACATCTCGCTTAAGGTTGTGGATGCCCAATTGAGTTGAAATGGAAAAAGCGAATCTAAAAAGTATTGTTTTAATTGTGCTTCTGTGGTTGGAATATGATTATTCTCATTCTGATTTTGATGCTCATATGCTTCCTCTGCACTTTGCCTATTAAATAATCGTCTCCATTTATTATAAAAGCGCTCTTGCTTCGGTTGATCATCACTCGGAGCTTCCAGAGATAGCTGCTCACGTTGATCTTCCCACATCGCAAATAATTGCTTCCAGTTTTCTTGCTTAAGCCGCATATAATGACCCGGATAATGAAAAATATCACGTTCATATCGGGAGATATAATTTTCCAATTTAATTAGTTGCCCCATGTATATTCTACTCCTATCCTGTCAAAAACTTTCTAGCACCTAATCCAATAAACCATTGTTTCCTATTATTATCCTTTTAGCCTAAAACGTGCCTCCGGGTAGTATTTAGGTGTTCGGTTACTCTCAATTCGATACAGAACAACTGCCTCAATCCATTCCAGCCAATCGTTTTGACCTAACCGGCTAATTTCAGACCATAATTTCAAGTTGATCTGATCATATCGTGCCTGCTTAGCAAGCGTAATGTGTGGTACAAAACGTCTTTGGTCAACCTGAAAATTTAATTGAGTCATTATATGTTGCACTGCGCTCAATAACGCTAGTAGCTCCGCTGATCGTTCAACCTTAACCCATATCACTCTTGGTCTCTCCTGGTTACCAAAATAGCCCAGAGCACCAATCCTAACAGAGAAGGTCTTCCGTGTTTCTAGGCTAGCAAAGCGATCTATTAATAAACGCTTTTGATTATCATTAAGAGCACCAAAAAAAGCGAGGGTAATATGATAATCATCAAAACCAGTCCAGCTTTTATAGCTATTCTGGCCAATTAGTGATTGAATAGCATGTTGTTGATTAGTGAGCTTTTCTTTTAGTTGCGTACTTAATTCTAGTGCTAAAAAATAATGAGGAGACCTTTGCTTAATCATAAGAACCATCCTTCATCTAATCTTTATATCGGCGTTTTTTTGAGATATTGTAAAAATTCAAGAAGAAAACTAGCATTTTTAATAAAAAAGGTGTAGAATATCCGTAAAGAGATTCAGTACCACAATTCTAATGCTTTTTTATCATTAAGGAGTGGTTTTTTGAGTCAATCTACTGATAGGATGCTAACTCGCGTAAAGGCTGTCTATCTTTTTATTAGAGAAAATGGTCCAGTTACGACCACACAAATTGCGGAGGAGTTCGATATCACAGATCGGACTGTACAACGCGACCTAAATGTATTAGCATATAACGGCCTGGTAAAAAGCCCCAACAGGGGAAGATGGGACATTACTAAGAAAAAAGTAAAAATCTCGTAATGTCAATAACTTAGCATACCATGCTGACACTTTTTTTAGTCAGCTTATTTTTTTGTTTTTACCTCACTATAATTTTCTTAAATAGGAAATTTCTTCTTCCAATAATCTTCGGTATTCACCTTTTTTCAACTCTGGATCTAACTGCCAATCACCTATTGCTACGCGTTTTAAATAAACTACTTTTTTTCCAACACTTTCAAACATGCGTTTAACCTGATGATACTTCCCTTCCATTATCGTTAATTCGATTTCTGATACTGGTCCACTCTTTAGTATGGTCAGTTGTCCAGGCATGGTTACGTACCCATCGTCCAGCTTAACACCTTGTTTAAATGCTTCAACATCATGATCAGTAACTTCTCCGCTGATTTCGGCATAGTAAGTCTTTCCCACCAGCTTCTTTGGTGATAACAAACGATGGGCAAGCTGCCCATCGTTTGTTATCAGTAACAACCCTTCGGTGTCTTTATCTAATCGCCCTACCGGAAATGGATTTCGTAATCGATCCTCATCTTCTAGCAAGTCTAAAATAGTACGCTCACGGCTATCTCGGGTTGCACTGATAACTCCTTGTGGTTTATGCATGACCAGATAGACAAATTCCTCATAACGTACTGTTGCTTCCTGTACTTGCACACAATCCTGTTTTGGATCAATGTGAATATTTACCTGTTTGATAAGCTCTCCATTTACTTTGATCGCACCTTTTTTTATTAATAGCTTAACCTCTTTACGGCTGCCATAGCCGCAATTTGCTAATAATTTATCTAAACGCATCTCGCTCTTAACCTCTTTTCATAAATCGATCTAAAAAGCGAATTCTATTTCCAAATACGCGCTCGATTAAAGTTGAATGATAACTAAGCCATAAATATACATACATTCCAACCGGGACAGTAAGGAGTAGAATGATAATATTTTCAATCCTACCATCCTGATAAGTCCAAATAAAGCTTAATCCGTAATTTAATAAAGCAACAGCTCCAGCCATAATAGCTGTAAATATCCCCATTAACACCGAGCGCTTCAATAGCTGACGAAGTGGAAAACCAATTGCAGCCTTTATCCGCCAAAGATTAGATGCGACAGTAGTAAAGGAACCAAATAATGTTGCTAAAACAGCACCTTCTGGTCCAAATAACCGCATTAATGGAACATTTAGCGCACTTTTTAATATTAAGCCAAATGCTAAGCTAACAATCGCAAAACGCTGTTCATTGATTCCCTGCAAAATAGATGAGGTTACCGTAAAGAGTGAAAAGAATAAAGCAACTGGTGCATACCATCCTAATAATGAACCATTTAATTCTATGTAGGAATTGACACCATAAAAGGCTCCCCAAATTTCATGTGATAAAATAGACATCCCAACGACTGCCGGAAGTGTGAGTAGTACAATCATTTGCAGGGATTGATTAATCTGTTGAAATAGCAATGTTTTATTTTTATCAACAAATGACTTCGTTAAAGTTGGCAATGTTGCTAATGAAGTACCTGTCGCCAAAGTAATCGGGATCATAATTAATTTATGCCCATACAAGTTAATATTTGAAAAAGCATGGTCAATGAAAATTTGCTCGAAATTCATCCCCATTAACGTCCTTGTAAATGTAATCGCATCAATTTGTTGATATAACGGGATAGCAAGCCCAATAAAGATAAACGGCCCACCATAACTAAATAGTTCCTTAAACAACTTTGAAGTTGGAATGGGCTGACGTCGTACTGTCTGTTGCTGAACATTAGCTTGTAAGTAGCCTTTACGTTTATGCCAATACCAGATCAATATAACAACTGAAGCTAGGGCACCGATAAAGGTTGAAAAGGTAGCAAAACCAACGGCCGTTGTAATTGTGCCATTAAACACATTGATGACAAAGAAGACAGAGACAAGCAAAAAGATAATTCGAACAATTTGTTCAATAACTTGTGATAAAGCGGTTGGCCCCATCGACTGATGTCCCTGAAAGAATCCTCGCGTTATACTCATCGGTGGGATAATGATCAGAGCGAAGCTGACCATTCGGATAACTAGCGCCACGTCCTCGATCGTAATCCCTTCTGCATTTTCAGGAATATAAATCCGGGCAATAAAATTCGCACCGAAAAATAAGGTCAGAAAAGCAACCACCCCTGTAATAATCATTAATCGAAGCGCAAGCTTGTACATACGGTGACTGGTACGATAATCCCCTAACGAATTGTACTTAGCAACGAATTTTGATACCGCAAGAGGGATACCCACTGTCGATAAACTAATAAAAATACTATATGGTCCATAAGCTAAACCATAAAGCTTTCCACCTGTAGCTCCAACTAAGCTCTCAAATGGGATGGTGTAGATCATCCCTATAAATCTCGAAAAAAAAGTAGCGGCCGTTAATAGGACCGTACCTCGAATAATTGTATTTTTTGACATAGTTTCACCTTAGTTCTTTCTATTACATTTGTAAAAATACGCTACTCATCATTTTAACACAAAATTCGCTAAGAGTACGCAAAAAAACAATCTTGTAGTATACTTTTAACAAAATAGCAACAGAGAGGATGAAGTTCGTGATTTACGATGTTGCAGTCATTGGAGGCGGACCGTCAGGACTGATGGCTGCTATAGCGGCTGCGGAACAAGGAGCCAAGACGATATTAATTGAAAAAGGGAACAAGCTTGGAAAAAAGCTTGAGATTTCTGGTGGTGGTCGTTGTAATGTGACAAGTCGATTGCCTAAAGAAGAAATTATTAAACATATTCCAGGAAACGGGCGTTTTCTTTACAGTGCATTTTCTGTATTTGATAATGAAGATATTATCTCATTTTTCGAGGAGTTAGGCGTGCCCCTTAAGGAAGAAGATCATGGGCGTATGTTTCCTGTTAGTAATTCTGCTAAAGATGTTGTCCAAGCCTTGATTAATCAATTAACATCGCTTGGGGCAGAAATAAAACTGCAAAGTCCTGTTAGCGCAATAGACTTTGGGGCTGAGCAGCATACCGTTATTTTGGCTTCTGGCCTTAAGCTTTCATCTAAAAGCATCATTATCGCCGCAGGCGGCAAGGCGGTTCCACATACTGGGTCTACCGGCGATGCGTATCCGTGGGCAAAGAAAGCCGGACATACTATTACAGATTTGTACCCAACCGAAGTTCCGCTTCGATCTAATCAAGCATTTATCAAAGACCGAACACTGCAAGGACTTGCACTTCGAAATGTTACCTTATCTGTAAAAGATCAATTTGATAAAACACTGGTCAGTCATCGGATGGATATGCTATTTACCCATTTCGGGATATCAGGTCCCGCTGTTCTTCGCTGCTCCCAGTATGCCGTTAAATTGTTAAAAGGCGGACAGGATCAAGTGAAACTCTTGATTGATGCCTATCCTGACCTAAATGAAGAACAGCTCTATCAACAGCTTAAACAGCAATTTGTTAAATCAGCGACAAAGTCAATTAAGAATAGCCTAAAGGGATTAGTTCCAGAACGTTATTTAACTTTCCTTCTTGATAAAAATAAGATTGCTACAGATTTGAAAGCAGCTAATATCTCGCAAGAGGCTTTACGACGATTAATTAAAGATATCAAGGCCTTTGAAGTTTGGATATACGATAGCCTGCCCATTGAAAAAGCCTTTGTAACAGGCGGTGGTGTTTCGATAAAAGAAGTATCTCCCACCACTATGGCATCCAAACTGCTCGATCGACTTTTCTTTTGTGGTGAAGTACTAGACATTCACGGATATACTGGTGGTTATAATATTACGGCTGCATTAGTAACAGGCAGAATTGCCGGACAGAATGCTGCTTGGCATGCCTACTAACTAAGAATCGCATTTGGCGATTCTTTTTTTTTGGTTAAAAAGGAATATTACCCAAAGGCATACATCTCACCACTTTTAGAAGTGGAAGACTTCCGCTAAATAAAGTGAAACTTCGTTCAGCGGGGGTTTCGACGCATAGGATGTGCTCGTGCAGACGTTGCGACACGACGTCGAGAACTTAGTCAGCTTCCTCTCTCCTCACAAACGGTCGTTGAACCGATCGAGCCGTTACTGGCTGTTGGCTCTCCCAGTTAGACATGACCTGTTCCCTTATTTCTTGATGTGGGAGGCTACAAAAGCCCTTCGATGGGGCGAGTAATCGCAGCCCCAGCCAGTTACATTGCGATGAAATGAAAGAAATTTTCAAAAAGACTTGTCAAATTAACGAAAATGTTATATGGTTAATTACATAAGTAACTAACCAGTTAGGTGGTGAACATAT
Source organism: Amphibacillus sediminis NBRC 103570 (assembly GCF_001552275.1). Taxonomy (GTDB): domain Bacteria; phylum Bacillota; class Bacilli; order Bacillales; family Amphibacillaceae; genus Amphibacillus_B; species Amphibacillus_B sediminis. The sequence continues at coordinate 35,583 of NZ_BCQW01000014.1, forward strand.
TGACAGAACGTTTAAATGAGGACCAGCCGATTTTTATTCAAATAGCGGAGTTAATTGAGACCAGCATTGTTGAAGGGGATCGCTTAGCCAATGAACAAGTACCCTCAACCAATGAGTTCGCAAAGCATTATCAGATTAATCCAGCTACTGCTGCTAAGGGAATTAATTTATTGGTCGATCAAGGGATACTTTTCAAAAAAAGAGGTGTAGGAATGTTTGTAACGGAGGATGCCAAGCAAATTATTTTAGCAAAAAGACAAGAACGCTTTTACACTCACTACGTTCAGCCTTTACTACAAGAAGCTAAGCGAATTAGTTTAACGCAAGAGCAATTATTAGATTTTATTAAGGAGGGGTTTAGTCATGAAGATTAGTGCAACAGATTTAAATAAGATATATAAAAAAGAACAGGCACTTAATCATTTATCTTTAACATTAGAAGGGAACAAAATCATTGGTTTACTAGGGAAAAACGGAGCTGGAAAAACAACCTTGATGCGATTAATCGCTGGTCACTTTCAGCCGACGAGTGGCCAGTTAGAAATTAACGGTCAATCTCCCTTTAATCATTATTCGATTACACGTGATGTTTGCTTAATTCAAGAAAACTATAATTTTTATGAAAAATTTACGATTGATGATATATTGAAAATTTCTGCCGTTTTTTATCCAAATTGGAATGCTTCTGAAGCAGAGGAATTAGTTACACTATTCAAATTAAAACGCAAACGTAAAATCAGCGCTTTATCTAAAGGAATGCTATCAGCAGTTGGGATAATCGTCGGTCTTGCTAGTCATTCACCTATAACCATCTTTGACGAGCCTTACATCGGACTTGATGCATCATACCGTTCAACCTTTTATGATTTACTTTTGCAATCCTATCAAGAAGATCCACGTTTAATTATTTTATCAACCCATTTAATTGATGAAGTGAGCAAGTTGTTTGAGGAAGTGGCGATTTTGCATGATGGTAAGCTACTCTTACATGAAAAAGCGGAGGATCTAGCAGAAAATCACTGTATTGTTTCTGGTCCGGTTAAGGAAGTCGATAAGGCCATTGAAGGCAAACAGGTCCTTCACCAGTCAACTTTACTTGGTCAAAAAACAGCTATTTTGTATGATCAAGAAATTGATGGCAACTATGATAGCCTTACCTTTAGTAAAGCAAGCATTCAGGAATTATTTGTTTATTTAACAAAAGAGGAGGTTGTTAAGCATGGTGACAGAAATTAAAAACAGCTTATATTACTTTTCTAGATATACAGTCAAAACAGTCCTTACGTTCTGGGGTATTTATATCGGATTTATCACATTATTTTTTGTTCTGTCGGTAACAACAGATGGAACCATTGAATTTACTGGTGTCAATACATTGCCAGTTACCATCTTCATGGTTATATTTGGAATTATGTTTTTCAAGGATGTTTTCCCATATAACATAAAATTAGGTATTTCTCGGACGCCATTTTCAATAGCGGTTCTTATATTTTCAGTTATATTAACAACAGTAATGACTGGTATTGCTCAATTATTTCTAGTATTCGTCAATTGGATTACAGAAAAGTTTAATATTGACAACTTTGCGTTTGTCGGCTTAAACACGCAATTTGCCAATTTTACAGACCATAATACGCTAATTTACGAGTATCTCGTGAACTTAACGCTATTTTTACTTGCCTTATTAATCGCGGTGATCTTATTTAGGCTAGGATTTAAGTATGGGATGATAGTTTTAATTATTCTACCACTCAGTTTGTTTATTCGCTCGGTAGCTTCTACTTTTGTAGACTGGTTAAGTTACTTAGCTATCCTTCACAATAATTATCATCCTGGTTTCTTCTTGATTCCAATTATCGGCACTAGCTTATTGTTTTGGTTTGTTGTCCGTAATGCAAGCATTGTTGATCAAATAAGCCATAAAGGTTAAAATTTACGTCCAGATAGAGGTGGGTGAAGTTATAAAATTTATTATTTCCTGGCTAGGAAATAATTATTTTACCAAACCTCTATCAGACACCTTCGAATCTACCTCGGAGGTGTTTTTGTTTTGGACGAAATGGTTGGTCAAAATAGTTAGTATTTACTAGCTGTTACGATTAAAAAAATGAAAAAATAATGAGAATGGTATAGATAATCATAGCGAATACTGAACCCGTTCGTATCCAGGAAATTGCTAAATCCGATAGCTCAGGTGTCCGATTATACTGCCATCGCCTCCCAAAAAGGTAGGCCTCCTCTGGTTCTATGAACGTCCAAATAAGTAGAATATAGATCGGAATACCAAAGACAATAAGTAAAAACGTAGACATTTGAACCTCCAAAACTTTGTTTAATATCAAATTGAGTTAATTATATCAAATGTACTTAGGCATATTTCCGCCCAGAAATTACAAGTTCCTCACGATAAATCCCGCTCTGAAAATCTGTCGCTTTCGCTGGAGCAACCAAGGCAAAGCCCCAACTGACTGGAAGATAAATAGACATTCTTCTCACCTGCTTATAGAAGGAGACATTGTTGCTTAATGAAGTTTAAGAATCATGATCATGACTCGAACCTCGTTTTGACTTCATTCTCTCACAATATTTCCTAGGCAATACTTCTATAATATCTTTAGTTGAATTTCTGGATCACTTAACACAAAATTAAATAAAACCTGTCATTTTCTTATTTAGAGAGGTCTTCCACTAGCGGTAGATTCAGATAAATTCTTTAACAAGCAAAAAAGCCCTCACAGTGACTTTCCCTAAAAGCTAACTCTTAGGGGTACATCAGCTTGTGAGGACTTAAACCAACTAATTTGCGACGATATTGACGAGTTTCCCAGGTACAACAATCACCTTTCGGACCGTTTTACCTGCAATTTTCTCTTGAACAATTTCATTTGCAAGTGCAAGTTTCTCCAATTCTTCCTTCGTTGTTTCCTTTGATACGCTAATTTTAGCACGGTTTTTCCCGAGAATTTGGATGACAATCTCCACTTCATCTTCCACTAACTTAGACTCATCGAAACGAGGCCATGATTGATAAGCGATTGTTTCATGATGCCCTAGCTTATTCCATAGCTCTTCAGCTAAATGAGGTGCAACTGGTGAAAGTAATTTAACAAAGCCCTCTGCATATGCTAATGGTATTTGATCGGCTTTATAGGCTTCATTAATGAACACCATCATTTGAGAAATAGCTGTATTAAACTTTAATTCCTCGAAATTCTCAGTCACGCGTTTCACTGTTTCATGATAAACCTTTTCAAGTTTACTTTTATCAGCATCATCGGTAATTTTATTGGTCAGTTCTTCTGTCGTTTCATGAACATATAAGCGCCATACCCGATCTAAGAAGCGACGTGCTCCATCTAAGCCTCCCTCAGACCAAGCGATAGAAGCATCTAATGGTCCCATAAACATCTCATAAAGTCGTAACGTATCTGCTCCATGCGATGCAATTATTTCATCAGGATTAACGACATTCCCTTTTGACTTACTCATTTTTTCGTTATTTTCACCAAGAATCATCCCTTGATTAAATAGCTTCATAAACGGTTCCTTTGTTGGTACCACACCAATATCATAGAGAAACTTATGCCAGAAACGCGCGTAAAGCAAGTGCAAGACAGCATGCTCTGCACCACCAATATAGACATCGACAGGCAACCATTCCTTCAATGTATCATAATCCGCGAGCTGGTCTGGATTATCTGGATCAATAAACCGCAAGAAGTACCAGCAACTTCCTGCCCATTGAGGCATTGTATTGGTTTCACGTCGACCTTTTTTTCCAGTTGGATCAACTACATTTACCCAATCCGAAATATTAGCTAATGGTGATTCACCGGTTCCCGATGGCTTAATTTCGCTAGTCTTTGGTAACACCAATGGTAGTTCTTCTTCAGCAACCCCTGTAGTTGTACCATCTTCCCAATGAATAATTGGAATCGGTTCACCCCAATAGCGTTGTCGACTAAATAACCAGTCTCGTAGACGATACGTCACTTTTTTCTCACCTTTATCATGGGTTTCTAACCAATCAATCGCCTTCGCTATCGCATCATCTTTATTTAAGTCATCTAAGAACTCTGAATTGATATGAATTCCGTCGCCGGTAAAGGCTTCAACTGATAAGTCACCGCCCTCCAAAACAGGGATAATCTCTAAATTAAAGGCTTGAGCAAATTCATAATCACGTTGGTCATGGGCAGGTACAGCCATGATGGCACCCGATCCATAGCTCATCAATACATAGTCAGCTATCCAAATTGGGATTTTTTTACCATTTATAGGGTGGATTGCATAAGCCCCAGTAAAAACACCTGTCTTGTCTTTGGCTAAATCCGTTCGCTCTAAGTCACTTTTTGCTTTCACTTGATCTAAATAATCAGCTACGGCTTGTTGCTGCTCAACAGTTGTAATCTTATCGACAAGTGGATGTTCAGGCGCTAACACCGTATACGTTACACCAAATAGTGTATCTGGGCGTGTCGTAAAAACCGTAAAGGTATCATCATGTCCATCAATACCAAAATTGACCTCTGCCCCTTCTGAACGACCGATCCAGTTACGCTGCATATCTTTAATACTTTCGGGCCAATCAAGCTCTTCTAAATCTTCTAACAATCGATCAGCATATGCAGTAATTTTTAGCATCCACTGCTTCATTGGTTTTCTTTCGACTGGGTGACCACCACGCTCACTTTTACCATCAATGACTTCTTCATTGGCCAGTACTGTACCGAGGGCAGGGCACCAGTTGACTGCAACCTCATCCACATAAGCAAGTCCCTTTTCGTAGAGCTTAAGGAAAATCCATTGCGTCCATTTATAATAATTAGGATCAGTCGTATTAATCTCTCGATCCCAATCGTACGAAAAGCCTAGCTCTTGAATTTGTCGGCGAAACGTTGCGATATTTTGTTCGGTAAACTCTGCTGGATCATTGCCCGTATCTAATGCATATTGCTCAGCAGGTAAACCAAAAGCATCCCACCCCATTGGATGAAGCACCTCGTAGCCTTGCATCCGTTTCATTCTTGAAAGAATATCTGTAGCCGTGTAACCTTCTGGATGTCCCACATGTAAGCCAGCGCCAGATGGATATGGAAACATATCCAATGCATAAAATTTCTTTTTATCTGAATGGGTCGTTGTTTTAAATGTTTTATTTCTCAACCAGTAAGTGCGCCACTTTTCCTCAATTTTTTTATGATTAAATGACATTTTAGCTTCCTCCTTATATCGCGAAAGATCAGAACATTTGTTCCTTTTATAAAAAAAGCCCCCCATCCCAATATGGGACGAGAGGCTTTCCCGCGGTACCACCCAAGATTAATGCCAATAGTTGACATTCCCTTTCCTTCTTTAACGCAGAATACGGCGATTACTACTTACAGTTCACAATCGCAACATCAAAGGTGAGTTCGTAATGGTCAAGAGTAACTTACACCAACCGTTACCTCTCTATCACTTGAACCAACTACTACTATTCCTTATCATTGTCGTTCGACCTTATTGTAATCGTATTGTAAGGAAAGCAACTCCTTTTGTCAAGCTTGAAACGACATTTTTCTACTTCGCATCATCGACTTTTTCAACCAATGTCAGGGATAAAGTGAAACTTTGTTCAGCGGGGATGGAAAAACCCCCACTGAACGTTAGATGAACCAATCGGGTCGTTACTGGTTGTTGGGGCTCCCACTTAGACATGACATGTTCATTTATTTCTTGTAGTGGGATGCTTACAAAAGCCCTTCGCTAAGGCGAGTAATCGCAGCCCAGCCAGTCACGGCAATAAACTAAAGAATGTAAAAAGGTAAGACTTTTGGCAGGATTAGGAACGTCAAGTCGATCTGTCACATAACGCTTATCAGCCTGCCCTGACCATTATGACTATGGTCACAATCGTTACTAACACGAGAAGCTAACATCATGTATAGCTGCTTTTTTTTGACTTGCTAAACATATTTAACTATAAGTAATGACTTTATCCAACACAGCTTTTCGTGCTAATTGTGTTAACGTATGATAAAATGACCAAGGAATATAAAGTGAAACCTCGTTAATTGGGGGGCGACGCATAGGATGTGCTCATGCAGACGTTGCGACACGACGTCGCAAACTTAGTCAGCTTCCTCTCTCCCCACTGAGGTTAGTTGAACCAATCGGGCCGTTACTGGCTGTTGGGTCTCCCACTTAGACATGACGTGTTCCCTTATATCTTGTAGTGGGAGGCTTACAAAAGCCCTTCGCTAGGGCGAGTAATCGCAGCCCCAGCTTGTTACACTGCGATAAAATGGCTTATGACTTTATATGCCACATCCTATTCATGAATTTATACATATCAAAAGGAGGTTGTAATGACCATGACTAACCCATTTCCTTACTCATTTGATCATAAACGCTACCACTCATGGAATTATCATTTAAAAAAGAAGTTTGGTGAAAAGATCTTCAAGGTTGCCTTAGATGGTGGCTTTGATTGCCCGAACCGTGATGGGACGGTAGCTTTTGGTGGCTGTACTTTTTGTTCTGCTGCTGGAAGTGGAGATTTTGCTGGTGATCGTAGTGACGATTTAGTAACACAATTTAATGAAGTAAAAAACCGCATGCATCAAAAGTGGCCTCAGGCTAAGTACATCGGTTATTTTCAAGCTTATACCAATACACATGCACCTGTGGATGAATTACGAGAAAAATATGAAACGATTCTAAAACAGGATAATGTCATTGGTCTCTCAATTGGAACACGTCCTGATTGTTTACCTAATGACGTTGTTGACTATTTGGCTGAATTAAATCAACGAACCTATTTATGGGTGGAGCTTGGCCTCCAAACGATCCACCAAAAGACGTCTGATTTAATTAATCGTGCCCATGATATGGACTGTTACTTAAACGGGGTAGATAAATTACGTAAACATGGAATAAATGTTTGCTCACACATTATCAATGGCTTACCGGGCGAGGATTATCACATGATGATGGAAACTGCAAAAGCGGTAAGTGAAATGGACGTTCAAGGGATAAAAATCCATATGATGCACTTGTTAAAAGGAACACCTATGGTTAAACAATATGAAAAAGGAATGCTTACCTTTATGACTCGTGAGCAGTATATTGAACTGGTGGTTGATCAGCTTGAGATTTTGCCAAAAGAAATGATTATTCATCGTATTACTGGAGATGGCCCGCCCGAACTGTTAATTGGACCGATGTGGAGTATGAGCAAATGGGAAGTATTAAATGCTATTGACCAAGAATTTGCTAAAAGAGATAGTTATCAAGGTAAACATTTCAACAAACGACCACAGGTGCTACCATGCTAAAACGCGTCTTGCCCTATGCCCATCAGCTTATCCAGTCGGCAATAAAAGCCGGTGACACTGTTATCGATGCCACCTGTGGAAATGGTCACGATACCGTCATACTTAGTCATGCAACTGGTCCAGACGGGCTTGTTTATGCATTCGATGTTCAGGCTCAAGCTATTGAACAAACGCGTAATCGTCTAGCTGAAGAAAACATCACAAATGTACGCCTCATTCATGACGGACATCAAAATGTTGCTGCCTACTTGGATGATGACGACAAGAAACATTTAGCGGGAGCAATTTTTAATTTAGGTTATTTACCAGGTAGTGATAAAACAGTGATCACGACCCCAGCAAATACGATTGTAGCTATTGACCAAATTGCTGAATACCTTAAAACAGGAGGAATCATTGTTTGTGTTGTTTATTATGGCCATAGTGGAGGCGAACTTGAAAAGAACACCTTGATTAAACACTTACAAAACTATGATCAAAAGCATTTTCAAGTATTGCAATATGGCTTTCTTAATCAAAAAAACAACCCACCTTTTGTGTTAGCCATCGAGAAAATTAAAAATCTTAGCTAGCATGTGGTGAAAACGCTAGTCTTTTTATTGCCTAACCTTATTCATCACTTAACTAGAGCTGCCAGCGCCATTAACCGATTGCCTTAGCGAGCAATCGGTTTGTTTTTAAAGCGATAATAATAACGAATGCTATAGTGAAAAAAGCGCGTTTGCCATCCACCTATTTTCAATAAATGGCGACGGATCTTTGCCCCATTTTCAACTTGACTTACTTTTGGATCAGCTAAATAAAGGGCAATTAATCCATGACAGATCAGCTTATGGAACGATTGACTTGGTAAACATTCGGTTTGACTAATGGCTTTCGTTATGAAGAAAACCAATCGCTCAGTAAGGATTTGATTACTTGGGTAGTAGCTGCAAAAGTTCAAATCACCCTCAATAATATCTTCCTGCTGATCAATAAAATAATCCAGCAAAATATGTAACCCTTGTAAGTAAGGAAAGTAACAATCATAAATACACTGAATCTGATCATGATCAAGTTGATTCTTTAGTCCATAGCAAACGAGGCAAAAAACCCCCAAAGTTGACCCTGTTGCAGCTGCATATTCATACCAGGCTAATCCACTACTAGCCCCTTGAACATCCTGATATCTTTGCTTTAATCTTGCGACGCGTTCTGAGGGCTTTACGTGTTTATCAACTTGTAAATGGATATATTGTCTAACCAAATCAACTAAACTAGGCTTAATTTTCTGATACTGAGGAATTTGAATAATTCCCTTCTGACAGACCCTAACCAAATTTTCCAGATAACCGCCGTCTGCATAGTTAGGGCGATACTGATAATATTGGTTAGCCTCATTCGTTCCTTCTATGGCATCGAACATCGCCTGATGCAGTGATCTAAAATCATCGGGATCAAATGTCGTGCTCCGATCACACAAGTTATCTAAATAATCACTAATTGTTTGGAAAGCGACAATAAATTCAATGGCTTCCTCCCAGTTCTCTTCAGCCAAAATCGCATAAACGCTTCCTCCTTGACAATGGAAGGCTTTATTATCAATACTACTAAGTGCTTGATTGCGTAAAATAGGATTAGGAATCGCTGCTGCTTGTTCCCTCCAATATGCCAATTCAGCTTCTACAAGCGGGAAAAATTGTTTAAATACGGTTTTGATTAAACGTGTGGCTGAATGAGTAGATGTAAGCTCCATATTAACCTCCAACTTTAACTAATTATACCCCAATCTTACTATAGCTATTTGAGGTTTTGCTACATTTTCTAGCTTTTTGCCAAAATACCGAATCCGAAACAATCAGATTGAATAGTAATGGGACTTTTATTTCTCAGCACCATATGGTAACCTATTTACAAGATCAAGTGACGCTAAGGCGGTGAAGCAATGCTCTTTTTGTTTTTCATCATATCCATAACGGTCTTATCTATTCTATTGAATTATAAAACAGTGAATCAACCTAAGTTTATTACCTTTATGGTTAAATTCTATCGTATGTTATTTTGCTTACTTACCGTTTTCTTAGCTAGTGTGATTTTTTTTAGCTATCAGGATGAAATTATTGCTTTTGTCGAGCGTGATCGATCTAACCCGACATCGCCAGCTCCTTTATATACGGATAAACCATCGACTCTATTTAAGGATCTTTATAAGCATAACCCATTTTCAGTGCAAATAAATGCGCCATTAATTGCCCAGTACCCTGAGCTACCTAGAGGTTGTGAGGTGACAGCTCTTGCTATGCTCCTTCAATTTCATGATGTATCCATCGATAAAATGACCTTAGCAGAACAAGTAGTGAAAGACGATACACCTTTTCAGCGAATTGATGGTCAAATTCACTTCGGCAACCCTTATGATGGGTTTGTCGGGGATATGTATTCACTTGATCAGCCCGGCTATGGAGTTTATCATGGACCAATATATGATCTAGCAACACAATACTTAGGGGATCGGGTCGTCGATTTAACCGGTAGTAATTTTGAACAAGTCCTCTACCACCTTAGCCTTGCCCAGCCTGTCTGGGTCATAACTAATGCTACTTATGCTGAATTACCAGCAGAAGCCTTTGAAAATTGGGAGACACCAAGCGGCTCTATCGATATAACCATGCGCCAACATGCTGTTTTGGTTACAGGCTATGACCAAGGTTACATTTATTTTAACGATCCACTCACCAATCAAACGAAAAAAAGCCAAGCTGACGACTTTAGAGCAGCTTGGAAGCAAATGGGAAAGCAAGCAATTACGGTGATCACACCGTAAGCTTGCTTTTATTATGATTAATTTGACTATCTTTTCCTTCAACGAAGATTTGGTGCCAAATCATAAAAATCAAAACCGTCCAAATCTTTCTACTGTAATCCCCTTTTTCTTGGCAGTGTGCAGCAAGTAAATCTAATATATATGGCTTGTTAATGAGATGGTCTGTCTCACTCTCTTTAATAATTGATATTGCCCAATCATGCATTTCATTTTTAAGCCAATGACGGATCGGAACCGGGAAACCTAATTTACGTCGGTTTAAGACATGCTCTGGAACTATTCCTTTTGCCGCTTCACGTAATATTTGTTTAGTCGTTCCTTGAGCGATTTTAAGGTCAACTGGAATATCTTGAGCAACGTCAAATACTTCTTTGTCTAAGAACGGTACACGTAGTTCAAGCGAATGAGCCATCGTCATTCGATCTGCCTTTAATAAAATATCGCCACGTAGCCAAGTATGAATATCGATATATTGCATTTTATTAACAGGATCATAGCTTTCTATTTCTTGATAAAGTGGTGCAGTCACTTGTTGATAACTTGTCTGCTCATCATATCGCAGATAAAGCTTCTTAAGTTCTTCGGCCTCAAACATTTTGGCATTTCCAATATAACGTAAAGCTAATGGTGTCGTTCCTCGCTCTAAATAGCTTTTTCCCTTCATGCCTTCTGGAATGACTTGAGCAAGCTGATTGAGTAACTTCTTTAACTTATCTGGTATATAATTAAAGATCTTGATTGACTCTGGCTCACGATAAATATTGTAACCACCAAATAGCTCATCTGCCCCTTCACCAGATAAAACAACCTTAACTTCTTGGCTCGCTTGACGAGCTACAAAATATAAAGGAACACATGCAGGATCAGCAAGCGGGTCATCCATATGCCAAACAATCTCTGGCAAGTTGTCTATGTATTCCTGTGGCGTAATAACATAAGCATCATTATTAACGTTTAGAGCATCTGCTGTCTGCTGAGCCACATCAATTTCCGAAAAACCTTCATGCTCAAAACCGACAGAAAAGGTTTTAATATTAGGATTGAATTGCTTAGCAGCGGCCACAATAAAGGAAGAATCAATTCCCCCAGAAAGAAATGAGCCAACGGGCACATCGCTTCGCATATGAATACCAACTGATTCAATAATTGCCTCACGAACACGATTAATCCATTCGTCTTTCTCTCGATTGACATAAGAAAAACTAGCCTTCCAGTAACATTTAAAAGTTGGGGACTGATTTATTGGCTGAACAAAATAATGTCCTGGCTCGAGTTTTTTTACTCGGCTATCCAAGGTAGCTGGCTCTGGAACGTATTGAAAACTAAAGTAGTGCTGAAGTGCATGCTGATCTAATGTCATAGACTGCTCGGTTAATAGGCTTTTCCGCTCTGAAGCAAACTGTAGGCCGTGTTCTGAAGCTCGGTAATATAATGGTTTAATGCCAAATCGGTCCCGAGCACCAAAGAGTGTTTCGCTTTCTTTGTCCCATATTATAATGGCAAACATCCCTCTAAGAAATTTAAAAGCTTCTTCACGGTAGGTGATAAACATTTTCAAGACGACTTCTGTATCAGAATCTGTCTGAAAGGTATGACCCTTATTAGCTAATTGATCTCTTAATTCGATATAGTTATAGACCTCACCGTTAAACACCATCGCATAACGACCATCTTCAGATAAAAATGGTTGGTGGCCATTCTCTAAATCAATAATACTTAATCTGCGGAATCCTAATGATATATGCGCATCTTCAAAGTACCCTTGATCATCAGGACCACGGTGGGTAATCAATCTGGTCGCTTCTTTAAATGTGAGTTGATCTGATTCACTCACTTCTATTTTTTGATGTCTTAATATTCCATAAAAACCACACATAACTATAGCCCTCTTTACTATTCAATATTATTAGTCCAAACGGTTAGTCTGCATATCAAATAAAAAAGTTACATTTTTTTTGCTGGATATATCTCCCTTGCGTATAACTCAGTCTGCTTTAGCTATGAGGCAAACAACTTTGCGTTTTATCGCAGTGTAACTGGCTGGTTGGCTCATCTGACGTTCAGCGAGGAATGAAAAAAATACTGAACGAAGTTTCACTTTATCTTCCCCAAAAGCTATTTTCATTATTCTACTGACGACATGGACGAAATAAATATCAAGATGTATGTCACCAAAGGATTAAGACATTCAAATAGAGTATTAGACTTTGAGAGCGATCAGTAAAGACGCATAGCTAAAATATATTGGACCATGCGCCTATTTTCATGACTAAAAAACAGGACAAGTCTAAGCCTGTGTCGCTGCCTATAGTAAGTCTTTCTATAATTTATTATTATTTAAATCTGTGTTTACCTATTACTCAGACTCCGTAAACAAACTCAAAGAAAATCCACTCATGCTAAAAATGCTGTTAAACAAGCTTATCGCAGTGTAACCGGCACGTTCAGTGGGGGGATAGGAAGTTCGCGACGTCGGTCGCAACGTCTGCACGAGCACATCCTATGCGTCGAAACCCCCACTGAACGAAATTTCACTTTATTATTCTTTTAAACCTTAGTCTTTTAATTGGGTTAAGATCGCATCTGCTTTATCTGTCTTTTCCCATGGAAAAACGACATCGGTACGTCCAAAATGCCCGTAAGCAGCTGTCTCCTTATAGATAGGCTGACGCAGTTGGAGCATGTTAATGATCCCTGCTGGTCTCAAGTCAAAGACTTGGCGAATAACTTCTACTAATTTGTCTTCTGACACTTTTCCAGTGCCAAATGTATTAATCGAAATCGAGACTGGTTCAGCAACACCAATGGCATAAGCAAGCTGTACTTCACATGATTCTGCTAATTCAGCTGCAACGATATTCTTTGCCACATAGCGGGCAGCATAGGAAGCTGAGCGATCAACCTTAGTTGCGTCTTTACCACTAAATGCTCCACCACCATGACGGGCATAGCCACCATAGGTATCAACAATAATTTTACGGCCTGTTAGACCTGCATCACCTTGTGGACCACCAATAACAAATCGCCCTGTTGGATTGATAAAATACTTGGTTTGCTCATCTAGCAATTCTACTGGAACAACCGGGGCAATCACATGCTCCTTAAGATCCGCCTGAATTTGACTTAATTCAACTTCAGGATGGTGCTGGGTCGAAATAACAATCGTATCAACCCGGACAGGTTTATTTTGCTCATCATATTCAATCGTTACTTGGGTTTTCCCATCTGGACGAAGATAGTCAACTATTTGCTTTTTACGTACGTCTGCCAAACGTTTGGCTAAGCGGTGTGCTAATGCGATCGGTAGTGGCATTAACTCTGGTGTTTCATTATTGGCATAGCCAAACATCAAGCCTTGGTCACCTGCACCAATTGCTTCTATTTCATCATCTGACATCTTACCCTCACGAGCTTCCAATGCCTGGTTAACACCCGTTGCAATATCTGGTGATTGCTCATCAATTGCGGTAAGTACTGCACACGTTTCGAAATCAAAGCCGTATTTAGCCCTTGTATAACCAATCCCCTTAATCGTCTGGCGGACAATCTTAGGGATATCAACATAAGTAGATGTTGTAATTTCTCCTGCTACAAGTACTAAACCCGTTGTTACCGTTGTTTCACATGCGACTCGCGCAAGTGGATCCTTTGCTAAAATTGCATCAAGGATCGCATCTGAAATTTGATCACTAATTTTGTCTGGATGGCCTTCTGTTACAGATTCTGATGTGAATAATCGACGATTTGCAGCCATACTGCTAAATCTCCCTTCCTAGGCAAGATAGGTTGCCTGATTTCTAATCATATCTATTTGTGCGCGAATAGCCAACTTTATCGGAACTCATGCAGATCTGGCTATTGAACCGATTGCTTTTTTGTGTTCTCTTCTAAGTTGCTAATCAAGAATAAAATCATTCATGATCGATTGCGTTACGAATGTTATCGTATCTGAACCGATCGATCTTGTCAATATTAGATTTCATTCAATAGAACAGCGATGTTATTTTCGAAACAATTCTTTTAGGAATTTACTACAGCCATTCGCAGAAATCGTTATTCTTACCCGTTTATTGATACCTTTAGGAAGCAACCTCAAATTTCACATAATTATTCTCCAAACATGAAACAAAACACATGCTAATCAATTATTCCACCATGATTGATGGGCAGTTCGGGTCTCTAGTTTTTAATCCCTCTATTTCCAAATCAATCATGGGAGTATGAGCATTAGAGCTTATGCCTTGGATCTAAAAGGTCGGGAACGGAACAACAAAGACGTGTTTATGTTTATTCATTCATCACCATTGAGAATGACCTCTATTAGATGGTATGCTCTAACCTTCCATTACGACACATACCCAATTCGCTTTGCATAGGATAAAGAAAAAAAGCTACCAAAGGGAGTTTTGTTATGAAAAAGTCTTATTTTCTTAGTGTTTTAACCACTTTAATGTTGCTTATGACTGCCTGTGGGCAAGCTGATTCAATGATTAAAGTAAGGGTTGCAGAGGTTACACGTAGTATCTTTTACGCTCCTCAGTACGTTGCTCTTGAGCTTGGTTATTTTGAAGATGAGGGGCTTGACGTCGAATTACAAACGATTGCTGGCGGGGATAAGGTGATGATCTCACTGCTATCAAATAACTCTGATATTGGTTTAGTTGGCTCTGAAACGTCTATTTACGTAGCGGCACAAGGCTCAGATGATCTCGTTATTAATTTTGCTCAATTAACCCAAACAGATGGAACTTTTCTCGTTTCTCGGGAAGCTGTCGAGGACTTTCACTTCACGGATCTGATTGGCACAGAATTTCTTGGTCAACGCAAAGGTGGGATGCCACAAATGGTCGGTGAATTCGTGCTGAAAAGTCATGATATTGATCCTCACGAGGATTTAAACTTAATCCAGAACATCGATTTCGCCAATATTGCAAGCTCATTTCTTGCCGGTACAGGCGACTTTGTCCAGTTGTTTGAGCCGACAGCTAGTCAGTTTGTTAAAGATGGAACAGGTCATATCGTCGCTTCCTTTGGTGAAGCTTCAGGGCAGGTCCCTTACACAGTCTTTATGGCAAAAGAAAGCTATTTAGAGGAGAACGAAGCAGTTGTCCTTAAGTTTACGCGTGCACTTTATCGAGCACAGCAATTTGTCGATACCCAGGATCCTAGTGAAATAGCTAAGATCGTTCAGCCTTATTTTGCCGAAACGGATACCGAGCTTTTGACCGATTCTATTACCCGTTATCAAGCACAAGATTCATATGCAACTGATCCGTTTTTGGATAAAGCAAGCTGGGAGCATTTAAAGACGATTATGAATGAGGCAGGCGAACTTCCTGCTGATATCGCTTATGAAACATTAGTCAATACTGAGTTTGCAGAAAAAGTCATCAATGAGTAAGGAGGATGGATGGATTGAGTTACTTAAAGTTAAAAGATATTTCACATTATTATTTTAATGAAAAACATTGTACGCACGCACTCGATCATATCTCACTTAGCATTGAAGAAGGTAGCTTCACCTCATTGCTAGGACCAAGTGGTTGTGGCAAAACAACTTTACTATCCATAATTGCTCAATTGCTTCAGCCGACTGAAGGTGACCTTCTTTTAGCCGGTCAACCTTTAATTGAGCAAAAAAACTTAATCGGTTATATGCTTCAACAGGATTATTTATTTCCATGGAAAACCATTATCGATAACGTCTGTATTGGTCCGAAAATACGTGGCGAGCTTAATGAAGCAAATCTTAATAAGGCAAAAAGCCTCTTAGCCAAAGTCGGTTTAGATCATGTAGCGAGCAAATATCCCGAGCAATTATCTGGCGGTATGCGACAGAGAGCTGCCTTAGCTCGCACTTTAATGACCGATCCAACTATCTTACTGCTTGATGAACCATTTTCTGCACTTGACTTTCAAACTAAGCTAGATTTAGAGGTTTTCATGATCGAAATGCTTACTACTTATCAGAAAACATCGATATTGGTGACGCATGATATTGGTGAGGCCATTGCTATGAGTGATCATATTTATTTAATGAAAACGAACCCAGGTGCCATTCATCTTCACATAAAAGTCCCTGATCAAGTTCGCAAGCTTTCTCCAATTGAAGCTCGAAAGCACCCCCTTTATCATGAGCTGTTTGATCAGATTTGGAAGGAGATGCATACCCTTGACAACCAAACCAAATAACACACATCCAAAGTACGTCGATTATCTTAGGAAACTAAAGCAGGAGAAGCGTCTAATAAAATATTGTCAAATCGCTATTTTTATTGGTTTTTTCTTACTTTGGGAGGTAAGCAGTCAGCTAAACTGGATCGATCCATTAATTTTCAGTTCTCCTTCTCGCGTGTTGCAACTCCTCTATCGTTATTTGCTGGACGGATCCTTATGGTTTCATATGCGTATCACTATTTTCGAGACATTAGCTGGCTTTTTAATTGGTACGATAGCGGGGATTCTACTCGCTTTCATGCTCTGGTACTCTAGGCGTTTTTCGGCAATTATTGATCCCTATCTCGTCGTTTTTAATGCCCTTCCAAAGGTTGCCCTTGGTCCTATTATTATTGTGGCGCTTGGCCCGGGATACGGCTCTATAATTACCATGGGGGCCATTATCTGTGTTATTGTAAGTGCTCTTGTTGTATACAGTGGCTTCGATGAGGTCGACCCGAACTATCTTAAAGTATTAACAAGCTTTGGATCAACGAAATGGCAAAATTTCAAAGAGGTCGTCTTACCTGGATCTCTTCCCACCATCATCTCAACTTTTAAAGTTAATGTGGGTCTATCGTGGGTCGGGGTGATCGTCGGAGAATTTTTAGTGGCATCAAAAGGTTTAGGCTATCTAATTGTTTATGGCTTCCAAGTTTTTAATTTCACCCTTGTCTTGTATAGCCTTGTTGTGATTGCTTTTCTAGCCGCAATTATGTATCAAGGCGTTGCTTATTTTGAAAAGTGGCTGCTAAAGAAACTCAGTTAATGGCTAAAGAATTTAAAGAATATGGCATGAATGATAATCCAATTAGCTCTTTTAAGTGAGCTAGTTGGATTTAAACTTAGTTTGAATGTTTAACAAGCTACGCCTTAGCACGTCATCCTTCATAATAAAGCTAAAGCGTTTATCATCCTCTATCTTGCTTGGAAGCTGCTTCAATACAATAGGACCTTCTGTTTCATAATAACTCTCTTGATCAAGTACTTGAGCGATCTTAGCATAATAAATATTTTTTACTATTGTTTCACTTTTACCCTTGACCATATACTGGCCGATATTATAAAGCTGATCAATTGTTGCTCCTGTTTCTTCTTTCACCTCTCGGATTGCGGCTTGCTCAGCTGTCTCACCAGTTTCTACTTTTCCACCAGGAAACTCTAATCCTCGACTCCGATGCTTAGTCAATAGCCAGTTATCCTGATAACGGCAAATCACAAAAACATGCTTAGGTTCCTGTGAAAAGGCGTTAGGTTGAAAAGAAAGCATCACTTCATTATTGTAATAATCTTTAAATTTATCCATCACCATCGCTACCTTCAAATAATTTCTAGAGGTCTTTCTTGTTCTGCTTCAGCCGGTGGATGGTCAATTTCTACAATCTCCCAGTCATCTCGATAAGCAAATGTTATTTCAATTTTATAAGTACCATACAAATCAAGATTAGCTTCTTGTGAAATCACCACTGTTCCATCTGGATAGTCAAATTGTTCATAGGATTGATCAGGAAGATACCATGGTGGTAATTCAGTTGGAACGATATAAAGTCCATCCTCTAATTCATCATAATAAAAATCCACATAGGGTGCAACCACTTCAGGTGAGGCGATACCATCAAAAAGCTTAATCAGTTCTGCTTTACTCGTTATCTCTAAAACTCGGTAATTTTGATCGGTCTCTTGTACAAGCATTTCCATAAATGCTGTTGTTTTTTCGTCAACTTTTTCTTTCGTTAACTTGGGTCTTGACGGTTCTTCCGCTTCGGTTGCATCTATCCATCTCATTTGGTTATAATCCTTCTCCACCATAGCTCGCTGGTAGTTGGTTAGCATACTAATATTTACTGTTTGATTGTTACTATTAAAAGTAAAGAGGAGGAATCCTGTAATCACCAGTAAAAATATCGTTAACCATCGCTCCATTTAATTGTCTCCTCACCGCAATTTGTTATTAATTTAACTTTTCCTCTTTATTCCCTAAGCTAAACATGTTTTTATATTACAACTTCTTAAAGTAATGGAATTCGGTCAATCGAGCTAGCTTTAAATGGCACATTAGCGGCTATGTCCGCCGATTTTATTTGCTCTTGCCTTTGCTTGACCGGCATCGAGTAATGAAGAAGCTCTCAAAATAGCAGTTAAACCATAACGCTCTTTTAATTGATCAATGGTATTGGCTAAATTTTCTTGAGCAATCGGGTCATCGAAGAAAGAAAGTTGTCTGGTTGTTTTTTCTACTAATTTCCCTAAAGATACACCTAGACCGCGGACAGGGTACCCTTGCCAATGTTTATCGAACAATGCCTCAGCTGCTTGATAAATATCATGACCGAGCTGTGTCGGTTCCGCTAGGGCGATCTGCCGATTAAAGCCCTGTTTAATATCAAAGCGGTTGCTTTGCACATTAACCGTTACTGTACTGCCTAAATACTGCTGCTGTCTTACACGACGAGCCACCTCTTCTGTCAGCTCCCTTAATACGATCTTAATATCTTGTGGGCTTTGATAATCACGAGGTAACGTCATATGATGACCAATCGCTTTTTGTTGCATATGTGTTCCCTTAACAACTGGACTGTTGTCAATACCATTTGCTAAACGCCAAAGGACTTCACCATTAATTCCCCAATGCTTACGTAACCATTTAACAGGATGGTTAGCCAAATTGCCAATCGTATGCAGGCCCATTCGTTGGAGATGCTGGTTCATGCGTCCACCAACACCGAATAAAGCTTTTACCGGGAGTGGCCAAAGTAGCTCTTTTAGATTCGCTGCATTTAACTCGGCAATCCCAGATTGATTTTTTTTAGCAAAGTTATCACAGGCCATTTTCGCTAATGCTTTATTAGGACCAATTCCTATTCGGGCTTTTACACCGAGAGTATCGATAATATCGTCATAAATAAGCTGGGCTAGCTCATCCTTTGTTCCAAATAAGTGCAAGCTATCTGTCACATCCACAAATTGCTCATCAACAGAATAAACCTCGACCCGATCAGAGAACTGCTCTAATAGCCTAGTAATTTGATCCGATAAGATCAGATATAGCTGCATATGTGGCCTTACCACCTCAAGATTAGGACATTTCGCCCGAGCTTGCCAAATTGGTTCAGCTGTCTTGACACCGGCCTTTTTAGCAATTGGACAAGCTGCTAAGACAATTCCACTACGTTGATCAGGATCGCCAGCAACAACGACAGGCTTATCAGCTAGTTCCGGATTCCTTACTTTTTCAACTGATGCATAGAAGGCTTGCATATCGACTAAAAAAATAACCCGTTCCATATCTTCACCTCATGGTATTCGAGCTTAGAGCTAGATTTCAAAAAATTACTTTAAAGTAATCACATCGCGAAACGTCGTTTTCCAAGTCTGACATTCGGTCAGCAGGAAAAACAGTTAACAAAAAAATGTGTCAACTTTCTAAATAATCTTTTTAAAATCGATTTCTCCTATAATATTCTTTTACAGTGTATTCCATTTCAACTTTTATCATACCGCTAAATAATGACTGTTCTTATTTTATGCGAACATAAGTTCTTGTACAAGCTGTAATATTTTCCACAGAAAATCTCAACTTCAAATCCGAAACGGTGGTAAAGGCAATATTCAAATATGGATCACTATGATTGATGTTAGCATGGCTTGAACTAATTGGTAGAAGTTGGGTGGAGAACATGGAGTTATATTTTCTAATGGAATCAAATGCGCCTTGGCGTATTTGTGCCCATGTTTTCGAGGCTTTGCTCGGTAAAATTCCGCTAAAAATCTGTGGCATCCGCCAGAGGCTTTTAACTTTATTCAGCCGGTATTTGCCCCCTCACTGAATGGAAGACAAATAGGCATTCATCTCAACACTTTTAGAAGTAGAGGACTTCTGCTGAATGAAGGTTAAAACAAAACTAGTCTTGGCAGAGGGGAGTATGTGAAAACACTCCGAACAAGCAAATTCTCACTTGTGACTGGCTGAAAGACTCCCACTATAAGAAATAAGGGAAGACTTTATTTCTAAGTGGGAGATCCAACAGTCAGTTTCACTTTATTTAAATTTTCTTCAGTCTTTAACAAGACTAACTGTTGCCAAGTTAGCATCTTATCCGTAAGCGACATCAGGTTTCCAGTCTTTTTAATTTTTATGAGGAGGCTTTTTCTTGATCAATAAATAAATAGCCCTTACCTCGTACAGTTCTAATGTAGCGCGGACTTTTCCGGGTTGGTTCAATCTTCTGTCGCAAACGACTAATAAAGACATCAATAATTCGATCGTTAAGCGTATGGGAGTCATTTGACAATGCATTTAATAACTCCAGTCGATCGACAATTCGTCCCTTATGTAAAAATAAATAATAAATTAACTCAAATTCTTTTTGAGTCAATTCCATTAATTGATTATCCTTATACAGGGCATAGTTGCGTGGATCAAGCATAAGATTACCATTACGCATGAAAGAATCCGTCTCTAAAAAATCTGATTCAGCTTTTCCGTTAGACGTCAACTCGCTCCGACGTAAAATGGCTTTTATTCGGGCCACTAGTTCTTTGATCCGATAAGGCTTTAATACAAAATCATCCGCACCTAATTCGAGTCCTAACGTGCATGTTAATTCATCATTATCTGATGATAATAATATAACGGGTAGCCAGTTATTTGGACCCTGTCTGATTTTTTTACATAATTCTAAGCCATCAATAGAGGTATCTAAATCAATTAACACAACGGTTAACGTTAACGTCGCGGCAAGGTTTAATGCCTCATCATTATCCTCTGTTTCCCAGGTAACAAAGCCATAACTATGGAATGCTTCTCTCAATTCTTTTCGTTGTAATTCGGAACGAGCGACGATTAATACGGTTTGACTCATTCAAACCCCTCCAAACATTGATCAGCTAACTAAGATTTCAATTTTATTATTTTATTATAAATGTTAAAATTTAAAGAATTTTAAATTGAATGTAAAACTTATGTAAAATATATCGTTAGCCTAATTCACAACAATAAAGTGAAACTTCGTTCAGTGGGGTTACGACGTATAGGATGTACTCGTGCAGACGTTGCGACACGACGTCGCTAACTTAGTCAGCTTACTCTCTCCCCCACTGAACGTTAGTTGAACCTATCGGACCGTTACTGGCTGTTGGATCTCCCACTTAGACATAACGTGTTCACTTATTTCTTGTAGTGGAAGTCTTACTGCCAGTTACACTGCGATAAATACATAGTTAGTAAGGTTGACCTTCTTAGCTCAAATAGCAAGCATCCCAACATACCAGAGTGAACAACTCAACGTCTTGACATTTCCATTCTTTCCGATCAGGCCTTATTTAAACTTGTAAGGATTATCGCTACAAAAATAAAAAGAGCTTAAATCATCAAAGATCTAAGCTCTGTATAAAGTGAAGCTTTGTTCAGTGGTTTTTTCCCATCCCCCACTGAAGGTTAGTTGAACCTATCGGGCCGTTACTGGCTGTTGGATCTCCCATTTAGTCATGACGTGTTCCCTTATTTCTTGTAGTGGGAGGCTTACTACCAGTTACACTGCGATAAATATTAATTAAATAAAGCCTGTTTTTGTTTAATCCAAGGCTTTAGCTTAACAAACAACGGAATAAACAAAGTCGATATGATCAAGCACTTGATTAAGTTAAATGGGACGATACCAACAAGAATTGTAGACAGCATCGCTTGGCTCGACATATCTCCCCATCCCATAATAGCACTATAGATAGGTAACAAGACAAAGTAATTTAAGAAGCCCATTGAAATAACCATAATCAGAGCCCCTATCACCAAACCTGGTATGAGGCTTTTATTTCCTTTAAAACGATGATAGAAAAGTGCAACTGGTACAACAAAGGTTACACCAGCAACAAAATTACCTAATACGCCAACTGGATCAGCAGCGCCAGTAAAGATTAAATAGAGAACGTTTTTGATTAGTTGGACAATAACACCAGCCATTGGTGAGAATATTAATGCCGCAAGCAAGGTAGGAACATCACCAAAATCAACCTTTAAGTAAGGTGGTAAAAAAGGTAATGGAAAATTTAAAAATAATAGTACCATGGCAATGGTGCCGAATAATGATAAAATAATCAGTTTTAATAGTTGTGAAGATCGTGTTGTTCGCTTGTTCATACTTATTCCTCCTTCATCTTTCGTCAAATCTAACTGCCGGGCTAACAAGCTTTCCCGTCAGATCGAAACGACCTTTGTACCGATTCTAATCTTACCTTGATGAAGGGAGAGTAACCTTATCTCTTGCAAAAAGTGAAACTTCGTTCAGTGGGGGGGCGACGCATAGAATTGTTAGTGCAGACGTTGCGAACTAGTCAGCTTTCCTATCCCCCACTAACGTTAGTTAAACCAATCGGCCGTTACTGGCTGTTGGATCTCCTACTATAACGTGTTCACTTATTTCTTGTAGCGGGAGGCTTACAAAAGCTCTTCGATGTGGCGAGTAAACGCAGCCCCAGCCAGTTCCACTGCGATAAAATAAAGAAATCCTAAAGCAATGGGGCTTTAGGATTTTAAAAGACATCAAGAAATAAACGGTGAGCTACACCAGTTACTCTTATCTTCTCCCATCCAGACTTTAACTGTCGGTCCCGGATTCACACCAGGTCCACCGCTTTACAGCGGGTCACGGACTTACAACCCAAAAGGCTGATTACCGTCGGTCGGGAATTACACCCTGCCCCGAAGATTGAATCGATATTTAATTATTTATAGTATAGTATAGACTTTTATGTTTGTGAAGGATTTTGCTTGAACTTTTTTCACAAGTTCACAGAATTGCCTTATATCGACTGAATCAAGCTTTTATCCACTAATCCTGTAACGGATTTAAACACTCCTTACCCGTCATAGTCGAAATCATCTCGACAAGTAAATCAATTTCCTCATTTATATCCTTAAGACTCACTGTCTCAACTGGTGAATGCATATAACGTAATGGAAGAGAAACTAAGCCAACTGGAACACCTTGACCTGTGAGACGCATTTTATCTGCATCCGTTCCCGTCATTCTTGGTGTAAGCTCATATTGAAGCTCAAGATTCAATTTCTTAGCTGCAGATTCTAATAGTGTATTGATTTTCCGATTGATCGGTGCTCCTTTAGCCAAAACTGGTCCATGTTCTAATTTAATATCCCCATATTTGTTACGATTGACGGTTGGATAATCAGTAGCAAAGGTCACATCACAGGCAATTGCCATGGTGGGACAGATTCCCGCTGCCGCAAAATAGGCACCTCCCATATTGGTTTCCTCATTAACTGTACTTGCTGCATAGACACCTACCTGTAATTTCTTTTTAGCAAGCTTCCGAATCACTTCTGCAACAATGAATGCACCTGTCCGATTATCGAGGCCACGCCCTGATAGATAGCGTTCCATCAACAGTTCAGGGCGACGGTCATAGACAGCTAAGTCACCAATTTGAACGTACTGCTCAATTTCTGCTTTTGTTTTTGCACCACAATCAATGAATAAATCCGCAACATCGAAGTCACCTTTTATCCCTCCATGATGTTGAGCGTTCACACCGATCACACCAGGCAATTCCTTGTTATTGTAACCTAATACCTTAACACGCATCCCTACTGCTGCTTTTGGGTTAATTCCACCCATCTTATCAAAAAACAAGAAGCCATTTTCATCAATACGATTAATAACTAAAGCTATTTCATCACAATGTCCAGCCAGTAAAACTTTAAATTCAGCGTCTTTGTTTAATACAGCAATGGCATTCCCTGCGTTATCTGTTATTATATCATCCGCAAATGCTTCAACATATTGCATCCATTTCTTCTGAATTGCCATCTCCATACTGGAAGGCGAAGGTGTTTGAAGTAATTCAAGCAAAAATTCTTGATTGTCTAATCTTGTCATTCATTTCATTCCTCTCTTTCATAAAACATTATCACTATTTTTTAGGGAAATACTATAAATGCGTGTTCAAAAACTACCCAATAAAAAAATACCGTTTTAAACGACGTTTCAAAATAGGCTAATGCGTTTAACGTTTTGAACAATTATCGAAAAATCAGATAAGGATGATGATTCAATTGATCACACGCCTCAAGTCTTATTATTTCCAGTTACCTATATTACTTAAAATTTTCGCAATTGGCTTAACCATCTTTAGCATATTCGGCTGGTTAATTCATCTGCTTGAACCAACTGTTTTTCCGACCGTTTTCGATGGTATTTGGTGGGCATTAGTTACAGGAGCAACAGTTGGATATGGTGATTTTGTCCCACATACCTTGCTTGGACGACTTTTAGCATTTGGCCTTATTTTAACTGGTGGTGGAGCAATTACCTTTTATATGGCCATGGTATCAGCAAGTACAATTAAATATGAGAAAAGACGAATAGCTGGGAAAACCGATTTTAATGGCAGTCAGCATCTCGTGGTCATTGGCTGGAACGAACGTTCAAGACAACTTATAACAAGAATACACCAAGCTGAGCCAGATTTAGCTATCGTATTGATTGACCAAACATTCTCCAAGCTACCAGCAAAGTATAGTTACCTTCATTTTATTAAAGGGGATCCCACGATTGAACCGACAATCTCCGCTGCTAATGGTCAAGTGGCTACTGCTGCAATTATCACAGCAGACCCTGGTAAAGATGAACGGTTAGCTGATCAAGCCAGTATCCTGACGACTATTGCTTTGAGGGGCTGTAATCCAACACTAACCATCACAACAGAGATTCTCACAGCGGATCAAGTCATAAACGCAAAACACGCTGGTGCGACAAAGATAATTGAAACCAATAAGGTCTTAGCTGAACTTTTCCAACAAGAGCTATGATCGCTTTTTAGCTATATCTTACTTTAGTATGTTCTTTTTGATCAAAAGAAGTATTTGAAAAATGTCTGACCTTTCTTATCTTTTAGGATCTTATCAAAAAGAGGCTAATAATGGGTATAGCCATCATAAGCCTCCTTCTTAATTATAAGCGTTTTTCTAATTCTTCTTTTTCCTTTTCAAAACCTGGTTTCCCAAGTAATGCAAACATATTTTTCTTGTATGCCTCTACACCTGGCTGATCAAACGGATTAACACCAAGTAAGTAACCACTAATGGCACATGCCTTTTCAAAGAAATACACGATATAACCAAATGTGTAGGCATCTAATTTCGGCAAGTGGACAATTAAGTTCGGTACTTGACCGTCCGTATGAGCAAGCATCGTTCCTTGGTAGGCTTTTTCATTAACAAAATTAACGGTCTCACCTGCAAGATAATTTAAGCCATCAAGATCAAGATCTTCCTTCTCTAAGGTAATGTCATGCTTAGGTGCTTCAACGTGTAAAACTGTTTCAAAAATATCACGGCGACCTTCTTGAACATATTGACCTAATGAATGAAGGTCTGTTGAGAAGTTAGCGGATGAAGGATAAATTCCTTTAAAGTCTTTTCCTTCACTTTCACCAAATAATTGCTTCCACCATTCTGCAAAATATTGTAGTGCAGGCTCATAGTTAATGAGCATTTCAATCGTTTTGCCTTTGTTGTGTAAAATATTTCGAACAGCTGCATATTGGTAAGCAGGGTTTTTAGATAAGTCAGCTTCACTTAGCTCAACCTGAGCTTTTGCGGCCCCTGTCATCATTGTGTCAATATCCACACCGCTTACAGCTATTGGAAGCAACCCAACAGCAGTTAGCACTGAATAACGTCCACCAACATCATCTGGGATAACAAAGCTTTCGTAACCTTGTTCAACGGCTAATGTTTTTAAAGCACCTTTAGCTTGGTCGGTTGTAGCATAAATACGTTGTCTTGCTTCCTCTACACCATATTTATCTTCCAAGAACTTACGGAAAATACGAAAGGCAATAGCAGGCTCTGTTGTGGTACCACTTTTTGAAATAACGTTAATTGAAACATCTTTGTCTTCTAATAAGTCAAACAGATCTTTCATATAAGTGGAACTAATGCTGTTCCCAACAAAGATAACCTGTGGTGTTTGACGCTTGTCCTTAGGCAAAATATTATAAAAAGAATGATTTAACATCTCAATTGCAGCACGAGCTCCTAGATAAGAACCGCCAATACCGATTACGAGTAAAATATCTGAATCAGCCTTAATCTTTTCAGCCGATTTTTTGATCCGTGCAAACTCTTCTTTATCATATTGTTCTGGGAGATCAACCCAACCAAGGAAGTCATTCCCTGCACCCGTTTTATTATGTATCATATCATGCGCTAATTTGACAGGCTCTTTCAAATAATCCAGTTCATGCTGGCTAAAGAAGTCTAAAGCTTTGTCGTATTCAAAACGTACATGTGTCATGTGACAACCTCCAATTTTTAAAAATTATCTATCCTTTTAAAGATACCTAATACGGTCAGTTAAATCAAGTAAGAACTACAAAAAGGACCGATTAGCATATGAGTTTAAAGGCGGAAATCAGACAGATTCCTGATGAATATTTTTGCTTGAATTGCCTAAACTAAAAGCGCAAGACATAAATATGAGGAGGATGACCATGAATGCACTTGAAAGAACTGCACTTGTGTTAATTATCATTGGTGCAATAAATTGGGGTTTAATTGGTTTATTTCAATTTGATTTGGTTGCTGCTATCTTTGGCGGTGGCTTACAATCAGGTGCTTTTGCAAGATTCATCTACACCCTTGTTGGTATTAGTGGTTTAATTTGCTTAAGTATTTTATTTAAACCAAATCAAGAACTCGAAGAAGAACACTCCTATCAACCACAAAGCTAAACTCTAACTCCTATCTAATTAAGCAAAAAGGCAGCGATAACATTAGCGTTATCCTGCCTCTCTCCTTTTCACCACAAAGTCAATTAACATTAACCCAAAAATCACCTTCTCCATCTAGGGTCTATGAAGCAGCTCTATGGAAATCACCTCTACATAGTCTAAAATGAGGATAAGCCAAGGCTTATCCTCATGATTGGACAATTTCATTTTATTTTTTTTGTTCAGATTGTTTAAGCCATTCATTCAGTTTATCTTTTAACGTATTAAAGCCTTGTTCAGACTGCGCTGCCTTTGGCTGCTTTGGTTTCTTTGGCTCTGTCGTTGACTTAGGTGGTTCTTCTGTTGCACGAATCGATAAAGAATATTTGTTTGCCTCTTCATCGATTGAAAGGATTTTTACCTTAACTTCATCACCAACTGCTAGAAAATCATTGATCTCTTTCACAAATCCATGTGTAACTTCTGAAATATGAACCAATCCTTGAACTTGATCATCTAATGCTACAAATGCACCATATGGCTGCACACCTGTTACCTTTCCTGTTAAAATCTGTCCTTCTGTAAATTTCTCTGACATAATAACAACTCCTATTCTTTATTGACAAATCGAAACCCATTTCTTCTGGTCATTGATTCACCGATACATTTTATACACAATTATTAATTTTAGCATAGCCTTACTTAACTATACAAGTAAAAATAAAGTGAAACTCGTTCAGCGGGGGTTTCGACGAATAATTGCGACACGACGTCGCGACTTAGTCAGCTCTCCCCCCATTGAACGTTAGTTGAACCAATCGGGCCGTCACTGGCTGTTGAGTCTCCCACTTTATTTCTTGAAGCGGGAGGCTTACAAAAGCCCTTCGATGAGGCGAGTAATCGCAGCCCCAGCCAGTTACGCTGCGATAAATGTACCTGACAATTATCGCGATTACTACAACAATATGATATAATGCAAAATTAAACGAACACACTTTTAAAAAGGAGCCAAAGAGTATATATGCAGACATTTGAACAGTTACCTAATCGAAAGCAAACACGTTCAGTGAAGTGGGATATGACAGAGAAATTGTTTGGTTCTAAAGATGTCCAACCTATGTGGGTTGCTGATATGGATTTGGAAATAGCAAAGCCTATAAAAGAAGCTCTGATTAACCGTGTTGATCATGGTGTTTTTGGCTATACCTTTACCGATCAGCAATTGAATCTGACGATTGCTGAGTGGCTTTACCAACGACATGGATGGAAAATTAATCCTGATTGGATTGTTTATAGTCCTGGTGTTTTAACAACAATACATATGGCTGTTATCACTCAAACAGTACCTGATGATAAAATTGTCATTCAAACACCGGTTTATCCACCTTTTCATAGTATTGTTAAAAGTCATCAACGACAGCTTATAGAAAATCCGCTCATATACCAGGATGGTAAATATAAGATTGACTTTGAAGATTTAGAACAAAGCTTTGCATCAGGTGCAAAAGCGATGATCTTATGTAGTCCACATAACCCTGTAGGGCGAGTCTGGTCAAAGGATGAGCTGCTGCAAATTAGTCAATTAGCAGAAAAATATAATGTACTTATTATTTCTGATGAGATACATGCAGATCTTATCTATAAGGAATCAACCCATATCCCGATTAGTTCCCTTAATGAACAGATCAATGACCAGACGATAACGTGCTTTTCACCAACAAAAACATTTAATTTAGCTGGTTTACAGGTTTCCTATGCAATTATCCCTAACGAATCGCTCCGACTCAAGATTAACAATGCATTTAAACAATATGGCATATCCGAACCCAATACCCTTGGTTTTACTGCTCTTGAGGCGGCTTATCAGCATGGAACTAAATGGCTCGAGCAACTGATACAACTTCTTCATCAAAATAGAGAGCTAGTAGAACGGAGCTTTAGAAATCGATCTGAAATTACGCCTATTCATGCTCAAGGGACTTATTTAATTTGGTTAGATTGCACGGAAATGAAACTAGAGCATGAAGCATTGGTCTCGTTTATGGCTAAAGAAGCTAAGATTGGTTTAAACGATGGTATATCGTTTGGCGCGAATGGAAAAGGGTTTATGCGTATGAATATTGCTAGTCCAACAAGCTATGTGGAAGCAGGCGTACAGAAGATTATTGCAGCATTGGACCGGTTAGCAAATTAAAGCAAACGTATTATAAAGTGAAACTTCGTTCAGTGGGGGCGACGCATAGGATGTGCTCGTGCAGACGTTGCGACACGACGTCGCAAACTTAGTCAATCACCTCTCCCCCACTGAACGTTAGTTGAACTAGTCAAGCCGTTACTGGCTGTTGGATCTCCCACTTAGGCACGACGTGTTCCCTTATTTCTTGTTGTGGGAGGCTTACAAAAGCCCTTCGATAGGGCGAGTAATCGCAGCCCCAGACAGTTACACAGCGATAAAATCAAATGAGCTGACAATAATAAAAGCAAGTGAACTAATACATCATCCACTTGCTTTTACCCTTGCTAATTATTCACCTAAATGTTCACGAATCGTTTCAGTAATACCAGCCATTGCTTGGTCTTCATCTGCACCTTCTACAGTAATCTTAATTTGTGCCCCTTTAGGTACACCTAATGACATGACACCCATAATTGATTTCAAGTTAACTGATTTTCCGTTATAATGCATTTCGACGTGTGATTCGTACTGCCCTGCCTTGTTAACAAGCAAAGTAGCCGGACGTGCATGAATACCTGTATCATCAGTAATTGTAAATGTTTGTTCTTTCATTTTAACTCCTCCTACCTATTTTTCCGATTTTTTAACTATTCCGGTTATCTAAAATTAAGATGGATTAGCTAACTATAGTTATTATATACGAAATTTTAAATGGAATAAATAGAAATCAACACAATATATAAACGTTTCCATTATTTTTTTTACAATTGAAAAACTACCTGCCAATTAGATGAGATAGAAAAATTATATTTGTGTTCTAAAAATGATTATGATAACTTAGCATTATATTAATGTTTTTTACTGTAAGAGGAGGATGTATTAATGAGTACACATATCGGTGCTGTTAAAGGAGATATTGCAGATAAAATTCTTTTACCAGGTGATCCGCTTCGGGCAAAATATATAGCCGAAAATTTCTTAGATGATGCTGTTTGCTATAATGAAGTAAGAGGCATGTATGGCTTTACCGGTACATATAAAGGTCAACGACTTTCCGTTCAAGGGACAGGCATGGGGGTTCCTTCGATTTCAATCTATGTTAATGAACTTATTCAAGAATATGATGTCCAAAAATTGATTCGTGTTGGTACTTGTGGTGCTATTCAACAAGACGTTAAGGTTCGTGACGTGATCCTGGCTCAAAGTGCTACCACTGATTCTCAAATTAATCGTATGGTTTTTGGTGGAATAGACTATGCACCAACGGCACATTTTGAGCTATTAAAACATGCCTATGATTCTGGTAAGGAGAAAGGGCTTAACTTAAGAGTCGGTAATGTCTTTACAAGCGATAGTTTTTACCGCGATAATGGTTTAGAGCTGCTTAAAAAGCTAGCAAGTTACCAAGTACTTGCAGTTGAAATGGAGGCAACAGCACTTTATACCTTAGCAGCTAAATATAATCGCCAAGCGCTTGCTGTTTTAACCGTATCGGATCACATTCTAACAGGTGAAGAGACAAGTGCCGAAGAACGCCAAACAACATTTAATGATATGATTGAGGTAGCATTAGAAGCTGCTATTAAATAATTAGATTTGGACAAAGTGTCAATGAGCACTTCTGGTTCTATGTTGTCCAAAAAATCAAGAGCAACGATATACACATACAAAATTAAAAAGTCGTCGACATGGCATACCTGGTCATGTCGACATTTTGTTTTGACAAAGCCTAGCTTCCTTACGAGTGAGTTCTTTTGTTCACCATTTTTCTATCTTTTTCACCAAAGTCACTTTACACAAAAGTAATGTTAACCTATAATTATAAAAGTTAACATTCTAAGAGGGGGATAATGATGAAAAAATTAACCGCATTGGACTTGAGCTATGGTGCTATTTTTATAGGTTTAATGGCAATTGGGGCTAACATCACCGTATGGTTGCCATTCTTGGCTATTCCCATTGCTGGTGTGTCTGTTCCTTTATCTATGCAGACATTTTTTAGTATACTAGCAGGTCTTCTTCTTGGTAAACGATTAGCTTCATGGACCATGACCAGCTATCTAATAATCGGGCTTATTGGAGTACCGGTATATGCCAATATGCAAAGTGGTCCTGCCCCATTCTTCGGCTATACAGGTGGCTTTTTATTTTCTTTTAT
Organism: Amphibacillus sediminis NBRC 103570; assembly: GCF_001552275.1. GTDB lineage: Bacteria > Bacillota > Bacilli > Bacillales > Amphibacillaceae > Amphibacillus_B > Amphibacillus_B sediminis. Next base: position 66,983 of record NZ_BCQW01000014.1, read on the forward strand.
TGTTGTTGCTTTTGTGACTGGGGCTTTAATTGAAAACATATCTAAAATAACATTAGGACACAGTATAACGGTTGCTCTAACTGGTGTACTCATTAATTATCTGATTGGTGTCACTTATATGTATATATCAATGAACACATGGCTTGGATTAGAGGTTAGTTATGGTGCTGCTTGGCTCAGCATGTTTCCTTTTTTGATTAAAGATCTAGGTTTTGCAGTCATAGCAGGTACTGCATTATTAAAGATAAGCTCTCATTTACCAAGTTTGCATCAACGTGCTTCCTAACATGTGATCATTGGTAAATTTTAATATCTGAAAAGCTTCTTTTACACATTTACAAAACTTTAACATTAACCTTTAAATATAGCCTCTTTCAGTATTAGCTACAATAAAGTTGATGACACACCATTGAAAGGATATGACTTTACAGATGATTGTGCTATAATAACCGATATAGATTCAGTGGCTGTAGAGAGAGAGGATGATCAGAGGTTGGCTTTGTTTGAAAATTACCCACTAATTGTTGCTTTATTTGCTATTGTTTTTGCTCAGGGAGTTAAAGTTCCGATTCACTATATTGCTACAAAGGAATTCAAACCAGGTCTAGCCTTTAGTACAGGTGGAATGCCAAGTAGTCATTCAGCAGCTGTAGCAGCTGTTACAACTGGCGTTGGGATTGAACACGGTCTATCCTCTGGGATTTTTGCCGTCTCTTGTATTTTCAGTATCATCATCATGTTCGATGCTACTGGAATTAGACGCCAAGCTGGCGAACAAGCTATTGTTTTAAATATGCTGGTCAAGGATTTTCAATATTTTGTTGATGAAATGAAGGTATGGTCAAAGAAAAAAGAATTTGAGAGAAAACAAGAACTAAAGGAATTATTAGGACATCAACCCATCGAGGTTTTCTTTGGCGGACTAACAGGCATTGTGCTTGCTCTTCTAGCCTATCCCTTATTTGTATAAAATTTATTATTTAACCAAAATAACGCATGCCATCTATCAGGATGAATGCGTTATTTTTGAAATTTATCGCAGTATAACTGGCTGGGGCTGCGATTACTCGCCCCATCAAAGGGCTTTTGTAAGCCTCTCACTTTAAGAAATTAGGGAACACGTCATGTCTGAGTGGGAGATCCAACAGCCAGTAACGACCCGGATTGGTTCAACTAGACGTTCAGCGGTGAAGAGAGGAAGCTGACTAATTTCGGGAACGTCTGCACAGCACATCCTATGCGTCGAAACCCCCACTGAACGAAGTTTCACTTTATTAACACTTATATGATTAGAGCGCTTCTATTTTGCTTTGACGGTGCCATTCCATTACACTAGTTGGCGGTTCGTTTAGATCAGATCGAAATGCTTCAATTACTGTAGATTTAGCTGTAAGGGTCAGCTCTTTAACTTGGTAATCATACCCTGATTCTGATTGGCTATTACCTTGAACAGTCTGAACAAATGAAAAAAATTCGGTTGCCGTTAAATTTGTCGCCGCTGTTAACGTAGCTAAGCAGGCCCACACAAATAATCCACTTATGAGAACACGTCTTCCAATTAGTAAAAGCTTCTTAAACATAGCATTCACTCCTTCTAATTGGTCAGCCTTTCCATTCTGATCCGCTTTTAAACGTCTTTATTCAGTTTTATTAAAGAGGTAATATGATAAGAGATGGAAACCACCGATCCGATACAACATCTTGTAATTAGAAAGCTTTTTTAAAATAGCAGCATTCCTGCCAAATAGCTTTTTATGTTTGCGATTTATGCCAATTGCATCTTTAGCGCCAATTGATGCGATTGTCCCATTATTTTTAATCGATAATGTGTGAAGTTGGCGTGACCCACGCAGGCTCAGCAACACATTGTTAGCAGCTAACCGTCCTTTCTGCACCGCTAAGTCTGCGTTAGGTAAGTATGGCGTCTGATCCTGCTTCCGAATAAGCGCAACATCCCCAATCACAAAAACCTCTGGATAACCTGGGGCGGTTAAATCACAATTAACCTCCACTCTCCCCTCTTTTGCTGGTATGTCAGATAAATCAATTAAATGATTACCTTTAACCCCTGCAGTCCAAACGAATAGATCTGCAGGGATATCCTCCACTAAGCCAGATTGTTCTATCTTAATTTGATCCTGATAAACCGCTTTAATCTTCGTTCCTAATCTTAGCTCAACACCTTTTGCCTCTAATTTTTGCATCGCATATTCCCCTAGCTCTAAATCAAATTCAGGCAAAACAGTTGGCTCATGCTCAATAGCAGTTAGCTTAATTTTTTTGGGATCAATATTAAATGGCTGACAAAGCTTAGGAAGCTGGTCGGTTAGCTCACCAAGCAGTTCTACTCCTGTAAACCCTACTCCACCTATAACAAAATGTAGGGATTGAGACTTTGAAGTCTGACTATATTGTTTAAGTAAATTCGTAATTCTGTGATAAAGCTGTAATGATTTAGCTAATGTTGAAATCGAATAAGCATGGTTTTTTAGACCTGGAATATGTAAAGGATCAATTTCAGAGCCTAAAGCTACAATCAGATAATCATATGGAAAAACACCCATCTGCGTCTGGATCCTCTTTTTTTCAATATCTATATGTTCAACGATATCCTTAACAATTCGAACGCGTTCTGTATCAAGGAGAGAGTGCAACGTAAACTTAGTTTTCTTAGCTGGCAACGACCCTACTGCATTACGATGAAGCCAAGTTGTTTGATAATGATAATCATGCTTACTTATAAGAGTAATCGTTGTCTCTGCTTTGCTACTTTGTTTCTGTAACCGAAAAGCCGCTGTTAAGCCAGCATATCCCGCTCCAATAATAACTATGTTAGCTGGTTGCATGCGGTCCCTCCATTCTAGGATTTACTATGTTAGAACACCAATGTTTATACCGTCACAAATTTGCCATAATTTAATCTTAGCTTGTTTTGGTTACTTTTTCAATATATGATCTAGTCATTCATTGGCACGAAATTTTATAAAAATAAGTTAAAGTGTGTTAAAATGTAGCTTAGCTATGCTGAGAACAATGATTTTAGGAGGGATATGATGACAGAAACAAAAGTTTATGATATTACCATTATCGGTGCTGGCCCAGTCGGATTATTTACCGCATTTTACGGTGGATTAAGACAAGCTAGCGTTAAAATAATAGAGAGTTTACCTCATGTCGGAGGTCAATTAAGCGCACTCTATCCAGAAAAATATATTTACGATATTGCGGGCTTCCCTAAGGTACGTGCACAAGACTTGGTTGAAAACCTTCGCGAACAATTAAACATGTTTGACCCTACCTTATGCTTAGAAGAAGCAGTTGAACAGGTAGAGCGGTTAGATGACGGTATCTTTAAGCTTACCACGAATAATGGAGAACATTATGCTAAATCGATTATTATTACAGCTGGAAATGGTGCCTTTCAACCTCGCAAGCTAACGCTAAGTGAGGCACCTGCTTATGAAAACAGTAACCTTCATTATTTTGTTGATAACATGAAGCAATTTAAGGACAAGCGTGTTGTGTTATTCGGTGGTGGAGATTCAGCTGTAGATTGGGCATTAATGCTAGAACCTATTGCCAAAGAAGTGACACTCATTCATCGAAGAGATCAGTTCCGTGCTCATGAACACAGTGTAGAAAAGCTTCACCAATCAAGGGTCAAGCTATTAACTCCATTTGTACCAGAAGCTTTCGTCGGTGCTGATCGGATTGAACAAGTTAAAGTTAAAGAAGTAAAAGGTGAGCAAGAAATAACCATTGACGTAGACGATGTCATTGTAAACTATGGCTTCGTTTCTTCACTTGGACCAATCAAAAATTGGGGTTTGGAAATTGAGAAAAATAGTATTGTCGTTAATTCAAAAATGGAAACATCCATTGAAGGGATTTATGCAGCGGGGGATATATGTACTTACCCAGGAAAAGTTAAATTAATTGCAACAGGGTTTGGTGAAGGACCAACTGCCGTGAACAATGCTAAAGCTTTTATTGAGCCGAATGCCCGAATACAACCAAAGCATTCAACGAGTATGTTTGAATAACTGATCGTTTATCACTAAATTGAATGTAACAAAAATGGTTAGTATTCCTGTTAAAAAACGTTGATCTGGCTATAGATAGCTTTATCAACGTTTTTTCGTTGGGAAAACAATCATACAATAATGGGCATAATCCGTTTCTTTTTACTGCATCCTCTCTACGGTGTGTTTACAAATCAGCGGTTAATCGATTTCTGATTCATTTGTCAACGTACTATAGCAAACTTGTTCATTCCTTCAATTTCTTGAATGCAAAAACTTAATATCTTCAATATAATTTTTTGAAAAAATTTTCTTGTAATCTTTAAATATTAAGAAACTCGTTTCTCATTGTTAATCAGTCTTTTGACTGATATAAAAGCAATTGACCAGACCGGTCAGTCATGATATATTATGAGTGTCGACCAAGAGAGCTCTAAAAGAATTCAAGAAATGTATAATCCGATCAAAGGTACTGCGATGAAAGTCGATTTAAGAAGATAGCATCAAATCGGGTTAGCATAACATGCGAATCGATCCAAATTACTTAGGAAGGATTGCAGAGAATAAGCGCTCGTGATGGGGCTATTTTTTAAAAATACCACTGACCACTCCGGTCAACAACTAACTGAGCGATTACATGATTTTGAGCTAAATAACCATCATGATTGGATCTCAAACTTTCAGTAAAGAACAATGTAGAAATCTATACCTTTGAAAGGGGCGGTAACTTGACCGAGAAGTTTAAACAATTGGATCCGGACAAGAAAAAGCGAATTCTGGATGCAGCATTTCTGGAGTTTAGTGAACAAGGATACGATAAAACATCAACAAATACCATTGCTAAGAATGCTGGGATTGGAAAAGGAACATTGTTTTATTATTTTGAAAGTAAAGAAAAGCTGTTTCATTATGCTATTGAAGCTGCTTTCGAAATTGCTAATGACCATTTTTTATCTAAGATTGATTACCAAGAAACGGACTTTTTTGTACGACTAAGAGAATCAACTAAGCTTAAGTGGGATGTTTATCTTAAACATGCAAATGCTTTGAGTTTTATGGCACATATATTCATGAACTTTGATCAATATGATCTGCCAGAACATTTAAAAGAAAAACGAGAAGTTGCAGAAGCGTTTTGGGCTAATATTCTCAGAAAAAATATTGATTTTTCAAAGTTTAGAGAGGATATCCCAGCAGAGATTTCATTTAATTTTATTCTTTGGACAATGGAGGGATACCGTAAAGAATTAGAAGCGCGCTTTAAATTTGAAAATCTGACCCTACTAACCGATGAAATTTTGCAGCCCTATTACGACGAGTTTTATACGTATCTTGATGCTTTGAAAAAGATCTATTACAAGCCAGAATGTATCGATTCTTAAAGACAAAAAAATCAAACTGATATGTAGCAATGCTAAATGGCATGAAGTAGCTATTTTTCGATTCTAAAAAGGAATTTGGAGGGAATACCATGACAGCCGTATTAGAAGTCAACAATGTTACCAAAATGTTTGGGAAATTTCAAGCATTGAATGGAGTTAAGTTTAAGCTCAATAAGGGAGAGGTATTAGGATTTATCGGTCCTAATGGTGCTGGGAAGTCAACTACTATTCGGATTTTATTGGGTATGTTAAAGGCTGATTTCGGAAATGCAAAGATCTTTGGAAAAGATGTATGGACAGATGCGGTCGATATTCATAAACGGATTGCGTATGTTCCAGGTGACGTAAACTTGTGGCCGAATTTAACAGGTGGCGAGGTAATTGACCTGTTCTTGAGCATGCGTGGTGTCAAAGTGAATAAGCAACGTAAGGAAAATTTGATGAAGCGCTTTGAATTTGATCCGACAAAGAAATGCAGAGCATACTCAAAGGGAAACCGTCAGAAAGTGGCCTTAATTTCTGCGTTTGCAGCAGATGCCGATTTATATATTTTAGATGAACCAACCTCTGGATTGGATCCATTACAGGAACGCGTCTTTCAAGAGTGCGTACAAGAAGTGAAGGAAAAGGGCGCAAGTGTACTGCTATCTAGCCATATTTTATCTGAAGTAGAGCGTTTATGTGATCAAGTGGCGATCATACGTCAAGGAAGCATTGTTGAAGCCGGTTCATTAGAAGACTTACGTCACTTGACTCGGATTCAAATTAACTTGAGAACTCGCGAGGAAGCATCTAAATTAGTTGAACAAGATTGGGTACACGACTTAACTTATGAAAATGGCACATATATTTTTCAACTAGATGCCGATCATATGGATGATTTAATCAGATTTATCCAGCCACATGGTGTAGTGAAATTGGAAAGTGCTCCAGCTAAATTGGAGGATCTATTTATGCGTCATTACGAAACCACTGAGGGAGGGGTTTAGATGGCCATGCATGCACATGCCCAAACGGGTCGACTTTTTCGATTTCTCTTAAAAAAAGAATGGTTAAAGCTAACCATTTGGTTAATCGGCTCATTGTTCTTTGTATTCATAGGCGTCTTCGCCTTTACAGAAGTATATGGTGATGCTGCTGAACGACAAGCGATGGCCATTGCCATGTCCAATCCAGCAATGGAGGCCTTATTTGGTCGGGCGATTGGACTAGACAATTATACAGTTGGTGCGATGTATTCACACACTATGACCGTAATGGCATTATCTCTATTTGCCCTCTTGTCCATTTTACTTGTAGTACGCAATACACGCGCAGAAGAAGAAGATGGCATTTTAGAAATGCTACGTGCTCTTCCTACCGGACGACTGTCTCATACGATTTCAGCCCTGCTTTATCTTGTGCTAACGAATGTGCTAATAACTGTATTATCAACAGCCCTTATTTTCTCAATTGGGGATCCAAGCATGACCTTTGAGGGAGCACTTTTAACAGGGATGATCTATGGAACTGCTGGGCTATTTTTTGGTGCGGTTGCCTTATTAATGGCTCAACTGTCCAGCAACGGTCGTGGTGCTATGATGTTGTCATTTGGTATTTTAGGAGTATCCTATATGCTACGTATTATTGGAGACTCTGGCACAGAAGTCTTAAGCTGGATTTCACCACTAGGATTGCTTTATGGAACTGAACCCTTCGTCAATAATTATTGGTGGCCAGTATTGGTCGCATTAGGAATAACCGCACTGATTGTCATTTTAGCCCTATATTTGCAACATCGAAGAGATATTGGTGCTGGATTATTACCAGAAAAAGCTGGCAAACGTCATGCCTCTGCCTTGTTAAAAACAACAATCGGATTTGCTCTACGCTTATTGAAAACACCTCTCATTGTATGGCTAATTGCCTTGTTAATGCTTGGTGTATCCTATGGGTCTGTTATAAACGATGTAGAGGGCATGCTCGCAAATAATGAGATCATTGAGCAAATCATTATGTCGAATCCTGATTTAAATATTGTTGATCAATTCATATCAATGATTATTGGTGTGCTCAGTATTGCCGCAACTATCCCAGCTTTACAAGCCTTACTTCGTTTAAAAGGAGAAGAGAAAAAGAATCGTACAGAGAAGATCATTACAGGTAATCGTTCCAGAATAAAGATCTTAGGCGTCTTCTTAGGGATTAGCTTGGTGACAAGTATTGTTATGCAGCTAGCACAACTTGTTGCATTCGGAGGAGCAATGCTTGCGATGGATGCTGACCTTTCATTTGGTAGTCTGTTCGAATCAGGGATCGCTTATTTACCAGCAATGTGGGTAATGATTGGGGGCGCTGTCGTATTAATTGGCTGGCTACCTAAGTTTACTGGCTTGATTTGGGCATATCTCGGATTTGCCTTTACTGTCCTTTACTTTGCTGATTTGTTTGATATGCCTGAATGGTTGACGGGAATTTCACCCTATTATCATATCCCAGAAATTCCGACAGACGAGTGGAGCTGGACAGTTACCCTTTTATCAACCGGACTTGCGATTGTGCTGGCTATTGTTGGATTGATTGGCTATCAGAGAAGAGATATTAATGGTTAAATCAGGCTTCTCTAAGTAGGCGTTTAAAAGTAGATGCTCCTAGAAATAAAGGGTTAGGTGTTAGGAACCTCCTAACAGAAGATAATCGTTTCAAAACACCTCTAGTTTGTTTAAAAAACAAATTAGAGGTGTTTTTTGATAGAATTTATCGCCGTGTAACTGTCTGGGGCTGCGATTACTCGCCCCATCGAAGGGCTTTTGTATGACTCCCACTTCAAATAAGGGAACAGTTCATTTCTAAGTGGGAGTCATACAGCCAGTAACGGCCCGATTGGTTCAACTAACGTTCAGTGGGGGATGGAAAATACCCCTACTGAACATTAGTTTCACTATATTTAGATTAACAGTTTTCTGGTGTTCCCTCGCGTTCTTTCGCTTTGAAAGAAGATCCACAACCGCACGATACAATGGCATTAGGGTTATCGATCGTAAAGCCCCCACCCATCATATTTTGTTTAAAATCAATGGTCGTGCCATTAATAATTGGAATATCTTCTTTCTTTATCGTAACTGGAATTCCATTAATATCATCAGCTATATCTAATTCTGGATCCACTTGGTGATCAAAGCCTAACGCGTATGAAAGCCCGCTACAGCCCCCTCCTTTAACACCAAATCGTAATCTCGATTGATCAGCTTCATCTTTAAGCATTTCAATAATTTGAATGCGTGCTTGATCCGTTATCTGAATGACCATGTTTAGCCTCCTCAGTCTTAATAACCATAGTATACGTAAAAAAAGTCTAGAATTCAAATCTCTCGCTTAATGACTACGGAGATAAGTATTGTCCTTCCATAATCGTCACAGCTGGTCCTGTCATCCACACATGATCATCGTTCGTCCATTTAATCACTAGATCGCCTCCAGCTAAATGAACCGTGATCGATTCGTTTTTGTCAGCATAACCATTCAAAACAGCTGCAACAACGGCAGCACAAGCACCTGTACCACAAGCTTGTGTTACACCTGAGCCACGTTCCCATACGCGAAAATGCATTTCTGTTCGATTAAGCATTTCAATAAATTCAACATTAACTCCTTCGGGAAAACGAGAGTCATTAGTTATAATTGGCCCGAGCTGTAATAGTGGTGCCTGCTCAATTCGATCAACAAAAAAGACCGCATGTGGGTTTCCCATGGAGACAGCCGTTAAAGTCAAGTCCTGTCCGTCTACTGCAAAGGGTTCAGCAATTACAACAGATTGATCATCACCAGTCATTGGAATACTCGAGCGATTTAAAGCAGGCTTCCCCATATCTATCGTCACCGAGTCAACAACGCCATTATCTAAGTGAATTTCTGCTTTGACAGAACCAGCTCTTGTTTCAATCTCAAACTGTTCTCCATTGGTAAGCTGATGCTCATAAGCATATTTAGCCACACATCTTAATCCATTACCACAAGTCTTTCCTTCAGAACCATCCTTATTAAACATCCGCATGCCGATCTCTGCTTTTTGACTTGATGTAATTAAAATGAGACCGTCAGAGCCTATCCCTGTATTAATATCACTAACAGCCTGAGCCAATTCAGGTAATCTGTCTTCATCTAGCTTTACCTCTAACGTATTTATATAAATATAACTGTTTCCTAAACCATGCATTTTGATAAAAGGTATTTTTTGTTTCATTACACGACCCCCACTAGTAACGGTAATCTAAAAGTTTTTCACTATTTTAAACTCCCACTGAACATGCTTCTTAGTTTAGCATGGCAGTAAAATTCTATCAAATATCACGATTGCTGCTTAAGCTTTGTAATGGCTTGAACAAGGAGCTTTTTATCGCAGGGTAACTGGCTGGGGCTGCGATTACTCGCCCCATCGAAGGGCTTTTGTAAGACTTCTACTTCAAGAAGTAAGGGAACACGTCATCTCTAAGTAGGAGATCCAACAGCCAGTAACGGCCCAATTGGTTCAACTAACGAGAGAGGAAGCTGACTCGTATCGTAACGTCTACACGAGCACATCCTATCCGTCGATTCCCCCACTGAACGAAGTTTCACTTTATTGTAAACAAATACCCCATCTAGTCTAAATCTTTAGCGGATCATGATTCTACTCTAGTGTACAACGGCTATTGGTGTATGCGCGAATTAAATACTTCTTTAAGTGATAAAAAAGTGTTATACTATTACAAGGAAGACAGAAAGGAGTAGATGGATGATGCAAGAACAACAAGTACAAGAAGTTTTAAATAAATTACGTCCATTCTTACTACGTGATGGTGGCGATGTTGAATTAATCGAAGTAGAAGATGGCATTGTTCGTCTTCGCTTGATGGGTGCATGTGGCAATTGCCCAAGCTCAACAATAACGCTTAAGGCAGGAATTGAACGTGCTCTTGTCGCTGAAGTTCCTGGTGTACGTGAAATCGAGCAAGTTTTTTAATAACAACCAAAATCAGAACGCTCAACATTTAAGATCGTGGTCTTAAATGTTGAGCGTTTTTTGTTTTAAGCATCGGATTGGCTTGATCTAAGATAATCTTAACAAATACTGAAAAGAAGCTTTCGTTTAAACTTTCATATTCTGAAGTTGTACCTGTACCCCACTGTGATCAGGCTCAAGTATGCACCAATCGAAATCATTATATTGTCTCTGCCACTCCGATAGATGGTCCGAAATCACATGCCGAGAAGCAAGTGCGATCATTGTTGGACCTGCACCACTAAGATACGTCCCATAAACATGATCTGTAAGAATGCCTTCTAATTGTTGATAGTGAGGAATCAGTGCTTTTCGATATGGTTGATGAAATTTATCTTTTTTCATCATCTGACCTAGTAATGCCCAATCACCTTGACAAATAGCTGCAATACTTACATTCGCAATACTACTTGCTTGCACGCCATCCTCAAAGGTAAAGCTTTTGGGTAAGACAGCTCGTGCTTCCTTTGTTTTCAGTTCAAAGGGAGGAATCATGGCAAGAAATACGAGATCACTTTTAAGCTCTACTCTGATCATATCTAAAGCATTGTCATAATGACCAATGACACACCCACCAAGAGTAGCTGGAGCAACATTATCAGGGTGTCCCTCAATTTCTGTTGCCCATAATACTTTTTCTTGACTGGTTAAATTCAAGCTAAGCAATTGATTAGCTAACTCTATTCCGGCAACAATTGCCGTCGCACTACTTCCTAATCCCCTTGCCAATGGAATATCACTTGTTAATTCGACACGACAGGCAGGAAGCTTTTGATCACTATATCGATTAGCTGTTTGCTTCGCTATCTGATATATTAAATTGTCTTGATCAGTCGGAATCAGATCTAAATATTGAGAATGGCTAATAAATGACCATTCGTTTGCTGGCTGTACGTCTATTGTCAAATATAAATTAAGTGCTACCCCAACAGAATCAAAGCCTGCTCCTAGATTAGCTGTCGTGGCAGGTACTTTTATCTGTAGACTCATGAGGGAACACGACCAAGTATTTCTTGCATAACCAATGCTTGATCATTCTCTAACACAACTGGCTTAACATCACTATATTCAATAGCCGTTTGTGGATCCTTCAAACCATTTCCAGTTAGGACACACACTACAGTAGCTCCTTTGTCTACTTGCCCCTGATCTAATGCTTTTAATAAACCAGCAACTGAAGCATTAGAAGCTGGTTCAGCAAAGATCCCTTCATTGGCTGCCATCCACTGATAGGCTTCAATCATTTGGTCATCAGTTATTTCATCGATCGTTCCTTTGGATTCATCACGAGCTTTAACTGCATGCTCCCAGCTAGCTGGATTACCAATTCTAATTGCTGTCCCAACAGTCTCAGGGTTTTCAAAGACCCGATCATGTACAATTGCAGCAGCACCACTTGCCTCATAGCCCATCATTTTAGGCAGACCAGTTGCTTTCTCTTGATTATACTCTTTAAATCCCTTCCAATAGGCCGTAATATTTCCTGCATTTCCAACGGGAATAAATAAATAGTCAGGGGCAGCTCCAAGTCCATCACAGATTTCGAAGGCGGCTGTTTTTTGTCCCTCGATACGATAGGGATTAACTGAATTGACTAATGTGATCGTATCTTGCTCCCCTAATTTACGTACAATCCGTAGCGCATCATCAAAATTCCCTTTGATTGAGTAAATCTCTGCTCCATACATGACTGCTTGTGCAAGCTTCCCTTGAGCAATTTTCCCTTCCGGAATAACAATGATTGATCGTAACCCAGCACGGGCAGCGAAAGCAGCTGCTGAAGCAGAGGTATTACCCGTTGAGGCACAAATAACTGTTTTGGACCCGTCCTCAATCGCTTTGGCAATGGCCATCACCATTCCGCGATCCTTAAATGAGCCTGTTGGATTTGCTCCCTCAATCTTTGCATAGGCATTAATTCCGTACTTTTTTGATAATTTCTCTAACTTAATTAATGGCGTATTACCTTCGTGTAAGCTAATCATTGGTGTTTGTTCATTTATAGGTAAGTATGCTTTATACTCTTGTAGTAGTCCTTGCCAAGCCATTTATTATTCCTCTCCTTCTACCCGATAATGACTAATTAATCGTTCTACAACCGCTAGCTCTCCTAATGCTTGCAAACTTTTCAGTAGCTGTTCTTGACTAATTTTATGTGTAATCATTACAATTTCAGCTCGACCATCCTTATCTCCTGGAAGCTGAAGAATCTTAGCAAAGCTAACTTGATTAGTCGTAAACACATTTGTTATTTCTTGAAAAGCACCTGCTTGATCCTCGACATCTAACCGGATAAAATGCCGTGAATACTTTTCAGAGTCTGTTTTTAATTGTCGCTCATATTGTGGATCAATATAAGTATTTCCACTAATACCAAGTCTGATGTTTCGAACAACTTCCATTAAATCTGATACAACCGCTGTTGCTGTCGGTAAACTCCCAGCTCCTGGTCCATAAAACATCGTTTCACCAACAGCCTCACCGTGAACGTAAACGGCATTATATTCGTTTTTAACTAATGCTAAAGGATGATCTTGAGGCAGTAGAGTCGGCTCAACAGCTACCTCTGTTTTATGGTCATCCATTGAGGCAATTCCAATTAATTTAATGGTATAACCTAGACTTTTAGCAAAATTAATATCATCAGATGTAATGTGACGTATTCCTTTTACATCAACATCATCTAAATTTAACTCCATTTTGAATGCTAAATTAGCTAGAAGCAACATTTTCCGAGCAGCATCTAGTCCATCTACATCAGAGCTAGGATCAGCTTCCGCAAAGCCAAGCTCTTGCGCTTCTTGCAAGACTTCTTTATAAGGAAGACCTTCATCGGTCATTTTAGTCATAATATAGTTGGTGGTTCCATTAACAATTCCCATAACCTTCTGAATGTGATCAGAAGCTAAGCCATCTACAAGAGTCCGAACAATCGGAATTCCACCGGCAATACTCGCATCATATAAGATATCGCAATGGTTCTCTTTTGCTAACCGTAATAGCTTCTGACCATAAACGGCCATTAAGTCTTTATTTGCGGTGACTATATGTTTTTTTTGATTTAGTGCCTGTTCTAATAATTGATTTGTTTGTTCAATTCCCCCCATTACTTCAACAATGACATCAATATCCTGATTGTTGACCAGTTCATCGGGGTTATCGGTTAACCATTTTCGATCAATAATCACATCACGTGGTTTTGCCAAATCATTAACTAAAATTTTCACAATTTCAATTTCACAACCAAGCTTATGTCGAATTCTCTCTTGATGATCTTGTAATACTCTAACGACTCCGGTGCCCACAGTTCCTAACCCACATAAGCCTATTTTAATTGTATTCATCAGAACGCCTCCCCCTGTATACGATTAGTGTACATCTGTTTATTTATAGTGGACATTATACCTTTCCTACGATATAGTTTCAAGGTTTAATTTATTTAAATTTCAGAAAAATATAATTTCTTCTTTATTTAAGCTTAGAATGATGATCTCTTCCTTTATATGCATTTTGCAATAGAAGCTGTCATAATAGATGCACATAGACTCGTTTTTACTATGCCAAAACTTTGATCTTTCATTCCCGATCTTACACGCACTCGCTTAATCAAATGCACCTTGGCATCTTTGCGCCCAAATTTTATCGGGCTTGGCTTGATAAATTCCCGCTGAAAATCTGTCGCATCCGCCGAGGGCTTTAACTTTATTCTGCCAAGTTTTTTTTGCCCAACTGAACGGTATAGATATTTGCATTCAGCTCACCACAATAGCAGGGGGAGACTTCTGCTGAATCAAGTTAAATTCTACTTAGTATCGTTGTTGATTGTTTGGTTTTCTATAGGTTAATTAGCTATATTGTGATCAAGGTAATACCATTATTTATTAGTCGAGAAACACTTTTTTCATCTTTATGAAATATCTCATAAATTTACGTTTTATAACCTAGTTTTTCGGGTATAATCAGTGTTATATTTATAGACAGAAAGAGTGGAGATAACATGTCTGAACAAAAGCCAAAAACAGATTTAGAAAAGAAAGCACGTGAGCTACTTAAAGAGCGTGGTGTTACGTTAGAGGATATTGGGGAGCTTGTTTATTACCTTCAATCACCTTACCATGATCATCTTTCAATGGATGTTTGCATTGAAAATGTCGATAAGGTATTGAGTAAGCGTGAGGTCCAGAACGCAGTTTTGACAGGGATTCAACTTGATGTTCTTGCAGAACAGAATCAATTGATGTCACCTTTACAAGAAACCATCGCTACTGATGAGGGTTTATATGGCGTTGACGAGATTATTGCATTGTCAATTGTTAATGTCTATGGTTCAATTGGGTTTACGAACTATGGATTTATAGACAAACAAAAACCTGGTATTTTGAAGCAGTTAAACGATAAATCAACTGGAGAATGCCATACTTTTCTTGATGATATCGTTGGGGCTGTAGCCGCAGCTGCTTCGAGTCGGTTGGCACATAGTGAAGCAAAAGATGAAGAATTAGATTAGAATAGAGGCGAGGCTATGCCTCAATCATTGCATTTTTACTCACCCTTATACCAAACATGTTCTCATAAGTGGACCCACTAATAACCAAAGGTGGGTCCTATTTTAGAAGCAATTCTATATGAAAAAGCTATGAGTATTTAGCCATCAATACGTTTCACAATAAAATAAGCACAACCGAAATTACAATATTCGTATAGATAGTCATCTATCGTGCTTGCTTTCGTATCAAAAGTAGCCTTCGTGTTCTGGTCATCATAAAATCCCTTTAAACGAAGTTGCTCATATCCCCAGTCCCCTACAATAAAGTCATATTTTGCTAAAATATCTGTAAACCTTTCGGTAAATGCCTCTTCAACAAAACCATTTCGATAGTCCTCAATCACTTGATAAGTTAGACCTTCTACTTGAATCATGATTTATACTCCTTTGTTGAATCCGTTATCTAAGAATGAATAGCTTTATTTTATCATAACGACCTAACGATCGACTAGTCGCCACTAAAATTTCGACTCATCTTTTTTAAAAAATCGTGCATATTAAAGCTGATAGGACAATGAGGAGGATTTAATCGTGAAGAAATATTTGTTTATATTCATACTTGTTTGCCTTCTAGGTCCTCCTATTGCTTCTCAGGCAGATGAAGAGGATCTCGATTTAGAAAGGCTGACTTTATATAAAAAGACTCAAGCTTTAACTCACGTACCATGGTACTATTTAGCAGCGATTGACCAATACGAGCGTCAAATCCATCAATTCGATCAAAATCAGACAATAGCCATTACCTTTCCTCCACATCAGTGGTTTGGTCCTGGTAATGTGACAGGTAGTACGGACATCACTCAAATAGCCATACACAACGGAATCGGTCGAGATGGTGATGGTGACAATAAAGCTGACCCTACCAATGAAACAGACCAACTGTATACGATGGCTCATTACTTACTACAATACGGTTTAACGGAACAAGCCATTCATCATGCCTTGTGGGATTATTATCAAAGACCATTAGCTGTAAAAACCATTAGTCAAAATGCCAAAATATATAAACAATATAATACAGTTAAACTCAATGAACGAGCCTTTCCTATCCCTAAGCATTTCAATTACAGCTACCGTAGTACATGGGGGGATGCCCGTGGCTTTGGTGGTCGTCGCATCCATGAAGGGACAGATATTTTTGCCGATTATGGCACACCCGTTCGAGCAACGACATACGGCACCATCGAAATTAAAGGCTGGAATAAGTATGGGGGATGGCGGATTGGAATGCGAGATTTAAACAATGTCTATCATTATTTTGCTCATCTGAGTGGCTTTGAAGAAGGTATAGAAGTGGGGGATATTGTTGAACCAGGACAAGTACTTGGCTATGTTGGTTCCTCGGGCTACGGCCCACCTGGAACCTCAGGTAAATTCCCGCCACACCTCCATTATGGGCTTTATAAAGACAATGGAGAGAATGAATGGGCTTTTGATCCCTATCCATCATTAAGACGATGGGAAGCCCAATAAGATAAAACAGACGA
>NZ_BCQW01000015.1 GCF_001552275.1 Amphibacillus sediminis NBRC 103570
TATATAGTTGTTCCTTATATACAAATAAAAAAGACAATAGCTCCTGTAGCTACTGCCTCCTGCTGTCTATATTCCTATGCTTAATCCTGATGTAACTTTATTAGCCTCATCCTGTGTTATTCCTATATATCTCAATGTAACTGCCTGACTGCTATGATTAAAGATGTATTGCAGTAGGGAGAGGTCTACCCCCTGATTGTATGCCATATAGCCAAAGGTCTTTCTGAGGGAGTGGCAGGACAATGTTACCCCTATCATCTCTCCTGCATGGGCTACTATTCTATGAGCCTGTACTCTGCTTATAGGCTTTTTCCTGTTCTTGTTACTGTAGAATAGGTAATCATCCTTCTGTAGTTTATTAGCCTCTACATAATCCCTTATCAGTAGCTGTAACTTAGCATTAAGCTGTATTATCTTTTCCTTGTTAGTCTTTTCCTCTCTGTCTCTCCATACTCCCTCTATACTGTCTTTAACATTAGCTCTCAATATATCAGATATTCTCAGTCCAGTATTAAGGCTGTAAGCTAACAAAAAACGGCTCCTATTTTCGGCATTTTAGAAAAACACTTGTTGAGGGTTATGAAAGGGGAAATCATCACCCGCCTTTGCGGTTGCGAAGGGAGGTGAACAAATGGAACCTACTCGTACCCAATGGCAAGTGCGATGTGCTTTTAATGGTTTTTGCAAGCGAGTGTTGAAGAACGAAGCGATCAATGCCTACAACCAACGGCGACAACGACAGTCACGAGAAATGACCTTTTCCGATCTCACGCCACTGGAAGAAAATCAACTCTATTCCTTAGATAAGCACTACGAGGGTGAGGAAACACAAGGCTTTCAAGTGGCAGGAAAGAGAATTACTCCTAACCTTCTTGCAAAAGCGATGCATACCTTGCCAGATGAGAAGCGTACCGCCGTTCTACTATACTACTTCTTTAACATGTCTGACATGGAAATCAGTCAACTACTCGATATTCCACGCAGCACCGTACAGTATAGACGGACAAGCTCTTTTGAACGGTTAAAACGATTTTTGGAGGTGCATGCAGATGAATGAGATGAGTAATACCAACACGGAAAACAACGAGCGTGGCTTGTTGCCATATCCAATCATTATAGCTGCAAACAAGGGTGAACCAGAAGCAATGAAAATAGTTGTCCAGCATTATGGAAGCTACATGACAAGTCTATCAATGCGCAAGCTCCGTGATGAGCATGGAAACACCTATTGGGCACAGATGAAGATGTACTTGACCGCTTACGGTCAAAGCTTATGCAGTCTGTTTTGGCTTTCAAGGTTTGAGTAGAAAAATAGTTGCCATTCCCCTTTCACTACATTTTTTTGTTCTTTGACAAAGAAAGCATGGAAGATAACGCCATGTAGCATATCTCAAAAATCAGATACGTTCTGCTGATGATGAGCCACTTGATTCACACGCCATGACTTCCAACGGGGACGAGCGATAATTTATGAATCTAACGCAATCGTGGTGGATTGCTGGCGATAACCCATCAGTATGGATAATGATACTCCCCTACCGTCATCGTTCGAGCGTTCAAAGCGTCGCAAGCTATGAGTAGGGCTGGAAGAAATACTTGCAGGGGTGAAATTCCCGTGGAGCTGTACCAACAGCCGTCTGATTTTTCAAGTTCGCTCTATCAAAAAATTTCTTTAAGGATGATATAATGAGTATATATTGTATTGGCTCGACCGAGAAAGGAGCAATATGGTAATCACTATAACCCGAAAAGACTTAATCGCTTTAGGTTATGGTCCTTCTTTCTCCCGTGACATTATCCGTCAGGCTAAATGTCTTATGGTGCAGAAAGGATATGGTTTCTACAACACCAAAAAATTAGGTCGAGTACCAGTAGAAGCTGTAGAAGAAATATTGGGAATAACACTTAACCAAGAAGATTTATTAAAGTCATGTGGTTCCAGCGAGGCTGCTTTAATCAAGGAAAGGAATTCTAATGATTAAAGTAAAGAAAAAAGCCAATGGAACGTATGAATTTAGGGTAAGTTTAGGATCTGATCCGGCCACAGGCAAAAGAATACAAAAAAGAATGAGCGGTTTTAAAACAAAAGCCGAGGCAGAAGCCGCTTATGCTAAATTGGTTTTAGACAATAGTGAAGGTGCTTATAACCCAAACAGTAGTATGACTTTTGAGAAGTTTACCAAGGAGTTTTTTGTACCTTGGTATAAGAACCAAGTGAAAGAAAGTACGTTTGAGAATAGGCAGCATACAATAGATAAACACTTCACCTATTTTTATAACGTCAGTCTTTCAGACATCACGCCATTAATTCTGCAACGATGGCAATTAAAGGCTACTGAAAAATATTCCAGTCAATACGTTCGAGGCATACAAGGTTTATTATCCTTAGCTTTTGATAGAGCGATTATTTTAGGTTTAATGAAAGATAACCCATCAAAAGTAATTGGGAATGTTAAAAAAGTTAAAGCCGAAATTGATTTTTGGACAAAGGAAGAGTTTGAAGCTGTTATCTCCAAAATATATCTGGGTGATTACTTTCAACATTTTCAATTTATCATTATCTGGCTTTTATTCATGACAGGTATGCGTATTGGTGAAGCTACTGCTTTACAATGGGATGATGTGGACTTTGAGGAAGGAACAATAAACATTTCCAAAACTCTCTATTATAAGAATGCTGCCAATTATCGTTTCACAGAACCTAAAACAAAGGCAAGCATTCGTGTCATTGCTTTAGATTCAGATACACTAAACTTATTACGAGATTGGAAAGAGACACAACAGAAACAATGTAAAACCAATTTCATTTTATCGTATAATGGCATTCCAACTCAAAAATATACTGTTTCCCATTCTATTAAACGCTTTGCCAAGGCTGCGAATATCCATCGAATTAAAATTCATGGACTAAGACACTCTCACGCTTCTTTGTTAATTAGTATGGGAGAAAACCCTTTGGTGATTAAAGACAGACTCGGACATGAAGATGTGCAAACGACTTTAGGAACCTATGGGCACCTCTATCCAAACAGCAATTTTCAAGTTGCCGATAGATTAAGCAGTTTTATTCTGCTAAAAACAAGTGAAGATACACAAATTGAACATTACAGCAGCAATCAGTTTATGCAGACAAAATTTCAAAGTGTGCCACAACTGTGCCATGAAGAATAAAAAAGCCCTGAAAACCCTGTGTTACCAAGGCTTTTAGGGCTCCTGTTCCTACTCCCACTCAATCGTCGCTGGTGGCTTGCTGGTAATATCATAAACAACGCGGTTGACATGCTCAACTTCATTGACAATTCGGGTCGAAATTTTTTCTAATACATCCCATGGGATTCGTGCCCAATCTGAAGTCATCCCGTCAATGGAGGTCACAGCTCGGATACCGATCGTATGATCATAGGTACGTGCATCGCCCATTACGCCGACACTACGGATGTCCGGCAAGACAGTAAAGTACTGCCAAATATCACGGTCAAGTCCGGCTATTTGTATTTCTTCTCGTAAAATGGCATCAGATTCACGGACAATTTCTACTTTTTCTTCTGTTACTTCCCCTAACACACGGATACCTAAGCCCGGACCTGGGAATGGTTGTCGCCAGACAATCGCTTCAGGTACACCTAGCTCTAAGCCTAATGCACGTACTTCATCTTTAAACAATGTATTAAGTGGCTCTAACAGCTCAAATTGCATATCTTCTGGTAAGCCGCCAACATTGTGGTGCGACTTAATCGTTTGAGCCGTTTCTGTACCCGATTCAACGATATCGGTATACAATGTGCCTTGAGCAAGGAAATGGATATCCTTCAGACGGGCTGCTTCGTCATCAAAGACATAAATAAATTCATTACCGATAATTTTTCGTTTTTGCTCTGGATCTGTGACACCTCTTAGCTTGCTCATAAAGCGCTCCTTGGCATCAATTCGAATAATATTCATCTTAAAGCCATCACGGAAGGTTTCCATTACGATGTCACCTTCATGCTTACGTAACAAGCCATGATCAACAAAGATACAGGTTAGTTGATCACCAATCGCTTTATGGATCAGGGCAGCAACAACGGAGGAATCAACTCCACCGCTTAATGCACACAAGACCTTGCGCTCCCCAACGATTTCTTGGATTTTGGCAACCTCTTGCTCAACAAAATTAGCCATCGTCCAATCCCCTGAACACCCACAAATATGAAAGACAAAATTACGTAATAGATCATTACCATAGATCGTGTTCCGCACCTCTGGGTGGAATTGGACACCATAAATTTCTTTGTCCTGATGACGCATGGCTGCAATTGGGGTCGAAGGGTTCGTTGCTTCAACAACAAAGTCTGCTGGAGCGGCAACAACTTTATCACTATGGCTCATCCAAACCGTTTGTTGGTCAGGCGTCCCTGTGAACATAGCAGCACCTGGAGTGACATCAATATCTGCTTTTCCGTATTCACGATGGCTAGAACGCTCAACTGTACCACCATAATGCTTGGTAATCAGTTGCATTCCATAACAGATACCTAGTATAGGAATATTTAAATCAAAAATGGCTTCATTTACACTAAAGCTATTTTGATCATAGACACTATGTGGTCCTCCTGATAGGATGATCCCTTTTGGATTCATTGCTTTTATTTCTTCAAGGGTTAGTCGGTGAGAATGAAGCTCACTGTAAACACCGAATTCACGGATACGTCTTGTAATCAATTGATTATATTGACTACCATAATCAAGCACTAAAATCAGTTCGTTATCAACTTGCACACAAGCCACTCCTTTTATCTAATCAAAATACGCCTTAGCATCGTTGCACCCAGATTATATCAATAAATTCCCTCTGAACATCTGTGGCATCCGCCGGAGGCTTTAACTTGACTCAGCCTGATTTTAAACTCCCGCTGCAGGCATTGATTTCACCACTTATAGCAGTGAAGACTTCAGCTGAATCAAGCTAAATTTATTCCCTATCATCGACAGGCTCACTTATTATTTTTAACAAGTGTAGAACAATAATTAGCTTAGCATAATGCCAAGCTGAGTACGAAAAAAAATCCACCTCTGTTTAATACAGAGGCAGAATTTGACCATCGTGATTCTGCCTCTATAGTCAGGAATTTTACGGACTCCCGGTAGAAACTCTCGAACCTTATTATCGAGGATATACAGAGGTTGCTTACTATAAATGTGTGTGTTCAAGGAAAGAGCAAACCTAGGCGACGTCTGCCTATCATTTGATCGCTTTTAAACCACTACTATGAATGTTTTTATTCTATCAGTGGCTTGACTATGGGTCAAGCCAATACTATATCCACCATTTTTTGATAACTTTGGAAAACAGCAGGTTTGCCTACAAGCTCTTGATCATTTCGATAAATCAGTTGATGATAATGCGTCGTTAGCTCACTCATTGCGGTTGATCCCAATTGCTGATCAACCTTTTTCGCATAGTCGCTTAGCGTCTCACTACTATCACCGCGCTTTATCCCTCGTAAGTACAGCAGTCTGATTAGCAACCAATAGGCTCTTTGAAAATCGTTGGCATGTTTAAAATGTGTCTTACGTTTGAGCAGGTAATAGCGTAAGAGCTTCTTCCAATTGACGATAGCCAGGATAAGAACAACCGTGATAAACCCAATCAACCAATAGGTCAGGTTAATCGATGATTCAACCTGCTGTTCACTATCTCCTTCTATCATTTGTTCCTCTTGGTTCTGGTTTTGCTCTACTGGCTCAATCGGTGAATTCTGCTCCTCTTGCTCCTCTTCCGTGTCCACTTCCTGATTGGGCTCTTGCTCTTCATCAACATTTAGCTCTTCAGGTAAATTGGATTCAAACGATCCAGCCTCTTCATCAAGAATATCACTGCTGCTGTAACCAATCGTTGGTTCAAATGGAACCCAGCCAATCTGGGGAAAATAAACCTCAACCCACGAATGTGCGTGACTATTCG
The DNA here is from genome assembly GCF_001552275.1 of Amphibacillus sediminis NBRC 103570. GTDB lineage: Bacteria > Bacillota > Bacilli > Bacillales > Amphibacillaceae > Amphibacillus_B > Amphibacillus_B sediminis. The sequence goes on from NZ_BCQW01000015.1 coordinate 5,945, forward strand.
TGATTTGATAGCGATATAATTCTTGATCATCCGTCGACAGATCTTGAATCATATCCCCACTAGTAAAGCCTTTAACCCATCGTGCAGGTATGCCTACTGATCTAAGCATAACAACCATCGCTGTTGAGAAATTATCGCAATAGCCCACTTGACTTTCAAACAAAAACTGATCCACATAATCCTGCCCTGTTGCTGGTACTGGTACACGATTGGTTTGATAAGAAAAATCAGCTTGGCTGAAATATTGCTCGATCGCTAACGCTTGATCATACTGTGTTGCATGCCCTTCGATAATAGATTCAGCCAGTTCAGTGACCCGATCAGGTAATTCTTCAGGGAGCTGTAAGTAGAGTGACCTCATCTCTCCAGAGACTCCCCCATTTGCTCGTCGAAGTTGCTCCTCTGTGTAACCAGGAGAATGGTAGGTAAGATGAATCGGCTCCTTAATAAACTCTCCCGAAGCGCTACGCGGTTCGATAATTCCAGTAACCGCATCATGAGCAAAATAGTGGATTTGAGCTTGTTCTACCTCACTAAAACCGTAAGGATAAACCAGTTTGTCAAAGTTAAACCCATCCATATAGTAGACTGTCGCTTCTTGATACGAACCACCATAATACGAATAGAACAATTCAAATTCGCCTGGCCTAAGCTCTTGAAATTGAAGCTCTGTCGAGCGCTCCCAACCATTTCCCGTATAATAATCCTTTGATTCCACACGCCAATAATGTTCTGTTGGTGCATCGGCTTGAAAAACGGGGGTACGATCTTGAATAAAGGATCCGCCTAGTTCACTATCATCATCACCATAACCGGCGCGCTGGTTAGCATTTACGATGCCACCAAATCGTTCGGCTACATTTGATAAAAAGGGAACTGGATCTGGCCATACCGGTTCAGACTTAGGACCAAGATACCCGATTAAAACAGCAATGATTAAAGATAGAAACAGTGGACCAATGACATGACTAAACCAATTATTTAATTGAATGGTCAACTGATGTTGACTGATACGTTTTAAATAATGGGCTAGGACGAGCATAAATAAGCTAACAATAAAAAGGCGAATGATAGCATAATGCGCTTGATACAAAGTAAAGGTGTCCATAACCGTAACAAACACAAACGAAAGAATCACATACACGAATACGCGCTTCATGGTAATCAACCAAAAATAAAGTAAATAGCTCATTAAAGCAATTAAAAGCAGAAACATAGCAATTTGAAACATTTCGGTTAAGTGATACCAATTTTGCTGGCTAATTGCTATAAAGTTATGGTTCACCTCTTCGGTCAGTCGGTCGATCCAATTTGCTCCTAAAAATGGACTGGGCATGAATAGTTGATTTAAAATAAATAATAAACCAGTCATTTTCAGGCTTAGTGAAAGCCATACTGATGTCTGCATGAACGTAAGTAAAAAACAAAACAAGGCATAGACTACAAATATCATCGGATAATCGGTTTGTAAGAGTTCTTGAATAGGATGAAACCACTCAAGTGCTATGACAAGACCGCCAAAATAAAGTAAAAAAGTCAGGAATAGCTCAGCTTTACTCATTTTCTTTTTCATTAGATGCTCACCACCCATTGACCCGACTTTAGCTCATGCTCCGTTATCGTATGTGTATCAATGTTATAACTACGCAAGCTTCGTAGATAGATCTTATCTTGCTCAGTATGCTGGTCAATTGCCTTCGTCCAATAGAGCTGGATACGTTTGACTTGATGTGATAAGAGACGTAATTGTTCGAGTGATGCCTCGGTTAGTTGATTGGTAAATAAGACAATAAAACTCGCTTTTGCTAGCTTGAGCTGATCGATGTGTAGCCCGTAAGCAAAATCACTATTGGCCTGATCTGTTGACAGACTGGTAAATAATTTGACTAATTCTTCCTCGTTAGCCTGACCTCCTAACCAATGATCAGCCTTATTTAAATAGCTAAACTCTACTGTATGCCCGCTTTGCTTTAACACGAAGATTAGCATTCTGGCTACTGCTAGATTCCATTCAAAAGCAATATTTGGCTCACTCCCCCCTAACAAGACCATCCCATCAAAATGTTGTTCTTGATCATATTCCTTGGTCATGAACGTTCCTGTTCGTGCGGTGGCCTTCCAATTTATCGAGGAGATACGATCTCCAGGTACATATTCACGTATACCGGTAACAATATTAGATTGCTGAGATTGCAATGGCGTTGTCGACTTTTCACCAACTTGTTGCCAATGATTTGCCCATTGTATCTGAATCGGTAGATCAGCGGGTTCAACTGCTAAGACAGATTGGACCGAAAGGGTCGTTTTTTTAGTGATCACACCAAACCAATCAGTAATCGTCAATTCAATTTGATCTAATTGATGTTCACCCCTTGGTAAATGATCGAGCGAATAGTCTAAGGTAATCCTTTTTTCGATATGGGGGAATACCATTTTCTTAATTACCCGTTTGCGGTTTAGATAATTAGGATCACTTAATAACCTGGCCCAGTCTCGCTGATAAAAGTGAACATCAAGTGATTTTGGTGCATGTTCCTCGATGATTAAATAAGGAATGGGTAAAACCAAACGACGGCTTAGTTCCAGTTGAATATTAGCCGTTTGACCAGCCTTAATTGAACCTTGAGGGAGAATACGCTTAGCCCGCCAATCTCCCATTGGATAAAATAAGAAAACCAAATAATAGAGTAAGAACGGTAGCACGGCATAGAAAAGAAACCAGCTTACAAATCCCCCTTGAAACATGGCATAGCTAAATAAAATAATCAATAATGTTAGAATCTGTACCAGCTTCATTACCGTCAATACGATACGTCGCATCAATGAAAATCCTTTCGAGTTGGCACATCTACATCATGAATGATTTGTTGGATAATTCTTTTCCCTGTTTCTTTAGCAAATTTAGCTTCATGCGTTAGGATTAACCGGTGGGCCAGCACATATGGTGCTAAGTAAATAATATCGTCTGGAATAATATAATCACGCCCTTTAATAAAGGCAAAGGCTTTTGCTGCTCGCATCAACGCAATCGCTCCCCGTGGACTGACCCCTAATTGAACCGATGGGTGTGACCGAGTTTGCCGAACAAGCTGAATGATATAGTCCTGAATAATTGGATCAATATAGACCTCATCCACTTTTGCTTGCATTTCAACAACATCCTCTTTATCCAACACAGTAGATAAAGTCTCGATAGGATGAGTCCCTCCCGTTTTGGCTAGCATTTGTCTTTCTTCGTCAGCAGTTGGATAACCCATGTTTAGCTTAATTAGAAATCGGTCAAGCTGTGCCTCTGGTAAAGGATAGGTGCCTTCATATTCAATTGGATTTTGTGTTGCCATGACAAAGAATGGCTGATTAATCTTTACTGTTTCTCCATCTACGGTCACACTGCTTTCCTCCATTGCTTCTAACAATGCAGATTGTGTTTTGGGTGAGGTACGATTAATCTCATCAGCTAGAATGACATCACCAACAATAGGGCCTCGCCGATATTCAAATTGCTGTTTCTGTGGGTGATATATAGAAACACCTGTTACATCTGATGGTAACAGATCAGGAGTAAACTGGATCCGATTAAATGAGCAATCAAGTGATTTAGCTAAGGCGCGAACGAGCATGGTTTTCCCCACTCCTGGTACATCTTCTAAGAGAACATGGCCTTTAGCTAAGAGTGCTGTTAAGCTTAGTACAACTACATCTTCTTTTCCAATAATCACATGGTTAATATTACGTATGACTTCTAACATGGTTACTTGCTTTTCTAGCATTTTTTAACCTCCGAAAAAACATTCTAATACTATCTTATCTTTTTTTCAGACAAATTGGAACAGAAATCCCAATGAAAGTACAAAATAGTACGATTCTTTACAAGCAGTTAAGCAGCCAAGTGATTGAACCTTTTTTACAAATTTTATCGCAGTGTAACTCGCCTTTTGGGATCTCCCACTTAGACATGACGTGTTCCCTTGCTAAATTCTGTTGACTAGCTTGCTTGACGTGGATTAAATTTTAGATGCTTTAAAAAAAGACCCTTAATCAAGTGATTAAGAGTCTTCAATAATGCTAACCAATAATCATCCTACCAATAGGATAGTGATAGGAATCTTTGGTTGGCTTTCCACGAATAAGAAAAAGGAATGAGAAGATACCAATTCGGCCGACAAACATCATCACCATAATAACCAGCTTCCCGATTACAGATAAGTCAGGGGTAATCCCCAAACTTAATCCAGTTGTACCAAAGGCAGAGAAGACTTCAAAAGCCAACGCCATATTGGTAAATGGCTCGGTAATAGATAGAATTAATATAGCTGTGAAGCATAGTAACAAAGCAGTTGTCCCAACAATAAAGGAACGCATGACGTCTTCTTGTTGTATCTCGCGCTTAAACACTTTAATGGTCTGATGTCCTCTTGCATAGTGATAGATAGCTAACAACATAATAGCGAAGGTCGTGGTCCGTATTCCCCCACCTACACTACTCGGTGAGGCCCCAACAAACATCAAAAAAGATAATACCATTAACGTAGGTGAGGTAAACTCACTGACATCCATTGTGTATAATCCGCCATTACGCGTAGTGATTGACTGGAATAAACTATAAAATAAAGATTCATGCCAGGATTTATCCGCTAAAAAATACTGACGTTCCAGCAAGTAAATCATCACTGCTCCAAATATAACAAGAATGAAAAAAGTTGTGGTCGTTAACTTGGTAAATGTACTAAATCGAAATGGAATCCCCTTATGTCGACTTTCACCTTTGATCATATGCTGTATCTCAATAAGTACGGGGAAACCAATCGCACCTAAAATAAGCAAGAGCATGTTAATAAATTGGACGAAATAGTCATCGGCGAAAGGTACTAATGATTGTCCGGTAATATCAAAGCCGGCATTCGTTGTTGCACTAACAGATGCAAAAAAGCCTTGAATCCACGCTTCCTGCCATGTGTCAAAGTAATTTAAAAAATGAAGACTAAGCACAATCATTCCGACAACTTCGATTAGAAGCACGGTTTTTAGAATTTTTAACATTAATTGAACGAGCCCTGACAATGTCGAACGATTTTGGTCGATCGAAATAAGTCGGCGTTCCCTAATGCCTATTTTTTTCCGGAGGACAATATAAAACATCGTCCCAAGCGTCATAATCCCTATCCCACCAAATTGCAGAATAAATGCTAAGGCAAAATAGCCGCCTGCATTGTATGTTTCTGTAATTGGGATAACCGTTAGACCCGTTACGCTTATCGCACTTATTGCTGTAAACATCGTATCAATAATCGAAACTGTCACACCCTCTCTAAGAAAAAAGGGAACAGACAATATTAGAGTTGAGATAAGAATCGCTAATAAATAGAACATGACGATTAGTTGGGTAGTATACATTTGTTTTGATTTTTTAAAAAACGCCTGAATAAAGTGCATCAAATTACTCCTTGTCGATCATTTATGCCAAACCTAAGTTCAGTTTACCATACTCGGGCAACCATAAGTCTATTGATGTTGTATTTTGATGATAAATAAACACTTGTACATAGTTACCATTGTAGCGAATGACTAGCTTTTAATTCAGCGCTTTTATGAACCTAGCTGGTTAACGATAGCCTTCTGCTCTATTACGCTTATAGTATGCAGTATTAGAACAGAAATCATCTGACCAAACTGGACTGATTTTCACTAATCACGATTACTTGTGTTAACTTTAAACAAACAATTACACAACCATAGGCTTGAGATTTTTTAGCAGAAATGTGGAGTAAAGTGAAACTTCGTTCAGTGGGGAGTTCGACGCATAGGCTGTGCTCGTGCAGACGTTGCGACACGACGGCGCGAACTTAGTCAGCTTCCTCTCTCCCACACTGAACGTTAGCTGTTGGATCTCCCACTTAAACATGACGTATTCCCTTATTTCTTGAACTGGGAGACTTACAAAAGCCCTTCGATGAGGCGAGTAATCGCAGCCCCAGACAGTTACACTGCCTGGCGAGCTTTGGTGGCATCAAAACGAGGAGTAATTAAGATATTGACAAGATTTCGTATATAAACAATTATTTTGGAAAGCATTGTCTCCCAGTACTTAGTAATAACAAATAAACGACCTGTTTCTTCATTATTTCTCTCCTAAATCAATATTATGCTTATTTTAGCGCAATAGAGATAACAGCCGATCACATCTTTTCAGCTAAGTCCTGAGACGTTTAGATTATAAAATATTTAATCTTCCAATGCCTGGCCTTGATAAACGTTTGCAACTTCATACATTTTGACATCTACCTCTAATATATATGACGGTTTTTCTTTCCCTCTATTATTTTTATGACCGGCACGATGAACATCACTTTTCTCCCAATTTTTCCAATCATCCTTAGAACGCCAACGAATCATCAGAATGACTTCTTCATAGTCTCTTATCCGCTTATTAACCATGATTGAACGATCAATTAAGCCTGGAAATTGATCAACAGGACTTTCTTTTGAGAAGTCTTCAGCAACTTGATCACTATAGCCCTTTTCTACTTTAAATCTCCTTAATTGGACAAGCATCTAACCAACATCCTTTCAAAATAATATATTACCACCTTAAATGATAATGGTTATCAATGTCAATAAATCAATTAGACCCGCTCCCTTGATCCAACAACTTAGCTTTCTAGCAGAACTCTTTTTAGCGGTGTTCAAAAATATTAGCAAATGATTAACAATATCCGCTCTTTTTTGGCTTGTTTTCTGCTACAAAAATACATACGCTTCCGATTCATAACGAAAACCGGTCTGACCACAACGATCAGACCGGTTCTTACTTGAGTTCTGCAATTTTTTATACTCACTTAATTTTCTTGCAAGTTAATTATTCTGTTCGTAAGGCAATAACTGGATCCTTCTTGGCTGCCATTCGGGCTGGAATAACACCCGCAATTAACGTAAGCAACATACTTCCTGCCACTAGTAAGACCGCAGGTAAAACATTTAAACCTGCTACATTTTCAATTTCAGTTAAGTAATAGATCAAATTGTTAATTGGGAAAATCAACAAGTATGAGATCCCCACACCAAGTGAACCTGCAACAAAGCCAACAATTAAAGTCTCGGCATTAAATACCCGTGAAATATCCTTTTTACGTGCCCCAACACTACGTAAAATACCAATTTCTTTTGTTCGTTCAATAACGGAAACATAGGTAATGATCCCAATCATGATCGTTGAGACAATTAACGAAATGGCCGCAAAGCCAACTAACACATACGTCACCGTATTAATTAAATCGGTCATAATATCACTAATCATTTCAGCCAAATCATTGTATACAATCTGATCTTCCTCATCAAGTCCTGCATTATATTCATCTAAGTATTCTTTAATCTCATCCTTACCGTCAAAGCTTTTCGGATATATATTAATCCCAGTCGGTGTAGTAATCGCACCTAAACGGATAAGGGCTAGTTCTTTTACTTCATCATTCGGGAAAGGCGTATTGGTTAACAAATCAATGTCTGCATCTTGCTGGGCTTGAGCAATATCCGATTCCTGTGCATCTGCCACAATATAATCGGTTAAAGCTTGTGGGTAAATAAAGCCCTCATCAAAGTAAGGTGTGGCAGCATCCTCTTTTATACGTAAAACCCCAGTAATGATAAGTGGTTTAGCCTCTTCATGATCATAAAGTTCTTGATAGGAGGTTGGGTTAGCCGGTGTAAAGAAGCCATGATCATCTTCCGTATAATAAAGATTATTGGGAACAACCTTCAAAATTGATTCACCAATAAAATCGGTCACCTCATAGCTTTCTATCTCACCTTCTAAGCCAATTTTGTCAAAGAATTCAGCACTAATACGATTATATCTATCGATTACGATCGCTACCTCATTATCTGCCTCTGGTAAACGACTGTCCTCACCAATTAAATCATACAGCTCTAAGATAAAATCCTGATCAGCAGGCATCTCTTGCCAAAACGTTCTCCCATTCATATTAGGGATACCTGGCATCATCTGTTGAGAAATCGTCTCAAATTTAACAACACTGTCATCTGATTGGGCTAATAAATTGACTTCAACACCTCTTGCATAGGAGATATTATCAACTGCATCGGGTAATTCATTTTCCATTTGATCAATATAATCAAGAAAGTCTTCTGTCAGTACATTCGTATGTGTCTCAAAATTTTCACTATTATCATAGCGATAGATAACGGTTTCTTCAGGGAATTCTTCGAAATCACCTGTATTTTGCTGATGTGGTGGGCCCATTTCAGTAAAATCAACGAGCTGCTCACTCGTATCAATCATTATTGGGAAATTAGCCAACGTATCACCTTGCATCGTATCTAGCTGGTCAGACAAGCCATTTGATAAGGCCAACACTAATGCTACCCCGATAATCCCTATACTCCCGGCAAATGCCGTAAGGATCGTACGTCCTTTTTTGGTCAATAGGTTTTTAAAGGATAAGGAAAGCGCCGTAAATAGAGACATCGACGTTTTATTACGTTTATTTGCTTTTTTAGCTTGTTGTTCGACTTGCTTCTCTTCATGATAGGGATGACTATCGGATTGAATTTCTCCATCTAAAAAGCGAATAATTCGCGTACTGTACTGTTCCGCAATCTCTTCATTATGCGTAACCATGATCACTAAACGTGTTTTAGCAATTTCGGCTAAAATCGCCATAACCTGCGAACTCGTCTTTGAGTCAAGAGCACCGGTCGGCTCATCTGCCAAAATAATATCTGGATTATTGACTAAGGCACGGGCAATCGCCACACGCTGCATTTGTCCGCCCGATAATTGATTGGGTTTCTTATTTATATGATCTGCTAAGCCCACTTCAGTTAAGGCTGTTTTCGCACGCTCTTTACGTTCTTTACTAGAAACACCGGACAATGTCATAGCAATCTCAACATTTTGTAGTATAGTTTGGTGACTAATTAAATTATAGTTTTGGAATACAAACCCAATTGAGCGATTGCGATAGGCATCCCAATCACGGTCCTTAAAATGTTTGGTTGAATATCCATTAATCACTAAATCCCCTGAATCGTATTGATCTAACCCACCGACAATATTTAAGAGGGTTGTTTTACCAGAGCCAGACGGACCTAAAATTGAAACAAACTCACTCTCTCTAAATTCTAGCGAAATTCCTTTTAGTACTTTTAAATAGCTATTCCCTGTGCGATATGACTTTTCAATATTAACTAAATTTAATTTACCCAAGAAAATCTGCTCCTCCGCATCGTGTTTTTTTATTTTCATCTAAAGCTAGGCGAGAACACTTTCCGTTCAGCGTGTTAAGGAGTATCTCAATGGTTATCGGGAAGATGTATCGCCTATTTTGCAGTAGCAAACATGAATACTTTTGTTTAAAATATGTACAGACTTCTCCTTGAAATCTGATCATTAACGGTTTGATAGAATAGAGGTCGATCTATCGTCGTTCAAAACCGCATTATTCTATAACCTTAGCATTCATTTCTTTTTTAGACCATTTTTAAGTATTTCTAGCTCCTTAGTAAAATCTTCAACAGCTTGCTCAACACTTGTATTCGTGATAAGGGTATGAACAATATTGTGTGAACTGACGGCTACCAAAATCTTAATCACATGCCTAAACTCCTCTACAGAGGTAATAGACAATTCTTCAGTATTAATTGCCTTAAATAAATCAAACATCTTCTGATTCTTTTTGACCATTTCAACAAAAGCCTGTTCTAGCTTATGATTCTGGCTTAAAACAGCATTGAAAAAGAATTGCTTACGGTCAGGTTTTGCCGATTTATTAATCAATAGCTTAAAAAAATTTAGAAAGGATTCAAACAAATCCCCATTCGCTTGGCTGATACATGTCAAAAAGTCTCTTTGATATTCTTGACTTAATAAATCAATCAAAAACAGTAGAGCATCTTCTTTATCTTCAAAGTATTGATAAAAACTACCTCGAGGAATGCTCGCCTCTTTTACAATATTAGCGATCGATGCTGCGTGTAAAGGGGCGCGTGAAAACTCCTTTTTGAGTGCCATAATTAATTTGTCCTGTTTATGCTGATCTAAATTTAAGAAAGTCTGCTTAGGCATGAGTGTACACCCCTTTATGACACGATGTCACTTTCGGTTCCCATACTATATGACACACCGTCATTTGTCAACTAAGAGCTCTTTCAAGTTAATCCTTAATCAAAGGCCCCTTGGCGTATTTGCGCTCAAATTTTATCGCGTGAAGCTATAGAAATGTCTACTGAAATTTCTGGCATGTGCAGAAGGCTTTAACCTATTCAGCTCGGGCTTAAGCCCCGACTGAACAGACAACTAGCCATCCTCTTACCGCTTCTAGCATTGGCAGACTTCTGCTGAATGAAGTTAAACAAGCATGCTAAGCTTAACCTGATTTTTCATTCAAGACAACCATCCTGAGACATAAGGTTAGCTAAGACCTGAGTCTTAGATGATCTTTTTAACCTAATCACTGACTAAATAGTTGAAGACAAACTGATTTTGCTCACGTTTGTCTTCGGGTATCTTCGGTTATATAGTCAGTAGCTTTAGGTAAAGTATTCAACAGTTGCCTTGGGGAATAGTTTTGGGATATGTGTTAAGAACAGTTGCTTCATCTCCTCCTGCTCTTGATCGGTATAAACATACTTAAAGATACCATAACGTCCCCATTTGGTTTTACGCTTTGATTCATCGAGCTCTAATTTTGTCATCGGATAATTCTTTTGAATGACACGCTTTGCTGGGGCGGTAAACCGATGTTGGATTAATTCAAAGGTTAAATCATTTTTAGCCTTTTTGGGCAAATGTTCAGCTAATTGTTCGAGCATACTTAAATAGCCTTCTTTCCACCCTTCATGCAAATAAATAGGCGCAATTATAAAACCTAGGGGATAGTCTGCTGCTGCAACCTTTTTGGCCGCCTCGATTCGATCAACCAGTCTTGAGGTCCCAGGCTCGAAATATTTGATGACATACTCCGCATTAATACTAAAGCGAAAACGTGTTCGACCTTGGTGATTAGCATCAAGCAAATGATCGACATGCGCAAACTTGGTTACAAAGCGTAAAAGTCCATAGTTTGTTTGGCCGAAATATTCAATCGCACGTTTTAAGGTATGTGTTAGATGGTCGATTCCTACGATATCAGAGGTACAAGAAGCCTCAAAGCGTGTTATTTCAGGCATTCTTTCCTGCATGTATTGCTCAGCTGATTCAAAAATTTCATCTGTGTTAACATAGGTTCGAATATAAGGTTTACTTCCCATTGTTGTCTGGAGATAACAATAATGACAATGCCCCATGCAGCCAGTTGCAAAAGGAATAGCGTATTCAGCTGATGGTTTAGACGTATCAAATTTTAATGTTCGTCGTACGCCAACGACTAGCGTTGACTTAGCATTTCGATATTTTTGAAAGTCGTTATCCCCTGGCAAATTACGAATCTGATTATGTGACGTGGTTTCCCTTATTTCTAAATCCATTTCAGAAAATTTGTCATACAAGGTCTTACCTAACGGATATTCCAGCGCTTTGGGCTCAAAATAGACGAGCTGAGGCATGAAGGGCTTAACCATAATAACCCTCTGTTTCTCCATCATCAAATGCGGCTTGATAATCATATTTCGCTTCAAAGTAATCCGTATATATGGCAAGATCATCAACTAGAGGGAAATATTCCTCGTTTAAAAAAATAGCCATCTCCCCTGGATAATCTGGACGCTCTACTACAGTTGCCTCTTGAATGTTTACGACACCTTGGACATGAGGATTTCGTAACATAACAAAGACTTTATCACCTATCTTATATTGTTGATTTAGCATAGCTCATCCTCCTTTTAACTTAGTTTGGCTATTAAACGTCAGTTTATAAAAAAATTTTGTCCCAGCCTACTAAGTTCATACCTATGCTAAATCATTCCACTTCCAACCGTTAGAAGGGATTCCCGTTCAAAAAAACATCATGTTTAATTATTTTTCCCATTTGAATAGTAATGGTCCAAAGCCAACCTATCTAACTGTTGTTCGGATAAACCCGTTAAATCAACAATTTGATTATAGGGGTATCTGCGTTTAATCATTCTTAAAGCCATGCACTCTCGTTCAAGTGAGCCAATCCATCCATCCCATTGATGAGGTGGTTTGGCATCTCTAATATAATCGGGCCAATCTGATTCAACCGACTGACTATACTTGTCCAAAATAAGACTACTCGCTATTTTAAAAACGTTATCTTTCGTTATCAAATGAGCTAAACCTTCCGTCCTCTTGTTCCGGCCAATATAGCGAATAAAATAAAGCCATTGCTCTAAGGGACGTTCTGGCTTTAAAATATTAAGCTTTGGCAGCTCTAAGTAATGTGTATGGGTCGGTGGATGTGGTTCAAACCATTGCGCTGGTCGCATCGGATAATAGGTGTGATAATCTGAGGTTTCTTGCAGTAAGTTAAAATTGACTAAGATAATAAGGATCTGCGGGTCTAGCTGATTGGTATGTTCTGCAACGAACTGATCTCTATAATAACATGGAGATCGATAATAGCTTTCCTCTCTAAATTGAAGTCTAATCAGAAGATCTTGGTGAAGGAATGTTCTTGCTCTTAGGTTAATGCCTGTTACACTATGTAAATGCCGATCACGTTGATAAGGGGAATCACACGCAACAGTATAAATGGGGTCCGTTAGACTATTTTCGAAGACGGCATTTAAAAAAGAAAGCAACATCAATCGATTTTCAGTTAATCCTAAGCAGAATAATTGTTCAAATACCTTGACAATGGGGATGTCTTCTTTAACCAATTTGCTCACCTCCTTTTCAGCTAAATTAACATAGCACTACCGCCTTGTAAAAGGCGCATTTTGGCAAATTTATAAGCATTTCGACATAAAAAAATAGAATTACTTGTTCACTAAGAATAAACAAGTCAATTCTATTTTGATATTTACTAATTTTATCGCAGTGTAACTGGCTGGGGCTGCGATTACTCGCCCCATCGAAGGGCTTTTGTAAGGCTCTCACTTCAAGAAATAAGGGAACATGTCATAGCTAAGTGGGAGATGCAACAGCCAGTAATGGCCCGATCGGTTCTCCTAACGTTCAGTCGGGGAGAGAGGAAGCTGGCTAAGTTTGCGACGTCATGTCGCAACGTCTGCACGAGCACATCCTATGCGTCGCCCCCCACTGAACGAGTTTCACTTTATTTACATGTAACAAAGATATAGAGGTTAGCCTCTTACTTTTTCAATGAAGATAACTTTGAGGTAATTGCCCTCAGGGAACTGCTTATCTGTTTGAAAGTCGAATGGTAATCGGAACGTTTCTTTAATTTGATATTTTTCGTTCAAATTGGTAAAGGCTTGTTCAATAAATTGTTTAAATTTCTTTAGCTGAATCCCACTATAATTAGTCGACGCTATAATCATCCCACCATCAGATGTAATCGCAATTGCCTCTTCCAATAGTTTAACGTAATCCTTCGCCACACTAAAGGTATGTTTCTTTGAACGAGCAAAGCTAGGTGGATCAAGAATAACTAAGTCAAAGTTTAACTGATGTTTTTTAGCATAGTTAAAGTAACGAAACACATCCATGACCTTAATCTCGTGCTTGTTGTGATCCAAATGGTTTACCGTGAACTGCTCAATTGTTTTGGCCAAACTGCGATTGGCGAGATCGACGCTCGTCGTCTTGATCGCACCTCCAAGTGCTGCACTTACTGAGAATGCCCCCGTATATGAAAAGGTATTTAATACGGTTTTGTCTTTTGCGACATGCCCTTTTATCGCTTTTCTAACCTCACGCTGATCAAGAAAGATACCAGTCATTGGTCCTTCATTCAAATGAACGGCATAATTAATCCCATTTTCCTTAATCAATAATGGCCATTCTGCACGTTTTCCTTTAACAAAGTCGTCATCATCAATATATTTCCCACCAGTATCAAAACGTTTCTTCTGATAAATACCTTGATAAGTAAGTGATTGCTCCAAGGCTTCTAACACATATGATTTAAATTGGTAAATGCCTTGACTGTACCATGTAATTAATAAGAAACCAGCATAGTAATCGATAGTCAATCCACCGATTCCGTCTCCTTCCCCGTTAAATAAGCGAAAGGCATTCGTTTGATCATCTGAGAAGAAGGTGTCTCGCTTGGTAACGGCTGTGGCGATTTTGTTAGAAAAAAATAGTTGATCAATGGTTTCGGACTTGTTCTGTGTTAACACCCAACCATAACCCTTATTTTGACGGCCATAATAACCACGGGCTAGAAACTTGCCACCTTGTTCAATCAGGTCAATCACAGTTCCTTCTTGCTCAAGCGCCGTTGGATCGATGATCGCTTCTTTAAATAAATGAGGGTAGCCACCTCGATATTTACTTACATATTTATTTTTTATTTTTACGGTTTGCATGTTCTTCATCCTAACGTTTGAATTCGTCTCTCTACTTTAACACGAACCGAGCAGTGTTAAAATAAAAAGCGTGCTAAATAAATCACAAAGGTAACGGTTAATGCACTAAGCAATGTTGAGAATAAGACAATCTGAGCGGCATAATCGGGAGAATCACTATACTCCTGAGCAATAATAGCTGTGTTTACCGATGTTGGCATAGACGAAGCTATCAATAAGGCTTGTGCCGTCATACCCTCCAACCCAAACAGATAAATTAAAGCTAATGCAACAGCAGGTCCCACGATTAACCGAAGCAATAAACTAAGATAAACGGAGCCCATTTTTAGCGAAAACTTAATCATAGCAACTTGGGCTCCAAGCATAAACAAAGCAATTCCAACCATTGCGTTTGCTATATACTGTGATGGCGTAAGGATAAACTCAGGTAAGCGAACGTCTAATAGGTTAAAGCTTATCCCTGCTAACAAGGCATACAAAACAGGCATACGTAGATAGCCAAGAATAGCGGACAATGTTCCCTTTTGTGAAGCACGAAGGGAAAAGACACCATATGAAAAGAGAAACATGTTTTGAAAGGTTAGTGTGACGACCTGAATTGACATGGCGTAAGGGTCACCTTGGAAAACCAAATCATTAACGGGGACACCATAATTACCAGAATTAAAAAACATAGCACTATTAGTAAATACCGTGCGCGTATCCTGATCCATCTTAAAAACAACACTGATTAGTCGAGCAATTATGTATAGAATAACCACAAGTAATATAAGAAATAACAGAACCTGACTAAAAATTCCCCCTGATATATTAGCATGATATAAGGCATTAAAAATAAAGCCTGGTGCTAAAAAGTATATATTGACTTTAGCTAACGTGGATAAGTCCAACTTAAATTTGATTTGCATGATATACCCCAGTAATAGCATGATAAAGATCGGCAAAATGATTTCCTGGAAAATAACCCACAATTCCGACAACGCGCTCCCTCCCAAACTCTTTTTTAATTAACTATCCAAACCGGCTGCATGCTTAGAAAAATCGCCTGCGCTTGTGTATATTTTGCTTATACTCAGTACGTCCAAATGGCTACGATGTCGAATAACTCCCTTGCTAAAATTTTAACGTGTAAAAAACGTGGCCTGTCGCCAAGCTTTTTGGTGAAAAGCTTAGTTTTACTTATAATCGATAAAGTGAAACTTCGTTCAGTGGGGGTTTCGACGCATTAGACATGACCTGTTCCCTTGTTTCTTGAAGTGGGAGTCTTACAAAAGCCCTTCGATGGGGCGAGTAATCACGCCCCAGCCAGTTACACTGCGATAAATTTGCTAGACCTGCTTATCGTAAAAAAAGTACTATGCAACCGTTCAATTAGCATAGTACCTTTCATCATATTTCCAGTATAACGATTTTTTCAAATGATGTCACTGCACTTCATCCAGCTTAAGATCTTCTAGTTGATGGAAACCATCAGCAATAACGGTCTCGTATATATTATCTTGATTAACCGCAATTGGATCTAAAAAAACCGTCGGAATATCTTTCTTACCGTTATTGGTAACGAGGTTGGTTTCAATCATCTCTCCACCTGCCATGCGTACAGCAATTTCTGCAGCTTGTTTGGATAATTCCTTAATAGGCTTATATACTGTCATCGCTTGAGTGCCATCAATAATTCGTTGAATGCCGGCTAATTCAGCATCCTGACCGGCAACTGGGATTTGACCTGCCAAGCCATATTCTTCTAACACCTCAATCACACTTCCAGCGGTCGCATCATTAGCAGCAATAACGGCATCAATCTGATTGTCATTAGCCGCTAAAGCCTCCTCCATATTTAGCTTGGCACTGGCAGGAGTCCATGCATCACTCCACTGATCATAGACGACTGTAATATCGCCCTTTTCTATATAGGGCTGGAGGACACTAAACACCCCTTCTTTAAGTAAATGAGCGTTATTATCTGTTGAAGCCCCACCTATATATACATATTTACCCTTTGGTACAAGTTCTGTGATGGCTTCAGCCTGCAAAGCTCCTACCTTCATACTATCAAAAGAAATGTACAAATCTACATTAGCATTTTTAACAAGACGATCATATGCAATCACCGGTATCTCAGCCATTTTAGCTTTTCCTACAATCGTTGCCGCTACTTCAGCATTATGCGGGACAAGTACCAATAAGTCAGGATCTTGACTAATTAACGTCTCAGCTTGTGCAATCTGAAGAGCATCATTCCCATTAGCCGCCTTGACTTCAATTTCAGCACCTAGCGCTTTCACCGCTTCTACAAACATATCACGATCCTTCTCCCAGCGTTCTTCGACTAGCGTATCCATCGAAAAAGCAATCTTCAGCTTCTGATCAGGAACAGATGCTTCTGTATCCTGCTCTTGAGCTTCATTTAATTCAGCTGTAACTTGTTCAGAAGGATCTTCCTCAAGCTTTGTCTCACATCCAAAAATACCTACGTTCAGCAAAACAATTAAAGTACACAGATTGATCTTTTTCAATGCCATTCGCTAACACCTCCGGGCTACCTTAAGAACGATTAGATGCAATTAGCTTCTCTCGATAGGTTTTAGGCGAGACGCCAGTGAGCCGTTTAAAAACCTTACTAAAATAATTTGGATCATGATAACCAATTTCATAACAGATTTCTTTAATACTCATAGCCTGGTTATGCATCAGTTTTTTAGCATGATCAATTCGACAAGCTGTTAGAAATTCAATATAGTTAACGCCTAGCTTTTCCTTAAACATTTTACTAATATAGATTGGGCTTAAACCAATTTGTTCGGCTAATAGATCAAGTGATATATCTTCATGTGAATGCTCAATAATGTATTGCTTAATTTGCTGAATACGATCAGCGGCTAAAGCATGCTGATACGTCTGATATCGCTCCTTAATTTGATCAAAATACCGTTTTACTTCTTCTATTAGCTGCTGATAGGTTTGGCTATGCAAAGAAATAGTCTCGCGTTTAATTGAAATGTGCATTTCGTCAAGAATAAGTGCCATCATCCAAATCATTTCTAATATCCGTTGCTGCACTTTGACTAAATCGGTCTGCTCATTTTGATAACATTGAATTAAGGTGACAAGTTGTTGAGAGATATTATCCCATTTACCTAAGCGTATATCGTCAAAAAAAGCTTTGTCTCGGTAATGATCAAGTTGCTGATCTGTTTGATCGATTCCTGGTTCAACATCTTGATAAAATCGATATTTAACTGGGCGTTTAGTATCCATCATCGCTACTAAAGCTTCATGGTAGGATTTCTTCAAATCATCAAGTTGCTCATATACCTGTCCAATCCCGATAAACCAGCCCTTTTCTAAAGTTTTTTCTGTTCTCTTTAAACAGTTTCGCGCGATCTCCGTTGCTTGTGCACGATAGGTTTTTTCTCGATTTCGGAATACAATAACAGGGAACTGTCGTCCATAAAGCGAACCTACCCAGGCAGACGGAGCCATTCGTTTAATGCGTTCGACTAAAGCAGGATATTGATTTTCTAACCCTTCTGGTAGAAGAAAGACCATGACAAACATTTGCTCCAGTGCTTTGATTTCAAGCATTTCCAGCAGCATCGTCAAATTCACATCATGAACATGGTCAAACAGAAGCTGGATGACCATATCGGTTTCTAGAACACGGCGTGATTTTTCAAGCAGCAGCTGTTGTTTATTTTGCTGGGCTTGAACCTTTTTGTCCACTTTGATTTGGTCGATGACTTGCTCAACTGTCGCAACAATCTCACTAACCTTACTAGGCTTTAATAAGTAATCCTTTACCCCCATCCTAATAGCTTGCTTCGCATAATCAAAGGTATCGTAAGCGGTGACTAAAATAAATTGACAGGAAATACCACGCCCTTTTATTTCCTTGATCGCCTCTAATCCGCTCATTCCAGGCATTTTAATATCCATTAAGACAAGGTCAGGCTTTAGTTTGACTGCCTGTTCAATCGCACTCTTCCCGTTTTTAGCTTGGGTTATCGTTAGATCTGGAATGGCACGTGCTAAAATCATTTCCATACTGTTACGTTCAATATCTTCATCATCTACGATAAGTAACCGTATCATTGACTGGTCCCCCCTTTTGTTTGGGTATGATTAAACTTATCTTTGTCCCTTCACCAAGTCGACTATTTATCTTCACCAAATCATCCTGGTTATAAAAAAGTTTGAGACGTTTAACCACATTGGTAAAACCAATCCCCGTTGAATGACCCTCTTTTGGCAAAATAAGCCCTTCTAATAAATGCTCGACCTTCTCTGATGACATTCCTGGACCATCATCCTCTATTTCAATTAATGCATAACGATCTTTTTCTTTAATACGAAAGGTGATTCTTCCTCCCTCTTCTCTTGGCTCAACCGCATGGATAATGGCATTTTCGATAATGGGTTGAAGCGTAAGAGCCGGAATAGCGATATTGAGGACGTGATCATCTATTTCGTCCTCAAATTGCAGGCGCTCTGTGAAGCGTGCCTTTTGAATATCAATATATTGTTTTAAAACGGTCACTTCATCCTGTAATGTTACCGCCCGATCCAATTGCTTTAAATTATAACGGAGCAGACCTGCAATATTGACCAGCAAGTCACTTGTTTGATTGGCTCCTTCAAGATAAGCTTTTTTGGAAATGGTATTTAATGTGTTGAATAAAAAATGTGGATTAATTTGACTTTGTAAGCTCCTTAGCTGACTTTCCTGCAATAAAAGTTGATTTTGTTGGAGCTCCTTTTCTAGTTGAGCTTTCATTTGTATTTCTGAAATTAAATTATTAATATTAAGACGCATGCGGTTAAATGTTTTAGCTAGAAAGGCAATCTCATCATTGGAATCAACCTCGACCTCTGAGTCGAACTCTCCTCTAGATAAAGCGTTAGCTGCTTCCGTTAATTGATAGATTGGACGGGTAATACTTCTAGCTAAGACATAGGTTATCACGATTAGACTGTAGGTAAATAAAATAAAGAGCCAAATACCCAGTCTACTTATTTCCTTTGATTGATCAATAATATGACGATAAAAGCTATCATAGGTTTTCAATTCTTGATCAACCAAGTCTAAGGTTGTATCCGAGATATAATTTGCAATACGAGTGGCATCATTAAATTCACGTAACGCCGCTTCTTCATCATCATGATGATGTAAGCTTATCGTACGATCAACGGTTTCAATTAAGCTATCAATCAGTCCAACATAATTTAGTAATTCAAATTCATTCTCTTGGTGACCGAGTGAAAGCAATTCTCGTTCGACGCCTTCAAGTTCAGACTGACCGGTTTGTATTTTTTCTAAATTATTCGGGATTGGCTGTGCCAAATAATTGTTTAAATCGGTTATCATTTGAGCACTGGCCACATTAACTTGATTCAGAATTAAATAGCGTTGCAAAATCGTATTGTATTGTTCTTGAGTTTGACGATTATAATAAGTCAATGCCACCCAAATCATCATCATCATTAACACGACGATGGTGGTAAGGAGTAGAACTTTTCTTTGAATGGTACTCATAGCTGATCCTTCGCTTTCCCGATTTCAATCTTGGTATGATAGCCATCGAAATCCAACGGTACTGTCTCTCCATTTAACCATTCAATGATTAATTGAACACTACAACGCCCCATTTCTTCAGGAGCCTGTTTTAGAACAGCATTAAGTTTACCTTGCTCTAATAACCCTTCTATGTCAGTATGGTCATCAAAAGAATACAAATAAATGGATTCCATCTGTCGTCGTCTACTAATCTCTTGAACCATACCTGAGACAATATTTGCATTTATGGCTATGACTGCATCAATGTCAGGAAATTCATTTAATAATTGTTGTGTCGTTGATACAATATCTTCTCGGGTATTGATTGTATCAGCTAGGATGACTTCTATATTGGGATATTCGGTCAAAACTGACTCAATACCTAACGCGCGTTGCTGTTGGAAGTAATATTGTTGCTGATCATATAGGATAGCTACTTGACCTTTAGATCCCATATCATTGATGAGTTGCTGCGCCAATAATTGCCCAGCCTGGTATTGATCTGAACCTACATAGGTTCTTCTCAAACTCTCTTCAATCGGGACATCATTGGCAATTGTAATAATAGGAATACTATAGAAAGCAGCTTTAATTTTGGTTAATTCTTTGAAGGCTTCGGTGTCAAGACCCTGCACAATAATCCCATCCACTCGTGAATAGATCGCGAGCTCTAAATTACGCAGAAAATCCTCCTCGTTATGTCCGTAATTCCCTAATACTTCGATAATAGCTTGATCCTTTTCTGCCTGAGCCTGTGCACCTTTAGCTACAGCATCCCAAAAAGGCGTATCTATTTCCTGGGTAATAAGAACTAGTCGATGCTGTGGCTCAATTTGACTAATGGGTAGTGGCTCTTGCCACTCAAAACCGACCACGCGCCTCGCTGAATTAAATGTGAAATAGGCTAAGGTGATAAAAATGACAATTGTTAAAACGGTTACAATTTTGCGCATAGACGAGCACCTCAATTTCTAACCACACTCAAACTTACGGTATTATCTTATCACTGTTGTGGGATCATTAGCAATATCAACGTTAGTTGATACAGAGTCGGACAGATGCTGGTAAAGTGAACCTCGTTCAATGGGGGTTTGACGGATAGGATGTGCTCGTGCTGACGTTGTGACACGACGTCGTGAACTAGTCAGCTTCCTCTCTCCCTTACTGAACGTTAGTTGAACCAATCGGGCCGTTACTGGCTGTTGGATCTCCCACTTAGACATGACGTGCTCCCTTATTTCTTGAAGTGGAGTCTTACAAAAGCCCTACGATGGGGCGAGTAATCGCAGCCCCAGCCCGTTACACTGCGGTAAAATCCTTGACTAATTAAGAAAAGCAAAACAGGGACCGAATCGATCCCACTGCTTCGTTACTATTTACTTTTTTTACGCGTAATTACATCAAAAATTACCGCTCCTGCTAGGACCGCTCCTCTGATCATATATTGATAAGAAATACCAACGCCAAGTAAATTCATCCCGCTCGTTAATGAAGCCATGACAATGGCGCCGATAATGGCACCTGTTACTTTACCGACACCACCGGCAGAAGAGACACCCCCGACATACGCAGCTGCAATAGCGTCTAATTCAAACAGCATCCCAGCTGTTGTTGTAGCTGATTGAAGGCGTGCTGTGTAAAGAATTCCAGATAGAGCAGCTAGCATTGACATTGACGCCATGACTAAGTAAGTGATTTTTTTTACATTTATCCCACTTAAGTGAGCCGCCTCTGGGTTACTACCTACCGCATAAATTTGACGTCCCAACACTGTTTTAGTGGAAATAAAATGATAAATGACCACCACAGCTAAGACAATCATCATCGTCCAAGAAAAACCGTTATAGCCTGCCAATATCCATGTCAAGTAGCCGATAATTGCAGAGACAAAGATAAGCTTAAGCAGGAAAATCCCAAATGAAACCACTTCAAAGTTATATTTCTGCTTGTCATGTCTTGTTTTTAACTCCCCATAAATATAAAAGCCAATCCCTAGTAATCCAACGATTAATGAAAGTAAATGAAGTCCACCCACTTCAGTAATTGAAGGAATAAATCCATTTCCTAGGGCATTAAAAGTTGCATTCTGTATAATAATCGTTCCAGTTCCTTCTGTTACTTGAAGGAGCGCACCTCGAAAAATTAACATACCCGCTAGTGAGGCAACGAAAGCTGGGATCCCAATCTGTGCAATAAGAAACCCATTAAATAAACCGATTACGATACCGATTCCCAAAATAATCGGAATCGTTAAATAGACGGGTACACCATGTTGCATTAATAATATGGCAGCGATCGCACCAAGAAATCCAGCAACATAACCAACAGATAAATCAATATGACGGATGACAATGACCAGTGTCATCCCGACCGCCAACACAGCAATATAGCCTGCAGAATCAATTAAATTACTAATATTACGAGACGACATAAATAGCCCATCGGTTAAAAAATTAAATGTTAGCATGATTATAAATAAGGCAATGTACATCCCATAATCACGAATATTATCTTTAATTAGCGTTCGTGCTTCATTAACAAATTTCATCTCGATCACCCTCCTATTGCGTAGCAAGCTCCATAATTTTTTCCTGATCCGCTCTTTCCGCAGACAGCTCGCCTTTGATCTCTCCTTCTGCCATAACATAGACACGGTCACTCATACCGAGTACTTCGCCTAATTCCGAAGAAATCATAATAATACTCATTCCTTTATCAATTAACTCATTCATGACAGTATAAATCTCAAATTTGGCGCCCACATCAATTCCGCGTGTCGGTTCATCTAAAATGAGAATATTCGGCCCAACAAAAAGCCATTTCCCTAATGATACCTTCTGTTGATTTCCTCCACTTAGCTTTCCTACTAACTGTTCTATCGAGGACGCTTTAATATGGAGTGCCTGTTTATAATGCTCTGCGACTTTAATCTCCTCGTTGTCATTAATAATGCCTTTATTGGAAATGCCAGTTAGCTTCGCGGCTGAAACATTTTGCGTAATATCCTGTAATAAAAACAAACCGTTTCCTTTTCGGTCCTCTGTGACATAGGCTATCCCAGCTTCAATTGCATCACTTGTATGTTTAAAGGTCTGCGGTTGTCCATTTAACACTAGATCACCTTGCAATTTGTAGTTTTTTGGATTGCCAAAAATACTAAGGGCCAGCTCTGTTCGACCAGAACCCATTAGTCCAGCAAGACCGATTATTTCACCTTTTCTAACATATAAGTCTGCTTTTTTGACTACAGCACGGCCAAGCTGAGGATCATAGGCGGACCAATTGTGTAGCTCTAATACTCTATCGCCGATATTCTTCTCTGGTCGCTTTGGATAGATATCACTTATTTCACGCCCAACCATATGTTTAATAATTGTGCGTTCTTCAATTTCGTCTTTTTCTAAGGTACAAATGGTTTGACCATCACGAAGAATTGTTGCTTTATCGGCAATGGCTACCACCTCTTTAAGCTTATGTGAAATCATAATACACGTTATGCCTTGTTGCTTTAGCTGCTTAATTAATTCTAATAAATTCTCACTATCGTCCTCGTTAAGGGCTGCTGTTGGTTCATCTAAAATCAGCAGTTTAACATGTTTACTTAAAGCTTTAGCAATCTCAACAAGCTGCTGCTTACCCACACCTAAATCCTTAATTAAGGTTTCTGGATTTACCTTTAAGTTCACTTTATCCAGCATTTCCTTTGCTTTAACAATCGTCTTATTCCAATTAATCACGCCATTCGCCTTCACCTCATTACCCATATAGATATTTTCATATACAGATAAATCAGGAAATAGGGCAAGCTCTTGATAAATAATGGCTATGCCCGCGTCAACACTATCATTAATTTTATTAAATTGCTGTACTTTACCGTCATAAACAATATCACCCTCATATTCACCATAACGATACACGCCACTTAAGACCTTCATCAATGTTGATTTACCGGCTCCATTCTCACCGATTAAACAATGAATTTCGCCTCTTTCAACTTTGAAATTGACTTGACTTAAGGCCTTTACACCAGGGAACGTTTTGGTAATATTGTGCATTTCAAGAATATAATCAACCATTGTCCTCCCACCTTTACTACTTACAAATCAAATGCGCCTTGGCGTATTTGCCTCCAGATTTTATCGAGCGAAGCTTGATAAAATCTGTGGCATCCGCCGGAGACTTTAACTTGTTCAACCGGGGTTTGTACCCCAGTGAATGGTATACAAATAGGCATTCTCTCACCACTTATAAAATGGGAGACTTCTACTAATTGAAGTTAAAATCTGTGTTCAAATTATCGAATGCGGCGATGGGTTGAGCAACAGAGCGTATGTATGAGCTACGCAATTAGCACAACCCAGCCAACAATGGGATGTGTCGCACACCATTCGGAAATTTTCAAACAAGATCTTAAAGGACGAAACAGTGATAGTTAACTATCACCATTTCGCCTCACGTTTTATTCCAGACCAGTAAAGTCACTTGCCTCATAGTAACCAGAATCAATTAATTCTGCCTGTACATTGGCTTGATCAACCACGATAACCTCTGACTGCATCGCTTCAACATCTTTGGCACCGTTATCATAACTTCCTGTTGTTTCTGGTGTATCACCATCTAGGATCGTGACAGCCATGCCCATTGCATCCTCAACGAGACGACGGACATCCTTAAACACTGTCATTGATTGTTTTCCATCAATAATATATTGAATAGAGGCCATCTCCGCATCCTGCCCTGTGATAACAAAGCTAGTGACATCACTATCTGTTGCAAATGTATCAGCGATTGAACGTGCTGTTCCATCATTTGGCGCTAAAATTGCCACGTCGCCTTTTAACTCGTCACCAGCTGCTGTTAAGTGCGTTTGTGCTTTATTGATCGCTTCATTAGGATCCCAGTTGGTCGTAATTTGACCAAGAATACGTCCCATTTCATCACGTGATAATTCTGGACTGTCCGCTAACGCTTCAGCTTCACTGGAATTGGCAATGACAAATGTACCATCAGCAATCTTTGGCTGTAGCACAGACCAGGCTCCTTCAAAGAATAAGAAGGCATTGTTATCGGATGCTGCACCTGCATATAGATAGAGTGGTATACCTGTACCTTCTACATTGTCGATTAAGTACTGTCCTTGCGCTGCTCCTACAGCAACACTATCAAAAGTGACATAATAATCAACCGCATCTGAATTGGTAATTAAACGATCATAGGCAATAACCGTAATCCCCTCTGCTGCTGCAGCCTCTGCTGCTGCACCTGCCGCATCCCCATCATGTGGGCTAATTATTAAAACATCAATCCCTTTACTAACTAAAGTCTGAACATTTTGTAACTCATTAGCTGAAGAGCCTTGGCTAAACAAAATCTCTGTCGTGTAGTCAGAATCGGCTAATGCATCTTTAAAACGTTGTTCATCCTGAACCCATCGAGGCTCATCACGGGTAGGTAAAACAATCCCAACATCAAGGCCACCTTCACTGCTTTCATCTCCTGGATCAGCTGTAACCTCCTCTGATTCATCAAGATCAGTGTTTGAATCATCACCATCCGTATTATTTGCACAGCCAACCAACATAAGAGCAAATAAGGCAACTAATCCTAATAACCAAAGTGTTTTATTCTTTTTAACCATAAAAATGACTTCCCCTTTCTCTTTAAACAAGTTTTTCTTTCTCTTTAAGTATAGGGGGGTATATTTAATTTTGTAAGCGTATTCAATAGTGATTTTTTAACTTGTTCTGTATTTTTTTTAGGTGGATTAAAAGTATGACTTGACTTTCAGTTTCTTGTCTTTCGGGTCAAGCAAGGAATATTTTAACGATAGAGAGGAAAAAGGTTTAAGTAACAAGCAGGTCAAGGTTGGATTTGAAGCATTAGGATCTTAAATCCTTGTAATTGAGCAAGTAACATTAGTTTTATCTAAGCCTTTGTTGTAAGCTTTTTTGTGTAATAACCCTTTTACTTTCTTTAGGATTTTTTATATTTATGGGGACAATCCATTTATCAAATAATGTTTTTAGAGTATGTTTGTCCATATGTGGTATCCTTTATTTTGGATTTGGACAGGGAAGCACCTGTACTGCCATTATAAAGAATTTTTTAGTGTATGAACCGTGAGTTTCAGATAATTAATATTACTAATCTCCCGAATAAATCAATAATATAAAATGTAAGAAAATGTATTAATTTTCACTAAACATATTGGTAAATGAGTCGATATTACAAATATAGGAATTAAAAATTCATTAGGAGGTTTTACTTACCAAACTACCTCTATCAACGCTCCTTGGAATACAATGAGCGCTTGGATGAATTTTAGATAAAATGAAACTTCATTCAGTGGGGGGTTCAACGCATAGGATGTGCTCGTGCAGACGTTGAGACACGACGCAGCGAACTTAGTCAGCTTCCTCTCTCCCCAACTGAACGTTAAGTTGAACCAATCGGGCCTTTACTGGCTGTTGGATCTCCCACTTAGACCCTTATTTCCTGAAGTGGGAGTCTTACAAAAGCCCTTCGATGGGGCGAGTAATCGCAGCCCCAGCCAGTTACACTGCAATAAAATAAGCATACAGGAGCATGTAGACTATGAATATTAATCGCACAGCTTCAATTTCGTCATATACCTTTGCTGCTAAACGGTCAGTAAGAGACTTAGAAACGGAAGAGCAATTTAGTAAAGAAATTAATGAAAAGAAAGCTGCACCCTTAACGGCAGAGAATAGCTCAAATATATGGCAAGAGCTTGCACAAAAATACGATGTTACTCATACTACCTTTGATAACTTAAAAGAAATGAGTACATTGCTATATGAATCAGGAGAAATTTCCCTTAAGGAACATGCTGTCTTAACTTTCGATTTTGACAGAGCAACCGAATCAATACAAATGGAAGCAGCCGGCGTTCCAGCTCAGTTTACAATGCACACCACAAAAACTGATTCAGCTGGAAATAGAAACTGGATAGAAGAGTTTCAAGGCAGATCAGATAGGGCCTTTAAGCACGGCAACCTAATTGGATATCATACATATCATGGTGTGATCAGTATTTTACAGAGGTTACAACCATAAATCATTATAAAAAGTCGCGGATTCAGTTTGAAGAAAAATGAATCCACGGCTTTTCTAAATCTATATAATATTTCTGCTAGTCTCTCAGGCTCCATGTCATGCCTTCACATATTTATTGAAATAAGCTTCAGAACACTAAAAGAAAATTAGCTTATTTGTGTCATAAGTATTGACGTAGATCCATTATGCACTAATTTTCAAATTATTTATCAAATAAATGTATAGGTATCATTGTTAAATTGGAAAAAACAATTAGGTAATACAAGTATACTTAATCCAGTAGGCAATAACCTAGAAGTTAATTCTACTTTGGTTATCAATACTTTAGAAGTCATTGCTTACTAAAGAAATCGTAAAATAATCCTCATCATTTAGATGCGGGTTATTTTTCTATCTCTCATAGCCCTTCTTCATGTACTTTCTCTATTGTTCTTTTGATTCAAATTTATTACTTTAGACACCTTCCTTCAGGGTAATGCACTAATAAAAATTAATGCATATATTACTATAAATTTCGATAACATCTTTGTACCATAATACAGAGAACCATTTTAACTTACTGGTATTACTTGCATTAGAAACAGATATGCGCTGCGGAGAACTACTTGCAACATGTCATCGATTTGAATGACTTTAGTGGTGTTCTATTTGTTTTTTTGATATAAATAAGACAAGACAAAACATATACGATCTTGCTAATGAGGTGAGCCTATGAAGGTGGGACATTGTGGTTATTCTTTTCATACTAACGGTTATGATGAAACAAGAAAGCAAGGCTTTGATTCCTTTTTAATTCGACTTCAAACCGAAGGGCATGCCGAAGCCATGCTAAATCAGCAAAGCTATTCGTTGGATAAAGGCGATATGATTATTGTGCCCGCTCACCATCGCTATCAATTAAAAATTGAGCCCAATCAGTTAAGTGGCGATTTCCACTTATTTGGTGAAGGGAAATGGCTCGACAACTGGTGGGAGAATCTATCCAAGCCATTTCATGTAAAAATTAGTAATATCGAACAAGTCACGACATTGTGCAATTTTTTAGCAACTGAAATGAGACGACCCTCATCAGAGCAAAGTCAAGAGCTAATGGAGCATTTTTTTAAAAGTATTTGCTTACTTATCCAACAAGAAATGGTCGCACGATCAGCAAAAAAACGACCATTTGTCGTTACACGTATGATGCGCTATATCGAAGCACACGCTTTAGGTCCGTTAACCATCCAAGAAGTAGCTGAAGATGTAGAACTGAGTGTTTCACGGGCTGTTCATTTATTTAAAGAACATACTAATCAAACAATGATAGCCTATGCACAACATATCCGTTTAACAGCAGCTATCAACCAAATGAAATATACGAATATGACATTAGAGCGTATCGCAGAAAATTGTGGATTTGGAAACTATCCGTACTTTCATCGTGTATTTAAAAAAAATTATGGGGAAGCGCCGGGCAGATATAGACGATTAAATTAAGTGAATAAGTATTCTTACGAATAGATTCTAAGAAAATACCATCACAGAATCTTATTTTTCTGACCTTTTCACGTTCTGAATAGCTATACCGTCGAAATTATCTATTTGTCGGAATCGCACCTATCAAAGTATTTGTGTCCAGCTTTTATCGAGCAAAGCACGATAAATCTCCGCTAAAAATCTGTGGCAACCTTCGGCGTCTTTAACTTTTTATTCATCCTGGGTTGAACCCTCACCAAATGGTATACAGCTATGTACTCCTCTCACCACATAGACTTTGCTAAATGAAGTTAAGCTTTACCTTCACGATCATTTAATAATTTTTTGCTAAAAAACAGCTTCTGTCTGTAGTAGCGCCTCTGGAATGATCCCTAATTGTTTACACTTATCCAATACTTCGCTTCGACTTGCTACCCCTAGCTTATCGAAAATGCTAGTTAAATAGCGTTCAACATTTCGCTTACTCATATGAAGCTGGTAGGCAATTTGTTCGGTACTTAATAAGCACGCTAAATAGCAGATAATTTTAGATTCAATTTCCGTCAAGTCTATATTATGACCATCCTCGGTAATTCGCACATCTTGCTTACGGAGTTGCGGTAGCAATGACTGAGGTAGCACCACTTCACCGTCTATTACACACTCAATCGCTCGCATGAGCTGACGACTCGATGAGGATTTACTGATAAACGCTGTAAAGCCTAATTCAATAAAGAAATTAAAATGTTCCGTAAAGTCGTAATCTGTTAATAGAATGATGTTAGCTTGCGGATCGATATTTAATAATTCCAATGCGGTTTCAAGTCCTTGATGACTAGACCGATTAAGCGCAATCAAAAAGACATCAAAATTTTGATAGAGTTCCATCACTTCTTCCCTAAGACATGTTTTCCGGTAGGTCACATCAATAGTTGAATGATCTAAAATCATGTACTTCAGCCCAACACCTACACCCTCTTGATCATCTAGAATTAGCAGCTTTATTGCACTCACCCCCGTTTATCACAGATAACCGTCCGTAAAGTTCCCTTCTCATAATGAAGTGAGGAAATAGGACAGATAACAGACACTAATGTCCTTACTCATTCAACTCACAATCAGTGGAAGAAGAGAGCTGACTAGAGCCGCCACGTTTGTGTTAACTTCTGCATGATCTACATCATGTAGGCATCACTCCACTGATTGAAGTTTCGTATTATGTGTTTAAAATCCTATTAAATTATGACTATCACACAAACTATGAAAAAATAATTGAATCACTGTAAATTTACATCTTTTTTCTAACCAACTGCTTGAGTATTTAATTGCTGCCCTTTAAAATAAACTTAGTTGAAATGATGCTAAAGAATGAGGATGAGATGACTATGTCGCTAGGAGCAACGATCGCAAAAATTAGAAAGATGAAAAAAATTAAAATTAGACATATTTGTGGGGACATGATTGATCCAGGCAATTATTGGCGTTTTGAAAAAGGACAAATCTCTGTATCTGCTGATACTTTCTACCAGATACTTAATAATCTAAATATATCATATGAAGAGTTTCATTATTTACACAATGAATCTGAACAAGATTTCTATACGATTTGGGGCAGAGAATTAATTCGCTATTATGGTACAAAGGATTTAGATGGATTAAAAGAAGTATCCAGTAAAGCCTTGAACGAGTATCAATTAACCAATCAAATCAAGTACCACCATCTTCATCTCTTAACTGAAATTTATCTAGCTGCAGTCACACAAAAGAAAATAACTAAGAGGTTAATTTTACCAATTAAGAATTACTTAATTCAATGTGAAGAATGGGGTTACTATGAAGTCAGTCTTTTCAGCAATACATTATTTGCTTTCGGTGACTTGTCAACCATTTTAACCTTGTATAAAAAAGCGTACCGCACCTTTTCAAAAACGCAAAAACTCCATAAAACTACGCACGAGGAAACATTACTCTCAGTTAATGTTATTTGTTTATGCTTAGAGCATCAGGCCTTGACTGAAGCGAAGGAAATTAATCAAATGATTCAATCTCAAAAGACTGATGAACGAGCAATGTTTTCACGTACTGTATTGCTCTGGTGTGACGGTTTAGTTGACAAGCTTGTCAATCGAAATGAGCAGGGACTAGATAAAATTGAAAGTAGCTTCACTATTATGGAAACACTTTCTATGACCCACATGCTGAAAATGTTCAAGGATTGGACCCAGCGATTACTGTAAATAAACAGTGTTTTAATTAAAACTCCTATTTGTTTTCTATTCTTAAAAAAAGAAAACAAATAGGAGGTTTTTTTTATGCCTGAATGGATTATTGTTGGATTCTAATCGGAAATTATAACTCTTTTATCCGTTTGGTTGTGGCGAGGCTGAGATTAATAGCTTCCAGTTGCCAAGAAAATCATCTTTGCCTATATCAGAATAACAATTCATTTATAAAACGGGCACATGGCTGATATTCTTCCCTTAAGGTAATCTATCTACCTTTAAGGAAGCACATCAATGATCATGTGCCCGTTTCTGTAAAGACATAGAGCGATGCAATACACTTTTTAAAATCTTTATGTATTAATTTTTGAAACAAGCTATCAAATACACCCTGGCTTATTTGCGCCGAGATTTTATCGAGCTAAGCTCGATAACTTTCCGCTGACAATCTGTGGCATCCACCAGCAGCTTTAACTTGATTCAGCCAAGATTTGCCCCCCTCTAAATGAGATACAAATAGCATTCATCTCACCACCTTATCGAAGTGGGAGACTTCTGCTACATGAAGTTTAAAACAAGCTCAACTTAGACTGGTTTTCTTCTTCAAAATAATATAGCTCGCTCAAATGGTTTGTCTCTATCACCTTGACCATTTGCTCAAAATCAGGGGCAAGCTGATAGTTTAGCAGTTCAGCTCTAGGGATCCAAAATACTTCACCCTCTTCCGAAGAAACTAACTCACCCTTAAATTGGTTTGTTTTATACATCAAGACAATATAACGTTGATCTTGCTTCGTTTGAAATTGCTTAATCCCAGATAAAATAGGCGCCTGAATGGTTAGGCCAGTTTCTTCCCAGACCTCTCTAATAACAGAATCGGTAAAAGACTCACCTTTCTCAACATGACCACCTGGAAAGGTAATACCCGGCCAATTTGGATTAACTCGATCCTGGACGAGCACATGGCCATATTGATCATAAATCATACACATGTTCGTAAAAATTGCTTGCTCACTTGTAGCCATCAATACCACCCCATCAAACAAGATGCTATTATTATAGCATTAAAGAAGCTTTAAGAAGGCTTCAATGCTCGGCTATGTGTTAACACCTTTTGATAATAATGATATTTACTTTGATAGTCATCATGTCTTCCCATATTAGGCTGATAAAGCTTTGTTGGAGCCTGAGTAACGGTATGGCTAGATACTAACATAGCAGCTCCTAAACTACTCTGTTCAATAGATTCGGTTAAGTAAAACGATACACCAAAGATATCAGCAGCTAATTGAATGAGATTGGTATTGGTAAAGAGACCTCCGGATACACAAATACCATTTATTTGACCTGTTACCTGCACTAGCATCTTATACACATCATAGAGATTAAAAAAGATGCCTTCCACAGCAGCACGGATCAAATCCCTTTTTTGGTGATATGTGGTTAAACCATAAAACTGACCTGTCAAATGGCTATCCCAAAATGGTGCACGTTCCCCATTTAAGTGTGGTAAAAATAATAACGGATCCTTTTGATGATTAATCGCTTCAAAGCTTATTTGTTCGAGCTCTTGGTAGAGTCTACCTGGCTGTTCAAATAACAACTGATCTAGCCATTTCAACACGTTTCCACCATTATTGACCGCTCCACCCACAACCCATTTCTTCGGAGAAAGATAATAACAAAAGAGACGCCCTTCAGGTTCAAGAATGGGCTTATCGACAGATAAACGAATCGCTCCACTCGTTCCTACTGTCATATTTGCTATTGATGAATTGATCATATCGATTGCTAGGTTTGCTAGCACACCATCACTAGCACCTATCATCAGTTTTGTGTCAGGGGTTATCAGCTCAAGAGCTAAGATTGCCTCATCCTTGATCAGACTTGTTGTTTGAACTGGAATCAAATCTGGCAATTGCTTTGGTTCAATACCGATATATTGTAAAATTTGTTCATCCCAGCTAAGTGTTTGATGATTAAACAAACCTGTGGCTGAGGCAGTCGAATAGTCAACCTGAAAACTCCCTGTTAACTGAAACCAAATATACTCCTTCATACCAATAAACTTAGCTGCTTGTTCGATCAGTCCTGTTTCTCGTTTAAACCATAGTAATTTAGCAAAAGGGCTCATCGGGTGAATCGGCGTACCCGTTTTTTGAAAAAAGCTGAACGCCTCTGGTTGTTGCTTAAACCAATCGATTTGTTTGATAGCACGATTATCCGACCAGATTAATAACGGGGTCAACGGTTGATGAGCTTGGTTAATAGCCATAATGCTATGCATCGCATTTGAAAAGACGATATAGTCAATAGGATGTTGTTCAGGATGCTTCAGCTCAGTCAGTGCTGTTACTACAGCACGATAAATGGTCTCAGGGTCTTGCTCTGCCTGATGTAAATCTGGATGAATGGTTGGATAGCCAATCTTTTTTTGGTCAATCACTTGATAGGCTTGATCAAACATCATAGCTTTAAGACTAGTCGTCCCAATATCAACACTAACAATAATTGTCATATTTTATTCCTCTCTAACACATACGTCGTGCCCGTCAAACTGATGACGTAAAGATGCAACAACTTTTTCGGCATATTTTTCTTGATCCTCCGATGCATAGCTTACCATGAATGCTTGTGTATAACTGGCATCGCAATTTGTTGTTTTCATGCATCGTGCTCAATAACTTCTAAATAATGTCATGTTAACTTTCTTAAATACTAACTATGTCAACTCTTCAATTTGCCAATCAATCGGTTCTCTTCCAGCTTCTTGTAAATAGGCATTTGCTTTTGAAAAAGGCTTACTGCCAAAGAAGCCCCGATGTGCAGATAGTGGGCTTGGATGTGGCGATTTAATAATAAAATGCTTATCGGTATCAATCATTTCCTGCTTTTTTTGTGCAGCAGCTCCCCATAGTAGGTAGACAACAGGCTCTGGCTTATCATTAATCACTTCAATTACTCGATTCGTAAATGTTTCCCAGCCCATTCCTTTATGTGAATGTGCTTGGCCTCTACGGACAGTGAGCACATTATTTAACAACAAGACGCCCTGTTCTGCCCATTTAACCAAATAACCATGATTAGGGATGGTACAGCCTAAATCATTAGATAATTCCTTGTACATATTTTGTAGTGATGGTGGAATTGGAACCTCTGGCTTTACAGAAAAGCTGAGCCCGTGTGCTTGGTTTGGACCATGATAAGGATCCTGCCCCAAAATAACAACCTTAACGTTTGCATAAGGCGTGTAGTGCAGGGCATTAAAGATATCATACATATCAGGATAAATGACCTGGGTCTGATATTCTTGTTTTAAAAATTGACGGAGCTTAACATAATATGGCTTGTTAAACTCTACTTCTAATTGCTCCGCCCAATCATTATGTAAAATTTGCTTCGCCATAAAACATCACAACCTTTTCCAATCTGTTCTTAATGACTAGTTTACCATATTAAGCAACAATCAAGGTGTGTTAGATTTTAAGACAAAAGCATTGCTTTAATAGAAACAAACAACTAAGTAAGAATAGAGGAAGTCTTCTGTTTGAAGATGATCAATTGTTATTTTACCGAGCGAAGCTCGGTAAATTCCCACAGAATGCTGTGGCATCTACCGAAGGCTTTAACTTTATTCAGCCGGGGTTGACCCCACTTGAGTGAAAGATAAATAAGCATTCCTCTCACTACTTTGAAAGTGAAGACTTCTACTGAATGATGATCAAAGAACCGTATGAAATCAGGAAAAAGCTTAAGATTTCATACGGCTAAGTGTTGTAAAAATTTAACTTCTTCAAAGTCTATTTTCGAATAAATAATAAAATGTCGGTCGCTATCTTAACCTAGTGATTGAAGTTAAAGTTAATAACATTTTGATTTGCTGTAACAGTGTGAACGCGATTATTCCCGCTTTCCCAATCGACTTGGTCACCGTTCCTCTTGATCGCTTTAAATTCGAAGCGGGTCCCTATTGGAAGGTAAACCGTTGCTTGCCAGCTTGGATAGTTTGTAATCGCTGCTGCTACAGCTCGGCTCGGCTCCCAGCTACCAAGCTCAGCTAGATCACCTACAATATAAATATTTTGCCCCCAATTGGTTGTGGCATTGTTTATATTAAAGGTAACAGGTACAAGCTCGTGATCTGGTTCACCGTCCTCATTATCTTCTCCATCATATAGTACAGCAATACGACCAGCTGAAATCGTACCAGTAATCCTCCCATTCGAGACTGTAAATACCTCTTGACCACTTGCCTTATTGGTATAACTGCCATCAGCAAGATTCGTAGCGGAATTAATGCCGGTTTGACCACCAAGATTGATTATGGTCATCCCCTTGCTTCCACGCTCTATTAACATAAGATCATTATTCAATGGACGTAAATATTCCTCTTCGCCAACCATGGCATTTCGGAAATGATTAACTGCAACAATATCTCTATGCCTCCACCATTCATTTCCTGCTGTCCCTAATTGAGTAGCAAATTTACCACTTCCAGCAGGTCGATTAAAATATAAAGGGGTGGATTGAGCTCTGCTTGCAATCAAAGCCCAGCCCATTCTAAGCTGCCATTCTGTCATCGCCGTAGATTCTTCTGAGTCATTCGCATACGTATCATGCGATTCTACCCATGTCACTAATTTTGAAGGGTCAACATTTACGCCATAGTTTCGAGTCTCATGAACATTACGATTACTGTTAAAGCCTACCGCACTCCTAACACGATCTCCATAATGTGAAGGAGTGACATGCATATATTCGGCATAGCCAGTAAAATGATCAGCACCACCTTGAAGTACCTCACCGTATATGAAGAGATCATCACGATTCGTTAATGAACCTAGTACTCTCGGCCAAAAATTCGATCCTACCACATCATTGGGAAGTTCAATATGCTTGGCAGCATCGAAACGAAATCCATCCACACCCAATTGAATAGCTTCATTTAAAAAATCAATGACCATATCTTGAAGTTCCTGGTTCGCTGTGTTTAAATCGGGTAATCCTATCCCCCAATGTGTCACTTGGTAACGATCATTCCAATTCTCGACCCCTCTTGCCTCACGCCAGAAATCAGGATTGTTAAGAATGACCGGATCAACATTTGGACTAGGCGTATACTTAAGATCACCTCCTCCAGCATTGCCCATATGGTTAGCAATCACATCTACTATGATATTAATCCCATATTGTTCCGCTGCTTCACATAAGCGTCTGAATGCTTCTCGATCACCTAGTTGACTATTGCCAATACGGAAATTAATCGGCTGATATAGAATCCACCATTGGCTTCCGCTAATCAAAGGCTCTTTGACACCCTGAATTGGTGATGTTTGAACGGTATTAAATCCTGCCTCAGCTAATGCTTCAAGGTTTTCCCTAATGGTATCAAAGGACCAATTCCATGCATGAAAGATAGCTCCATCTTCTGGATTGGCCGGTAGCATCCGCTGTTCGGTGAGTCGCTCAGATTCACTAGCCTGAACAGAAGAATTAATTAAAAATCCTGATAACAGTACGGTTACGATTAAAACAACAGAATATAAAAGCCGTTTTCTCATGAACACGCTCCTTTAGATTGACTCGATTTTGCTTTTGTCTTAGTTCGTCATCTCCGATGAGTAATCATTTGGGGCTAAGTTTTATTCGCTTAGCGTTTGCACCATCCTCCCTCCTTTAAAAACTCTATTACAACAACAATGAAATGGACCATTCCATTGTTGAGTGTTATTTATTTATATTAAAGATACTAAGTTAAATATGCAAACGTTTTCATTAGTCGTTAAAAAAAATTAAGCTCAGATTATCTTAATTTTATTAAATTGCTTGTTCTATAATTTTCCAATCCCTTTATTTATCACAGTGTGGAAAATTCCCACTTCAAGAAATCAGGGGAACACGTCATGGCTAAGTGGGAGATCCAATTAGCCAGTAACGGCCCGATTGGTTCAACTCACGTTCAGTGGGGAGAGTGGAAGCTGACTAAGTTTGCGACGTCGTGTCGCAACATCTGCACGAGCACATCCTATCCGTCGCCCCCCACTGAACGAAGTTTCACTTTAGGCGGATTTTACGAGCTAGATCTCTTTAATATCGAAAGCAATCACACGCTCAGTTGTCGGGTTATAAATTACTGTGCCTCTGACTCTAACCGTCTCCTGCATCGATTGGAGCACATAATCATACTCTTCCTTCACCTGGTTAGCGCTTGGCTGTGTACGCGAGACAAACTGATAATCCGATACTTGGTAACTAGGATAAGCCACCTGAGCCAACTCAAGCAAATACTTTCCCCATCTTTCCTCCTCAAGCTGTGGTGTCGGCTCGAATTCAATATTAATTACCCCTTGTGCTAGATTAGCACCTAACGCCTGAAATGCTCTGCGATGGAGATTGATTTTATTATTCGGATAACCTTGGACTCTATCCACGATCGTCACGATCACTTCCCGATCGCTAGGATCATCCAGATTACGTACTTTTAATGTCTGACCACATTGATATGGAGCAGTCGTAGATACGGCAACTGTCATATATTGATTATGAGACCATGGTATACCGCATTGCGTTCTTTCTCCCCCGTCTGTCCAAGTTGCTTGCCCCCTGATCATGTTTTGTCGCTGCCATGTTGTTGACTGGTACGGCAAATAACCATCAAAGCTTGGTAGCTGATAAGGATAAAAATTTACATATTGATTTTGGTTAATATAATAGGGATTCATAACTTTCCTCCTATAGGCATTTAGATAATGTAGTTTATGCGTTGTAGTAGATCGGTTGTGACAAATCCCTATATTTTAGGCTATTAACCCATTTGATTTTTTTAATTATCGATTCTTTTATACAATTCGATCATCTCTTTCACTAATTCATTGATCGTTTCTGTACTGATTAACTGATCTTCCGCATGCATAAAGAGTAAAGAAAAGTCAACCTTATCACCAGCAGCTTCCTTTTGTATTAAAGTAGCATGGACTTTGTGTCCCTCAACAAAATATTCCTTTGCTTGTGCTAATTTTTCTTCAGCTAGAGTAAAATTTCCTTCCTTAGCAGCATAAAGAGCTTCCATTACTAAACTTTTTGCAGATCCAACATTACTAATCATTTGAAAAGCAATCCTATCTATACTTTCATTAATCATTATTTTCACATCCTTCTCGTAGATCGCATACCTCTATTTTTGCTTTATTCTGCAGGTGTAGCAATGGAAAAGCAAACCACTAGGTATTTATTAACTCATTCGTTAGCATTTTTTAGTAAGCGTTTTCAGAATTGGTTAGTTTTTATCCAATAATTTTAGCACTTGTGCTAAAACCTTCTCACCATTCATTAAGCCATAATCCTGCATATTGATGGTATCAACAGGAATGTTATTTCCTTTTAATTTTGATTCAAATTGAGCTTTCATATAACGAACCTGCGGGCCAAGTAATAAGACATCGATAGACTTCTTTGATAAAATCAGGTCTACTTCTGAAGCAGAAACTGCAAAAATATCTGCTTCGATATTTCTCGCCTGAGCTTCTTTTTGCATTTTTGTTACTAACAGGCTTGTGCTCATTCCTGCTGAGCAAACTAACATAATGGTTTTCACAGGTATTCCCCTCCTAAACAATATTTCTAATCCTTATTCTTTAAAGTGAAAATTTAAAAGTTGACCACGGCTTAAGGTAATCTAATAAAAAGATCGTATCTTTTTTTAGTTGTCCAATGACATTTCGGTTTCCTTCATTCTTCATATCTTTGATAGCGATTTGTGCTTCCCCTTTGTACTGGCCAAAGTCGTCGTTACAAATTAAAACATCACCTTTTTTAATTGGTTTTGTATGATGCGCTGGGATACTTTCATTTTTATATTTAATTCGTGTTGAAGTGGAACGAATCATATATTCCGAGCGATCTCCTCTATAAAGATGAATCTCATCAAGAATAATCTTCTTTTCTACATCGGATAGGCCGTCGATTAATTCAAGTTCAAAATTTGGATGTAAGTCTAAGCAGGCCGCTGCCATTCTTTTTAATTCCCCTTCACTTGCATAAGCATTACCAATTAATAAATCATCAATTGTACCCATCAGTCGATAATGCGTCACTTGTGTTTG
Source organism: Amphibacillus sediminis NBRC 103570 (assembly GCF_001552275.1). Lineage (GTDB taxonomy): Bacteria > Bacillota > Bacilli > Bacillales > Amphibacillaceae > Amphibacillus_B > Amphibacillus_B sediminis. The sequence continues at coordinate 44,767 of NZ_BCQW01000015.1, forward strand.
AATATCTAGGTTTCGATGTTGCTCTAACGTACATAATCCTGACTGAACTGGCCATGGGCCCAGCTCACCTTCTTGTGATGTGACAAAAGCCGCTGTAACAATATTGTGTTTGTTAAATAGAGCTGTTGTTTCCTCAAAATGGGACTGCGATAAACCTGAGTACGTTTGAGGATAAAAGTTATGAGATCCACAAAGGTTATCCCTATTTGGATGGTAACTTAAAATATTTTCGATATATTTCGTGCCACTACTCATATTTACTTCAATCTTCAAACCGTATCGATTCTTTGTCATTGAAGCTTCTTCTAACCCAGTAAAACCAAGATCCAAACGGATTCCTGCTGCTCCTAACTCCTTAAAGAAACTAAGATCATCATAGCTAATGTTCAGTTGTTTAAACAATCCCGGATTGATATCCAAAATCGTTTCCATCCCAATCGAATTGCCATAGTCCATTATTCTCTTGAATTGATTAATGACCTGATCTGCATCACCTTCTATCTCTAACAAGCTTGTGAAAATTTTAGTAAAGCCGTATTTCCTTGCAAGATCAAGATATTCTTTGTCCTGGGCAAAGGTACTTTTTGCCGGGTAAATAGATAAACCTATATTGACCATTTCCACCCTCCTAGCACAAGGTAAATGTCTACATATTATACTTATATTTTACAACGAAAGCGGTTAAGTTTCGCTTTGAGTTTTTTCCATTAATAACGGGAAAATAATAACGGGAAAAACTTATGATAAAGTGAAACTTCGTCAGTGGGGACTTGCTCATTTATTTTTCAACACTTCAATCAGTTCTTCCGACGACTTACTCTGTATTAATTTTTCGACAGTGACTTTATTTTCAATAATAGAGATAAGTGTTTTAAACATATGATCTAAGTCACCTTGAGCCCCTTTTTTAATGTTTAACAAACAAATAAATTGAACCATTTGTTGGTCATGCCACTGAATCGGGCGTGCTAATGTACATACCGTCCAAAATGCCTCTTCGGTTACTGGCGTTATCGGGTGTGGGATCGCGACTAAATTTCCGAAACTTGTCGGTGAGACCGCTTCTCTTTCTAACACAAGATTGACATAATCCTTCTGTACGAGGTTTTGCTCATACAATTGATCACAAAGAAAGGTAATAACACTTTCTTTATTCGGCAAATCTTGTTGAAGAAAAACCCTAGAAGGCTGTAAATATGTTTCAATTTGATTTTTTTGTGTAGCGATTGTAATCATATTTTTAATAGAGTCGATGTCCTTGTCCTCTAAGAACGTACTGACAACTTGAACAGGCACCCCAAAATCTTCCGTAACAGGGACTGTACTTATAATAAGATCAATGGTTGATAAGTCATACGAAGCTAAATTATAATAGTTAATTGCCGCTATGATCTCCATTTCTTGTTCAAATAAATTTTGCAAGCGAAAATAAAGTAATTTGGCGCTACCCACCCCAGATGCACATACAATCAGTACCTTTTTCTTTATTTTTCTTTTAGATTTCATCCGCTCTAATGCTACACCAATATGAAGAGCAATGTACGCAATCTCGTGTTCAATAACTTCAATTTGTAAATATTCTTCTATACATTTACTAGCAATAATAGCTCCTTCAAATGCTGCTGGATATTTGATCTTGATATCATTTAATAATGGATTTCGGATATTCATATTGTAGCGTAAACGATCCATAGCAGGGCGAATATGTAAGGTTAACGCCTGAATAAATTCATCGTCATTACTAAAATCCCAATTAAGTTCTCTTCGTAGCCGTTCTAGTATATCATTGACAATGATCCCCACTTCATCAAACTTACTAAATTCGAATAACGCCTTTTTGTGTAATAGCTTGGTCCCTAATAAATGAACAATAATGTAATCCATCTCCGCATTCGGAAAAGTTAATCCCGTATAATTTTCAACCTCATTAATGATCTCTTTGGCAACTATTTTTTCAAAAGGATATTCATCGATTAAAACATCAGTCAATTGTTCAATGAAAAATCCTTCTTCTATTCTCTTACAAGCAATTGCTATATGTGTAGCTAAATTCTCTAAAGCAATATCAGAAATGTCAATTTTATACTGGTTCACCTTTTTTATAATGACTTCCTTGATCTTTTCAAATAACTCTTGGTCAATGAGCTGCAAAGGATCATTGCCTAGAAAGGCATCCTGGTCCCGACTAATCAAGGAATTCGATAAGCATAATCGCTTCATATACTCCTCACCCTCCACTTTTGAACCATAGTGAGGACGATTCGTTAGTTTCAAGTGATATTTCCCCAATATCTTTTTGACCATTTTGATATCGTTTTGAATGGTCGACAAGGAGACAAACATTTCATCTGTAAAGCTTTCCAACTTAACAGGATTCTTTTCTAATAAAAGTCGTCTTAGCATATACAGCACCCGATTATTTTGTTTAGCAAAGTCGCCTAATTTATCATCATCTTCAGCTTCTAATTGCTTTAGCAATGGCTTAAATAATGCCTGATTCCGTATATTTAGTAGGTAACCTTTCCCCCTAATCGATTCAATCGTGAAACCAGATGATTGCGATTCTTGTTGGATTAATTTGATTTCATTACGTATTGTGCGACCACTAACTCCTAATTCTTTAGCTAACCATTCTGATATGACAGGCTTATTCATCTTTAATAAAAACAAAATAATGTCCCTTTGCCGCTTTGATCGTAAATTCAAGTGCCTTCTCTCCTTGTCGCTTGATTAACTGAGTAAAAGAGGCTAATCAGGAAGTATATAAAGCTTTACCCTTTTTCTTTGTCATCGTCCTCTACAACTAACATAACAATAAGAGGGAGATTACAAATAAACTAGTATTTATACAGACAAGATTAGGGAAAATGATCGAGTATATAAAGAAGGAAATAGTCAAAAAACTATCTGAATGGAATGATAAAATGACCGAGAGATGATCAGTTTTGCTCTCGATCAAGATCAATAACTTTGATTGGAATAAGTTGCTTCTATTTGTCTTAGCATTTCTTTAAATTTTCTTTTTTTCAATGGAGACCAAATTATACCTATAACCGTATCATTGATTTGCTGCAAGTAGCCATAAGACTCCATTTTTTCAGAATAATGCAATTCACAGCTATCCTCTGTAAGCTGACGAATATCATAAGTGACTAAAAAGGTATTTTTACTATTGGATGTCCGATACTGATAGAATTTATCTTTGCTGACGTCTTCAATTCGGATGGTCGCTTTAGCATTTTTCGAGAACGTCTTTACATATTCATATCCTTTCAATTGTTTTTCTGATAGTTTTTCTCCTTTCTGAGAATGAATATCCGCCAAAACGGATTTTATGATTGTTTCATAGAGAAATCCAACTGGCACGTTCATTTTTCTTACTAATTCCATTCAGTTTCACCTAATCTTCTTTTTATTTTGCTTCTTTTCTTTATAAACGAGATAAATACCCACTATAATAAAAAAGAGTGCAGTCGTCATATTAAGCATATTATAGTTCCCCGTTCGTGCATTTGCACTAAAGAGGAAGAGCAGACCGCCAATACTGAGTAGAAATAAGGCCCATTTCCCCATGGTCATCATCCTTTTCTTATTATTGAACAGGAATAACGCGAAAATAAAGAATCGAACCCCACGTCTGACCTTTGATTGCTTTCTTTGCTAGTTTCGCTGCTTTTTCTAAATCATCGATATTTGTTTCAAAATAGAGGTTAATCCCCTTTTTTTCTTTGAAAGAAAATTCGACCCCTGCTTCTTGATAACTATTTAATAGTGCAATGATTTTATCTTGTTGTACAGCTGAACTGATTTCAATCATATCGCTAACTCCTTTTCTTTGAAAAGAAGGGTAGCCGCTTCGACAGAAGTGGCCCCTTCATTTTTTGCTATCATTTCATGATGCTTTGTTTTCTTCTAAAGTTGCATCCATTTTATTTGCCGCAATAACGAATGGAACCCATATCGCAAATGAAGCAAGCATCGCAACTAATGTAACAATTGGAGCACGCCAATCTGCTCCTGTTGCCAAGAAGGATAGCAGGAACGGAGGCGTTACCCAAGTAACCTGCTGGGAAACTGGTGCAACAAATCCCCAGATAGTCGCAAAGTAACCGATTGAAACCGAAACCACTGGTGCAAGTAAAAATGGAATAAACATAATCGGATTTAACACAATAGGTAAGCCAAACATGATTGGCTCATTAATATTGAAAATTCCAGGTCCGACAGACAAATTAGCGACTGTCCGGTAATCCTTCCTTTTGGAAAAGAACAGAATAGCTAAAATTAAGACAAGCGTACCGCCCGATCCTCCGAACCAAGAATAGGCGTCGAAAGAGCCACGAACCCATTTATATCCTTCAGAAATGACTAATTCAGCTCCACCTTGTTGGAATAAGTTAACGTTTGTAATTTGAGCAACACCGAAAACACTTTCTAAAATCGGAGCAAGGACATTAGGTCCATGAATTCCAAAGAACCAGAACAATTGAACAAATAAAGCAACTAAGATAACTGCACCAAACCCTTGTGATAGGCCTAGAAGTGGTTGCGCAACAGTTTTTTGTATCCATTCTAAGAAAGTCATGTCTGGCACAAACTTTGAGAAAACAAAGTAAAAAATACTAACTACATATAGGGCAACAGTTGCCGGAATAATAGATGCAAACGCTTTCGAAATAGCTGGTGGTACAGAATCCGGTAACTTTATAGTTATATCTTTTAACATTAATTTTACGTATATCATGGTAGCCACTAAACCAATAACCATTGCGGTGAAAAAGAGATTAGCATCTAAGTTGCTTAACGGTAGCCAGCCCCAGCCTCCTGCTGTAATCTCTGTTGCGGTTGCCGACCAACCCGCTTCATTTATGGCATCTATGGTAGACTGATCCAAATTTAACCCTGTAATTCCACCAGAGAAAGAGAATGTTATCCCAGCAATTGTCGCTGCTGTTGCAACAATCCCTCCAGATAATTCATTCACTCGATAGGCTTTGGCGATATTATACCCCCATGAAAACACGAAAATTAAACCAGCAATAGCAAGGGTTCCATTCCATACATATCCATTTATTTCGATGATCTCTCTAATGATTGGAATGGTGTTCCCATCGTATCCATCAAAGAATTGTGGCGGAAGGTCTCGTATAAGTGCGTTAATCATTACAGCCACAGAACCAGCCATGGTTGCCGGAATGGTTCCAATGAACGCATCCCTTAATGCAACTAAATGCTTTTGACTTCCAATTTTGGTGGCTATGGGTAGAAAATACCTCTCCAACCACGCAGTTAAAGCATTCATTAGTATACCTCCTTTATAAAATAATGGGTAAACCTGTAGCCAAACCATTTAAACGTACGTTAACTTTTTTAGGACGCATCTCTCCTTTCAAGCAGATCAGACTTGACGTCACTTTTTAGCACGGATACACGCTTGCACTTATATCTACTGAATGACTAACATCATATCCATACCTATTTTCTCCAAATGATCATGGAATGTTTTTATTTACAATTATTTTATCATGAAAGCGTTTTATTATTATATTACGTTTTTTCCATTATCAAATGGAAAAAAGTAAAGGGAACTGAAAACAATAGTAAAATTAAAAAAAAGCGAAGGATATGTTAAATATTTCTCACGAAGGTTCACTGGGGAATAGTGGATTTTAAAAAAAGAAGGCACTCGATTACTAAATGAAGCAACCACACCCTCATTCAGCAGAGGCCTCCCACTTCTAAGATGTATGCAAATAAGTCATCCATTCAATGGGGGTAAAAACCCCGACAAAATAAAGTTAAAGCCTTTGATAGCACAGATTTTCAATGGGAATTTATCGAGTCAAGCTCGATAAATTCTGGGCGCAATAAGCCAAGACGCCTTTGATAGGAGCTCTCCTCGTGAAGAAGACGATTGTAAAATAATAAAGAAGACAGATTTTGATTTGTCTATCCTTTATTATTGGGTCGTTCTTAGTTATTGATAAAGGGCTATTTTTGCTTCAAAGCTTTGGACTAATTGGATAACCCAAGAAAGGACTTTTTATTTTAACCCTCAATTTATCGCAGTGTAACTGGCTAGGGCTGCGATTACTCGCCCCATCGAAGGGCTTTTGTAAGACTCCCCCTTCAAGAAATAAGGGAACACGTCAGATCCAACAGCCGTAACGGCCCGATTGGTTCAACTCACGTTCAGTGGGGGAGAGAGGAAGCTGACTAAGTTCGTGACGTCGTGTCGCAACGTCTGCACGAGCACATCCTATACTTCGCCCCCCACTGAACGAAGTTTCATGTTATAGGAATGCTCATTGATGTCGTTTAGGAGCGAATGTGGTAAATCCAAATCTTTTAGGCTTTTAACACGTTTGGTTTAGGCGTAGAATTTAATCGTTCTAGCCATAAATCTGATTGTTCAATTTGGCTAGCTAAAGCTAACAGCAGATCTTCTCGTCCCTTTGAGGCAAGAAATTGAACGCCGATCGGTAAACCTTGATTATTTTTACTAATTGGCACACTCATTGCAGGCTGTCCAGTCAAATTAGCCAATTGGGTATAAGGTGTATAGGTTAAACTAGGTAAGAACATTTGATAAACGAGCTCCTGTTGTCTTAATGGAGCCAACTCCTCGATTAAAGTCAATTGTTCAACTTCAAGCTCTGTAGGTGTGAGCTCCCCGACCTTTGGCGCAGCATTAGCATTGGTCGGCGTGAGATAAAAATCATAGTACCGGTGAAATTGTGCCATCTGTTCAGCGGCAATATCCCAACCATGTAGCGCCTCACTATAGGCAGCAGCTGTAACGCTCTCACCTGCTTTATGAAGGACCCAAGTAAAGATCTCGATATCTTTTAACGTTAAAACCCTCCCCATTTGTTGTTCTAATTGGGAGACCACACGATTCATTTCACCACAATTCATGACATAGTAATATTCCATCATTTTAACACCATCGATCGGTGCCTCGACTTCTTCAACTACATGCCCCTCTTTTTCTAACCAGTCAACCATCTTGCCTACAGCAGATTTAGCTGCTTCGCTAACAGGCGTGCGCACAGGAGAAGCTGTGGTAAAAGCAATACGATATCTCTTTTTGACTGGTTTTTGTACAAGATCAAGATAGCTGTCCGGAAATAATGGTGTATGAAATGCCGCTGCGGGTTGGATAGTTTGGAGCAAATCCAAAAGTGCCGCACTATCTCGAACTGAACGACTTAAAACAAAATCAATCGATGCTCCTTGCCACTGTCGCCCTGCACCTGGGCCGACGGGTGTTCTTCCCCTCGTTGGTTTAAGCCCAAATAGGCCAGTAAACCCAGCAGGAATACGGATTGAGCCACCACCATCACTAGCACCAGCTATTGGGACAATTCCTGCTGCTACAGCAGCTGCTGCACCACCACTTGATCCTCCGGGGGAATGATTTAAATTCCAAGGGTTCCGAGTTGCACCATATTCAGTTGGTTCAGTAATATTTTTTAAACCGAATTCTGGTGTGTTGGTGTGACCAATAAATAGAAAACCCGCTTCCCGAAGCTTAGAAACAAAATGTGAATCCCTGGATGAGATATTTTGTTTTAATAGCTTTGACCCAGAACTAAGCACCTCTCCCTTTAGTGCTTGAGAGATATCTTTTAACAAGATCGGCACACCAAAGAAAGGTGCATACTGGTTAGAATTAGCTAACTCATTATATACCTTGTCCTGACGAGATCTTATCACGGCATTAATCCTTGGATTGATTTCCTCTAGTCGTCCAAAGGCAACATCCAATAACTCATTAGCTGATACATTTTTATCTTTTACAAGCTTTGCCAAGCCAAGGCCATCATAGCTTTGATATGTTTGAAAATCCATTTTGTCCTCCTAACCAATCTTGTGAAGTTAATGTATATAATGTACTCGTTCCAGAATTCAGAAAATAAAGTGAAACGTCGTTCAGTGGGGGTTTCGACGCATAGATGTGCTCGTGCAGACGTTGCGAACTTAGTCAGCTTCCTTTCTCCCCCTTTGAACGTTAGTTGAACCAATCGGGCCGTTACTGGCTGCTGGATCCCCCAATTAGAAATAACATGTTCCCTTATTTCTTGAAGAAGGAGGCTTACGGCCAGTTACACTGCAATAAAAGAGAATTTAATGATGATGATATTTTTGACCCATTACTAGACATGACACTTCATTGATAAAAACACTTATATCTTATTCTAGCAAACCAAAAATAGATAATCCATAAAGTGAAACTTCATTCAGTGGGGTTCGACGCATAGGATGTGCTCGTGCAGACGTTGCAACACGACGTCACGAACTTAACGTTAGTTGAACCAATCAGGCCGTTACTGGCTGTCGGATCTCCCACTTACAAATAACGTGTTCCCTTATTTCTTGAAGGGGAGGCTTACAAAAGCCCTTCGATGGGGCGAGTAAACGCAGCCCCAGCCAGTTACACTGCGATAAAGCAGGCTGGCATAGTGACACTTCTGCCTTACCACTATGCCAACAAAAGAATCAATTGGTCGCCCGTATTAAACGAAGTAACTGGATATTTTGTTCGGCCGAGCCACGATAATTGGTGATGCCATGACGCTTTGCTAACTCTTTACGATGAGCAAAGCTAGAGTCGCTACCAATACTATTTAAATAATCCACAATACTATCTGTCTCTAAATCACCTTTTACTTGAACCGATTTATGATTGGATTGAAGCATAGCCAATAGATTTAGGTTCTGTTCAGCTGTTCCACGATAATCGACTATCCCAAATTGTCGTGCTAACTTTGCTCGGTTAGAAAAAGAGCTGTCTTGCCCGATCTGATTCAAATAATCAACAATACTTATTCCTGTGTAGTCCGTCTGCACCTGCTTATTAGGTTTTGATGGTTCCTTCACTGCATTTTTATGGGTAGCAAGATTAAATAACTCGACCAAACCATTAACATGCCCTAAAGCTACAGCTTCTAGCCATGTGTCTGTTTTCATTAGAGCCGCATCACTCTTATGGTCAATAAAGCCATTTTCAGTTAAAATAGCAGGCATTCGTGTCTCCCTTAACACATAAAAATTTGCCTGCTTCATCCCCCGATCTATAAGGTTAACTTGTTTAATAATGTGCTCATGCATCGTACGACGCATCTGAGTTGTTTTTGAACCGGAAGGCAGTTGGTTATAGATAAAATCTTCATATCCCGTACCACCCCCTGCATTAATATGAATCGAAATAAAGTAATCCGCTCCCCACTGATTGGCATCATCTGTTCGCTGTGATAAACTAACGGTTTGATCTGTTGCTCTACTCATCCGAACTGAAACATTACTATAGCCGTTTAACATTGATTTCATTCTTGTTGCAATGGCGAGTGTTAAATCTTTTTCCTGCAAACCATTTCCGATAGCACCTGGATCAATCCCTCCATGTCCAGGATCAAGATAAAGCTTAATCATTCTGTCTAGTTCCTTTCATTTGGCGGTCAGCCTGTTGCGCTAGCTCGGTAAAGCTATTATTCTTCCAGCTTGTCCAAATCGCAACTATTACCGATATCATTACAGATACTCCTTGATAAATCTCTTGATCAGCAAAAGGGAGAACGGTAAAATTAAAAAAGCTGACACCAATTTGATTAATAAACACTAAAAAGAGGGCGATTACTCGCCCCCATGTCTGCTTTGTTACACCTTTTAAATTCATAATCATCATCCTCGATAAATTAATATAATTAGCGTGATTAACGCAAAAATCCAGCCTCCCCATTCACGAATGGCTTGGCCAAGTAACTGTTTTCCTTCATTCTTTGCTTCAATACGATCCACTTTGTCTTCAACCATATCGAGCTTTTCTCTGAGACCATTATATTTGTTGATGACTTCTCTGGTCTCTCGCATTTCAATTCGAAGATCATTAAAATCAATTTGCATTTGGTTTAGCTGTTCAAACAGCTCTTTATTGGTATACCATTGTCCACGCTCCCCCATTTCTTCCCCCCTCTTTTCAAGTTGGTAAGCCTTTGATCGACATGCTTAGGTCATAATCATCTGTAGAGCAAACAAAGTTGAAATCATGCCACTGCTCACAAATCTCCTTGTTTGTAATTGGAAGGATTCAGCAATCACCAATTTCCTAAGGTGAAAGCTTTCGTTTTTCTAATACTTCAATCCGATAGAAAAGCTATCCATTCCTAAAGTGCAAAAAGAGCATTCTTGTTATTCAAGAATACCCCTATAAAACATAGATCATGCTTAACCTTAACTGACACTCTTATCCGTCATTGGATGCGGTTTCATTACAGTAATACAGTTAACTTAAACTCTGTATTCAGAAAACCGAATGAGATGTAGGCAGATCCAGACAAAATCAAATTGATCTACTAGTTATGCTACCAGTAGCGGGAATTAAGCCAATAATGAGTTGTAGTCCGCTCTAAAGCTGACAGTGAAATACGAGCATTAGGTTAGACGTATAAGTCCAACATATTAAGTTTCAATTTTCACCGTAGAGACTAATCGCTAACAAGTAGTTACCCCGGGGTTTTTAAGAATCTCGCATCCCCACATTTCTTTAGATTAAGTGGAGTGATTCAACTTATTTTTCTACACTATCATAATAGCACCGTTTGAAGAGGAAAAAGTGACATGAAAGTGACACAGCTAGCGCCAGCCCAGTACCTCAATGGTTATTTTTACAATCTCGTCACGCCAGCGCATAGCTTGCCGTTTGCTAATATAACATTGATCAGCGATGCCATCCCATGTCAGCTTACGATTTGACCAATAACGTATTTGAACAAAAGCTTGATACTCCTTAGATAATTGTTGGTATACAGTGTCAATCGCCCGAACAATATCTTTTAAATAGTTGAGCTGTTTATGCTTAGATAATCGGATCACCGTTGATTGGGTAGGATCGCGAATGATGTTAGCTTGTCCACCGCCAATATTCTCATCTCTGTCCCAAACTTCCTGATATGGATTAAACACATCTTCTTCTAATCGTTTAATTTCTTTTAAAGTATGATGATAATTCATCCATTCTGCTTCTACTTTTTTAAACGTTTGTTTCGTAATTTTTAGATCGTACATCTATAACAACTCCTTTTATTAAATCGTGATACTTACTTCTCTTAGTAAACACCACGGAACTACCTTTATAAGGTACTGAATGAGATATGAATGCTAAAATCAATAACTTCATTCCTCCTCATGAAAATATTTGGATTATATATGTTAATATAGTACCTTAAAAAGGTATTGTCAAGCTCTTCTTGTTATGCAATACTGATTCAAGGTATAAAACACTTTACTTCAATAACTTTTAAAGGTACTATAATGATTAAGAAAGGAGCTTAATGATGGATAGTTTAAAGCAAACATTAGCACGCAATTTAAAATACCAGCTCAATAAAAAAGGACGTACCCAAACGATGATGGCCCGGGATTTAAATATACCAGAAATGACGGTTTCTAATTGGGTTCAAGGTAAAACCTACCCAAGACCTGAAAAGCTACAATTACTAGCACAATATTTTGCTATTCCAATTAGTGAATTAACGGATCAACTACCAAGTAATGTAGCTTCAATTAGCGCCCAAACCGTTGCGATCCCCATTCTCGGTACAATTTCCTGTGGTGATCCGATTACGGCCGAAGAAAATATTAAGGGCTATTATTACGAATCACAAGACACTTTGCCTAGTGGTCATTTAATTTGTTTAGAAGCATCAGGTGAATCCATGTATCCGACTATCCCTGATGGTTCAATCGTTGTTATTCGAGAACAACCTGAGGTTGAAAGTGGTGAAATTGCAGCTGTCTTAGTTAACGGTGAAACTGAAGCAACATTAAAGCGTGTTAAAAAACAAGGTGATACTTTAATTCTAGTTCCTGACAACCCAAGTTATGATCCCATTGTGGTGAATGAAAAGAATCCGGCTAAAATTATCGGTAAAGCGATTAAGTACACGATGCAACTGTAACATAATTAAGAAGGAATGGATCAGATTGATCCATTCCTTCTTAATTTAATGATGTTTAGCTAAGAAATCGAGCATTAAACGGTATACTTTTATTTCATTTTCTTTCTTCGAGAAACCATGTCCCTCATCATCTAATACGAGATACTCCACGTCCCGCCCCTTTTCCCTTAGCCTGGCTACAATTTGATCTGATTCCCCCTTGACCACACGCGGGTCTTTCGCTCCTTGGATGACAAGCATTGGCTTTGTCATTTGATCAAGGTAAGTAATAGGTGAATCTTTGGTAAATCGGACGCGATCTCGGACGGGATCACCTAACCAACGCTCCATAATTGGCTTCCAATGCTCTGGAACAGAACTGACCATAGTAAATAAGTCAGATGGACCAAAAATATCAATAACAGCTTTAAAATAGTCAGGATGACGCCCATGAAGTAATAAAGCCATATAGCCGCCATAACTGCCGCCAATTAGAAATAGATGATCTGGATCAGTAATACCCTGATCAAATAACCATTTAATTCCTTCAACATTATCTAACCGAGGACCTTCTCCCCAATCCTGTTCAACCATTTTGGTAAACGCTGCCCCATAGCCAGTACTGCCGCGGAAATTAGGGGCAAAAATAGTATAACCTCGATTTAAAAATGACTGAAACATGGCTCGAAACATTTTTCGTTCAGCAGCTTGTGGGCCTCCGTGCGGCCAAAGAATGGTATAACCATTATTTAGATCAGGTTTGGCTTTAAATAATAATGCTTCTATCTGTAAGCCGTCATATGAGGGATAAGTGACCACCTCTGGTTCAACCATTTGCTCGCGATTTACTCCTAATACTCGATTATTCGTTAACGATTGCCATTGATTAGACTCCGTTGATTTAAAAATATTTAGTGGAATGGTCGAACTTCGCCCTAGTAAATAAAGATTACCTGACTCAGCAACATGTAATTTTTCAATAACATCTACTGGTGACTCTAGCTTGGTTAGCTGTTCTGCTTTGATGTCGTATTGGTAGAGATAATCGGACACGCCTTTTTCTGTCACCAAGTAAAGCCGATGTTTGGCTTTGTTATATTTAATATGTTGAACATCTTCATGTTCAATTTTAAGTAATGGCTCGAAAACACCTGTATTTAGATCGAATTGTGCAACATATTTGTACTCCTCTTGATAATTAGTAACGAAATAGATTTTCTCTTCTGTCACAAAAACGGGATCAAACACAACATGTATTTGTCTGGGATCAGGGGTTAGGTAGCTAATCTTATCATTGTCTTTAACAAAAGCCGTTACATAGGTATTTGCATACATCTGTAAATAAATAAAACGCTGTTCATCTGAAGATACTGTAGCTAACTGGGTCGGTACTTCCTCACCAACATGAATTAACGTATCGGTTCGATCTTTTAAATTAAATACACGAGTATTGAAAAATGAAGGATTCCCTGCTGACGTATCGTAATAAATCCGTTCACCGTCTTCGCTTAAGTGAGCGAAATAATACTTATCCTCAGCCTCGCCTGTAATCAAGGGCTCAGGCAAACCTCCAGTTGGTGGAAGTGCATAAATATGATAATTTTCATCCCCATCCTGATCATAACTGGTTAACAAAAAACGGTTATTCGGATCAAATTTAATAAAACCAACGGATTGATCATGATGGGCAAACAAGTAGGGATAGGTATGAGGTAAATCCATTACCCACAAATTAACCTTGTCATTTAAATTCGAACTATATACGATTCGCCTTTCATCCTTACTGACTGTAAAATCCGTAATCACGACTGACCGAAAAAATTGTTCTACCTTAGGCTTTGCAAATTCAATCATTTTTCTCCTCCATTTAATTGGTATCTTACTTAACCTTTAATAGGTTATCAAAAACCACCAAATGACAAAGCACCCAGCTCGCATAGGCCACGTTACTACTGCAATCTTGGTCTGCTTGTTATTCATCGGGCATTTTCGAATGTACCTTTAAAGACTTTCTTATTTATGTTATGCAAAGGTCTAGAAGTACATTTCTTTTATAACGGGACATAACTAAAATTTTAAACAACATATCATGTATTTTTCATCAAAAAAAAATCGAGTTACCAGTCTAAGTAGGGGTTTCCTAGGTGAGCAAATCCATTAATCATCAACCTAGAACCTACCCGTGTTCCATTTGTTCACTCGACTCCTATTAATCAAAGTCATGCCATTATAAAAACTTCCGAATATTCAGATATTCTTTTAAAAAAGAACTCAAATCAAATATGTCCTGGCATATTTGTGCCTAGATTTTATCGAGCGTTACTCGATAAATTTCAGCTAAAAATCTGTGGCATCCGTCGAAGGCTTGGTTTAGTTAGCCAGGGTTGAGCTTCCACCGAATGATAGACACATAGGGATTTAGCACACCACTTATTGAAGTGGGGTGACCTCTGTTGAATGAAGTTAAAAAGTCCACCTTCACTAAGTCATTACTAGCTTAATAAAATAATTCGGACCATTTGACCAATCCCTAGACCAAGAATCATGCTGATCATCGAACCGATTAAATAATATTCAGCAAAATTTTTGTTATCAAACTGTTTAAAGCGTGTTAATGTTTTTAGTGCGGTTAAAACGGTTAACACATGATACGCTTCAGGTATAATCAACAGCACAATTAACACCCGCTCTAACATCCCGATGTACTTTCCAGCATTATTTCGATCTAATTCATTAAATAATTGATATTGAATTTTCAAGCTACTTTTTAATTGCTGTTGATTGATAGACTCCCATGATTTCTCAAACATAACATTATGTTTCAAACCTTTCATTTGAGCTTCAATACCAGCTAATTCATTGTTTTCATGATCTAACGTAGCTGCTTGTTCTGCTTCCGGCTGATTGGAATTTGGTTTAATATCTTGAAGGATGTAAACAATCAATTGACTTGAGCCAAAGGTTAATAGGATCAGCATAATCCCGAGTAATAGGAGTTTATCTATACTTGTAAGGCTAAGTTCAAGGTTTATAAGCGTGATCACTCTGTTCCAAAGATAAATGGGGGAACCAACTTGATTTAGGAGCCAAAGAACAAAATAAATTGAACAAACGTAAACAAGCTGTACAACACTAGCATAAATAGCCTTTCTCCCAAGAAGAGCAACAAAGCTTTTGTACCAATGATTATCAAGCTGGCAAAAATTAAGAATGGTTTCTGAGTAGTAACTGTTTAGTAAAGTCAACAGGTAATGAAGTAAACTGATGAGTAGTAGGGCGAGTAAAGTCAGCTTATTTACTAAACCGATTAATGTAACAAGGAGTAGAGCTAGTAAAAAGAAGTGAATAACAGGTAAAAGAACAATTGAACCGTTTAATTTGACCTGAGTTTTATTGAACGTAATCATGGTGGCTAGCGGAGTTATGTATTGACAAAAAAAGTAGCTAAATAAAATCACCAATAACAGCTGCATCATTCTCCGCTCCTCTTTTGTTCTAGCTCATAAAGGTGTGTGATGGTTTCAATCATGTGTTGTTCGGCTTCTTTGACCAAGGTATAATCTGCTCGATTTAATAGTTTACTAAAGTTAGCCTCAGCATGCTTACCCTGATAGCCAAGTTGTTCACCTAGCTCTTTATGAAGGTGATCAGGGTGCTGCTCAAGCAAATAAACGGCTTGGTGCTGCTTATCTGTTCGTTTGACTATTTTTTCCATAATGAAATATAGCAAATCGTGCATCGCTTGATAAACAGGATCATTATTACCGATGATCAAGTGATACCTGAAATGATCTGATACATCGAGACGATGCTTCGTCTTTCGTCCTTTTACCAATTCTAATGCATCAGCTGCGTTCCAGATTGCCTGTCCATTAACCTGATTAGGGTTTTCAAGCTGATTATTATAAATACTGCCGAACCCTATTCCAACATATAACGCTATATCGAGTTGACTTGCTAGTCTATGGAGTTCTTTAAATGCTCGATATCCAACAGTAAATGACTTGACGATGCCAAATAGCTCGTCTCCTGCTCTAACCGTGAAAGGTGTTACAATAGCTTGCCGATTAGTCCGATTCAGCGCTGCTACGATTTGGGCTAGTTCTGTCAGCTTATCTTTAGCTCGTGAGTTGATGACATCTGCTGTTAAACAGACACAGTTTTCTATTAATTCCACACTTCTCCCCCCTTTTCCTGCTTTTACTTTACATTATAACTTAAAAGAATTGCCAAGCAAACCGATACTTACCTTAATAGTCAGTAAGTTTTATAGATTACTTGATTTTAAGGTAAGTGGTGAATGATCGATTGTTTAATGACTAGAAATACAGATAAGATGGCCATGCTACTCAGAATTCAGCTATAGATACCTTCTTTTCCTCAATGAGTTAAGCTCGCTTATAGTCTGAAATCATATAAAAAAACAGCTCACTTTTGCTACAGTCATATCATCAACTCAATAACGATAGAACAGAATGTAGGTATAAGAGACTGTTTTAAAAAGAAATGATGAGCAGCGTATCTCATTATCGGGTATGTTGACTGTAAATGGATTAGAAAATGTACTTGAAATCGTTGAAACTAATCCAACACGACTTGTCACTTAAGAAATAGCATTAAATTTATTGATGGATCAAATCAAAATGCTGGTATCGCATTTGAATCAATCCCTTGAAATGATTGGTTGTCTACAAAAAAATACCGCATCAAAATATCTTCTTTCTGTCAATTTTGCTAATGACTGATAATACGAAATATCACCGATACGCTCAATACTTGAATCTGGCATGAGCCAAACAGCTTAATGGTGTCCACATCCATATATTAAATCACCTAAATGCATTTGTTTTTCTTTGGATATAGTCATTAATTAAACACCCATGAACAGATCATTTATTAAATTTGTATCAATAAAATGCTTTATAACTGAGCTGATTAGTTCATCGTTAAACCACCATCGACAACAATATTTTGCCCTGTGATTCCACTTGCTTCTTCTGATGATAAGTAAGCGACCATGTTCGCAACATCTTGAGGAGTGGTTACTTTTTTCAATGGTGTTGATTGTGCAATTAGATTGAACACTTCTGGTGTAGTCACAGCACTCGCATCTGTAGTTTTTAATAAGCCACCCGATACGACATTCGCACTAATACCATATTGACCGAGTTCAGCTGCAATATTACGGGTAAATCCGACTAATGCTGCTTTTGCTGTCGTATATTCATGGTATGGGACGACTGGATTTTGGTATAAATTCGTTCCAATACTTATTATCGTTCCACCTTTTTGTTCAATAAATTGAGGCATAACACTTTGAACGATGTTAAAAGCTGCCTTAATCGTTCCATTCAATTGATTTTCATAATCTTCCCAACTAAGCTTTGTAAATGGTTTCTGTTTATTAGGATCAAATTTAAAATCTACTAATGCATTGTTAATTACAACATCTAGTTGGCCAAAATGGTCTATGGCCTTTTTTATCATTTTATCGACTTCTTGTCGGTTTGTGACATCAGCCTGAATTGCACTCGCATTCTCTTCACCAATTTCAGCAACTAGCTGCTCTGCTTTCTCCTTACTTTGATAATAATTAATAACAACTTGATACCCCTGTTCTGCTAATGTTCTTGCAATCGTTGCTCCTAAACCTCTACTACTTCCTGTAACTAATACTGTTCTCGTCATAATGACAACTCCTCCATCTATATTATTTTTATATAAAAAAAAACACAACCATCTTAATTTAATAGGAAAGTTGCGTTATATACACAAAGTAATATAAGAAACCATTGTTCCTTATATATATGTATCAAAAAAGGCACTTTCCTACGCTAGTATCAACTAGTTCAGGTTCAAAGGGTTTGAGCACAAAGCTCATCTCAGTTTTAAAAAACACCCCTAGTGAGTTATAAATTACAATATAACAACTTAATAGATTTATGTCAAAAAATATGGGTGGTTTAGTCTAGTTACTACTTGCTTCTAAAATTGTTACATGAATTACCTTAGTTTATATTAAGATATAATTCATATTCTTTGTGTGAACGACCAGCCACCGTTAGGTTGTACCTATCGAATAAATTTTAACTTAGTCTGATCTTACAGATGAACGACTCGATCATCTAACCGCTAAATCAAAACCTTATTAAAAGAGTTGTACTTTACTCCATTAATCCAAACCATAGCGAAAAAAGCCCTGAATTTTTAGCAGCGATAGAAGTTATTTAGCTGATTTTTACTATCGTTGTGATTGATTCAAATGGCTTTTTTGGCTTGGTACCTTTTTGCTGGCCCATATGAGAGGATATGATCAAATTTGAAAGCACGTATTTGCTTACGGTAATAACAATACGCCAGCAGATAATGATCAGTTAACTTGATCACACGAATAATTCGCTGTGTTATTCTATTTTTACCATCTAGATAAAAAATCATAATCTTAGCCTGACCTTCCATCGCTTCAATCAAATATCGCTCCATATCATTTCCCCCTAACCTCAAATTTGACACGAACATTTGTTCTTATTATATCAAAAAAATAACGCTAAGTCGATACTTGATCAAATCTTTCTCACTTAAAAAAGAATTGATTTGCACATTGCTAAAAATTATCAATATCTTAATCAAAACTTAATACTCACACTAAATTCTTTTGTTATGTTAATAATAGCCAGAAAAAACATCAAAGAGGAGTGTACAAATGCGTATTGCAATCTTTACAGATACCTACGCACCTGAGATTAATGGCGTTGCCCTAACATTAGAGCGATATGTAACTCATCTAGAAAAGCAGGGAATAGCATACCGTTTATTTGTTCCTTCTACAAAATGGCCAGCTACCACTACAGAAAAAATAAAACAATCAACTAGCATCCCCTTTTTATTGTATAGTAACTGTCGGCTTGCTCTTCCGAATCCATCGTACATTAATCATGTACTGGACGATTTTAAACCAACATTAATTCATGTCGCTACCCCGTTTAGCCTTGGATTAGCCGGACTGAAGTATGGTAAAAAGCATCAAATACCTATGGTCGCCTCATACCATACCCACTTCGATGACTATCTTGATTATTATCACTTAGCAGCCCTGAAAAAATGGGCATGGAAGTATGTGAATTGGTTTCATCGCTCCTTTGAAAAGATATATGTACCATCGCAAAGTACGAAAGAAAAGCTACTTTTAAAACAGTTTCATCAAGATATTGAAGTGTGGGGCAGAGGCGTTAATCATGATTTCTATTGCCCATTAAAAAGATCAGAAGATTTTTTCAAAAGAAATTATCAAATTAAAGAAAATAACATTTTACTTTATGTTGGGCGAGTCGCGCCTGAAAAAGACATAGATATTGTTCTAGAAACATTTTATTCGCTACCAGAAACACTAAAAAAAGACACCCATTTAGTTATTGTTGGAGACGGTCCACTGTATCGCAGCTTATCTGAAGCCCATAATGAACAGATAACATGGACTGGATTTATCAAAGGGGAAGAATTAGCCCAGATTTATGCTTCAAGTGACTTGTTTTTATTTCCATCCCCGACTGAAACTTTTGGAAATGTAATTCTAGAGGCTTTGGCATCTGGACTACCCGTAATTGGTGCAAATGCAGGTGGCGTACAACATCTCGTGCTAGATGGTATAACTGGCTTCCTCTGTGAACCGAGGAATATCGATCAATTTGTTGAACGAACGACCAGCTTATTAGAAAATCGTCTATTACATGCTTCTTTTTCAATCGCTGCCCGTCAGTTTGCTGAAACACAATCATGGGATGAAATATTTGACCAGCTTATTGATAGCTTCAATGAAGTCTTACGTCAAAGAGAACTAACTTTATGTTAGCTGTTTGAGAATCACACCTGGTTATTTCTTATTAAATCCAACATATATAAGGAGTCTAACTAACTTTCCACGTCATTGATCAAATTTTTATTCATGGCAATAATGAGAAGACCTTGAACATTACCCCAATTGCCATAAAGTACTTGACGAGCTTGTCAACATTGCTATTCTTGACTTTTTTAGTCCTACTGATCTTTTAAGTTAGAATTTATCAAGCTATCCCTTGACTAAACGCCCCAAAACGATATCCCTATATGATTTTGCTAAGAAGTAGTTTAAAGCGATCATCTTTATCCTCTCTTGTTCCATCGTACAAGAGAGTCAACTCCCGCCGAGTTTACCATAGCTTTGATTTGTCCCTTGGATGAACTTTGTGTAATATTTGTCTGTATAACCCTAACGGTTCATGAGTTTATATGCGAGATTTTGGTCTTCGGGAAGATTGTCAATAAGCTGATATATATATCAATTTCAGTCTAAACTGTGATTTAATTTTTTCTGTTATAATAAAGTGAATACTTCGTTATGTGGGAGGGCGACGCATAGGATGTGCTTGTGCAGACGTTGCGACACGACCTCTTCCCTTATTTCTTGAAGGGGGAGTCTTACAAAAGCCCTTCGATGGGTGAGTAATCGCAGCCTCAGCCAGTTACACTGCGATAAAATGAAACGGATTCGTTACATTAAGCCTTAGCTAACTTTTAAAAGTAAATTCCCCAGGGTGGTAAAAATGACAGAATACGAGCAAATTGTTTGGTCTGAAATTGAAAAATGGCGTATACAGCTCCTCAAGCCCACTAGCTTATTCGGGCAAATGTCTAAAAAGGTGCAAACCAAGTTAAATAACCTGATGCCTGAAAAGGTCCAACAATTGATTACGGACAGCATTAGCAATATGGTAAAAGTAACATTAGTAGGGTCAAATTTGACAACAAAAAAAGATCAATCAACCGGACTAACTCTATATGAGAAGGATCAGTTATTTAACGAAAAATTTAAGACGTTTCAAAAGGCTGCTGTGGTAGAAGGAGCAGGAACAGGCGCTGGCGGTATACTTTTAGCGATGACAGATTTTCCATTGCTGCTTTCAATCAAGATTAAGTTTTTATTTGAGGTAGCCTCTGTATACGGGTACAATACTGACAAATATGAGGAAAGAATGTTTATTCTTCATGTTTTTCAGCTTGCTTTTTCTGGTGAGAAGAAGCGAAAGGAAACCTATAATATAATTAGAAATTGGTCTGAAAACAAAGAAATTCTTCGAGAGATGGACTGGAAGGCATTTCAACTAGAGTATCGAGATTACCTTGATTTGGCTAAGTTACTTCAAATGCTCCCTGGATTCGGTGCTGTAGTTGGAGCTTATGCGAATCACAATTTACTTGAAACCTTAGGTGAAACAGCGATCCGCGCTTATCAATTAAGATATTTTATTGATAAAGGGGTCATTCTTGATGAATGACTCTTTCTTTTTTGTCCTTTTACCGATCATGGCTGCCACATAAGCAAAATCCCCTACCTGCTCATAAGATAGTGGATTTAACGGACGTTATCTTCTCTTAATATTTTCCATGATAAAACGACTTTTTGGGATACTTGGAATCTCAACTAAGCTGTAGCTGAGGTCTTGCTTTGGAACATGATAGGTTAGTTTATTAGCTAGGTAATCTAGGCTAATTTTCATAATATCTGTGGTGATCCATTCACCTGCACAGCGGTGACCAGTATGATGATCGCCACCTCCCTGGGGAATCAGTGTAAAAGGATTACCCTCCCAATTCGCAAACCGTTCTGGTTTGAATAAATCAGGATTTTCCCATATATGCGGGTCATGATTCGTACCATAAAAGTCTAATAGGGTTAAAGTGCCTTGCTCAAATTTATAGCCATTCCAAATAAAATCTTTTTTAACACGTGCACCGTTAAAAGGGAAAAATGGGTAAAAACGGCGAACTTCTTGAACAAACATATCTAAGGCTTTCTCATCGTTGGTAGTGAGCTTTTCTTTTTCTTCCGGATGCTGATAAAGACTTAATGCAATGAAATTGATATAGATCGTAACAGCAATCGTAGGCCTTAGTATATTTAAGACTTCAACTGCAACAATATCCGGATCTAATAGCTGATTTTCTAAGTCTTTATGCCATGAAAATTGATAAAGGGCACTATTTTGATCTACGGCTATTTCATTCTGTCGTACTTGTGCAACCAAATCCTTGATCCATTTTTCTGAGTCTCTACGTGCTTTTCGTCCTTTATGTTGTTCTAAACCTATTGTAACAGGGGTTTCAAACATGGCGGCCATGTCATCCGCTCTTTTTATTACTTCGTCTTCTTGGAGCGGGACACCTGCCCACTTACAAACTGCACGCATAAGCAATGGTTTCGTTTGGTCATATAGGACAATCTTTTCTTGACGCTCCCAATTCTGAATAGCTGTCTCCCATTCTTGTTTAATTAAGGTTCGCATTTTGTGAAGACTATCTGGGTTCATTAATTGCATGAACATTGCTTTTCGATGACGATGTTCTTGTCCATCTAAAGATTGGACGCCACCTTGTCCAAGCAGTGTTTTCTGGACACGCTTGGATGCCGCGCCTTTTCTAATAAATTTATCGTTATCATAAAACAATTTAGCTGCTTCTTCCCCCACCATACAAATAGCTTTTTCCCCAAGCAAGCGTGTTTCAAAAACCTTTGACTGAAAGCTTTGGCTACGATTTGAGATATACTGATAGCCTTCTCTTAACATACTCAGACCCTTTTCTAATCCTTCTTCCTTTGGCATTGATTTTAATTCTGCCATGAACTCTTCCTCCTTAGTTTGTTAGGATCAATGTTCATTTATTTCAGTCATTCCCCTAAGCCTACCTGCTAAAACAAAAAATAACAATTTATTGGTATATGTTTAACATCGTTAGCTTAGGATAAGTATAATTATAGGTTACCTATCAGGAGGAATTAGCAAATATGAAATTTTTGTATATGGTCATGACTGTCGCTTTTTTAGATACTTTTATTCAACTACCCATTATCACACGATATGCAATTGAGTTAGGAGCTAGTGAATGGATGTCAGGTTTTATCGTAGCCATCTATTCGCTTACAAATATATCTGGTAATATAATTGCTGGGTACTGGATTGATTACTTCGGTCGCAAGCCACTATTAGTAATGGGACTAAGCTCAGTCAGTCTTATCTTACCAGGATATCCGATTGTTCAAAACGCACTTCAATTACTGATGATACGTGGGTTGCACGGTTTGGCTGGTGGAATCCTAGTTCCAGCCACTTTTACACTGATTGGGGACTACACCCGATTAAGAAAAGATGGAAGAACAATGGCATTCACAGGTGCCACAATAGGTTTATCAGCTATTATTGGGCCAGCGTTCGGTGGTATGATGGCAGCCCGTGCCCAAATAGAGGCTGTATTTTACCTTGTAGCAGGTTTGTTTGTTTTAACAGCCTTGATATCGATATACGCGATTAAGGAAACTAATTCCAAAAGCATTCAAGAGCAAGTGAAGCTTAAGGATCTGGCTAAATTATTAACCAATCATTCATTAATTCAAGCTACAGTTGCTGCTTTTGCTTTAATGGTGAGTAACGGTACACTTTCTTTTGCATTACCGATCCAAGTAAAAACACTGGGTTACACGACAAGTACCACAGGTGCATTACTAAGCTTGTTCGCATCTGTCGCTTTTATTATTTTTTTAACACCTTTGAATAAGATCTATGCGAAACAATCATCAATAAAATTGATAAACATCGGCTTAGCTTTGATTCTTATTTCGTTATGGTTTTTAAATATGATGACTAGCATTTATTTAGCTATACTAGCTATGATTATATACGGTATAGGATTTGCCTTGGTTTTTCCATCGATGAATCAATTCGTTACATTCATCACCAATAAAGAGGAGCGTGGGAGGGCCTATGGGATTTTTTATGCCGCTTTCTCTCTAGGTGTAGTAACCGGATCAAGCATGTCAGGACTAATGACACAATGGTTTGGTCAACTCTATCTATTCAGTGGGATGATGTTAATCAGCTCTATTGTCTGTATCATCTATTTAGAAAGACCTAAACCACTTAAAGATCGTCTTTATGCCAAATTGTGAGACGACTTTAGTAGCGTGATTCGATATGAATAATTGGCAGGGGTCAAGAATGACAGATATTTTAGCTAATACCAATGCGTTGCTAAGCCTAATCCTTGCTTATTAGACACCGTTATTCAGTATTGCAATTGAATACGGTTGTCTTTCTCAGAGAACTATCGCCAATGCGCCTTGGCGTATTCGCACTCGCGCCTTGATTTTCAGACCGCCTAGACATGCATTGTACTCTACTCTGTTATCCTTCATGCTGCCTGCTGTAGATTATGTAGCAAGTCTTTAATAAACTGTTGATTATTCGCCATTAATGTAAAATTAATCGTTACTGCACTATTTTTCCCTTTGATTTTTAACGTAGTAGAAGTAGTATTAAGAATAGCACTTCCTACATGATGGGTTACATATTTAGTACGGTTTAATTGCTCTATTTCATTATATGGAATTTCAACTGTTTTAAAGAACATATTTAAGGCTATAATACTAGTTTCAGTTAGAATGACTGCTGGTCTAGGATCGAGAGCTCGAGCAACGACATAGAGCGTTATCAGTATAATATAGTAAGAAGAGACCAGATCATTGTCGTGTTCTCACCGATAACGTGATTGTTCGGATTCAATTGATAATTTACAGTATAAATAGTCAAAACGGCAAATGCGATAGCTAAAACTAGCATTATCTTTCTTTTTATAAAATAAGTTTTTTGTATCATAAACATGCTTCCTTTCTTTATCTCATCTAGCAAGATACACTAAAAAAAATAGCATTAGTTTGGATCAAAATCAAATAATTAAGAAAAGTAAACTAACACCTTTATGTAAGTATTCTATTATATTTATCTCAGTGTAACTGGCTGGGGCTGCGCGATTACTCGCCCCATCGAAGGGCTTTTGTAAGACTCCCATTTCAAGAAATAAGGGAAATGTCTAAGTGCGAGATCAAACTGCCAGTAACGGCCCAATTGGTTCAACTCACTTTCAGTGGGGGGAGAGAACTGACTTAGTTCGCGACGTCATTCGCAACGTCTGCGAGCAGATCCTATGCGTCGAAACCCCCACTGAACGAAGTTTCACTTTATATCCTGTGCTAAAAGTACCTATAGCTTACATAAGCAATGTTATTCACTATACTTTTCCCTCTTAGCTCTTTCTATAACTGTTTTTATAAACGGTTCTTTTTTCATTGTATAAGTCATTCTATCAAACTGATATATAGAGGCAAGTTTCTTTTTTAATGAAGCATACTCTTCCGCTACTTGGGGGTGTAACCTAAGATAATCACGAAATACTAATTTTTCAATCCATTCGCTGCTATTAAACTCACAGATATGAAGATGACTAGTGCCTTGCCCCCATAACCCCTTCCTAAAAAACCTTCTATCTTTAAGCTCTGGTTTAGGAACATATTCATATTCTATTTCACTTAAAGGACTCACGAAGTTAGTTACTTTATCTAAGTTTTGTACACCTACAATAATGTCAATGATTGGTTTAGCTGTTAATCCCTTTATCGAGGTACTTCCAATATGTTCAATTCCAACAACCTTATCACCTAAAACATCAATAATTCTATTTTTTTCATACTCAAATTGTTTTTCCCAATTTGGATTATACTCACTTAGATTAACGATTGATTTTGTCATATTTGTCCCCCAATAAAAAAATAATACTTCTTAAATTTAATTCGATAAAGCTAAACGAAAACCCTTTTTTAACCGTTTATATAATGATGGTTTACGTGATTGCTTTCGATATCTTCATTATTCAAGCCATCATTACCATTACAATATTTAATAAATCCATCTAATATACTTTATATTTTTGAATATGGGGACTCGATAAGATCCCTATATGCAAATGTTAAAAAGCAAAAAAAGGACTACTCCCTTTAACTTAGGAAGTAGTCCTCTACAAAAACTATCTATGCTCTGTTCGGCTGAATTACATCATGCCTGGCATTCCGCCACCCATTCCACTCATGTCTGGTGCACCGCCACCATTTTCTTCTGGAATGTCAGCCACTACAGCTTCAGTAGTTAAGAACATTGCTGCTACAGATGCTGCATTCTGAAGTGCTGAACGAGTAACTTTAGTTGGGTCAACAATACCTGCATCAATCATATTGACCCATTCACCAGTTGCAGCGTTGTAACCCATCCCTACTTTTTCACCTTTTAGACGCTCAACAATAACGGAGCCTTCAAGACCGGCGTTTACTGCAATTTGACGTACTGGTTCTTCTAATGCACGAAGTACAATGCTTGCACCTGTAGCTTCGTCACCTTCTAGATTAAGCTCGCCAACTTGCTTGTAAACGTTCATTAACGCTGTTCCACCACCAGAGACAATTCCTTCTTCTACTGCTGCACGAGTAGAGTTAAGGGCATCCTCAATGCGGAGTTTACGTTCTTTTAATTCTGTTTCAGTA
The DNA here is from genome assembly GCF_001552275.1 of Amphibacillus sediminis NBRC 103570. Lineage (GTDB taxonomy): Bacteria > Bacillota > Bacilli > Bacillales > Amphibacillaceae > Amphibacillus_B > Amphibacillus_B sediminis. The sequence goes on from NZ_BCQW01000015.1 coordinate 71,104, forward strand.
GCTGCACCAACCTTAACGACTGCTACACCACCAGCTAATTTAGCTAAGCGCTCTTGTAATTTTTCTTTATCAAAATCAGATGTTGTTTCTTCGATTTGAGCACGAATTTGTTGCACACGACCAGAAATTGCATCTGGGCTACCTGCACCTTCAACGATTGTTGTGTTTTCTTTAGTAACTACAACTTTAGATGCGCGACCTAGTTGCTCAATTGTTGTACTCTTAAGATCTAATCCTAAATCCTCAGTAATCACTTCTGCACCTGTTAATGTTGCAATATCTTCAAGCATAGCTTTACGACGATCACCAAATCCTGGTGCTTTAACTGCCACTGCATTAAATGTGCCACGAAGCTTATTCACCACTAATGTTGCGAGAGCTTCACCTTCAACATCCTCAGCAATAAGAAGTAATGGTTTACCTTGTTGAACCACTTGCTCAAGAACCGGTAATACTTCCTGAATATTATTAATTTTCTTATCTGTTACAAAAATATATGGATCATCAAGTACGGCTTCCATTTTATCTTGGTCAGTCACCATATATGGTGAAGCATAACCACGATCAAATTGCATACCTTCAACCACTTCTAGCTCAGTGCTGAAACCTTTTGATTCTTCAATTGTGATAACGCCATCGTTACCAACACGTTCCATCGCTTCAGCAATTAATTGACCAACCTCTTCGTCAGCTGCTGAGATTGCTGCAACCTGAGCGATTGAATCTTTACCTTCGATTGGTTTAGAAATTTGTGCTAATTCTTTAACCGCTACGTCTACAGCTTTTTCAATACCACGACGAACACCAACTGGGTTTGCACCAGACGCTACGTTTTTAAGACCTTCTTGAATCATAGCTTGCGCAAGAACTGTAGCAGTAGTTGTACCGTCACCTGCTACATCGTTTGTTTGAGAGGCAACTTCTGATACTAACTGTGCCCCCATGTTTTCAAACTTGTCCTCAAGCTCAATCTCTTTAGCAATGGTAACACCATCATTTGTAATTAGTGGTGAACCGAATTTTTTGTCTAGAACGACGTTACGTCCTTTTGGTCCTAACGTTACTTTAACTGCATTTGCAAGGGTATCCACACCACGAAGCATTGCGCGACGTGCATCTTCACTAAATTTAATTTCCTTAGCCATGAAAAAATGCCTCCTTGTAATCTAAGTATTGTTCTTTAAAGCTATTCCTCGCTTAGTCTAAAACCGCTAAAATATCATCTTCACGAAGAATTAAGTATTCTTTACCTTGGTATTTCAATTCAGTTCCCGCATATTTAGCGAACACAACTGTATTTCCTTCTTGAACCTCTGGAGTGATTTTTGTTCCGTTGTCAGCAACACGTCCAGAACCGACTGCGATAACCTTTCCTTGTTGTGGCTTTTCTTTTGCAGAATCCGGAAGTACGATTCCGCTTGCAGTTTTTTCTTCTTCTTCAACGAGTTCAATAATGACACGATCACCTAATGGCTTTAGCATTAAAAAAACCCTCCTCCATGTATTATTAAAAATAGTTATTTGGATTTTTAGCACTCACCAATCTAGAGTGCTAACACAATTATTATAATAATGAATTCGATTTGGTTTTGCAAGTATTGTGCGTAATTTTTTTTGATAATTTAATAATTGATAATAAATACGTTTAATGCGATGATCTTTAGCGATAAACGTTTAATTGGACTTAATATATTTTAATCCATTCACACTAGCTAAAATAATTTTATCAAAGTTAGTAAAAATAAAAGGGAGCCCTAAAAGGAATATCACGTAAACGGTCAGACGGCTTTCTCGACGCTATCCTCGATCTAATATGCAGCTTAGGTAGATAGGAAACGCGTAATCGTTTAAAATAAATGTTATCCAATCTAATGCTGTCAATAAACTCAGCAGCTCGCAAAGCCGTTTCACAAAGAGCTATTTTGACCTCATTCACCTTTTTCTTAATAGAGATGGGACTGGATAAGCTATTTAATTCTCTGGCATCTTTATGGTAAAATACGATTATTGGTGTTTTATTCAATGTAAAAGGGGGCTTTCATAATGCCAATGCGCTATATCGGTATTATTTTAACTTATATTGTTGCTCAGCTTTCTGGTATTCCTATTGCAAGTTGGTTACAGACACAGAACATTACCGAATCTCAATATATGAATTTTGTATTAGGATGGCAGGTAGCGAGTTTTGTTTTAGCATTAATTATAACCCTACTCCTGCTTAAACCAGAAAAGCAATTGCCACGAGATCCAAACCGTGCCAGTCTAACCATGACCATCATTTGGTCTATTCTTGGATTTTTCATGGTCATGTTCGGTCAAATGATCGTTAACTTAATTCAAATGCTTCTATTTAATATTGATGAGCAATCACAAAATACAGAAAATTTAATGGGAGTTGCCCGTGTTTTCCCAATTTTCATTGTTGTTATTGCCATTATCGGACCTATTCTTGAAGAAATTATTTTTAGGAAAATTATTTTTGGAGAGCTTTATAAGCGTACTAACTTTTTAGTTGCTGGGGTGATTTCTGGGCTTATTTTTGCGGTCATTCATAATGACTTCACCCATCTCCTTGTATATTTCATGATGAGCTTTGTTTTTGCCTTTATTTATGTCGAAACAAAGCGGATTATTGTCCCAATCATCGCACATATGTTAATGAATACTTTTGTAGTCATCGCTCAATTAGTCATACTCCCACAATTAGAGCAGACGACCACATATGTTCAAATGATTTTAATTGGAGGCTAACATCTTATGCGTATTTCACCACTTTTAAATGCAGGATTGTACTTTATCATCGGATCATTATTCCTATATTTTGCGATTGATTCGGTTGAAGATACTGTCCTCAATCCGCTAACATTACTATTAACAGCTGTTGCGACATTGGACTATGGTATTACCATTCGACTGATCAACCTACACTTTCGGATTAAGCGTCATAGCAAAAATAAAAAATAGTACTTCCACCTAGCTGCGTCTTAATCTTCTCTTGCTAAATATAGTATTTAATTGATATCCAAAAGAAAACAGGCATCAGATCCATGATCACTTGTTATGATCCATCTGTTAGCCTGTTTTTTGTTCTTTCTAAGTTATTATTCACAAATATTTAATCTATTTGAGAGGGATAGATATTTTCTATTAGGAGTCATAAGCTCAACTCCATTTAAAAAATTTGAACTTGCGCCAATCAAATGCGCCTTGCTAGCCCCATTCTTATCGAGTTCTCGATAAGATTCCGCTGAAAATCTGTAACATCAGCAGGAGGATTTAACTTTATTCAATTGTGGACAACTTCTAAAGTGGTAAGATCAATGCCTATGTTGAATGAAGTTAAACTTAATCCTCTAATGGATAATGCTTCATGAAATAAACGAGTGATTGTAGTTCGACCGACAAATCAATATGATGTACTCTAATTTGATCAGGCACAGAAATACGTGCTGGTGTAAAATTTAAAATTCCGGTAATGCCCGAGTCTACGAGTCGTTCCGTAATTGATTGGGCAACTGATCCTGGTACAGTTAAAATAGCCGCTTGTACATCGTTCAAACGCTCTTCTAACTCATCAATATGGTAAACCGGTACCCCGCCAATCTCATCCCCAATTTTGTTCGGATCAGCATCAAACGCCATCTCAATTTTCGTATTATTATTCTTAGTAAAGTTATAGTGTAAAAATGCTGTTCCTAAGTTACCCACACCAATCAATGCTACACTTGTCGTCTCATCTTGATCAAGTGTTTTTCGGAAAAAGCCGAGCAAGTATTCAACATTATAGCCATAGCCTTTTTTACCTAACGCACCAAAATAAGAAAAATCTCTTCGAATGGTTGCTGAATCGACCTTTACCGCATCGCTCAATTCTTTTGAAGATACACGCGTTTTGCCTTTTAGGTGTAAGTTATTCAAAAAGCGATAGTATAAAGGTAAACGCTTTGCCGTTGCTTGTGGTATTTTACTTTGTCCTGCCATACTCATTCTCCTCTTCTTTTTCTTGATAAAAGACCTTTATCTAAAGTTTGTTAAATTATGTTTGGTTATATCGTTTAGAGGATAAAACGCTTTCTATCATTTAAAGACACTATCTAGTATAAACAATTTTACCACAAACCTATACTGATTTGCTTGCTAGTCTGATAAATAATGCGATACACTGGTACAGATGAGGTGAAACGAAATGATAGTCATGCAAATAAATCAATTAATTAAACGTTTCGGAGCAGACACAATATTAGAAAATATCAAGCTTGAGATCAAACAAAATGATCGGATTGCTGTTGTTGGACGTAACGGGGCAGGTAAATCTACCCTATTAAAAATAATGGCTGGTCAGTTATCTTATGATGAGGGTGAGATTCACCGACCAAAGGAAACATCACTAGGATATTTAGACCAACATACTGGCTTGGAGACAGATGAAACCATCTGGAAGGAAATGCTTAAGGTTTTTGATGATTTAATTAAAGAGGAGCAATCCTTGCGTCAGCTTGAAATACAAATGGGAGATCCTGATTTAGTGGCTGATAAGACACGTTATCAACAGCTCCTAAATCAATATGATCAACGACAAATAGCTTTTAAAGCAAATGGTGGCTACCAATATGAATCTGATATTCGAAGCGTCTTACATGGTCTAAATTTTGCTAATTTTGATTTAGAAACTTCGATTAATGAATTAAGTGGCGGGCAAAAAACAAGGTTAGCCTTAGCCAAGCTTCTTTTAGCTAAGCCCGATCTATTAATCCTAGACGAGCCGACTAACCATTTAGATATTGAAACCTTAACCTGGCTCGAACAGTTTCTTAATAATTATCAAGGGGCCGTTGTCATAGTCTCACATGATCGCTACTTTTTAGATCGAACGGTTAATACGGTTTACGAAATATCACGTCGACAGTCAAAGAAATATCAAGGTAACTATTCGAAATATCTTGAGCAAAAAGCACTTGAATATGAACGCGAACTCAAAGCATTTGAGAAACAACAAGACGAAATTAAAAAGCTTGAAGATTTTGTTCAACGTAATCTTGCTCGTGCATCAACGACTAAGCGTGCCCAAAGTCGACGTAAGCAATTGGAAAAGATTGAGCGTCTTGAACGACCAAAAGGAGACGAAGCTTCAGCATCGTTTTCTTTTGATATAAATCGTCGAAGTGGGAACGACGTTCTTAAAGTGAACGAACTTACTTATCATTATCCTGGGGAAACTGAACCTGTCTTTAAAGGGTTAAGCTTTAATGTTACACGTGGTGACCGTATCGCATTAGTTGGACCTAATGGTGTCGGTAAAACAACATTACTGAAAACACTGATTGGTCAATATCAAGCAACCGCAGGAGAATTAGTTTTTGGCACCAATGTTGAAATAGGTTACTATGATCAAGAGCAGGCACAGCTTGATCCATCTAAATCTGTTTTAATGACACTTTGGGACGACTACCCTCAAGTAAATGAAAAGGATATTCGGACACGATTAGGAAATTTCCTATTCAGTGGAGATGATGTGTTAAAGCCTGTGTCGGCTCTAAGTGGTGGTGAAAAAGCTCGACTTGCCTTAGCAAAGCTTATGATGCTTAAGGCTAATCTGCTCATTCTTGATGAGCCGACTAACCACCTTGACTTAGACAGTAAAGAAATATTAGAAGCCGCACTTATTCATTATCCAGGTACGATTATTTTCGTTTCTCATGACCGCTATTTTATTAATGAAATGGCGAGCCAAGTGATTGAACAACATCGTAATGGGGTTACGGTCTATTTGGGAGATTACGATTACTATCTTGAGAAGAAGCAAGAGATGGCAGAGCTTGAGGCACTGAAAGAACAGGAACAGGCTGTTAAGAATCAAGCGGTTAGTAGAAATAGCTTTCAAGAGGATAAGCAAAAAAAGCAACAAGAGCGTAAAAGGCTACGACGGATTGAAGAAATTGAACAGGATATCGAACAGCTAGAGGCTAAAATAGCTGAGAATGAGGCTTTACTTTGCCTGCCTGAAATTTTTCAAGACCATGAAAAAGCACTTGAGTTAACAGAGGATAATCAACGCTTAGTCGCTCAGATCGATAAACTGATGGAAGAATGGGAAAGCCTGCAAGAATAACTGTTTTAATAACAAATCACATTCAAAAATGGTGTAGCTATTAACGGGATCGTTTTACTACACCATTTTTAATTTAAAATTCATTCTATGTCTTCATGTTGTCATTAACACTGCTTTCACAATCCATTAAAGTTATACACATAAAAAAACCTATATTGGTAGTTATCAACTGACTTATACACATTATCCACAAGAACAATCATGTTTATCCACAATTTTTGTGCACAACTTAAAGCTTTTTATAACAACAAATGAAAAAGTTACCCACAAACGTGTGGATAACCTATCGCTTTCCGTACATCTCCAAATCAAGTCCCGGGTTCGCGTTTAACGTCCAATCAGCCTGATTTCCTTTTTGATAGGCAATCATAGCCGCAGCACCGATCATTGCAGCGTTATCTGTACAGAGCCATAAAGGCGGAATCGATAATACTATATTCTGATCAGCAAATTTGGTCGTGATCGCTGTTCTTAAGCCTCTGTTTGCAGCTACACCACCAGCTAATAAAACTTGCTTGGCTTTATACTGTTGCGCTGCTCGAAATGTTTTTTCTACTAATACATCAACAATACTAGCTTGAAAGCTTGCGGCAATATCCTCTTGTTTCAACTCAATACCTTTCTGCTTAGCATTATGTAACGTATTAATGACCGCTGATTTCAAGCCACTAAAGCTAAAATCAAACGAATCCTCCTCTAGCCAAGCACGAGGAAAAGCTAATGTATCCTGACCAAGTTGAGCCAATCGATCGACCTCTGGTCCTCCTGGATATGGTAACCCCATCGTCCGCGCCACTTTATCATAAGCCTCTCCAGCGGCATCATCCCGTGTCTCACCGAGGACTTCAAACAGGCCATGTTCTTTCATTAAAATAAGTTCGGTATGACCGCCTGATACGACTAATGCGATAATAGGGAATTGAAACTCCTCTTGAAGCCGATTGGCATAAATATGACCCGCGATATGATGGACACCAACTAATCGCTTTTGATGAGCAAAGGCCAAAGCCTTAGCCGTACTAATCCCTACTAACAAAGCTCCCACAAGCCCCGGACCTTCAGTAACAGCGACAACATCAATTTCGTCCATGGTCATATCCGCCTGTCGGAAGGCTTCTTCTAAAACGATCGTCATTTGCTCAACGTGGTGACGAGAGGCCAGTTCTGGTACAACTCCCCCAAAACGTTGGTGACTTTCAATCTGTGATGCCACAACATTAGCCTCTAACTTGACGCCATCCCTAAGTATAGCAACAGCTGTCTCATCACAGCTTGTTTCAATAGCCAATATCATCGTCTCGTTATCTTTTTTCATAGTCTCACCCACATTACAATAGCATCTTCATTATTATCGGTATAATAATGTTTACGAATTCCCGCACATTCTAAACCAAACTTTTTATACATCGCTTGCGCTGTTTTATTACTTTTTCTCACCTCTAAGGAAAGGTTAGTTGCACCTTTTCGTATAACCTGATTAAGCATATACTGAAATAGGATCGTCCCATAGCCTTTCCCACGTTGACTCGGATCAATTGCAATGTTAGTGACCTGTGCTTCATCTAAAACGAGCCAAACACCACAAAATCCAATAATTTCTTGATCCACTTCAATAACATAATAATGAGCAAAATGGTTCTGAACAAGTTCTTTTTGATATAATGCCTTTGACCATGGTGAAGTAAATGACTTCGATTCAATAACGACAACATATTCTAAGTCCTCTAAGGTCATGGCTCGAATCGAGATATCACTCATGAGCTTGCTCCTCTTGGTTAGCGAGCCATTTTGCCTCTGCCTCAACGAGACGTAAATAATTGGGTTGTAATTGGTGAACCTGATTACTTTTTTTGTCTCTTGCAAATAGTGCCAGCAAACCAGGGCGGGGTTGATTAAAGCCCTCTGGCATAAACTCAGCATACTCTCCTAACTTATTTACAATCCGTTCTTGATAATTGGCCATATTGGGACTAATAAAAACAATCTTTTCTTTTAACTGACTGAGTTGATCCAACCATTCATCCATTGAAACATTTCGCTCTTCCTGTACTAAATCAAGCTTACTGTCATATAAACCTGTAAAGACCATGTCTCTTCTTGCATCAAAAAAAGGACAGATAAGGCCTGTAACTGGTTTAGCTTGTAACGCTAGTACTTGTAAACTTGAAACCCCAACAACAGGAATATTAAGCGACCAACCCATCGTTTTAGCTGTAGCTAATCCAACTCTGACTCCTGTATATGAACCTGGTCCCTTAGCTACCGCAATCTTGGTTAAATGATTCGGTGCTATATTTGCATCCTGCATCAATTGATTAATGGCTGGCATCAAACGAGTGGAATGTTTATTTTTATTTATAGAAATATATTCTGCGATTACCTGTTCATCTTTGGATAAAGCTATTGCCATCGCATCATTCGATGTATCTATTGCTAAAATCGTCATCGCGCTAACTCCTCGCACACATACTCAAAAAACTCCCCTTTAGGCTCACAAAGAATAAGACGCTTATCACCAGCTTTACGCTCAAAGATAAAATCAAGACGTTCATCAGGTAAAAAGGATTCTATAAATTGCGGCCATTCTACAACAGAAATACCATCACCATTAAAATACTCATCAAAACCGATATCTTCTTCACTGTCTTCTAAGCGATAGGCATCGATATGGTAGAGCGGTAATTCGCCATGATAGGTTTTAACTATCGTAAATGTTGGACTGTTAATCATTCGCATTACACCAAGTCCCGTACCAATTCCTTTAGTAAAGGTTGTCTTGCCAGCACCAAGATCACCAGATAAAGTAATAACGTCATTGGGGCGAAGTAACAGAGCCAGCTTTTGCCCAAGACGTTGTGTATCTTCAGCAGTATAAGTTTCAAATTGTTTTTGTTTCATTCGATCACCTAATTTCGGTGGACATAGCCACTTGGTTTTAACTGTTTATATTGGCCTTGATGATAAAGATAGACATACCCATTTTTGCTTGGTTGATCTAACACAGTGCCCACTTTCGTTACAGGGGTTTGAGTTTGCTCGGCAATATCCACGACTTTGTCCCAATCTTGTTTAGCGACAGAGCCAATCAGCTCAAAATCTTCTCCACCGCTCAGCACATAATTCAACCTATACTGGGGATCAAACTGGTTTAACTGCTTAGATACTGGAAGCTTGTCTTGTTCTAGATAAACAGTTAAATTTGACGCTTGCGCAAGTTCATTTGCTTCACTAGCGATTCCATCACTAATATCATTTAAAGCAACTCGGTTGAGCTCGCTTAATCCTGATGCAAAAGCTACACGAGGCGATGGCATACGATGTCTTTTGATCAAATAATCTGTTTCGTTGACGGTTTTATTTTCTGTTAATAATATGGATAGTCCTGCTGCTGAGTCCCCTAACGTCCCCGTAACAAAAATGACATCTTCTGCCTGCATCGCATTTCGATAACGTGCCTTATCGCGTTCAACAGCACCATTAATGGTGACAGTTAAAACCAACTGTTCACCTGAAACTGTGTCACCACCAATAAGATCTATTTTAAATTCTTTAGCAATTGTATTCAAGCCTCGATAGACTTCTTTTAGCTCATGATCAGTCCAGCTTGTTGGCACGACAATTGAGATAAGATAAGAAATCGGCTCAGCTCCCATAGCGGCCATATCACTAATATTTGCTGCTAATACACGATAGCCAACATGAAAGGGATCCATCGTTTTCTTTGAGAAATGTACGCCCTCAACAAAAGTATCAACTGCAGTGACAATATCCTGATAGGGTTGGCGATAGACAGCAGCGTCATCACCTATACCTCTAATAATTTGCTGATTTCGATAAAATGATTGTCTGATTGATTCTATAAACTGAAACTCTTCCATTAACTTAAGCTCCTCTATCACACTAATCCTATCATAGCAAAGTTTAAAAAAGAAATCGAAGAAAATGTCAAACTATATTTAACATACATATTGTAAAGTAAAATATTCCAAAAATTAATATATAATTTCGAGGAATTGTTAGTATCTATAATATATATCTAAATAGTAATAAATAGATATAAGAAAAGCTGTCAGCTCGATAAAAATTATTTGATTTACAGATGGACATTTGCTTGAGTTTTCTATCCAAATCAAGGCATTACTAAGTTTACTGCTATTTTATCTTAGTCGTTATCTTCATTGGTCTTATTATATTAAGTTTTTACCTAATTATAAACAAACAGCAGGGATTATTGTGTAGTTAAAATGAGAAACGTGTTTAAATCGTTAAAGGAGGAAGTGATAACCATTATTATGTCCTCTCATTATACCCAAGATGTAAAGAACTTTGTGAGATGGATAAAGGAATATTAACGAAGCTAGACTGAGATTGAAGGGGAATTTCTCGGTCTTTTTTCTTTGTTTAGGAAATAACATTTTATGTTTAATGAAAAAAATAAAAAACTATATCTTGCTTTCATAGTTGAAAGCCAATATAGTTTAGTAGCATATAGTGGCGGTCCGGACGGGACTCGAACCCGCGACCTCCTGCGTGACAGGCAGGCATTCTAACCAGCTGAACTACCGGACCTTTTATGTATAAAAAATGGAACATTTATTTCTAATGTAAAGTTTACTCAACGTAGTTAGAAAATATTATTGGTTGCACTTACAGTACACGATTATTTTCTAATGTGAAATTTACTCAACGTAGTTAGAAAATATTATTGGTTGCGGGGGCAGGATTTGAACCTACGACCTTCGGGTTATGAGCCCGACGAGCTACCAGACTGCTCCACCCCGCGATAATATAAGTAACCTTTTAATTAGATTACCTACTAAAATTTTCATGACTGTTCGTCACGTTAATTGGGTATTCGTTGAAGCTTACGCTCCTCACAAAGCCACTTTGATGTTAATCAACGAAGTTGGCTTTGCTCCACCCCGCGATAATATAAGTAACCTTTTAGTTAGATTACCTACTAAAGTTTTTATGACTGTTCGTCACGTTAATTGGGTATTCGTTGAAGCTTACGCTCCTCACAAAGCCACCTTGATGTTAATCAAAACAATGTGGTTGGCTTAGCGACGTCCTACTCTCGCAGGGGTAAAACCCCAACTACCATCGGCGCTGAAGAGCTTAACTGCTGTGTTCGGCATGGGAACAGGTGTGACCTCTTCGCTATTGCCACTAAACCTAGAAGGTATATCGTTGT